>NZ_CANLAG010000024.1 GCF_947488715.1 uncultured Tateyamaria sp. | reverse complement strand
TATCCCTGGCCGGAAGCAGCGGAAGAAAACCGTCAAGTACGACAAGCGCCGCTACAAACGGCGTAACCGGATCGAAACCATGTTCGGCAGGTTGAAGGATTGGAGGCGTGTGGCAACCCGTTACGACAGGTGCCCAAAGGTCTTCCTTTCAGCAATCGCCCTCGCGGCAATCGTTATCTACTGGCTTTGACACTCAATGAG
>NZ_CANLAG010000023.1 GCF_947488715.1 uncultured Tateyamaria sp. | reverse complement strand
CGATTCACAAACGAGCGGTTAGTATGTCTGATCTTTTCTGGTTGAGCGACGCGCAGATGGCGCGCCTTGAGCCCTTCTTTCCCAAGTCCCACGGTAGGCCGCGCGTCGACGATAGGCGTGTGTTGAGCGGGATTATTTTCATCAATCGCAATGGCTTGCGGTGGCGCGACGCGCCTGCGGAATACGGTCCGCACAAGACCCTGTACAATCGCTGGAAGCGGTGGAGCGATAAGGGAATCTTTGCCCGGATGATGACCGGGTTGGCTGCGGAACACGGCGAGACGAAGACTGTGATGATCGACGCGACCTATTTGAAGGCCCACCGCACCGCGACCAGCATGGGCGTCAAAAAGGGGGGCGTGGACGCCTGATCGGCAGGACAAAGGGCGGCATGAACACCAAGCTGCACGCCATCTGCGACAGCCAAGGTCGCCCGCTCGACCTCTTCGTCACTGCCGGACAAGTCAGTGACTACATCGGTGCGCGGGCGCTGCTCGCGGGCCTGCCAAATGTCGACTGGCTGCTCGGGGATCGCGGCTATGACGCGGATTGGTTCAGAGACGCGTTGAAAGACAAGGGGATACGGGCATGTATCCCTGGCCGGAAGCAGCGGAAGAAAACCGTCAAGTACGACAAGCGCCGCTACAAACGGCGTAACCGGATCGAAA
>NZ_CANLAG010000022.1 GCF_947488715.1 uncultured Tateyamaria sp. | reverse complement strand
GGTTCTGTTGCACAAATCGGTGTCTGAGCGGGCTTCTGCTTTCACCGGGCGGATTTATCCTGTGGGCGCAGTGATGGGTATGCCAAGGGCGGTGTAGCGGTTGAGCACCGCGATCCGGACTTGGAGCTCGGCAAGCTGCCGGTCGAAGTCTCGGGCCATGAGGCCCTGGCCAAGGCGTTTGACGCAGTTCATCTTCGTCTCTGCGCGGTTTCGGCGGTGATATCCGGTCAGCCTTCACCCTCTGCCTTGATCCCTGTCGCGTCCATTGCCCGGCAGGGTATTGCGCAGCAATGTCCCGAGAGGGGATCAGCAGGTGCAAAAGGCCCGTCCCTCCGCGATAGGGGATGGCAACGTAGAGTGACTTCTGACGGCGGCACAGAGTGCTGAAGTCCGGCACTTTTCAGTCTAGCCCTGCCAGACGCAGCAGGCTTTGCACGAACCCCGTCGTTTGCCGCAAAGGCATGCCAAACAGCACCTTCATCGTGAGACAGATTTGGATGGCCGAGTTGCTGAACTCAGGTTGCCGCCCGCGTTTACCCGTTGGTGGCGCACGCCATGCCATGTCTGGATCGAGCCAGACCGTCAGCGACCCACGCCGCTTCAACGCGTCATTGTAAGACGGCCAATTCGTGGTCTTGTATTTCGTAGAGGACCAACTGCTCATGCACCGTTGCTACCCCACTGAATCCAAACAGGGAATCCCTCACGCGATTTGTGCAACAAAGCC
>NZ_CANLAG010000021.1 GCF_947488715.1 uncultured Tateyamaria sp. | reverse complement strand
ATGAACGCCCCACATCGCACCGACGGTTTTTTCAGCCAGTCCCTCGCCGACCGTGATCCTGAGCTCTTTGGCTCGATCCGTGACGAGCTGGGCCGCCAGCGCGACGAGATCGAACTGATCGCGTCCGAAAACATCGTCTCTGCTGCCGTGCTCGAGGCGCAGGGCAGTGTCATGACCAACAAATACGCCGAAGGCTATCCCGGACGGCGCTACTATGGCGGCTGCCAATACGTTGACGTGGCCGAAAACCTCGCCATCGAGCGGGCCAAGCAGCTCTTTGACTGCGGTTTTGCCAACGTGCAGCCGAACTCGGGCAGCCAGGCCAACCAGGGCGTGTTCCAGGCGCTGTTGCAGCCCGGCGACACGATCCTCGGCATGAGCCTCGATGCGGGCGGTCACCTGACGCACGGCGCGCGGCCCAACCAGTCGGGCAAGTGGTTCAATGCGGTGCAGTATGGTGTGCGCCGCGACACGCTGGACATCGACTATGACCAGATCGAAGCACTGGCGCTGGAGCACAAGCCGCAGATGATCATCGCCGGTGGGTCAGCCATCCCGCGGGTCATCGACTTTGCCCGCATTCGCGAGATCGCGGACAAGGTGGGCGCCTGGGTGCTGGCGGATGTGGCGCATTTTGCGGGCCTGATTGCGGCCGGTGAGTACCCCAGCCCCTTCCCACATGTGCACGTTGCCACCACCACCACCCACAAGACCTTGCGTGGTCCGCGCGGTGGCATGATCCTGACCAATGACGAGGCGCTGGCGAAGAAGTTCAACTCGGCGATCTTTCCGGGCATCCAGGGCGGGCCTCTGATGCACGTGATCGCGGCCAAGGCCGTGGCCTTTGGCGAGGCGCTGGAGCCGTCGTTCAAGACCTATCAGCAGCAGGTGATCCGCAACGCGCAGGCGCTGGCGGACCAGCTGCACAAGGGCGGTCTCGATACGGTGACGCATGGTACGGACACCCATGTGATGCTGGTCGATCTGCGGCCCAAGGGGGTCAAGGGCAACGCGACCGAACAGGCGCTGGGGCGCGCGCACATCACGTGCAACAAGAACGGCGTGCCGTTTGACGACGAGAAACCGACGATCACGTCGGGCATCCGGCTGGGCTCGCCTGCGGGGACGACGCGCGGCTTTGGCGAGGTCGAGTTCCGCCAGATCGGCGACTGGATCATCGAGGTGGTGGACGGGCTGGCGGCCCACGGCGCAGACGGCAACGCCGCGGTCGAGGCCAAGGTCCAGGCCGAGGTCCAGGCCCTCTGCGCACGCTTCCCGATGTATCCGAATTTGTGAGATAAAGACAAAAAGCCCGCGGCGT
>NZ_CANLAG010000020.1 GCF_947488715.1 uncultured Tateyamaria sp. | reverse complement strand
GGCAGCCATAGTACGATGCCTGGGAATGCGACGAGGGCTGCGATTGTGGCGGCGTCGGCGATGAAGAAGGGGGTCACGCCGCGGAACACGTCCTGCACGCTCAGATCATCCCGCACGCCTGCCACCACGAAGCAGTTGAGGCCGATGGGCGGGGTGATCAGGCAGAACTCGGCCATTTTCACCACCAGGATCCCGAACCAGATCGCGCACATCGGACCCGACATGCCAAAGGTGCTGTCGGCGGCAGAGACGAACTCGCCCCCGTTCAGCGCCATCACCGCCGGATAGACCACCGGCAATGTGAGCAGCAGCATCCCGATGGCGTCCATGAACATGCCCAGCACCGCATAGGCCAGCAGGATGCACACCAGGATCAGCATCGGCGACACGGTCAGGGACGTGATCCAGTCGCTGAACGCACCCGGCAGGTCGGCGAACCCGAGGAAGCGCACATAGATCAGCACGCCCCAGATGATGGTAAAGATCATCACCGTCAGCTTGGCCGTCTCGATCAGCGCATCGCGCAGCTCGCGCAGACGCATGCCGCGGTAAAGCGCCATCAGGAACACGATGAACGCGCCCACCGCCCCGCCTTCGGTCGGCGTGCCCCAGGCGTCGCCAAAGGGGTTGTAGACAAAGAAGATGATGATCACGACCACCGCCACGATGGGCAGTGCGGGTGGCAGCGCCACCAGCCGTTCTTTCCAGGTGAACCCGGTCACCGGCGGGCCCACGTTCTTCCAGATCATCGCGATGCCGATGATCAGGCCCGCATAGATCAGCGCCGAGAACGCGCCCGGAATGAAGCCTGCCAGCAGCAGCTTGCCCACGTCCTGTTCCACGATGATCGCATAGATCACCAGGATGGCCGAGGGCGGGATCAGCGAGGCCAGCGTGCCGCCTGCGGCCACGACGCCTGCGGCGAACTGCTTGTTATAGCCGATCTTGAGCATCTCGGGGATGGCAATGCGCGCAAACACCGCCGCCGTGGCCACCGAGGCGCCTGACACGGCCGCAAAGCCTGCGGTGGCGAACACGGTCGACACCGCCAGCCCGCCGGGCACCCAGGCGATCCAGCGCTTGGCGGCCTCGAACAGGGCCGTGGTCAGCTTGGCGTAATAGGCCAGGTACCCGATCAGGATAAAGGTGGGGATCAGGCTCAACGCCTGGGCCGAGACCTTGGAATGGGGCACTTGCCCCGCCACCTTGACGCTGATCTCGAGCGCCTTGCCAAAGCGTTCGGGCGCATAGTCGAACCCGTTCCAGCGCAGCCACACAAGGCCCACGAAGCCCGCCAGACCGGCCGCAAAGGCCACGCGCATGCCCAAGAACACCAGCACGAGCATGCCGCCCGTGGTCCACAGGCCAATTGTAATCGGGTCCATCAGTCTGCTCCCTCAAGGGCTTCGGCCTCGGCGCGGGCTTGCTCCGCCACGCTCTGGATCAGGGGGACAGCCACCGGGCTCTCCAGGTTCAGCCAGAAGGCGCGCGCGTAGCCCACCGCCTGCAACACCAGCCGCGCGCACAGCACCGCAAAGGCCACCGGCACAATCAGTTTGCTGGGCCAGATCGGCAGCGAGATGTCGATGGAACTGTCGCGGCTGCACAGGGGGCGCGCGCAGTCGAAGGACCGGTCAAAATGCGACCACGATCCCCAGACCAGCGCAATCATCAGCACCAGGATCAAGAGCACCATGATCAGCTCGACCAGCCACAGCACCCGGCCCCGCAGCGCGCCTACGATGATGTCCATACGGATGTGGATGCCGTTGCGCTGCACAAAGGACACCCCCATGATCGCAATCAGCGGCATCAGCATCTCGATCAGGTCGACGTAACCCAACAGCGGTTTTTCAAAGAACTCGCGCGCCGAGACGGAATAGGCCGCCAGGAACATCAGCGAGAACGCTGCCAGCCCGCTCAACAGCGCCATGACGCGCTCGATGGGCAGCAAGCCCCGGTCCAGCCGGCTCAGCAGACTGGAATCCTCAAGAACCGTGGATGCACCCGCCATCACGTCCCCCAAATGTTAAATGCAAAAGTCAGGTAAGGCGCGCCGCAAAGGCGCACCTTACAAACGGGCCCGTAGAGTGCGCCGTTCCAGCGCACCGCACGTTTGCCTCAGCTGCCGCCCTTGGCGTCCGCCAGCGTCTTGGCCACCAGATCATAGAGCTCCTGGCCCGGCAGGCCCTGTGCTTCCATGTCGGCAATCCACTGGTCGCGGATCGGATCCGCCGCCTGAGCGCGGAACGCGTCGATCACGCCCGCGTCGATCTCGACCTTCTGCACGCCCTTCTCTTCCAGAACGCTGTCCCAGCGCTCCAGCAGCGACGCGTAGTTCGTCAGGTAGTGCTCGATCGCCTCGGGCACCGAGCTGTCCAGTGCGGCGCGGTGTTCATCCGACAGCGCGTCATAGGCGTCGATGTTCACCACCACAGGGCAGTTCACCGTGCCGGGGTTCAGGTTCGCCGTCCACCAGTCCGCCTGGTTGATCGTGCCAAACGACAGGTGGGCGTGCTGGGCAAAGGCCACCGTGTCCACGACACCCGATTCCATCGCCTGATAGGCCTCGGTCGCGGTCACCGATGTGGGCACACCGCCCACCGCCGAGAACGCATTGCCGATCCCGCCCGTGGCGCGCACCCGCATGCCTTCAAAGTCTTCCAGCGTGCTGCGCGGATCGCCCGTGCCCACGAGGTTGTATTGCGGCATCGGCGAGGTCATCAAGAGCTTGGCATTCCACTGCGCCATCTCTTCGGTGGCCGCCGGGTGGGCATAGACCGCAGCCGACACGGCCACTTCCTGCTCCAGGTTCTCGACGCCCAGGAACGGCAGCTCCAGCACCGTGATCACCCGGTTCTTGTCGCGGTGATAGCCCGCACAGAACTGCGCCATCTCGAACGCCCCGATGGAGATCCCGTCGAGGTTCTCCCGGTTCTTCGACAGACCGCCATAGCTCACGTTCATCGTGAACTCACCACCCGTCTTCTCGCTCACCAACTCCGCAAGCTTCTCAACATGCTCCGTAAAAGCACGACGCTTACCCCAAACAGACACATTCCATTCCGTGGC
>NZ_CANLAG010000019.1 GCF_947488715.1 uncultured Tateyamaria sp. | reverse complement strand
GACCAACTGCTCATGCACCGTTGCTACCCCACTGAATCCAAACAGGGAATCCCTCACGCGATTTGTGCAACAAAGCCAATGCAAATTGATATAGAGTAACGAACATGTGCTACTCCGTATCGCGCCGCTATTCGAGTCACAATTTACAGATTTCAATATGGTCAAAATTCGATAGAATTGCTAAGTTTAAGTACTTTCCGATGATGTAATTACAATTCCGGGGCCTGTGCCCTCGCCATTAGAATACAAGGTGACAGTGCTAGGAGGGTCCTCGCGCGCTTGTTTAAATTCTATCTGCAAACCTTGAGAGTTGTTTACAGATAAAACTAAGTCACCTTCGAAGTAAACTTTTACCAAATTTCCACTCTCAACAGTTTGGAACGACCCGGCATTCACTGAGTAAATTCCTTCATCAAAAAAATTATCACTTTCGAGGACTATAAGGCCGGCATCATTGACGGGATCAAAGTCATCTATAACGGCTCCTTTACCAAAAATAGTGATAACGTCGTCTCCAGACCCGCTCGAGATACTATCTCCAGATGCAGCATAAATCACATCGTCTCCATCTCCCCCAACTAGCGTATCACTAGCGTCATCCACCAGTTCGTCAAAATCCGCCGTACTCGTTGGTAGGAAAAATTCCTCAAAAGATCCGTAAATTGTGTCATTACCATCACCTCCGTCCAACAGGGATGCATCATTTCCTGAAATCAAGAAATCATCGCCGCCGCCAGCCAAAACTGTGTCGTTTTCACCGCTAGACAGGTAGATATCGTCACTGTTACCACCTTCAATAAGGGATCCCCCCTCTGATACTGAAATGAAAATGCCCTCATCGCCACCTATTACCGTATCGCCGTCACCTGAATATACGATCGCATTTGAAAATCCAGAAACATTTATCGTATCTGGATCCTCTGTATCAAGAACTAGTAGTGGCCCGTCCTCTGTCTTGATCTCGTCTATCTTCCCATCAAGAACGACCTGCGTACTTTCTTCTAGCCACTCAACCGAATCTATATCCAAAATGGCAAAATCATAACTATCTTGCGAGGCTTCACCTTGAGGTAACGGCCCATCTTCTCCAGTTGCGCTTATGCCGTCTGTAGCGTTGTCGATAGAGAAGTCTAACGACTGATCACCGTCTACACTAGAGCTTTCCAACTCTTCGCTTTCAATATCATTTTCGTCGTCATTGTCTACTAGCAGAGTGAATAAGCCACCTGCGGCGACTAAACCGAGCAAAACCGAAAAGCCCAACATAAACTTAACCTTTTGTGAATAGTGGAACAATTTTTGACAGCCTCAAAGACCTTCAAGAAATTTACAAGTGCAGGCCTAAGAAGGACTTAAGCGAGCGTATTTCTTGGTTGCGTGCTTCCCTCAGTTTGAAAATAATTTAACAAAAAACTTATATTTAGTAGTCGGTGCAGAAGCGCGGCCTCGGTAAACGTCGCGACACTTCCTGTTTAACTAAAATGCTCTTGGTGCGTCAGTCAATCGCCGCAATTCTGAACGAATCTGAACTCAACATTCATCCATCACCTATACCACTGAAATTGGTGGTGAGGAACTCGTTTATATGAGTCTTCTTTGGAGTATTTGAGGTGGATGCATTTCTGATTAAATTGTATCAGGTCTGCTGTTTATCTCAGAATGTAATTTCAAGCGAAAAAGCTTGAGAGGTGGGTGAGATATGTTGGAAATTCCTTCGATTGCTGGAGATGCGAAGTATAGTGATGATCATTTTGGTGGCAATCTTTTGGCTCCACGCGGGGATCTTTTGGGTGATGGTTCCTACGCAGAAGCAGTGGAGTATTTGGGCGTTTCTGGCCTCAGATACCCTGGCGGTTCGCTAACAGAGTATATGTTTGACATCACAGACCCTGATGCTGAAGTCGTTTACGACCCCCGAAGTGATGAAGAGCAAACCATGATCGGACTGACCGATTTCATGTCATATGCTCTTGACGCTGATCAACCTGTTACCATTGTTGTTCCAACACGAACTCAAACTTCTGAAAACTACGATGAAAATGGTGATCGATATGCTGATATCGACGAAGCAGAACTACGTGCGTTTGTGCAAGACTTAGCTGCAGGCGAATACGGTGAGGCCAGAATTCAAGCCTTTGAAATAGGTAATGAATACTGGGGTTCTGGTGAGATGTCGGCGCTTGAGTATGGTCGAGTAGCGTCAGAAATGGCAACGATTATAAATGATGAACTAGAGAAAGCTGGGAATTTCGATACAGATATTGTGGTTCAGAAAGGAAATAATTTTGGTTTCTCGAGACTCAGTGATGACTATGACGGCGTGCCCGGGGACGAAGTGTTAGCTACACTTAACGAATTGTATGGAGTTGAGCTTGATGATGATGCTCTGTTCAATAGCGGCGACGTAAACTGGGGCTATGTCAATTCTAAGCTTGTATTGTCCAGTTTTGATACAGATGTGGAGAAAGAGGCTGTAGATGGGGTTGTAACCCATATCTATTCTCGTGGAGATGTTGCTGAAAGTACTCGCTACTTTGATTTGGACCAAATTAACGATACTTGGGCGCAAGATATTCCTGGAGTCGAAATTTATATTACGGAATGGAATTTGAAGTCCACTCCAGGCTTGGAGCGCGAAGAGGATTATGGGCTTTTCCAAGGCCAAGAAATGCTTCAGATTATGGAGGAGTTTGGTCGAACAGGCGTGGACAAAGCCCACGTGTGGCCGCTCATTCAGAATACACGCAATGCACTTGCCGAAGGTCAAGATTTTGATGCTGCTACTCCTCCGGGAGAGATGTTTGCGCTTATGTCGGAAACTTTGCCAGGAAAAGTTCTGCTGGACTTTCAAGAAGGTGACAAAGACACAGAGGCGGAGTTTGGCGATGTGTCAGTTCACATGTTTGCTGGAGAAGGCGAGTTAGCTTTTTATGTGATGAATGGTAGCAAGGAGTCGGCCGCGTCGGCCGATATTGATTTGTCTAGCCTTGTAAGTGACTACAATGTCTCGGACATACTAGTTTTGGGTGTTGAAGATGAGGAAATGCCAGGGTCCAACAAATCTCAAGCCGTCATAGAAGAGTTGGACGCTAGCATAATGCAGGGCGGCAAGTTTGAGGCATCCCTGAGCCCGGGTGAGATCATGCAAGTAGTGTTGACGGATGTTGTTCCTACCGAAGGCTTCGAAGACATTTGGGATGCGGCTAATTCGGTAGATCCTTTTGCCGGCGAAGTTATTCCTCAACCGGAACCCGTTACCGTTCCTGAACTTGAGCCAGCGCTTGATCCGGAACCGGCACCGGAACCTGTAATACCGGACGTACCTTTGGTTGACGTATCGGACGATGATGCTGAGGACGTTGGCGCAGTTGAAGATGATGATGGGGACATGTTTGCTGGACTTGGTTGGGCAGGAGGCTTACTGCTGTTGCTTGCAGCTGGAGCGGGCGGTTTTGCAGGCTGACGCAGATAGTAGCAACTTGATTCAGCCCCCTGATCCGGGCCCTTCTGGTGGGCTTTGTTGCACAAATCGCGTGAGGGATTCCCTGTTTGGATTCAGTGGGGTAGCAACGGTGCATGAGCAGTTGGTC
>NZ_CANLAG010000018.1 GCF_947488715.1 uncultured Tateyamaria sp. | reverse complement strand
AAGGTCTTCCTTTCAGCAATCGCCCTCGCGGCAATCGTTATCTACTGGCTTTGACACTCAATGAGCCCTGACCCTAGTTCGAATTGGTCATAAAAGTGGTTTTTATTCAGTATCTTGCCACGGATTAAAGTCGCCGAGCGGCTCGAAGGCGCTCCCCCGCTAAGGGAGTAGGCCCGGCAGTGTATCGGGGGTGCGGGCTCGGTATACACTACACGCTTCATGGACAGATCGAACCAGGGCGGTGGGGTGCTGGGTCGCAGGGGACTATCGGCCCCGACAGTCTCATTCAACCAGGCCACTATGACCCCCGCCCAAGCGACATTCAGACGAAGACGTGCTGAAGCTGCTGCGTGAGATCGAGCTGAAGCTGACAGCGGGCGATGACGTGGCATCTGATTGTCGGAGCGTCGGGATCAGCGATGCGACCTACTACAACTGGCGGAAGCGATTTGGCGGGATGGGCCGCGCCCAGTTGTCGGAACTGAAGAGCCTCGAGAAAGAGAACGCACGGCTGAAGAAGATCGTCGCGGAGCTCGAACTGGACAAGCTCACCCTCAAGGAAAGCCTGAACCGCCTAAAGCCCAGCGCCTGATGGATTTGTTTGGGGATGTGAAGATAGCATGTAAGCAACGTGAGCATCTTTCTCCGCATAACTTTCATGTGCTCGCTTCAAAGCGTCTAGGTGGTCGGTTTGCGCAGCAGACTAACTTCATAAGTGACATCCAGGATATCGTCCCTGCATTATACGGCGATGTTGGAAGCAAGTTGGCAGCATGGAAGAAGTCAGCGCCAAAGATAAAGGAAGACCGTTCGTCGTCTGTAGACGTTTCTACGGAAGCGCTGGCCGAAGACGCATCGAAGTTCGAGCAGTATGGGTAACAGTGGTTACGATGGTGAGAAGTTCCGCAACTGATTTGCTGGCAGCTCGAAGTTTGGAAGGCCAAAGGGTGGGCTGGCATTCTATGCGATCACCTTAAGTGTTGAAAAATTGAATGAAAAATGAAATACGCGGCCCCGTGTGGGGGCGCCATTTTTCCATATTACCCAATTTGCAATTGCACCAAGCTGGCGCATGGTCACTGACCGCTTGGCTGTCACATTGGAAATTGCACGCGGCGCGCGCTTTTTGTCCTATCGCTGCGACAGTGAACCGAAGAGGTGGAAATGACTGGGCCGTTGACCACTTTGAAGGTTGTGGAGTTTGCGGGTCTGGGACCTGCGCCCTTGGCTGGGCAATTGCTGGCTGATCTCGGTGCGCAGGTGACGGTGATTGACCGTGCCTCTGGCCCCGCGCAGCCAGAGGACGTCAATCGGCGCGGCAAGCGGTCTATCGCATTGGATCTCAAGTCTGAAACGGGCCTGACCATTGCGCGCGCCATCATTGCTGACGCGGACATCCTGATCGAAGGGTTTCGGCCCGGTGTGATGGAGCGGTTGGGTCTGGGACCAGAGACATGCCCTGACCGTTTGATCTATGCCCGGATGACAGGGTGGGGACAGGAAGGACCACTGGCGCACACCGCCGGGCACGACATCACCTACCTGGCTCAAACGGGTGTACTGAGCTTGCTGGCGACAGCCGACGCACCGCCGCGGCCGCCATTGAACTTGGTGGCGGACTATGGCGGCGGCACGATGTTCTTGGTCTATGGCGTCATGGCGGCGGTGATTGAACGTGCGGTGACTGGTCGGGGGCAGGTTGTTGATGCCGCGATGATCGACGGCGTGCCAGCGATGATGGGCCTGATCCACACGCTGATGGCGCAAGGCCAGTGGCGTGCGCCGGGGGCAAATTGGCTGGACGGTGCCGCACCATTTTACAGATGCTACCGATGCTCGGATGGGCGGGATATGGCCGTGGGCGCGCTAGAGCCGCAATTCTACGCGCAATTGCTGGGCGGGTTGGGCCTTGGGGCGGGGGATGTGCCGCCGCAGATGGACGAGAGCGCGTGGCCACGCGTGTGCGCGCAGTTTGCCGGGATTTTCGCCTCAAAGCCGCAATCTCATTGGACCCAGGTTTTTACGGGAACGGATGCGTGCGTTGCGCCGGTCTTGACCATGGAGGAGGCCGCCGTTGACGCGCATCTGGCGCAACGGGGGACCTACACGGTTGTCGATGGGGTCCTGCAGGCAGGTATCGCACCGCGTATGTCGTCCATGTCGGGTGCACCGGCGCGTGCGCCAACTGGGCCGGGCGCTCAGGCCAATGCGATCTTGGCGGAATTGGGCTATGAGGCCACGGCCATCGCGGCACTGCGCGCGGCAGGGGATGTCACATGAAGGCGGTTGTGGCCGGTGGGGGCATCGGTGGTTTGGCGACGGCAGTGGCACTTGCGATGCGGGGGCATACGGTCGAGGTATATGAACAAGCCCCGGAGCTGACGGAAATCGGCGCAGGCCTCCAGATTTCGCCGAACGGGTGGAAGGTTTTGCAGGCGCTGGGCGTTGCGGATCATTTGCGGGCTACGGTCTTTGAACCAGAAGCGATCGAGATGCGCATGGGCGTGTCAGGGCGCCCTGTGTTCCGACTGCCGATGAAGGGATATGCCGAGACGCGCTGGGGTGCGCCGTTCATGCATGTGCATCGGGCGGATCTGGTCGCGGCCTTGGCCACGCGCCTGCGGGCGCTGGCCCCGGCGGCAATACATGTTGGGCAGACCATAGCGGGCTATGCACAAGACGCGCGCCACGCGGCGATTTGCACCAAGGCTGGCGATCAGATCGAAGGGGATGTCGTGATCGGCGCGGACGGCCTGCATTCTGTGATCCGTGGTCAGATGCTGGGGCCGGATCAGCCTACCTATACTGGCAATGTGGCGTGGCGCGCTGTTGTTCCGGTCGACCTGCTGGGGGCAGACGCACCGCCACCCACGGCGTGCATATGGGCAGGCGACCGGCGGCATGCTGTCACCACGCGGCTGCGTGGCGGTACGTTGGCAAATTTCGTCGGCATGGTCGAAGAGCCGGAGCCGACAGCAGAAGGGTGGCAGGTGACGGGGACCCGTCAGGATGCGCACGCGGCTTTTGCCGGGTGGCACCCCACCATTTCGGCTCTGATTGAGCATGCACACGTGCTGAACCGCTGGGCGTTGTTTGATCGTGCGCCCTTGCCACGCTGGAGCGACGGGCGTGTTGTCGTAACGGGCGATGCCGCCCATCCGATGTTGCCGTCCATGGCACAGGGGGCCGTTCAGGCGCTCGAAGATGCTTGGACGCTGGCCGACGTATTGGACAGGGCAGAGAGCGATGTCGCAGGTGCGCTCGCGCAGTTCTACGCCAAACGGATCGGCCGGGTTTCGCGCATTCAGGCCGGGTCACGCGCCAATGCACGCCTGTTCCACCGTGCGTCTTTGGCCGGGCGCATCGCCTTTTACGGCCCCATGGCCATTGGCGCGCGGCTTGTGCCGCAGTTGATCCACGCCCGTCAGGATTGGGTCTATCGCTACGACGCCACCGTGCCGTCCTGAGCGGCCATGCGTGCTGCCTTGGGCGTCATTCCGGTCCAGTTCTGAAAGGCGCGGTAGAATGAATTGGGATCGCGGTAGGCCAGCAAATAACTGATTTCCTCGATGTTCAGATCGGTCGAGCAGAGGTATTGCCGGGCCAGATCTTCGCGCGTGGAATCGAGAAGGGTTTGAAACCGCGTGCCTTCGTCCTTGAGATAGCGTTGCAGGCTGCGCGCACTCAGCCGCAGGCGTTTGGCGGCGGCTTCTATGCTGGCCTCCCCGGCGGGCAGCATCTCTGGCAGCACGCTGCGCACGCGGGCGCTGACGGTCTGCTCCGACAACTGAACCTGCATTTGACGGCGGAAATTGGGTTCAAGCTGCGCCCATTGGTCCGGGTCGGCAGAGAGCAAGACCCGGTCAGCATCCTCAGGCGCAAACTCAAGGCAGGATGCTGTGCGAATGTCGATTGTGCAGCCGACAAAATCCTCGATCTCGGCGTGGCAGGGCAGGCGCGCGGGCAGTGCAGCGGCCAGCGGTGTCACTCGGTGGCCGGTACAGCCGCGAATGGCTTCGGTCAGAAACACGATCTCGGTCGCGGCAAAGCTCGCCGGCAGAGGGTGCGCCGCGACGTTGGACGTCTTGGTCACGCGCAAGCCACGTAACGCCGTACGCTCCAACCCCAGACGAAGCGGACCCGTCAGGGGTTTGAACAAGGCAAGGCGGTCAAGACCGATGGCCACTGTCGGGCTGCACGTGAACGCGAAAAAGGCGGGGTTGAACGGCCCGCGGGCATAGGCCTGCCCGAGAAAGAGCGGGGTATCTGCGCGCCCAGCTTCGGCGACGATGGCATCCCATCCGGCAAAGTATTCCGCAGAAGTGACGCCGCGCCCTTCGTTTTCGAAAAAGTCGGGCCGGTAGCGCATCCGCCGCAGCACAGCGGCGGGTGCAATCTGTAGCAGGCCACACAATTGTTGCGTCGTGCGTGCAATCATGTAGCGGATTTGCGTGTCGTCAGCCATCGCACCAGACTGGCGCAATCTGCCCGCCACCGCCAGCCCGGTGGCGCGCTTTGTCGACGCCTTGGCGCGATGTGCAGGTCACTTAGGCGGGCGTGGTCGCCTCTGCCACGACGCGGCCCAGTGTTGTTGCGACCTCGTCAATTGGCCCCATAGCACCCACGCGCTGCAGGACGCCCTGGCCGTCGTAGTAGGTGATCAGCGGCGCGGTCTGTGCGTGATACGCTTCGAGCCGCGCGCCCACAGCCTCAACCGTGTCGTCGGCGCGGCGCTTCATCTCGTTGCCGCCACAACTGTCGCAAACGCCTGCCTTTGCAGGGATTTTGAAGCTGTCGTGGTACCCTTCGCCACAACCCGCGCAGGTATAGCGCCCAGAAATCCGTTCCACCATCGCGGCGTCGTCCACCTCAAGAGATACGGCGGCGTCAATCTGCTGACCCGTTTCGCCCAACAGCACATCCAGCGCCTCGGCCTGCACCGTGGTGCGTGGAAAGCCATCGAGGATGACACCGCCCGCGCAGTCGGCCTCGGCGATCCGGTCACGCAGGATGTCGATGACAATCTGGTCGCTGACCAAACCGCCTGCTTTCATCACCGCATCGGCCGCCAATCCCGCCTCGGTTCCGGCCGCAACAGCGGCGCGCAGCAAGTCGCCCGTGGACAGTTGGACATAGCCGAACCGCTCTTCGAGCATTCGGGCCTGTGTGCCTTTGCCCGCACCGGGTGGACCGAGCAGGATGAGGACAGGCGGTGTGGCGGGATGTGTGGTGCCGTCCATGTGCCTATCCCTTGTTCATGCGGTTTTCGATCAGATCGTCGACCACGGACGGATCGGCAAGCGTGGAGGTATCGCCAAGCGCGCCAAAGTCGTCCTCGGCGATTTTGCGCAGGATACGGCGCATGATCTTGCCCGAACGTGTCTTGGGCAGGCCCGGCGCCCACTGGATCAGGTCCGGCGACGCAATGGGTCCGATTTCACTCCGCACCCAAGTGCGTAGCTCTTTGCGCAATTCCTCGGATGGTTCTTCACCGTTCATCAGAGTGACATAGCAATAGATGCCCTGACCCTTGATGTCGTGGGGGTAGCCCACAACAGCGGCTTCGGCGACTTTCGCATGGGCAACAAGGGCGCTTTCGACCTCTGCCGTGCCCATCCGGTGGCCAGAGACGTTGATGACGTCATCCACGCGGCCCGTGATCCAATAGTCGCCATCGGCGTCGCGACGGCAGCCGTCGCCAGTAAAGTAGAACCCCTTGTAGTCCGAGAAATAGGTTTTCTCGAAACGCTCATGGTCGCCCCAGACGGTACGCATCTGCCCCGGCCAGCTGTCCGCGATGACAAGCACGCCTTCGACATCATTGCCGTCGATGACTTCGCCGGATGTGGGTTCCAGCACCAGTGGCTTGATCCCAAAGAACGGCTTCATCGCCGATCCGGGTTTGGTCGCATGCGCGCCGGGCAGGGGGGTCATCAGATGCCCACCGGTTTCCGTCTGCCACCATGTGTCCACAATCGGGCAGCGACCGCCGCCCACAACGTCATTGTACCAGTTCCAGGCTTCCGGGTTGATCGGTTCGCCAACCGTACCCAGCAATTTCAGGTGGCTCAGGTCGTGCCCCTCGACGGGGGCGTTGCCATGGGCCATCAGGGCACGAATGGCCGTGGGCGCGGTATAGAACTGTGCCACCTTGTGCTTTTCGCAAACCTGCCAGAAGCGCGACGCATCGGGATAGGTTGGCACCCCTTCGAACATCAGCGTTGTCGCGCCATTGGCCAGCGGGCCATAAACGATATAGCTGTGACCGGTGACCCAGCCGACATCCGCCGTGCACCAGTAGACGTCGCCGTCGTGGTAATCGAACGTGATCTCGTGGGTCAGTGCGGCGTAGACCAGATAGCCACCGGTCGTGTGCACCACACCCTTGGGCTGGCCGGTCGAACCGGATGTATAGAGGATGAACAGCGGGTCTTCGGCGCCCATCTCTTCGGGTGGGCAGTCGGCGTCGACTTTGGCCGCCTCTTCATGCAGCCAGAAATCCAGACCGTCGCGCCACGCAATCTGTTGGCCCGTGCGTTGCACCACCAGACATTTGGTGTCGTCGATCACATTGATCAACGCCTGGTTCACATTGTCCTTGAGGTTCGTGGTCCGGCCGCCGCGCGGCGCACCATCCGCGGTGATCACAACCTTGGCGTCGCAGCCCGACACACGTGCCGCCAGCGCATCAGGGGAGAACCCGGCAAATACGATCGAATGGATTGCGCCGATGCGGGTACAGGCCAACATGGCATAGGCCGCCTCGGGGATCATGGGCAGGTACAGCACAACCCGGTCACCTTTGCCAACGCCCATGGATTTCAGAACATTCGCCATCTTGCACGTCTCTGCATGCAGCTGATGATAGGTGATGTGCTGTGCGGGATCCTCCGGGCTGTCCGGTTCCCAGATGATTGCCGTCTGATCGCCGCGCGTCGCCAGATGCCGGTCGATGCAGTTGGACGACACATTCAGCGTGCCGTCGGCGTACCAGTTGATGTTGACGTCGCCAAAGTCATAGCTGACGTTCTTGACTTGGCTATAGGGTTTGATCCAGTCGATCCGCTTGCCGTGCTCGTCCCAAAAGCCCTCTGGGTCCTGGATCGAGGCGGCATACATCGCATCGTATTTCGCCGCATCGACATGGGCGTTGGCGGCCATGTCCGCTGAGGGGGCATAGGTTTTGGTGTCGGGCATGAGGGATCCTCCGGGTCGTCATCTTGATCTATGGGCGAAGGGCACATGACGCGGTCAACCTCCATGACCGGGGTGTCTTGTGCGGGTCCTCCCTCCCGTTGTCGCGATAATACGCAAAGGTGAAAAGAAAGGAATAAAAGGCTGGATTATAAGGATTTTGGTGTAAATCTGTTTCCGGTGCGGCTTGGTTTTTGTAAATTTATGGCACCAATCAGTAAATTTTCTTGGGATTCCCACGCCTTGAATGTCAATTGCCATAGCGTGGTTGTTTGACAGGATGCGCTGGGCAGTCGGAAAACAATCGTGCGCCTCATGCTGGGCAGTGTGACATATTGTGTCGTGCGGCCCGCTTGGTGCCGCCGCCGCCAGAATCAAAGCATCCCACGTTCCGTCAAAACCTTGCGTGCGGCACGAAAGGCTTCGAGGCCCTGCGGCACACCACAATAGATCGCCACCATGTGCACGGCTGCACGGATTTCCTCGACGGTGCAGCCGTTGTTGATCGCCCCATTGCAGTGCAATTCCCACTCTTGCATCTTGCCCAAAGCGCCGATCATGGCGAGGTTCATCAGGCTGCGCGTTTTGGCGTCGATGGCGTCGTCACCCCAGCCAAACCCCCAGCACCAAGCGGTCATCGCCTCTTGGAAGGGGCGGTTGAAGTCATCCGATGCATCCAGGTTTTTCTGCACGTATTCCGCGCCAAGCGTCGCCTTGCGTTGGGCGAGGCCGGTTGTGAACAGGTCTTCGTCAAAGAGGCTCATGCGTGTGTTCCTTCGTTGCCGGACTGCGGCCTATCGCACATCCAAGGTCTGCGCGGGATACAGAATGTGCGGTGATCATGCCAGCGTGCGATCAGACCACAAGCTGGTTGTTGGGGGCCGGGTGAAAATCGGTACAGAGTTTGGCCACAAACCGAACCTCAGGCACAGGGCGTCAATGCCCGGTCGCCCTATCGCCGAATGCAACGGCACATGCGCCATACGTGGCCTGCGTGTCAGGCAAGGCGGGGTGGGTACGCCCGCACACGGCCCTGACCGGATGTCGGGGCGTTTGAACAGCACAGAAAGATCGCCGCATGACCCTTCCCAACACGATGAACGCATATGTCTTGCACGCGCATGGCGACATGGACGCGATGCGGTTTCACACCGATTGGCCGATGCCCGAGATTGGGGCCGATGACGTGTTGATCAAGGTGGGGGCCTGCGGTCTGAACAATACGGACGTGAACACGCGCTCAGGATGGTATTCCAAGGCTGTGACCGACGCCACAACCGGCGATGGTTTTGAAAATGTCGGCGCCGAGGATCCGGCTTGGGGTGGGGCACCTCTCCAGTTCCCGCGCATTCAGGGGGCGGATGCCGTCGGTACGGTTGTGGCGGTTGGCGCGCATGGGGATGCGGCGTTGGTGGGGCAACGGGTGATGGTCGACTGTTGGCTGCGCAACTGGAACGATCCTCTCAATCGCGACGAGACGGGCTATTTCGGCAGCGAACGCGACGGCGGTTTCGCGCAATATACAACCGCTGACCGCCGCAACGTGGCTGTGATCGACAGCCCACTGTCGGATGCTGAATTGGCGACGTTCTCTTGTTCCTACTCCACCGCCGAAGGGATGCTGGCCCGCGCCGATGTTTCGTCGGCCGACACGGTGCTGGTCACAGGGGCGTCGGGTGGTGTCGGGTCAGCACTGATACAGTTGGCCAAGCGACGCGGGGCAACGGTTGTGGCGTTGGCATCCGAGGCCAAACACGCACAGATGGCCGAACTTGGTGCCGATGCGTTGTTGCCGCGCGCGCCTGACGATTTACGGGCAACGTTGCGGCACGCCATAGGCCGCGACACAGTCACCGTTGTCGCGGACATTGTTGGCGGCCCCAATTTTTCTCAGGTGATTGACGTTCTGGCACGGGGTGGGCGGTTCACCTGTTCTGGCGCGATCGCAGGCCCCATCGTGGATTTGGACCTGCGCACACTGTATCTGCGCGACCTGTCATTCTTCGGCTCTACGGTCATCGCGCCACAAGTGTTCACCGATCTGGTCGGTTACATCGCCGCTGGCGAAGTCAAACCGCTGCTGGCGACGACATATCCGTTGTCTGAACTGGCCGAGGCGCAACAGGCTTTCATCCGCAAAGAGCACGTTGGCAACATTGTCGTCATCCCCTGAGCAAACGCGCAGGCCGAGACGAAACTTCGCCCTCCCAGTGCTTGTCCAAGCCACGCATGACTTGGCAGAGCGGTGTTGCCGCGCTAGCCTCTGCCCCAAGCGGGCCAAAAGGTCCCGCACCAAGGGAGAAACATCATGAACAAGTTTGCGGTTGGCGCTGTCGTCGGCGCCGTGTCCTGTACCTTTGCCCTCGAAGCAGCGGCCACGGAATGGAATGTGTCTGTTTGGGGTAAGCGTCGTGCTTTTACGGAGCATGTTGAGAAGCTTGCGGAGTTGGT
>NZ_CANLAG010000017.1 GCF_947488715.1 uncultured Tateyamaria sp. | reverse complement strand
GGCCGAGGTCCAGGCCCTCTGCGCACGCTTCCCGATGTATCCGAATTTGTGAGATAAAGACAAAAAGCCCGCGGCGTTTCATGCGCCGCGGGCTTTTTCGTGTTTGAGAGCCTAGGCGAAAATTTCCAGCAGCGGGTTCGGAGGGATCGGACCGCTCTGGTCATTGGCGTCATAGGCGTCGTCGAACACCGTGTCATAGCCGATGTCCTCAAGCGACGCGATTGTCATAACGGACACGAAGGCGCCGCTGTCGACAAAGCCGGTCATGATCTCGTCCTGAAACAGATCCTCGTCCCAATGCCCACCTGCGGTGCCCGGACCGCCTTCGGTTTCGACCGGGATGCCAGTCAACGACCCCGGATCCGCAGTTGCGATTGCGTCGAACTCGGTCTGGTAGACATCGGTGGCGTTGGCGCCGGTAAAGCGGATGTCCCCGCCCGCGACAGATCCGCTTGTCAGGCCCAGGGCCGACCAGATCGTGCCAAAGCCCATGGCGTGCATCATCTCGTGTAGCACGATGGTTTCCCAATTGCCGTCGGCCAGTTGGTCCGGGGCGTCGGCCACGTCAAAGGTCATCGCACCGGTCGACGGCAGGAACGACCCATCGTCGCGGATTTCGCGAGGGCCCGCGCTGCCCAGCACACCGCCTTGGCCGTCGATCCCCTGCAAGGTGGCGGTGATGGTGATGTCGTCAAAGGCCACGCCGCCAATGATATCGTCGGGCAAGTCGCCGAGGATGATGGTGCTGAGGTAGTCAGCCGCGTCGATGAAGCCTGCCTGAAGTTCGGTTGTCCAACTGCCTATGAAGTCGATCGTGACGTTGTAAGACGTGTCGGCGGGGCCGCCGCTGGTGTAGGTCACAAGGGGGGCGGGGTCTATGGGTTGATCCGGCACTGCGTCGTCAGCGCGACCGAAATCCCGGTTGTTGTCGCCCACCGGTGGGCTGGGTGGCGTGACCTGGGGTGGGCCAGGCAATTCGTCGGTTGGGCGGCCTTGATCGCCAGCGACCTCTTCGGGATCCGCGGGCGGATCTATGGGCGCTGGAGCCGGATCGGGGTCGCTGTCGGATGATGGTGCGGGATCCGGGTCTGGCTCGGGATCGGGATCCGGTTCGGGCCGGCCGTTATCCCCCACCTGGGACGGGTCGTGATCGTGAAACTCGTGTTCGCCCCCCTCCTCTTCGTGCTCGAGATCCCCGGGCTGATGTTCGGGATGTGGAGACGTCCCGTCGTCAAACTCAAAGTGATCATGGTCATCCTCTGGCAATGGTTCAGGCGGTTCCTCGCCCGTGCCGTGTTCGAGATCGCCGGGCAGCGGGATCACAGGGGTGTCCACATCAAGGATGGTGTAGCGCCCGTCAAAGTCCGAGCGCCCGTTGCCGCCACGGTCGTCATCGTCGCCAAAGATGTGTCCCGCCAGTGGGGCGACATTGAACGAGACGCGGAGTGGATTGAAAAATGTCATGGTATAAATCCAGCTATCAACTATTGCGAGAAGGCTAGCAGACCGCCGGCGTTACGGGAATGCCAAGGCGCGTCGGAGTGCCATTTGCGGCAATCACCTGCACCATTTCCCGGTATCGTCTCAATAAACACGGATGCTGGAGACCGATCAGGCGGTCTCAGACGTGGCCGGCCCAGATCATCCAGAGCACAAAGCCCGCCAGAATCAGCAGGATGTTAAAGGCGACAGCCCCCGCGATGCCCAGCCACAGCCCTTTGCGGTTGTCGGCGCGGTCGATCCCATCAAGCCAGGTGACAACCCGTTCTTCGGCGCGGGTCAGTGCCGCGCCATCGACCTGGCGCATCAGCTTGGGGTGGCCACCGAGCCGTTGGGCCGCCACGATCAGCTGTGCCTCGCCATGCAGACGTTTGGGCATCCGGCGGCCTGTGCGTTTGAGCGCCTTGGACAGCGTTTTGGCCCGGACGCCAAACGCGCCGTCCAGCGCGCTTTGGATGCGCGATGCGCGCGCCTCGATCGTCCCTTGGGTTTCCATGTCCGTGGTGTAGCGTTTGGCGCGCGCGCCCTCAATCCCTCTGGCGGCGGGTTTCGTTCCGGTTTAGTCGTGGTGGCATGTTGGCATTTACCGAATATGGCGCAGGCGACGGCACGCCGTTGTTGATTGCGCATGGGCTTTATGGCTCTGGCCGGAACTGGGGTGTGATCGCGAAACGGTTGGCGGACACGCGCCGGGTTGTCACCGTTGATATGCGCAACCACGGACACAGCCCCTGGTCGGATGATCACGGGTACGCGGACCTCGCCGAAGATCTGGCAGAGGTCATTGACCATTTGGGTGCGCCCATGGACGTGGTGGGTCATTCAATGGGTGGGAAGGCATCGATGATGCTGGCGTTGACCCACCCCGACCGTGTGCGGCGGCTGGTGGTCGGCGACATCGCGCCGGTCAGCTATGGGCATTCGCAGATGCAATACATTGACGCCATGCGCGCCGTGGACCTGAGCCGGGTCACACGCCGGTCGGACGCCAATGCACAACTGGCCGAGCAAGGCGTGGAGCCTGCCCTGTGCAGTTTCCTGACGCAATCGCTGGATCTGGCGGAGGGGCGCTGGCGGTTCAACCTGGACGCGCTGGCGGCGAATATGCCTGCGATATTGGGATTTCCGGAGGTGACCGGCGCCCATGACGGTCCCACGTTGTTTCTGTCCGGTGGTCAGTCGGATTACGTGCATCGCGACTATCGCGACACCATTCGCGGGCTGTTCCCCGCCGCCCGCTTTGCCAAGATCCCGGCGGCGGGTCATTGGCTGCATGCGGACGATCCACGGGCATTTGAAGGCACCGTGAGGGCATATCTGGACGCGCGCGGCCTCTAACACTTGACGCAACACCATGTGATCCCCCAACTTTACTGGCGGAGAGACGACTTACGGGTGACGTGATGTGGGACAAGCTGCTGGACCGGTTTCTGACGGGTATGATGGTCGATGACCGTCTGAGCATTACGTATCCGGATGGCACCACGCGGGACTACGGACCCGACAGCGGCGCGCATGGGCATCTGGACATTGCCGACACCGCTACCCTGAAGGCGCTGATCGTGAACCCAGACCTCGGTTTGGGCGAGGGGTATATGGAGGGGCGGATCACCCCGAAGAACTGCACCCTGGACGAGGTGCTGACGGTCATCATCCGCAACCGGTTCAAGGGGCATTTGCCGCCCTGGCTTTTGATGGCGAACCGCGCGCGGTTCCACGCCCGCCGGTTCATTCAGAACAACGCGCCGCGCGCGTCGCGCCAGAACGTGGCGCATCACTATGATATCTCGGACGATTTGTATCGTTTGTTCCTGGATGCGGACATGCAATATTCCTGCGCCTATTTCCGCGACAACGCCATGACGCTGGAGGAAGCGCAGATCGCCAAAAAGGCACATATCGCGGCCAAGCTGCGGCTGGAACCGGGGATGCGGGTGCTGGACATCGGCTGTGGCTGGGGCGGTATGGCGCTGACGCTCGCGCGGGACTATGGCTGTGAGGTCACGGGCATCACGTTGAGCGAGAACCAACTGGCCACCGCACAGCGACGTGCAGAGGCTGCGGGTCTGGCGGACCGGGTGCATTTCAACCTTCAGGATTACCGCCACACCAGCGGCACCTTTGACCGGATTGTGTCGGTGGGGATGTTGGAACATGTGGGCGTGCCGAACTTTGGCACCTATTTCAACCGTGTGGCGGAGTTGCTGGACCCGGATGGCGTGGCGCTGATCCACACGATTGGCCGGTCCGCGCCGCCGATGGCGCATTCGTCCTGGATCAACAAATACATCTTTCCCGGCGGCTATGTCCCGTCGCTGTCAGAGCTGGCCCCGGCGATGGAGAAATCCGGTCTGTGGCAGACCGACATCGAGGTGTGGCGGCTGCACTATGCCAAAACGATCCGCCATTGGCGCGATCGGTTTGATGCGCATATTTCCGAGATTTCGAGCATGTATGACGACCGGTTTGTGCGCATGTTCCACTATTACCTGACGGTGTGCATTCTGGCCTTTGAGCATCAGATGCAGGGGGTCTATCACTTCCAGCTGGCGCACAAACGGGATGCGGTGCCGCTGACGCGCGACTATCTCTATGACGGCGCCGCCACCGCTGCGGCAGCGCCGGGTGTCCGGGCGCGCGAAAACGCCTAGGCGGCGATGGCTGCACTGCGCAGCAGTGTGACGGCGGGCGTGCCCACCACCTCGACCCCGGCGCCAAAGTCGCGCCCTGCGGCGTTCTCTCCCGGATAGGCCAGCGTGCGGATACCTGCGGCCACGGCGGCTTGTGCGCTTTCGGGCGTGTCCTCGATGGCCAGTGCTTCTTGCCCGGTCACGCCCAAGCTCCGCAGCGCCTCGTTGTAGATGTCGGGGGCGGGTTTGGCGCGCGGGGCCAGCGTGTTGTCGCCGATAAAATCAAAGATCGACGGCGAAATGCTGCTTTCGAGCGCGCGCAGGATGCCCGCGACCTGACGGGGATCCGTGCCGGTGACAAAGCCGATCTTCATGTTCTGCACCTGCGCTTCTGCGATCAGGTCGGCAATGCCGGGCCGCAGGTCGATGCCTTGGGCCAATGCGGCATCAAAAGCGCGAATCTTGTCCTCGTAGATCTTGTCGATGTCGACCTCGGCCCCCTGCTGGGCCGCATAATGGGCCAGCCGCGCCTTGCCGCCCGGCACTTCAAGCAGCGCGCGATAGGTGTCGGCATCCCAGTGCCAGATCAGCTCGTTCATCTCGAAGGCGGTGTTGAACGCACGGCGTTGCAGATCGGATGTTTCCGCCAGCACGCCGATAGACCCCAAAAGCAGTGTTGAATACGCCATTTTCCGTGTTTCTCCTCGTTGGGTTGATCGCGCACGATCAGTCAACGCACCCCGGGGACAAAGAGTTCCGCGCCCTTACACATATTTCACGCCGCGGTGTCCGGCCCCTCTTGCACCTGCCTGCGCCATCCCTATAACGCAGACAATTTGCACATCCGGGGGGCCACAGATGCCAAAGCGTACCGACATTCAGTCGATCATGATCATCGGCGCGGGTCCCATTGTGATCGGGCAAGCGTGCGAGTTTGACTATTCCGGTGCACAGGCCTGCAAGGCGTTGCGCGAGGAAGGGTACCGGGTTGTTCTGGTGAACTCAAACCCCGCCACGATCATGACTGATCCCAACATGGCCGACGCCACCTATATCGAGCCGATCACGCCAGAAACCGTCGCCAAGATCATCGAGAAAGAGCGCCCCGACGCGCTGTTGCCCACGATGGGTGGTCAGACGGGTTTGAACACCTCGCTTGCGCTCGAAGAAATGGGTGTGCTCGAGAAGTTCGGCGTCGAGATGATTGGTGCCAAGCGCGAAGCCATTGAAATGGCCGAAGATCGCAAGTTGTTCCGCGAGGCAATGGACCGGTTGGGCATCGAAAACCCCCGCGCCACCATCGTGACAGCGCCCAAGGATGCCAAAGGCAACAAAGACCTGTCCGCCGGTGTCGCCATCGCCCTTGAAACACTCGAAGAGATCGGATTGCCCGCGATCATCCGCCCCGCCTTTACCCTTGGTGGCACAGGCGGTGGCGTGGCCTATAACCGCGACGATTACGAGGCGATCTGCCGGTCGGGGATGGATGCCTCGCCCGTGGGTCAGATCCTTGTCGACGAGTCCCTGCTGGGCTGGAAAGAATACGAAATGGAGGTGGTGCGCGACACCGCCGACAACGCCATCATCGTCTGTTCCATCGAAAACGTGGACCCGATGGGCGTGCATACGGGCGATTCGATCACCGTGGCCCCTGCCCTGACGCTCACGGACAAAGAATACCAGATCATGCGCAACCACTCGATCGCCGTGCTGCGGGAGATCGGCGTCGAAACGGGTGGATCTAACGTACAATGGGCGATCAACCCCGATGACGGCCGCATGGTCGTGATCGAGATGAACCCGCGCGTCTCGCGGTCCTCGGCGCTGGCGTCCAAGGCGACGGGTTTCCCGATTGCCAAGATCGCGGCGAAACTGGCCGTGGGCTATACGCTGGACGAGTTGGACAATGACATCACCAAAGTCACGCCCGCCTCGTTCGAGCCGACGATTGACTATGTCGTCACCAAGATCCCGAAATTCGCATTTGAGAAGTTCCCTGGATCCGAAGCGACGCTGACCACTGCGATGAAGTCCGTGGGCGAGGTCATGGCCATTGGCCGGACCTTCCACGAGAGCCTGCAAAAGGCGATGGCGTCGATGGAATCGGGCCTGACGGGTCTGGACGACATCGACATCCCCGGCGCGCCGGACAAGGCCGCGATCACCAAGGCGATCTCGGTGCAGACGCCGGACCGGTTGCGCCTGATCACGCAGGCGATGCGCCATGGATTGAGCGATGACGAGATCCACGGCGTCACCATGTTTGACCCATGGTTCCTCGCGCGGTTGCGGGAAATCGTTGACGCCGAGGCTGAAATTGTCGCGGGCGGCCTGCCGGACACGGCGGACAAGCTGCGCCATCTGAAGATGATGGGCTTTAGCGATGCGCGTCTGGGCACGTTGTCAGAGCAGTCGGAAACCGCGGTGCGCGCCGCGCGCGAGGCCGCCGGAGTGCGCGCCGTGTTCAAACGCATCGACACCTGTGCCGCCGAGTTCGAGGCGCAGACGCCCTATATGTATTCCACCTATGAAACGCCCGTCTTTGGCGAGGTCGAGTGCGAAGCGCGCCCTTCCGATCGGAAAAAGGTTGTCATTCTGGGTGGTGGACCCAACCGGATTGGTCAGGGCATCGAGTTCGACTATTGCTGCTGTCACGCCTGCTTTGCGCTGACGGATGCGGGTTATGAGACGATCATGATCAACTGTAACCCCGAGACGGTGTCGACCGACTATGACACCTCGGACCGGCTCTATTTTGAGCCGCTGACATTTGAGCATGTGATGGAAATCCTGCGGGTCGAGCAGGACAATGGCACGCTGCACGGGGTCATCGTTCAGTTTGGCGGGCAGACGCCGCTAAAGTTGGCAAATGCGCTCGAAGAGGCGGGTATTCCGATCCTCGGCACCACGCCTGACGCGATTGACCTGGCCGAAGATCGCGAGCGCTTTCAGGCGCTGGTCAACGATCTGGGCCTCAAGCAGCCCAACAACGGCATCGCCCATTCCGACGCTGAGGCGCTGGCGATTGCAGGCGACATCGGCTTCCCGCTGGTGATCCGGCCCTCTTATGTGCTGGGTGGCCGCGCGATGGAGATCGTGCGCGATCAGGCCAGCCTCGAGCGTTACATCTCCGAAGCGGTGGTGGTGTCGGGCGACAGCCCTGTTTTGCTCGACAGTTATCTGGCAGGAGCGGTGGAGCTGGATGTGGATGCGCTGTGCGATGGGACGGACGTGCATGTCGCAGGCATCATGCAGCATATCGAAGAGGCGGGGGTCCATTCGGGCGACAGTGCTTGTTCCTTGCCACCCTATTCACTGTCTGCTGATGTGATTGCGGAGGTCGAGACCCAGACCCGCGCTCTGGCCAAGGCGCTGAACGTCATCGGCCTGATGAACATTCAGTTCGCGGTGCAGGACGGGACCATTTATCTGATCGAAGTGAACCCGCGCGCCTCGCGCACGGTGCCCTTTGTCGCGAAATCCACCGACAGCGCGATTGCGTCGATTGCCGCGCGGATCATGGCGGGTGAGCCGCTCAGCAACTTCCCGCTGCGCGCGCCTTACGATGCAGACGCGAGCTATGACGCGGTGCTGCCCTTGGGTGATCCGATGACGCTGGCCGATCCGAACATGCCGTGGTTCTCGGTCAAAGAGGCAGTGCTGCCCTTTGCCCGTTTCCCCGGCGTCGATACCATCCTCGGCCCCGAGATGCGGTCAACCGGCGAAGTCATGGGCTGGGACCGCACATTTGCGCGCGCGTTCCTCAAGGCACAGATGGGTGCGGGCATGGTCCTGCCCGATGCGGGGTGTGCGTTCATTTCCATCAAGGATGCGGACAAGACACCCGACATGTTGGAAGCGGCGCAAATTCTCACCGGTCTGGGCTTTAGCCTTGTGGCGACCCGTGGCACTGCCGCGTGGTATGAGGGTCATGGCGTGCCGTGTGGCACCGTCAACAAGGTCTATGAGGGCCGTCCCGATGTCACGGACATGATGAAGGACAGCGGCATCCAACTGGTGTTCAACACCACCGAAGGCGCGCAGGCCGTGGACGACAGCAAGTCGATCCGGTCCATCGCGCTCTATGACAAGATCCCCTATTTCACCACTGCCGCTGCATCGCATGCTGCCGCGTTGGCGATCCGCGAACAGGCGCAGGGCGACGTGGGTGTCAAAGCGCTGCAGGGCTGAGGTTAGCCCAGCACCTCACGCATTGCCGTGTCGAGCTTGTCGACAAGCTCGGCCACGTGGTCGGGCGTGTAGATGAAGGGCGGCGCCAGCAGCACATGGTCGCCCAAGCGGCCATCGCGCGTGCCGCTCATCGGGTAGCAGATCAGCCCGGCCTCAAAGGCCGCGCGTTTGAGCGCGGCTGCCGTTTTGCGCGCCGGGTCAAAAGGCTGTTTGGTGTCGCGGTCCGCGACGATCTCGAGACCGATGAACAGGCCCCGCCCCCGAATGTCGCCCACGTGCGGGTGTTGTCCGAACCGCTGCGTGAGGCCAGCAAAGAGGTCATCGGATCGTTCGCGCACATTGTCCAACAGGTTGCGGTCGAGGATCGACTGGACCACTGCCAGTCCGGCAGCACAGGCCACAGGGTGCCCCAAATAGGTGTGGCCGTGTTGAAAGAACCCGGACCCTGACCCGATGACGTCGTAGATTTGCGCCGTACAGAGCATGGCCCCAATCGGCTGATACCCCGCCCCCAACCCCTTGGCGATGCACAGGATATCTGGTGCGATCCCATCTGCCTCGCAGGCATAGAGTTGGCCGGTGCGGCCCATCCCGCACATGACTTCGTCGAGAATCAACAGCACCCCATAGGTGTCGCAAATCTCGCGGATGCGTTTGTAGTATCCGTCGACCGCTGGCACGGCGCCCATGGTGGCACCCACGACCGGTTCGGCAACAAAGGCCATGACCGTGTCAGAACCCAGGCGCAGGATTTCATCCTCCAGCTCTTGCGCGGCGCGCTGGCCGTAGTCAAAGGCGGTCTCGTTTTCCGTCTGATCGACATAGGCGTAGCAGGGGGCGATGTGGGTGACATCCACAAGGATCGGTTCAAACTGAGCGCGCCGCCATTGATTGCCGCCTGTCGCCAATGCACCCAGCGTGTTGCCATGATAGCTTTGCCGCCGCGCAATGATGTGCCGGCGCTGGGGTTCGCCGTTTTCAATGTGGTACTGGCGCGCCAGTTTGAGCGCCGCCTCGACCGCTTCGGACCCGCCCGAGACGAAATAGACCCGGTCGAGATCGCCCGGCGCATGTTCGATGAGCAGATCGGCCAGGGCCTCGGCGGGATCACTCGTGAAGAACCCGGTATGGGCAAAAGCCATCTGCGCGGTTTGCGCCTGAATGGCGGCGATCACAGTTGGATCGCCATGGCCAAGGCAGGACACCGCAGCCCCGCCCGATCCGTCGAGATAGGTCTTGCCCGTTTCATCCGTGAAATAGCATCCGTCGCTGGACACTGCTTTGACCGGTGGGGCGGTGATCTGTCGGGGGAAAACGTGGCTCATGTCGATGCGCTTCCTGGCTGGAACCCTCTTGCATCCGCTGCGGCAACAAAGGCGGATACGGATGTGGCGTTGTCGGGATAGACGGTGCCGTCGGCCGAGACATAGCTGTTCTCGAACCCGATGCGGACCTGCCCGCCCAGATCGAGTGCTGCCAACATGCAGGCGTGTTCCTGCGCGCCAAAGGCACAGGCAGACCAGCGTAGCCCGGCGTCACCCATGGCATTCACGAAGGGTGCCAGGTCGCGTGGGTCCGATTGCGGGCCGTCGCTGTAGCGCCCAAGGACGAAGATCGCGCGGCGTGACTGTTCAGGAATCTCGGCCCTGTCAAAATGCTGCAAGAGCGCTGTGACCTCGTCGGGGGTGTAGAGTATGTGCTGAACATCCACCCCGCGTGTCTGCGCGGTGACGTAAGCGTTTGGATTGCCGGACACTTCTCGCAACGCCACGCTGGCATCACGGGCCGGGACGGCGGCGAGACACTCCATCTGAGTCTGCGGGTCAAACACCCCTGCCGCTTCGGTCGATACCTGCACGTGGATGTCGGATACCCGCGCGATGTGATCCAACGCGGCGGCATAGAGGTCGGGTGCCAGCGCATGACGGCCCTGCCCGTCGCGGACATGCACATGAATTGCTGTGGCACCCGCGGCCTGACACGCCTGCGCGGTCGCCGCGATTTCTGGCGCCGTGATGGGCAAGGCCGGGTGATCCGCCTTGGTCAAACGCGCGCCGGTGGGGGCGACCATCAATTCATACGAAGTAGGCACGGTGCGGGCTCCGCCAGTGGCGTTCGGGGCTTGGGTTCGGACCATACTGGGAGCAGAATTACGATCAAAGTCAACGCATCCGAAAAATAACGTATGTTATGCCAAACCCAAAAGGACGAATCGCTTGGACCCAACGCTCAAGACCAACACGACCGCAGCCCTCAAGGACGGCATCGCAGGCTTTTCACCGCAACTGCGCACCGCCGCAAAGTATATTGTCGATCACCCGTCTGACTTTGGTCTCGATTCCATCCGCGAAACGGCGCGCAAGGCGCAGGTCAGCACCTATACCTTTGTAAACTTGGCGAAAATCCTCGGTTTCGCGTCATTCGAGGCGTTCCGCAGCCCGTACCGGCACGCGTTGGTGTCGCAGGCCAGTGCGCAGGCGGACCCTGAATGGTTGCGCGCGGCGGCCGGGAGTACAGACTTTGGTGGCGTGCATGCCGATGCGGCGCGCAACACGTTGTCCATCGTTACCCATTCGCTGGAACGCCAGCAGGCAGAGACGCTGAACGCCATTGCAGACATGTTGATCGGTGCGCGCAACGTCTACCTGACGGCTGTGCGGTCGAGCTATGCGGTGGCCTATTATCTGCACTATGTGGGGCGGATGGCCTTGCCGACGATGCAGTTGATCCCCCGGCACCACAACAGCGCAATTGACGATCTCAACACCGCGACCGAGGGCGACGTGTTGATCGCGATCACGGTCACACCCTATTCCCGCGAAACGATCGAAGCCTGCGCATTTGCCAAGAAAAAGGGCGTGAAACTGCTGTTGATCACGGATTCTGAGGTGGTGTCGCCAGATCTGGCACCGGAACATACGCTGGTGGCGTCGGTTCTAAGCACGCATAATTTCGGGTGCTTTTCCGGCATGATGGCGGTGGTTGAGTTGCTGCTGGCGTTTTTGATGAAAGGCGGCGGCGATCCTGCACGGGATCGAATCGCGTCCTATGAAAAATTACGCATCGAGAACAACGCATACTGGGTCGCGCAAAAAAAACATTAGTTTTTCCGTGACATCCCCCAACACATTTAGGACGGTCCACCTATCAGAGCGCACAAAGCGCGGACGTACTAGGGAGACATCCATGACATATTTGAAGAGCCTTGGCGGTTTGGCCGCGGCAGCAACCATTGCATTCAGCGGTGCGGCAGCAGCCCAGGAATTCATTTCCATCGGCACCGGCGGCGTGACCGGCGTTTACTATCCCACCGGTGGCGCGATCTGCCGTCTGGTCAACCGGGACCGCAAAGAGCACGGCATTCGTTGCGCCGTGGAATCGACTGGCGGGTCGGTTTACAACATCAACACCATCAAGGCGGGCGAGCTGGAATTCGGCGTGGCTCAGTCTGATTGGCAGTTCCACGCGTTCAACGGCACATCCAAGTTCGAGGAAAACCCATTCCCCGGCGTGCGTGCCATGTTCTCGGTCCACCCCGAGCCCTTTACTCTGATCGTGCGCGGCGACAGCGGCATCACCTCGTTTGAGGATCTGGCCGGCAAGCGTGTGAACGTGGGCAACCCCGGTTCGGGCCAACGCGCCACGATGGAAGTCGTCATGGACGCCTTTGGTATGAACATGGACAGCTTTGCGCTGGCGACCGAGTACAAAGGGTCGGAAATGGCCAAGCAGATCTGCGACGACAACATCGACGCGATGATCTACACCATCGGCCACCCTGCGGCGGCAATCAAGGAAGCGACCACCACATGTGACGTGAAACTGGTGTCCGTCACCGGCGCGCCCATCGACAAGCTGGTCTCCGACAACCCCTACTACCGCGTCGCGACCATTCCCGGCGGCATGTATGCAGGCACGGATGGCGACACCACCACGTTCGGTGTGGGCGCGACATTCGTGACATCGGCGGACGTGTCTGACGATGTGGCGTACATCGTGGCCAAGGCGGTTCTGTCGAACCTTGACGATTTCCGCGGTCTGCACCCGGCATTCGCCAACCTGGACGCCGCACAGATGATCAGCGACGGCCTGTCCGCCCCTCTGCACCCCGGTGCCGAGCGCGCGTACAAAGAGCTGGGTTTGATGCAGTAAGCGGCGCAGCATGATGCCGTAACAAAAAAGAGCGCCAGCGTATCCACTTGGGTGCGCTGGCGTTTTCGTCACAAGGGGGACAGGACATGACCGATACAAGAACCGCAGAGGACATGGTGGCCGAAGCCGACACCGGCGCACGCAATGCCGGGCCATTTGCCGCCAGCCTGATATTTGGCCTGTGTATCGCGTGGTCTCTGTTCCAGCTTTATATCGCGTCGAAACTCCCCGGCGTCTTGGCGCAGGCCACGGGCGTCAGCATGTTTGCCAACATCGTGGCACAGGCGCGTTTTGTGCACCTGGCCTTTGCCATTGTACTTGCCACGCTGGCCTTTCCGATGTTTGGCCACCGCAATCGCATCCCGCTTTATGACTGGGCGCTGGTCGTGTTGGGGACCAGTGCGTGCCTCTACCTCGTGGTGTTCCGCTTTGAAATCGCGGACCGACCGGGTCTGTGGTCAACCTCTGACATTGTGATGTCCGGGATCGGCATGAGCGTGTTGATGATCGCAGTGTACCGGTCGCTGGGTCTGCCCCTCGTCATCATTGCCTCGGCCTTTCTGTCACTGGCCTTCTTTGGTGGCTATTCCGAATGGGTCGGCAGCATCACGAACTACGGCGGCGCGTCGTTCAGCAAGGCCATGGGCCACTACTGGATGCAGACCGAAGGCGTGTTCGGCGTCGCACTGGGTGTATCGACCTCGATGATCTTTCTGTTCGTTTTGTTCGGCGCGCTGCTAGAGAAAGCGGGCGGAGGCAACTGGTTCATCAAGGTGGCAATTGCCCTGCTGGGCGCGCTGCGTGGTGGGCCTGCCAAGGCCGCCGTTCTGTCGTCGATGATGACCGGCATGATTTCCGGATCGTCCATTGCCAACACCGTGACCACGGGCACCTTTACGATCCCATTGATGAAGCGCATCGGCTTTTCCCCGGAAAAGGCGGGCGCGGTGGAGGTTGCCTCATCCACAAACGGACAGTTGACACCACCGGTGATGGGGGCCGCCGCGTTCCTGATGGTGGAATATGTCAACATTCCCTACATCGAAGTCGTCAAGCACGCCTTTTTGCCTGCCGTCATCTCGTACATTGCCCTGCTCTACATCGTGCACCTGGAAAGCCTGAAGCTGGGCCTGCAGGGTCTGAAGAAACCGGGTCGCCACATTGGCGTGGTGATGATCATGATCCTGTTTCTCACCGGTTTCTTTGTGATGGCTGCGCTGACCATGCTGGTCATCGGCTTCCGCGCACTGTTGGAGCCGATGATGCCGGATGCCACGATCTACCCGGCGCTGGTGTTGTTGCTCATCGCCTATTTGGCGCTGCTGTTTGTGGCGTCGCGGTTCCCTGATGTGGTGCCGGATGATCCCAATTCCACCGCTGTCGAAGCGCCCCGCCTGACGCCGACGTTCCTGGGTGGCGCGTACTATGCGCTGCCGATCTTTGTGCTGGTGTGGAACCTGATGGTGCGCACCGACACGCTGGACCGTCTGTCGCCCGCTTTGTCTGCGTTCTGGGCCACGGTGGTGATGATCATCGTCGCACTGACGCACCGCCCTCTCAAGCAGATGATGCGTGGGCAGACCCACGCGCACCTCGCCGCATCGCAGACCCACAACGGGTTCCACGTGGCATTTGGTGATTTCGTCGCCGGGCTGGAAAGCGGCGCGCGCAACATGATCGGGATTGGTGTCGCCACAGGTGCCGCCGGTATCATCGTCGGTACGATTTCCCTGACGGGCGCGCACCAGATCATCGGGCAGGTCATCGAGACCATTGCCGGTGGTAACCTGATCATCCTGTTGGTGCTTGTGGCGATCCTGTCGCTGATCCTCGGGATGGGCCTGCCCACGACGGCGAACTACATCGTTGTGTCCTCGTTGATGGCGCCGGTGATTGTCAGCGTTGGTGCGCAGTCGGGTCTGATTGTGCCGCTGATCGCGGTGCACCTGTTCGTGTTCTATTTCGGTATTCTCGCCGATGACACGCCGCCGGTGGGTCTGGCGGCCTATGCCGCCGCCGCGATTTCACGCGGGGACCCAATCAAGACCGGCATCGTCGGCTTCAGCTATGACATTCGGACCGCACTTTTGCCGTTCATGTTCATCTTCAACACCGACCTTCTGCTCATTGACGTGGGCCCGGCCAAAGCGGTGATGGTGTTCTTTGTCTCGCTCATAGCGATGCTCGTCTTTGCCGCCGTGACCCAAGGGTATTTCATCGCCAAGACCCGTAAATGGGAGGCGGGCGTGATGATCCTGATTGTGTTTATGCTGTTCCGGCCCGATTTTTTCCTCGATCAGTGGCAAGACAAGTACACTGAGACGACCGGGGCCGCCGCGCTGACCGCCATTCAGGAGCTACCGCCGGGCGAAACAGCACGATTGCGGATTTCTGCGCCTGATTTCGATACCGGGATTGTCGGCACCACCACCGTCACCTTCACCCCCGAGACCGAAGGCAGTGGGCTGGACCGGCTTGATGCGGCGGGTCTGACCGTGATCGAAGATGGTGACATCCTCGCCCTCGAAGAGCCGTTCCCCGGCACGCCTTACTTCGAACAGCTCGCCAACGACTACGATTTCTACGGCGATGCGCCTGCACAAATCGAAGCGGTGGCCATCGAAAATGAGCGCATGGCCAAGGAGTTGTTCTTTATCCCCGCCCTGTTGTTGCTCTTGTTGATCGTGGCCGTGCAACGGCCCCGCGCAACGCAACCCGCCTTCTGAGGAGGTCGCAAGATGTTCAAACGCATCCTTATCCCCGTCGATGCCGGTGTGCAGGACGACATGCAAAAGCTGCTGTCATCGGCCTTGGAATTGACCCAAGGCTGGGACTGCACGTGTCATGTGGTGACGGTGATCCCCGATGTCGGCATGCCCATCGTGGGCTCCTACATGAGCAAGGATTTCGTGGACGAAGCGCGCTCTGCGGTCGCCACGCAACTGGCGGACGCTGTAGCATCCTCGGGTCTTGTCGCGGAACACAAAGTGCTGAAGGGCACCGTCTATGACAGTGTCATCACCTATGCCGATCAGATCGACGCCGACCTGATCATCATCGGTGCACATCAACCAGAGTTGCGCGATTACCTGCTCGGGTCGAATGCCGCACGCGTGGTGCGGCATTCAAAACGCTCGGTTCTTGTGTTGCGTGACTAAACGCCCCTCTACCCTGCGAGTGATGGCAGCCATAGTACGATGCCTGGGAATGCGACGAGGGCTGCGATTGTGGCGGCGTCGGCGATGAAGAAGGGGGTCAC
>NZ_CANLAG010000016.1 GCF_947488715.1 uncultured Tateyamaria sp. | reverse complement strand
CCATCACTGCGCCCACAGGATAAATCCGCCCGGTGAAAGCAGAAGCCCGCTCAGACACCGATTTGTGCAACAGAACCGGTTGGTTACCAAAAAGTTGCAAATTGTGTTCCGGCTGCAGCATTGAGGGGCATGCAACCTCAACCTCAACCTCAACCTCAACCACAGCACTAGACCTGCCTCGTTTGAATTCGTAAGGGCTCCGCTCAGCAGGCCTTGACCATAAACCTAGCAACAGAAAGAAACAGGAACGGATTCGACACCTGAATCGCCTGGATCAGAGCTGGAGCAGAATCTCCGTACCTTTATGAGTCCACAATCCAATGCGCGCACCGTACATAGCGCATTCCTTTGATGCTTGATGCTGGGCATCCACGCGGGCCAACAATGCTTCATGTTGGGCTGCAGTCAGGGCAGTGTTCAACTTAGCTTCGAGATGAGCCAAGTTGTGCTTTCTAGCGTACGCCCTCAGATCCTCACATACCTCAATAATCCAGTCGTGTTCATACATTTCCGAATCCTTGGTTCGTTCACACATCAACCAAAGGATGAATTGGTTAAACGTTGGTAAAATTGCGGGGCGATGATCTGTCGTCCGGATGTGACGATGAACGCAAGGATATAGTTGCGAGGGTTGTTGAAATACTGGAGAGCATCCGTTCATCATTATATCTCGATGCATGCAATACCTCCAGAAGAGCAGCTTGCGTTTGGTGGAATGCGGCGCGGCGAGCCTCTCCAAGGGATGCTGCGGGTCGATGCGATCAGGCAGGAGCAGGTAACGGAACAGACTTTTTATCGCTGACGTAAGCTATATGGCGGTATGGGAACCGACCAACTGAAGGAACTCATCCGATCCGACAATGGCCCGGAGTTCAGTGCTCAGGCCGTTAGAGATCGGATTGCAGCGGTCGGAGCAACGACCGCCTACATCGAGCCGGGATCACCCTGGGAAAACGGTTACTGCGAAAGCTTCAATGCACGCTTCCGAGACGAACTGCTGAATGGGGAGGTCTTTTACAGCCGACGGGAAGCGCAAATCCTGATTGAACAGTGGAGGGAACATTGCAACACCAAACGACCACACAGTGCTCTGGGCTATCGCCCGTCGGCCCCCGAAACCGTCGTCCCGATGGAGCCCAGGCCAATCATGCACCAACATTCAAACTGGACAACTTAGGTGGGGCCGGTCGACTCGACCTGTTTTTCATGTAACAAGCCTAGTAATTTCGGTGATCTCGGACAATGGCGCTTGGACCAACAGTGGCAGGAGGCCTCAACTAGCCCAAGGAGACATCGATCAAGGCTTTAGGATATCCCGACTCCTTCGAAATAGTTACACCAGAAAAAGTCAGGGTGATTAACTCTGTGTTCTTTGTTTTGCCTTAGCGTCACTCATGGCGCAGGCAGTCGCCCACTAGACTTATCAAACCTCCAAAGCAAATTGTATAAGCAGGTCTGATCACAATGATCAGACCTGCTTCACTGTGCGTCGGAGACAGCCCAAACCGGACGTTGGTGTCACTCATATAGATGTTCGCGGCGCGGGCAAAGACACCGCCGAACCACTGCAGGTAGAGGCGTCGCCCGCTAGGGTCGCAGATCGCTGAATTAATGAAACCTTTTCTCGTTTTTGGGTTGAGCGGTGAGTGCATTTCGGCTTGTGTGACGACAAACAAGGCTTAGCAGGTAGAGATTCAAAGACCATGACGGTAACCGTAGTTGCGCTGACTTCAGTGAACGAAGAAGCTGTAGATGCCCTCAGTACGTATATGGGAACGACTTCTGTTTTACTTGAGCGTGCTGAGGCCAGAATCATATCTCGGTTAGAAATCAGTGAAACAATTGTCGGCACATCAGATGCAAAAACTATAACGATTGTTGAGTATCCAAGTCGGTTTGCCGTTTCGCAAGTCTTCGACAGCGCCGAATACGGTTTACTCAAAGAGATTCGTGAGGAAGCGTTTTCTCACTATCAGATATTGATGCTGGAAGGCTTAGAGAGCGAAAACGTCACGTTACCATTTGGTTTGATCCAAAGCTGATCGTATCTCATGTGACGGAAGTTAACCAGTGGCCCCAGCCCAAATCGGGCTCTAGATAGCTGCAGGTGCTCGACTAATTTTGCTTTCGAAATAAGCGGTTTTTGGCGCAGTTCAACAACCGAGAATTGAATCTACAATTTCCGGTTTGATTGAACACTGACGATACCCTACGGCAGAGAATTGTTGGGACTATTCGTTAGACTGTTATGAATTTGGAAACTTGGGATGCTCTGGAAATGAGCCTTGCCAACAGTGTTTTGGCTGATCGCGTCATTGCGAGAACTGCTGTTGTCCGAGCATGCCAGGATAATCCGCTGGCACCTGTTCCACACCTGACGTTGGCCCTCTCTTCAATGGTGGCCGTCCTGGAGGAGGAGTGGTTGATGGGATCACTCGCCGAACAGCAACAACTGCTGGAAGTCTATCGCACCTTGCTTGCCCTTTCCGCCGATCTCGCAGTTCTGGATTTGAAAATGTTCGAACGAAAGACGTGTAGCGACTTGCTGGCCTATTGGTGGGACACTGAGGATAAGTATTTTGTTGTCTCGGGCGCGTGAGTTCATGAAGCCCCCGCGACCAGAACAGCCCACAGAGGACGTTGATATGACTAACGCGAAAGTGGTTCTGCGGGCAGAGCATTTTTTCAGCGTGATCGGGTGAATTTAGCAGCTATTGGTCGCTTGCCCTCTCGCCAAATCTTGTTTGTCGGCATAGCGCGCCCCTGGCACACGCGGTTCGTTGTCAGATAGAATTCTACTGGATAAATTCGCGAAGCACTGGCAGTCAATGTCCTCGGGTTGGCTCGCGCAAAACGATAGTTCTTGGCTAAAGGCTGCTTCTAGTCCTACGCCGGTGGGGTCAGAGAGGCTTGCATCATCTCGTGTCGTCAACGAAGGAAATGAAAAGACTAAGACTATGACTGCTGCACTGGCAAAAACAGCATAAAACAGGATGCGAAAATCGTTTGGCATACGCTTCATCCTCTTTGTCGGGATCAAGCGTAACAGAAATAGCTTAAAAAATGATTGAGCAATAGCCGCCGAGTTGAGCACGATGCCTCACGCGGTAGACGATAGCCAGCCCACAGCGGACATCGGATCTGGCCAGTAGAGTGACCGCAGGGCGGACTTAGCAGCCATTTGAACTTTCCGATCCAATGTCTGGTTCAGAACTTCGACACCCCGAACTGATATGTTCGGGGTGTCGATAACTGTTCATGGCACCAAATTGCTGATCAGGCGGTCACAGCACCAGGCATGGACATTTTCACTGAAATCGCACCTGATTGCTCGTGCAGGTACTCTTCGACGTATTCAAACCCGTATCGCTCATAAAATGGACGGCCGACCTTGTTGTCTTTGAAGACCTCAACCTGCAATGGACCCTTTAGATTCATAATGTGATCCACCATGGCGCGGCCTTGACCACGCCCATGACACTCAGGGTCGAGGAACAGGCCACCAATTTCATTGCCTATCATTGCGATAAAGCCAATGGGCTGGCCGTCCACTTCCAGCACCCATGTTTCCGCATTGGGGAGGTAAGTGCTTCGCATCGCGTCTTTGACGAAGGCAACGAATTCAGCGGCCAAGAATGGGTGCGCGAGGGCGTTTGCTTTTTCCCAAATAGTGATCAGTGCGTCGGTGTCGTTTTCTGTGTATTCTCTAATCATCGTCTTACTTTCGGTTTTTTTTCTGGATTGCACGAATGGTTTTGTGCAGGGCTCTATCATCAGATTTCCGCTCGGCTAGTGAGGCCGAGTTGAACCGCTCTTCGGCGACCAGTTTATGCCAACGGGCCAGTCGATCAGGTTTGATCTCACCGCATTCGATCGCCCCTTTGATTGCGCAACCGGGTTCTGTGTCATGGGCGCAGTCGCTGAACTGGCATTGGCTGGCAAGCGCGGAGATGTCTTCAAAAACATCCGCGATTCCGTCTTGTGCATCCGTCAGCTGCAATTCACGCATTCCGGGCGTGTCAAGCACTGCACAATCGTTTGAGAGGAAATGAAGTTGCCGACGCGCGGTCGTATGTCGCCCCTTGGCGTCGTCCTCACGAATGCCACCGGTTTCGACGGCTTCATCTTCCATCAAAGCGTTGACCAACGTCGACTTACCAACCCCCGACGATCCCAGAAACGCAATGGTTTGGCCTGGCTTGCACCAATCCGCCAGTTTCGATTGAGGCTCCGCCCCAAGCGCATTCAACGCGAGTGCGATCACGCGGTGAGAGATCGCGGAGGCTGCTTCCAAATAGGGAGACGTGTCAACACAGGTATCAGCCTTTGTCAGGAGAATAACCGGCGTGACTTCGGCCTCAAAGGCAAGTGCAACATAACGTTCCAGCCGCGCCACGTTGAAATCCTGATTGCAGGACGTGACGATGAAGACAGTATCTACGTTTGCGGCAATAAACTGTAATCGACGATCCGTTCCTGGCGCGCGCCGCTTGAACAGGCTTTTGCGATGTAGCACCTGACTTTCTGCTGGATGATCGCGGTTGTACAAAAGCCAATCGCCAACGGTCGCGTCCGGCCCCGGCGGAATGAGTGTGTCCACCCCATCCCCAAGGACGTGCAATCCATTGCGGTGAACTTCAGCCACCCGAACAGGCGGGGTATTCGCTAAGTCATCTATGCTTGTCTGTTGTGCAAAAAACGGCTGCCAGCCAAGCTCTTCCAGCTTGGATCGTTTGCGCGCAACCGGTTTTCTTTCGCCAAATGGCGATAAGAATTGGGAGTAGTCCCGTGTCATTGTTGTGAACTTTCATGTTCTGACCTCGGATTGGACCAAGGTGAATAATGTGGATTTTTGGTTGCAAAATACCGTTCGCACGTTTGACTTACGCGCGTGATTTGCTGGTTAGTTTTGCACCGGGAGGACGCTCTGCCTCCCCACATTATCAGGACATAAAATCTCCATTGCGGTAAGGTGTAATTAGCGCCGGTCGGATAACATTGCAAGTCTGACAGCCATTTCTACCATTCGTGCAAAGCGCAGCATCCGGCACTTTGCGCTCTCTGCTGAAATCTGACGGTTTTGGTCGGTTGACCGATGGAAGCTCCAAGCGGACGTTGGCTTGATAAGGTCGTAGGACAGGCCGCGGACAAACCCGTCTTTAGCTATGTGCTACTCAACGTCTGGTAGTGTGCAACATTCCAACCTATTTTCGCGATACTCGCCTGAATATGCCGGGCGATGATCCTGTGACTCGCTTGAATGCACGATTGAAAGCATTCACGTCCGTGTACCCAGTTTTCTGTGCTATCTCATCAAGTGATAAATCGCCATCCTCGAGAAGTTGCCGGGCAACTTGTATCCGCCAGGTCACGACGTAGTTCATAGGGGTCATCCCAATGGCGGATTTGAAATAGACCGAGAAGGCCGTTCTCGAAAAACCGCCTAGTTTTGCGAGACTTTCGACCGTCCAAGCGGCGGTCGGGTTCTCATGAATCTCGTTGAGAACATCGTGAAGTCGTGGATCAGATAAGGTATTCAGGCGGCCATCAGGCAAAATCTCATGTGCTATCCAGTGATGGATTGCGTAAATGCACAAGATTTCAGTAAGCCTGTTTAGAACAGCTTTGTGCGGTGCAGTCTGTTTGGACAGCTCGGACTCGATAAGGCGCACAATCAATCCGATCTCGTTTTTCGTTTCTCCCGCATATCTTCGTTCTATCAACATAGACGGAAGTTGCGAAATCAAAGCTGGTGGCGCGGTACTACTCATCTTGAAATACCCGCACAATATGCTGGTTTGGTGCTGTTCTTTATTCAAATGTTCAAATACCGGACCGATTTCAGTATCGGGAATGTTGTGCAGCGTTCCATTCTGTGTGTTCGGTCCTTCTTTGATAATGTGCTTCCTGCCATTTGGGATGATGACAAACTCACCAGCGTCAACGCGTTCGCGCTTTTCTGTCCCCGATAACTCAACCCAGGTTGAGCCGGACAAAACCAGATGGAACCTCGCCAGATTTCGATGTTCTTCAACAACCATGTTCCACGCTGTATCAAGGTTCTTGCCGATGTAGGCCGCGCCTTTGACTCGTATAAGGTCGAGTAGTTTCGAAGTTACTTCAGACATGCTTGGACCATACGCAAAAATTAATCCCAGCCAACCGGCGAACGCCCTGTCTGTACGATCTGCAAGAAAACAAGAACGCTGCGCCATATTATATGGCAACGCATTGGGTAGAGTTGGAGACGCTCGCCGGAGACAGCTCTCCTGCGGCTGCTGCAATAACTCCGAAAGGGAAAATATGAAATTAGTATCAAGCCTTACTCTGGCGCTGGGACTCGGAGCCGTAATCTTAGCAGTTGACCAGACGTCTACGCCCGCGCTCGCTCAGGATACGAGCGATTGGATGCCAAAATGGACTGACAGTGGGGAACTGATCCTGCCCGAAGGTTATCGTGAATGGGTATATCTTGGATCGCCCTTGACCCCCAACGCGCTGAACGGTGGGGAGGCTGGATTCCCCGAATATCACAATGTCTATGTCCACCCATCCGCATATGCGATCTACAAAGAAACGAAGGTGTTTCCTGAAGGCACAATTCTGTTGAAAGAACTGCAACTTACTCAGGAAGCCCAAGAAGAAGACGGATCACGCTCCGAAGTTTCCGGGCGCGGTTATTTCCCGGGAGCCTTCAACGGCATTGATATCTCAGTCAAGGACTCAACACGGTTCTCAGAGAGCGAAAATTGGGGTTACTTCAATTTTGGTCACCATGCTCCGCCTTATGCGGCGACGGCAGCTGCAGCACCCGTCGAAGCATGTGCACAGTGTCACATTGATAGCGCTGACGAAGACATGGTCTTTACGCGCTTTTACACAATCCTGGGCTCCAACTAAGCCAAGCAAGTTAAAAAGATGATCCGGCGCTCTAACTCCGGGTCATCTTCCCCTGACTCGTTGTCAATTCCGGCGCCGTCTGCCCTGCGGTTTGGTGCCGCTATTATGTTTCTACTCCAAGAAGATAACCACAATGGACCTTGATCAGTTTGCTGAGCAACAGCTGGATACTTTGCGAGGCGAAGGCAATTACAGAGAGTTTGCAGATCTGGAACGACACGCAGGTTCGTTTCCGAATGCGTCTCGACACAGGAATGACGGGAGCTCCGAGCAGATCAAGGTTTGGTGTTCAAATGACTATCTTGGGATGGGGCAACATCCCAAAACCATCGCCGCAATGACGCAGGCCCTTGCCCAATACGGTGCTGGTGCAGGTGGCACGCGGAATATTTCAGGCACCACGCATCATCACGTTCTGCTGGAACGCGAACTTGCTGATCTGCATCAGAAACCTGCAGCACTGGTGCTGACCTCAGGCTATGTCGCCAATTGGTCTACACTCGGCACGCTGGCCGCACGTTTACCCAATTGTACCGTATTCTCAGACAGCATGAACCACGCTTCGATGATCGAAGGCATCCGCCATTCCAGAACAGCCAAGAAAATCTGGCGCCACAATGATGTAGAGCATCTCGACGAACTTCTATCGCAAACCGATTCCGGCACGACCAAAGTTGTGGCATTTGAATCTGTATACTCAATGGACGGAGATATCTGTCCGATGAAAGATATATTGGATGTTTGCAATAAACACGGTGCGATCTCATATCTCGACGAGGTTCATGCCGTGGGCCTTTATGGCCCCCGCGGCGCTGGAATCGCAGAACAATGCGGCCTTATGGATCGTGTCGACATCATCCAGGGCACGTTGGGCAAAGCTTTTGGTGTGATGGGGGGGTACATCGCAAGCTCGCATAGTGTGGTCGATTTTGTACGATCCTTTGCATCTGGGTTTATCTTCTCGACAGCTTTGCCCCCGGCTTTGGCAGCAGGGGCATGCGCATCGATCAAACACCTCAAAGTCAGCAATTCCGAGCGGGAAGGACAGCGCGCCAATGTGCGTGCTCTTCGCGAACGCCTCGAAGATATGGGCATCCCGCACCTGCGAAATGAAGGCCATATCGTGCCGGTGATCGTGGGAGACGCGTACAAGTGCAAACTCATATGTGATACGTTGCTGGAGAAGTACGGAATCTATGTTCAACCCATCAATTATCCGACCGTTCCCGAAGGGACTGAACGCCTGCGCATCACACCCGGACCATATCACTCTGCGCAAGATATCGATATGCTTGTGACGGCGATCGGCAGTATTTGGTCAGAATGTGCGTTGTCTTCATTTCGTCCCCCTGTGGCCAAGACCAATACGCCGACAAATGTCTAGGCTGGTTTTTTTTACGAAGATTTGCGGCTTGATCGAAGGAAAAACACTATGACATTTGACTTCAAAGCCACCTCTAATCTGTCCTTCGTGTTACTCGCAACCTCTTCGATTGCTTTTGCGCAGATGGACGCACCGACTAATCGCTGCGATGTAAAACCGCGCGCGGGGATCGACTGGCATGGCTGCGACTTGTCTCACCAAGACTTGTCGGGTGTGGACTTGCAAGGAGCCAATCTTCGGGGGGCAAAGTTTTCGGCTGCCAAGCTGCGTGGCGTAAACCTCTCAAAATCCGACCTGCGAGAGGCGGAACTTCTTGGCGCGGATCTTCAAAGCGTTGATTTTTCAGGTGCTGATCTGCGTGGGGCGTTTCTGACAAAAGGCCCATTCCATTAGGGATCGGAACACGCAATGCAGACGTTCGAACGTGGCGCAGCATCGGTAACAATGGGCTCGATGCAGACCTTAGCCGCAAACTTCGCCGACGACCGATGCCAGCCCACAGCGGACATCGGATCTGGCCAGTAGGGTGACCGCAGGGCGGACAAAGCGACCGTCCGCCTCAACCATAAATATGACCGCTCCCAGCCCAAAGGAGACATTGAATTTGTGCGCGTCGGGCGGATTAATCTGCAGAATCCTGGACGCTATCGCTTGTTGAAGCCAACCGTTCCTTCACTACTTGCGCAAGTTGCTTGAGATTGATGGGCTTGCTCAAGAACGCATCAGTTTGAGACATCACTCTTTCATGGTCTTCATCACCAGACGCTGCGTAGCCAGATATGAGAATTGTCGGCACTTGCGGGGCATGCATTTTGACGTGTTGAATAATGTTCCAACCTTGAACTGAACCGGGCATAACTGCGTCGGTCAGAACTAGGTCGGGCAAGCCTTTTTGGGCCATGGCTTCGAGCGCATCTGACCCGCTCTCAAATGTTGATACGCTGTAACCTTCCCGCTCAAGCATAGTTGCCATAGCGCGAAGCAACTGCCTGTTATCATCAATCAACATTACCGAGTATAGTTGCGGTCTCCGAATTTTGTTCAGGCTGTTAGCCGCTGGGTTTTGATCCCCTTGCGGGATCTGATCAGTCGACGGCAAAACAATGCTAACAACCGTTCCAAAGCCACGTTCGCTGTCGACTTCGACGGTGCCCTGTGATTGTTCGGCAAAACCTTTGACCATAGAAAGGCCGAGCCCGGAGCCGCCGTCATCCCTACTCGTGGAAAAGAATGGGTCAAAAATTTGATCTCTATTCGCGTCAGGAATACCGATGCCGTTGTCTGCAACTGTAAAGCGGACACATGTTCTGCCACTCAGCACATCGTTAGATGCTGAAAATGAGATTTGTCCTTGGCCAGCGATGGCTTGTGCGGAGTTGAGCGCGAGGTTCAGCAAGGCGCTCTGCAGCGCTGACGAATCGACCATCACATTGCCAACCTCTGATTCCACTGCAAATTGTAGGACGATACGGGGTGGAAACAGTCTTCTCGCATAGCTTTGGAGCTCCTCAAACGCACTGCCTGGAGAAACGGCTATCGGTAGTAGAGGCGCTTTTTGACCGAAAGACAAAAGCTTCGACGTGAGGTCGGAACAACGCTCTGCTGCATGTAGTGCTTCAGCTGCAAGGCTATCAGCTTCCCTTCTGCTTGATGCACCCGGCACCAGTTGCAGGTTGCCTGAAATCACGCTCAAAAGATTGTTGAAGTCGTGGGCTATCCCGCCTGTCAGTTTGCCCATAACGTCCAACTTTTGTGATTGCTGTAACTTTTCAAGCGTCTCCAGCGACTGCGCTTCTTTTCTGTACGACTGCGAAAGCATGACAACAAAAAACGCAGAAATAGCCACCCCACATATAGCGAAGAGAGTTGCCTCGGCGGTCACCCCCTCCATGAAAATAGAATGCATCGAGATGGCAACAAAAACGGCGGCGTCGGGTACTAGGAAGCACATCAGAATGCTTGGGAAAGCTGCCCGATTGAGCATGGAGTGCATGCTTGAGGCTGTGACGAGTGCCAGTGCTGCAAACTTTGCGACATCAGGACCCAAGAACCAAAGATACACTGGCATCGCGCAGTAAACCGAGGCTTCAACGAACAGGACGTAAAGCACCAATGTGTATTGAAGCCTCGTAGGCGAGCTAGGGACCAGCCGTACAACCGCTTTTTCGCAGAATTGCATTGCGACGTAGCAAGCACCCCACGCAGCACACACCCACCACCCAGCCAAAAAATAGCTGCAAGTACAAACACCCAAAATCAAACAGACTTGGAGAATAAACTCTGGGTCGGTGGGCGGTTCTAACCTTCGAAGAAGACGGATTTGCGGCGAGAAGTCAGCCTGTTTCATCTTGCCTCGCTCCGGGCCCTATAGTTTTGAGCACGTCCTCACCATCAGGTGTTCCGGGTCAACAAGAATTTTAGCCTCTGATATGCAACCTCAATCTCCATGGCCACGTCTTCAAACCCTTGCCTTTCAGCAGCAAGCTTCAAGTCGCAAAGAACGTCTATTGACCAGCACATTTCATGATACGCCGTTGGCACACGATTTAGTTGATGCCCCGTTCCTTCGATCACTGCCAGCAACGGCTTTGGTGAAGTGTTTCTACTATCGGTAGTGTTCATGCAATTGCCTTCCTGAAATCACGCATCTGTGAGAAAAGCTTAGGAGTTGGCGGTGAATCAATGGCGCAGAGTTGAAAAATCCATGAAGAAAGTTGATGTTTTGGCTCTTGATGGGCGGCTGCTTAAGACGTTTCTTGCAGTTTATGAAACCAAGTCGGTCACGCGCGCATCCGAGATGCTTGGCGTGAGCCAATCCTCGGTCAGTCATAGTCTGAACAGGTTGCGAGACTGCTTGGATGACCCGCTATTTCGCAAACTGGGTCGGGGCATCACGCCTACAAACGCAGCAGCACTAATTGCTCCAAAAGCAGCTCAGATTGTCAGCGACATGGAAGGGTTGGAGCTACACAGTGAGTACGTTCCGGCTGTAGACGACGGTTTCTTTACGATTGCTACAAATGTGACAGAGTTGCTGCCCGCTCTTTCTGCTTTGAAGAAGCGAGTTGAGGATAGTTCAAGCAATGCAAAGCTCAAGTTTGTCGAACTTGGAGACCGAAGGCGGGCGCTTGAAGTCTTGGACAAAGATTTGGCTGACCTTGCGGTGACAGCATCTGTTGGTACGTATCCTTTGGAACTCTCGGTCACGCGATTATACCAAGACCCGATAGTTTGCTTTTACGACGGACGCTGCCGACAAGCGCCATCAAGTTCCATTGATTATTGTGCGTCGCGACATGCCGTATTGGACTTCGGCGGAGAGAACAAAAGTATCGTCGACAGAGCGTTGGAGGGTTCTGGTCTATCAAGAAAAATACACTTTGCCGCGTCCAACTCTTATGCGCTGGCGAGGCTCGCAATAGGCACAGACGTTATAGCAACCCTTCCTAGGGGGATAGCCAGTGACGCCTTTCGCGGCTTCGAGTACTGCTCTGCGCCGTTTCCTCTACCACCTGTGACGTACGACATGGTTTGGCATCGACGATATGAGGGCTCTGCTCGGCACATATGGTTCCGACAGACCTTTTCTGAAGCTGTGACGATGTCACCGCATCTGTGAAGACTGATTGTCAATGACTATGCGTCTGGTCCGAAAACCCTCGAAGCCCAAAGCATGCAGCTCTTAGGCCCGGACTGCACCTCACGTCGGAGAGGGCTCAGTAAGGACTGGCGCTGCATCTGGCTCCAAAGTCGCACCCAGCCCAAAGCCGACCTTCGCTATTTGCTTTCGCCCCGGTGAAGCTTGGACAGCAGCTCTGCGACCGAAGCTTGGAACTCGTGAATTAGTTCCTTAACGTTGCAACCAGCATCAGTCATGGCCGACTGGAACTCTTTTTCGCTCAACGACAGCATGCGTTCCGGATCCTGTTCCGCTAGGGTCAGGATGCATTGAATTCCGCCGCGCTGCGTGATTCACGGCTACGAAAACGGAGCGGTAACATGAGCGATCTCTTTTGGCTGAGCGATGCGTAGATGGCGCGTCTTGAGCCCTTCTTCCCAAAGTCCCACGGTAAACCCCGCGTCGATGACCGGCGCGTGCTAAGTGGGATTATCTTTATCAATCGCAATGGGTTACGTTGGCGCGACGCACCGGTGGAATACGGCCCGCACAAAACGCTCTACAGCCGCTGGAAGCGCTGAAGCGAGAAAGGCATCTTCGCGCGGATGATGGCCGGGCTGGCGGCAGAACACGGTGAGAAGACGACCGTGATGATCGACGCGACATACTTGAAGGCCCACCGAACAGCGACCAGCATGGCCGCCAAAAAGGGGGGCGTGGCCGCCTGATCGGTCGAACCAAAGGCGGTATGAACACCAAGCTGCATGCTATCTGCGACAGTCAGGGGCGACCAATCGACCTGTTCGTTACCGCCGGACAGGTCAGCGATTACATCGGCGCACGGGCCCTGCCGAGCGGCCTGCCAAACGTGAAATGGCTGCTCGGGGATCGCGGCTATGATGCTGACTGGTTCAGAGAAGCGTTACAGGACAAGGGGATACGCGCGTGCATCCCAGGCCGGAAGAAACGCAAGACGCCGGTCAAATACGACAAACGTAGATACAAGCGCCGCAACCGCATCGAGATCATGTTCGGCAGACTCAAGGACTGGCGGCGTGTCGCGACCCGTTATGACAGATGCCCGAAGGTGTTCCTCTCAGCCATAGCCCTCGCGGCTCTCGTCATTTACTGGTTATGAATCCTGACCCTAAGTCGAAAATCCAGAGTTGATCCAACGCTCATTTTGCACATACGCTTCCGAACTCTTAGCTCTCGATGCATTGAAGATAAACCAGAGCGTCGTCCACTGCTGCGTGATTTTACATAAAATGTAAAGAAGATGTCGAGTAGGTTTGTACCGAATCATCGGAATCATCGTGGGCCAAAATGCATATTCCTCTTAGTCGAGACGAAATAGCCGCTTTTCTTGAGATCGCTCCAAAGCAAGTAGAACACCTGTGGCACAGGAAGTTTCTGCAGAGATCGCTCCATTGTGAACATCGTCCAGTTACATCGCTGAGCTACTCAACCATCTACGACGTTCTTGAATATGCCCTGACGGCTGGTGTCCTTCCCGTTAGGCTCTCCAAGGAATGCGCCGCCCTGTGGATCCTTCAGCTTGCAGAACTAGACGAATGGGATTTGTTTGAGTACGCTTTGGTCGCGCAGAAATCCATTCTTTTGATGGAGAGCGCGATAGATGATGATCTCACTGAAATGACCATGGATCCATTGCGTGTTGCTAGAGTCATCCTTGCTACCCAGACTCTACTACTTGAGTTGTGTACAGACCATAAGATAGCCAGTTATTGTGACAAGCGACCAGCCCAGAGCGTACGTTAGCTAAGCGCGGTCGGACGCCTGCCTGGCGGGACAAAGCCGCCATTTGGTATTTAGGCTTCAATGTCCGCTTCGTGCAAATTGCGACGGCAGCGAATGCAACGCTACTGCGTTGCTTGGCTTTCGCAGTAACTGCACGTTTTCGGGTGAACGTCGGTTATGGAAGTTTCCCTTAGGCGCTCGACAAGGTTTTCTTCGATTTCGTCGAGCACTACTGCAACACGTGCTTGAAGGCCGGTTTCGACGCTGCAGTCGGACGGCTCGTCGTCCTGACTGGCCCCAGATACAAGCCGTTCGTCGAGGGCGAGATAAACATCCGCCAACGAAATGTCGTCTGCAGGTACCGAAAGTTTCCACCCCCCTGCGTGACCCTTCTCCGACGTGAGCAATCCCGCTTCCCTCAGTTTTCCGAGAACGCGGCGTACTACAACAGGGTTGGTCCTGGCGTGATCCGCGATGTCCGCCGATGTTCTCACGCGATCAGGGTCCCCTGCCATGTGGCTAAGGGTGTGAAGTGCCAAGGAGAGGCGGCTGTTGCGCTTCATGAACGAGTTTCTCCAGGTGAGTGACATACGTAACAATTTCAGTTGTATTTGTCTAGTAACTGCGCAAGTTGCGTGACTCTCAGCGCGCCTCTTGGAGATCACCCATGCAAGACAATCGACTGCCTGTCACGGTTCTTTCCGGCTTTCTTGGAGCGGGGAAGACGACGCTTCTGAATCGGGTACTCAACAACCGCGAAGGACGTAGGGTCGCGGTAATCGTGAATGACATGTCAGAAGTGAACATCGATGCAGACTTGGTTCGGGCCGATACACAACTGAGCCGGACCGACGAAACGCTGGTCGAGATGTCGAACGGGTGTATCTGTTGCACATTGCGTGACAATTTGCTCGACGAAGTTAGACGGCTCGCTGCTGAGGGTCGATTCGACTATCTTTTGATCGAGTCCACGGGCATCTCAGAGCCACTCCCAGTCGCAGCAACCTTTGATTTCCGAGACGAATTCGGCGACAGTCTCGCAGACGTGGCCCGCCTCGATACAATGGTGACCGTTGTTGATGCCGTAAATTTGCTGTACGACTATTCCTCCTACGATTTCCTCCGGGATCGCGGCGAAACAATGGGTGAGGAAGACGAACGCACATTGGTGCATCTGCTGACGGATCAAATCGAATTTGCGGATATCGTCATCTTGAACAAGGTGGACGATGCCGGATCAGAAAAGACAGATGCGGCCAGAAAGATCATTCGCAGTCTGAATGCGGACGCAGAGATTATTGAGACGAACCACTCCTCGGTGGCGGCAGACAAAATCCTGGATACTGGCCTTTTCGATTTCGAACAGGCTCATGAGCACCCGATGTGGGCAAAAGAGCTTTACGGCTTCGCAGACCATGTGCCCGAGACCGAAGAATATGGTGTCACGTCGTATGTTTACCGCGCTCGGCTTCCGTTCATTCCTGAGCGCATCCTAGAGGTGCTGAATGGCGACCTACCCGGAGTTATTCGAGCCAAAGGTCACTTCTGGATATCTACGCGGCCGGACTGGGTAGCCGAGTTCTCCCTTGCCGGGGCGCTCAGCAGCATAAAACCTCTGGGCACGTGGTGGGCCTCCGTACCAGAAGACCGCCGCCCGACGCATGACAGTGCACGGGCCTATATGCAGGCACATTGGCAAGAACCCTGGGGCGACCGACGTCAAGAAATTGTATTCATAGGGGCCGGTATCGATTGGCCTTCTTTGAACAGCCGCCTGGATGCTTGTCAGGTCCCAGCCATCGCAGCACTTGGGCCTAGCAATCTTCCCGTCTATCCCGATCCCTTCCCAGGCTGGCGTCGTGTGGAGGACGTTGCGTGAGCTTTGGGCAGAAAGCCGTAAAGAACGCGGCCATTGGTGTCGCTATCGCCGATGATCCAGCATCTCTGACGACTTTCTTGCAGCCTGGTTGCGCGGCGGCGATTTGGAGACGGCAGACGGCTCCCAATTTTCGGCAATGGCTGAATAATTTGGATCCGGAGTCCCTGCCAAATGGTCGTGTTGTTCTTCCTGTGAACACAGTGCCGGATGCAATCCAGCAGTTGTGCGATATGTCCGGGTTGGAGGAAGGGGCCGAGCGGGATTGGTTTGAAAACGATATTGACTACCTTGCCAAGACGTTTTCCGGCCTGATGCAGGCGAAATACCTAAGGCTCCGACTTCAAGCTGTCACGACGAACGCTTGCCGGAAGTTCCACATTGATGCCATCACAGCCCGATTGGTTTGCACTTACCTTGGCACTGGAACGCAATACGGGATTTCGATGGACGGCGACGACCCCAAACGGGTGTTCACAGTACCGACAGGAGCGCCGATACTACTGCGCGGCACACTGTGGCCCGCCGAACCTAAGTCCGGCCTGCTTCATCGGTCTCCGCCAATTGAGGGCACCGGCGAAACCCGGCTCGTTTTAGTGCTCGATCCGGTCTTCGATCCGGATGTCGAAGAGTAAGCCGCAACCTGGGACAATTCAGTTTGCATCGGAAGCTGCGTAACGGCGATCCCATGCTGGCATACAAGGGACCGCCTGATCCGCTTCGCCAATGGCTGTCCGAGGCGGCATTGCTTTGGTCACCATCTTCCGTTCGCCAGATTTGGTCAATATCCAAGGTGAAAGGTCTGACGTCTGAAGAAACATTGCTGTAGCTAAATCAGGCGGAACTCCGAACCCTAGCTCGAGACCGGCACGCCACCTCTTTCAAAATCAATCAGATGTCGAGCCGAAGCCGAGTGAAATCGTAAGGCTGCCCTCTTGGGCCGTCGCAGGGAGAACCTCGGTTTGGGAATGCCATCACCGCCTCCAACGTATGCTCTGGGCCATTCTGTTCCATTTGTTCAAGGTGCAAAACTCATGCGATTTGGGCTCTCTCCAGGCGTTAGCTGCACGCCGCGTCGACGACCAGTGCCAGAGCATCGAGGGAAAGCTGGATCGGCTGCTGCTCGAGCGGGGCCGGGCGAAGTAGACTGTCAAAGCGATAGGTGAGCTCACTCGACAATGAACCGGAATGCAGTTGTTCTTTGAATCACGAATAACAGTAGTCCTGCAAACAGAATTGCAAAGAGACGCAACGTTTTGAACCTCGTCGGGCGTCGGTTTTGGTTCGCATGCACCGTAAGTGTTATCCGATACGTGACGATGGGAACTTGATTACCGTCGCTTCGGTTGCACTAGGTTCGGCAGCAGTTTGCAAACTACTGATTGCGAAATCAGTCTCGTTTTCTTGTCCTGCGTCAAGAGACGCGATTTCCCAAATCGCGACATTCATTGCATTCTTTACAGCATCAGCAACCGCGGGAAGGTCGTTTCGTACAGCGTAAGCATGAAGGTCATCACAAACAGCTACAATCCAATCGAAGTTCTGCATTGATAAACCTGCCCATAAGCTCTGTTAGAGTGATCATTGGACCGCAAAGGTTAACAGATTCTAAACAGGGGTCGAGTTTGTGGATAACTTAGTGGGCGCTTTCTCCATTCAAGCCCGTCGTGTCGCTTGGCAGTTTTGCGTGTGGGTAGTTGGGGTCGTCTCGCAGAGCTTTGAGCACTTGGAGAAGTGCAAGATAGGTGCCAGTGAATCCGTGGCAACGCGCGTTTTCGGCGGCTGTAAGGACGTTGCATTCAAAATCCGAGTGGTCGTACATCGTTAATTTCCCCTAACACTGGATCCCGTGTGACTGCTAAAGGTTAACAGGAAATTAACCGAAAAAATGTTCAACCTAGAGTTAGCCAATTACCGCCAGTCCGGATCATGTTGTAGGCGAGTATCTGCCAGCGCACTACATATGCTAAGGGTTGTACCGGTGTATCGGAATTCACCTTAAGGTAACCTTGGATCTTTGACGCGTGCCCGTTGCGATGTGAAGTGGTCCCAGAAAACTGGACAGTCCGCTAAGGTGTATCCCAGACCTTTGAAGGGATACGGAAATGGCGAAGCGCCGGAAGTTTACAGACCAGTTTAAGGCCAAGGTGGCGCTGGAAGCGCTAAGAGGCGACAGGACGATCCAAGAGATCGCAGCGAAGCACCAAGTACACCCGAACCAGGTCAGTACGTGGAAACGTCAGGCTGTCGAAGGCATGGCGGATGTGTTCTCACACGGGGGCAAGCCCGAGGGTCCGACAGAGGCGGAGGTCAAAGAATTGCACGCCAAAATCGGGAGGCTGGCGGTCGAGAACGATTTTTTGTCGGAAGGGCTCAAAAGGTGAGCCCGGCCAAGAAACGCGCGATGATCAAACGGGATCACCCAGAGCTGAGCATCAGCCAGCAATGCAAGCTCGTGCGGCTATCGCGGTCGGCGTTCTACTACACACCGGTCGGCATCGGCGCGGACACGCTGGCCATGATGATGAAGATCGACCGCGTGTTCACCAAATATCCGTTTTTTGGCAGTCGTCAGATCACCGCCTATCTGCGAAGAGAAGGGACAGTTGTCGGGCGTCATCGCGTCAGGCGATTGATGGCGAAGATGGGTCTGGAAGCGATCTATAAGCGCCCCAGAACCAGCCAGCCACATCCCCAGCACCCAGTCTTCCCGTATCTGCTGAGGAAGATGCAGATCGATCGGCCAAACCAGGTTTGGTGTGCCGACATCACCTTCGTGCCGGTCAAGAACGGGTTCTTGTATCTGGTCGCGATCATGGATTGGGCCACGCGCAAGGTTTTGAGCTGGCGGCTGTCGAACACGATGCACGCGGACTTCTGCGTCGAAGCGCTGAACGAGGCCATCGCCAAACACGGCCCACCGGAGATCATGAACACAGACCAAGGCAGCCAGTTCACGGGATCGGCCTGGATCACGACGTTGACTGCAGCGGGTGTACGCATCTCAATGGACGGCCGCGGCCGATACCTCGACAACATCTTCATCGAACGGCTGTGGCGCAGCCTGAAGCAGGAGGCGATCTATCTCGAGGAGATCGGTGATGGATTCCAAGCACGACGCGTCATCAAAAAATGGATCGCATTCTACAACAAAGAGCGACCCCATTCCGCGCTTGATCGGCAAACGCCTGAGGACGCATATTGGTCCGGCTTGGAAGAACAGAAAGCAGCATGAAACCTAAACACGATACACCTTAGCAAAGCTGCAAAGCTGTCCGAAAAGGTGGGACCACTTTAATGCTCACGGTAAGGTGTGTCAATGTGTTCTTAACACTGTGCCCGCGAGCTCGGCGTCGATGTCTGGCGGATTTGCTTGGTTGCCTAGTGACGACCCTCAGTGAAAGTTGGATCGCAGGGCGGTGCAGCCGCTCATGTGCAAGGTTCTCTGGTCTGTGCTGGGCGCACTTTCGTAGCCGCGACGAATTGCTCAATTTCCCTCAGGTCTCTAATTTACTATTTGATTTTGCGCGTGTTTGGAGAGGGCCAAATGAGCTTGCCACTTGCTTATTGCGTGATTGTCCTGGGAGTGATTTGTTTTCAGATTGCTATGATCTTCGGTGCTCCGTGGGGCAGGCTCACACAAGGCGGTCAGACCGAAGGCTCACTTCCAACATCAGGTCGGTTGGTTGTGGCTGCTTCCTTTTCGTCTTGGTTGGTATGGCGCTAGCAGTGCTATCTGCCGACGGTGGCTGGCCGGGTTGGCCGTCTTGGGCGGCATGGATTGCTCTCTCGGTGAACGCTTTGAGTATGGTGCTGAACTGGATTACACCCTCAAAAGAATAACGTAGGCTTTGGGGCCAGATCATGGCGGTCATGTTCCTCTTGGCCGTTGCCGTTTTTTGGTTCCGATTGGAAGCGGATCTCGTAGTTTTAGCGGGAATTGGGTCGTTAAGAAATAGCAGCAAAACTAGGTATGCGACATTGGTGCGCACTGCAGCATTCCGCGCTTTAGGGTCATATCTGACATCCGACAGTTTTGTAGGGCGACTGGTTTTACAGGCGGCCTGCGAGATGCAATTCAAATGGTGTTAACAGCCCATAGGTGTGAAAGTGAGCGAACAACCCGTCATAGATTCGAGCTCAAGCTTAGTTCCTCTGCCGCCCCACCCAAAGCCTGACGATTGAACAAGGCTGGCATAGAAAGGTGCTTTGCAGTCTTTCAATTCCATGTATTTTATTGGCAATGTCGCTCAAACCTTTCATCCCTGAAATTCTTGCGTTTCTAGCGTATCTTTGTTTTCTCATCTTTGGACGAGACTTAGCCAAGGAATGGAAAGGCAAAGGTTCCTTCTTCGTTGCAGTGTCCGGCATGTTTGTCTTGATTGGCGTAACGTCGTTGGGAGAGTACTTGTGGGGGCGGGTTTTTAGACAAGACGATCCGCGTGTCGTTGAGTTAGAAAAGCAAGTCTCAGAACTCTACCAAGAGATGAACCGTCTGAAAGATGTCGAACTCGCATCCACCAAGGCAATTGCGGAAGCATCGAAGACATTCCAAAATCAGGCGGAACTCGCGGAACCGCCCCAGGATCGCTCTACTTCGGTCTTGACGACCAATGAGCGACCGCCCAACTTGACTGAGAGCAACGTCGATCTCGCCGAAGATGCTGGTGCGTTACCAACATCCACACAACTCATTTTGGCGGATCTGAAAGACAAGCGGGAAGATCTACCCGAAAATCCTCCCCCCCAAATTGAACCTGTTCCGGATGTTAACCTTGCATTGCTCCAACAAAGAGCCGAGGCCGTTTACGGCGCTATGCTGACCAAGACCTATGACGATGGTGGAGCCTACCAAGGAACATTCCTCAGCGGGCTACAAGAGGGATTTGGGACTTATTCTCTGCCAAATGGATACAGCTATTCAGGCGAATGGTCCGGCGGTGAAATTACTGGGCTTGGCCAAGCTACGTTCCCGAATGGTTCTGTCTATCAGGGTTACTTCGAGAAGGGGAAACCTCAAGGTACAGGGAAGATACGCTTCGCCGATGGAGGAACGTATTCTGGCCAATGGGACAAAGGCGAAATTCGGGGCACAGGCAGGGCGGAATACTCCAATGGATCTGTATACATGGGTGAGTTTGCGAATGCCCAACAAGATGGTTGGGGGAAGCTCACGGCACCTAATGGGTATGTTTCTCAAGGAGAGTGGCAAAACGGCAAATTACAAGGCGTTGCAAAGATCAATTACCCCGAGAACGCACTCTATTACGGCGAAGTCTCAGATAATCAAAGAAGCGGCCAGGGTACTTTGTGGATGAGCGATGGGTTAATCTATGACGGAAATTGGTCTGACGGTCAGATCAGTGGCGAAGGTGTTCTGGTTCAAGCAAATGGTGACTTCTATAAAGGTACTTTTCGCGACGGAGAACGTAACGGCAAAGGACGGATAACCTACGCCAACGGGGACTCATACGATGGGCATTTCCTGAACGGCAAGCGTCATGGCCACGGCACGTTTACAGCGACTGACGGATCTACCTATGTAGGTACCTGGGTTGATGGCGAAATGAACGGTGAAGGCAGCATCCAATATGCAGATAGTGGGAGCTACACCGGCAGTATCGCGAACAATGCACCGAGTGGAATAGGTACAATTATCTATGCAGATGGATCGTCCTATGAAGGAAACTGGGTGGATGGTCAGATAGATGGAAAGGGCACCGCGCGTTGGGCAAACGGGCTTGTCTATACGGGAGAGTTTCGTCGTGCTCTGCAGCATGGATTTGGTGCGGCGAAGTATGTCGATGGATATCGTTATGAAGGGCGCTGGGTAGAAGGAAAACGCGAAGGGGCTGGAAAAGCAGTCTATCCCGATGGAACGATATACACTGGCCAGTTTCTCAACGGACAACGTCACGGCGATGGTACTATCGAAATGTCGAATGGGTTTAAATTCTCGGGCAACTGGATTGCCGGTGAAATTTCCGGGTTTGGCACTGCAAACTATTCCAATGGCGATATCTATGAAGGGCAATTTCTCGACGGTAAGAGAAGCGGTCAATGCCGAATGACCTACGCAAGCGGAGAGGTAGTAGAAGGTATTTGGGAAGACGGAGCCCGAGTTCAGGAGTAAGTCAGCTCAACAAAGTTCACCGATGCCGCTCAAAGTGCATTAGACAATTTGGATGTGGTCTTGCCCCCGATTCAGATTACCGCTTTCTACGGCAGCAAAACACTATTCTTCCACGAAAGGGGCTGAAAGACGTGTTTCGCTGCTCTGTTGGTTCTGTTGCACAAATCGGTGTCTGAGCGGGCTTCTGCTTTCACCGGGCGGATTTATCCTGTGGGCGCAGTGATG
>NZ_CANLAG010000015.1 GCF_947488715.1 uncultured Tateyamaria sp. | reverse complement strand
TGCATGATATGGTGATTTGGCGCTGGTTTCGCCTGCGAAACCGGAACCAGTCGTTTCAATGTGCTGCTGCCTTTGCCATTTCACAATTTTCCAAAGATGTGCGATGATCCACGCGATAACGTAGAAAAAATACGATCTGCTTGAGGCACCCGCACATGGACAGAAAACAGCAGCCCCCCCTGCCCCCCTATTTCAATCTCGATCCCGAGGCCGCCGCGGCCAAGCTGAATGACCCCGTCGACACCGCCCGATTCGCCAAGGCCGCCGCCTTTGCCGGACGTGGTCGCGATGATCTGGCCAAGCGTGGATACGCCCCGGATGGCCGCAAGAAGCTCCGCAAATTCTCCACCTGGGAAGTTTGCCGCTATCTGATCCCCGTGGCCCCTGCCCACCTGCGTCGGGTCCTCAACAAGCACCCGGAACTGCCCCAGGGCGAAGGGTCCGGCAACGCCAAACGCTTCAGCCTCGAAGAGATCCTGACCCTCCGCGACCACTTTGCCCAAGAAGGGGTCAGCACCAAGGAATACCGTCCCTACCGGCCCGAAGGACTACCCGCCAAGGTCGTCGCCGTCGCCAACTTCAAGGGCGGCGTGGGCAAGACCAGCACCGCCGCGCACCTGGCCATGTCTGCGGCCCTCGATGGGTACAAAGTGCTTGTGATTGATCTGGACAGCCAAGGGTCGATGACCTCGATCATGGGTGGTCAGGTCGAGGACGAATGGCAGACAGTATTTCCGCTCTTGGCCCGCGACTATGCGGTCCAGGTCGAGGCGGAAAACCGGATCAGGGCCGCCGCCGGTGACCCGGAAATCCCGCTGGATGAGACTCTAACAGAGGCAAAACAGGTTTCGTTGCGAAACGTCGTGCAGAAAACCCACTGGCCCAACATTGATCTGATCGGTGCGCAGCTCAACCTCTATTGGGCCGAATTTCAGATCCCGGTCTGGCGTATGGCGTTGCGGCAGTGGGCGCTCTGGGATGCGCTCTCTTCCGCCCTTGACGAAGGCGGTGCGCTGGATGATTACGACATCGTCCTGCTCGATACGCCCCCTGCCCTCGGCTATCTGACGATCAACGCTTTGGCTGCGGCGGACATCATCCTTGTTCCCCTTGGCGCCTCGTTCCTGGAATTCGATTCCACGGGCCGATTCTTTGACATGCTCTACTCCACCTTTGCCTCGATCGAGGACGGTGAAAACGCTGCGCGGCGGCGCAGTGGACTGCCGGAAATGAAGTTTGAATGGGACGTGGTCCGGGCGATCATCACCCGTTTTGACGCCAGCCAGCAGACGGATTTGGCCAACGTGATCCAAGCCTATTTCGGCGACATGACCAACGCCTACCGACAGGAATACACCGCGATGGTCGGGCAGGCCGGCGAGACGGTCAGCGGCATCTACGAGGCCGACTATCGCGACTTCAACCGCGAGACATATACCCGTGGGCGCGAGACGTTTGACCTGACCTATGCGGAGTTCAAGGAAATCCTGCTGGGTGCGTGGTGGCGGGACGATCAGGAACGCAAGATGACGGAGGCCCAGAATGGCGAAACGCAGACAGCTTGAGGTCCCTTCCGCCGAGGCATTGAAGGAGATCGAAGAGGGTTTCGCGCGCGAAACCACGCCCCGCAGTCCACGGGCACCGATTGCGGATGTGGTCGCCGATGCGGCCAGCCGTTCGGATCCTTTGCCCCAACACCTGCGCGAGGAAAACGCCCGCGACCGCGCCGATGCAGAGGCCCTGCGACAGGCCCGTGCGCGGGGATTGGTGGTGGTGGAATTGCCGATCCACGACATCACGTCGGACGCCCTCAGTCGGGACCGCGTTGACCTGAACGAAGAAGACATGGCCGAACTGCGCCGCTCAATCGCCGAGCACGGCGTGCGGCTGCCCATTGAAGTGTTCGAGCCGACCAACCCTGATGCGGCGGGCAAATTTGCGCTGATTTCAGGCTTTCGCAGATTGGCCGCTGTGCGTGAGTTGAACGCGCTGTCGGGGGGGGAGCGGCACACGACCATTCCGGCCTTCGTCCGGGCGCCGGATACGTTGGCAGACGCGGTCGTTGCGATGATCGAAGAGAACGAAATTCGCACCGGTTTGAGCCAGTACGAGCGGGGCAGGGCGGCGGCGATTGCGGTGCATGACGGGGTCTTTGCATCGGTGGATGACGCGGTGAACGCGCTGTTTTCCTCAGCCTCCAAGGCGAAGCGATCCAAGGTCCGGTCCTTTGCCTTGGTGCACGAGGAACTGGGCGACATGCTGCGCTATGGGCCGCGCCTGACGGAGCGGCAATGCCTGCGGATTGCGGGCGGGCTGCGGGCGGGTCATGCGGAGGCGATGCGTCAGGCATTGGAGAGCCATGCGGTCGACACGCCGGCGGATGAATGGCTGGTGCTGGAGCCGATCATCGAAAGCGCCGAAGGCGATGGCCCGGACCCGAAACGGGGCGGGCGGCCGCGCAAGGTGGTCGAGCGGTCCGCGCCTGTGCGGCTGGCCAATCGCGTCACGATGGAGAAGGTGCAGACCGAAGACGGCTATGCCATTCGGCTGCGCGGCACCCATGTCAACGACGAGCTGATTGAACAGGTGATGGACCGTATCCGGTTCCTGCTGGAAGAAATCTGAAGCCCATATCACCGGCGGTTTCGCGCGCGAAACCTATCTGCGAAACAGCCGAAACCTCCTTGTTAGGGTCTAGTTTCGAGTGACGGTGTGCAAATTTCCGCTGGCAAAGGGGCCGTCCAACTCCGACACCGACCCGTCGGGCCAGCGGACCGTCATCCCGGTGGCTGTGCGGCCCCGTGGCAGCCCAAAGTGAACCCGTGGGGCGTCGAAGGACATGAACCCACCGCCAAGCTGTATTTCGCGGCTCTGAGAGGCGCCTGTGTCGTCTGTGAGGGTCACCAGCGCACCAATGCCGTCACGGTTGCCCTTAAGGTCCTGTAGGGCCACCACAACGCCCGGTGCCTGCGTGTTGTTGCGGAACACCGTCAGCGGGCCGTTGACCGGGTGCGTGACGATGTCGAGATCGCCATCGTTGTCGATGTCGAAGGTCGTGGCGGCGGCGGTCATCAGGTAGTCTTCGAGGCCGAAGGGGCCGGATTCCTCGGCAAAGGTGCCGTTGCCGTTGTTGTGAAAAAACAGATTGGAGGGCGACACCTCGTTCGGGACCCATGTGCCGTTGACGATGTAGACGTCCTGAAAGCCGTCGTGATCGGCATCGAAAATCTTGGTGTCCCAGCTCCAACCGCCGACGTCGAGGCCCTGCGCCTCGGCCTGATCGGCAAAGGCGGTGTCCTGCCACGACAGCAGCACGTTTGAGCGCAGGATTTGCGGGTGCGTCAGCGCAATTTCGTCTGCGGTGGCGTTGCGGGATGGTTTGAAATGCAGATCGCAGTAGGCGCGGGGGATCGGTTGATCCACGGGAATGAGGGCGCAGAGCGAGGCGTCACGTTTCTGGATCGCCAGATCCTTGACCAGCATGGCCCGACATTCGCCCGCATAGCGCCCGGTGAGCGACTGACATTCGGAGGCATAGGTCGGGTCAAAGTTGTTCCCCGAGCGATACCACGCCTTTATCCCCATGTTAGTGTCACATATTGCGCGCTCGGACGTGTTTTCGATCAGGTCGCAGTATTGGGACAGCGGCTGCATCTTGAGCGTCTCGGAGACGCCGGAGGACCGGCCCGCGATTTGGGCGAGGTAGATGTCTGGCCGCCCGGTATTGTGCAGATCGGCCGTTTTGACGGACATTGTGGTGGTTGTGGTATGTGGGATCAACCCGCTGTCGTGCGCCAGCATGTCGAACCCGCCGGACCCGTCGCCACGGTAGAAATAGTCGGGGATGTCAAAGTCGTTGCCGACAATCAGGTCGGTTGTGCCGTCGGTGTCAAAGTCGGTGAACAGGATAGACAGCGTTTCGCCTGGGATGCCGGGCAGGGCGGTTTGCTGTGAAAATGTTCCGTTTTTGTTCCATAGTATTGCGTTGCGCGATTCCTCGCCGGGGATGCGGCGATACCAGCCTGCGGCCCAGTGGCCCAGGGCGATGTCGAGGTCGCCGTCGCGGTCCGGGTCGGCAAGGGTGAGCGCCAAGGCGATCGGTGCGTCGTGTGAGGTTGGCACGGGCTGGGGGGACGTGGTGTCGAATGACCCGCCTGCGTTGCGCCACGTGTAGTTGCCCGAGAGGTACGTGGCGATAAAGAGGTCGGGCCAGCCGTCATTGTCCTGATCCGCCAATACAGCGTTGAACACGTGCAGATCCGCCAGCGGGCCAAGGTCGAACTGTGTACGCGTAAACTGGCCCGTTCCGTCGTTGTCGTAGAAATAGAGCCCCTCTTCGGTGGATGCGATCACCAGGTCGAGGTCGCCGTCACGGTCGATGTCGGCAGAGGACAGGCTGCGCCCTTCCCAGAAGGGGGGCCACATGTCGCGCATGGAAAATTCGATGGGTTTGTCGATGCCGATGGTGGACGCTTCGATCCGGGTAAAGGGGGTGTCGGCGGCAGGCGAGGGGGCCGCGAGCGGGGTCTGTGTGACGGTGATGCCGGGGGTAGCGGCATGGGCGGCACCCCAGCCGGGGGTTTGCGCGTTTTCGGCGTTCAGCAGCAGGTCGAGTGCGCGTTGCGTTTGCCAGCCGTGGTAGGTGTGCGCGCCGATCCCGGCGGCGATGCCCAGCACGACAACCACGGCAGACATCAGCCATGCGGCGCGGCGGCCCACCGACTGCGTCACGATAAAGAACGAGTAGACCGAAAAGATGCCCAGCGTGAACAGCAGTGTCATCACGTAGCCATGGGCAATCCCGGCCCCGAGCAGTGCGCCGGTGATGACCACGTCAAAGGCGATGGGGACGGGCAGGAACAGCCCGATCAGCGCGATCAGCACCACGATGCCGAGGCTAAAGCCCAGACCCACAATCAGGTCTTGCGGTAGCAACGTCGCGGTGATGGCCCCCAACAGGCCCGCCAGTAGCATCAGGGGCACGGTCATCTTGATGATGTACCAAAGGTTCGCGGCATAGCTGGTCACGACGCTGGACAGCGCCGTGCCCAGACCTTCGGCACCTGGGCCACGTGCGGAGATGGGCGCGGGCAGGGGGCAGGTGATTTCGTCCTCGGGCAGTTCGGTTTGAGGCAGGAAGCGGCAGATCAGCGGCACGGCGATGAGGATGACGACGAGGCTGAGGGCGATCTTGGTCACGGCCATGTAGAAGGGCACGAGGCTGAACAGCATGGTCAGCACAACGATATTCAGAGTGGGCGAGGCGATCATCGCGCTGAGCGTCGTTTCGGCGCGCATGCCCGATGCGTACATCCCCCGCGCGATGGGGGCCGCGCAGTTGACGCAGACGCCCAGCGGTGTCCCGATCAGCAGCCCCAGAAGGGAGTTGGAAAAGCCGCCGCGAAAGCTGCGCTGTTTGACGTAGGGCATAAGGGTGAGGAACGCCGCGGCCAGCAGGATGCCGAATGTCATCCCCTTTTTGTTGGTGTCGATCCAGTTGAGCGTGGTCCAGAAGATGCGTTCCAGCAGGCCCATCCCCTCGGTCAGCATAAAGCGGGCCTCGAAGCTGAGGGGATCCTCGAGCTGGATGGCGCCGGACATCATCGCCTTTTCGTCGAGTGCCGGATAGCGGGAGCCGGTCCAGAACAGGTAGGCCAGCGCGACGATGATCAGCGCGGCGAGGACAAAGCGTTTCTCGTAGGGATGCTGGATAAACCGATCCATCTGGGGGCGTCTCCGGGTTTGGGTGGGATCAGTGTGGCGTCTGATCGTCCAAATGCAAGGGTGTTGCGGGGTGTGGTCACGGCTGTGTCAGACGTGAAAACGGGCGCGACCGGCGCGCCCGTTTCAAAGCAGTGTGGCAGGCGCGATCAGTCCTGAGCGAGCTGCGATTCGATCGCGTCGAGACGGGCCTGAAGGGCCGCGTTTTCCGCACTCAGCGCCTGGATCGCGGCCAGCGCGACGCCAGAGGAATCGAGCGTGGAAATGCCTGTGTCCGATGCACCTGTGCCGAAGGCGGCGTAGAAGTCCTGCGCCATCGGGCCGATGTGGCGAATGCCTTCTTCGGCGTCATGGATATACGTCCATTCGGCGACGGGCATGTCACGCACCTTGGCGAGGATTTCGGTCGGGTTGACCGGCTCGATCGCCATTTTGCGGTTCTTGTCCGAGCTTTCGGTCAGGGTGCCCTGGATTTCCAGGTTGCCGTTGTTTTCCAGTTCGAACTGACGGTCCGCCGTGCTGTCGGACGAGGCGAGGATCAGCGATCGGCCAGCGCTGAACAGCCACTGCGCGTCTGTCCTGGTCGTATTGTTCAGGAACAGCTGCGCGCCGCCGTTGTTTTCCAGCGTCAACAGCTGTGCGGTGCCGGACCCGCTGGAGTCCGAAATGCGGACATTGGTAGTATCGCTGCTGCTGCTGCGGATATCCATCGTGGTGGTGGGGTTGTCGGTGTTGACGCCAACCCGGTCATTGCGCAGCACAAGGGCATCGTCGCCTGCATCGGGGAAGATGCGGAAGGGCAGGTCGCTGCCATTGGTCACGTTTCGGACGAAAAAGTTCGTTTCGTTGCCGGCGATGTCCCATGTCTGGGCTTGGAAACCGGCCGATCCATCCTGTTCCAGACGGTAGGTCGGGCTGTTGCCGTCAACCGCGTGCACTTCGACAACCGGCGAGGCCGTGCCAATCCCGACATCGCCTTCGTTGTCTACGTAAAGCGCGTTGGCGATTGCGCCTGCTTCGACCCGGAAAGGGATACGTCCTACGGTGGAGTCCTCAATCGCGAAGTAGTTGGCGCCGCCGTTGGTTTGGTCGTTGGCCACCAGACGCCAGTCGTTGGCGGGGAAGGACGCGGATGACGATGTGTCGTCGAAATGTATCCGCAGGTTGTTTTCCTTGAGCCGGATCGTATCGGACCCAAATGATTCGCCTGATGCGCAATCAATGCCGACACACAGGCTACCATCGACAATCACGTCGGATGTGAACACTTGCTGTGCAGCGGCTGCGCCAGACATCAGGCACAACGCCGTTGTTCCGAGTGCCGCGCTGCGCCCAAAGGTTTTGAGTGAAATTTTCATTGTCCTCTCCAATATTTTCTTGTGACTTGCGCCCGTTTTGCCTGGGCTTGTTTGGTTATTCTTCTTTGATGTCTTCGGGTTTGACGATCACCCCGCGTGACACGATGAACACGCCGGATGCGTTGAAGGGCACGGCAGCTTCGTCGCGCGAGGCATCCCCGCGTCCGTCATTGATTTTGTTGGTTATTTTCTTTGTTTCCTTGGTCGCGGCGGACAGTTCGTACCGATAGACGCCGTCGACGATCTCTTGGCCGCGCAGTTCGAACACCGGTGTGCCGGATGCGGCAAAAATCTGTGATACCTCACCTTGTGGGGTGCGGATGGTCATGGTTGCGTTGCTGAGCGTGCCCCAGTTTTCGAACCAGACAGCGGATGAATTGTTCTGTTGCACCGGTTGCGGCGCATCTGCGTGCGCGACGCCGCCCAAAAGCGACAGGCAAAGTGCAGCGGTCATAAGTGTTCGAGACATGTCCAGCTCCTCTTGCGGGTGAAACGGGTGGATGTGGCGCAGGTCGGATGAGTGAGTATTAAAAAAATGTTAACGAATAAACTTTGACCAAAAGGTTAACGCAAAGCAGACCTTTTTGCCAAGAACTTCTGTCATTTCAGAGCGATTCTCGTTTAGCGGGAAATGTGTTCCTGCGCCAAAGTCTGGGCTTGTGTGATCTGTTTGATGCTGGGTTGGCGCCCGAATTCGGCTGTCAGGGCGGCGGTGTCGACGCCTGCGCGTTGCGCCAGTAGCAGCCACATCTGTCCCAACACGTAATCCTGCGGCTGACCCTGACCCCGGAAATACATCAGGCTGAGATTGGCCATGGATGGCCCGTGTCCCTGTTCGGCGGTGATGGCAAACAGGTGCGCTGCGGCGCGCAGCATCTGGAAATCCCGCTCGGGGTTGGTGGCAAGCAGCCAGGCGGTTTGGAACATGGCGATGGGGTCGCCCGCATCCGCCAGTTCGGTCATGTTCCGGATGGCGTCCGCCGTTTCTTCGGGCGCGCGCAGGCGAGGGTCATAGACAAAACTGGCCAGCGTCCCGCCGGTGCCACCTGACCCGCCCAGCCGGTAGAGATCCTGTGCCAGTTCTTCGTTCAGAGGCACGCCAAGCGCGTTTTCGTAGAGCACGCCGAGGTTGGTCATGGCCGTGCGCAGCCCCAGTTCGGCGGCGCGCTGGAAATAGTCGGCAGCGCGGGCATAGTCCTGGTCCACGCCTTCGCCGCGCACATAGAGCAGGCCCAGATTGTTGAGCGCGCGCGGGTGGTTTTGGGCCGTCGCCTGTTCATAGAGGGCGCGGGCACGGTTGAGGTCCTGTGGCCGACCGGTGCCGTTGTGGTACATCACGCCAAGGCTGGTTGCAGCGTCAGGATGCCCTGATGCTGCCGCCTGTTCATAGCGTTCAGCGGCGGCGGTTGCGTCGCCGCTTGCCTCCAGTACGATGCCCAGATCGAACAGGTATTGCGGGGTACCTGACTGTGCGGCGCGGGTCAGCAGGTCGCGCGCGGTGGCGGTGTTCTGTGCGACGCCCAGCCCTTCGAAATAGAGCTGGCCGAGGCGGTTCTGTGCCTCTGCATTTCCGGCCTGCGCGGCCGCGGTCAGCCATTGCGCCGCCGTTGCGTGATTTTGCAGGACGCCGTCGCCGTTCAGGTAGCGCAGGGCGAGGGCCAGTTGTGCGTCGGGTGCGCCGCTCTGGGCTGCGGATTGCAGTGTGGTCAGTGGCACGGGCGTGGTTTGGGCCGATGTTGGCCCGACCAGCGCAAGGGTCAGCGCAAGGGCAATGAACGCGGGTTTCATGGCTGTGTGCGTTGTTTGGCGACGTTCGCGGGCAGGCGGTCGGACGCGGTGGCAAAGAAGGTGCGTGTGATGTCCTGTGCGGCGCTGATCTGGTCCGGTGTCATCAGGTTGCCAAGGGCATCGCGTTGCGTGGTGGCGGCTGCGTGGCCGCTGGTGGCGGCGATGTTGAACCAGGCGTGGGCCTGTTCATAGTTCAGGTCCACACCATTGCCCGTGGCGTAAAGCGTGCCGACTTCGAATTGCGAGGCCACGTCGCCCGCCTCTGCGGCGGCGGTCAGATAGGGTAGGGCGGCGGCGGCGTCCTTGTCCACATGCAGCAGCAGGTGTCCATATGTGGCCTGCGCCGGGCGCAGAGCGTCATCGGCCTGTTTCATGAGCCAGTTCCGCGCGCCGTCGTCGCCGTTTTCAGCGGCCAGTCGCGCCCAGGGAACGGCCATGTGGGGCGGTATATGGCTGTCGAGCACGCCTTGGCCCACCAGTTGTCCAAGGCGCGTGCCTGCGTCGGCGTGGCCCTGTTCGCTGGCCTTGCGGTACAAAAGGGCGGCTTCGCGGACGTCAGCCGCCATACCGCGCCCGGTTTCGGTATAGTGCGCGAGGACGAACGTCGCCCGCGCCAGCCCGCTGTCAGACGCCTTTTGCAGCCATTGCAGTGCGGCAGCGTCGTTTTGAGGCACACCGCCGGTGCCGCCGTAAGCCATGGCGAGGTTCATCATGCCGCCGGGGTCACCTGCCTCTGCCGCGGCGGTGAGCCAGCGCAGGGCTTCGTCCGGGTTTGGGTCGGTGTCGTCCTGTCCGGTCAGGTATTTGGTGCCGAGGGTGCGTTGTGCGATGGGCAGCCCGCCTTCGGCGGCGCGGCGATACCAGTCAAGCGCGGCGGGTTTGTCCATCTGCACGCCGTTGCCCATGTCAAAGGCGAGGGCGAGGAAATACTGGCCCTCGACGTGGCCATTGCTTGCGGCGGCGGTCAGCCATTTCAGCGCCTCTTGGGCATTATCCTGCGCATCTGGCCCGCGCGAGAGGACCTTGCTCAACTCATATTGCGCCTCGGTGTGGTCTTGGTCGGCGGCACCGCGCAACAGCATCAGCGCGCGGTCGGTGTCCTGTGCCACGCCCTCACCAAGGGCGAGCAGGAGGGCCATGTAATACTGTGCCTCGGCGTTGCCGTTTGTGGCAAAGGGGTCGAGGAGCGCCGCCGCTTGCGCAGGATCGCGGTCCACACCGGTAGAGCCACCCGTCAGATAAATGCGTCCCAGCAGCAGACCGGCGGGCGCATATCCCGCCTCGGCAGCGGCGCGCAACATGGCGACGGCGCCGTCCGTGTCGCGTGGCCCGCCCTGTCCCTGCAACAGCAGAGCGGCCAGACGGAACTGTGCCGTGAGGTTGTCCGCATCCTCGGCCAGCGGCATCAACGCCGCCCGTGCCGTGGTGAAATCACGTGCTTCGAGCGCGGAGACCACGGTGTCCGGCAATCCGTCGGTTTGGGCAAATGCCGTTGTGGCGCAGAGGGCCATGGCAGTGGTGAGGCGGCGAAAAACTGTCATCAAAATATCTTTGGCCCGTTTGAAATATGGGTGAAGGTGCAGCGGTGTATATTGTCCACAATCGCAAGGCTTTGCGCAACTGCAAGTGCGATCTGTGTCAGCCCGCCGCGCGCATCAGCCAAAGCAGCGCCGCCGCCGCACAGAGGGCCGTCCCGAAGGGCAGGGGGCGCGTGGCGGCCATCCCGTCCGTGGTGTGGCGCGTTGCGAGCGCCCCGGCCAGCGCAAAGAGCGAGGCAAACAGCACCAGATGAGGCAGGGCAAAGGGACCGGCAAATGCGCCCAGCCCGATCATCAGTTTGACATCGCCAAGGCCCAGCCCCTCGCGGCCGCGCACCTTTGCGTAGGCCCAGCGGATCAAGGCAAAGCTGCCAACGCCCAGGGCAACGCCCCATGCCGCATGGCCCAGTCCGGGACCTCCCGGCGCCATGGCCAAGCCCCAGGCCACAACGGCCAGCGTCCCGGTCAACAGATCGGGCAGGCGAAACCACAACAGATCGGTCATCGCCAAGGCAATCAGCAACCAGAGCCACAGCGCATTCAGGGCCACAAACGCCATGTCGCCCCCGTTGAGGACGGCAAGCAGCGCCGCCCCGATCGCCAACAGCTCTGTATAGAGTGTGAAGGGCGGGATCGGTGCAGTACAGTGGCGGCATCGCCCGCGAGACAGGGCAAAGGACAGCACAGGCATCAGGTCACGCGTCCGCAGCCGCGTGTCACAGGCCCGACAGGCCGAGGGCGGCATGACCACACTTTGACCACGGGGCAGGCGGTCAACCAGAACCGCCAGAAAGGACCCGATCACCGGGCTGATCACAAGCAGCAGAACATGGAAAACGGCGATTGGGGTCATCCCTTCTTGTCGCTGTTCACCGAGCGATGGACAAGCCCGTGTGACCGTGCCTATCATCTGCGAAACAGGACATGGGTGCGATGACAGCGATGCGGGACACAAACGGACAGGCCAACGGGCGCACAGAGCGCGACGCCGGGTTTTCCCTTTTGGAACTTATGGTTGTAGTCGTCATCCTTTCTATTCTGGCGCTGGTGATCGTGCCGCGTGTGATTGATCGCCCCGACCAGGCGAGGGCTGCGCGTGCGCAGTCTGACATCGCCGCAATTTCCAGCGCGGTCGAACTCTACCGCCTCGACAATTTCCGCTATCCGACAACAGAGCAGGGCCTTGCCGCTTTGGTGAACCGCCCGACCTCGGAACCCGCACCGGCCAATTATGCGACCAACGGTTATATCGACCGCTTGCCTGTTGATCCGTGGGGTCAGCCCTATCAGTACCTCGAGCCGGGTGTGCATGGGCAGTTCGACGTATTCACCTATGGGGCTGACGGGGCCTCGGGTGGGTCCGGTGCCAATGCCGACATAGGATCATGGAGCGGAAGCTGACCCTTGATCGCAGCCCGCGGTCGGGCAGCGCGGGGTTTTCGCTGATCGAACTTGTGGTTGTGGTGGCGATTGTCGCTGTGCTGGCCACGGGTGCCAGCCTGGTTGCGGCGCGCAGCGGCGATGCAACGGCGCTATCGGATCAACAGCGGTTTGTGCGCGGTTTGGAACGGACGCGCGCGCGGGCCATTCAGGGTCGCCAGACCCTTGGGATCGCGCTGGGGCGTGGTGGTCTGCAGATCGCGACACGCACGCAAGACGGCTGGCAGGTGAGTGACCGCGCCGTGCGCTGGCGCAACCGTGTGACGGTGCTGCGTCGGGCCGATCGTACTGGGCCAGAGGCACCGGACATCGTGATCCTGCCGAATGGGCAGGTGTCCGAGTTCACCGTGTCCTTTGGCCGGAACGAAAGATCGGGGCGCACGACCTGTCGCGGCACAGCCGAGGGGATGGTGACATGCGACGGCGCGTGATCCGAAGCGGTCGGCGGGATCGTGGCCTGACCCTGTTGGAGCTGGCGGTGGCTGTGCTGGTGCTGGCGATGGGCAGCATGGCGGCCCTGCGGGCCACGGATCAGGCGCGCGTTGCCATTGGCGGTGCCGAAGATCGTACGCTGGCACAATTGGCCGTGCGCAACCGCGCAGCCGAGCTGCGCCTGCCGCCGGGGTCTGTGCCGCTATCTGCGGAGGTGGATGTGGCGGGCCGGGTGATCACGCTGGACACTGCGTCGGTGCCAACGGCGGCGGGGCTGACCCGCATCACCATCACCGGGCGCGCGCCAAGCGGTGCCGCCGCGCAGATGGTGATCTATGTGGCAGGGCCGGGGGCATGAGGCAGCCCGTCCCCCATCGCGATACCGGTCTGACCCTGATCGAGCTGGTGGTGGCGATGTCGGTCTTTGCCCTTGTGGCCGTCATGGGGGTGCAGAGCCTGACAGGCACGTTGCGGATCAATGACCGGTTGGTCGAGATCGATACGCGAACGGCGGCGTTGGCGCAGGGGCTCGCGTTGTTGCGCAATGACATGTCGGCGGCGGTGCCGATGCTGTTTTATCCGCCGGGCCAGCCGCCCGGTTCGGCGCTGGATCAGGTGGAGGGTGGGCTGGATATGTCGCTGGCGGGGCAACCGCTGGCCGAGGATGCCCATACCGACCGGCACCGTGTTGAATGGCGCGTGGACCCGGTCGAGGGTGTGCTGACCCGCCGTCACTGGCCCACGCTGATCCCGCAGGACAGCGGGCAGCGCAGCGGTGAAACCGTCGTGATGCGCGGCGTGTCCGAGTTGCGCCTGCGGACTCTGTGGGACGGGGTGGGCTGGGTCGATGGACCTGCGCCCCCGTTGGGCACTGTTGCCCTCACGGCCGAAGTGTCGGGGGACGAGGACAACACAGGTGCGCCGCCTGCCGCCTATTTCAGCACGCTGCCATTGGCGATTGAGGTGACGGTGGTCGGGCCGGACTGGGGCAGCCTGCGCCTGTTGGAGAGCCTGAGATGACGCGCCCGCACCGCAGCGCGGGCTTTGTGCTGGTCAATGCGCTGGTGTTGGTTGCGGCCATGGCGGCGGCGGCGGTCCTGTTGTTGTCGCGGGCGGAATCCGGGCGCATGCGGTTGAGTGCGGCGCAAGAGGCGGATGTTCTGACCTCGGGGCTGGCGGCATACGAGGCCTATGGTCGCGCGGTGCTGATGCGCGACCTGCGCAGCGGTGGTCTGGACACGCTGGACGACGCCTGGGCGTCAGATGTGGCTGAGGTGCCGCTGGCGCGGGGGGTTGTGTCGGGGCGCATCAGCGATCAACAGGGCCTCTTTAACGTCAACTGGCTGGCTGACCCGGTCAACGTGGCGGCGCGCGAGGGGTTCAATCGTTTGCTGTCGCGGTTGAGTATCCCGAAACAGGTGGGGGACGACATTGCCGCCTTTGTGTCGCCGCAAGGGCTTGGCAGTACGGCGGGTTTCGACGCGGCAACGCCACCGATTGCGCCGCTGGGTGGGCCGATCCTGATGGTCGAGCAATTGGCGGCCATTCCCGCACTGTCCCCCGAGACGCTGGCCCTGTTGCAGCCCCATATCGCGGCGCTGCCCGGTGACAGCACGGTCAACATCAACACCGCCACATTCGACACGCTGGCCGCGGCCCTGCCAGGCGTATCCGATGGCCGGTTGCGCACCGCGCTGCAAAGCAGGCGCAAAGAGCCGTTCGGGTCGGTCGATACCTTTTTTCAGGAGTTGGGTCTGGCGGTGCAGCCCGAAGACCCCGACGCGCCCAACCCCGGCAATTTTTCCGTGTCCTCGAACTGGTTCCTCGCCGAGATCACGGCACAGGACGGTGACCGGCGCGCGACGCGGCTGGTGCTGTACCGACGGATCGGCCTTTTGAACGGGATCAACGTGGAATGGCGGGTGTCGCGCTATGACTAGCTGTGCGATGAGGTTGAACCGCCGCGCCCCGAACGGCATGGTTGGCGCGGGCGCATTTTATCGGGGGCGCGGGTGACGGCTTTGGATCCATTTGGCGGCAAGAACACGGAATTCGTGCATGTGACCCATGCCGATGGCCCGCTGTCTGCGCGTCAGGTGCTGGTTGTGCCGGGTGCCGAAGTGGCGACGGTCACGCTTGACCTGCCGGACAGGTTGCGCGGGCAGACGCGCGAGGACGTGGCCCGCCGCCAGTTGCGGGACCGCTTTGGGCTGGACGGTGACAGCGCCGAGATGCGTCCGTTTCATCTGCGGGGCGGGTCCGACCGGTTTGACCGCGTGCTTGTGGCCGACAGCGACCGGATCGACGCATGGCGCGCGCAGGCGGGGCCACAGTGCCGCGCGGTTCTGCCGGATTACCTTGCATTGCCGGCAATGGACGGCACGTGGACAATGTGTGCAACGCCGGATGGGGTCGCGATACGGCTGGGCCCGGATGACGGGTTTGGCGCGGGTCTGGATGTGGCGCTGGTGCTGTTGGACACCGCATTGGCAAACGGCGACACGCCGCGCGCGGTGCACGTGATGGGCGCGCCGGTGCCCGAAGTCGCGGGATGGGCCGCCGCGCACGACATACCCGTCACCGAAGGCAACGATGTGACCAAGGCGCTGGCGGGGGGCGAGGTCGAGATGGATCTGCGCCGTGACCCCCGGCGGGCGCGTGACGCGGTGGCGCGCCGATGGATGCCCTGGCGATATCCCGTCTTGCTCGGCACGGTTGCGGCGGGTCTGTGGGCCGCATCGCAATACGTGATTGTCCAGCGGATCGCGGCAGAGACCGCCCAGATCAACGCCAGCACCACGGCCTTGGTGCAGGAACATTTTGTCGCCTCTGGCCCGGTTCTGGACGCGCGGGTGCAGGTCACGCGTGCGCTGAACGCACGCCGCGCTGGCACCACACCCAAAGAGGCGGCACCCGACCCGCTGGATACGCTGAACCGCGCGGCACTGGTGCTGGCGGCACAGGGCGCGGACACGCGCGCGGCGCGGTATAGTGCAAATGACGGGCTGAACCTCGTGGTCGGGGTTTCGGACTTTGCAGCCGCCGACCGGCTGGCTGCGGCGCTGCGGGACGCGGGCCTTGGCATCGACGTGGTCGACACACGCGCCGATGAAAACAGCCCCGGCGTGCGTGCCGAGATGCGTGTGACGGACGTGGCAGAGGTGTCGGAATGAGCGCGCGCCTGATCGACCTGTTGTCCCGGCTGGCCCCGCGCGAGCGGCTGTTGCTTGCCATCATGCTGGGTGTGGCGCTGCCCGCCGGGTTGATCTTTGGCTTGCTGCTGCCGCTGCATGACACGCGCAACGCCGCCCTGGACGACCGGTCCGATGCGCTGGCGCTGAACCTGTGGGTGCAGGCGCGTGTGGTCGAGCTGCAAGGCTTGCCGCAACCGGAAGAGACCATCGTGACGGCCCCGATCGGCACCAGTGGCATCGAGCAGGCGCTGATCGAACGGGGATTGCGCGACGCCGTCAGCCAGCTGAGCGCGGATAGCCAGGGCGTTGTCACCCTGCGGTTTGATGAGGTCCGGTTCGGTCGGCTTGCCGATTGGCTGTCAGAGGCGCATCCGCGCTGGGGCTACGACATCGCGGCCCTCAGGCTGGATGCCGCCGACACCGAAGGCAGCGTGGCCGCCGCCCTCACATTGGTTGCACCAGACGGTTAGCGCAGCGCCTTGAGCCGCACCTTGATGCTGGCCTGACGCCCGGCCAAAGCGCCGAGGGGGTCCAGTTCGGGGTGGGTCGACAGCACTTCGGCGATTGCCTTGTCCGCGGCTGTGAGCCGTGCAGCACCCGCGCGCGTCTGGCCATCCCGCAGCAGCGCGAGGCCCTGTTCGTGGTCTGCCGTGCCTTTGACGGCGAGGGCCGCGGCGCGCTCTTTTCCGGACCCGGATTGGGCCAGGGCCTGCGCGATTGCGGCGGCCTGATCAAAGGCCCCGGCGCGCAATTCACTGTGGCCGTGTTCCAGCCTCACGCGCTCTTCAAAGGGTCCCGCATCGGTCACCAGCCGCGCATAAACGCGATTTGCCTTGTCATAATTGCCCTGTTCCAACGCGGTGCGGGCCTGATTGTACTGCGCTTTGAACCCGCGTTGGCTGGTTGCCGTGTTTTCGGCACAACCGACGATAGAAACTGCGCAGAAAGCCGCTATTGCGGCCTTGATTGGACGTCCTGCCATTGATCCTGCTCTTATTTTTATGTTATTTTCCAGTGTATTTACCACGAACTGTAATTTTCGTCCACATTCACAACCCGACCTGCGACAGACAACATTCATGCGCATCCTTTCGACAACACTCACCCTGGTCATGCTGGGCGCCGTCGTTCTGGCGGGGATGGAATTGACGCAGGCGTTGGCCTCGACCACGCCGCGTTCCATCAACGCCGACGCTGTACCGCAATTGACCCCCGCACCTGTGGCGGAGGCGTCCGCACCTGCGACTGTGATCTGGCCCGCGCTGTTCGGCGAGCCGCAGCCGCCCAAGCCTCCGGCACCGCCGCCCACACCCGTTGTGGTCGCCGTCGAAGAAGAACCGCAGCCCCCCGCGCCGCCACGCCCGCCGCTTTCGTCGCTGGGCTACAGCCTCAAGGGAACCGTGCGTGCAGGCGATGCCGTCTGGGGGCTGGTGTCGCATCCGACCGGCGATCAGATTATGCGTGTGGGCGACGCCTTTGCGGATGGTATGGTGATTGCGCGCATCGACGCATCCGGCATCTGGGTCGACACAGGTGGCGACATGCCCGAGCTGATGGGTTTCCCCGAATAGCGGCCCTGCGCTGGTCGAATCATTGTGAAAACCTTTGGGATGCAATGACAGCGCATATCGGCTAATGTGCCGAACAAGAGCAAAATGAACTTGTAAAAATACAAGGCAGAGCAGGCAATGATACCGTTGAACCCGATCCGGGCGGCCTATGTCGCGCTGATGCTTGGCATCGTGCAGGCCGTCACCCTATTGAGCGCCCCCGCCGCCCATGCACAGGTAGAGATGAACCTGCGAGACGCGGATTTGCGCAGCTTTGTCGAAATCGTATCCGAGGCCACGGGACGGAACTTTGTCCTGGACGAAGGTGTGCGCGGCACGGTCACGGTGCTGGCCCCCGAGGATCTGTCGCCCGCCGACCTCTACGAAGTGTTCCTGAGCGTGCTCGAGCTGAACCGCCTGACGCTGGTGTCGGGCAACGGGGCGGACCGGATTGTGCCGATCAACGTTGCACGTGAGTTGTCGGGCGATGTCCCGCCCGGTGGTTTGGGCGATTTTCAGACCCGCGTGATAGAGGTGCGGCACGTGCCACTGAGCGAGATTGTCGAAGTGGTCCGCCCGCTGTTGCCCGCCGAAGCGATCCTGACGCCGCTGCCGCGCTCCAACCGGTTGATCCTGTCGGACCGGTCCAAGAACCACGCGCGCATCATCAACCTGATCGAACGGATTGACGTGCCCGCCGAACGCCCGATCGAGATGATCCGCCTGCGCAATGCCAATGCAGGCGAAGTGCTGGATGTGATTCAGTCCATGGGGATTGTGCCGGACGATGCCGCCGTGTCGGTGGATACGCGGTCGAACGCCATTCTTGTGTCCGGCCCTGACGACCTGCGCCAGCAGCTCCGCACCCTTGCCGGTCGGTTGGACACCCAACGCAACAACATCTCGTCGCGCGCCATCGAACTTAACTATGCCGACGCGACGGAACTGGCGGATGTGGTGCTGCGTGCGATCACAAACCAGTCCGGTGACGACACGGGCCAGATATCCCCGATCCGCATTGTGCCGGAACCCAAGACCAACACGCTGTTGATCACCGGCCCCGAGGAACGTCTGGGCGACATCGCAGAGATGGTGCATTTCCTTGACCGCCGCCCCTCGCAGGTGCTGGTCGAAGCGGTGATTTTCGAGATGTCCGTGGACGGGTTTGCCGACCTGTCGGCGCAGTTCGGCCTGATCCTGAACGACGCGATCATCGGCGGGGTCGAGTTGGCCCTCGAGGGACGGCCCAGCCTGACCAACCTGGTGTCCTCTGTGCTGAACGACACAAACGGCGTCGGGTCCCCCGGCAATGGCGGCAGCATCGGCGTCGCCGCAGGCAATGGCAGCGAAGGGCTGGTTGGCCTGATCAGCGCCATCACCCAGAGCAATTCAACGCGCCTGCTGTCCACGCCGTCGATCATGACGCTGAACAACGAAGAGGCCGAGATTGTCGTGGCGCAGAACGTGCCGTTTGTGACGGGCTCCTTTTCCACGGTGGGTACGGATGCCGTGCCGGACAACCCGTTCCAGACCATCGAACGTCAGGACGTGGGCCTGACCCTGACTGTCACGCCCCAGATCAACGCGGACGATACGGTCAAGCTGGCCATTGATCAGGAAGTGTCGAGCCTGACCAATGCAACCGCATCCGCCGGTGGTGAGATTACCGCGCGCCGGGCGCTGTCGACCAACGTGCTGGTGCGCGACGGCAATGTCATCATGCTGGGCGGTCTTTTGGAAAACGGGTCCGGGTCGGTCAGTCAGGCCGTGCCGGGTCTAAGCAAGCTGCCGGTTGTGGGTGGTCTGTTTCGCGGCAAGAACTCCAGCAAGAACCAGCGCGTTCTGTTGATCATGCTGCGCCCCCGCGTGGTCAATTCCGAGAAAGAGGCGCGGCACCTGACACGGCAACTGGCGCGGCAAGCCAAGGCGGCAAGCCTTGCCATTGCACCGGACAACGACGACACTTACCCGCGAACCAGCCAGGTGGGCCTGCCGTTTGACGGCGCTGACCTGAACCAACCCTTTGACGCCGGATTCGTCGACGATGTCGCGCAGCAACGCAACCTCCCCCCACTTCCCAACCGTCTCCGGTTTGGCGAAAACTAGGCTGCCTTTCTCGTTCGCGCGGGATCATCAGGTGCTGTTTGACGGCACCCATCTGGTGATCGGCCCGAATTTCACCGCCCCCGGCCTGCGCGAGGCACAACGCCGGGTCGGTACGGACCGCGTCGCGGGCCTGCTGCGCGCGGATCAGGACGGGTTCGACACCGCACTGGCCCGCACCTATCAGGACAACTCCGACACCGAGAACGGCACCGATGGCGTGACCTTTGACCTCGAGGACGGCAGTGGCGGCACGGACACCCGCGACCTGCTCGAAGACGTGGACGAAGCGCCGGTGATCCGGCTGGTCAACCAACTGCTGCGCCGCGCAGTACAGGCCGGCGCGTCGGATCTGCATATCGAACCGTTCGAGGGCGGGCTGCGCGTGCGCCAGCGCATCGACGGGTTTCTACAGCCCGTCATGGTGCGCGACGATGTGCCGGTCAAACGGATCATCTCGCGGCTCAAGGTGATGGCTGCGCTCGACATTGCCGAAACCCGGCTGCCGCAGGACGGGCGTATCCCGCTGTCCATCGGCGGGCGCATGATCGACACGCGTGTGTCATCGCTGCCCGGCAATTACGGTGAACGGGTGGTGTTGCGGATCCTTGACCGCTCGGCCGGGGTGCGCCCACTCGACCAACTGGGCCTGTCCACCGATCAGATTGCCTTGCTGAACCGGATGTCGGCCATGCCCAACGGCATCATCCTGGCGACCGGCCCCACGGGCGCGGGCAAGACGACGACGCTCTATTCCCTGCTGCAACTGGCCAACCGGGATGAACGTAACATCGTCACGGTCGAGGACCCCATCGAATACGACCTGCCCGGCATCAGCCAAAGCCAGATCAACGCCGAGATCGGCATGACCTTTGCCGCCGGGCTGCGCGCCACGCTGCGGCAGGACCCCGACGTGATCCTCGTGGGCGAGGTGCGCGATGGCGAGACGGCCAGCGTTGCAGCACAAGCGGCCCTGACCGGGCACCTCGTGTTTTCCTCGCTGCACGCGAACGGGTCCGTGGGGGCGGTGGTGCGCCTGCGCGATCTGGGGCTGGACGACTTTTTGATCGCGGCGACCCTGCGCGGCGTTATTGCGCAACGTCTGCTGCGCAGGCTATGCCATGAATGCCGCAGCCCCCGCGCGCCGGAGGCCGCAGATGCAGCGCTGTTCGCGCGCCATGGCCTGACCACACCCGAACAGGTGTACGACGCCGTGGGCTGCGACACCTGTGGCGGCGCGGGCTATGCGGGCCGTGTCGGGATTTTCGAGATGATCGAGGTGGGCGAACGCCTGCGCACCGCCATCGACAACGGCGCAAATGAAAGCGAGCTGGCGACCATCGCGTTGGACGTGGGCGAGACGCTGATCGGGCAAGGCCTGCGACAGGTCATCGCCGGGGAAACCACGCTGGCTGAAACCCTGCGCGTCGTGGGGGATGTGGCGTGAACGCCTATGGCTACGTGGCCTTTACTGAAGGCGGCAAGCGGCGCACCGGCACCATCATCGCCGAAACCGAAAGCCACGCCTCGGGGCAGTTGCAGCAAAAGGGGCTCTATGTCTCGGAACTGGTGCTGCGCGAACAGGCGGGCGGGGGCCTGCGTTGGCGGCCCGGTCGGCGCAAGGCGCGGCTGACGCCTGACCTGCAAGCGGTGTTCACCCGCCAAATGGCCGTCCTGTTGGCTGCTGAATTGCCCGCCGAGGCCGCCCTCGAGGCCGTGCGCCAAGGCGGTCATGCCGCCCTCGACGGGGTCGCTGCCGCCGCCCGTGCCGCCCTGATGGACGGGTCCAGCCTGTCCGAGGCGCTGGCCCGCACCGGCGGAGGATTTCCACCCTTCTACATCGCATCCGTGCGCGCGGGTGAGACGGCGGGTGATCTGGCGGCGGTGTTCAACGAGTTGGCCGACTATCTGGAAACACGCGGCACCGACCGGGCGCAGATCGCAAGCGCGTTGATCTATCCCGCCTTTGTCGCCGCCGTGTCGCTGTTGGTCTGTGCGATCCTCATGGTCAGCGTCGCGCCCGAGATCGTGGCGATGTTCGAGCTGTCGGGCCGACCGCTGCCGGACATCACGCAGGTGGTGCTCGCCATCAGCGACTGGATACAGGCCAACCTGCTGCTCTTGGGCATCATCGCGGGGGCGCTGACCCTACTGGGCATCGCGTCGTCCATCGTGCCGAACCTGCGCCGTCGCCGCGATGTGGTCCTGTTGCGCCTGCCGCTGGTAGGACGGTTCATGCGCCTGTCAGCGGCGGTGCAATATCTGCGCACACTGGCGCTGGTGCTGGGCAGTCGTCACGCCGTCCTGTCGGCGGTGGAAAACGCGGCACAGGTGCTGGATGTCGAACAGTTCCGCACCGAGGCCGAAACCGTGTCGACCGCGATCCGGCAGGGCGAAACCCTGTCCACGGCTCTCAATCAACTGTCCATTGTCCCCCCGGTTGCGCGGCAGTTGGTCAGCGCAGGCGAGGCTTCTGTCCGGCTGGCCCGTATGACGGAACGCGCCGCTGTTCTGGTGGAAAACGGGCTGAGTACCGAACGCAAGCGCATCGCAGCACTGCTGGAGCCGATGCTGATGATGGTTGTGGGCGGCTTTGTCCTGATTATCGTGCTGGCCGTGCTGTTGCCGATCTTTGACCTGCAAGCGGTCGTGACGTCCTAGACCACCGTGTACACAAAGCGGGTCATGCGGTCGTCCGTCATGCTGTCATCCAACGCAAGCGCCCCGTCACGCAGCGCGTCTGCGCAGGCCCGCGCGGCCTGTTCCAACCCATGATCGCCCTGCGCGCGGGCCGTGTCCGCCACCCGGTCCAACAGATCCCCCGACAGGCCATACACCTCGGCAAAGGACCGGGACGGGGTGGCCAGCGCCGCCATCGGTGCCTGCCACTGGCCGTCCTGTGTCACCCAGTCGTCCCCCTCACCAAGGATCGCGGCCACGTGTTCGTAAAATTCCGCCTGATCAATCGGCATCGAACTGAACCTTTCCAACCTTGCGCTTGATCCAATCGCCCTGCGCACCGCGCTGGACGATGAACGGACCAATGGCCAAGACCTGCATCCGCGTGTTCATGAAACAGGTGATCGCATCCTGCGGGGTGCAGACAATCGGCTCGCCGCGCACGTTGAACGAGGTGTTCAACAGCATGGGACAGCCGGTGCGCCCGTGAAACGCAGCCAGAATGTCCGCCGCACGACTGCCCTGGCCCGGCGTCATCGTCTGCAAACGGGCGCTGAAATCCACATGGGTGACCGCATCAAAATCGCTGCGCACAGCGGCCTGCATGTCCATCGGCTCGCTCAGGCCCTGCGCCCGCGCCGCCGCGCGGTCGGTTGGCCCGCGATAGGCCGCGCACAGCCGTGCAACCAGCAGCATATAGGGACTGGGATCCGTGGTCTCGAAATAGGTCGCGGCCTCGTCCGCCAGCACAATGGGCGCAAAGGGGCGCCAGCCTTCGCGGAACTTGATGCTGCGGTTCACGTGGTTCAGCGTGTCCTGTCCCCGCGCATCCGCAAGGATCGAACGGTTGCCCAACGCACGCGGCCCAAACTCCATCGCGCCGTCGAAATGGCCGACGATGCGCCCCTTGGCCAACAGCTTGGCCACCTGCTGCGCATAGGTCGCCGGATCATCCACACGGTCATAGACAAGGCCCGCATCCTCCAACGCCAACCGGATCGTTTCCGCGTCATAGGACGGACCCAACAGCGCGTGATCCATTGCGTCACCGCCCGCAGGGGCCGGTCGCGCCGCACCATCGCGCGCAACCTCAAGTGCTGCACCCAACGCACCGCCCGCATCGCCCGCAGCCGGTTGAATCCACAACCCCGACAGCTCAGGCAATTCCGCCCGCAAGCGCCCGTTGGCAACACAGTTCAGCGCCACGCCGCCGGCAAGGCACAGGTTGCTGTGACCCGTCGTCGCCAGCGCGTGCCGGGCTAGGGCGATCATCGCCTCTTCGAGGACGGCTTGGACCGAGGCGGCGACGTTCATATAGAACGGTGTGACCGGCGCATCCGGTGCCAGCGGCGGCTTGCCCATCACCCCCTCGAACAACGGCGAGATCGAACTGGGCCCGCGCGCGAAGTCGAAATAGGCCATATCCAGCGCAAAGGACCCATCAGCGCGCAGCGTGATCATCTCTTTGATCCGGTCAACGTAAATCGGCGCGCCAAAGGGCGCGAGGCCCATCAGCTTGTATTCCCCCGAATTGACGCGAAACCCGCAATACTGCGTGAACGCGCTATAGAGCAGGCCCAGCGAATGCGGGAAGCGGATCTCGCCGATTGGCTCCAACCCCTCCGCCGTGCCGGACCACAGGGTCGTCGTCGAATATTCGCCCACGCCGTCCACCACCAACACAGCCGCCGACGCAAAGGGCGAGGGGTAAAAGGCGGACGCCGCATGGGACCGGTGGTGTGCCACAAAATGCACATCGTCTGCGTGTCCGGTGATGGCGGTCAGTTGCGCGGGCAACTCCTGGGACAGTGCGCCCAGCGTCTTGACCATCTGCGGCCACAGGCGCGCACCGCCGGGCGTCTGATGGCGGGCGTTCTGCAGGATGCGCTCGGCCTTCAGCGCCGGGTCTTCGTAGTAGGCAACCGCGTCGGGATGCGCCCCGGCAGGCAGGCGCGACAGGCAATAGGCGATGGCGTTTTCAGGAAACCGCCAATCCGCCTTTTGCCGGGTAAACCGTTCTTCCTGCGCGGCGGCGATGATGCGATCACCCTGCACCAGAACGGCGGCGGCATCGTGGAAATGGGACGAAACGCCCAGCACGTATTTCCCGCTCATATCCCGCCCTCCGCACGCAGATCGGCCAGCACCGGGGCCAGACGTTCGGCATAAAGCGCGTTGGCGTGCGCGTTGGGATGCGCGTCATCCGGCAGGAACGTGTGCGCGGGGTCAGACGGGGTCGAGATGTCCACCACATCGCCGCCCTGTTGCAGCATCCAGGCGTTGAACGCCATGTCCAGCTGATCGAGCAGCACAATGCGCAGCGGCACCTGCGCGGCCCGCGCGGTGTCGCGCACCATGGCCAGCACCGACTGCATTGCCATGCCCAACATGCCTGGATCGGGCAGGAACGGCGCCAGCTCGGCCTCGCGCGTGATCGGCTGCCAGATCGGCACATAGGTGATCGCGGCCTGCCCATCCGCGCCGTGGCGCAGCACCGGGATATGCTCGATCCCTTGCCTGTACCATTCGGGCGACAGGAACTGTTCCATCCGGTGCGGGTGCGGCACGTTGCGATACCGGTGGTCGGAAAAGACGGCAAACACCGCCGCATCCACCGCACCGCGCGCCACGTCGCGCCGGAACTGCAACAGGTTCTGCACCGTGCCGTGCCCACTGATCCCCCGGTTCAGAATACGCAGGTCGGGATGCGTCTGTTGCGCGCGGGCGCAGAACGTCTCGTCGTCCTGCAAACGCGCGCCATAGGTGAACGAACAACCGTAGACCGCCACGCGCGGCGCAGGTCCCGACGGTTGACCCGGCACCACCCGCCAGCCCGCATCGTCGATGGTCTGTATGATCTTGCCCTGGCCCTTGAGGTCCACGCGAAAACCCGGCGTAAACGCCCATCCCAACACCGGGTCCGGCCGAAACAGCAGACGCGGTTTGGTAACTGTCTTGGATGCGAGGAAATCCATTTTTGCCGTGCGGGCCAATCAAGAATAAAGCTGTCGCGACTTTAGTGAGAGGCCAACGGAGTGACAAGTATACGCGGACGCTGTGCGCTGCCGCACCTTGATCGCTGGCACGTTCCAGCGCAGTGTTCAGGCACTTGCGCCACCAAAGGACGACCCATGGACACCCCCTGCATCGTTTGCGTCGCGATCACCGGATCGCTGCCGACCAAGGCCAACAACCCCGCCGTGCCGATCACCGTCCCCGAACAGATCGAAAGCACGCACGAAGCCTTTGAAGCCGGGGCCACCATCGCCCACTGCCACGTGCGCAACGATGACCAGACGCCGTCCAGCGACCCCGAGAAATTCGCCCGCCTCAAGGAAGGGTTGGAACAGCATTGCCCCGGCATGATCATTCAACTGTCCACCGGTGGGCGGTCCGGGGCAGGCACCGCGCGGGGCGGAATGTTGCCGCTGCGGCCCGACATGGCGTCGCTCTCGGTGGGGTCCAACAACTTTCCCACGCGGGTCTACGAGAACCCGCCCGACCTCGTGGAATGGCTCGCCTCCGAAATGCGCACACATCAGGTCAAACCCGAGATCGAGGCCTTTGACCTCAGCCACATCCTCAAGGCCAAAGAGATGGCCGACGCAGGCGAGATTGTCGGCACGCCCTATGTGCAGTTCGTGATGGGGGTCAAAAATGCGATGCCTGCGGACCGGGACGTGTTCGACTACTACGTGCGCACCGTGCACCGGCTCTTTGGCCAGGACGCACCATGGTGTGCGGCAGGGATCGGTGCCGCGCAGCCTACGTTGAACAGATGGTCCATCGCCGCGGGTGGCCACGCCCGCACCGGGCTTGAGGACAACGTCCGCCTGTCAAAAACCGAACTGGCCCCATCGAATGCCGCACTGGTGCGCCGCACCGTCGACATCTGCGCCGAACATGATAGACCTGTCGCAACCGTGGCCCAAGCCCGGTCGATCCTCGGCCTCAGACCCCATGACGCTTGAATACAATTAGCGTCATAATCATGATTATGTAAAATAGTGTGATCACCCGGCGATACCGGATGACCACCATACTATTCCGTCAATCAGTTACAGGCACTCTGCCAACGCATCCGCGAGGCTGTTGATCAACTGCGGATAGAACGCAGGCCCAAGGTCCAGGTTCGACCCAAGCGGATCGAGAATACCGGTTTGGGTCGTCGTCCCGGCGGTCACGGTGGCAACCAGACCGGGGTTGAACTGCGGTTCAGCCAGAACGCAGGTCACGCCATCCTCAGCAATATGTCCCTGAATCTCGGCAATGCGCGCCGGGCTGGGGTCTTTCGCATCACTGAGCGCAATGGCCCCCAGAGCGGGGAAATTGAAATCCGCTTCGAAATACTGATAGGCATCGTGGAACACGACAAAGCGCTTGCCGCGCACCGGTGCAAGCGTCGCGTTCACATCGGCGACCAGCGCGTCCATTTCCGTCCGGGCAGCGGCGGCATTGGCGCGGTAGGCATCCGCATTGTCCGGATCGGCGGCGGCCAACTGATCGGCAATGGCACCGATCCACGTCACAGCATTGCGCGGCGACAGCCAGGCGTGCGGGTCATGGTCGCCATGATGATGACCATGATCGTGGCCCGCATGTTCTTCATGGTCTTCTTCGGCGTGTTCCTCGTGGGCATGTTCGTCATGCCCGTGATCATCGTGACCGTCTTCCTTGTGCTCTGCGTGATCGTCATGGCCGTGGTCGTCATGCCCCTCGTCCTTGTGATCCGCATGGTCATCGTGCCCATGCTCGTCGTGTTCGTGCTCATCATGCTTATCCTCAGCATGGTCTTCATGTCCGGCTTCGTCATGGTCGTGATCGTCGTGACCATGGTCGTTATGGTCATCGCCCTCGAACACCGCATTGTCGCGATAATCCAGCGTGATGGTCCCATCGACTTCCAGCAACGACGTCACCGTCGCATCCGCTGCAAGGGTTCCAACAGCATCCGCCAGCCAAGGCGTCAAATCAGACCCGATCCAGAACACCATCTGCGCATTCTGCAACGCTGCGGCCTCGGATGGGCGCAGGCTGTACTCATGCGGGCTCGCCCCCTGCCGGATGACCAGATCAGGCGCGCCGACCCCCTGCATCACACGCGCCACCAGCGCATGCACCGGTGCAATATCAACGGCGACCTTTGGCACATCGGCCAGCGCAGTGCCTCCGGCAAGAATGGCAGTGACGGACAGACCCGCGAGCTTTCTGGACATTGTAACCCTCATGTGATTTTATAACACTTCCTGACGGCATAGATGTTATAAGATAACATGACAAGTGACTCGCGCAAAAATACCGACGCAGGGCCTCTGGGCTTTGCCAGTCACGACCATGGCGCTTGCGTCACGGATGCCCTGCACGCGGCTGACACCCGCTGTGCCGACGAAGGGCTGCGGTTTACACCGGTACGCCGCAAGGTTCTGGAGATTCTGCTGCAGGAACATCGCGCGCTGGGGGCCTATGCCATCCTCGACGGGCTGCGCGATGCCGGGTTTGGATCACAACCGCCCGTGGCCTACCGCGCGCTCGATTTCCTCGTTCAACACGGCTTTGCCCACAAGATCGAGCGGCTGAACGCGTTCATCGCCTGCACCCAGCCCAGCCATACGCACGCGCCCGTCTTTATGATTTGCCGCTTGTGCGACACGGTGGCCGAAACGCAATCCGCCCCCGGTCGCGGCGCATTGAGCGATGCGGCCCGCGCCACCGGGTTCCAGATCGAAAGGACCGTTGTCGAGGCCGAAGGCGTCTGCCCCTCCTGCGCGGAAAAACCCGCCCAATGAGCCTGGTTCACGTCCACGACCTGAACGTCAGCTATGGCGCGCGCACGGTGCTGTCCCGCGTGTCCCTGCGGATCGACAAGGGCGAGATTGTCACCATCGTTGGCCCCAACGGGTCGGGCAAGACCAGCCTGCTGCGCGCCATCATCGGCGCCGTCAAACCCGCCGCAGGCCATGTGCAGCGCGCGGAGGGTGTACGGATGGGCTATGTGCCGCAAAAACTGCATATCGACGAAACCCTGCCCATGACCGTCGCGCGGTTTCTCAAACTGTCCGGCCACGTCACGGCACCTCAGATCAACGAGGCCCTGACCCGCGCGGGCCTGCCCGACGTGTCCCGTGCGCAGCTGTCCAAACTGTCCGGCGGGCAATTCCAACGGGTCCTGCTGGCCCGCGCCCTGATCGGCAAACCCGACCTGCTGCTGCTGGACGAGGCAACCCAGGGCCTCGACCAACGGGGGTCGGCGGCGTTCTACCAACAGATCGAACAGGTGCGACAGGATACCGGCTGCGCCGTCCTGATGATCAGCCACGAACTGCATGTCGTGATGAGCGCATCGGACCGCGTGATCTGCCTCAATGGCCACGTCTGTTGCGAGGGAACACCCGCCGTCGTGGCCTCTGCCCCTGAATACCGCGCCCTCTTCGGCACCGGCACCGGGGGCGCACTGGCGCTCTACCGGCACGAACATGACCACCACCATCACCACGACGACCACACCGAGGCGGCCGAGTGATGCTGGACGACTTTCTGATACGCGCCACACTGGCCGGGATCGGCGTGGCCCTGGCTGCGGCACCTTTGGGCTGCTTCGTGGTCTGGCGGCGCATGGCCTATTTCGGTGACGCAACCGCCCATGCCGCAATCCTCGGCGTGGCACTGGCGCTGGCCTTCTCCATGTCGATCTTTGTTGGCACGATCACCGTCGCGCTGGTCATGGCCCTGACGGTCAGCGCACTCTCGGGGCGCGGCTACGCGATGGACACGCTGCTGGGCGTGCTCGCACATTCCGCCCTCGCCTTCGGCCTCGTGGCCGTGTCGTTCCTGTCAGGCATCCGCATCGACCTCATGGCCTACCTCTTTGGCGACATCCTCGCCGTGTCCCGCGGTGACCTCGCCGTGATCTGGGGCGGCGCCGCACTGGTCGTCGCGCTGATCGGCTGGCGTTGGTCCGCCCTGCTCACCGCCACCCTGAACGAAGACCTCGCCCACGCCAGCGGCATCGACCCCCGGCGCGAACAACTGGTGCTGACGCTGGCACTCGCCATCACCGTCGCCGTCGCGATCAAGGTGGTGGGCGTCCTGCTGATCGCCGCGATGCTCATCATTCCCGCCGCCGCTGCACGGCCACTGTCGCGCACCCCCGAGGGCATGGCACTCATGGCCGCCGTCATCGGCACCCTGTCCACGGTGATTGGCCTGCGCGCCGCCTTTGTCCTCGACACGCCCGCCGGGCCGTCGATCGTCTGCATCGCCGCGCTGTCCTTTGTCTCCACAACCCTGGTCAGCAGCCTGCGCCGCGCCGCCTAACCGTCCTGAACGTCGTCAAAAGCGCCAGGCACCAGGTCTTCCCAAAACTGAACCATCTGCGGCAGACACACCGCCGCCCGCCAACCCAACCGCGTGAATTCCGACCGGAACACATCATCCGGCAGGCTCGCCAGAAACAGCCGCCGGTCCGCATCCCGCTGGGTCGGAGACCGCGTATCGACCAGGGCCTGTATCCGCGCCATGACCGCCGCCCGCGCCTTGCGTTCGCGCGTGACCTCCGCCTCGCGCGCCTCTGCCTGCGCCCGCGCGCCCTCCTCAACCGAGGCGCGGCGCGTCGCTGCGGCCACAGCCTCCGGGGACGGCGGCGCGGCCTCGGCGGGTTTGTAGTCATCGCGCAACGCCGCATGCAGATACCGCACCGGACTGTCCACGCCCCCCCTGCCCTTCAGATAGGTGATCTTTTCGGCGACATAATCCGCGCCATGCTCGGAAATCCACTGACGCGCCAAACGGTCACTCACACCCAGATCCATCAACGCGGCATAAACCGGGCTCTGCCGCACCCCTGCCCCATCATCGATGTCCAACAGGGCCAGCTGCGGGTTCTCGCGGATCGCAAACCGGATCTCGCTCACTTGTCGCCCCATTTTGCGCAACTCGGGTGTGACCATGATGTTCGACATCTTGTTCACCTCGGCCACGGCGGGCTTGATCACCTTGGCATTCAGATGCTTGAAACTCTCGTAATAGGCACTGCCCTCGACCCCCATCAGCCGCCGGAACAGGTCAATCGGCCACCACCCGGTCGATCCCGTCCGCACAAACCGATAGCAATTCTCATAAAGCGCCAGCGCATGACCGGATGTGAACCGCCGCTGAATGTTCAGATTGATCAGGGCAAACACCTTGGGATCATGCAGCTTTTCCGCAAGCGCCGGAGAATAGGCGTATTCACAGACGCCGCCCGACAGCTTGGCATAGGACAGCAACGCCGACACGCCCCACTCCTGCCGCCCGTTCGCGTCCAGCATGTCCCACTCCGCGGTCGTCTCTGCAAGGCTGCGCAGAGACTGTTTGAGCGTGTCCATGTCGTTCGAATTGTAGCCCACCATCATACACAGCGTGCGTGCGTCGATCTGATGTTTGGTCTTCGTGACCAGCGTGTCGTAGGCGTTCAACAGCAGCACGTTGCTCAGCTTGCGTTGCAGTAGTGTCAGCTTGCCTGACACGTGAATGGCGGCCACGTTCTTCTTGACCGATTGCCGCCGCAGCGGTCCTGTCAACGTGTCGTGCGGAATAGGAGTGTCCATCTATGCGCCCTGCCCTGCGTGGTGCCACTGCGGTCGAACCGCTTGTTGGTGTGGCTTGTCGCGTAGTATGCCCTAAAAGGTGCCCGCGCTCAACGGTGCTGTGGGTTCCCCAATAGGCACCCGTATACGGGACGGGCCAATCCTGTAAACGGGTTCCTTTAGAAGTTCGGCGTGGAAAACCGGACAAACTGTGACCTGCGGGACTCGTCCAGAGTCCCATTCGAGACCCATATATAGCGATCCCGCATCCTGGCACCGCTATTCCTGCGAATCGGCACCATTCGACCCGTAGATGGGTGCCTTTGCGCCTGTATCCTGGCCCCCCTCGTCCTGTATTCAGGCACCCAAACACAGGTAGCGTACTGATGCTTAACGCTTTTCTTACGCCAAAGATTCTAAATTCCTTAAAGAATTACAAACTTTGTCGTCGTCTTCCTTTGCATGATATGGTGATTTGGCGCTGGTTTCGCCTGCGAAACCGGAACCAGTCGTTTCAATGTGCTGCTGCCTTTGCC
>NZ_CANLAG010000014.1 GCF_947488715.1 uncultured Tateyamaria sp. | reverse complement strand
CTGGGCAACGACACCATGGTCGGCGACGCGGGCGACGACGTCATGTTCGGCCAGGGCGGCGCGGATGTGTTCAACGGCGGCGACGGCGAAGACTACATCCACGGCGGCGCGGGCAGCGACACGCTGTCGGGCGCAAATGGCGACGACACGCTGGTCGGTGGCGGCGGGGCGGACACGCTCACCGGCGGCGCGGGCGAGGACGTTTTCATGTTCCAGAGCTTTGCCCAGAGCCGGGCTGTGGGCGGCAATTTCGACACGATTTCGGACTTTGAGCTGGGCACCGACCTGATCGATCTGCGGTCGATCGTCGAGGGCACGATCAACTTTGGCGGCACCGGTGCGGCGTCGGCCAATGGCGAGGCCGAGTTGCTGCTGCGCACGCCGGGTGGCGGGCCGAACACGGTGGTGTTCGTGGATGTGAACGGCGACGGCACCCAGGATTTCCGCCTGGACATCGCAGGCGTCATCGGCCTCTCAGAGACCGATTTCCTGCTGTAACAAGCCCCCCCACCCCCCCCTGATCGGGGGGGTGGAAAACTGCCCTTATATATTGAAAACATTTGCAAATATATTCCGCGGACGCCCCCCCTTGCGATCCGCCCAAAACAATTGAGGGCAAAATGATATGACAACCACGATCATCACATCCGATATCCTGAACGGCACCACCAACATCACCGGCTTCAACGAGGTCGTCGTCGCCCCCGGCGTCCTGATCTTCGAAGACGGTACCCGCGCCTTTGACATGTCCGGCACCGGACGCCCCACGCTGGCCAATTACGGCACGATCATCAGCGGGGCGTCCAGCTCGACCATCAACGTCAATTCCGACAGCGCGATCATCCTCAACCACGGCACGATCAGCAACGTGTCCACGACCAGTTCCGTGACAGCGCTCTTTGATCTGTCGGGGGGCAATTCCCAAAGCGCCACCGCAGACGACCTGATCTTCATCAACCACGGCACGATGGAGGCACTGAATGACTTTTTCCATGACGAAAGCCCCAATGGCGCCTTCAACCTGATCATCGAGAACACCGACCTGATGCAGGCCGACCGCGAATCCGTCTTCACCTCGGATTCCCCGGATCTCAATGACGTGCGGATCAACAATTCCGGCACGATGATCGGCGGGCTCTTTGCCGTGGACGGGAACGGGACGGCCTTTATCGACAATTCCGGCACCATCGAGATGCGGGAAATCGACCTGAATGCTGCACAAGGCGGAATACTGGTCAATTCCGGCACGATCACCCTCAGAAACGCTTTCAACAACTCGGTCGGAGCCATCGAAGGGGGTGACGCGGTCGAAGAGATCACCAATTCCGGCACGCTCAACGGGGGCATGTTTCTGCTTAGCGAGAACGACATAGTCACCAACAGCGGCGATATAACCGGCTTCGTCAATCTTGGCACCGGCGCCGACACTCTGACCAACTCCGGCACGATCGCAAGCAGCGTGCTCAACCCCAACAGCAATGATGGCAATGACACGATTTACAACACCGGCCATATCGGCGGCGATGTCGGGCTTGGGGGTGGCGACGACCTGATCGACACCCGCGGCGGCACCATCGCGGGCGAGGTGAGCGGCGGGTTCGGCAACGACACGTTCTATATCGACGACGCGTCCATCGACCTTGATGACTTCTTCAACGGCGGCACCGACCACGTGTTCAGCGAGGCTGCCACCTATTCGCTGCAGGTGCATTTCGAAAACCTGACCCTGCTGGGCGGCGAGGACATCAACGGGTTCGGCAACAACGGGGCCAATTTCATAGCCGGCAACACCGGCGACAACCTGATCCAGGGATTTTTCGGCGAGGACACGATCAGCGGCAATTTCGGCGATGACACGCTTGGCGGCGGCTTCAGCGATGACAGCCTGGATGGCGGTGGCGGCAATGACTTTGTCCAGGGTGGACAGGGCAACGACACCGTGATTGGCAACCTGGGCGACGACACGCTGCGCGGTGCGGCGGGCAACGACCAGCTTTTGGGCGGCGACGGCGATGACAACATGGCCGGTGGCCTGGGCAACGATGTCCTGCTGGGGCAGGATGGCGACGACATGATGTTCGGCCAGGGCGGCGCGGACGCGTTCAACGGCGGCGAGGGCGAGGATTACATCCACGGCGGCGCAGGCGGCGACACCCTATCAGGTGCCAACGGCGACGACACGCTGGTGGGCGGCGGCGGGGCGGACCAGCTGACCGGGGGCAACGGCGCCGATGTGTTCGAATTCCAGAGCTTTGCCCAGAGCCGCCTGTCCGGCTTTGACACCATCACCGATTTCCAGATCGGGTCGGACCTGATTGACCTCACAGGCCTCGTGCCTGGCCAGATCAATTATCAGGGGTTCGGGGCCGTCTCGGCCAATGGCGCGGCCGAGCTGCTGATCCGCGAACCGGGCGGCGGGCCGAATTCCGTGGTGTTCGTGGACGTGAACGGCGACGGCACCCAGGATTTCCGCATCAACATCACCGGGGTGACGGGCCTCAGCGAGACCGACTTCCTGTTGTGATGTCGGCACCGCGCCTGTCAGGCTGACGCGGGCAATCCCGCCAACCCGCACGTGCATCGGCCCAGGCTTTGGGCGGGAATTCCAGACCAGCGCGGCAAAACACTTGTGTGGTAAAGACGGAGCACAGCATACTCACGCCAGACCGGCGCTTATTTTGCCGGCATGTTTTTTCATCACTAAATTCCAAGGGAGGAATTTCCAATGACATCCGAAACAGTCAACGGTCTGAACACGGCCGGCATCGATCTGATCCTAAACGAGGAACTGCACGTCACCCAGAATGGCGCGATCTCGGTATTGACCGGGGATGCAATCGACATCGGTGGCACCGGCAACCTCAATATCAGCATCTTCAACGAGGGCAGTGTCTTTGGGCTTTTCAATGCCATCGACATCAGCGGCGGTTCGGATGTCACGATTACCAACACCGGCACCCTCAGTGCGTCTGTCGAAGTGATTGATATCAGCACGATCGCGGATGCGAACACAGACGGCATTCACATCATCAATTCCGGCCGCATCCTCGGAGCAAGCCCGGGCGCGGACGGCATTCTGTCCCAAAGCCCCGGCATCACGATCAACAACAGCGGCGAGATCATGACGGTGGGCGACAACGCCATTCAGATCGCCAGCAACGGCGCCGGCACCCAAGACAACCACATCTTCAACAGCGGCCTGATTTCAACTGTCGCCACGAACACCACAGACAACAATGTCATCCTGACATCCATCGAACGCGACTTTGTCACCAACACCGGCACGATCAACGGCACCATTGACCTGGGCAGCAACGACGACGAACTGGTCACAAGCGGCACCATGACCGGGGACATCGACATGGGCGGGGGTGCGGACGATGTGATCAACTCTGGCACCATCACCGGTGATATCGACATGTCGCTGGGCGAGGATTTCGTCGGCAACACAGGTCTGATCGACGGCTCGCTTCTGCTGGGCAATGACAACGACACCTATGATGGGCGCGGCGGCACGATCACCGGGTCGGTGATCGGCGGGGCGGGTGATGATCGTTATGTCATCGACGACGGCAGCATCATCCTGTTCGAGACCATGGGCGCGGGCACCGACACCGTGGAATCCGAAGTCAGCTATACGCTGGCGCAAGAGATCGAAGTGCTCGAACTGCTGGGCGGCGAAGACATCAACGGCGCGGGCAATGGGCTGGCCAACACCATCACCGGCAACGACGGCGCGAACCTGCTGCAGGGCCGCGTGGGCGATGACACCATCACCGGGGGCGGCGGCGACGACACCATCGGCGGCGGAGCCAACCGCGACAGCCTCGAAGGTGGCGAGGGTGACGATTACCTCAACGGCGGCGCGCAGAACGACACCGTGCGCGGTGGCGAGGGCGACGACACCGTGCGCGGCGGTCTGGGCGAGGACATCCTGCGCGGCGATGACGGCAACGACCAGCTTGCGGGCAATGGCGGGGCCGACGACATCGCGGGCCAGAACGGCGACGACATGCTCTTTGGTCAGAGCGGCAATGACACCCTGTCGGGTGGCGACGGCGACGACACGCTGACGGGCGGCGCGGGCGCCGACAGGTTGACCGGCGGCGCAGGCGAAGACGTGTTCGCCTTCCAGAGCTTTGCCCAGAGCCGGGCCGTGGGCGGACAGTTCGACACTGTTACGGACTTTGAGCTGGGCACCGACCTGATTGATCTGCGCGCGATCGTCGAGGGCACGATCAACTTTGGCGGCACCGGGGCGGCGTCGGCCAATGGCGAGGCCGAGCTGCTGTTGCGCACGCCGGGTGGCGGGCCGAACACGGTGGTGTTCGTCGATGTGAACGGCGACGGCACCCAGGATTTCCGCCTGGACATCGCAGGCGTCATCGGCCTCTCAGAGACCGATTTCCTGCTGTAACGGCCCAAGGGGGCGGCCCGCTCTGACAGGCGTGCCGCCCCTGCACCCCATCCATCCGCCAAAGCGGGACATATCCCCCGTTTCGCAAAAATCTTGTATTTTGTTTGCTTAACGATCCGATCTGCGGATGAATAACAGAGCCCTATTTTGGGCAGGCTGCACCACAGCCCAACCGAAACCATAAAAACCACAAGCCATTTCCCCGGCGCTGCCGCGCACCAAAGGACCCGAAAATGGCGGATCAGAACGTCAGGAAGGTTCCCCCCATGACAGTCACGCTCATCACCACCGACGTCGTCGCCCCCACCGGCAACGGCGACGCCTTCGGCAATTCCGGGCTCGAAGAGGTCACCGTCGGTTTCGGCAGTTCGATCTTTGTCGCCGAGGATGTGAACGTCGCGGCCAATGGCAACCTCCTGGACATAAATGACATAGGCGGCTTTGAATTCCACATGAACGGGGACGCCTATGCCGAAAGCAGTGCGTTCCGGATGGTGACACCGACCTCGGGCGCGAGTTTTAACTTCATCCAGTACGAACTCTCTTTCGGGGAAACAGCGGATATCACGTCCGGACAGTCGCTGGGCTTCATCGGCATATTTTCAACTACACCCGATATCATAGCCGGTACGACCCGGCTGCGCTTCCAGAATGACGGGGTGCAAAGCGCGCTCCTGGCCGATGGCTACACCATCCAGAACATCGATGACGTGAATATCATAAACAACGGCACGATGACGGCCAGCGGCTCGCTGTTCGTCTTCAGCGTCGTCGAGGATGCCGACCTCATCAACACCGGCAGCCTGATCAATGGGCGTGCCGATGCGATCCGACCAACGGTCGATTACCGAAACAACACGGACAATGCCTATTTCTTCAATTCCGGCACCGTGACCGGACCGATTCAGGCGCTGCGCAGCGACGTGACCGGGACCGAAGAGATCATCAACGAAGGGGCGATCAGCGGGGATGTCCTGCTGTCCAACACCGTCGGCGGGACCATGACCAACACCGGCAGCATCACCGGCAACGTCGACACCCGCGGCGGCAACGACACGATCCTCAACACCGGGAACATCGTGGGCGAGGTCGACACAGGCGACAACAACGACAGCCTGACCAACATCGGTCTCATCACCGGCAATGTGGATCTGGGCGGGGGCGATGACACCGTGTCGGGCGCTGGCGCCTTCGACGGCAGCATCGACCTTGGCACGGGCAATGACACGTTCGACGGGCGGGGCAACACGTTTTACGGCACTGTGATCGGCGGATCGGGCTCCGACACCTACTTTGTCGACAACACCAGCCTCAGCATCATCGAAAGCACGCTTTCAACCGGCGGCACTGACACTGTCATCAGCTCTGTCAGCTTCACCATTGGTCTGGGCATTGAAAACCTGGCCTTGTTCGGGTCCGAAGACATCAACGGCGCGGGCAATTTTGTCGCCAACATCATCAACGGCAATGACGGCGCCAACCTGATCCAGGGCCGGGGCGACGATGACACCATCACCGGGGGCGGCGGCGATGACACCCTCGGCGGCGGCACGGGCAATGACAGTATTGAGGCCGGGGACAGCAACGACTTTGCCAACGGGGGTGCGGGCAACGACACAGTGCTCGGCGACGAAGGCAACGACACCCTGCGCGGCGGGTCGGGCAACGACCGGATCCTGGGCGGCGAGGACAATGACAACATCGCCGGGGGCCTCGGCAACGACACCCTGCTGGGCGAAGACGGCGACGACATGATGTTCGGTCAGGGCGGCGCGGACGCGTTCAACGGCGGCGAGGGCGAGGATTACATCCACGGCGGCGCAGGCGGCGACACGCTGTCGGGTGCCAATGGCGACGACACGCTGGTGGGCGGCGGCGGATCGGACCAGCTCACGGGCGGCAACGGCGCGGATGTGTTCGAATTCCAGAGCTTTGCCCAGAGCCGCGCGACGGGCGGCCAGTTCGATATCATCACCGACTTCCAGATCGGGTCGGACCTGATTGACCTGACCGCGCTGGTCGAGGGTACGATCAACTTTGGCGGCACGGGGGCGGCGTCGGCCAATGGCGAGGCCGAGCTGCTGTTGCGCACGCCGGGTGGCGGGCCGAACACGGTGGTGTTCGTGGACGTGAACGGCGACGGCACCCAGGATTTCCGCATCAACGTCACCGGGGTCACGGGCCTGAGCGAGACCGACTTCCTGCTCTGACAGACAGGGCCCGCCCTTGGGTGCAGGGGCGGGCCATCTGCTGACGCGGGTGCACCTGACCAAAAGGTCAGGAATTCCTTAATAACACCTGTTTTTCATTGCTTTGCACCGCCTCTTGGCCGCTAATGGCCCTATCCAAGGGGGGATGAGCCGGTCACCCGGTTGCACATTTCATGCCACGGTCAGGCCCTGCCTGCCCGTGTTTCATCCTTTTTCACAGCACCGATTGGCCCCGATGGGGCATCAAATGCAGGCCATCCGCACGCGCCCGCAGCATTTTGAAAGAAGGATAGAACCATGACTTTGATCCCCGTGACCAATGATGTGACCAATATCGCAACCGGTGGCGAAATCGTCGGCAATTCAGGAAACGAAAGCGTCACGGTCAGCACGGGCGACGAAGTTTTTGTGCACGCCGACGCCAGTCTGACCGCCAATGGCGCCATTGTGGATGTCAACGATCTGACGAGTTTTGATTTCGCCATGCAAGGCGACGGCTTTGCCAATGACACTGCGTTTCGCATGGATGTCGATACCAACAGCGGCATAACGAATTTCGGGTATTCGCTGTCCATTGGGAACGATGCAACCGTCACCGCAACCACCGCCCTGGGGTTCTTCGGTATCCTCAGCACGGCAACCGGGCTCTTGAATAGCGGCTCGCACATGGATTTCTTCAATGCCGGCACCATCAACAGCACGGACGGCCGCGGGTTCGAGTTTCAGAGCATTGCCATCGTGAACGCGGTGAACACAGGCATCGTCACCGCGGGCGGGGCGGGCACTTTTCTGTTCGAAAACGTCGCCGAGGCCCGCCTGGCCAACAGCGGCACCATCGTGAACGCCCGCGTGGGCGTCAATTTTTCCCCCGACCCCACCGATGCGGCCGTAGGTTTCAACAGTCAGGTCAGCGACGCCGTGTTTGCGAATTCCGGTAACATCAACAGTTTTGAACTGGCCATCTTCAGTGACGCCCAGGCGGAAGATTTCTCCAATACGGGCACCATCACCGGTGACGTGATCATGTCGCTCAATGCCGCCGGGCTGTTTACAAATGCAGGCGACCTGATCGGGGATCTGGAGACCCGCAACGGCGACGACCGGGTGATCAACACGGGGCTGATCGAAGGCGATGTCGACATGGGCCAGAACTTTGATCTTCTGACCAACTTAGGCACCATTGTCGGGGATATCGACCTCGGCGCGGGCGATGACACGCTGGATGCGCGCGGCGGCACAATCATCGGCAACGTGGACGGCGGGGCGGGTGACGATGTCTATTTTGTGGACGACAGCGACCTGATGATCACCGACAACACCGCGGCGGGGGGCTTTGACCTGGTCAACAGCAGCGTCAGCTTTGTGCTGAGCAACGGGCTGGAGGCCCTAACGCTGACGGGCAGCACAGACATCAATGGCGCAGGCAACAACGATGCCAATTTCCTGATCGGCAACGTGGGTGCAAACCTGCTGCAAGGCCGTGGAGGCAGTGACATCATCTCTGGCGAAGCGGGCGATGACACGATCGGCGGTGGTGTGGGCGACGACAATCTTGAGGCCGGCGAAGGCAACGACTTTGCCCAGGGTGCCTCCGGCAATGACACGCTCAACGGCGGGTCGGGCGACGACACCCTGCGCGGCGGGTCGGGCAACGACCGGATCCTGGGCGGCGAGGACAACGACAACATCGCCGGGGGCCTCGGCAACGACACGCTGCTGGGCGAAGACGGCGACGACATGATGTTCGGCCAGGGCGGCGCGGACGCGTTCAACGGCGGCGAGGGCGAGGATTATATCCACGGCGGCGCAGGCGGCGACACACTGTCGGGTGCCAATGGCGACGACACGCTGGTGGGCGGCGGCGGATCGGACCAGCTGACGGGCGGCAACGGCGCGGATGTGTTCGAGTTCCAGAGCTTTGCCCAGAGCCGCGCCACGGGCGGCCAGTTCGACATCATCACCGATTTCCAGATCGGGTCGGACCTGATTGACCTGACCGCGCTGGTCGAGGGCACGATCAACTTTGGCGGCACGGGGGCTGCGTCTGCCAATGGCGAGGCCGAGCTGCTGTTGCGCACGCCGGGTGGCGGGCCCAACACGGTGGTGTTCGTGGACGTGAACGGCGACGGCACCCAGGATTTCCGCATCAACATCACCGGGGTCACGGGCCTCAGCGAGACAGACTTCCTGCTCTGACAGCCCAAGACATCTCTGACCCATGGCCCGCACCACAGGCCATGATCTACCGACACGCCCATGACAAAGGACCACGCACATGCCATCACAGATCGTCAGCACCATCCTGACCAGCACCGTGTCATCACTCGGCTCCGGCCAGACCCTTGGCATCACGCCAGGGGGCGGGATCGCGGTGACCACCGGGCGCGCCGTGGACGTCGGCGCCTCGAGCCTTGTGCGGATCTCGAATGACGGCACGATATTTTCCGGCACGAATATCGGGATCATCGTGGGCCAGTTGTCCTACATCACCAACAACGGCACGATCACTGCGGCCAATATCCCGGTCGCATTCAGCGGCGCAGACGGCCATCTGATCAACACCGGGGTCATATCCACCCTCAACGCAGGCACCATCGGCGTCAGCTTTGGCGCGGGCGGGGCCACGCTGATCAACAGCGGCCAAATCCTGTCCAACAGCAACGCGGCCGTTGCCGTCGGCTCCCTTTCGGGCAGCACCAATGAGTTCTTCAACAGCGGCACCATCGCCGCCATCGACGCCATTGCGATCAGCACCCTGGGCGACATCGACCGGCTGACAAATGCGGGCACCATCCAGGGCGGCATCGTTCTGGGGGGCGAGGATGACCAGATCACCAACGCAGGCACCATCCAGGGCGACATCAACCTGGGCGACGACAGCGACCGCCTCGTCAATTCCGGCCTCATCCAGGGCGAGATCAACCTGGGCGCAGGCAGCGACAGCTTTGACGGGCGCGGCGGCACAATACTCGGATCTGTCTCTGGCGGCGCAGGCAGCGATTTCTACCTCATCGACAGCAGCGACATCGCACTGATCGAAAACGCGAACGAAGGCACCGACAGCGTCGTGTCCACGGTCAGCCACACGCTGAATTTGAATTTCGAGAACCTGATCCTGTTCGGCGGCGAAGACATCAACGGCGCGGGCAATGGCCTCGCCAACACCATCGTCGGCAACGACGGCGCCAACCTGATCCAGGGCCGCGTCGGCAATGACACCATCACCGGCGGTGGCGGCGACGACACCATCGGCGGCGGCGCCAATCGCGACAGCCTCGAAGGCGGCGACGGCGATGACTTTATCAACGGCGGCGCGCAAAACGACACCGTGCGCGGCGGCGAAGGCGACGACGTCCTGCGCGGCGGGCTCAACAACGACATCGTCGCGGGCGGCGAGGGCAACGACAACATCGCGGGCGGCCTGGGCAACGACACCATGGTCGGCGACGCGGGCGACGACGTCATGTTCGGCCAGGGCGGCGCGGATGTGTTCAACGGCGGCGACGGCGAAGACTACATCCACGGCGGCGCGGGCAGCGACACGCTGTCGGGCGCAAATGGCGACGACACGCTGGTGGGCGGCGGCGGGGCGGACACGCTCACCGGCGGCGCGGGCGAGGACGTGTTCATGTTCCAGAGCTTTGCCCAGAGCCGGGCCGTGGGCGGCAATTTCGACACGATTTCGGACTTTGAGCTGGGCACCGACCTGATCGATCTGCGGTCGATCGTCGAGGGCACGATCAACTTTGGTGGCACCGGTGCGGCGTCGGCCAATGGCGAGGCCGAGCTGCTGTTGCGCACGCCGGGTGGCGGGCCCAACACGGTGGTGTTCGTCGATGTGAACGGCGACGGCACCCAGGATTTCCGCCTAGACATCGCGGGCGTCATCGGCCTCTCAGAGACCGATTTCCTGCTGTAACGGCCAAAGGGGCGTGATAGTCAGATCCCCATGACCGACACGCCCCAACCCCTCAAGCCGTCCAAACAGCTGCGCGCCGTGTCCGGGCGGCTGCGGTTTGCGATGCCGCGCACCATTTCGGCGCTGATCCTGCGCGAGATGAGCGCCTCTTACGGCCGCTCTCCGGGGGGATATCTCTGGGCGCTGGCGGAACCCATTTTGGGCATCGCGCTGTTGTCGGCGATCTTTTCCATCGGCTTTCGGAGCCCACGGCTGGGCGACAACTTCCCGATCTTCTATGCCACGGGGCTGTTGCCGTTTTTCCTCTTTGTCGATGTCAGTTCAAAGACCGCGCAGGCGGTGAACTATTCCAAGCAGTTGCTGGCCTATCCGCGCGTGACCCTGATCGACGCGGTGCTGGCGCGGTTCATCCTGGCGCTGCTGACGCAACTCCTGATCAGTTACGTGCTGCTGACGGGCATCGTGATGGCCTTTGACACCCGCACCACGCTCGAGGTGGACCGCGTGCTGTTGGCCTATACCATGGCCGCCACCCTGGGGTTGGGTGTGGGCACGTTCAACTGTTTCCTGATGTCGATGTTCCCGATCTGGCAACGCGCCTACAGCATCATCACACGGCCGCTGCTGCTCGTGTCGGGGGTGATCTTTATCTACGAATCCGTGCCGCATCCCTATCAGGGCTGGCTATGGTGGAACCCGCTGATGCATGTGACCGGCGAACTGCGCGGCGCCTTCTACAAGAGTTACGACGCGGTCTATGTCTCGCCCACCTACGTCTTTATCTTTGCGGGCGTCTTTGGCGTCGTGGGCCTGCTGTTCCTGTGGCGCTACTACCGCGACATCATGGAACTTTAGCACCCTGTCGCCCCGTTGTGGTCCGGCAGGCCTTGTGAAATATAATCGACCCAGTTTCGATTGACCCAAAGGGCATTTACATGGTGACCAAGCCGCATCTGGACGACGGCCACCCCGATATTTTCGTGACCGACGACCGGATGATGGTCCTGACCGGGGGCGACCATTCGGTGCTGGACTATTGCCAGGGGCGTGCTGCACCCGGCGCCGACGACATCGCCCGGTTTTTCGACGCCATCCGCCAACGCAGCGACTGGTCCACCCGGCGCGGCATCCCCTATGGCTACTGGGTGTTCCCCGACAAGGTGATCGCACTGGGGGCCAAGCTGGCACAGCGGCTGGGACCGGTGCAGTCGCTCTTTGAAACCCATTACCGCCACGCCCCTGCATGGCGCGACACCTGCCCCGTGCACTATCCACTGGATCAGGTGGCCGGACAGGCCGACGCCTTTCCACGCACCGACACGCACTATTCCGACCGTGGGCTGGTCACGCTGACCGCCGAGGTGATCGACAGCGTGGCCCCCGGACAGGGTGCCGCCTTTCGCACTGCCGCCCAAGAAGCGCGCTGGGGCGACAAGAAGATCTCGGGTGATCTGGGCGTCAAGTTCGAGCCCCCCGTGCGCGAGCGTGTGGATGTGCTGCGCCTGCCGATCCAGCCCTCGGTGCTCAACAACGGGCTGTCGCGCAACAACGGGGTCATGTCGCTGGTCGAATGCTCGCAATCCCAGACCGACCGCACGCTGCTGATCTTTGGCGACAGCTTCTTTCGCCAGATGCTGCCGCTGCTGGCCTGGCAGTTCCGCCGCATCGTGTTCTGCCGGACCCAGTTCTTTCACTACGAACTGGTCGAGGCGCTGGCCCCCGACGTGATCCTGCAAGGCACCGCCGAACGCTACCTGGCCAGCTATGCAGGCGACGCGGGCCGGCCGCATTTCCTGAGCTATCCGTTCATCCGCGACAACCCGATGACCCCGCACAAGGGCTTTGGCCCCCGTTTCGCCGCCTGGTTCGACCAGAGCAAGCTGACCCTCGGAGTACCCGCCCCATGACCTCGCCCCGCCTGATCCTGCATGTGGGCGACCGCAAGACCGGGACCACCACGATCCAGCACGTGCTGGACGCCCGCGCGCGCAACCCCGAGGCCTATGGCGGCACCTTTGGCGTCCACTACCCCCTCGCCGGGCGCAACATCGAACAGCGGATCACCCATGTGAACCTCGCCCACGAGCTGCTCGAGGACAAACGGTTCACGCCCGATCTGGGCGGCTGGGCCGACCTGTCGGAGGAACTGCACAGCGCGCAGCCCCCCCTCACCGTGATCTCGAGCGAGGGGTTCGAAAGCGTGGCCCCCGGCGTGGTGGCACAGGCGCTCGACACCTACATCCCCAAGGGCACAGAGATCACGCTGGTGGCCTATATCCGCCCCCATGCGGACCGGATCGTGGCCAGCTATGCGCAGAACGTGAAGACGGGCAAATACGTGCTGCCGCTCGACACCTTTGCCCGCCGGTCGATGCGCGGGCGGCTGGGGGCGCTGCACAAACGGGCGGCGGCATGGAAATCCGTGTTCGGGGACCGCTACCATGTGCGCCCCTATGCGCGTGACCTGCTGATGGACCGCGACGTGGTGGCCGATTTCCTGGTGGGCCAGGTGGGGCTGGACGCGGCCGTGATGCAGAACCTGCCCCCGATCCCCGACGAAAACCCGACCCCCGGTGTGCGGGTGCTCGAGCTGATCCGCCAGCTGACACAGACCATGACCAAGGGCGGGACCGACCTGCCCCCCGGCGCGGACCAGCGGATGCTGGCCCCGCTGCGCGCCACGCTGATGGGCATGTACCCCGATGATCCCAAACTGCGGCTGACCCCGGACCTGGCCACCGCCTGCCGGGACGCCTGCATGGACGATGCCCAGGCGATGGACCGCGATTTCTGCGAGGGCACCGCGATCTTCGAAGGGGCGCTGCACCGGGCCGTGGACAACGCTCCCCTGGCCGCGGACCCCAACGCCCTGCCCCCGCGCGAAGAGGCGCTGCACGACGCCTACGCCACGGCGCTGGCCACCCTGCTCCGTGTGCGGGTCGACCCGACATGACCGCGCATCCCGCCACAGACGCGCTGGCCCGCATGATGGCCGCCCTGCCCGGCCACACCCACCTGTGGCAACGCGACGATGCCGCCGCCGCCACCCTGCCCGGCTATACGGTCGAGGTGCACCTGCGCGACCCCTCCCGCCTTGTCGTCTGTTTCGACAGCCGCGCCGAAAGCTATGACCCCTCACAGACCCGCCCCGCCTGGGCCTATGGGTTCCTCGAGAAACGCGGGCTCAGCGCGGTGCACGTCAAACCCGACCAGTCCTGCTGGTATCGCCAGAGCCAGGTGGCCGACCTGCTGAATGCGGCCCGCGATGCCGGGCTCTTTGCCGCCTTTGACACGGTGATGACCTATGGCGGGTCCATGGGCGGGTTCGGCGCGCTGTCCTTTGCGGCCACGGTGCAGGCCACCACCTGTCTGGCGCTGAACCCGCAGGCCAATCTGGGGCCCGACGTGCGCGACTGGGAAACCCGCTACCGCGAGGCGCTGGATCAGGACTGGACCGGGCCGCTGTGCGATTTGGGGACAACCACCGCGACCACGGCCAATGTGATCTGTGTGCTCGATCCGCGCTATATGCCCGACCGCAGACAGGTCGAGCTGATCAACAACCCGAACATGACGCGCCTGCACATCCCCTTTGTCCGGCACCGCATCCCGGCCCATATCAACGCGCTGCAAATGCTCAAACAGCTCTTTGCCGACAGCCTCGCAGGCCAGGTCGATCCGGTGTGGTTCCGCACGCAGGCCCGGCGGCGGCGCACGCTGCTGCGCTACCGCAACGAGATGCTGCGCCGCACCGAAGACCACCCGACCCGGCGCGCGCGGCTCGAACGCCTGTTGCCCCCCGAAGACGGGCTCTTGGGCGGGCCGTGATGCCCCGCACCTGTCATCTGCATATCGGTACGACCAAGACCGGCAGCACCTCGATCCAGCGGAGCTTTTGCGACTATGACGACGGGCGCACCCGCTATCTGCGCCTGCGCATCCCCAATCACAGCCGGGTGCTGGCGGCCCTCTGCGCACCCGGTGATGCCGAGGCGCTGCGTCAGGCCAAGCTGACGCCCGCCAAGGCCGACCACTGGCGCGCCGCGATGCAGGGTCAGATTGCAGAGTTCCCCGACCACGATCTGATTGTCTCGGGCGAGGGGCTGAGCATGTGGGCCGACCCGGACATGATCGCGCGGCTGGCCGCCGATCTGCGCGCCTTTGAAGCTGTGCGCGTGCTGGCCTATGTGCGCACGCCGGACCGGTGGATCGCCAGTTCGTTTCAGCAGCAGCTGCGCAACGCCGCCCGGCCCTATGACATTGCGGCGCTATTTCCCCTGTTCAGAGACTGGTTTGCCCCATGGGAGGCCGCGTTTGGCCCGGATAAGGTGACGCTGGTCCCGTTTGATCCCGCCGGCTTTCCCACAGGCGATGTGGTGGCCGATTTTGCCGCGCGCTGCGGGCTGGACATGCCCGCCACCCCGGCCCCGCGCGAAAAACCCGCCCTGCCTGCCGAAGCGGTTGCAGTGCTCTATGCCCACCGGGCCGCGCGGGGAGATCCCCCGCTGGCAGACCGCACGGACGCGCTGGTCAACCGGGCGCTGGTCGAGGGGGTGCGGGCCCTGGGCAACACGCCGTTCCGCGTCGATCCCGCGGCCCTCGCGCCTGTCATGGCCCGGCACGCGGACCAGATGGCGTGGCTGGCCGCGCGCGCAGGGGCGTTTCCCCCCGTGTCAGAGCCTGTTTCGCCTGTATTCGGCACCGCCCATGACCTGCTGACCTTTGCCGAGGATCAGCGCGGCGCGCTGGCGGGGTGGTTGCGTGATATTGGCGTGACCGGGGCTTTGCCGGATGATGTGGTGGGGATGGTCGATGCGGCCTATGCCCATCTGCGCGCCACGCTCTGACGCTTAGATGAAATCCAGATCGCCGTTCAGCACGTTCAGGCTGGTGATCCCGTTCAGGGTCAGGCTGTTGCCGCCCCCGAAATCCAGCACCAGATCGCCGTTCACCACCTCGGCAAACTGGCTCAGGGCATTCACGCTCATGCCACCACCGCCCCACAGGGCGCGGTCCAGGACCAGCGTGTCGATGTTGTTCTGGAAATCCGCGATCTCGTCATCGCCACTGTTGAAGATGAACGTATCCGCGCCGATACCGCCGAACAGGTAGTCGTCCGCCCCGCCGCCATCCAGCGTGTCGTGGCCCGCATTGCCTGCCAGCGTGTCGTTGCCGCCGTCCCCCATCAGGCTGTCGGCGCCATTATTACCATTCAGCCGGTCATTGCCCGACCCGCCGATCAGGGTGTCGTGGTTGATGCCGCCGTTCAGCGTGTCGTTGTTGTGACCCCCGTTCAGGATGTCGGCGCCCGCATTGCCGTCCAACTGGTCATTGCCCGCATTGCCGCGCAGATCATCGCTGCCTGCGCTGCCGGACAGCACGTCATTGCCGTTGCCCCCCGCCAGCGTGTCCGCGTTCAGCCCGCCGTTCAGCGTGTCGTTGCCATTGTCACCATAGAGCAGGTCAGCACCGTTGTTGCCCACCAGCAGGTCGTTGCCGTCACCACCACCGGCCACGTCGAACCCGTCGCCGCCCCAGATGCTGTCGTCTCCGGCCAAACCGTTGATCGTGTCGAACCCGGTGCCACCCCAGATGCTGTCGTCACCGTCACCGCCGGTGATCAGGTCGCCGCCCGCATTGCCGCGCAGCACGTCGTCGCCTGCACCGCCATCCAGCGTGTCATCACCGCCCATGCCCGACAGCTCGTCGTTCTGGTTCAACCCGGTCAGCGTGTCGTTGCCGGTGTCCCCCACCAGCGTGTCAGCGGCATTGGTGCCCATCAGGTTCTGCGAGGGCGCAGGGCCGGGCACGGGATCAGGATCAGGCGTCGGATCAGGATCGGGGTCCGGATCGGGCGTTGGATCGGGATCAGGGTCAGGCGTTGGATCGGGGTCCGGGTCAGGCGTTGGATCGGGGTCCGGGTCCGGCACGGGATCAGGGTCCGGATCCGGTGTGGGATCAGGATCAGGGTCAGGCGTCGGATCGGGATCAGGGTCCGGTGTGTCGTCATAGGGCAACTGCCAGTCCGGCAGAAACCGCGACTGCCCGATCAGGTCGAGGGCCAGAATGTCCTGCGCGCTCAGCGGCTGGCCATTGGCGGTGCGGATCACCAGCTCTTCGTCACCGAACCGAATGGTGATGCCGTCGCTGCGGGTGGAAAAAGTCAACTGGCTGGCATAGCGCAACAGCGGCCAGTCCGACAGATCGAGCGTGTCGCGGGTGATGTCAAAGTCGTTGATCACATCCCGCGCGCCATCCCCGGACAGCACAAACACATCCGCCCCGGCCCCGCCCCACAGCGTGTCGCTGCCTGCGCCATCAATCAGCACATCGTCGCCGCCCTCGCCGCGCAGCAGGTCATTGCCCGCGCCGCCATCAATCAGGTCATCGCCCGCCCCACCGGTCAGGGTCTGGGCATTCGCACCCCCGGTGATCGGGCTGGCCATGGCACCAATATCGACACTGAATATGGTCAAACCGGCCTCGCTGGCCGAACTCACCGCCACATGCAGCGCCCCGTTCACCACTGTCAGGCTCAGCGCGGACACCGCGTCCAGCGTGGTGTTCACCGCATCCTCGACCGTACCCATATGGCGCAACCGGCCATCAGGCATCATCTCGTAGAGGGTGATCCCGTCATCACTGCCCGCCGCCGCCACATAGGCGCGGCCCCCATGGGTCACGGTCGCAATGTCATGCACCCCGGCAAAGCGGGTGTGCAGCGTGTCCATCACGTGATCCGTCAGGGTCAGCGTGCCATTGTCCGCAATCGCCGCCACACTCAGGGTGCCACTGCCCGCAGCCCCCAGAATGGCATAGACTTGGCCCGCAACCGTGACGGTCTCGACCACGCTGGCCCCGCCGATGCCGACTTCGTCCTCGTTGGAAATCCGGTCCACCTCGATCGCCACACCGGCATTGTTCAGCCGGTAGGTGATCAGCGCATTGTCCGCCCCAGAGGCGGCCACAAGATAGGTGGTGTTGCCAACCGCGGCCTGTTCCAGCGATGTCAGGCCCACGACCCCCGCATTGCCGTTGCCGCCGTCGCGCACCATCGACACCGACCCGTTGCCGTTCACCGACCAGATGCCGATCTCGTCGCTGCCACGGTCGATGGAATAGATGTAGGTCGTGCCGTTCACCACCACTGCCGTGCTGTCCAGCAGGGTCGCGGGCATCGCCGCCCCCGTGATCGGCGCAGGCGCCGACATGCCGCCCGCCGCACTCAGTTCGACCCGGTACAGGCCGGTGTTGTTCACCCCCGTCACCAACAGGTCCTGGCCCCCTGCCCCGTCATCCACCAGCGCAAGGCTGTTGATGGCCCCGGCCTGGGCACCGCCGGGCAATGTCTGGGTGTCGATCTGGGTCAGCGATCCGTTGGCATTGATCCGGTAGGCAACAAGGTCGCCTCCGCCAAAGCGGGCCACGGTATATAGAACCGGCCCCTGCGACGTCTCCGCAACAATCATATCCGTGACGCCCGTCAGGAACATATTGTTCCCATCCTGCACCGTCGCCACGTGGTTGAACGCAACCTGCGTCATGTAAACTCACCATCACTCTACCCACGGACAGTCATGGCAGGCAGGTGTTAACGCGCGGCGTGGGCATTATGGCCATAGTAAGGAAATCCCTGAAAAATCTATAGGTTGTGGGCACATCGACCTAAAATAAAGCATTGAAAAATAACGATTTTTTCACAGGCATTGCGGGTTTCAGGGGGGAAGGACTGCGTCAAACGCCCCTGTGCATCAGCCCCCCGGATGCGTTAAGGTTTGGGCATGATGACACGACGTACCGTTCTCACACGGGCCATGGGCCTGCTTTCAATTGGCCCGCTCTGGGCGGCGACACCCAGCCTGGGCATGGGGGCCGGCACCGCCAGCCCCGTCACGGTGACATGCGAGGGGGCGGGGGATGCGGCCCTGCACGCCGCACTTTGCGACAGGCTGCACACGGCCCTGCGCCAACGCCACCCCGATCAGCAGTTTACCCTGTCCCCTGCCCCGGACGGCGCCCGGCGGCTGACCCTGCGCCTGTCACGGGTCACCGGCACAGCCCTGACCGGGGCGCTGGTCTGGACGCAAAATCTGGGGGGCGGGACACGCACGGACACGGGCACAAACACGGTCACCGGACCGTCTGTGACTGCCGGGACACGCGACAAAAAGATCGGGGGCCGCGAGCAGGATATGCTGCTAAAGGCCCTTTTGAAGACCACGGACTTGCCGCTATAAGTTGCATCACGCCCCCAAGAATGGATTTTTGTTATGTGTACTATTTGTTCCGCCACTCGCACCTTTGACCCTGCGCGACACCTGACGGACGCCAAAAATCCCACCCTGACAGACCTGGTCGAGGCCGGGGCGCCAACAGACGACGCCTCTGCGATCAACGCCACCATCACCGAAAGCATCGACGCCCCCGGCGATCTGAGCACCCCCTACATCATCAACGTGGGCGACACATTCCTGGGCAACCTGAACGGCGACTTTGACTTTGTCGGGCTGAACGTCGTGGCTGGCACCACCTACGAAGTGGCCCTGACAGGCAACGGCCCCAACGCAATCAACGACCCCTTCACGGGCCTGCTGGACAGCAACAACTCCGTCCTGCTGACCGATGATGACAGCGGTCCGGGCCTGTCGTCGCTGTTTGTGTGGACGGCCACCTATACCGGCGTGGCCTATGTGGTCGCGGACACGTACTCGGGCAACGAAACCGGTGGCTATGCGATCACCGTGTCGGCTGGCACCGCACCGCCCCCGCCCCCCGTCGGCACCTATGACGAGATGGCCGACTACCTGACCGACGGCCACTGGAACGAAGACGGCGAAAGCCGCCACGTGTTCTTCAACGCCGCCGTATCGGCCAGCAACGTGATCACCGTCAACATCACCAGCCTGACCGCCGAAGGCCAGCAGCTGGCCCGCTGGGCGTTCGAAGCCTGGGAAATGGTCGCCAATATCGAGTTTGTCGAAGTGACCTTTGGCGAGGATCTGGAATTCATCGACAGCGACAGCGGTGCCTATTCCAGCTACACCGCCTCGGGTGGCATCACCACCAGCTCGCTGGTGAACGTCTCGACCGCATGGCTGACCCAATACGGCACCACGCTCGACAGCTACAGCTTCTCCACCTACATCCACGAAATCGGCCACGCGCTGGGGCTCGGCCACCAGGGCGACTACAACGGCTCGGCGAATTACGCGAACGACGCCACCTTTGCCAATGACAGCCTGCAGCTGTCGATCATGTCCTATTTCCAGAACAGTGAGAACCCGACCACGGATGCCAGCGACGCAGAGAACCTGACCGCCCAGATGGTCGATATCCTCGCGGTCCAGAACCTCTATGGCGCGGCCGAGGGCGGGGCCACGGCGGGTGACACGACCTATGGCGCAAACAGCAACCTGGGCAACTACATGGACGAGGTGTTCGCCACCGCCGTCAGCGGCACGCCTTCGAGCGTCTACACCGGCAACCCCGGCGCCTTCACCATCTACGACGAGGGCGGCACTGACCTGCTCGACCTCAGCTATGACACCAACAACCAGGTGATCGACCTCAACCCCGGCACCTTCTCGAATGTGGGTGGCCTGATCAGCAACGTGGCCATCGCGCTCGGCGCCGAGATCGAGAACCTGATCACCGGCAGCGGCAATGACGCAGTCACCACCAACGCGGCCGACAACGACGTGCAGACTGGCGGCGGCAACGACACCGTGAACGCCTCCGAAGGCAACGACACGCTCAACGGCGGCGCAGGCAGCGACAACCTGGTCTTCGACTTCAACTTCAACCAGATCACCTCCGGGTCGGTCGTGGGCACCCTGGCCACGCTCACCGGTGCCTTTGGCACCGTGCTGGCCAGCGCCTTCGAAATCTTCACCTTCGCGGATCAGAGCTTCAGCCTGACGCAACTGGCCGCAAACGTGCCCACAGCACCGCCCACACCCGGCGACGTGATCGACGGCACCCCCGAGGATGACGGCACCCTGACCGGCACCGCCGGGGATGACACGATCTCGGGCTTTGGTGGCAGCGACGACATCGCAGCAGGCGGCGGCAATGACACCGTGCTGGGCGGCATCGGGTTCGACACCGTGGACGGCGGCGACGGCAACGACAGCATCACAGGCGCGGACGGGTTCGACGAACTGTCGGGCGGCGCTGGCAACGACACCCTGAACGGCAACAACGGCTTTGACCTGCTCAATGGCGGCGACAACGACGACCTGCTGAACGGTGGCCTGGGCCTCGACACGCTCAACGGCGACGCGGGCAATGACACGCTCAACGGCCAGTCGGGCTTTGACACGCTGGACGGCGGCACCGGCAACGACCTGCTGAACGGCAACGCGGGCGCCGACAACATGCTGGGCGGCGCGGGCAACGACACGCTCAACGGTGGGATCAACAACGACACCCTGGATGGCGGCAGCAACAACGACCAGCTCAACGGCGGCAATGGCCGCGACAGCCTCGAGGGCGGCAGCGGCGCGGACGTGCTGCGCGGCAATGCCGGCAACGACACGCTGCATGGCGGCAGCGGCAACGACATCCTGAACGGTGGGATCGGGGCTGATACGTTTGTCTATACCGGCGGCAACGACATCATCCAGGACTTCCAGAACAACGTCGATGCGCTGATCGTCGATCAGGCCCTGCTGCAGGGCAACGACCCCAACGATGTCGACCTGCTGGACTTTGTGACCGTGGTGAACGGGAACCTCGTGGTGACACTCGACGCCGGCACCAGCCTGCAGATCAATGGCTACACAGACGGCGAGCAACTGCTGGACGACCTCACCTTCACCTTCCTCTAAGCGGGTCCAAAGACATATGGCGTGCCCCCCTCTTGCCGGGGGGCATCCCGCCTCCGGGCGCGCTCAGTCGTAGCGCCCACCGCCGTCCAAAGTCCCCACCACATCGCCGGGAAAGTAATTGGCCCCGCCGCCATTGGTGGTGATGACCGCATTGTCCGACGCCAGATACCGCCGCCCCGTGGCCGTGCCCACAAAGGTCAGCGACGACATCTGCGCCACGCTGCACCGCGCACAGATGATAAAGGACGACGCAAAATGCGGGGTCCCCGTCAGGGTCACGGTCTGCAACCGCATCCGGGCGGACCCGCCCTCGGTCACCTTGACGAAATACTTGGCGTTGCCCGACAGCGTACAGGGCCCCTCCAGCACCAGCGATCCGTTCTCGACCGCGCTCAGATGGCCACCCGCCACACCGAAATCCACCGTATCCAGCACCACACTGCCCCGGTCCGACGCCGCCACCGTGGGCCGCCCGCCGCTGGTGTTCTGCAACCGCATACCGCGCAGGGCAACCACACCGCGCGTCACCTCGAACACCTCGTCATCCCCGGCCATGACCACCTGATCGGGGTTGGCCATGTTGCCCTGGATCACCAGGCGCGGCGCGCCCACCACCGCCGCATCCAGCACCAGAGGCGTGCCAAAGCTATAGGTGCCGTCCGCAAGCTGGATCGTCACCGCATGACCGCCTGCATCCACTGTCTGCGCCTGCGCAACCGCATGGGCGAGGCTGGCAAAGGCCCCGGCCCCCGCCGACAGCCCGTCACCGGCGTCACTGCCTTGTGCGGGGTCCACGTAATAGGTGCGGGGGCCGGACAGCATCTCGCGCCAGGCCGATTGGGGCAGGGTGACCGTGCCGCTGGCCGCATCGATGCGCAGCGCCTCGGTCCAGCCGCTGCCATTGGCGCTGACCTTGATGGAAAAATCGTCATTCCCCGAGATCCCCATTTCCGCCCGGCCTGAAAACCCGGTCTGGAACAGCAGGCTGCCGGTGTCCGTGGCGGCGGCCTTGTTGATCTTGAGCTGGTGATTGCCGCCCGCATGGTTCAGCAGGACAGCATCCGATGACACAGACAGGCGGTTGAACAGGTCCGAACTGGCATTGATGCCCAGGCTGTCGACCGCCGTCACATCGCGCGCCAACCAGTTGGTGCCGTCATAGACCACCTGCGCGCCATCGGCGGTGACATAGGCGCTCCAGCCTTCCTGCGGGGTCACGAATGTCCAGGTGGTGCCATCATAGACGGCGATCTCATTGTCATGGCCCGCCCATGCGCCCTGTCCCGGTGACGCCACCAGGAACCGTTCGGCCGCCTCCACGCCCGCCGGGGGCAGGGACAGGTCACGTGCCGCAACGACCAGCTGCACCAGCGCGTCCAGCACCCGCAGGGCCTCGTTGTGGGTCACATGCTTTTGGGCCTGCGACGGCTGGATATAGGGCAGGCCAAGGATGAGCGAGGATTGGGTCATGGAACGGGCTCCGACAGGGCAAAAGGCAAGCCGGGACGCTAGGTCAAACCGGTTACCGATGCCTTAGGCGGGCGGGCGCTCCGTTAGGGGTTTGTTCACAAACCTTTCGCACGCGAAAGGTCTTTCTTGCGAACTCAGCATAGGTCTAAATGGGGGTCATTCCCCCCGGCGCAGCGTCGCCTCCAGCCGTTTGATAAAGGTCTCGGTCACCCCGGCCCCTTCCAGCACCACACGCCCGTTGCGCGACGACATCCGGATGTCCCAGGCCACGTCCGTGACCACGGGGGCAGGGGGCGCATCGTCCTTTTTAGGCTCTGCTTTTGACAGTTTGATCGCCTGCTCGATCAGGTCCGCCTCTTCTGTGGCGGTGGTGGGCACCGATTGCGCCAGCACATCGCGCAACTGTCCTTCCAGCTGCGGAAAGTCCGCTAGCGCCTTGGCCAGCGCCAGACCCTGACGCTCGCTCAGCTGTGCGGGGAACCGCAGCACCGCATCCAGGGGCGGGACCAGCGCCATGAACGTCTTGATCTTGGACCGCTTCGAGAAACTGACCCCTGCAAACAGACCCTGCAAAGCCGCTTTGGGACTGTCAAAGGCGCCGGCCTCCACCGCTTTGAACGCAATCCGCGCGCGCTCGTAATAGGACAGGTCGGCCCGGATCTCGTTTTCCTCGATCATGGCGATATAGGTGTCGGCCCGGTCCGCAGGCGACCGGATCAGAGCCTGTACAAGGCCAAAACGCGCCTCACCCGTCTCGATCTGCAATTGCTCCAGCGCCTTCAGACGCCGCGCGCCCGAGATCAGCCCGTAGTGACCGCCGCCCAGATCCACCACCTCGATCGGGGTTTGCTGGCCGCGCCGCGCCAGGCTGTGCTTGAGGCTTTCCATGTCGTCAGGGGCCATCTCGATCCGGTCGCGGATCAGATAGGCGGGGTCAATCGCCTCCAGCGGCAGCTGCATGACCAACCGGCCCGACTGCTGCGCGTCCTCCAATTCGCCGCGCACCGCATCAAAGGCCGCCGCCGTCGCCGCATCCCCGGCAATGCGAGCAATCGGGGGGCGGGCGCCCGTGTCGGCCGCGCCGGATGGTTCCGCACCCAGACCCACCGCAGGGCTCAATCTCTTGCGCTTTGCCATGTCATTCCCCCTTGTTTGTCTCTATTTCTTCGCGCCGCCAGACCCCCACCAGCAGCCGCTTGAACGCGGCATAGGTCTGGTCGAACGTGTCACGCCCCCGCACATAGGTCTCGCGGTTGAAATCGCGGTAATCGGCCTCGTAGATGCCATTCACCTGCTCACCGGCCTGCCCGATCAGCGCGGTAAAATCCTGCCGGTGCGGCGACAGCGCGTCGCCCAGATAGGCCTGCATCAACGCACCCAGTTCCGCCTGCTGGCTGGCGTCATAGCGGGTCAGCACCGCCCGCACCGCGTCCCACTCAAACGACACGCCCGCCCGTCCCAGCGCCCGCGCGGCCATGTTCTCTGCCTCTTCGATGCTGGCAAATGTCGAATGCAGCATATCGAAAAACCGCCCCGTAGAGTCGAATTCCAGGAACGACGCCCCCAAAGGCACCAGCAGAATATCCGCCGCCGACAGCCCGTTGATCGTCAGATACCCCAGCGCCGGCGGCGTATCGAGGAACACCAGATCATAGTCCTCCAGCACCCCATCCGCCGCCAGCGTCTCCGACAGCGCATCCCACAGCTTCCACGACCGCCCCTGCATCCGCCAGACGGGGATCTGAAACTCGGCCCAATAGAGGTTCAGCTGCGCGCCCAGCAGGTCAATGTTGGGCCAATGCGTCTTTTGCACCAGATCCTGCGCCCGCAGCCCCATCGCCTCGCTCAGCGTATCGTCCAGCGGCACAGGGTCCTCGCCGCGGGCCTGCCGTGCCTGGTTCTCGGCCTGCATATGCGTCCCGTAGTGCCGCGCCAGCAGCGGGAACACCGTCTGCCATTCATCCGCAACCTGCCCGCCAAAGATCGACGTCATCGACCCCTGACTGTCCAGATCAATCACCAGCACCTTGTAGCCATCCAGTGCCGCCGACATCGCCAGATGCGCCGCCGTGCTGGTCTTGCCCACACCACCTTTGAAATTCGCCACCGCCACCATCTTGGCCGCCAGCCCCTCGGGCCGGTAGGGGCGGTACTCCTTGGCCTTGGACCCCGCATCGCTGAAATGCGCCCGCAGCCGCAGCACCTCATCCAGGGTGAACCACTTGGCCCCCCCGGCGGTCTCTGACGTCCCCTGGGGCAGGTCGGGGTTCTGACGCAGCACACGGCGGAAATGCGCAGGCGCCACTGGGATCAGATAGCGGGTGATCTCCCACGTGGAAAACAGGCGCAGGGTCCGGTCGCCCCCTTCGTTCAATCCCCGGCTCGCCAGATCGGTGCGCCCACGTCCGCAGGCCTCGGCCAGGGCCGCAAACCCACCCACATCCGTGGCAGGCCCCAGAGCGGCCAAGGCCTGATCTGGGTCGATGTTGAAATAAGGGGGCAGGGGGGGCGCTTCACTGCTCATGCCGGATATGCCTTCATGTGACGCTTTTTCGGCATCATACCTAAAAACATGTGACATGGAATGATTTTGAGGAGATCGCCCCGGATTTTCCCCCATATTCTCAGGAAATCCTTGGGCTCTGACGCTGTAGCCTGCCAGTGAGGCGGCCTTTTATCCAGTTAATTGGTGTTATTATACGTTAAGGTATCCGGGCGCGTCCTGAAAATCGCGGCTTTGCAAAGGCTTGCGCGGTTTTTCACGAGGGGAGGCGACTCTGAAACCACGTGCAGGCGACTCTGCTCCCCCGAAAGACCGACTCTGAACCCCCGATGGGGCGCGCCACCGTGATGGACGCAGCCTGTGGATAACTTTAGGGTGGGCGTCAACGAAACCACGAACCCGATTCTTCGACAAACCACCGGCGCCAAGACCGGGGTGAATGGATCACGAGGGCAGGCACATGGCAGTGACATCTGGGGCAGGCGGGCTTTTGCCCGATCACCATCCCACTGGGGATTTCTTTCTGTGCGACGTGTTCGACGCGCCGCCCAAGGATGATCTGGGCAGCATGGAACACCCGATGTTCTCGCTGTCGACCCGGCCCGACCGGCGCATCCTGACCTATGACCACAATGGCACCCATGTCACCGTGACCCCAAGCGTGCGGGGCCGCGCCACGATCCATGACAAGGACATCCTGATCTATTGCATCAGCCAGTTGATGGTGGCGGTGAACGCCGGGCGCGACGTGGCCCGTGTGCTGCACCTGCGCGCCCATGACCTGATGGTGGCGACCAACCGCGAGACCTCGGGCGATGGCTATGCCCGCCTGCGAGAGGCGTTCGAGCGGCTGGCGGGCACCCGCATCACCACCAATCTCGAGACCGGGGGCGAAGAGGTCACAACCGGTTTTGGCCTGATCGACAGTTGGCAGATCGTGCGCCGGTCCAAGGGGGGGCGGATGATGTCGGTGCGGGTGACGCTGTCGGACTGGCTTTATCGGGCGGTGCTGTCGAAATCGGTTTTGACCCTGAACAGAGACTACTTTCGCCTGCGCAAACCGCTGGAACGGCGGGTCTATGAACTGGCGCGCAAACATTGCGGGCGTCAGGCGACCTGGCGGGTCAGTGTCGACACGCTGCTCAAGAAATCCGGCTCGGCCAGCCCGCGCCGGGTGTTCCGCAAGATGCTGCGCGACATGATCGCGGCGGATCATCTGCCTGACTATCACATGTCCGAAGACCCCGGCGACATGATCCGCTTCACCCTGCGGGCCGGGGCCATGGCCAGCGCGCCGCCGCCCGTTCTGGCGCCCGACACGCTCGAGGCTGCCCGCGCATTGGTGCCCGGCGCGGATGTCTATGCGCTGCAGGCCGATTGGCACGCCATGTGGCGCGCCTCCGGCAGCCCGCGCCTGACCGCGCCTGACCGTGCGTTCCTGGGCTGGCTGCGCAAACGCGGATGATCGGGCCTGGGGTGCGCGTGATTTGAGCATCGGCTTGCCTGCGACCGTGCGGCACCCGGCCCCGTGGTGGACAGGGCAGGGGCCGCTTGTTAAGCACCGCGTGATTTCAGACGTGTGATTAAGGACGACATTCATGCAGATCGAACAGACGCCGCTGCCCGGTGTGGTGATCATCACCCCGGCCCGTTTCGGTGATGCGCGCGGGTTCTTCTCCGAAAGCTACAGCGCCAAGGGCCTGGCAGGCCACGGCATCGACATCCCCTTTGTGCAGGACAACCATTCGCTGTCCAGCGCCGTGGGCACAATCCGGGGTCTGCATTTTCAGGCCCCGCCCCACGCCCAGGACAAGCTGGTGCGCTGCGGCAAGGGTGCGCTCTTTGATGTGGCCGTCGACATCCGCCGCGGCTCGCCCACCTATGGGCAGTGGTTCGGGGCGGAACTCAGCTTTGAGAATGGCAAGCAGCTCTTGGTGCCTGCGGGCTTTGCCCATGGGTTTGTGACCCGTGCGCCCGATACCGAAATCATTTATAAATGTTCCGACTATTACGCCCGCGAGACCGAGGGCGCGATCCGCTGGGACGATCCGCAGATCGGCATCGACTGGGGCGGGGTCAGCGACCCCATCCTGTCCGAAAAGGACGCGGTGGCCCCGCTTCTGGCCGATCTCGACACGCCATTCACATACGAAGGATAAGCCATGAAACTTCTGGTCACAGGGGGCGCGGGCTTTATCGGCTCCGCCGTGGTGCGGCAGGCCGTGGAGCAGGGGCACGAGGTCATCAACGTGGATGCCCTCACCTATGCCGCGTGTCTCGACAACGTGGCGTCGGTGGCGTCCTCGAACCTTTATTCGTTTGAACATGCCGATATCTGCGACTGGGATGCAATGGTGCGCATCTTTGACACGCATCAGCCCGACGCGGTCATGCACCTCGCAGCCGAGAGCCACGTGGACCGGTCCATCGACGGCCCCGGCGCGTTTGTGCAGACCAACGTGACCGGCACCTATACCCTGCTCGAGGCCGCGCGCCGCTATTGGCAGGGCCGCGACCAGTTCGAGGCGTTCCGCTTCCATCACATCTCGACCGACGAGGTGTTCGGATCTTTGGGGGCTGAGGGGCAGTTCACCGAATCCACGCCCTACGATCCGCGCAGCCCCTATTCGGCGTCCAAGGCGGCCAGCGACCACCTGGTGCGCGCCTGGGGCGAGACCTACGGCCTGCCCATCGTGCTGACCAACTGTTCGAACAACTACGGTCCCTTTCACTTCCCGGAAAAGCTGGTGCCGGTGATCATCCTGAACGCGCTGGCGGGCAAGGACCTGCCGATCTATGGCGACGGGTCGAACGTGCGTGACTGGCTTTATGTCGAGGACCACGCCAACGCCCTGCTGACCGTGCTGCAAAAAGGCGAGCTGGGCCGGTCCTACAACATCGGTGGCGAGAACGAGCGCACCAATCTGGAACTGGTGCAGACGCTTTGCGCGATCCTCGATGACAAGCGCCCGCGCGCCGATGGCAAATCCTACGCCGATCAGATCACATTTGTGACCGACCGTCCGGGTCATGACGCGCGTTATGCGATTGATCCCACGCGGATGCAGACCGAACTCAACTGGCGGCCTTCGGTCACGGTCGAGGAAGGGCTGGCGCTGACGGTGGAATGGTATCTGAACAACGAAGCCTGGTGGCGCGCCCTGCAGGACCGCGACGGGGTTGGCACGCGTTTGGGCACAGGCTGAGTTCCCGGCGCAAACCTTTCGCATGCGAAAGGTTTCGGGACAGAGGGGCGAAAGGACGATGATGGATATTCTGGTTTTCGGACATAACGGACAGGTCGCGACCGAGCTGCGCGCGCGCAGTGGTATCGGGGCGGGGCGGGGGGTGCAGATCACTGCGCTGGACCGGGCCGCCGCCGACCTGACCGACCCCGCCGCCTGCGCGCAGGCCATCGCGGGTCACAAGCCCGATGCGGTCATCAACGCCGCCGCCTACACCGCCGTCGACAAGGCCGAGGACGACGAGGCCACCGCCCACGCGATCAACGCCGATGCCCCTGCCGCCATGGCGCGGGCCTGTGCCGATTTGGGTGTGCCATTCGTCTCTATTTCGACGGATTACGTGTTTTCGGGCGACGGCACGACCCCTTGGCAACCCACCGATCCGACCGATCCCAAAGGCGCTTATGGGCGCACCAAGCTGGCCGGTGAACAGGCGATCATGGCTGCAGGCGGCACGGCGGCGATCCTGCGCACGTCCTGGGTCGTGTCGGCCCATGGCAACAATTTCGTCAAGACGATGCTGCGCCTTGGCGCGGAACGGGACGCGCTGACCATCGTGGCGGACCAGATCGGCGGACCCACCGGTGCCGCCGAGATTGCAGAGGCCTGCCTGACCATCGCGCAGACCCTCAAAACAGAGCCTAACAAGGCGGGTGTCTACCATTTTGCCGGTGGCCCCGACACCAGTTGGGCCGATTTTGCCCGCGCCATTTTCGAGCAGGCGGGCCTGAGCTGTGCGGTGACGGACATCCCGTCGTCAGACTATCCGACACCCGCAACACGGCCTCTGAACTCGCGCATGGATTGCAGCGCGACCACAACCACATTCGGCATCGCGCGCCCCGACTGGCAGGCGAGCCTCAAGGATATTTTGAAGGATTTGAACACATGACACAGCGCAAGGGCATTATCCTCGCGGGCGGCTCTGGCACGCGGCTTTATCCGATCACGGTTTCGGTCTCGAAGCAGCTTCTGCCGGTCTATGACAAGCCGATGATCTACTACCCGCTCAGCGTTCTGATGCTGGCCGGGATCCGCGAGATCGCGATGATCACCACGCCGCAGGATCAGGACCAGTTCAAACGCGCCCTGGGCGATGGCAGCCAGTGGGGCGTGTCGCTGACCTATATCGTCCAGCCCAGCCCCGACGGGCTGGCGCAGGCCTATCTGTTGGCCGAGGAGTTCCTGGATGGTGCGCCGTCGGCCATGGTGCTGGGCGACAACATCTTCTTTGGGCACGGGTTGCCTGACCTGCTGGCCGAGGCGGATGCGCAGGAGACGGGCGGCACGGTCTTTGGCTACCGGGTGGCGGATCCCGAACGCTATGGCGTGGTGGATTTCGACGCCGAGGGCAATGCCCGCCAGATTATCGAAAAGCCCGCTGTGCCGCCGTCGAACTATGCGGTGACGGGGCTTTATTTCCTCGATGGGGATGCGCCCGAACGCGCGCGCAAGGTCACGCCGTCCGACCGGGGCGAGCTGGAGATCACCACCCTGCTCGAAGGGTATCTGCACGAAGGCATGTTGAAGGTGAAGCAGATGGGCCGCGGCTATGCCTGGCTGGACACCGGCACCCATGCCAGCCTGCTGGATGCGGGCAATTTCGTGCGCACCCTGCAATCGCGTCAGGGTCTGCAGACCGGCAGCCCGGACGAGATCGCCTATGACCAGGGATGGATCGACCGCGCGGGCCTCGAAGAGCGCGGCAAGCTCTTTGCCAAGAACGATTACGGTGCCTACCTGTTGAGCCTGCTGAAATAGGCGGTTTTTGCATCGCAGACATGAAAACGGGGCGCAGTGATCTGCGCCCCGTTTTGGTTTTGGTGTCTGCTGTCCGGTGGGATCAGAAGGGAAGATCGCCGATCAGCACAACGTCATCCAGCAGCAGGCTGGCATCGGTGATGTTGTTGATGCGGATCGAGTTGTTTTCGTCCAGCACCGCCACCAGGTTGCCGTTGACCACCTGAAAGGCGTCCAGCAGGTCCTGTTGGGTCGGGGGTTCGTCAAAGAACGACGCCGCGATTTCGATCGTGTCGATGTTGTCCTGGAAGTCGAGGATCACATCGTTGCCGAAGCTGAGCACGAAGGTGTCCGCGCCGATGCCGCCCACGAGGATGTCGTTGCCGTCCTGACCATCGAGCCGGTCACCGCCTGCGTTGCCACGGATCACGTCATCGCCGGAGCCACCGAGGATGGTGTCGCCGCCGTTGTTGCCGTTGAGCTCGTCGTCATCCGCGCCCCCGTCGATGAAGTCAAAGCCCACGCCGCCATTGGCCGTGTCCTCGCCCGCGCCACCCAGCAGGGTGTCGGAGCCGAAGTTGCCGTTGAGGTCGTCGTTGCCGGTGCCACCGTCGAGCGTGTCCTGACCTTCCTGGCCAAACAACGAGTCGTTGCCGCTGTCGCCCATGATCAGGTCAAAGTTGATGCCCCCGATCAGGAAGTCGTCGCCCGACCCGCCGGAGATTTCATCCGCGCCCGCATTGCCGTTGATGGTGTCGTTGTCGCCACCGCCGTTCAGGGTGTCAAAGCCGTTGTTGCCGAGGATCGAGTCGTTGCCCGCGCCCCCGTCAGCCACGTCGGCGCCGATGCCTGCGGTGATTTCGTCATTGCCGTCATTGCCCAAGAGCGTGTCATTGCCCGCCAGGCCAAAGATGTCGTCATTGCCGCCCAGCCCGAGGATGTTGTCATCGAGCGATGTGCCGGTGAGGTTGTCGGCGCCGTCGGTCGCCTCCAGGTCTGTGGCGTCGGTGACGGTTGCGGCCACGTCCGAGACGGGGGTGATGTCGCCGTTTTCCGCGACGGTGCCAAAGGTCAGCATGCCGCCATTGGCATCGCCGCCGCCATCGCCGATCAGGCCCAGGTCGATGCCGATCAGGTTGAGCATGCCCTGGAAGCCCAAAGTGGCAAAGTCGAAGTTGGTAACCGTGCCATCCGTCAGGACGCTGTCAAAGCCGCCGCCCGGCACGCTTTCGCCAAAGATCGCCACGTGGTCGCCGCCCAGCGTGGGCAGCACAAAGCCTGCGCCGCTGTCGGTGATGTTGCCCAGCGGGATTGTGGACAGGATCAGGTTGCCGCCGTCTTCTGCGGGGACGAACAGGACCGCCACGGCGTTGAAGATGGTGACGTCGGGCGACACGGAGAAGTTGAAGAAGTTCAGGAACGCGTCAAAGAAGCTTTCGCTTTCGACCAGCGGGGCCGCGCCGTCGAGGCCCACGTTGCGCACCAGTTCCTCAAAGCTGTTCTGGGTGCCGCCAACGGCTTCGACGACGTCGTCATCGTTGATTTCGGCCAGGGGCTGGTCTTCGTCGTCGATGTTTGTCGCCTCGGGGTCGGCAAAGGGATACATCAGCGCGTCTTCGTCATCCACGTGGCGCAGGCCCAGCAGGTGTCCGGCCTCGTGGGCGATCACCTGCACCAGTTGGGCGATGTCGTCGAAATCGAACAGCCCGGTCAGGATCTCGTCCGCCAGCACAAAGGCGTCGTCATTGAGGTCGCCGTTGCCATAGTCGATCTGGCTGGCCAGACCAAAGAGGTTGGCAGGCGCGCCCAGATCCGTGGGCAGGTCCGAGACCGATCCGCCCACATGCACGGTCGAGAAGTCGCCGCTTTCCGGTTCTTCGCCAACGAACTCGATGTTGAAGTCTTCGTAGATGGCGTTGACCGCATCCAGCACCTGCTGGCGCTGTGCTGCGCTGAGGCCCGAGGCGGGCAGGTCGATGGAGAAGGCGTAGGTGAGGTTGCCCTCTTCGTCTTCGATCACATAGGGGATGTTGACCGCGCCCGCGTCGAATTGCAGGAACACGATCTGCGGGGTCGACAGGGTGAAGTCGCCGATGAAGGCCGCACTGTCATAGATGCCATCGCCCACGTCGCCGAGGCTGAGCACCAGGTTGACCTCTGCGCCGGCCTCGACCTCGGTGGTGATCTGCAGGGGCGGGGTCTGGCCGTCAAAGAACGTGCCTGTGGGTGTCAGCGTATCCGAGAAGAAGTCGTTGTTGACCGAGATTGGGTTGCCGTTGGTGTCGATCGCCACCTCTGTCCCGTCCACGGTCACCGAGAAGAAGTCGTTGAACTGCGAGCCCACGAATTCGGGGAATTCTTCGGACAAGAACGAGAAGGAGAACGAAAAGCTGGTGAAGCCTTCGGGCACGGTAAAGGAGAACGACACGGTCACGGTGTCGTCGGTCACGCCGCTTGCGCCAATGTCTGTGCCCTGGCTGCCGCCGGTGTTGGGCTGGGTGACGTCACCGGCGATGCCGCTCGACAGGACGAGGAAGGCGGGGGAGATTTCGGTCGAGAACCCGGCCAGAGCGCTGTCGGACAGGACCAGCATTTCCGGCGATCCGGTCAGAGAGACCGTGGCATTCGCCGGCAGGCCGATCAGGCCGGGCAAGCTGGGGAGGTCAACGGGGATCAGGGTCATGGGATATACCTCTTTGGTTTATGCGTCTTGTGGGGGGCTGAAATGTGAGTGGTGGCAATCGGGAACAGAACGGGTGGGGTGAAAACGGGAGGATGCGCCTGTTACCAGGCGCCGCGCAATCGGGCCTTGGCGCAGGTGGACAGGGTGGGGTGATCGGCAAGCGGCACTGTCACCTGCACCGTGGTGCGGGGGGCCAGCGGGGCGGCAAGTGCCAGGGTGTAATCGGGAGGCGTGGGCAGGCGCGCGGCGCGGTCGGCCGCAGGCCCGTCGGTGCGCAGCAGGACCGTCAGCGTGGTTGCGCCATCCGCGCCCTCACACTTCATGCGCAGGTAGATCCCCTCGAACGCGGTGCTGCGTGTCGGGTTCCTGAGGCGTAGGGTGATCATGGGTGGCGTGCCGGGTGTCAGGGTGGTTTCGCGCACCTGTGGCCCGGCAAGAGACGACGCCAGCACGGCGCCAGACGCGGTTTCAGTGGTGGGAGAGAGGGCGGCGAGGGCCGCGAAAACATATGAAACCATGGCCTGAACGATACGATTCGATGAAAATGTGCAGCACTTAATAAAGTGAGATTAACACAGATCACGCAGATTGCACGCCCGCGTGATCACTCACGCACATCGTATACCCGCATGATCGGGGTCAGGTGCGGGCATAGATGTCTTCGTAACGGGTGATGTCGTCCTCGCCCAGATAGGCGCCGGTCTGGACCTCGATCAGGGTGATCGCCAGCTTGCCCGGATTTTCCAGCCGGTGCCGCGCGCCCACGGGCACATAGATCGATTGGTTTTCGCTGACCAGTTGCACGCTGTCGTCGACGGTCACGCGGGCGGTGCCTTCGACCACAACCCAATGTTCGGCGCGGTGCAGGTGGCTTTGCAGGCTGAGGGTGCCGCCGGGGTGAACACGGATGCGTTTGACCTGAAACCGGTCGCCCATCACCAGGGTTTCGTACCAGCCCCAGGGCCGGTAGGCGCGGCGGTGCCGGGTGGCCTGTGCGGTGTCGCGGGCGCGCAGGCTGTCGACGGCGCGCCGCACCTCCTGGGCGCGGGATTTGTCGGCCACCAGCACCGCGTCATCCGTGGCCACGGCGATGATCCCGTCAAGGCCCAGCCCCACCAGTTCGATCCCGTCGCTTTCGCTGCGCAGCAGGGTGTCGGCGCAGTCCAGCGCGGTGGAGCGGTCCGAACAGACATTGCCATCTGCGTCGGGGTTGCTGCTGCGCCAGACCGCGTCCCAGTCGCCCAGATCGGTCCAGGCCCCGTCAAAGGGCATGACCGCCAGGTTGGTGCAGCGTTCCATGATCGCATAGTCGATCGAGATGTCGTCGATCCCGTCCCATGGCGCTGCCGCCAGCCGGGTAAAGCCGAGGTCGGGCGTGGCCTCATCCATGGCCTGTGTTACGGCGTCGAGCATGGCGGGGGCGTGGGTGCGGTAGGCGTTGAGGATCGCGGGGGCAGAGAACAGGAACAGGCCCGCATTCCACAAATAGCGCCCGGCGGCGAGCATGTCGCGCGCGGCTTCTGGGCCCGGTTTTTCGACAAAGCGGGCAAGGGGTTGTGGCCGGGCGGTTTGGGGGTCTGCGGTGGCGGCCAGTTCGAGGTAGCCATAGGCGGTTTCGGCCCGGTCAGGTGTGATGCCGAATGTGACCAGCGTCCCGTCACGCGCGGCCGGGGTGGCGGCGGTGACAGCGGCGGCAAAGGCGTCCGCGTCGGGGATCAGGTGATCGGAGGGCGCCACGAGCATCAGCGCCTCGGGGTCGGTGCGCGCGCACCACAGGGCCGCGGCCAGCACGGCGGGGGCGGTGTTGCGGGGGTTTGGCTCGATCAGCACGGCGCCCGGCGCCTGTGCGACCTGGGCCAGTTGTTCGGTGACGACAAAGCGGAACGGGTCGCCCGTGACCACCACGGGGGCTGCAAAGTCTGGTCCCGACAGCCGCCGGGCAGCGGCCTGAAACAGGCTCTGATCCCCGGTGAGGCGGGCGAATTGCTTGGGGTAGGACTGGCGCGAGAGCGGCCACAGCCGGGTCCCGGATCCGCCGCACAGAAGGATGGGGTATATCATGGGTCTGGGCCCTTTGCCTGCCACTGTGCCGTGCATGATCCGGCACGATCACTATAGCAAGGCGCGGGCCGGGGTCATCACCGAAGTGGTCCGCATATGCGGTTTCGCCGGCGGATTATTTGCGTTGGAAAAAGCGTCTGATAATCTGTGTTATGGTATCTTTTTGAGGTTGCATGGAGGGGGCTGCGGCGATGGCTTCGGCGTCCCAATCCTGCCGCGCGCGGTCCCAGGTGATGCCGGTGCGCTGGACGCGGGCAGGCGCGCCGATGGCCAGGGCCTGTGCGGGGACGTCGCCCGCCACCAGCGCGCGGGCGCCGATCACGCAGTCATCGCCGATCGTGGCCCCCTTGAGCACCTGCACCCCCTGCGCCAGCCAGACGTGGTTGCCGATGGTGATGTCCTGGGGCGGGTTGATGCGGGCGCCGGTGGTGGCGTCAAGGATCGAGTGCATGTCGCTCACGTCCATGGTGATTCCGCCCGACAGCATACAATCGGCGCCCATGGTGATGCGCCCGACCTCGTGCAGGGTGATCTGGGCGGACATGATCGTGGTCTGGTCGCCCACGGTGATATGGGTGTCGCGCGCCCGGCAGCGCAGGTCGCCGCCGATCACGCAGCCTGCGCCGATGGTGACGCTGCTGTCGTGGTTGCGCAGTTCGATCAGGCAATTGGCCAGTTTCGTGCCCGGCCCGATGCGCAGGTGGTGGCCGGTTCCGGCCAGCGTGATCGAGGCCTTGCCCGTGATCTCGACCGTGGGGTCGATGTCCACAGTGTTGCTGTGGCCTGTGTCGGTGATGATCGCGCGGATGTGGTCCGGAATCGTGTCCGTCGCTGTCATGGGGGTCCTGCCTTGCATCGTCGGCGCAGGATAGGGCCACACCTCGCGGGGTCAATCACTTGCCTGCCCTTGCCACCCTGAACCTGATGTGATGAATGTCCCGCCACGTCGGGCGGTCCCATCAGGGCATCGGTCGGCGCGCCACCCGATGACCGGAACCCAGGAAGAAGACCCAACGCCTTGCGCCAACAGCTTGCTGCCCTTCTGTCCCGGTACACGTCCCAGCATCTGCGCGTCACGGGCCGGCCCATGCTGTTGCATGATGCGGACGGTCGACAGGTCGGTGCCGTGGATGTGGTCAGCGTCGAGGCTGGTCACCTGCGGCTGGCCGGTTGGGCCGAGGCCGGCACGGGCATGTTGCATATCGACGGTCAGTCCACCCCCTTTGCCATTGGTCTGCGCCGCGAGGACGTGGCCCAGGCGCGCGGCATTGCGCCGGATGTGGGGTTTGACCTGACGGTGCCGCTGGGCCAGATCCACCCCGATCAGCTGCGCCGTGTGGGGGTCGAGATCCACGATATTGCAGGCACCGACCAGTCGGTCGCGCGGCCCCTGCCCCTGCCGGGTCTGCGCCGCGCCCGCGCCCGGATTGTCGCCCGCTTTGCCCTGACGCTGGCCCGTCTGAGCCCCGCTGGCCTGGGCTGGATGCTGACGCGCGCGCCGCGGTTTCGGGCGCAGATCAAGCGCGGCCTGAACCTGCACACACACACGGTGGCGCAGGCGCTGGACAAGAGCCTGTTCACCCCCGCCCCCACACCGATCGCCCCGCCTGCAGGCCGGGTCACAATCGTGATGCCGATCTACAACGCGTTCGAGCTGCTGGACGAGGCCCTGGCCCGCGTCGAGACCCACACCGACATGCCCTGGCGGATGGTGCTGATCGAGGACGGATCGACCGACGTGCGCGTGCGCCCCTTTCTGCGCGATTGGGCCGCCGCCACGAAGACGCGCGCGGACCGCGTCACCCTGCTGGAAAACGACGGCAACAAGGGGTTCATCCGCAGCGTCAACCGTGGCTTTGAACAGGCTCTGACCTGGGGCGATCCGGTGATCCTGCTCAACTCCGACGCCTTTGTGCCGCAGGGCTGGGCCAGCCGCCTGATGCGCCCGCTGCTGGGGGCGCGCGACGTGGCAACCACCACGCCGATGTCCAATGACGCCGAGATTTTCACCACCCCGGTGATCTGCGCGCGTGCCGACATTCCGCCGCGCACGGTGGATGCCATCGACGCCACCGCCCGCCGCCTGAACGGGGCGGTTGATCTGGCGGACGCGCCCACGGGCGTGGGGTTCTGCATGGGGATGAGCATCGCCTACCTCAAAAAGCTGACGGCGCTGGATACCGCCTTTGGCCGGGGGTACGGCGAAGAGGTCGACTGGTGCCAGCGCGCCCGCGCAATCGGGGGCCGGCATCTGGGCGTGCCGAACCTGTTTGTCGAACACCGGGGCGGGCAGAGTTTCGGGTCAGAGGAAAAGCTGGCGCTGGTGGCGGCCAACAATGCCATCATCTCGCGCCGTTATCCGGGCTATGACGCCGAGGTCCAGCGGTTCATCGCCGCCGATCCGATGCGGTCGGCGCGTATGGCGCTGGGGATGGCATGGGCCGCAGCCGTCACGCCCGAGGGCACATCCGTGCCGGTCTATCTGGCCCATTCCATGGGCGGCGGGGCCGAACATTACCTGCATGACCGCATTGCGCGCGATCACCTGAACCATGGGCTGCCAGCCGTGGTGCTGCGTGTGGGCGGGCCGGTGCGCTGGCAGGTCGAGCTGATCACGCCGCAGGGCATCAGTGCGGCCACGATGCCCGATCTGGATACGGTGCAGGACCTGCTGGCGCCGCTGACCCGGCGCCGCCTGATCTATTCCTGTGGGGTGGGCGATCCGGACCCGCTGGGCCTGCCGGGCGCGCTGTTGCGGCTGAGTGCGGGCGGGCGGCATCCGGTCGAGATCCTGTTCCACGACTTTTACCCGGTTTCGCCAGCCTATACGCTGCTGGGGGCCGATGGGCAGTATCGCGGCACGCCCACGCCCGACACGGTGCAGGCGGACGCCGCGCACAGCCAGCGCGGCGCGGATGGCCGGATGCGCAGTCTGGCGGATTGGCAGGCAGCCTGGGGCGCGCTGATTGCGCAGGCCGACCGGCTGGTGACCTTTTCGCAGGACAGCGCCGCCCATGTGCGCACCGCCTATCCGCAGGCCGCAGACCGGGTCGTGGTGGCCCCGCATGGCCTGCTGGCGCAAGTGCCCGCCCTGCCCGTTCCCGGTGCCGACCGCCCGCGCGTTGTGGGTGTGCTGGGCAATATCGGCTATCAGAAGGGCGCGGCCCTGCTGGATGATCTGGGCCAGACACTGCGTCTGCGGCAGGGGGTCGAGCTGGTGGTGCTGGGCAATGTGGACCCGTCCTATATGCCGCTGCGCCATGTCACGGTGCACGGGTCCTATGCGCTGGCCGATCTGCCGGATCTGGCGGCGCGCTATGGCATCACCGACTGGCTGATCCCGTCGATCTGGCCCGAGACGTTTTCCTATACCACCCATGAGGCGCTGGCGACGGGCCTGCCGGTCCACGCCTTTGGCATCGGCGCACAGGGCGAGGCAGTGGCAAAGGCCGCTCATGGCCACAGCGTTGGCTTTGCACCGGATGCGAATCTGGTAAACGCTCTGGCACAGCATTTCAGAACGCATTTTGAGCAATCGGACACGTCCAGCACATGAAGCCCCATTCCATTTCCCTGCGCGCCCTCAAATCCCGCGGCATCGAGGTCCTGCCCCGTGGCGGGTCCAGCGTCACCCTGCCGCATCACACGGTGCTGGAGGCGCCGGGCAGCCTGAAGTGGACGCAATACGAGCATTCGATCGAGTTGGGCGCCTTTTCCTATCAGGTGTCGGGCTACTGCTTTGCCGCGCGCATCGGGCGCTATTGTTCGATGGGTGAGAACATCCAGATTGGCCGCCAGAACCACCCGACCACATGGGTGTCGACCAGCCCGGCGTTCTATCTGGGTGACCGGCTGTTTGATCTGGACAAGGGTTTTGCGGGCGGGTCCGAGTACCACGGCTACAAGTTCGATTTTCAGGGTCCGGCGACCAAGGCAAAAATCACCACCATCGGCAATGACGTCTGGATCGGGCATGGCGCCTATATCGGTGCAGGGGTCAACATCGGTGACGGGGCCATCGTGGCGGCCCATGCGGTTGTGACCCGTGACGTGCCACCCTATGCGGTGGTGGCGGGCAACCCGGCGGTCATCAAGAAGATGCGCGTGCCGCCCAAGCTGATCTCGCCGCTGCTGCGCAGCCGGTGGTGGCGCTATGCACCCTGGCAGATCGACCATCTGGATCCATCGGATCTGGCCAAGTTCGTACACGGCGTCAACGAGATGGTGCGGGACGGGATCGAGGGCTTTGCCTTTGACAAGATCGACCTGCGCGAGGGGCTGTGAGGCCCATGGCGCCCCGCACGGTTGTTTTCCTGCACATCCCCAAGACCGCCGGTCAGACCGTCCACACCGAGTTGACGCGCGTCATCGGTGAGGCGCAGACCAGCCCGGTGCGTGTCCACACCCAGGCCCCGCGCGATGCGCAGTTTCCGCCGGGATATCGGCTCTATTCCGGGCATCTGGACTGGACCGACCTGGAAACGCTGCCTGCGGACCGGTTCACGTTTTCGGTGCTGCGCGACCCCTATGAGCGGATTGCGTCGTTCTATTTTTACCTGCTGAAAAAGGCCGAAGGCACCGATGCGGATGCCTTGCAGCGGCCCGAACATACCGGTCTGCGCACCATCCTGGAGCGGTCGGCGGATGACTATTTCTTTGGTGGCAACCGGGGGTGGCGCACGTTTATCCGGGACCATTACGACAACTTTTACTGCACCTATTTTGCCACCCGGCGGATGCGCGGCTGGGCCGAGGTGTCCAAGCTGAAGAAATCCGATCTGATGGCCCGCGCGCTGGCGGGCTGTGAGGCGGTGAATGCGTTTTACGGCATGGATGGGCTGGACCGTCTCGAGACGGATCTGGGCGATGTGCTGGGTGCGCCGGTCAACCTGGTGGGCACGCGTGTGAATGCGGGGCCGCAGCGGGCGGGCACACGGCGCTGGCCTGCGTTGACAGAACGGCTGGAGCGCGACGACAGCCTGCACCGGTTGGAACGGATGGGTGCGCTGGATGCCAAGCTGATGGGCCGGGTGCTGGCAGGCTAGAGCCTGCGCAACCTGGCCAGCGTGCGCAGGATGCGGTCGCCATTTGCGCTTTGACGGTAGAGGCCGAGGGCCTGGGGGGACACGCGCCGCCCGCTTTGGGTGCGCCAGCCGCGCACGGTCTCTGTCAGTGCTGCGGCCTCGGGGGTCAGGTGCCCTGCGATCCCCGACAGCGCGGCGATGTTGGCGTCGATCCAGCGCGCATAGGTCCCGTTCCACAAGAGGGCGGCGCGGCCCATGCGCTGCCGCCCGCCCGCGCCCAGCAGGTTGCCACGGTGCTGACGGTAGAGCACGCCCGGCTCAGCATCGTTGATCACCGGAATGCCCGCGCCCGTGGCCACCAGATAGACCCACCAGTCGTGAAACGGCACATCCTGTGCAGCATCCAGCGTGGCGCGCAGCAGGTCGGTGGCGCCGGGTGTCAGCACCAGCGTGTTGCCCGCCAGCACGTTCTGGACCAGCGCATTGCCGAACCCCAGGGCGCGCGCGTGCCGGGGGGACGGTCCCAGCACCGCGCCCTGCGCATCGGTGTGCAGGCTGCGGCTGGCATAGACGGCGGGGCCTATCGCCCCCTCCTGCCCCAGCTGGTCCACCGCGCGGGCCAGTTTGTGCGGCAGCCACACGTCGTCCTGATCGGCAAAGGCCACCCACTGCCCCGCCATCTCGGGACGTGCCAGCAGTGACAGGAAATGCGCCGCCGCCCCCCGCCCCGGCCCGGTCAGCGGCGGCATCACCCGGTCGGGATGGGCCGCGGCAAAACCGGTCAGTTGGGAAACGGTGTCATCCTCCGAGCCGTCATCGCTGGACCACAGCCGCCAGTCGGCATGATCCTGCGCCAGCAGCGATTGCAGCTGTGGCTCCAGATACGCGCCGCCATTATATGTGCACATCAGGATGTTCAGTGTCGGCACGCGGGCTTTTCCAATCTGGGTGCTGGCGATTTGCACGGCCCTTATGTAGAACAGATCGAGATTTATCAATTTATCACACAAGGCGCGCCACTTGACCCGCTCCGGCCCCACATCGAACCGGCCCCGGCCCGTGCCAGACGCGGCGCAGGACCCCAAGGCCGAGACCTCGCAACAGCCCACCACCGACGCCCCCAAGGACACCGCCGAGACCCCGGCGGAGGCCCAGGGCGCTGACACGCCCGCCGCGCCGCTGTCCATGGCAGAACGCAAGGCGATCAAGATCCGCGAACGCGAAGAGGCCATCGCCCGTGTCGAGGCCGCCCGCGCCGCCAAGATGGCCGCCATGGTGGAAAACGTCGAAAAGCTGGACGAGGACGACCCCGTTCCCGCAGCCGAGACCGCCACCACCCCCGTGGCCCCCCCGGCCGAACCCGAACGGGTCCGGGGCCGGCATGTGATGGTGATCACCAGCTTTCTGATCTTTGTCGTTGGCATCACCGCGCTGGCGGCCTGGTATCTGTGGGAACGCGCTGCGGACCGCTATGTGTCCACCGCCGGGTTCTCGGTCCGCACCGAAGAGGTGGGATCGGCGATCGAGCTTTTGGGCGGTGTCGCCGAACTGTCCGGGTCGTCCTCGTCGGACACGGATATCCTGTACAAGTTCATCCAGAGCCAGGAGCTGGTGCGCACCATCGACAACGCGCTGGACCTGCGCACGCTGTGGTCCAAGGGCGACCCGGACCGCGACCCGATCTTTAGCTATCACCCGCCCGGTTCCATCGAAGAGCTGACCGATTACTGGGCCGGCATGGTCAAGGTCTATAATGACAGCGGCACGGGTCTGATCGACCTGGAGGTGCAGGCATTCACCGCGCAGGACGCGCAGGACATTGCGCAGATGATCTATGACGAGAGTTCGTTGATGATCAACCGGCTGTCGGCCATCGCCCGCGAGGATGCCACCCGCTATGCCCGCGAAGAGCTGGAGGGCGCGGTGGAGCGTCTGACCGAAGCGCGTCAGGCGCTGACCCGGTTCCGCAACGAGAACCAGATCGTGTCACCGGATTCGACCCTGCAGATCCAGACCGGCCTGTTGTCATCGCTGGAACAGCAGCTGGCCCAGGCCCTGATCGACGCCGACATCCTGCGCCAGACCAGCAGCGCAAACGACCCGCGCCTGCAACAGGCCGAGCGTCGCCGCGACGTCATCGAGGACCGCATCCAGGAAGAGCGCAACAAGCTGGGTCTGGGGGCGGATGGCCAGACGGATGGCAACACCGCCTTTGTCGATCTGGTGGGCGAGTTCGAACGCCTGTCGGTGGACCGCGAGTTTGCCGAACAGTCCTATACCGCTGCGCTGGCCGCCTTTGATGCGGCGGTGGCGGAATCGCGCCGCCAGAGCCGGTACATCGCCGCCCACGTCCAGCCGACGCTGGCCGAAACCGCCGTGCGCCCCGACCGGCCCGCGACGCTGGGCCTTGTGGCGCTGTTCAGTTTCCTGGTGTGGTCCGTCGTGGTGCTGATCGGCTATTCCCTGCGGGACCGTCGCTGAGGGCCTCCGCATGATCGTGCTGCGCAACCTGACCAAGATCTACCGGCTGCATGGCAGTCGCAAGGTGGTGATGAACCGCATCAACGCCACCTTTCCCACCAATGTCTCCGTGGGTCTTTTGGGGCGCAATGGCGCGGGCAAGTCGACGCTGCTCAAGATGATCGCAGGCACCGCCGACGTCACCTCGGGCGAGATCCTGAGCGATGGCAACATCTCGTTCCCGGTGGGCTTTGCCGGGTCGTTCCACCCCGACATGACCGGCGCGCAGAACACCCGGTTCGTGGCCCGTATCTATGGCGTCGATACCACCGCGCTGAGCGACTACGTGCAGGAGTTCGCCGAGTTGGGGTCGCATTTCCATCTGCCGATCCGCTCCTATTCGTCGGGCATGCGGTCGCGGCTGGCCTTTGGCGTCTCCATGGGGCTGACCTTTGACACCTACCTGATCGACGAGATCACCGCGGTGGGCGATGCCACGTTCAAGCGCAAGAGCCGGGCGGTGTTTCTCGACCGGATGGAGCGGGCGGGCGCGGTGTTTGTCAGCCACTCGATCGGGATGCTGCGCGAGATGTGCCAGGCCGGTGCGGTGCTGGAGAACGGGCAGCTGCACTATTACGACGACGTCAATGACGCGATCAAACACCACGCCTACAACATGCGGGTCCAGTGACCCGCCCTGCCCCCCCTTTCAAGACACCGAACGGATCCGCAATGCCCAAACCCTCTGCCCGCTTTCCCGAGGCCGCCACGATGTTCTATTGCATCGGGGCGCAAAAGGCCGGGACCACGTGGCTTTATGAGGCGTTGCGCGCCAGCCCGCAGGTGCATTTCTGTGCCAACAAGGAGCTGCACTATTTCGATGTGATCGCGGGCCGGGCCGATATGGCCATTGCCAACCGGGTCAAGATGGCCGCCGCCCTGTCGGCCAAGCTGAAGGCGGCGCCGGGGCCGGGCAACGTCAAGGTGCTGCGGCAGTTGCGCGAGGTCACGGACCTGTTGACCATCTACACCGGCAAGCGGGGGGACCACCGGCCCTATCTGAAATACCTGCTGCGCGGTTACCGCGATCAGCCGGTGGTCTGCGACATCACCCCGTCCTATGCCATTCTGGACAGCGATCATTTCGCCGACATGGGCCAGATCGGACAGGCGCGGTTCCTGTTCATCCTGCGCGACCCGGTCGAGCGGATGTGGTCGCAGATCCGCATGGCCGTCGCGGTTGAGGCGCCCGATCTGGAAAAGGGCCCCGATTTCGATGCGGCCTGTGCGGCGCGCGCCCAGACCCTGATCACCGCCAACCGGCTGTCGCGGATCGAACGGTCCGACTATGCCCGCACGGTGCAGGCGCTTGAGGCGGCGGTGCCGGCGGAGCGGATCAAATACGTCTTTTACGACCACCTCTTTGATCCCGCCACGCTGGACGACATCTGTGGGTTTCTGGGCATCGACGCGATCCCTGCCGACGGGTCCACCCGCAGCAACGAGGGCCGCGCGGCAGCGATCCCCGACACCATCCGCCACGCATTCGAGCGCGCCTTTGCCCGGCAATACGCCTTTGTCCGGGAGCGGTTCGGGGCGGACGTGCCAGCGGCGTGGGAGGCCCATGACCGGGCGCGGCTGGGCGATCCGTCCTGAGTGCGCAGGCGTCATGCCGCGCCGCAGCATCAGCGCCGCGATTCCGGGGTCAACCTTGCCGAAAAAACAGGCAGAACCGCCCATCCATCGGCACAAGCATGCCACTGCCCGTGCGGCCCCCCGGCCCGGTGCAACGCGCCAAAGCCCAGCATATACAGCGCCTTGGCCCACCACGGGCGGGGATCGACCAACCACAGCCCGGCATTTAGGCACGGCTTGCACTTTGACGCGTGCTTGACTAGTGCTGCACCCATAGTTTGAGCAATTATCCGGTCTCTTTTCATAACCCGAGGGTAAGATGACATCCCGCAAGACGACCTCGCCCGTGGCACAGCCCCGGATCGCATTGACCGTCCTGGGCATGCACCGTTCCGGCACCAGCCTTTTGACACGTGTGTTGAGCCTGATGGGCGCGGACCTGCCCGACACCCTGATCGGACCGAGCCCAAACAACCCCACCGGATACTGGGAATCGCGCGCCCTGCGGGATTTCAACGACCGGCTGCTGGCCCTGACGGGGTCGCAGTGGGATGACTGGCGCCCCCTGCCCGAGGGCTGGGAACGCTCGCCCAAGGTGGCGGAATTCGCCGAAGAGGCCGCCGCCCTGCTGGAGAGCGAATTCGGGTCCTCGCGCCTGATCGTGCTCAAGGATCCGCGCATGTCGCGCCTGATGCCGTTCTGGTCCGGGGTGCTGGACGCCGCGGACCTGACGCTGCGCCCGGTGCTGGCGCTGCGCAACCCGACCGAGGTCGCCGCCTCGCTGGCGCGGCGCAACGGCTTTGCCGCCGAGCTGTCGCAACTGTTGTGGCTGCGCCATATGCTCGAGGCCGAGCTGGCCACGCGCGGCACCGCCCGTGTGGTGACCCGCTATGACGACATGATGCAGAACTGGGCCGGGGCGATGGACCGGATCACCAAGGGGCTGGACCTTGTCTGGCCGCGCAGCCCGGCGCAGATCAGCGCCGAGGTCGGCACCCTGATTTCGCCCGAGCACCGCCACCACACAAGTGATGCGTCGCTGCTGGACAGCCCGCTGGTGTCGAGCTGGCTGCGCGACGCCTATGCGATCTTTGATCACTGGGCCGACAAGCAGGAGCGCAAGGGCGACTATGCCCGTCTTGATGCGATCCGCGCCGATCTGGACGCGGCCGCCCCCGCCTTTGCCCCGCTGGTCGACGAGATGCGCGGCACCAAGGCCGAACTGGCCAAGCGCATCCAGGTGATCGCGGACAACCAGGCCCGGATCAAGGAACTGGCTGGTGAGCGGCAGAAGGCCGAAGAGGCGCTGGCCCGCACCGAGCGCCGCGCCCGCGACGCGCTGGCCGCCCAGACCGACCGCGCCACGCAAGAGCGCAACGCGCTGGAGGCCGCCCGCCACGAGATCCAGGCCGAGGCCAAGGCCGCCCGCACCGAGGCGCAGACCGAACGCCAGCTCAAGGAGCAGGCCATCGCACAGCTTGAGACGCAGGCCGCCAGCCAGGCGGATGCCGCCACGCTGCAGGCCCGCGTGATGCACAAGCTGCAACAGGAGATCGCGCTGGAGGCCGAACGCGCCGACGCCGCCGAAGAAGATTTCAAGACCCGCCTGAGCACCCGGACCAAGGCCCAGACCAAGAACCTGCGGCTCAAGGTCGAGGCGCAGGCCGCCGAGCTGGAGACCGCCCGCACCGCGCTGGACGACCAGGAGGCGGCGCTGACCGCGTTGCAGGCCGACAGTGCCGAAAAGGCGGCAGCCCTGGCCGCGTTGCAGAATGCGTCGACGGCCCGTGACATGGCGCTGGCCGAACAGGAGGCCGCATTGGAGGCCGCCCGTCAGAGCCTTGCGGACCGGGATGCCGCCCTCGCCGCCGTGCAGGATCAGATGGCGACCCAAGAGGGGGATCTGTCGGCGCAGGCAGAAAAGCTGACCGCGTTGCAGGAGGCGCTGGAGGCGGCAGAGGCCGAGGCCCGCGCGCAACAGGACGCCCTGGCCGAGACCCGGAGCGCGCTGGCCCAGAAAGACGCGGAACTGGCCGACACCCGCCGCACCCTGACCCAGGCCGAGGACGCCCAGCAGGAGGCCGAGCAGCACGCCCAGACGCTGGAGCGGATCAACCAGAGCCTCAAGCGTGAGGCGGATCTGGAACACGCCCATGTGCAGACCCTGACCCAGCAGGTGGCGCAGCTGACGCAATCGCTGGCCCAGAACGACGATGCCGCCGCGCGGATGCGCGCGGAACATGATCAGGCGCTTGGCGCGGCGCGCGGGCAACTGGCCGCCGCGCAGGCCGCCACCGAGACGCGCCATTCCGAGCTGGCCCAGTTGACCAACCTGCTGATGCAGACCGAGGCGCAGGTCCACGAGGCCACCGCCGCCCGCGCCGCCGCAGAGGCAGCCCGCGCCGAGATGGAACAGGCCCTCGCCGCCCTGCGCACCCAGCAAGAGCAGGACCGTGCCGCACAGGCCGCCGAACAGGAAGCCGCCCGCCTTGCCGCCCAGGAGGCCGAGACGGCCCGGACCAACACCCAGGGCGCTCTGGCCCAGTCGCAGTCGGATGTGGCCGTGCTGCGCGCGGGTCAGGCCGACATTGCCGCCGTGCTGGCCGTTCTGATGCCCCTGCGCCACCCGCGGTTCTGGCGGTTGGGCACGGGCCAGTTGCGCCGCGAGATGGCCGCCGTGCGCCGCACCGGCCTGTTCGATGCCGACTGGTATCAGCGCACCAACCCCGATGTCAGCGAGACCGGGATGGACGCGTTGACCCACTTTATCCTTTATGGGCTGGGCGAGGGCCGCGCCCCGCGCGCGCCGCAACCGGACACGCAACCCGATACACCGTCCGATGACACGGGAGCGCCGCAATGACCCTTCGCACCAAACCCGTCCCGCTGGCCCCTGCCACCACGCCCGAAGACATGGATCTGATCCGCAATTCGGACCTGTTCGACCCGGTCTGGTATCTGACCGAATATCCCGATGTTGCCCTGCTCAAGGTTGACCCGGTGCAGCATTACCTGTGGCTGGGCGCGCGGCTGGGGCGCAACCCGTCGCCGTCCTTTGACGGGATGAGTTATCTGGCGGCCAATGTGGATGTGGCCGAGGCGGGCGTGAACCCGCTGTTGCATTTCCTGCGCTCGGGCCAGGCCGAGGGCCGTTGGGCGATCCCCACGACCCAGCAGTTGAACGAGGCGCTGATGCCGGGCGGCGTGCCGCCCACCGCACAGTCCAAGCCCACGATGAACTGGGTGATGAACCCCGACAATGTCGGCTGGGCCTATGGCAACAACGCCAAGATGCTGGCCCGCCAGTTGCCCGAGTTCGAGCACATCATCGACGGCCACGACGTCGAGACGGATGTGGCGCTCTATTTCGACATCAAGATCTTCAAGATGCGCGGCCGGTCGGCGCGGCGCAACATCCTGCGGGTGGGCGGCCCCCGGCCCGTCAATCTGACCTATGGCGATGATCACGAGAAGCTGCGGGCGGATGTGGCCGAGTTCGACGGCATCATCGTGCTGAACCAATACCTCTATGACATCTTTGCGCCGCTGCACCCCAATGTGCACCTGATCCCCAACGCGCTGGACCTGGCCGAATGGCACCCCGGCGCGGCACCGGACGCCGAGCGCCCCTTTACCGTGGGGTTCGCGGGCAACCTGTCGACCACCAAAGAGGCCCATATCAAGGGCTTCCGCTTTGTGAACGAGGCCTGCGAAAAGATGGGGCTGCCGCTGGTCAAGTTGAGCAAGGGCAAGGACCAGATCGCGCGCGAGGACATGAAGGAAAAGTTCTACGGCGCCATCGACTGCCTGGTGCATCCGGTTGCGCCGGGCAAGGAAGGCTGTTCCAACGTGGTGATGGAGGCGCTGTCGATGGGCGTGCCGGTCCTGACCACCAAGGCCGCCGGGTTCCACGCCGAAAAGATCAAGGATGGCGACGGCATCCTCTATATCGAGCGCGACACCAAGAAGCTGATCAAGCGCATCGAGAAACTGCAGAAGGACCCCGCCCTTCAGGCCCGTATGCGGCGCGAGGCGGTGGCCTTTGCCCAGGCCAACCACGATGTGACCCGCACCGCGCGCGACTACTACAAGGTGCTGGCCCTGCCCGGTATGCAGCGCGACAGCTGCCCGCGTGTGGCCTTTGTCCCGTTCTGGGAACCGGCGGCGAATTTCGCCTCGTCGCGTTTGCGCTGTGCGCAGCCTGCTGAACTGCTGGCCGACAGCCACGCGATGCAGGCCACCTGCCAGGGGCTTGGCCCCGACACCGAGATCGCCGTGGTCTCGCAACTGGCCTCGGACGCGACCATGCAGATCCTGCGCGACAACCCGCAGATCGCGCTGATCTATGACGTCTGCGACCGCTATTTCGAAGATGACCGCCAGGTCGGCGGTGTGCATGCCAAAACGCGGTTCTTTGAACTGGCCGAGCGCGCCGACATCATCGTCGCCTCGACCGTGGCGCTGAAAAAGGCCATCGTGAAGCTGGGCCTGCAAAAGGCGGTGACCTACCTGCCCGACGGTATCGATTACCGCGCGCACCGGGACGCGGGCCTGACCGATCCCAAGGGGCCGGTGCTGTGGTACGGCAACCCCGGCCGCAGCAATTTCGACAGCGCCCGCTGGATGATCGACCACGTGATGCAAAACACCACGCGCGGCATGAAGCTGATCTCGCGCAAGCGGTCCTTCAACCACATCGCCAAGACCGAAGACCCCTCCTTTGGCCCCTATGTGGACATCTGTTCTGACTGGGCGTTCGACAGTTTCGTGGCCGAGATGCGCGACTGTTCAGTCTGCGTGCTGGCCCATGGCGCCGAAGAGCAATCCAAGAGCCCCAACCGCCTGATCACCGCCATCGCCAATGGTGTGCCGGTCATCGTGTCCACCGCCCCCAGCTGTGCCGCACTGTTACAGGCCGGTGGCATGGGCTGGGCCGTGGTGCGGGACGCGGCGGGCCTGCAAGAGGCGCTCGAGCGGTTGGACGACCCGAGCACGCGCGCCGACTACATGCGCGCCATGCAGCGGGTGATCGAGGACCGGTTCGGTGACGTCGCGATCCGCCGCAAATACGAGGCCCTGGTCCAGACCTGTGTCCCCAAACGCCGTGCGCCGGTGGATGCCGCGCCGCGCCGGGTCATGTTCGTGTCCCACAACCTGAATGTCGGCGAAGGCGCCCCCACCAGCCTCATGCAGACGGTGCTGGGCCTGCAAAAGGCCTATAACATCAAACCCACCGTCTTTGCCGTGATCGACGGCGCGCTGCGCAAGACCTACGAAGAGGCGGGGATCGAAGTGCTGGTGCCGGATCTGGGTGTGACCAGCCGCCTTGCAACCAAGATCATCTCGCGCACCTACGAGGAAATGGCCGATGCCTTCCGCGAGGCGCTGGAAGTCTGCAAGATCGACGTGACCGTGGCCAACACCGCCACCAGCCTGTGGTTTGCCAGCATCTCGGAAAGCGCGGGCGTGCCTGCCGTGTCGATGATCCGCGAAAGCTCGGACGAGCACGTGGCGTTCAACTTTGGCCCCGAGCCGGTGATGGAAACCTGCCGCGCGGGCCTGTCCCAGGTGCAGGCGACGATCTTTGTGTCCGACTATACCCGCAAGCTGTGGCAGGCGAGCCATGACATCGTCGATGCGCGGCTGATCTCGAACGGGATCGACCTGTCGCATTTCGACACCGTCCGCCAGATGGACAAGGCCCCCCTGCGCAAGGAACTGGGCATCCCGGCCAGCGGCGTGATGATGGTGTCCGTGGGGTCGATCAACGCCCGCAAGTCGCAACGCGATATCGTCGAGGCGATCGCGGGCCTGCCCAAGAAGATACAGGCCAAGATGCGTCTGGTGCTGGTGGGGGCGAAACCCTCGGCCTATCTGGACGACCTCAAGGCGCGGATCGCGGAACTGGACAAGGAATTGGCGAACCGCATCCACATCATCGGCGAGACCGACAATGTGGCCCTGTGGTACCGCGCGGCGGACATGTTCGTCTTTGCCTCGCACAACGAAAGCTATCCGCGCGTCATCGTCGAGGCGATGTCGTTCGGCCTGCCGGTGGTGTCCTCGGCGGTGTTTGGCACCCAGGAACAGGTGGTCGATGGGGAAAGCGGATTGCTGTTTCCCATTGGTGACATCGACAGCCTTCGGTCATGTCTGCGCTGGATGCTGGAGAACGGCGACGACCGCGCCCGGTTCGGGGTTCAGGCCGAAACCCGGTTCTGGGAATTGCTGACCTATTGGGAAATGGTTCACAATTACGCGGTGGTCATTGCAAACACAGCCCGCCAAAGTTAACGATGCAACCCGGCGTGGAACCACTCTTCCCGTCGCTCTAAAAAAGAAGATGATCAGAACGTGATGAAGACGCTCTATCTGCATATCGGGTTGCAAAAAACAGGCACCTCGACCGTCCAGATGTATTTTATGCATCCCAAGGGGCCGTTTCAGGCCGCTGGTATCGACTGTTTGCCGCAGGCCATTGCCCCCAATCAGGCGCACCACAACGCCGCCTGGGATGTCGGGAAACACAAACGGTTCCGTCCGGACCTGCCGGGATTTGATGCGCTGGTCGAGGCCGCGCGCGCCTCGGACAAGGACCGGATTTTTGTCAGTTCCGAGGATTTCAGCCTGATTTCAGCAGCACAGGTGCGCGATGTCGCCGCCCGGCTGACCGACTTCGACGTGCGCCCGATCCTGTGCCTGCGCAACCAGCTGACCTGGTCGGAATCGATCTTTGCCCAGGCCTGCAAGCGCGGCTACGTCAAACCCTTCGGCAGCTTTATCAAGACGCTGGCCAAGAACGGCCGCACCGATTTCGAAGGCATCTATTCCGCCTGGGCCGAACAGTTCGGCCACGACAAGATGACCGTGCTGATCTACGAGAATCACAGCGACATCAGCGACGCCTTTGCCGCGCTGATGGGGGTCGAGGTCGAAGCCCGCCCCGCGCGCAAGAACCAGTCGTTGAACGAACGTTTCGTCAAGGCGAGCCAGACCGTGACCGAGATGTGCACCAAGGGCGAGTTGTCCCATGCGGGCCAGACCATTCCCGCGTCGATGATGAACCAGGTGTCCAAGGTCATGTTGGCGGTGGGCACGCATCATCCGCAATTCACCGGCAGCCCGGTGTTCCTCAAGCGGGACCCGGCGCAGGGCTATCTGGACCGGTTCACCGAGATGAACCGCAAGATCGCTGACCATGTGGATCTGCCCGACAGCTATTTCAGCGTGCCGGACACCCGCCGCAATCCGCGCCAGCACTATCAGCTGGATGTCGAATTCCTGGTCGAGTGTATCTTTGAGGACAAGACGATCCGCGCAGCGCTGGCGCAGTCAGCCTAAATCCGGGGGGTCAGCGCCCCCAGGTGCGGGCCATGTCTCCGAACAGCTGCGTACAGTCGCGCAATTCGTCAGCAAAGAGCGTGCGCAGCGCGGCGGCGATCTGAGGCGATTGCGCCAGTCGGAACCGTCCGGCCTTGGTGTTTTCCGCGGCATCCGTGTCCATCGGCAGACCCGCACGCCCCCCCAGATAGGTCACGATCTCGTCGCGCAGGGCGCGGGGGCGCTGCAGGATGTCCGCAAAGTCAAACACCGCCACGTCGAAATGCCGGGACCAGCGGCGGTAGCTGGCCGCCGGAAAGGATGTGCGCGCAAAGGCCGGGTGGGTCTGGACCACATCGCGCAGCGCATCCGCATCGCGCAGGCACATGCCGTCGATCCGGCCCTCGTTTGCGGCGTCATTCAGCGCGGACCACACCCGCGCCACCGGGTCGCGGACAATCATCATCACCTTGGTGTCCGGCAGCGCCTGTTTGATCGCTGCAATCGCGGTGTCATCGAGGCTGGAATAGAACGGGGTGATGTCGCCGCTGAGCCTGTCGCCAGTGAACTGGAACAGCGACCGGTAGACCGACACCGGGTGATCGCGCCGCCGTTCCAGCCCCATGAACAGATCGGTAAAGGCCTGATCGGCGGGGGTAAACGTGCCCTCGGCCAGCCATGCGTCGCGCTTGGCCATCAGCTTGGCCTGCACCTTGGGCGAGGGAAAGGCGCGCCCGAAGAACTGCAGTTCCTTGCGCGGCAACATGCAGAAATCCGGATGCGCCCGCAGCCGGTGATAAAGCCAGTGCGTGCCCGATTTCTGCATCCCGATGCAGAGGAAATCAGGCCCGCACTCAGACATCATCAGACACCGTAATAGTCACGATACCAGGCCACGAAATTGGCCACGCCGTCCGGCACAGAGGTCTGCGGCCCGTAGCCCGTCAGCGTATTCAAGAGCGTGCCATCCGCCCATGTGGCCGGCACGTCGCCCGGCTGCATGTCCATGAAGTTCTTCTTGGCCTCCTGGCCCAGAGCCGCCTCGATCGCCTCGATGAACGCCATCAGCTGCACCGGTTCGGAATTGCCGATATTGACCACGCGGAACGGGGCCACGGGCGACAGGCTGTCGCCTTCGGGCACGGCCTCGCCCGGTGCGGGGCGCACGGGGGCGGCGTCGATCAGCATCGCAATGCCTGCCACCAGATCGTCGATATAGGTGAAGTCCCGACGCATGTCGCCGTGGTTGTACACATCGATCGCATCGCCGTTCAGGATCGCCTTGGTGAACTTGAACAGCGCCATGTCGGGACGCCCCCAGGGGCCATAGACGGTAAAGAACCGGAACATGGTGATCGGCAGATCATAGAGGTGGGCATAGGAATGGCCCATCGCCTCGTTCGCCTTTTTGGTGGCGGCATAGAACGACATCTGGCTGTCGGCCTTGTGCGTCTCTGCATAGGGCATTTCGGTGTTGGCCCCGTAGACCGACGAGGTCGACGCCATCAACAGGTGGCTGCACGGGTTGGCGCGCACGGCCTCCAGCAGGTTGAAGGTGCCGATCAGGTTCGCCTCGACATACGACTTGGGATTGTCGATGGAATAGCGCACCCCGGCCTGGGCGGCGAGGTGGACAATCACGTCGGGTTTCTCGTCGGTGATCAGGTCCATCAGCACGCCATCCGCTTCGAGCCGGTCATTGACGGCCTTGAAGGCGCTGTTCTGCAACAGCATCTGCTGGCGGCGTTCCTTGAGGGCGACCTCGTAGTAATCGGTCATTGCGTCAAAACCGATGACCTCGTAGCCGTCAGCCAACAGGCGTTTGGACAGGTGATAACCGATGAAGCCAGCGGCTCCGGTGATAAGGGCCTTGGGCATGGGAAATGTCCGTCTGGAAAAAGGGGAGAAAGGCGGCCGGAATGGCCGCCCCGTTATGTCGCGTCAGCGGCCGATGGACACATATCCGGCAAAGCCCGCCTTGGTCGCGTCCGCCTGCGAGTAGATGTTGCGCAGGTCGGCCATGTTGGGCGTGTTCATGCCCTTGGCCAGACGGCCCAGATCGAGGGCGCGGAATTCGTTCCACTCGGTCAGCAGCACCACCAGATCGGCATCCTTGGCCGCACCATAAGCGTCATCGGCCCATGTCACACCGGGCAACAGCTCTTCGCCCTCGCGGCGACCTTCGGGGTCGGTCACACGCACGGTGGCGCCACCCCCCACAAGGGCAGGCACGATTGTCAGGCTGGGCGCGTCGCGCATGTCATCGGTGTTGGGCTTGAAGGTCACGCCGAGCACGGCAACCGTCTTGCCGTTGAACGACCCGCCACACAGATCAAGCAGCTTGTCGACCATGCGGCGCTTGACCTCTTCGTTGATCTTGATGACCGCCTCGGTGATCTGCATGGGGATCGCGTGTTCCTGGCCGATGCGGGCCAGCGCCTTGGTGTCCTTGGGGAAACAGGACCCGCCATAGCCGGGACCGGCATGCAGGAACTTGTTGCCGATGCGCCCGTCCAGACCCATGCCGCGCGACACTTCCTTGACGTTGGCACCGGTCTTTTCGCACAGCGCCGCGATCTCGTTGATAAAGGTGATCTTGGTCGCCAGAAACGCGTTGGCGGCGTATTTGATCATCTCCGCACTTTCCAGATCGGTGGTCACGATGGGGAAGTCACGCAGGTAGAGCGGGCGGTAGATGTCCGACATCACCTTGGCGGCGCGCTCGGTCTCGACACCCACAACCACGCGGTCGGGTTTCATGAAATCGTCGATGGCCGCACCTTCGCGCAGGAACTCGGGGTTCGAGGCCACGTCAAAGTCCAGGTTCGGGTTCGCCTCGGCGACAACGGCGGCGACCTTGGCGTTGGTGCCCACGGGCACGGTCGATTTGGTCACAACGACGATGTAATCCTTGGCCGTCTGCGCGATCTCTGCGGCGGCTGCCATCACATAGGTCAGGTCGGCATGGCCGTCGCCCCGGCGCGTCGGCGTGCCCACGGCGATGAACACCGCCTCGGCCCCGTCCAGCGCAGTGGGCAGATCAAGCGTGAACGACAAACGCCCTGCCTCGACATTGCGCGCCATCAGCGCATCCAGGCCCGGCTCGAAAATCGGCACTTCGCCGCGCTCGAGCTTTTCGATCTTGGAGGCATCCTTGTCGACGCACACGACGTCATGGCCGAAATCAGAGAAACAAACCCCAGACACCAGACCCACATAGCCCGTGCCGATCACTGCAATCTTCATGCTTAAAAAGCTCCTTGGCTTAAAACTGCCGCCGTTTTGTGCAGAAATCGCCGGACACGCAAGGCCGTTTGATCCCCCATGTCAGGATGCCGCGCGTAATCCCGCCAACCCACGCGTGCATTGGCCCAAGTTTTGGGCAGGAATTCCGTACCCTCGCGCCAAAACACTTTTGTGGTAAAGAGATGGCACACATTGATACGCCGACACCCGGTGCCAGCATCCAGGCTCCGGGCACAACACTAGATTTAAAGACATACGGGCGCGCCCGTTTTCCGCCGAAAAGCACGTTTTGAGTAAGACAGCGCGATTCACACAAATTAACTGAAGGACAAAGACATGACTGATTTCATTCGCACCTCTATTACAACCACCCCTCAGACGCTTGATGGCAGCGAGTCCGGGCTGATCACACACACCGGGGGTATCCGGTCTGACGGGACAGCTGCGCTCACAGTGACGGCCGGCACCAACCAGCTGGTCACGGACGGCTATATCTTCACATTCGACAGCGGCAACCCGGCGATCGACGTTGGCGGTTCCATATTCGAAATGGTGAATGGCGCGGATGGGATCATCACCGCTGAAAACCCGTCAACCGGGGTCATTGATGCCGACGTGACCGGTATTCTGGACATCGTCAATCACGGGCTGATCCATTCGTTCAACGGGGATGCCATCAACTTCAACGACAGCGACGGCGTGGCAAACTTCTTTCTGACCAACACCGGATCTATCACCGCCAATGGCTCCGAAACCATCGATGCCGAAATGGGCGGCGGCTATACCTATATCACCAACTCCGGCCTGATCGAAGGACGCACCCAGGTCATTGAACTGTCAACTGATGCTGTGAATTTCTCATTTCACACGATCATCAATACCGGTCAGATCCTTTCGTCCGAGTCTACCGGCATTGTGCTCACTCTTGGCGACGGGGGCGAAGCCCTGATCACGAACACGGGGGATATCATCACACACTCCATCGCGATTTCCTCAAGCGGCTCGCGCACTACGGATGTGACGCTCAACAACAGCGGGCTGATCGAAGCCAGCAACGCCAGTGCAACCGTGGATCTGGGCGGTGGCGATGACATCGTGACCAACACGGGGAGCATAATAGGCAATGTGGATCTGGGCGCAGGCAGCGATACCTTCGACGGGCTCGGTGGGACCGTGGTGGGCAGTGTGTCAGGCGAAGATGGCGATGATTTCTATGTCATCGACGACGGTGCGATTGAGCTGGTCGAAGACATGGGCCAGGGCAATGATACGGTGGCCAGCACGGTCAGCTATACGCTTGAGACGAACTTCGAGGTGCTCGAACTGCTGGGCGGCGAAGACATCAACGGCGCGGGCAATGGCCTCGCCAACACCATCGTCGGCAACGACGGCGCCAACCTCCTGCAGGGCCGCGTCGGCAATGACACCATCACCGGCGGTGGCGGCGATGACACCATCGGCGGCGGCGCCAACCGCGACAGCCTCGAGGGCGGCGACGGCGACGACTTTATCAACGGCGGCGCGCAGAACGACACCGTGCGCGGCGGCGAGGGCGACGACGTCCTGCGCGGGGGGCTCAACAACGACATCGTCGCGGGCGGCGAGGGCAACGACAACATCGCGGGCGGGCTGGGCAACGACACCATGGTCGGCGACGCGGGCGACGACGTCATGTTCGGCCAGGGCGGCGCGGATGTGTTCAACGG
>NZ_CANLAG010000013.1 GCF_947488715.1 uncultured Tateyamaria sp. | reverse complement strand
GCATCGGCATCGGCATCGGCATCGGCATCGGCATCGGCATCGGCATCGGCATCGGCATCGGCATCGGCATCGGCATCTTTGAATGCGCCCCCCACTGCCGAAGTCCAACCCAAACTGCCAACTAACCCGCCCATGGCCGCTCCTGCACCAATCTGGTCACCACAACCTCCGTCACAACTCGGCCTCATGGCGACAACAGACGGACTCGACCCGGCCGCTATCGCCTTTGTCGAAGGTGGGATGGACCCCCGCGCACAGACACAAACGTCGATACAGGTCACCGTGTCTCCTCAGGGCCGTCCGGAGTTGCCACCACAAGCCATTCAGCACATCGCCGAAACGCTGCGCAAAGGGTCGGACAGACCACTGGAAATTGCTCTGAACCCGGCGGAATTGGGACGCGTCCGCATGATGCTCAGCACAACCGAAGCCGGGATTGTCGTGGCGATCAACGCCGAACGGCCAGAGACGCTCGACCTGATGCGCCGCAATGCCAGCGATCTCGGCGATACGCTGCGCGATCTCGGTTACGAGGATGTCGCATTTTCCTTTGGCCAGGGGGAGCAGTCCCAGAACGGCCAGAACGACAGCGACGCACATCCAAACGGTGACGACGCACATCTGAGCCCGCACATCCAAGTCCCCGACACACCCATTATCGCGCCCGCAAAACTTGCGATTGCGCCCGAAACAATCGACATGAGGTTCTGACGATATGGAAATCCTTCCAGCCGCAAATGCAACGCAACAGACCCCGCCCAGCGCGGCGAGCGCCAGCGTCCTCAGTTCAGATTTTGAGGTTTTTCTTCAAATGCTGACCGCGCAGGCCGAATATCAGGACCCGCTCGAACCCATCGATTCCTCGGAATATGCCGCGCAGCTGGCCCAATTCTCCATGGTGGAACAACAGGTCACGACGAACGATCTGATGGAACAGGTGCTTACCGCCCTCGGTGCAAATGACATGGCGAGCGCGGCCAACTGGATCGGCATGGAAGCTCTCGTTCAAGGGCCTGCAGATTACAACGGCGACTCGGTGACGATTGCACCGAACCCACCCATTGCCGCAGATGAGGTGACATTGATCGTCTCGAACGCACAAGGCACCGAGGTGCAGCGCATCGCGCTACCGGTCAGCGCAGAGCCATACGATTGGGACGGCATTCAATCCGATGGCACACCCTTGCCGCACGGCGAATACACATTCCAGATTGAAAGCAGCGCAAATGGCGAGGTGATCGTCACCGAGCCCGCCTTGTCATACGCGCGCGTCACCGAAGCGCGCATCGAAAATGGGTCTACCCTTTTGGTGTTGAACAGCGGCTACATGATCCTTGCCAACAACGTCGCGGGCCTGAGAGAACCGGCCTAGGACCAGCGATCTTGCAGGTGGAGAGCGCCGTAGATGGGCCACATCGCAGCGCGCCGCCATGTTCCAAACGGAAACGCGCGCGCCGCGTCCCAGACCGCTTGCGGGTAAAGGTCGGGTGTCTGACCCAAGGCAAGGTCCGCCAACATCTTGCCCGCATAGGTGCCCATTGCGACACCGTTCCCGTGATACGCAAAGCCAGCGAGGATATGAGGCTGCCCCGGCAACGGTCCGATGAACGGCACCATGTTGCGGGCCAAGCACACCATTCCAGACCAGGAATGTGTGACGGCGACATCCGCCCAATCGGGAAACATCAACCGGAAGTCCCGTTCGACACGCGCCCGCGCCCGCGCTTCGACAGCAGGCGCAGACATCAATCCGCCGCGCATCCCAAAGAGAAACCGACCGTCTGGCAATACGCGGAAATAGTGCAACAGGTTGCGACTGTCATAAACCATCTGGTCTGTCGTCCACCCTGCGCGATCCCGCTCCTCCGGTGAGATCGGGCGGGTCACCAGAACCGTTGATTGCGCTGGCATGTATTTCGCCGCCATCCATGCAGGAATGTCTTCGTTGGAATAGCCGTTGGTTGCGATGATGATCCGGTCGGCTGCCACCTGCCCCTGCGATGTGCGCACCTGGCTGCCGGATATCTCAGTGACCGGACTTTGATCAAAAATCCTGGCACCCGCCGAAATGGCGGCATCACGCAGCCCTTTGACCAAACGTGCCGGGTTCAACCCAAAGCCGATTGGCACCGAAAGCGCGCCGAAAAATGGCCCGGACATACCTGCCGCTGCCAAATCCGAAGCACCCAAAACCTCTGCCGTGACACCGTAGTTTTCCTGGATACGGTCCGCTTCGGCCTCGAATGCCCGCATGGTTTTTTCACTGTGGGCAAGACAGGTTTCACCGTCCGAATGCCGTTGGAGATCTAGGCCAAGGGTCTCAGCCAAGTCCGACACATAGTGCACTGCCGCGGCTTCGGTCCTGCGCCACGCGCTGCGACCTTCTCTACCATATCGGTGGTCCAACAGTGCGTCCGGTGCCATGCCGCCACCCAAACAACAGAACCCACCATTGCGACCTGATGCGCCCCATCCGACGTGTTCGGCCTCCAGCACGACGACCGACGCGTCAGCGCGGGCCAGCGTGTGAGCTGCGGAAAGTCCGGTAAACCCGCCGCCCACGATGACGACATCGCATTCGATACTGTCGCGGAGTTGCGGGTGCTCGATGGCATCAACGGTTTCGTCCCACCAACACCCCGTCCGTGGGCCATCACCATAGGCATAGGGCGGAAAAATGCGGGTCATTGCGCGCGCGCGGCCGCCTGCTCATCCCGTTTGGCGCGCAATGCGGCATGCTTGCTGCCGATGGACGCCGCAATCACGCCGATGGTCACCAAACCGATTAAAATCGTGCTCAGCGCGTTGATCTCTGGGCTGACGCCCAACCGGACCGAGGACCATATTTTCATGGGCAGCGTTGTCGCGGACGGGCCAGAGGTAAAGGATGCGATCACCAGATCGTCCAGACTGAGCGTAAAGGCCAACAACCATCCCGAAATGACCGCAGGCGCGATAATCGGCAGCGTCACGAGCCGAAACGCCTGCAACGCCGACGCCCCAAGATCCAACGCCGCCTCTTCCAGTGATCTGTCAAAGGTCACCAGCCGGGACGACACAACCACAGACACAAAGCACATCGAAAACGTCGTATGTGCCAACACAATGGTCAGCACACCACGGTCCAGACCCACGCCAATGAACAGCAGCAACAGCGACAGGCCCGTGATGACTTCGGGCATGACAAGCGGCGCATAGATCATGCCAGAGAACAACGTGCGCCCGAAAAACCGCCCGCCTCGGACCAGCACATAGGCGGCCATCGTGCCCAGCACTGTCGCGATCGTCGATGAAATGACGGCCACCCGCAGGGTCACCCACGCCGCATCCAAAAATGCGTCATTGGACAGCAGCTCACCGTACCATTTCGTAGAGAACCCGGCCCAGACAGTCACAAGTTTGGACGCGTTGAAGCTGTAGATCACGAGGATCAGCATCGGCACGTACAGAAACACGAACCCCAGGGTCAGCGACACGACGTTGAACGGGCTAAGGCGGTTCATTGCTCTGCCTCCGCCTGCCGTTGTTCGTTCCGCTGGAACAACACGATGGGGATGATCAGGATCAGCAAAAGGATGACCGCAACCGCCGACGCCACAGGCCAATCGCGGTTGGAGAAGAACTCTTCGAACAGCACTTTGCCGATCATCAGCGTCCCGGACCCGCCCAACAGCGACGGGATCACGAACTCACCAAGCGCTGGAATGAACACGAGGAAACAGCCCGCGATGATACCATTGCGCGACAAGGGGATGGTGACCAACCAAAATGCCTTGAGGCGGGAACACCCAAGGTCCTCGGCCGCTTCGATCAACGACCCGTCCAACCGATCCAGCGCGGAATAGATCGGCAGGATCATGAACGGCAGATAGGTGTAAACGATGCCGATATAGACGGCCGTGTTGGTGTTCAGGATGGTCAACGGCGCGTCAATGATGCCGATCCACAAGAGGAACTGGTTCAAGAACCCCTCGCCGGACAGAATACCAACCCAAGCATACACACGGATCAGGAAAGACGTCCAAAACGGCAGGATCACCAGCATCAACAACGTCGCACGCCACTGCTCCGGCGCACGCGCCATGGCATAGGCCATCGGATATCCAACCAGCAGTGTCAGAACCGTGGAGATAAAGGCGATCTGCAACGAACTGAGATACGCTTTCCAATAGAGATCGTCCTCGGTTAAAAAGACGAAGTTCTCAAAATCCAGTTGGGACAGCATCGCCCAGATGCCGTCCTTGGCCGTCGGCGTATAAGGCGGGATCGCCAGCGCAATGTCGGACAGCGAAATCTTGAACACCACAGCAAAGGGGATCAGGAACAGCGCCAGCAGCCACACATATGGCACCGCTATGAGGACTGCGCGTCTCATCCGTCCAACAACACGCCCGCTGTCTTGGTCCAGCTGACCCAAACATGGTCTTCCCACGTGATGTCCCGACGCGACAGGCGTCGGGTGTTGGCGGTCTGTGCCTTGATGATCTGACCACCGGGCAGTTCCACGTGATAGGTCGACAGATTGCCAAGATAGGCAATATCCAGCACCTTGCCCTGCAACAGGTTGTCGGTGCCCTCGGGGGCGGTCGTGTGGATCGCGACCTTTTCGGGGCGGACGGCAAGGTGGGCGTTCTGCCCGTCGGAAAACGGTCGCTCAGACACCGCGGTCACGGTGCCGTTCTCAATGCCCAGCGCATAGGTCTGGTCCCCCGTGGCCTTGACCGTCCCGGCCAAAATGTTCACGTCGCCAATAAAATCCGCCACATAGACCGATTCTGGCGCCTCATATATGCGGTCAGGCGTGGCGACCTGCATCACGCGCCCCTCGTCCATCACCGCGATGCGACTGGCGACGGTCATCGCCTCTTCCTGATCGTGGGTGACGATGACAAACGTCGTGCCGGTCTTTTCCTGAATGTCCATCAGCTCGAACTGCGTCGCCTCACGCAGCTTGGCATCCAGCGCGCCCAAGGGTTCGTCCAAAAGCAGCAGCTTGGGCGCCTTCGCCAGCGACCGGGCAAGCGCCACGCGCTGACGCTGGCCACCCGAAATCTGGTGCGGCTTGCGGCGGGCGAATTTCTCCAGCCGCGTCAGCTTGAGCATCTCTTCGACACGGGCGGCGATGGCGGCCTTGTCACTGCTCTCACGGCGCAGGCCAAAGGCGATGTTGTCCCAGATCGACAGGTGGGGGAACAGGGCATAGGACTGGAACATCATGTTCACCGCCCGCTTGTTCGGCGGCACACCCGCGATGTCTTGTCCAGCCAGTTCAATGGACCCATCAGTGGGGTTTTCAAACCCCGCCAGCATCCGCATCATCGTCGTCTTGCCGCAGCCCGATGGCCCCAGCAGGGCAAAGAATTCACGTTCAAAAATGTCGAGGGTCAGATCGTCAATCGCGGTGAAATCGCCAAAGCGTTTGGTGACGTTGCGAAACCGGATCAGCGGCGTCTCGTTCGGGTCGTCCCAGGGGGCGAAAACAGTCTCTGCCAAAGGGGAATCCGTTCAAAATGAAAAGGGCGCAGGGGATGTCCCTGCGCCCGGGTATCAGGCTCAGGTGCCCGACTTGACCTTGGTCCACATGCGCGTGACCGTCCGCTGAACGCGGGCCGGATAGGGCGTTGTGGTGTACAGGTTTTCCAGCGTTGCGGCATCGGGGTAGATCGCCGGATCGCCGATCACATCCTCGACCAGGAATTCCTGGCTCGCGATGTTGCCGTTGGCGTAATAGACATAGTTCGACGCCTGCGCCATGTTCTGCGCATCGAGGATAAAGTTCAGGAACATGTGCGCCCCCTCGGGGTTCGGCGCATCTACCGGAATGGCCATCTGGTCGAACCACATCAGCGCACCTTCGCTGGGTGCGTTGTACGCAACCTCTACACCGTTCTCGGCCTCTGCCGCACGGTCGCGCGCCTGAAGGATGTCACCGGACCAGCCAAAGGCCACGCAGATATCACCGTTGGCCAGCGCGTTGATGTATTCCGAGTTGTGGAACTTCTGCACATACGGACGCACCGCGCTCATGATCGGCTCCGCCTTGGCAAGAACGTCCGGGTCATGGCTATCGGGGTCCTCGCCGATGTATTTCAGCGCGGCAGGGATCATCTCGGTCGGAGCGTCCAGGAAATGCACGCCGCAGGCTTGCAGCTTTTCCATGTTCGCCGGGTCAAAGATCAGGTCGAGCGAGCCCATAGGCGCGTCCGCACCCAGGATTTCCTGCACCTTGCCGACATTCACACCAATACCCGTGGTGCCCCACATGTAGTTGATCGAATATGCGTTGTCGGGGTCGTATTGCGCCGTGCGCGCCTCGACCACATCCCACAGGTTGCCCGCATTGGACAGCTTGGACGTATCCAACTTCTGGAACGCGCCCGCGCTGATCTGGCGCTGCAGGAACGTGCCGGACGGCACCACGACGTCATAACCAGAGGACCCGGCCAGCATCTTGGTTTCCAGCACTTCGTTGCTGTCGAACACGTCATAGATCAGCTTCAGGCCGGTCTCTTCTTCGAACTTGGTCAGCAACTCTTCGTCAATATAGTCGGACCAGTTGTAAACGCGCACTTCGTCGGCCATCGCCGCACCCGTCAGGGCCACGATCGCCACAGTGCTCAGCATCATCTTTTTCATGGTGTACTCCCGTATCACGCCCGGTAGGCCCGGGTCAGCGTGCATGAAACCAACTTTTGTCCCATGCGTCCAGCGACATTGCAGATGCTGGATTGACGGCGACGCGGTTGCCCATATTCTCGGCATGTTCTCAAACACCCGAGGTTTCCATGGCCACCATCACCAACCACCTGCCCACGTCAGAGCTTCAGGCGCTGGACGCGGCACATCACATGCACCCGTTCACCGCGGGCGGTGAGCTGGCGGAAAAGGGGGCGCGCGTCATCACGCGGGCCAAGGGCGTGTACCTGAACGACAGCGAAGGGAACGAGATCCTCGATGGCATGGCGGGCTTGTGGTGCGTGAACATCGGCTATGGCCGGTCCGAACTGGCCGATGTCGCCGCGCGCCAGATGCGCGAACTGCCCTATTACAACACGTTTTTCCAGACGACCCACGTGCCCGCCATCGCGCTGGCGCAAAAGATCGCGGAACTGGCGCCGGGCGACCTGAACCACGTGTTCTTTGCCGGGTCGGGCTCCGAGGCGAACGACACCAACATCCGCATGGTCCGCACCTATTGGGCGACCAAGGGCAAGCCCTCAAAATCCATCATCATCAGCCGCAAGAACGCCTATCACGGGTCCTCCGTTGGCTCAGGCAGCCTGGGCGGCATGACCCCGATGCACGAACAGGGCGGCATGCCGATCCCCGACATTGTGCACATCGATCAACCCAACTGGTGGTCCGAAGGCGGCGACATGACGCCAGAGGACTTTGGTCTGGCCCGCGCGCAGCAGTTGGAACAGGCGATTCTCGCGCACGGCGAGGACCGCATCGCCGCCTTTATCGCTGAACCCATACAGGGCGCGGGCGGCGTTATCATCCCGCCCGGCACCTATTGGCCGGAAATCCAGCGCATCTGCGACAAATACGACATCCTCCTGATCGCGGACGAGGTCATCTGCGGCTTTGGCCGCACCGGCAACTGGTTCGGCTCGCAGACCCTGGGCATCAAGCCGCACATCATGACCATCGCCAAGGGCCTCAGCTCCGGCTACCAGCCCATCGGCGGGTCCATCGTCTGCGACGAGGTGGCCGAGGTCATTGGCTCGGGCGAATTCAACCACGGATATACCTATTCCGGCCACCCGGTCGCATCGGCCGTGGCGCTTGAAAACCTCCGCATCCTCGAAGAGGAACATGTGCTCGACCACGTCCGCGACGTTGCCATGCCCGCCTTGCACGAAATGTGGCACGGTCTGGCCGATCACCCGCTGGTGGGCGAGACGACAATCGTGGGCATGATGGGGTCGCTGGCCCTTACCCCGCACAAAGACAGCCGCGCCAAGTTTGCCATGGACGCAGGCACCGCCGGGTTCATGTGCCGCGAGCGCTGCTTTGCCAACAACCTCATCATGCGCCACGTCTATGACCGCATGGTGATCTCGCCGCCACTGGTCATCACCCCCGAAGAGATCGCAGAATTGGGTCGCCGCGCCCGCACCGCGCTGGACGAATGTTACGCCCAGTTGAAAGACGGCGACATGCTGAAACCCGCCGCCTAGGCCTTGTCAAAACCCGCCTTCATCGGTCCAGATATTCACCTGTTTGAAATGCAACCTTTGCCTTTTCGACAACTCTGCCCGCGAATGACGCAATACAATGAACCAAATTTCCCTGTTTTCGCAGTGAAATCGACCAGATTGCAGGATCGGCGCTGAAATTCGCACCTTCGATGTTGCAACATGGGGTAGGTCCAGTTTTACATGTCGCGAACGGCAATCAACTGCCGACAAAAAAACGGGGAGCCAGAATTGGCTGATACTGCGACTGATCAGGCGTTCGTTGAATTCGAACGCGTGCAGAAAAGCTATGACGGCGAGATTCTCGTCGTCAAAGACCTGAACCTGTCGATGCCCAAAGGTGAGTTCCTGACCATGCTCGGGCCATCGGGGTCGGGCAAGACAACTTGCCTGATGATGCTGGCCGGGTTCGAAACCGCCACGCATGGCGATATCCGGCTGGGCGGGACGTCGATCAACAACATCCCGCCGCACAAGCGCGGCATCGGCATGGTGTTCCAGAACTATGCGCTGTTCCCGCACATGACCGTGGCCGAAAACCTCAGCTTTCCGCTTGAGGTCCGCAAGATCGGCAAATCCGAGCGCGAGGAAAAGATCATGCGCGCCCTCGGCATGGTGCAGATGCAGGATTTTGCCGGTCGCCGTCCCGCTCAGCTTTCGGGGGGTCAGCAACAGCGGATCGCCCTGGCCCGCGCGCTGGTGTTTGAACCCGAACTGGTGCTGATGGACGAACCGCTGGGCGCGCTCGACAAACAGCTGCGCGAAACCCTGCAATTCGAGATCACCCGCCTGGCGCATGATCTGGGCATCACCACCGTGTATGTGACCCACGACCAGACCGAGGCACTGACCATGTCGGACCGCGTCGCCGTGTTCGACGATGGCCGCATTCAGCAACTGGCCCCGCCGGATCAGCTCTATGAAGAGCCGCAGAACAGCTTTGTCGCGCAGTTCATCGGCGAGAATAACACGCTCCTGGGCGTGATCGAAAAGATCAAGGGCGACACCTGCGAGGTCCGCCTGGATGACGGCAGCATCATCGACGCCAAACCGATCAACGTCACTGAAGTGGGCCAGCGCACGCGCGTCTCCATCCGGCCCGAACGGGTCGAGATGGACAAAACGCGTCTCAACCCCGATGCACATACGCTCAAGGCCGAAGTGCTCGAGTTCATCTATATGGGCGACATCTTCCGCACCCGTCTGCGCGTGGCCGGAAACGATGATTTCGTCATCAAGACACGGAATGCCCCCGACCAGATCCGCCTGACACCAGGCACACAGATCGACATCGGGTGGATGCCAAACGATTGCAGGGCGCTCGACGCCTGAGCACGTCAAGAAGGCCGGGGCGACGCCCGACGTCCGGCCTTCCACACTCAAACACGGGCGTAAACAGTGGGAGTAATACCATGAAACTCACCAAGACCCTTCTTGCCACAACGGCGCTGACGGTTGCTTCGGGCACCGCATTTGCCGACGGTCATATGGCCAGCGACATGACACTCGTCAGCTGGGGCGGCGCCTACCAGTCCAGCCAGCAAAACGCCTATGTCGCACCCTACATCGCGAACAACCCCGGCGTTTCCGCCGTTTGGGACGAAAGCTCGGCCGAAGCCGTGGCCAAACTGCGCGCCATGAACGAAGCGGGCAATGTCACATGGGACGTCGTTGACGTTGTGGCCGCCGACGCGATCCGCCTGTGCGACGAAGGCCTCGCGCTGGAAATCGACGCGGACGAGCAACTGGCCGCAGCCCCTGATGGTACATCCGCGTCCGATGACTTCGGCGACCTGCTGGTCTCCGACTGCTTCATCCCGCAGATCGTGTATTCGACAACATTCGGCTACCGCACCGATCTGGTCGGCGACACAGCACCGACATCCGTCTGCGCCGTGTTCGACACCGACGCCTACCCCGGCAAGCGTTCGCTGGAAAAGCGTCCGATCAACAACATGGAATGGGCCCTGCTCTGTGATGGCGTCGCCAAAGAAGACGTCTATGACGTTCTGGGCACAGCCGAAGGTCAGGATCAGGCTCTGGCCAAGCTCGACACCATCAAGGACGACGTGATCTGGTGGTCCGCCGGTGCCGACACGCCCCAGCTGCTGGCTGACGGCGAAGTCATCATGGGTTCGACCTATAACGGTCGCCTGTTCGCCGCCATCGAAGAGCAGAAGCAGCCCATCGGCATGCTCTGGGACGCACAGGTGTTCGACCTTGACGGTTGGATCATCCCCACGGGTCTGAGCCCCGAGCGTCAGGCCCGCGCACTGGACTTCGTCAAGTTCGCGACAGACACGCAGCGTCTGGCAGATCAGGCCAAGTACATCTCGTACGGCCCGGCCCGCCTGTCCTCCGCTCCGCTGGTCGGCAAGCACGAATCCCTGGGCATCGACATGGCACCACACATGCCAACCGACCCAGAGAACGCCAAGAACACGTTCCTCTACAACTACGAGTTCTGGGCGGACTACCGCGATGACATCGACGCCAAATTCCAGGCGTGGCTGGCCAAATAATACGAGAAACGGGGTGGGCCAATCGGCCCGCCTCACACCAAACCAACACACCGGGACGGAGGCGACCACCATGCCCAAAGGTTACATTATGGCCCACGTTTCGGTGACAGACCCCGACGCATACAAAGAGTATGCATCCAAGAACGACGCGATATTTTCGAAATATGGCGGTACCTATTTGGTCCGTGGCGGCGCATCAAAAGCCCCTGAAGGACAGCCGTATGACCGGCACGTCATCATCGAATTTCCCTCTTTCGAGGCGGCACAAACCGCATATGCCGATCCCGAATATACTGAAAACTTGAAAATTCGGCTGGCTGCTTCTGACAGTAGCGTTGTTATCGTCGAAGGAACCTGACCCATGGCCGAAACCATGCTGGCCGCCGACGGCACCCCCCTCAAACGCAGCCTTGCGCGCGCCCTGCGCCGTCAGAAACTGCGCGCCTTGATGCTGATCGCGCCCCTGCTGATCTTTGTGCTGATCACCTTCATCGTGCCGATTGCCTCGATGCTGTTCCGGTCGATCGAAAACGAGATTGTCCAGAACACCCTGCCCTACACCGTGCAGGAACTCGCCTCGTGGGATGCGGCCACCGGCGAGGTCCCGGACGAACCGGTGTTCGAGGCGATGTATTTCGACATGTTCATCGCCGCCGAGGCCAAACGGCACACCCGTCTCGGCACACGGCTGAACTATGAACAAACCGGCCTGTCGTCCCTGTTCCGCCAATCCGGGCGCAAGCTGGATGATCTGGGCAAGGACATCCAGAAACCGCTCGAAAAACTGAATGGCGACTGGAAAGACGGCGAAACCTGGTACGCCATCTTCAACGGCACCCCCGCCGACACCGCGCTGCTCGCCACCCAACGCGCCCGCGTCGCCGCTCTGACCGACAACCCGACCGAAGGCGACGTCAACTTCGCGCCCCGCGCGGACATCGTACAGCTTCTGCCAAAAACCGCCCGCGCCTACACCGCCTGGGCCGTGTTCGAGGCCACCCAAAAGGATCGCGATCCCGCCACCCGCGACCCGTGGGAGGCTCTGCCCGTCGCCCTCGCCACTGACCTGCAAACCGCAGACCTGTCCACCTATTCCGGCCCCGGCGCCGACCTGCTGCGCGCGGCACAATCCGCCGACCTGCCGACGCCCGACTTTACCACGGCCTTCGTCGATATGGACGAAGACTGGGCAACCATCATCCCTTGGCAAACTATCCAGACCCATTCCAGCACCTATACCGGCGGCTATTTTCTGAACGCCGTCGATGCCCAGAAAACGCCCGAAGGCATCGCCTGGCAGCCGGATGACAAGCAGATCCTGCTCAAGCTCTTTGGCCGCACCATCTGGATGTCGCTGCTGATCACCTTCTCCTGCATCGCGCTTGGTTACCCCGTCGCGTGGCTGCTGGCCAACCTGCCGATGCGCAAGGCCAACATGCTGCTGATCCTCGTGCTCCTGCCCTTCTGGACCTCGCTTCTGGTGCGGACCTCCGCTTGGAAGGTCATGCTGCAACAACAGGGCGTCATCAACGACGTGCTTGTGTGGATCGGGCTGGTGGACGACGCCAACCGACTGATCATGATCAACAACCAGTTCGGCACAATCGTCGCCATGACGCACATCCTGCTGCCCTTCATGATCCTGCCGATGTACTCGGTCATGCAGACAATCCAGCCCTCCTACCTGCGCGCTGCCAAATCACTGGGCGCTACAAACTGGACAGCCTTCTGGCGGGTCTATTTCCCGCAATCGGTGCCCGGCATCGGCGCGGGTTCGATCCTCGTCTTCATCCTCGCCATCGGGTACTACATCACCCCCGAAATCGTCGGCGGCACCAAGGGCGTGTTCATCTCGAACCGCATCGCCTACCACATCTCGTCCTCGCTCAACTGGGGCCTCGCCGCCGCCTTGGGCTCGATCCTGCTGGCCGCCGTGCTGGTGCTCTACTGGGCCTATGACAAGATCGTGGGCATCGACAACGTCAAGCTGGGATAACAGACCATGGGCCTTCCTCCATACGCCACGCTGGGTCAGCGCATCTGGTACTACAGCTTCCGGGTGATCTGCGGGCTGATCTTCTTCTTCCTCGTGGCACCCATCGTGGTGGTCATGCCCCTGTCCTTCAACGCACAGGATTTCTTCACCTTCACGCCGGAAATGCTGCGCCTTGATCCCGCGGGCTACAGCCTCAAACACTACGAGGATTTCTTCACCAACCCGCAATGGCAACTGGCGCTGAAAAACTCGCTGATCATCGCCCCCATCGCAACTGTCATCTCGGTCAGCCTCGGCACCCTCGCCGCCATAGGCCTCAGCCAATCCCACGTGCCGTTCAAAGGCACGATCATGGCCATCCTGATCTCACCTATGATCGTCCCGCTGATCATCTCGGCCACGGGCATGTTCTTCTTCTACTCGTCCTTGGGCAACTGGATGGAAAGCGTCCTGGGCCTGAACAAGGGCTTCGTGGGCTACGTCAAGGTCATCCTCGCCCACGCGGTCCTCGGCATCCCTTTCGTCATCATCACCGTCACGGCCACACTGGTGGGCTTCGACCGCTCCCTCACCCGCGCTGCCGCCAACATGGGCGCCGGTCCCGTCACCACCTTCTTCCGCATCCAGATGCCACTCATCCTGCCGGGTGTGATCTCGGGCGGCCTCTTCGCCTTCATCACCTCCTTCGACGAGGTGGTCGTCGTCCTCTTCGTCGGCTCCGCCAGCCAGAAAACCCTGCCCTGGCAAATGTTCATCGGCCTGCGCGAACAAATCAGCCCGACAATCCTCGCCGTGGCCACCATCCTCGTGGTGATCTCCATCGCCCTACTGACAACGGTCGAACTCCTCCGCCGCCGCAGCGAACGCCTGCGCGGCATGTCACCGGGCTAACCCTTCCTTTCGCCGAAAATACCTCGGGGGAGTCCGCAAGGACGGGGGCGGAGCCCCCTAAAGCATCGTGTCGCCCGGCATGGGCGTCCGCAGGATCACCGCAACCGCTTGAGCAGGCTCAGCGTCGCAAACCCGTCCGCAGGCAGGCCAAGGCTCTGTTGATAGGCACGCACCGCCTTCAACGTGTTGGGCCCCACCTTGCCGTCCACCCCTTGGGTGTCATAGCCCGCGCGGGTCAACCGCCGCTGCAACTCCTTGCGCTCACGCAAGGTCAGGGGCCGCTCGCCCTCGGGCCAATTGCCCACCAAAGGCGCACCACCCTTTATCCGGTCACTCAGATGCCCCACGCCAATCACATAGGCATCAGCCGCATTATACCGCTCGATCACGGCAAAGTTCCGGAACACCATGAACGCCACACCGCGCCCGCCCGCCGGCAACAGGATCGACCCCGCACCATAGTTCGGCACCGCGCGCCCATCGACACCGCGCACACCCAGATTGGCCCATTCCGCCGGTGACTTGGTGATCTTGCGGCTGGCCAGACCATAGTTGAACCCCTGCGGCAGCTTCACTTCTACGCCCCAGGGCTGGCCCTTCTGCCACCCAAACCGCTTGAGATACGCCGCTGTCGACGCCAAGGCATCCGTGGGATCGTTCGACCAGATGTCGCGCCGCCCGTCCCCGGTGAAATCCACCGCATAGGCCAGGTACGACGTCGGAATAAACTGCGTATGCCCCATCGCCCCGGCCCAGGACCCGGTCATGTTGCGCGGGCTGGTGTCGCCGTTCTGGATAATTTTCAACGCGGCCACCAACTGCCCCTCGAAAAACTTGCCGCGTCGCCCGTCATAGGACAGCGTCGCAAGGCTCTGGATCACATCGTCCTTGCCACGAAATTCGCCATAGCCGCTCTCGAGGCCCCAAACGGCCACGACCACCTCTTTCTCCACACCGTACCGCGCCTCGATGGCGTCCAGCGTGCGACGATGCTTGCGCAGCGCATTCTTGCCATTGCGCACCCGTTTGTCGGACGCCGCACTGGCCAGATAATCCCAGATCGTCTTGGTAAATTCGGACTGGTTGCGATCCCGCTTGATCACCTCAGGGTCGTACCGCACCCCGCGAAAGGCACGGTCAAATACCGACGGATTGATCCCCTGGGCCAATGCACGTCCCCGAAACCCCTGCACCCAACGCTGAAATCCCGCATCCTCGGCGGTCTTCTGCACTGGCGGCGGCGCAGGTTCTGCAACCGCCAACGGGCGCAACTGCGGCCGGATGATCGGCGCACTGGCAAAGGCCAGCACAGGTGCCGGATCCGCACGCGTGACGTCGCCGAATCCGGGCCGCAACTCGGGCCGTTTCGACTGGTCGACGGATTGCGCCGCCGCGGTCTGTGCAAGGAAAACGGCGCTGCACATCGCGCCAAGGGTGACTGCCCACCGCATATTGTGCCTCATGGTCGCTTGTTTCGCGTTGTTTCCAATCTAGCGACAATAGCGCCGCCACGAAAGGGATCAATCCGCGCGCGCGCGGTCCTTCGCCACATGATCCACCTCTTCGCGAATCCGGGCCAGATGATCGCGCAGCAATGGCACACGGTGCGGGCGAAAGCTGTCGTCGGTCACAACCAGATCATCCATGCGGTCCAACCGGAACATCCGGAAATCCTCGCGCAGGTGGCACCAGGCCAATAATACGTTGGTATTTTCCATGTACACGATGCCCAGCGGCTTGACCTTGCGCTCGGTCTGGTCGCCCTTGGCGTCCTCATAGGCAAAGCGCACGCTGACCTCGTCCCACGCCGCCTGCCGCAGGTCCACGACATCGATGCGCGGCGGCTCGGGCCGCCAATACCGGCGCGCATCCAGCACCGCGTGTTTCAGCCGGTGCGCCTGTTTCGGCGGCACCCGCGCCTGTATCTTGGCCAGCGCGGATGTCGCCGCCTTGGCCAGCGCCGGATCGGCAATCACCGCCACATCCCGCAGCCCCAGAACCAGCGCCTCCAGCTCGTCATCCTCAAACCCCAGGGGCGGCAGCGTCGCATCCTCGATCAGGGTAAACCCAAACCCCGCCTCCCCATCAATCACCGCACCAAGCCCGCGCAATTCGTCAATGTCGCGGTAGATCGTGCGCAGCGACACATCCATGTCATGGGCCAGCGCCTGCGCGGTCACGGGCGGCGTCATCCGGCGCAGGGTCTGCATCAATTGGAACAGGCGGTGTGTACGTGTCATGTCCTCACCATAGCACACGTACTGTCAGGAATTGACAACAGGCATCGTTAATCACTGGGTCCACAGTTTTCTCATACGGAGACACCGATGCTTACCTTGGTCACCTATCCCCCCGCCTTTGGCCAACCCAGCGGCAGCCCCTTCTGCGTCAAGGCGCTGTACCTGCTGAACCTGTCCGGCCTGCCCTGGCAGCGCAAGGACACGCCCGATCCCCGCAACTGGCCCAAGGGCAAACTGCCCGCGCTCTGGGTCGATGGCGAGATCATCGGCGACAGCGACAACATCCGCACCTGGCTCGAAGAGCACGGCGCCCGCTTTGACGAAGGTCTCAGCGATCTTGACCGCGCCACCAGCCGCGCCTTTATCCGCATGGCCGAAGAACACATGTACTTCCACATCGTCATGGACCGTTGGGGCGACAAGGCCGTTTGGCCCCTGGTTAGAGACACATATTTCTCCGCCATCCCCGCCCTGATCCGCAACTGGATCACCCGTGGCATCCGCCGGATGCTGCTCAAGGGGATGGACACCCAAGGTCTCGGGCGACTGACCGCGGGCGAACGGCTGGACCGGATCGAACCGGATTTGCAGGCCATCACCGACCGTCTGTGGCACGGGCCGTTCCTCTTCGGCCCCACCCCCACGGCGGCAGATGCCAGCGTCGCGGCGATGCTGGGCGCCATGGCAGGCACACCGGGCGGCACCGCCCTGTCGCGCCGTGTGCGAGAGGATCTGATCCTGACGCAATACATGGCCCGCGTGGCCGAGGCCCTGGGCTAACGCTTGCGACTGACCTTGCGCTTGGCCTTGTCACTGCGCCGCTTGGACTTCACCGCCTTGCGGCGCGGGCTGCGCCCCGCAGGCGATTGCCGCCCCTTGGGCAGCGATTGCCCGTCCAGCGCCAGCAGCTCCAGCGCAATGCCACCCGTCACCGGCACCGCCTCGGCCAGACGCACGGTGGCGCGCTGACCCAGGCTGATGATCATGCCCGTGTCCGACCCCATCAGCGTGTTCGCCTCGCGGTCATAGTGGAAATACTCCGCCCCGATCGCCCGCATCGGCACCAACCCATCGGCCCCGCTGTCGTCCAGCTTCACAAAAATCCCGAACTTCGCGATGCCCGAGATTCGCCCCTCCATCTCGTCGCCCACCCGTTCGCTCAGGTACGCGGCAAGGTAGCGGTCGGTCGTGTCCCGTTCGGCGACCATCGACCGGCGCTCGGTGTCCGAGATATGCGTGCCGGTCTTCTCCAACCCCTCCGCATCCTCTGCCCGCAGCCCGTCCTTACCCCAGCCATGCGCCGTGATCAGCGCGCGGTGCACGATCAGGTCGGCATAGCGCCGGATGGGCGATGTGAAATGCGCGTAACTCTTCAGCGCCAACCCGAAATGCCCGAAATTCTGCGGCCCGTAATAGGCCTGCGTCATCGACCGCAGGGTCGAGATATTGATCAACTCCGCATCCTCGGTCTCGGACGCCTGCGCCAGCAACCGGTTCAGATGCGCGGTCTTCAGCACCTGTCCCTTGGCCAAATTCAACCCTGCCGCCTGCGCCGTCTCGCGCAGCGCATCCAGCTTGTCGGGCGACGGCTCCTCGTGGACACGGAATAGCAACGGCTGCGATTTGGCGATCAGCGTCTCGGCGGCGGCAACATTGGCTAGCACCATGAACTCTTCGATCAACCGGTGGGCATCCAGCCGGTCCTTGAAATTCACCGACCGCACGGTGCCATCGTCGTCCAGCACGATCTGCCGCTCCGGCAGGTCCAACTCCAGCGGCTGCCGCTTCCTGCGCGCCTCGACCAGCGCGGCATAGGCGGCGTACAAAGGCTTCAAAACAGGCTCTAACAAGAGCGCAGTGCGGTCATTCGGCGCGCCATCCATGGCGGCCTGTACCTCTTCGTAATTCAGTGACGCAGGCGACCGCATCAACCCCCGGTGAAAGCTGTGCCCGATCTTTTCGCCCTGCGCGTCGATCTGCATCCGCACGGCGATACAGGCGCGCGGCACACCCTCGTGCAACGAACACAGGTCGCCCGACAACCGATCCGGCAGCATCGGCACCACACGGTCGGGGAAATAGGTGGAGTTCCCCCGCTTGCGCGCCTCGCGGTCCAGCGCAGAGCCAGGCGTGACATAGGCCGCCACATCCGCGATCGCGACCCAGATCACATGCCCGCCCGCGTTCTTGGGGTCCTCATCCGCATGGGCATAGCACGCGTCGTCATGGTCGCGCGCATCCCACGGGTCAATCGTGACCAACGGCATCTCGCGCAGGTCCTCGCGCCCCTTCAGGCCCGCAGGTTTCTGCGCATCCGCCTCGGCCACCACATCGTCGGGGAAACTGTCCGGTATGCCGTGTTCATGGATCGCAATCAGCGACACCGCCTTGGGCGCTGATGGGTCACCCAGCCGGTCCACGATCCGCGCACGCGGCAGGCCGATGCGCGTCTTGGGCCCCGCCTGTTCGGCCTCGACCAGCTCCCCATCCTTGGCACCGCCGGTCGCATCCGCCGCAACGGTCCACTCGCGGTCACTGCCCTTGTCCACGGGCACGATCCGCCCGCCCTCGGCCCCCTTGCGAAAGACACCCAGAACGCGGCGCGGGTTGGTCCCGATCCGCCGGATCAGCCGCGCCTCGTAATGGTGGTCATCCCCCTGCACCAGCGTCAGCCGCGCCAGGATGCGGTCCCCCGCGCCCAGCGCCGGGTCGGACGCGCGCGGCACGATCAGGATGCGCGGCTCGACCCCCGTGCCGTGCCACTCCATCGGGCGGGCAAACAGGTCCCCGTCCGCATCCGGCTCCACCACCTGCAACACGCTCACAGGCGGCAGGCGGTCGGGGTCCTGATAGGTCTTCTTGCGCTTTTCCAGATGCCCCTCGGCCTCAAGCTCCTTGAGGATGCGTTTAAGGTCGATCCGCGCCGCGCCCTTGATGCCGAACGCCTTGGCGATGTCACGCTTGGCGGTCAGGGTCGGATTGGCGGAAATCCAGTCGAGGATCTCGGGTTTTGTGGGGATACGCGTCATGCGTTCTGGGTATCACGCGGGTCTGGGGCCGTCATGGCAAATCGTAGGCGGTGTCCACATCCGCAAGCGTCTGCACAACCGCCACACGCGGCAGATCCATCGCCGCACGGCTGTCGGCCAGCGCATGTTCCGTCGACCACCGCACCCCATCAAGGGCGCTTTTGCCCAGCTTAGAGCCTGTTTTCACCCCGATCAGCCAATATCCTCCATCGGGCGCCGGCCCGAACACGGCGTCATGGTTGCCCAGCGCGGCAAAGGCCTCGGCCACCCGCTGCCGGGTGACACCGGGAATATCCGCACCGATCACACAGACCGGCCCGCCCGCTTGCCGCATCATGCGGATCATCCGATCGCCAAGCGACCCGCGCCCTTGCGCCCAGCGGGTGAACCGCGCGGGCCAGACCCGCGATTGCAGCCCCTCGGCGTCCGGTGCCACCGCCAGCACCGTGTCCCAACGCGGGTCCTCGATCCGGCGCAACAGGCGGCGCACCTGATGGCGAAACCACCACGCCGCAGCGGTCATGCCAATGTCCCGGCCCAGCCGCGTCTTGACCCGACCGGGGCGCGGCACCTTGACCATGATGACAAGTGTGGGCCTCACAAATCGCGGTCCATGTCCCGGTGCGGAATCCCCGCATCGTCATAGACGGGGCCAAAGGCGGCAAACCCCAGCTTTTCATAGAACGCCAGCGCATGAACCTGCGCGCCCAGTTTCGCCCGCGTCACGCCCGGCTGCGCTCGCGCCACATCAAGGCACACGGTGATGATCGCCGCCCCCAGCCCCGTGCCCCGCGCCTCTTGCAGCACACAGACCCGCCCGATCTTGGCCACCCCCTCCGCAACCAGAATACGCGCACAGCCCAGCGCCACACCGTCCCGCGTCGCCAGCACGTGCAGCGCATCGCCGTCGCGCCCATCGCGCTCATCGGCCTCGCTGACGCCCTGCTCCTCCATGAACACGACGCGCCGCAGCTCAAGGCAGGTGGCCAGATCATCCGTCTGTTCAATCACCCAGTTCATGCGAAATAGTCCCGCAATATCCGCGCATAGACCCCCTTGAGCTGGTGAATATGCGCGACCCGCACGTGTTCATCCACCTTGTGCATCGACTGCCCCACCAGGCCGAACTCCACCACCGGGCAGTGATCTTTGATAAACCTTGCATCCGAGGTGCCGCCCGATGTGCTCAGCACCGGGGTCACACCCGTCTCTGCGGTCACGGCGGCGGCCACGATGTCCGACAGATCACCGGGCGGGGTCAGGAAACTTTCGCCCGACACCTTCACCCGCATCTCGATCTCGACACCGTAAGCCACGGCCACCGCATCGGCCTGCGCCTGCAACCACGCGGTCAGGCTGTCGCCGGAATGGATGTCGTTGAACCGGATGTTGACCGCCGCTGTCGCCTGCGCTGGGATCACATTGGTCGCCGGATTGCCCGTGTCCACCGTGACCACCGCCAGCGTCGAGGCGTCAAAGTGGTCGTTGCCCGCGTCCAGCTCATGGCTCGCCAACTGATCCATCAACCGCATCATCGGCGGCAGCGGGTTTTTGGCCCTATGCGGATAGGCCGAATGCCCCTGCACGCCCGTGACGCTGAACCACGCGGTCATCGACCCGCGCCGCCCGATCTTCATCATCTCGCCCATGGTCTCGGGGCAGGTCGGCTCGCCTACCAGACAGACCGACATCGCCTCGCCCGCCTGATCCATATGCGCGAGCAGCGCGGTCGTGCCATCCTGCGCGTCGCCTTCCTCGTCGCCCGTGATGGCGATGATGATGGCCCCGTCGGGCGGCGTGTCCCGCACGAAATCCACCGCCGCCGCGGCAAAGGCGGCAACGCCCGACTTCATATCCGTCGTGCCGCGCCCGTACATGACTCCATCCACGATATCGGCACCAAAGGGCGCCTGCGTCCACGCATCCGCATCCCCAATCGGCACCACATCCGTGTGCCCATTGAACCCGAACGTGCGCCCGTGCCCCTGCGCGCCCCAGCGGGCAAAGAGGTTGCGAATACCGCCCCGATCCGCCCAGGCACAGTCAAACCCGGCCCCCTCAAGCAGATCATGCAGCACATCCAGCGCACCCTCATCCGCAGGGGTGACAGACGGGCACCGCACCAGATCGGCGGTCAAGGCAACGGGATCAACGGGGGTCATGGTGGCTCCTACAATAGGTTGTGGCGAAAAGGACGCGATTCCAGCCCCTTGCACCGACAAGAGAGTTAACAGCCCGTGAATAGCTGTGCTAGGGTGGGTGCAATAATATGACCCGAGGCAGGGTATCAGCAGTCCGGTCGCCAACGCGCGGCCAGTAAAAGTGCAAAAAACAGCACACCGAGACACGTGGGTGAACCGCGTGCGCTGCTTGCGTTCTGCCGTCAACTTTGGGGTGGGCAGACTATGGTAGCAGCATCGGAACTTCCGATCCAAACAGTGCGCGAAGGCGTGGACGCGACGGATATGGCAAACGCCATCTTCGGCAACGGGGTACAGGTGGTGTCGTCCTCCTACACCGGCGACATCGACAGCGCGGGCATCTATTCCAACGGCGACAGCGTGTCACCCGGCGTCACGCCCAGCGACACGGGCGTGATCCTGTCCACGGGCGAGGTCGAGGATTTTACCAACTCCTCCGGGTCCTCGAACCAGTCCAACAGCACAACAACCAACACGTCCGGCCAGAACAACAACAGCCAGTTCAACGCGGCTGCGGGTGCGCGCACCTTTGACGCGTCCTATCTGGATGTGGATTTCATCCCGACGGGCAACGTGATGACGATGCAGTTCGTCTTCAGCTCCGAGGAATACCCGGAATTCCAGAATTCGGTCTTTCAGGATTTCGTGGGCGTCTGGGTCAACGGACAGTTCGTCGAGATGGACGTGGGCAACGGCGACACCGACCCCGGCAACATCAACACGACCAACAACATCAACATGTTCGTCGACAATATGAACGACGACTACAACACCGAAATGGACGGGTTCACGATCACGCTGACCCTGACCATGGTGGTCCAGCCCAATGTCGTGAATTCGATCCGCATCGGCATCGCGGATGTCAGCGACAACCAATACGACTCCAACCTGCTCATCGCCGGTGACAGCGTTCAGACGAACCTCGTGGCGCTGTCGGATGACGTGAACGTCTACCCCGATGGGACAACGTCGTTCAACGTGCTCGACAACGATGTCAGCCAACCGGGCACCACGCTGACCATCACCCATATCAACGGCCAGGCCGTCAGCTATGACCCCGTCACCGGCATCGGCACCACCATCACCCTGCCAACCGGGCAACAGGTCACGCTTGGGCCGAACGGCGAATTTACCGTCGTCGGTGACGGCGACGAAGAAGACTTCAACTTCACCTACACCGTGACGGATGGCGTCGACACCGACACCGGCTTTGTCAACGCGACCTCGATCCCCTGTTTCGTGGCGGGAACGATGATTGCCACCGCCAACGGCGATGTCCCGGTCGAAAACCTGCAATGCGGCGATCTGGTGATGACCCAGGACGACGGCGCGCAACCGCTCAGGTGGGTTGGCACACGCACCGTCGCCGCCGAAGCCGATTTCGCCCCCATCCTGATCCGCGCCAACACGTTTGGGGCGCATGCGGATGTGATGGTATCGCCCCTGCACCGCGTCATGATCCGCGACAGCCTCGCCGAACTGCTCTTTGGCGAACGCGAAGTGCTCGTGGCGGCCAAGGATCTGGTCAACGACCGCTCTGTCACCCGGCAGGTCGGCGGCACCGTGACCTATGTCCACCTCATGTTTGACAAGCACCAGGTGGTGTTCTCCGGCGGCCTCGCCACCGAGAGCTTCCTGCCCGGACCGCAAACAACCAAGAGCTTTGAACGCGAGATCGTGGCCGAAATCTGTGCCATCTTCCCGGAACTCGATCCCCAGACCGGCGATGGCTACAGCCCGGCGGCGCGGCGTACTCTGCGCAGATACGAGGCTGACCTCTGGCGCAAAGCACGGGCCGCCGCATGAACTGGATCGGGCTGGCAGATCACCTGGACGGCCGGTTTTCACCCAAGGGGTTCAAACCACGCGGCGCGGCCCCGGTCGCGGCCCTGTTGGAACGCGGCACTTTGATGTTCGAGACACAAGTGGCCGGGCATATGCGGCCGCATGACCTCTTGGGGATTGCGGAAAACGTGCCCTGGGCGCGCGAACTGGTTTTTCGCGCCATTCCGGGCGGTGGCATCGCGATGGTGCACCGCCAACACGACGACATCATCCACGCGGCGATCCGCTGGACCGGCGATGGCCGTGCGCACACCTTGCGCGTGACCTATGCCTGGGACACGCCCAACGGTTGGGCCCGGTTAGCTCTCGAACAGCCCGAGCGCGCGCGCGTTGTCACCAATCAGGTCCACGCCCCCCGCCCCCAACGAACGGACGACCTGCGAGGCCTCATGCTGAACCACGCCGCGCGCACCCTGTCCAAAGAGGTGATCTTTGGCGCCGTCGCCACAGACATCGCACCCGTGGGACCAATGCCGACACTGCACCCCGAAACCCCGATTGCCACACCCGGCGGATACCGCCCCGCCAAAACGCTCCAGCGCGGTGATACCGTTCTGACAAATACCGGCGACATCGTTCCCGTGCTGCACACCGTCCGCACCAGCGTCCCCGCACGTGGCAGTTTCGCACCGGTGCGCCTGCATGCGCCCTACTTTGGCCTGACCCGTGATATCGTCGTGGCACCCGAACAACGGCTGGTCCTGCAAGGCTCCGAGGTGGAATACATCTTTGGCCAAGAGGCCGTGCTGGTCCCCGCGCGGCACCTCGTCAACGGCTTTGCCGCCACATGGTCAGCACCCGCGAATGTGGCAGACTATGTGCAACTGGTTCTGCCCGGTCACGAGGTGATCGTTGCCGCCGGTTGTGCGCTGGAAAGTCTCTATATCGGGCGCATACGGCGGCACAAGGCGCGGCTTGGTGCCAGTATTCTGGCCAATGTCCCCAGCAGGCTGCTGCCCGAACATGCCCGCCCGATCCATCAGGTGCTGGACCCGTTCGAGGCGATCACCCTGATCGACCAACGCGCCGCCTAAGCGTCCTCGTCTCCGAAGAACGGCGTGACCTGCGCCACGATGACCGCGTTCTCATCCGACGCGCGCTGCATCAACGCACGCTCATCATCGCTGATCTCGTGACCTTCGGCCTCGCGCTCGGCCAACGTCCCGTAACCCGTCACGTCCAACGGTGCCGTGTCCGCCTGTTTCAGCAGGGCAACCGTCTCGCGCACGGCTTCCGCCTCATCCACACCGCTGGAAAAGCACATCAGCGCGGCACCAGTGGCACCATCAGGCAGACCATCACCGTCCTTGCGCCCAATCTGAACCAGCAGGGTGTACACCTGTTGCGGTTTTTTGGGTGTCTTCTTGTCCGATTTCGCCTGTGCCATTGCGCATACTCCCGCATTCGAACCTGCCATACAACGCGCTGTGCCGAAAAAGAAGCAGTGCAGCCCAAACTATGGCTCAAACTCAAAGGTGACTTGGATGCACGCTACATCTGGCCTAGTCCACACTGCGATATGGTCGTCAGGACGTCTCACATGCGCACCTTGCTGTTTTCCATCCTCTGCTTTGTCACGCTGACGGTGCCAGCCATCGCACAGTCCACATTGCTCACGTTTTCGACGGTGGAACGCCCGCCCTTTGCCTTCAATACACCGAACGGCATCGACGGGTTCAGTGTGGACCTGATGCGCACCATCGGCCGCGAGATCGGCGCAGAGGTGGAATTCGAGATGAAAACCGGTTTCACCGAGATGCTGAACGATGTGGAAACAAGCGCAGTCGACGGGGCCATCGCCAACATCTCGATCACCGGCGCACGCGAGGCGGTCATGGATTTCTCCCTGCCGATCTTTCGCAGCGGCCTGCAGATCATGATCCCCGTGGACGACAACGCGCCCAGCCTCCTGGGCGCAATCCTGAACCGCGAACTGGGCATTGCCCTGCTGGTGGCTCTGGGTCTGCTCATGGGGATGGGCATGCTGATGTGGGTGTTCGAACGCAACAAACAGCCCTATTTCGACCGCGGCGCAGGCGAGGCGATGTTTCCTGCCTTCTGGTACGCGCTGAACCTTGTGGTGAACGGCGGCTTTGAACAGAACGTGCCGCGCTCAGGCCTCGGGCGGCTCTTTGCCGTGCTGATGGTGATCTCCAGCCTGTTCATCGTGTCGTTCTTTGTGGCCAATATCACCACGGTGATGACCGTGCGCGCACTGGGCGATCAGATCGACAGCATCAGTGACCTCGAAGGGCGCGAGGTTGCCACCACCACCGGCTCGACCTCCAGCGAATTCCTCGCACAACGCGAAATTCCACACCGGACGTTCTTTGATTTCTCGGCTCTGCTCTGGGCGTTCGAGGACGGCGAACTGGACGCCATCGTCTTCGACAGCCCGCTCTTGGCCTACTACGTCGCAAACGAAGGGCGCGGACAGGCGCGGCTGGTGGACCGGGTGTTCCGCCCCGAGGATTACGGCATCGCCCTGCCCCAGGGCAGCGCCCTGCGTGAACAGATCAACGTGGCCCTGCTGCGGTTGCAGGAATCGGGCCAGTATGACGAACTCTATCTGAAATGGTTCGAGGCAGGGCGCTGACCGCGCCCCACCGCCTTAGTCGCGCAACAGCTCGTTGATCGACGTCTTGGACCGGGTGCGCTCGTCCACGCGCTTGACGATCACCGCGCAATAAAGGTTCACACCGTTCTTCGACGGCATGGACCCGGCCACGACAACCGACCCGCTGGGCACTTCGCCGTACATCACTGTGCCGGTTTCGCGGTCCACGATCTTGGTCGACTGGCCAATGAACACACCCATGCCCAACACAGACCCTTCGCGCACGATGCAGCCTTCAACGACTTCGGACCGCGCCCCGATGAAACAGTTGTCCTCGATGATGGTCGGACCCGCCTGCATCGGCTCCAGCACGCCGCCAATACCCACGCCACCGCTGAGGTGCACGTTCTTGCCGATCTGCGCACAGGACCCAACCGTGGCCCACGTATCAACCATCGTGCCTTCGTCCACATAGGCGCCAAGGTTCACGAACGACGGCATCAGCACCACGCCCGGTGCGATGAAAGCCGACTTGCGGACCACACAGTTGGGCACGGCCCGGAAACCGGCCTCTTTCCACTGGTCGTCGCCCCAGCCCTTGAACTTGCTGTCGACCTTGTCCCACCAGCCGCCGCCCTGCGGGCCACCGTCCTGCTGTTCCATGTCCTTGATGCGGAACCCCAGCAACACGGCCTTCTTGGCCCACTGGTTCACGTGCCAGTCGCCGCTGTCCTGCTTTTCGGCCACGCGCAGCTTGCCACTGTCCAGCGCGTTCAGCGTGTCTTCGATGGCCTCGCGCGTCTCGCCTGTCGTGGCGGGCGTGATGGTGTCGCGCGCCTCCCAGGCTGCTTCGATGGCCGTTTCAAGCTGTGCATTGGACATGCCGTGGTCCCTCCAAAATGATCGACGCGCTTAGACAACAATACGTGCGCCCATGCAATCACATCTGGGCAAGCCGCGCAGGCCGCGTTACCCCTTACCTAAGCCTCAGGGAGCACGAGTAAATGAAAGACGATCACCGCAGCCCGTTTCGCGATGCACACACGGACCGCAAAGCCGCCGAAGGCGTGCCAGACACGCCCCAGACCCGGTCGCCCGCCTACGCGCTGGCCTTTGCCGATGACGAATTCCTCTGCCGGGACGAATTGCGGCCCGTGCGGCTGCAACTGGAATTGCTCAAGCCCGAGATGCTGATGAACGAGGCGGGGATCAAATCCACCATCGTCCTCTTTGGCGGCGCGCGTATCCCCGACCCGGAACACAAGGAAACGGCCCGCACCAAAACGCTGGCCGACCTGTCGCACTACTATGACGAGGCGCGCACATTCGCCCGCCTGATGACGGAAAAATCCATCGCCAGTGGCGGCACCGAAAACGTCGTCGTCACCGGCGGCGGCCCCGGCGTGATGGAGGCGGGCAACCGCGGCGCGGTCGACGCGGGCGGCGCGTCCATCGGGCTCAACATCGTGCTGCCGTTTGAACAGGCCCCCAACGCCTATGTCACCCCCGACCTCAGCTTCAATTTCCACTACTTCGCCATTCGCAAGATGCACTTCCTCATGCGCGCCCGCGCCATCAGCGTCTTTCCCGGCGGGTTCGGCACGCTGGACGAATTGTTCGAGGCCCTGACCCTGATCCAGACCGGGCGGATGGAGCGTGTCCCCTTCCTGCTCTTTGGCCGTGCGTTCTGGGAAAGCATCATCAACTGGGATGCGCTGTCGGATGCCGGCACGATCTCGGCCGACGATCTGGACCTCTTCCGCTTTGTCGACACCGCTGAGGAAGCGATCGAAATCATCGACACTTGGGGCCCCACCGAAAAACGCGGGGCCGTGCCGGGCCGCTGATCCGGACGCTTGCCAAACGCGGGGCAAGGGTGGACCATATCGCCCGTCCACCCCTTGCCAAAGGTCCGCGTATGATTCCCCTGATCGACTGGTCCGAAAACGCCGCCGACCCCGCAGGCTTTGCCAAACGCGTCGGCACCGCCTGCCGCGACACCGGGTTCTTCGTGCTGCAAAACCACACGGTGCCGGACGCCCTGCGGGCTCAGGTGTTCGCACAGGCCGATGCGTTCTTTGCCCTGCCGCAGCAAGACAAGGCGCGCGTGTCCATCCTCAACACCCCTCATTTTCGCGGTTGGGCCAAACCCGGCGACGAAAGCCTCGACGAGACCACCGCACAGGTCGACACCAAGGAGACCTTCAACATCGGCCTCGACCTGCCCACCGACGACCCCCGCGTCGTTGCGGGCGAACCCTTTCGCGGGGTGAACCAATGGCCCGACCTGCCGGGCTTTGCCGAAACGATGCGCGCCTACTACGACGCCGCGCAAAATCTGGGCATCTCCCTCCTGCGCGTCATCGCCCGCGATCTGGGGCTGGCTTCGGACCACTTCACCCCGTCTTTCCACGATCCGCTCTCCGCCCTGCGCCTGCTCAGCTATCCACCCGGCACCGGCGCTGACAACGAAATCGGCGCAGGCGCCCACACCGACTACGGCGCGATCACCCTGCTGATGACCGACGGCGAACCGGGCCTACAGGTCCGCCCCCGCGGCGGCGACTGGATCGACGTACCGCACGTGCCGGACGCCTATGTGGTGAATATCGGCGACTGCATGATGCGCTGGACAAACGACATCTACGTCTCCACCCCGCACCGGGTCATCCCGCCCAAACGCCGCCGCCGGTCCGTCGCCATGTTCATCGAGGCGAACCCCGACACCGTGGTCCAGGCCCTGCCCGGCACCGGCACGCCCAAATACGCGCCCATCCGCGCGGCGGACTACCTGATGTCTCGCCTCGACGCGACCTACGCCCCAAAGGATCTCCAATGACCCGCCGCCTCGACTGGGCCGACCACCGCGCCCACGAATTTGCCGACATCACCCCGATGGACACCATCGCCATCCTGCCCACCGCCGCCATTGAACAGCACGGGCCGCACCTGCCCGTGGGCACCGACACGATGATCGCGGATGGCATGCTGGACACGTTCCGCGCCACCTGCCCCGACGATCTGGACGTGCGCATCCTGCCCATACAGGCGGTCGGCAAATCCAACGAACATCTCTGGGCACAGGGCACCCTGACCCTGACGGCCACAACGGCGCTGGCGGCATGGACGGAACTGGGCCTGTCGGTGGCGCGGGCAGGCATCCGCAAGATCGTCATCGTCAACAGCCACGGCGGCAACCTTGACCTGATCTCGATCCTCGCGCGGGAATTGCGCGTGCAGGCCAATATGCTGGCCGTCAAATGCCAATGGGGCAGCTTTGGCGCGCCCGATGGCCTCTATTCATCAGCCGAAGACACCTACGGCCTCCACGGCGGCGACGTGGAAACGTCACTCATGCTTGCCTTCCGCCCCGACACAGTCGACATGACGGCGGCACGCAACTTCCGCTCCTCGGCGGAAACAACGGCACTCTCGCCCATCGGACCGATCAGCTATGGCTGGATCGCATCCGACCTCAATGATGCAGGCGTCGTTGGCGATGCCAGCCTCGCCACAGCGGACAAGGGGCGCGCAACGGCACAGCACCAGGTCGCGGGGTTCATCGACCTGCTCTACAGGGTCAAATCCACACCGCTCTTTTCAGACGATTGATCAGGCCGACAGCGCCGCAGGCAACGTGCACACAGCCACACCATGCGGCAGCGTTTCCACAACATCCCCGGCGGATGTCTCACGGATGCCATACCCATAGCCCGCCAGACGGTGCTTCCACTCGCGACGCGACAACGCCTTGGCCCGCTCACGGCTGACAAGATCAAGAACCTGCGCCTCGGCAAAACGGTCCTGTGAAATAAAGATCGACATGTTTTCCACTCCAGTTGGATTTCGACTGGAGGCACATTTGCCGGTCAGCGTGGCATCAATCGTTCACGATCTGGAAATTATTGGGGCCAATTGTGGCGCGCTTGGGAACAGTCTCAGCGTTTCGACAGCTCCTCGATCTCCCGCTGGATGCGTTCAATGTCTTCCTTGATCTGATCCCGCCGCGCCTCCTGCAGCTTGTCGCCCAGCGCGCCCTCAAATTCCTTCAGCAGCTCTTCCAACGCTTTCTTCCGCTTTTTCCGCTCGGCCTTTTGCAGGTCCTTGCCCAGGTCCTTGCTCAGATTGACAGTCTGCTCCTCAAAGAACTCGTTTCCATTGAGATACGGATGGAACGTGCCATCCACACAGACCCCCGGTGAAAATGAGTCAAAATGCGCCCGGATCGGCACCAGCAGATAGACAGCCCCCGGCAGCTTCACGCCCTTGGGTTTCAATTCAAACGCGGCCATGTCGACGTCCACATCCACCTGATAGCTCGTCGTCTTGGAATACCGGCTTTTGATCTTGGCCAACGGCACCGCAATGCTGTCCAACCCAATAGCAGTGTTCACCGCGTCATCCAGCTTGGCCACGTTCTGCAAACCGGACTGAGTAATCAGCGCCTTGAACAGATCAACCTTGCTCTGACGTGTGGGCGGTTTGGTGGCGGTCCCGGTACCGTAAATCACCAGAACCGCACCAATCTGCAACCGGCCCTGCGCGTCTATCTTGCGGCGTTTTTCCGTCTGGCTGACGCAGTCGTATTCCAGAACGGTCCAACGCGATTCCTGGCTCAGGGCAAAGGACGCCAACCAGCGCGGATCGGTGCGCGGATAAAACGGCACGTGTCCGCCACCCATGCCGCCCACACCCGTCTCAAACGGCTCAAGGTCGAATTCCAGTTTTCCAAGTTTCATCGTTCAATTCCCATGGTGACAATATCCACCATGGAAACAAAACCAGCGCCGCCGCGCAAACCACAATTATGTGGGAAATTTAGCTCAGGCCGGCCTCGGCTGCGATTTCCTTGCGCGACTTCCGCGCCCGTTCCGTGGCCGACTTCAGCTGCCCGCAGGCCGCCATGATGTCCTCGCCCCGCGGCGTGCGGATCGGGCTGGCATAGCCCGCCTGATAGACAATGTTGGCAAAGGCGCGGATGCGGTTGTTCGACGACCGTTTGTAGGGCGCGCCGGGCCATTCGTTGAACGGGATCAGGTTGATCTTGGCGGGAATCCCCTCGATCAGCTTGACCAGACGATGCGCATCCGCATCGCTGTCATTCACCCCGTCCAGCATCACGTATTCAAAGGTGATACGCTCCGAATTGCGCCCGCGCGGATAGGCGCGCAACGCCTCCAGCAGCACATCGATGTTCCAGCGCTTGTTGATCGGCACCAGCTTGTCGCGCACCTCGTCCGTGGTCGCGTGGAAGGACACCGCCAACTGGCAGCCAATCTCGTTTGCCGTGCGCTCGATCTCCGGCACCACACCGCTGGTGGACAGGGTGATGCGGCGACGGCTCAGCTGAATGCCTTCCTCGTCCATCGCGATCTTCATCGCGTCGCGCACGTTCTCAAAATTATAGAGCGGCTCACCCATGCCCATCAGCACGATGTTCGACAACAGCCGCGTCTCGTCCTTGGGCGCACCGGGCACCGGCCACTCGTCCAGATCGTCGCGCGCCATCATGACCTGACCGATGATCTCTCCGGCGGTCAGGTTCCGCACCAGCTTTTGCGTGCCCGTGTGACAGAACGAACAGGTCAGCGTGCACCCGACCTGAGACGAAATGCACAGCGTCCCGCGCCCCTCCTCGGGGATGTAGACAACCTCGACCTCATGGCCCCCCGCAATCCGCACCAGCCACTTGCGGGTGCCATCAGTGCTGACCTGCTTGGACACCACTTCCGGGATCTCGATCACAAACGTCTCAGCCAATTGCGCACGATACGCCTTGGACAGGTTCGTCATCTCCGCGAAATCGCGCACGCCCCACTGGTATATCCACTGCCAGATCTGGCCCACGCGCATCTTCGCCTGCTTCTCCGGCGTGCCCTGCGCAATCAACGCCTCCCGCATCGCCGCGCGGGTCATACCAACAAGGTTCACAGGCCCCTCCGGCAATTTCCGGGGGATCGTCAATACATCCTGCGTGATCGGCGCGTCAGCCATAGCGGTATCCAGTCCTGGGGTGATGCGCCCCTATATAGGAAACCCGCCGACAATCAAAAGGATTCGCCGGGCGATTGGAACGCCACCGCTCCCCTCATCTTGCCAAATAAACTCCGGGGGGCCCGAAGGGCGGGGGCTGGCCCCCTCAACGGTTCAATGCGTCGCGACACTGACCTGCTGCACAGTCACACCGGTATCACGCCTCAGCCGCCGCAGCGGCCCTCGGCATCCTCAACCGCAGCCGTAAACCCAAGCAAGGAAAACGTATCGGTCGTCGTTGTACCGCGCCCGGAAATGCCGGTAACGACGGCCTCCGCACCACGCTTCATGGCGGTCACGATCTTGGCGTCATCCGCAACGGTTGCGGGCCACGCCCACTCACCATCGGTGAACAGCTCGAACTCGTTGCCGCTGATGTTGATGTTCACGGTCGACCCGGACCGGAACGGATAGCCGCCGGTAAAGGCAACCTGCCCCTTGGCCCCGGCGCTTGGACGATAGAACACCATCAACAGGATCTGCCCACGGGTCGCCGCCACAACGCGGCCCTCGCGGGTGTTCACCGTTTCCTTGGGTGTGGCCACGCCCCAGCACTCGGTCGGGTTGTCCTCGACGAACACGCTCCAGTCGGTCTTGGCCGCGACACGGTTGGTGCTCTGCTCCTGCGCAAGGCCCATGCCCGCGGTCAGCGACAATACGCCCAAACCCACCACGAAATTCTTGATCATTCCCATAGTCACAGCCTCCAAGCTGTCCAAACCTCAACACCTGCACCGCACCTCGGGCGCGCCATTTTCGGCGCATTCTCTTGCAAGGACGGCAATTCTTCTCGACAAGTGGCACATTAGCGCGAAACGCGCGATGCAGGAAACCCGAATTGGCGGGATTTCGCGCAGAAGTGAGGGAAAAGATGACGCATCCAGCCCACGGAGCCGTAACATTGGCCGAAGTCTGGCGTGGCCCCTTCCTCGAAAGCGCGCACCAGGGCCACGCAGTGATCTGCGATGACACCGGCCAAATCGTGCAATCCTGGGGCAATCCCGACGCCATGGTCCTGCCCCGCTCATCCTCCAAGATGATCCAGGCGCTGCCCCTGCTGCGCAGCGGTGCCGCCGCCGCAAACGGGCTGACACCCGAACACCTGGCACTGGCCTGCGCCTCGCATCAGGGGGCCGCTATCCACAGCCAAAAGGTCGGCGCATGGCTCGACCACATCGGCTGCGTTGACGACGATTTCCGCTGCGGCCCGCAGGTGTCCCGCGACGACGATGTGCGTGACGCGATGATCCGCGCGCATGAGGCGCCCTGCCGCATCCACAACAACTGTTCCGGCAAACACGCGGGCTTTCTGACGCTGGGCAAACATCTGGACGCAGGCCCCGACTATGTCGATCCGGCCCACCCGGTCCAAACCGCCTGCCTCGAGGCGTTCGAAGAAATGACCGGCGAAACCTCCCCCGGTTTCGGCGTCGACGGCTGCTCGGCCCCCAACTACGCCGCCACAATGCACGGCATGGCCCGCGCCATGGCCCGCTATGCCAGCGCCGACAATGACAGCCCCCAGGGCCAGTTGCGCAATGCCATGGCGCTGCACCCCGACCTCGTCGCAGGCGAAGGGCGCGCCTGCACCCGCCTGATGCGGGCCATGAACAACGGCACCGCGATCAAAACAGGGGCCGAAGGGTACTTTGTCGCCATGCTGCCCGAACAGAAACTTGGCGTCGCACTTAAGATCACGGATGGCGCCACCCGCGCCAGCGAATGTGCCATTGCCCAAATCCTCGTGAAACTGGGCGCGCTTGACCCCGATCATCCCGAGGCGCTGGCCTATACCAACGGCCCGATCCAGAACTGGGATGGGCTGACCACCGGCGCACTGCGCGCCGCGCCAACCCTGCTGTGACGGCGCGCTAGGGCGTCACAAACTCGGACTTGGCATAGCCCTGCAAATACAACAGCGCCGTCAGGTCACCAAAGTTCACACGCACATCACACTGCGCCGCAACCGCAGGCTTGGCATGCAGCGCAACGCCCATGCCTGCGCGACCCAACATGCCCAGATCATTGGCCCCGTCCCCCACGGCCAGAACATCCGCCTGCGCAATCCCAAGGCGCGCCGTGATCTCTTCCAAGGCATCCACCTTGGCCTGCTGACCCAGGATCGGCACGCCCACCTCACCGGTCAAAACACCATTGTCGGTCACCAACGTGTTGGCCCGGTTCTCATCAAACCCCAGCTTGGCCGCAACAGCCGCGGTAAAGGCGGTGAAACCGCCCGACACCAACGCCGCATAGGCACCATGCGCCTTCATCGTCGCCAACAAGGCAGGGCCACCGGGCATCAAGGTGATCCGCGTCTCCAGCACCTGCCCAATCACCGCCTCCGGCAAATCGGCGAGCAATCCAACCCGCTCACGAATGGCCGCCTCGAAATCCAGCTCGCCGTTCATGGCCCGCGCCGTGATGTCCTTGACCCGCGCGCCCACTCCGGCGACATCGGCCAGCTCATCGATGCACTCCTGCTGGATCATCGTGCTGTCCATATCCGCCAACAGCATCTTTTTGCGCCGCCCTTCGGCGGGCAAAACCACCAAATCAACGCCCAGCGCCTGCAGGTCCGACCAAACCTCCCACTGATTGTCCGGAACGCGCTCCAGCGCAAAGGCCGCTGCCTCATCCACAGCCAACCACTGCACATCGCCACCGCCCCACGCATTGCGCAGGTTGTCGATCAATGCGGGGTCCAGCGCCGGGTTCGACGGGTCGGTCAAAAGCGTGCAAACAAACATATGGTGTCGTTTCCGATAGGCGACGCAGATGTCGCAATTTAATGTTCAAGCGGCGCTATAGCTCTGCTTTCCCGGTTGCACCACCCCACCAACCTCCATACATCCGGCGGTGGGACACCCTTCCCCAACGAAGGGCGATTATCTGTAAGGATAGCAGACATGGCTATGACACAACCGGCGACGCGGCCGGCCAATCCGCGTTTTTCCTCTGGCCCCTGTGCCAAACCCCCCACCCACAATCTGACCGCTCTGGCTGATGCGCCCCTTGGCCGCTCGCACCGTGCGGCTGTGGGCAAGGCCAAGCTCAAGCAGGCCATCGAAGACACCCGCGACATCCTCGGCGTGCCCGCCGACTACCGCATCGGCATTGTGCCCGCCTCCGACACCGGCGCCTATGAGATGGCGATGTGGTCGCTCTTGGGCGAACGCCACGCCGACATGGTCGCCTGGGAAAGCTTTGGCGCAGGCTGGGTCACCGACGTGGCCAAACAGCTGAAAATCGAACACACCGTCCACACCGCCGCCTATGGCGAGATCGTGGATATGGCCGCCCTGAACTACGACAACGATGTCTGCTTTACCTGGAACGGCACCACCTCCGGCGTGCGCATGGCAAACGGCGACGCGATCCCCGCCGACCGCGCAGGGCTGACGCTCTGCGATGCGACCTCTGCCGCCTTTGCCATGGACTTGCCCTGGGACAAGCTGGATGTGACGACCTTCAGCTGGCAAAAGGTGCTGGGCGGCGAGGCGGCGCACGGCATGCTGATCCTGTCGCCCCGCGCGGTGGAACGGCTGGAAAACTACACGCCCGCATGGCCCCTGCCCAAAATCTTCCGCCTGACCAAGGGCGGCAAGCTGATCGAAGGGATCTTTGTCGGCGAAACGATCAACACGCCCTCGATGCTGGCGGTTGAGGATTACCTGTTCTCGCTGAACTGGGCGCGCAACGTGGGCGGGCTCAAGGGCCTCATCGCCCGTGCAGATGCCAATGCGCAGGCGATCTGGGATTTCTGCGACGCGCACGACTGGATCGACAACCTCGCCGTTGATCCTGCGACACGGTCTACAACATCCGTCTGCCTCAAGTTTACCGACGACCGGATCACCGACGGCGCGGCATTCGCCAAGGCCGTGGCCAAACGGCTCGCGGATGAAAACGTGGCGCTCGACATCGGCGCCTACCGCGACGCCCCTCCGGGCCTGCGCATCTGGTGCGGCGGGACGGTGGAAACATCGGACATCCAGGCGATGCTCCCCTGGCTCGCCCACGCCTTCGAGGCCGAAATCGCGGCGGGCTGAAGCCCGCCCTACCCCTCTTTTCATCCGTAGGGCGGGGTTCACCCCGCCACCCGCAAGGACAAGAAAATGCCCAAAGTACTCATCTCCGACAAACTCTCCGAAGCCGCCGTTCAGATCTTCCGCGACCGCGGCATCGAGGTCGACTTCGAACCCGATCTTGGCAAGGACAAGGACAAGCTGGCCGAAGTAATCGGCCAATATGACGGCCTCGCCATCCGTTCCGCCACACGCGTGACCCCGACGATCCTCAAGAACGCCACCAACCTCAAGGTCATCGGCCGCGCAGGCATCGGCACCGACAACATCGACAAGGACGCCGCCAGCAAAAAAGGCGTGATCGTCATGAATACGCCCTTCGGCAATATGATCACCACCGCCGAACACGCCATCGCCATGATGTTCGCCGTCGCCCGCCAAATCCCCGAGGCCTCCTCCTCCACCCACGCGGGCAAGTGGGAAAAGTCCAAGTTCATGGGCACCGAATTGACCGGCAAGACGCTGGGCGTCATCGGTGCGGGCAATATCGGCGGCATCGTCTGCGACCGCGCCCGCGGCCTCAAGATGAAAGTGCTGGCCTTTGACCCCTTCCTGGGCGAGGAAAAGGCCGACAAGATGGGCGTGGAAAAGGTCGAACTCGACGACCTGATCAAGCGCGCCGACTTCATCACCCTGCACGTCCCCAAGACCGAACAGACCGCCAACATGATCACCGCCGAACGCATCGCGATGATGAAACCCGGTGTGCGCATCATCAACTGCGCCCGCGGCGGCCTCGTGGACGAAGCAGCACTTGCCGAAGCACTCAAATCCGGCCACGTCGCCGGTGCCGCCTTTGACGTCTTCGCCGAAGAACCCGCCAAGGAAAACGCGCTCTTCAACCTGCCCAACGTGGTTGTCACACCCCACCTGGGCGCCGCCACCACCGAGGCGCAGGAAAACGTCGCCCTGCAAGTGGCCGAGCAGATGGCCAACTACCTGCTCACCGGTGCGGTCGAAAACGCCCTCAACATGCCCTCCGTCACGGCCGAAGAGGCCAAGGTCATGGGCCCCTGGGTCAAGCTCGCCGGCCACCTGGGCAGCTTTATCGGCCAGATGACGGACGAGCCGATCACGGCGATCAACATCCTCTATGACGGCGTCGTGTCCGAAATGAACCTCGAGGCGCTGAACTGCGGCGTGGTCGCGGGCATCATGAAACGCGCCAACCCGGACGTAAACATGGTCTCCGCCCCCGTCATCGCCAAGGAACGCGGCATCCAGATCTCGACCACCAATCAGGACAAATCCGGTGCCTTCGACGGCTATATCAAGGTGACAGTTGTGACCGACAAACGCGAACGGTCGGTCGCAGGCACCGTGTTCTCGGACGGCAAACCGCGCTTTATCCAGATCAAGGGCATCAACATCGACGCCGAGATCGGCGCGCACATGCTCTACACCACGAACGAGGACGTGCCGGGCATCATCGGCCTCTTGGGCAACACTATGGGCCACAACGGCGTCAACATCGCGAACTTTACCCTGGGCCGTGCCGCCGTCGGGGGCGAGGCCATCGCGCTTCTCTATGTCGACAACCCGATCCCGGCGGACGTGCTCAAAACGCTCGAAGGCACAGGCCAGTTCACGCAGGTCAAACCGCTGGAATTCGATGTGGCATAGGGTGCGCCCTCGCGGCACATCACTAGCGAAAGGTGCGCAGTAAATGCGCACCCTACAGGCCGCACCCCGCACATACATGCTGTGCACAAGCCCGCGTTCAGGCAGCACCATGTTGTGCGGAATGCTGGCCGCCACGGGCGTCGCAGGTGCACCACAAAGCTATTTCCACCGGCCCGACATCTCCAGTTGGGCCCGTGGAATGGACCTCCCGGATAACGCTCCCCTCGCCGACATAATCTCCGCCGTGCACGGGACCGGCACCCACGGTCTGACCGGCATCCGCCTTCAGGATCACAGCCGCGCTTTCCTTATGGACAAGCTGGCGCAATACGGCCCGACCGACCCCCAGCGGATCGAGGCCGCGTTTGGACCCACCCGCTACATCTGGCTCCGCCGCACGGACAAGCTGGCCCAGGCCATCTCGGTCCTGCGCGCCGAACAGACCGGGCTCTGGCACGGCAATGCTGACGGCACCGACCTCGAACGGATCACGCCCAGCCGCGATGACGGATACGATGCGGAGGCCATCACCGCTCAGATCAACGCCTTTACCGCGTCTGACCGCACTTGGCTGAACTGGTTCTCGACGCACGGGATCACGCCATGGTCCCTCACCTACGAAACGCTCGTCGACGACCCGCAGACTTCTCTGCGCATGATCCTCATCCACCTGGGCCTCGACCAGGACATCGCGGACGACATCACACCCCCAACCCGCAAACTCGCCGACGCCACCAGCGACAATTGGACCGCGCGCTACCGGGCCGACGTCCTCGCCAAAGGCGGCGATTTCGCCTAAGCGTCTGCCTACCCATCCGCAGCCAGAACCGAGTACCCCTATGCCCAGCCCCCTCTATGCCATTGGCGACATCCACGGCCAAAAGGCCGAACTGGACCGTGTGCTGGACCTGATCCAGACCGATGGCGGGACGGGTGCGGAGGTCGTCTTTCTCGGCGACTACACCGACCGCGGCCCCGACAGCCGCGCGGTGATCGATACGCTGATCGACGGGCGCGATGCGGGGCGCAACTGGACGTTCCTCAGGGGCAACCATGACCGCATGTTCGACTGGTTCATGTCCGACCCGCTGCGCCACGACCCCTACATGATGGTCGAGCTGTATTGGCTGCATCCGCGCCTTGGCGGTGACACGACACTCGCGTCCTACGGCGTCGACGCGGGCGGGCGCAGGCGCGAACAGGATGTGCAGGCCGACGCGCTGGCCGCCGTTCCCGCCAGCCACCTCAGCTTTCTCCGTGATCTGCGGATGACCCATGTGCGCGGCGACCTGATGTTCGTGCACGCTGGCATCCGCCCCGGCGTCGCGATCAAGGACCAGACCGAAGAAGACCTGCTCTGGATCCGCAAGGAATTCCACGATCACACCGGGCCGCACCCCAAACTGATCGTGCACGGCCACACGCCCGTCGATGCGGCGACGCACTACGGCAACCGCGTGAACCTCGACACCGGCGCAGGCTATGGCAAGCCGTTGACCGCCGCCGTGTTCGAAGGGGGCAAGGTCTGGACCCTGACGGCAGAGGGGCGCGTGCCGCTCCTTCCCTAGCGCGAACAATCCGCGACATACCGCCGCGGATTAACCTTTAGAATCAGTGATTTATGACGTCTGCTCGCAAAACGTGCGGTTTCAGGTCGAAACTGTACGTTTTCGCCAAATCGACGTGAAACACCCGCCGGATACGGCATCAAAACTGCACAGTTTCCCGGCCAAACTGCACACTTCCACGCACGATCAGCCCCGCACCTACGGCGCAAGATCATGGTTAACGCACCGCACGCCCTTCAGGTCCAATCCAGCACAACCTTGCCCGACGACCCCGATTTCATCGCGGCGAATCCGGCCTCGAACTCCGACGCCTTGAACCTGTGCGTGATGACACCGGACACATCCAGCCCGTTCTGCAACATCGCGATCATCTTGTACCAGGTCTCGAAAATCTCGCGGCCATAGACGCCCTTGATCGTGATCGCCTTGAACACGATCCGGCTCCAGTCCACCGGCGACTTGCCCGGCGGAATCCCCAGCATCGCGATGCGCCCGCCCATGGTCATCGCCTCGACCATCTGATCCAGCGCGGCCTGATTGCCCGACATCTCCAGACCCACGTCAAAGCCTTGCGTCATCTTCAGCCACGGAATCACATCGGCCAGGTTTTCCTGGGCCACATTGACCGGCACAACGTCCGCCACACGCGCTGCCAACGCCAGACGATCCGGGTTGATATCCGTGATCACCACATTGCGCGCACCCACATGCCGGGCCACAGCCGCCGCCATGATCCCGATGGGCCCGGCCCCAGTGATCAGCACGTCTTCTCCAATCAAATCAAAGGATAAGGCGGTGTGCACCGCATTGCCCAGCGGGTCCAGAATGGCGCCAATATCGTCGCTGATCTCATCAGGCAACGGCACCACGTTGAACGCAGGCAGGCGCAGGTATTCAGCAAAGGCCCCCTGCTCATTCACCCCGATCCCCCGCGTGGCGGGGTCCAGATGAAACTTGCCCGCACGGCTCTGGCGCGATGTCTTGCCGATCAAATGCCCCTCGCCGGAACAGCGCTGCCCCAACGCCAAACCCTCAACGTTTGAGCCTGTTTCAACGATCTCCCCGGCAAACTCGTGCCCGGTGATCATCGGTGTCGGCACGGTATCGGCTGCCCAATCGTCCCAGTTCCAGATGTGAATATCGGTGCCGCAAATCCCGGTCTTGTTAACCCGGATCAGCACATCATCCGGGCCGATCTCCGGCACCGGAGCCGTCACCTGCCACAGCCCCTCGCGTGCGTGGGTCTTCTCAAGCGCGAGCATCGTGTTCCGCATCAGATCACCCCCAGCGCGGTGCCGACCGTCTCGAACGCCGCCAGCCCCCGGTCCAGATCCGCACGGGTCAGTGCCGCATTCATCTGCGTCCTGATCCGCGCCTGCCCGCGCGGCACCACGGGAAAGAAGAACCCGGACACATATACACCCTCGTCAAACAGCCGCGCGGCCATGTCCTGCGCCAGCTGCGCCTCACCCAGCATGACGGGGATGATCGGATGCTCACCGGGCAGCAGTTCAAACCCCAGCGCGGTCAGCCCGGCACGCCAATAGGCGGCGTTGTCGAACAGCTGCGCACGCAGGGCGTCGCCCTCTTCGACCAGCCGGATCGCCTCGATCCCCGCCGCCACAATCGCGGGCGGCAAGGAGTTGGAAAAAAGATACGGCCGCGCGCGCTGGCGCAGCAGGTCGATCACGGGCTGCGGCCCCGCGATATAGCCGCCAATGGATCCGCCCAGCGCCTTGCCCAGCGTGCCCGTCAGCAGATCAACCTCGACACCCGCGTGGGCCGGGGTGCCCGCGCCCTTCGGCCCCATGAACCCCGTGGCGTGACAATCATCCACCATCACAAGTGCGTCGTATTTCTGCGCCAACGCATTGATTTCAGGCAGCTTTGCCAGATAACCATCCATGGAGAAAACTCCGTCCGTCGCAATCACCACATGCCGCGCGCCCTCGTCGCGGGCCAGCTGCAATTGCCCCTCCAGATCGGCCATATCGGAGTTGGCATAGCGGTACCGCTTGGCCTTGCACAGCCGGATGCCATCAATGATCGACGCATGGTTCAGCGCGTCCGATACAATCGCATCCTCGGGGCCGAACAGCGGCTCGAACAGCCCACCATTCGCATCAAAACACGCGGCAAAGAGGATCGAATCGTCCTTGCCCAGAAACCGCGCCAGCCGTTGCTCCAGTTCGCGGTGCAGGTCCTGCGTCCCGCAGATGAACCGCACGCTCGCCATGCCAAACCCGTGGCTGTCCATCGCACCGCGCGCCGCCGCCACCAGATCGGGGTGATCCGCCAACCCGAGGTAATTGTTCGCACACAGGTTCAGAACCGCGCGGTCACCCACATCGATCCGCCCGCCCTGGGGCGAGGTGATCATGCGCTCGCGTTTCATCATCCCATCGGCCTCGATCCGGGCGAGGGTGTCGGCAACATCGGTCAAAAACGCTTGGGTCATGTCAGGGCTCCTTCGATCGGAGTATCTAACATGTCGGATAAGATTCCGAAATACAGGATTTCATAATATCGGACAAAAATCCGTGAAATCGGATTTATGCGTCCTGTACCACCAGAAACGCCCGCGCAGGTGCATCGGCCGCAATCCGGTGCGCGACATCCGCCGCGTATCGTGCGGTGTCACCGGGTCCTATGGTCTCGGATGCCGCACCGCTTTGGACCTGCAAGGCGCCTTCGATCACGGTCAGATGCTCGCGCGCGCCGCGCCTGTGGGGTTGGCTGTCCAGCGCGCCGCCAGCGATAAACCGCAGCTCGTACACCTCGTGCCGCCCGGCATCTTCGGGCGGGCTGAGAATGCGGATGGTGCAGCCCGCGCCCCGGTTCTCGATGTTCGGCACATCACCCGTGCGCAGCACCTCGATCCGTTCAACCGCGGCCTCGTCCAGTAGGCCCGCGAAATCCACCTGCAAGGCGCGGGTCAGGTTCCACAGCGTCGCGATGGTGGGCGAGGATTCGCCGCGCTCGATCTGGCTGACCATGGACCGGCTCACACCGGACAGCTTGGCCACCGCGTCCAGCGACAGACCCTGCGCGCGCCGTGCCTCCTTGAGGCGGGCGGGCAGCAGGGACAAGATTGCGTCTGTTTCATCCGTCATGACGGAGAGATGCCCGTGCCGTTGCGTCGAAGTCAAGCCATGGGGCTGACTTTACCCGCGCCCCCGGCCATATCGGACCAAAGGGAGAAAGCACCATGACCCAAGACATCGTTATACTCGACGGCGCGCGCACCGCCATTGGTACATTCGGCGGATCGCTGGCCGGGACCAGCCCCATCGACCTGGGCACCGTGGCGGCCAAGGCGGCGCTGGAACGGTCCGGGGTCGAAGGCGGACAGATCGGCCACGTCGCCTTTGGTCACGTGATCAACACCGAACCGCGCGACATGTACCTGTCCCGCGTGGCGGCGATGCAGGCGGGTGTGCCGGACACGACACCGGCGATGAATGTGAACCGTCTGTGCGGGTCGGGCGTTCAGGCGATTGTGAGCGTGATTCAGTCTCTGATGCTGGGCGATGCCGACTTTGGCCTGGCAGGCGGGGCCGAGAACATGTCGCGCTCGCCCTTTATCATTCCCGACCAGCGCTGGGGCGCCAAGATGGGCGATGTGCGCACGCTCGACATGATGCTGGGCGCGCTGAACTGTCCGTTTGGCACAGGTCATATGGGGGTGACGGCAGAGAACGTGGCCGCCGAGCACGGGATCAGCCGCGCGGATCAGGACGCCTTTGCGATGCAAAGCCAGGAGCGCGCTGCAGCCGCCATCGCGGACGGGCGGTTCGACAGCCAGATCGCCCCGGTCGAGGTGCGCGTGAAACGCGACACCCTACAGTTCGCCACGGATGAGCACCCCAAGGCGACAAGCCTCGATGCGCTGGGCGGGTTGCGTCCGGTGTTTCAGAAAGACGGGTCGGTGACGGCGGGCAATGCGTCTGGCATCAATGATGGTGCGGGCGCGATTGTGCTGGCCACGGCGGACGCGGCAGAGAAGGCCGGCCTGACGCCACGTGCCCGTGTTCTGGGTTATGCCCATGCGGGGGTGCGCCCCGAAGTAATGGGGATCGGGCCGATCCCGGCGGTGCGCAACCTGCTGGACCGGACGGGGTTGTCTGCCGGTGACTTTGACGTGGTGGAATCGAACGAGGCCTTTGCCGCGCAGGCGCTGGCGGTGTCGAATGATCTGGGCTTTGATCCGGCGCGCGTGAACCCCAATGGTGGTGCAATTGCGTTGGGCCATCCGGTGGGGGCGACCGGTGCGATCATAACGGTCAAGGCGCTCTATGAGTTGGAGCGAATCCAGGGGTCCAAGGCGTTGATCACCATGTGTATTGGCGGTGGTCAGGGGATCGCCCTGGCGATCGAACGCATCGCCTGAGGCGGCGTTGCGTTTGCATATTTGAAGAACAATGAAGGTGTCAGGCGAACGCTTCGATCAGGAGCGTCAGCCCGCCGCCTGCGGCCAGGCCGATGATGCCCGTGAGGATGATCCAGCGCCAAAAGCCGCGGTGTTTTTCCGGGGCCGGGTTGGATTGGGCGATCAGGGCCTGTTCGACAAGGCGCGGCAGGCGTGGGCCAAAGCGGGTGAGCACGCGCGCGGTTTTGTAGAGGTCCGTGATCACGGCCTTGGGGCCGATGGATTTCTGGATGTAGTCGGTGACGACCGGTGAGGCGACCTGCCAGATGTTGATGTTGGGGTTGAGGGAGCGCGCGACGCCCTCGACGACGACCATGGTGCGTTGCAGCAGTATCAGTTCGGTGCGGGTTTCCATGCCGAAGCGTTCGGTGACTTCGAAGAGGTAGTTCAGCAAGCGGCCCATGGAGATCTTGGACGCGTCCATGCCAAAGATCGGCTCGCCCACGGCGCGCAGGGCGCGCGCGAATTCATCGACATCCTTGTCGGCGGGCACATAGCCTGCCTCAAAGTGGACTTCGGCGACGCGTTTGTAGTCCTTGCGGATAAAGCCGAACAGAATCTCGGCGTAGACGCGGCGGGTGTATTCATCGATGTGGCCCATGATCCCGAAATCGTAGGCGATGATGTCCCCGTTGGGCGCGACCTTGAGGTTGCCCTGGTGCATGTCGGCGTGGAAGTAACCGTCGCGCAGGGCGTGCAGGAGAAAGAGTTTCAGCACCCGTTCGCCGAGGTCGATGCGGTTGTGGCCTGCTGCATCGATGGCGGCGTTGTCGCCCATGGGTACGCCGTCCGCCCATTCGAGCGTCATCACGCGGCGGGCGGAGTATTCCCAGCGGATTTTCGGCAGAGCGAAACCGGCATCTTTTTCAGTGTTGGCGGCGAACTCACCCGCGGCAGAGGATTCGAGGCGCAAGTCCAACTCACCCTGCACGACGCCGTCGAAGTGTTCGATCACTTCCAACGGGCGCAAGCGGCGCGCGCCGGGGGCAAAGATTTCGACGATGCGGGCGGCGAGGTAGAAGGCGTCGACGTCCTTTTTGAAGGCGCGTTCGATGTTGGGGCGCAGCACCTTGACCGCAACCTGGTCACCGCCATCGGCCAGCGTCGCCTTGTGCACCTGCGCGATGGAGGCGGCGGCAACCGGTTCGCTGAAGGCAGAGAACACTTCGTCGGCGGGCTGACCCAATTCGCGCTGCACTTCGGCCTTGGCTTCTTCGATCGAGAAGGGGGGCAGCTTGTCTTGCAGGACGCGCAGTTGCACGGCGAGCTCATCACCCACGACATCAGGGCGGGTCGACAGGACCTGTCCGAACTTGATGTAGGCGGGGCCGAGTGCTGTCAGCGCGCGGGTGGCGGGGGGCATGGACGGATCGCCCTTGTAGCCCAGCCACTGGAACGGTTTGCCTAGCGCCTTGGCGACAAAGCGGAGGGCGGGTGGTGCCTCGAACGCGTCGAGGACAACATTCATCGCGCCCGTCCGTTCGAGCGTCGCGCCTGTGCGGATCAGGCGGATGATATTGTGCGGGCCTCTCATGCCGCTGTCCCCGCGGGGACAAATGTTTTGGGGCGTGTCCCCGCGGGGACACTTGTGGTTAACGCCCGGTTAACCACCAAGTGTTGAAAAAACATCAGATTTTCCACCCGGAGTGCAGGCACGCCACACCCATTGTCATGTTGCGGTACTTGGCATTCTCAAAGCCCGCCGTGCGAACCATGCCCAGAAACGTCTCTTGATCCGGGAACTGGCGGATGCTTTCGACCAGGTACTGATAGCTGTCACGGTCACCCGCGATCATCTGGCCCATGCGGGGGATCACGTTGAAACTGTAGAGGTCATAAAGCTTTTGCATGCCATCATTGGGCAGTTGCGAGAACTCAAGCACCATCAGACGCCCGCCGGGTTTCAGAACGCGGTAGGCTTCGTTCAGGGCCTCTTGGGGGCGGGTCACGTTTCGGATGCCAAAGCTGATCGTGTAGACGTCAAAGGTGTTGTCGTCGAAGGGCAGCGCCATCGCATCGCCAACCACCCAATCAAGGCTGTCCTGCATCTGATCGGCCTCGGCACGTTTGCGGCCCTCGACCAGCATGGGTTCGGTCAGGTCCAGAACGGTCGCGTGGCCGTGGCCTGCACGTTTCAGAAACTTGAACGAGATGTCGCCGGTACCGCCCGCCACATCGAGCAGTTTCTGACCGGGACGGGGCGCAAGCCAGTCCATCATCGCCTCTTTCCAGATGCGGTGAATACCGACGCTCATCACATCGTTCATCACGTCATATTTGGAGGCAACAGAGTTAAAGACGCCCTGCACGCGGCCCGCCTTTTCGCCTTCGGGGACTTCGGTGAACCCAAAATGGGTCTTTTTCTCAGGCGCTTCAGTCATGCAAAGGGTCCAATTGCGTCTCTTGATCGTCTCATTTGTCCTTAAATAGGTGAGGGGCAAGAAACAAATCGTCAATCGGCGCAAAGGACGCAGGCCATGCTTAGCTATATCCTCCTGTTAGTGTTTGTTTCCTTTGGTATGTCGCGGGTGCAGCGGTTCATCGGCGGGCATCTGGGCGGTGAGCGGGACATCCGCAAAGGCGAAAGCCTGATCTTTCGCCTGATCAAGGCGGGGATCGAGACGTTTTCGCCGGTGGGCAATCCCGAGGACAATATCGCCACCATCTTTTCCGTGGGGCGGTCTCTGCCGCAGCAAGAGGGCGATGCGATCGTTTTCCGTGCGACGGCGGGTTGGCGGTATGGCTACCTTGCCTTGATGCCCTTTGTGATCGGGTTCGCGATCTACCTCGAGTTGTCATCCGGCCTGTCCGGACAGACGCCATTGGATATGTATCTATTGATCGCCGGGATGCTCGTCTGGTGCGGGGTCTACATGTGGAAGTTCCGCTTGGTTGTGGACGGGGTCGACATGACCTGCACATCCGGCCTCTTGATGCAGCGGCGTTTTGATCTGTCGCGGATGACGAGCGCCAAGAACACACGCGATGGCTACAAGCTGTACTTTGACGATGGGCGCCGCATTGGCATCCCGCGTTTCCTTGAGGGGCATGACCTGCTCAAGGCGTTTCTGATCGAGCAGTTGGAAGACAACGGCTACTGATTGCATGCGGCGCCCCGGCGGCCTATCCCAGAGCGGTTGCCAGCAAGGACCGTCTGCCGATGCCCGAATTGCCCGAAGTTGAAACTGTTCGTCGTGGTCTGACCCCCGCCATGGAAGGTGCCGTGATTGCACAGGCTGATGTGAACCGGCCCGACTTGCGGTGGCCGTTCCCTGAACGCATGGCGGCGCGTTTGACCGGGCAACAGGTGCTGGGTCTGCGGCGGCGGTCGAAATACATCCTGGCCGATCTGGGGTCTGGCGAGACGCTGTTGATCCATCTGGGCATGTCGGGGCGGATGTTGGTGTCGGGCGATCCATTGGGCCAGTTCGTGCATGACCACCCTGCGCCGGAAAAGCATGACCACGTGGTCCTGCATATGGACAACGGTGCGCGCATCACCTTCAACGATCCGCGCCGGTTCGGGGCGATGGACCTGATGAACACGGCGACGGCGGACCAACACAAGCTGTTGGCTGTGCTGGGGCCCGAACCGCTGGGCAACGCGTTCAGCGAGGAACATCTGATTGCCGCCTTTGAGGGCAAGAACACACCCGTGAAATCCGCGCTGCTGGATCAGAGAATCGTCGCGGGATTGGGCAATATCTATGTGTGTGAGGCGCTTTTTCGGGCAGGTATTTCCCCCACTCGCAAGGCCGGGCGGATCGCGGCGGGCCGTGTTGCGGCGCTGGTTCCGATCATTCGGGACGTGCTGGCCGAGGCGATAGAGGCCGGTGGATCGTCATTGCGGGATTTCCGCCAAGCCGATGGAGAGCTTGGATATTTCCAGCACAGGTTCGATGTTTATGGCCGCGAGGGGGAACCATGTCGTACCGATGGGTGTTCGTCTGATATCACGCGGATTGTGCAGTCTGGGCGGTCGTCCTTCTATTGCAGGTGCTGCCAATCATAGCTTGAAACGGGCGGGGCGCATGGTAATGCTCGGCCCTCAACGGCAACAGATGAAAGCATTCCCATGGCCTATGAGACGATCATCGTCGACGTCGAAGACCACATCGCCAAGGTGACCCTGAACCGGCCCAAGGCGTTGAATGCCCTGAATGATGAATTGATGCGCGAACTGGCGGATGCCATGGGTGCTGCTCAGGCCAACGACAAGGTGCGGTGCATCGTGATCACCGGGTCGGACAAGGCGTTCGCCGCCGGGGCCGACATCGCGATGATGAAGGACAAGTCCTATGTCGAAGTGTTCAGCGAGGATCTGTTTGGTCCTGAAACCGATGCCATCACACGTGTGCGCAAACCGGTGATTGCGGCGGTGTCCGGCTATGCGCTGGGCGGTGGATGCGAGTTGGCGATGATGTGCGATTTTATCATTGCATCCGACACTGCGAAATTCGGCCAGCCCGAGATCAACCTAGGCGTTATGGCGGGCATCGGCGGCAGCCAGCGTCTGACCCGCGCGGTGGGCAAGGCCAAGTCGATGGACATGAACCTGACGGGCCGTTTCATGGATGCCCAGGAGGCAGAGCGCGCCGGGCTGGTCAGCCGCGTTGTGCCCGCCAAGAAGCTGATGGAAGAAGCGATGGGGGCTGCGGCCAAGATCGCTGAGAAATCCATGATGTCTGTGATGGCGGTCAAGGAATCGGTGAACCGGTCGTTCGAGGTGCCGCTGCGCGAGGGTTTGTTGTTTGAACGGCGCCTGTTCCACGCGCTGTTTGCCACCGAAGACCAGAAAGAAGGCATGGCCGCCTTCCTTGAAAAGCGCGAGGCGCAGTTCCGCGACAAGTAACGGCGGCGCATTGGCTTGACTCGCTTCGCGGTCGCGCCTATGGACGCGACTTCTGAAACTACCGCACCAATAGATTGGGACGAGATAACATGGCAAATTCGCCTCAGGCCAAAAAGCGGGCCCGTCAAAACGAAAAACGCTTTCAAGTGAACAAGGCGCGTCGTTCGCGCATCCGGACATACCTGCGCCGTGTCGAAGAGGCGATTGCCTCGGGTGACAAGGACGCCGCAACCGAAGCATTGAAGGCGGCACAGCCTGAATTGATGCGCGGTGTAACAAAGGGTGTTTATCACAAGAACACCGCCTCGCGGAAAATGTCCCGCCTGTCGGCACGGGTGAAATCCCTCGGCTAAGGTGTTGCTTGGCTGTGACACAGGAGCGTCGCATTTTTGCGGCGCTTTTTTTGTTTTTCCTATGAAAACAAGGCCTGCTGCGATTCTTGTGTGAGTCAACATCGAAGTTCTGTGGACGGCCCGCAGACGAAATTGATACCACCGAACATGCGATCAGGAATCGCCTTGGGGGGACAGGCCCTGCGCCACGGCAATGTCAGTTGCCACGGTGGAGGGAGCGGAAAATGCGCCTTGTGCGTACTGCATTTGGGAACGGCATGTCATGCTGGTGACCAACCTGTCGTAAAATTTGGTGTGCGGACGGCATGTCACGTTATCCGGGGTGGGACCCCGGCACGACGGGGCGCCTAATCTGTAAAATACCGACGTAAATCGGACCTGCGCCATCAGGCAGTGGGGTGGTTCAGATTTGCTTTGACTTGGGACAGGCCAACCGGCGGGCCAAAGGCGCCGGGCGAGATAGGCAGCGGGGATCATAGGACGCATATGACACAACAAGAATGGGGACAGCTGAGACAACGGCTGCTTAAGACCGTCGGACAAAACAACTATACCAACTGGATCGAGCCGCTTGAGTTCCGGGCACTTCAGGATGGTATCGCGACATTTGACGTACCCACGAACTTTTTGGGCAACTACGTCAGCCAGAATTTTTCGGACCTCATCCTGCACGAACTGAAATCGGATTCGCATGACGTGCGCCGCCTGAGCTTTGCCGTGCCCGCCAATGCGTCCGGGCGCCCCGCCTCTGCCATTGATGCGCCCGAAGCTGCAGCCTCTGCCCCGTCTTCTTCTTCGTATGCGCATTCGAACACGCCCACGAAATCCGCTCTGTCCGCCGCGCCACTGGACAAGCGTTTCACATTTGACAGCTTTGTCGTCGGCAAACCGAACGAACTGGCCCATGCCGCCGCCAAGCGCGTCGCCGAAGGTGGTCCCGTCACTTTCAACCCACTGTTCCTCTATGGTGGCGTTGGTTTGGGCAAAACGCACCTGATGCACGCCATCGCCTGGGAATTGCAGAGCCGTCGCCCCGATCTCAACGTGCTCTACCTGTCCGCCGAGCAATTCATGTACCGTTTTGTGCAGGCCCTGCGCGATCGCAAGATGATGGACTTTAAAGAGATGTTCCGCTCTGTCGACGTGCTGATGGTGGACGACGTTCAGTTCATCGCCGGCAAAGACAGCACGCAGGAAGAGTTCTTTCACACGTTCAACGCGCTGGTGGATCAGAACAAGCAGATCATCATCAGCGCCGACCGCGCGCCCGGTGAGATCAAGGACCTTGAGGACCGGGTGAAGTCGCGTTTGCAGTGTGGTCTGGTCGTGGACCTGCACCCCACGGATTACGAGCTGCGTCTGGGCATTCTGCAGTCCAAGGTGGAGCAGCAGCAGATCGTCTATTCCGATCTGAATGTTGAGCCTGGCGTGCTGGAATTTCTGGCCCATCGGATTTCGACCAATGTGCGTGTGCTGGAGGGTGCGCTGACCCGGTTGTTCGCCTTTGCCAGCCTTGTGGGTCGCAAGATCAACATGGACCTGACGCAGGATTGTCTGGCCGACGTATTGCGCGCCTCGGAACGCAAGATCACCGTCGAGGAAATCCAGCGCAAAGTGTCCGAGCACTACAACATCCGTCTGAGCGACATGATTGGCCCCAAGCGTCTGCGCAGCTATGCGCGTCCGCGTCAGGTGGCGATGTATCTGTCCAAGCATCTGACATCGCGCAGCCTGCCTGAGATTGGCCGCCGTTTTGGCGGGCGTGACCACACCACGGTCATGCACGGCGTGCGTCGGATCGAAGAGTTGAAGCAATCCGACGGACAGATTGCCGAAGATCTGGAATTGCTGCGGCGCGCCCTCGAAGCCTAGTGTTGCCGCATTCAGACCACACAGGGCGCCCCAACCGGCGCCCTTTTGCATTTTCGCGCTTTGCGTGCCTTGACGCCGCCGCGTGCGCACCCGACAAGCATCTATGTGGCAATAAAATACTTGTGATGCTGGCGCGTTGGGCTAGGGTGCCTGTCCCGGTGTCCGGGTCAGATGCGAGTGGGGAGACAGACCATGAAAATCAGTGTTGAACGCGGTGTGCTGCTGAAAGCGGTCAGCCAGGCTCAATCCGTGGTCGAACGTCGCAACACCATTCCGATCCTGGCCAACGTGCTGATCGAGGCGGAAGGGTCCGATGTGACATTCCGCGCGACCGATCTGGATATCGAAGTTGTGGACAAGGCGCCCGCACAGGTCGAGCGCGCCGGGGCGACAACCGTAGCCGCGACGACCCTGCATGAGATTGTGCGCAAGCTGCCCGATGGGGCGCTGGTCACGCTGACGGCGGACACGGCGGCCGGGCGTTTGACGGTTGAGGCGGGTCGGTCGAATTTCTCGTTGGCGACCCTGCCCAAGGAAGATTTTCCTGTCATGGCGTCGTCGGAATATGCCTCGAACTTCTCGGTGGATGCGCCCAAGCTGCGCCGGTTGTTCGACAAGTCGAAATTTGCGATCTCGACCGAAGAGACGCGGTATTACCTGAACGGCGTTTACATGCACGTGGCCGATGGCGACGACGGTAAGGCGCTGCGCTGTGTGGCGACGGATGGGCACCGGTTGGCACGGATCGACAGCGATCTGCCTGAAGGTGCGGCGGATATGCCCGGCGTGATCGTGCCCCGCAAGACCGTGGGAGAGTTGCGCAAGCTGCTGGATGATGACGAGATGAAGATCGCCGTGTCGGTGTCTGAGACCAAGGTGCGCTTTGCCACGCCGGACATCACGCTGACCTCGAAGGTGATCGACGGGACATTCCCCGACTACACCCGCGTTATCCCTGTGGGCAACACGCGCAAGCTGGAGGTTGATGCCAGCGATTTTGCCAAGGCTGTGGACCGTGTGGCCACGGTGTCGTCCGAACGGTCGCGCGCGGTCAAGTTGCAGTTGGACGAGGATCGGTTGGTCCTGTCGGTGAATGCGCCCGACAGCGGTGCCGCCGAAGAAGAGCTGGCCGTGGCCTATGCGGACGAGCGGTTGGAGATCGGGTTCAACGCGAAATACCTGCTGGAGATCGCATCCCAGGTGGATCGCGAGAACGCGGTGTTCATGTTCAATTCGTCCGGTGATCCGACCCTGATGCGTGAAGGCAGCGACCAGTCGGCGGTCTATGTCGTCATGCCGATGCGCGTGTGATCTTTTCGCCTCCGGCGGGCATACTTTTAGAACAATGAAGGGGCGGTCGTGGTGTTGCATCTGACATCGCTGGCCCTGTCGCATTTCAGGTCACACAAGGTGGCGCGGCTGGCGCTTGATGGGCGTCCGGTTGCGATTTTTGGGCCGAACGGTGCGGGCAAGACCAACATTCTAGAAGCGGTGTCGCTGTTTTCGCCCGGGCGTGGTCTGCGCCGGTCGTCCGCGGAGGATATGGCGCGGCGGCCTGAGGCGTTGGGGTGGAAGCTGTCGGGGGTATTGCAGTCTTTGAGCCAGGTCCATGAGGTCGACACCTGGTCCGATGCGGGTGCGGCGCGGCAGGTGAAGATTGATGGCAAGGCTGCGGCGCAGACGGCCTTGGGGCGCATTGCGCGGGTGCTGTGGCTAATTCCGTCGATGGACCGGCTTTGGATCGAAGGGGCCGAGGGGCGGCGGCGGTTTCTGGACCGCATGACGCTGTCGTTTATTCCGGATCATGCGCAGGTGTCGTTGGAATATGACAAGGCGATGCGGGAGCGGAACCGGTTGCTGAAAGACATGGTGCGGGACCCGCATTGGTATGCCGCATTGGAATTGCGATTGGCGGAGACGGGGTCGGCCATTCATGCCAACCGGTTGCAGGCGTTATCAGACCTCGCCGCGGCGCAGAGCGGGGCGCAGACCGCGTTCCCTGCGGCGGACCTGACCCTGCAACCCGGCGAGATGGGCATGCCGGACACAGTTGAGGATCTGCGGGCGGCACTGGCAGATGGGCGGATGCGTGATCTGGCCGCCGGGCGGACGTTGATCGGCCCGCACCGGGCAGATTTATACGGGGCCTATGCGGCCAAGGGTGTTCCGGCCAAGGACTGCTCCACAGGTGAGCAGAAGGCATTGCTGGTGTCGTTGATCCTCGCCAATGCGCGAGCGCTGGCACAGGATTTCGGGGCGCCGCCGCTGTTGTTGCTGGATGAGGTGGCGGCGCATCTGGACGCGGACCGGCGTGCGGCGCTGTACGATGAGATTTGCGCGCTGGGCGCACAGGCGTGGATGACGGGGACCGAGACTGCGTTGTTCGACAGTCTGGGGGACCGGGCGCAATATGTCGAAGTCACCGACACGGACGGTCTGAGCACGGCGAGGCCGCTGTGACATTGGCCCCTTGGGACATCGCGCTCTATGCAGGCGCGCTGGCGGTTCTGTTCCTGACGCCGGGCCCTGTTTGGGTTGGCCTGATCGCGCGCAGCCTGTCAGGCGGGTTTCAGGCGGCGTGGCCGCTGGCGCTGGGCGTTGTGGTGGGGGACGTGCTGTGGTCGCTGCTGGCGATCTTTGGTATCACGTGGATCCTGTCGGTCTATGGCGGGTTTCTGGCGGCATTGAAGTGGGTCGCGGCAGGTATTTTCCTGCTGATGGGCGCGCTGGTGATACGCGGTGCGGACAAGGGCATCGATACGGACAACCGCCTGACGCGGCCTGGTATGTGGGCGGGGTTCCTTGCGGGTTTGGCGGTGATCCTCGGCAATCCCAAGGCCATCCTGTTCTATATGGGGATGCTGCCGGGGTTCTTTGATCTGACCCGGCTGACCGTTTGGGACGTGGTGATCATTGTCCTGTTGTCGATGGTCGTGCCGCTGGTTGGAAACCTTGTCATGGCGCTGTTTATCGACCGGGCGCGGCGGCTTTTGACCTCGGCCCGCGCCTTGCGCCGGATGAACCTGATTGCGGGCGGTTTGCTGATCTGTGTGGGCCTGATCATCCCCCTGACCTGACACGCAAAATCTTGTGTCAGTTGCGTGACATTCCCCCTGAAAAACCGTATATTTGGTGCAACCACTCAAGGGGCCCATACATGGCAGATAACGAGCAAATCCCCGAAGAATACGGCGCGGATTCTATCAAGGTTCTCAAGGGCTTGGAGGCAGTTCGCAAGCGTCCGGGAATGTATATAGGTGACACGGACGACGGCAGCGGTCTGCACCACATGGTGTACGAGGTTGTCGACAACGGGATCGACGAGGCGCTGGCCGGTCATGCAGACGCCGTGACGGTGACGATCCACGCGGATTCATCAGTGTCTGTCAGCGATAATGGGCGCGGGATTCCGGTGGGGATTCACGAGGAAGAGGGCGTGTCGGCGGCGGAGGTTATCATGACCCAACTGCATGCGGGCGGTAAGTTCGACAGCAACTCCTATAAGGTGTCGGGCGGTCTGCACGGTGTGGGTGTGTCGGTTGTGAACGCCCTGTCCGTGTCGCTGGACTTGCGCATCTGGCGCGATGGCAAGGAACACGTGGCGCGCTTTGCCCATGGTGACACGGTTGAGCATCTGAAGGTTGTTGGCGACGCCGGTGGACGGACCGGGACCGAGGTGCGGTTTCTCGCCTCGACCGAGACGTTTTCGAACCTCGAATACTCTTTCGACACGTTGGAAAAGCGTCTGCGCGAGCTGGCGTTCCTGAACTCGGGTGTGCGGATCATTCTGGTGGATGAGCGGCCCGTGGAACACCTGCGGTCCGAGCTGTTCTATGAGGGCGGCGTCAAGGAATTCGTGAAATATCTGGACCGGTCGAAATCGTCCGTCATGCCGGAGCCGATTTTCATCACCGGTGAGCGTGACGAGATTGGCGTCGAGGTCGCGATGTGGTGGAACGACAGTTATCACGAGAACGTCCTGCCCTTTACCAACAACATCCCGCAGCGCGATGGCGGCACGCATATGGCGGGCTTTCGTGGCGCGCTGACGCGGACGATCAACAACTATGCCCAGTCCAGCGGGATCGCGAAGAAGGAGAAGGTGAACTTTACCGGCGACGACGCGCGCGAGGGTCTGACCTGTGTGCTGTCGGTGAAAGTGCCTGATCCGAAGTTCTCGTCTCAGACGAAGGACAAGCTGGTGTCGTCCGAAGTGCGCCCGGCGGTCGAGGGGCTTGTGAACGAAAAGCTGGCCGAGTGGTTCGAGGAGAACCCGAACGAGGCCAAGATTATCGTTGGCAAGATCATCGAGGCCGCATTGGCCCGTGAGGCGGCGCGCAAGGCGCGTGAGCTCACACGGCGCAAGACGGCGATGGACGTGAATTACCTTGCCGGCAAGCTGAAGGATTGTTCGGAGAAGGACCCGAGCAAGACCGAAGTGTTCCTCGTCGAGGGTGACTCGGCTGGTGGATCGGCACAGACGGGTCGGGATCGACGGACGCAGGCGGTGTTGCCCCTGCGCGGCAAGATCCTGAACGTCGAACGCGCGCGGTTTGACCGGATGCTGTCCAGTCAGGAGATCGGCAACCTTGTCATGGCACTGGGGACCGGGATTGGACGGGACGAGTTCAACATCTCGAAGCTGCGCTACCACAAGATCGTCATCATGACGGATGCGGACGTGGACGGCGCGCACATTCGGACGCTGCTGCTGACGTTCTTCTATCGGCAGATGCCGGAGCTGATCGAGGGCGGGTATCTCTATATCGCGCAGCCGCCGCTCTACAAGGTGGCGCGGGGCAAGTCCGAGGTGTACCTCAAGGACCAGACCGCACTTGAGGATTACCTGATCGAGCAGGGCACCGAGGGTGCGATGCTGCGCCAAGGCAATGGCGAAGAAATCGTTGGTCAGGACCTTGTGCGGGTGGTCGAAGAGGCGCGGCAGCTCAAGCGGGTGTTTCAGGCGTTCCCGACGCATTATCCGCGGCACATTCTGGAACAGGCGGCGATTGCCGGGGCGTTTGTGCCCGGCGCGGTGGATGCCGACCTGCAAGGTGTGGCCGACAAAGTGGCAGAGCGGCTGAACCTGATTGCGCTGGAATGGGAGCGCGGCTGGGTTGGTCGGATCACGCAGGACAAGGGCGTGCGGTTGGCGCGTATCCTGCGCGGTGTCGAAGAGGTGCGAACGCTGGACGGTCCGTTGCTGCGGTCCGGTGAGGCGCGCAAGACCGGGACGTTCACGCAGTCCTTGCAGGATGTTTATGGCCTGCCCGCAACGCTGCACCGCAAAGATCGCAGCCAGTTGATCATGGGGCCGATGGACCTGTTGGATGCGATCCTTGAAGAAGGGGAGCGCGGTCTGTCGCTGCAACGCTACAAGGGTCTGGGCGAGATGAACCCGGATCAGTTGTGGGAGACGACGCTGGACCCGGATGCGCGCACGCTGTTGCAGGTGCGGGTCGAGGATATGGCAGAGGCGGACGATCTGTTCACCAAGCTGATGGGCGACGTGGTTGAGCCGCGGCGCGAGTTCATCCAACAGAATGCCTTGAGTGTCGAGAACCTAGATTTCTAAGGCCTGAGGGCATCACCCGACCTCGGGTGGGCGTAAAGCGCCCTCCCGTGGGGGAGGTCGGGCGCTGCCCGGCGTTTCCGCCGGGCGGAACATCTGAAAGGACACGAGCCATGTTCTCCAAAGACCAGCTTGAATACACGCAACTGCCCCTGCCCGACCGTCAGGACCTGAGCGATGCAGAAATGCTGCAACAGGCGGAAGCCTATCGCGACTTGATGGCCAAGCGGCACACGGTGCGCGACTATTCCACCCGCCCGGTGGATCAGGCGGTGATCGAGGCCTGCGTGTCAGCCGCAGGCACTGCGCCGTCTGGGGCCAATCACCAGCCATGGCATTTCGTGGCCATTCAGGACCCCGCGATCAAGAAACAGATCCGCGACGCCGCCGAGGAGGAAGAGCGCAAGTTCTATGCCGGTGGCGCCAGTGACGAGTGGATCAAAGCGCTGGAACCGATCGGCACCAATGACCACAAGCCTCACCTGGAGGATGCGCCGTGGCTGATCGTCGTTTTTGCCCAGCGCTACGGCACCTTTGATGACGGCACGCGGTACAAGAATTACTACGTCCCCGAAAGCGTCGGCATCGCCACTGGCATGTTGCTGACTGCGCTGCACATGTCGGGATTGGTGACGTTGACGCACACACCGAACCCAATGAAATTCCTTGGCGACCTTTTGGGCCGTCCGGACAGCGAAAAAGCCACGATGATCATCGCGGTTGGCCACGCCGCAGAGGATGCGACCGTGCCTGCGGTGGCCAAGCTCAAGAAACCGCTGAACGAAATCCTGTCTGTCCGCTGACCAGCACACGCCACGGTTGTTCCCGAGACATGCCCAATTTTGGTCACCAATGTCGATCACCTTGGTCGCGTTATTGGAACCAAGAGGTGCATTATGGCACATGGGCAAGACATATTCGCAGAACGGTTGGCGCGGCTGAACGACACGCACGGCCACAGGCAGGAACAACAGACCGCGACCGCACGCGCCGCAAGGGGACGGACACCGGATTGGGTCCGTAACATGGTTTATCCGGGATCGCTGGTGGGTGCCTGTTTCGTCGGTATTCTGACTGTGATCCTGTCCCGTTATGTGATGTTCCACATGAACGGCGCGCCTGATCCCGATGGTGATGCCGACCTGACCATGTTGATGGACGGTGGGCTGGCGCTTGCCATTGCCTTTGTGCTGCGCAACGCGCTGAACATGTCGTCCAAGGAACACCTGGCCTGCAAGACGGCGGGCATCTGGATTGCGCTGACCTGTATGCATAACCTTGTCCACGCCTATCCGATGACCTGGGCCAATGCGTTCTCGCCGGAATGGGTTGAACGGACCGTTGAGATGACAGAACCCAAGTCGATCTTTTTCCGCGGGATGAGCTTTACCCTGGATGACAAAGCGCCTGAGGCCGAGCCGGTGAACACCGATCCGTCCATTCCTACATCCAAACCCGAGATCAAGATCAATCGCGGCTAGAGGCACCGCGTCATTCCCCGCACTATCGCGCGCATCGGCGGTGACGTGTTGCGCGCGGTTTTCCCCGCGAAATTTCCTTTGTCCTACATCACTTTGCCGTTAACGTGCCTGCACAGTGACGCAATGCCTTGCGCCGATCACAACATATCGGCGTGACCAAACGGTGGGAGACTAAATATGGGCAAACGGGACGACTTGATCGCACAATACGCGGACGATCTGAAAAACAAATGCGGGATGACGCCCGATATGGACCTTTTGACAAAGGTCACAATCGGCTGCGGCCCTGCGATCTACAACGCGGATGCGTCGACTGTCGCCGGAAGCCAACCTTCCGAACTGGAAACCGTCAAAAACAACTTTCTGATGAAAAAGCTGGGCCTGTCTGACGGCCCGCAACTCATGGAAGCGATCAATTCCGTGATCGAGACCTATGGCAAATCCGAGCGCAACAAGTACCGCGCCGTTGTCTACTACATGCTGACCAAGCACTTTGGCAAAGAGGCCGTCTACGGCTGAGCCAACGGACATTCCGGATATTGAGACACCCGCTGGTTAAGCGGGTGTTTCTGTTTTCGGCGCAATGCAAGGTACAATAAAATTGCTATATTTCGGATATGCTCGTATCACGAGAGTGTCCGACCAGAATGGTCAGATCCGAAATTAACCAATACGTGCGGTGGCTCTGTGGAGTGCACGATGGGGTGAGACGGGGTCTGGCTGAGTGCAGTCAGACCCTTTTTCCTTTTCAGAACAGCATCAGAACCGCGCCGATAACGGTACAGCCAAAGGTCGCGTATCCACCATCAATCAGGGTCAGTCGAAACGGGCGAGCCCCAAAAGCGTAGAACGTCGCGATCCAGGGTGTGACCAAAAACAGACCAACGCCAAAGCCGGACACCAGCCCCTCGCCGAATGTGTCGATCCCGCTCAGGACAAACACGTGGCGCATCATGCCAGCCACGACAACCGCGCCGACAAAGCTGGTGATATAAGGAATCGGATTTGACTGATTGGCGGGTGCTGTGCCCGCCTCGTTCAAGGCGACGCCAGACGCCGCCATCCACGGTTTGGCCAGCACCGTGTACCAGATTGCCCCAAACATAAAGCCGCCGATCCCGGCGACGATCACTGCCAAATATCCCATTTGTCCCTCCTGTTGGCATTTTAGTGCCAACTTGCCAGAGGATGCGGGAAATCCATAGGGATTATTGCGGTACACCCGCCATTTCGCAGACGATCCGCCATTCCTCCGGGGTGACCGGCTGAACCGACAGGCGCGAATTTCGGATCAGCGCCATGTCAGCCAGACGTTCATCCGTCTTGACCATATCCAGCGTCACGGGCGTTTTCACAGGCCCAATCGCCTTGATGTCCACACAGTCCCAGCGGTCATCGTCGGTCGTGCTGTCAGGATGCGCCTCGGCGATGACCTCGACGATGCCTACGACGGCCTTTTCGGTCTGCGAGTGGTAAAAGAACCCCCGGTCGCCAACGGCCATGGTCCGCATGAAATTGCGGGCCTGATAGTTGCGCACGCCGTCCCATTCCTCGCCTGCGTCGCCTTTGGCCACCTGTTGATCCCAGCTCCAGGTGGAGGGCTCGGATTTGAACAGCCAATAGTTCATGCGCCGATCACCTGGTTCCATGCGGTGATGGTCACCTCGCGGAACAGGCCCGCCTTGGCATAGGGATCGTTGTCGGCCCAGGCCTGTGCGGCGGCCATATCGTCCAGTTCCAGCACGATCAGCGATCCGCAGGGTTTGCCATCCGCGTCCAGAAACGGACCCGCCTTGCGCACGGCGTCCGACCCTTTGAGATAGTCGAGGTGTGCGGGGCGGTTTTCCATGCGCACGTCCAGCGCGCCGTCCTTGTCCCAAGCCATCAATGCAAAGATCATGTCATTCCTCCTTGAGCGGGCGCGCCAGCAAGTGATCCATCGCCCTTGTCATATCCAATGTTCCGTCCACCAGGCCCGCAATTGCGTTGCACACCGGTAGATCCAGGTTCCGTTCCTGTGCCACCTTGCGCAGCGCCTGCGCCGTGGCGGCCCCTTCGACGGTGATGCGGGTATCAAAGTCTGCACCGGCCCCGAGGGCAAGGCCCAGACGGTAGTTGCGCGACTGATCTGACGTACACGTGAGCGTCAAATCGCCCAGCCCGCTCAGCCCCATCAACGTCTCTGCATCTGCGCCAAAAGTCGCCGCGACACGCTGCATTTCGGCAAAACCGCGCGTCATCAAAGCGGCGCGTGCGCTGTCGCCCAGCCCTGCGCCCATCACAGCGCCACAACCAATGGCGATGATGTTCTTGAGCGCGCCACCCAGTTCCGCGCCCACAACGTCGCCGGTCCGGTACAAGCGCAGGCTTGGCGTCGACAACGTCTGTTGGAGATGTGCGGCTACGTCCGGATCAGCACATGCCAGCGTCAGCGCCGTCGGCAACCCCGCCGCGATGTCGGCGGCGAAACTGGGACCAGTCAGGACGGCAATATGCTGCGCTTGGTGCAGGATGGCAGACGGGCCGCGCCCGGTTGTGATGTCGATGCCCTTGCAGCAGGCCACCACCGTTTTCCCGGTGAGGTCATGGGCATCGGCAAAGCCGCCCAACCCCTGCATCGGAACGGCCAAAAGGATCACATCACATGCCAAAGCAGTCTCTAATTCAGCGGAAATACTCAGGCCATCCGGGAAACGCACCCCCGGCAATCGTGCCGTATTCTCGCGCTGCGCAGCCATGTCACGGGCATCGCGCGCCCAGAGTGTGATGGGTTGAACGCGTGCCAAAGTAACGGCCAAGGCGGTACCAAACGCGCCAGCGCCGATCACTGCAACGCTCATGCTTTGGCGCCCTTTTTGCCAGAGCCCAGCATCGCCACACTTTGGGTGTCGAGCGGCATACGTGGCCGTGCTGACAGGCCCATGCCATCCGGTGCGCGTGTTTGCATCTGTTCGATGCCTGCCGCCGCGATCATCGCCGCGTTGTCGGTACACAGGGCCAGCGGAGGTGCGAGGAAGGTGGCACCATGAGTGGCAGAAATCGTCTCTAATCCAGCGCGAATGCTCATGTTTGCCGCCACGCCGCCGGCGACACAGAATGTCGGATGGGACGGTTTCAGCGCCAAATACTGTTCCAACGCGCGGGCGCTCTTGCCGGTCAGGCTGTCGCTCACCGCGGCCTGGAACGAGGCGGCGAGGTCCAATTGATCCTGCGCGCGCAGCCCACCGGCCTGAGCCACCAGATCATCGCGGGCGCGCAACACAGCCGTCTTGAGGCCGGAAAAGCTCATGTCGCAACCCGGCTTGTTCGACAGGGGTCTGGGAAATGCGAACCGTCGGGCATCGCCGTCATGCGCGGCGGCCTCGATCGCGGGACCGCCGGGCTGTCCCAGACCAATCAGGCGCGCGACTTTGTCAAATGCCTCGCCCGGCGCGTCGTCAATGGTGCCGCCCAACCGTTCAAACCGGTCCGGGCCGTGGGCGATCAGGAATTGGCAATGCCCACCGGACACCAGCAACATCAAATAGGGAAAGGCGACGCCATGGGTCAAACGCGGGGTCAGCGCGTGACCGGCCAAATGGTTGATGCCGTACATGGGCAGGCCGGTCGCGGCAGAAATCCCCTTGGCCGTCATCACGCCCGACACAACACCACCGATCAGGCCGGGACCACATGTGACGGCGATGCCATCAAGATCGGTCAACGCAACTTTGGCCTGCTCCAACGCACCCATGACACTGATGTCCAACCGCTCTGCGTGGGCGCGCGCGGCAATCTCTGGCACAACACCGCCAAAGGCCGCATGCAGATCGGTTTGACCAAGCACGACAGAGGACAGCACCTGCATGTCACCGGGCACGCCGCGCACAATGGCGGCGGCAGTGTCGTCACAACTGCTTTCAATTCCCAAAAGGGTGACTGGCCGATCCATGATCGTGCTCCGTTGCGCGTGCGGGCGGGTCCGGGTAACAGTTTCGGCCGTGGCAAACAATGCACAGAACACGCAGATCCCCATGATCCTCACCCGCCCGATAGACGCGGCGCAGGCATTCCTTGCCGGGTTGGAACCTGCGGTGCAGTCCCGGTTGCTGCCCGTGTTTAGCCCGCTCATCGACATTGTGCCGATACCCGCCGCGGTCGAAATGGATGCGACAGATGCCGCTGTGTTCACCTCTGCAAACGGCGTGCGCCATGCACCTGCGGGCAACGGGCGTGTGGCCTATTGTGTGGGTCCCGCCACCACCGAGGCGGCGCACAGCCACGGGTGGGACGCGCAACAGGTGGGTACAGATGCGCAAAGCCTTGTTGCCAGTCTGACCCGTATGGCACCGCAGGCGCCGTTGCATCATTTGGCGGGCGCACACAGGCGCGGACACATCGTTGAACACCTGTCATCGGCTGGACTGAACATCACGGGCATCGTTGTCTATGATCAGCGGCTTGTCGCGCTGTCGGATGCGGCGCGGGATGTCATCCGCCGGGAAAACAAGGTGATCGTTCCCCTTTTCTCGCCCAGAACGGCACAGCAATTTGCCAATACGGCGCCGCGCGCCACATCCATCCATGTGGTGGCGATCAGCGCAGCGGTCGCCGAAGGCATGACCGCCGTTGCGCAGGACCGCGTTTTTGTCGCACGCGCGCCAAACGCTTCTGCAATGGGCGATGCCATCGCGGAATTGCTGTGAGCCGCTGTATTCGACCTCTGCGGGTTGAGGGGCGCGGGACGGCAGAGTAAACATCAGTGTGGCGCAATCGCCGCCGTCGCAGATTCGGAGGGGGAAGACCTTGGCAAAACGCAAAAGCCCGAGTGACAAGTCCAAGGCAGACTTCGACAAGGACGTCATTGACGGCACCGCCAAGGATGTGACCGAAGCCACCGAAATCGACGCGGACAGTGTTTCAGACGCGCAAGATACCGTTCCCGCCGAGGATATTGCTGCTGAACCGGATGATGCGACCGCAGAAGACGTGACCGAGCCGTTGACCGAGGACACGCCAACCGAGCCTGAGCCTGAGCCTGAGCCTGAGCCTGAGCCTGAGCCTGAGCCTGAGCCTGAGCCTGAGCCTGAGCCTGAGCC
>NZ_CANLAG010000012.1 GCF_947488715.1 uncultured Tateyamaria sp. | reverse complement strand
CTAATTCTGCTCAGTTCCAGATTTACGCCGGTTTTGCGGAAAAAGCAAAAGGGGATTATGGTTGTCCCCGCGGGGACAGAAACGGCGCGCGCCTTGTGGAACAGGGGATGTGTGGAGATTCGGTGAATGCAGCGCCCGCCCCGACATTTTGGGGACAGGTTTTGGGCAACCACATTCCATAGGGTGACAAATGGGCTGAAATAGGGGACAGTCTGTATGTCCCCCAATACCATTAATACCCAGATTTCTATTCGAAACAGGATTGGGGGCAGGGGTTATCCACATGCCCCCTTGACAGAATCGGGGGATCGGACGCAAATCAGAGGCAGAGACGGAAAAGCGGCCAGAACCGTGGAAAACCAACCGTCGGCAGGTGTGATCCGGGGCAGCCCGGACATTTTCGAGAAATGAGGGCAGTTATGCAAACGCTGAGGCCAGTGGGCCGGGGCGCGTCTGCGCGCAAATATGACATCATCACAGCCTTGGGCGCCTATGCGTTGGCGCAGGGCAAACATGACCAGCGGCGGGTTCTGCGGCTGCTGACGCTGATGACGGCGCGCTACAACTGGGCGCGGGATGAGCTCGCCGTGGGTCAGCGCGAGATTGCGCGGCTGTGGTCGGTGGACGAGCGGACAGTGAAACGCGAGATGGCGCTGTTGCGCGCGCGGGGCTGGCTGGTGGTCAAACGGCAGGGCGCGCGGGGCAGGGTGACAGAGCACGGATTGGACCTGGAACGGATGTTGCAGGATACGGAGGCGTATTGGGCTGCTGTCGGGCCGGATTTCGAATTGCGGATGGGGGCGGCAGAGCCGGAGACGTCGAAGGTGGTGCCGATGCCCGTGAAGGGCGACGTGCGCGCACCGGACCTGAGCGCAGGCACGGAATGGGCGCTGGCGCAGGCGGTGCTGTATGGCGAGGACGCGGGGCTATATGCGTCGTGGATTGCGGGGCTGGAGCGTGTGGAGCGGGCCGGGGGGCGGTTGACCCTGCGGGCGCCGTCGCGGTTTCACGGGGCCTATGTGCAGACCCATTTGGAGCGGCGGCTGCTGGCGGCCTGTCGCGAGGTGGACGGAGATGTGACCGAGGTGCGGATCATTACGTGAAGTGGACGCGAGGGGCGCCCTGCGAGGGCAGTGCAGGAGGCGGACGGAATGGATGCGATGTTGACCCACCTGCGCCTGATGGCGCGGTACAACACGTGGCAGAACAGATCGCTGGTGACGGCGGCGAGTGGATTGGAGCCGTCCGCACGTTGGATGGATCGGGGCGCGTTCTTTGGATCGATTGGGGCCACGTTTAATCACCTGCTGTGGGACGATGCGCTTTGGTTGGCGCGATTTGAGGGCAACACGCGGCCAGAGCGGGACATGGACGTGTCCCTGACCGAACCGGGCGATTGGGGTGTGTTCAAGGCCCGGCGGGTGGCGCAGGATGCCGCCATCGAAGCCTGGGCCGATGCGCTGAGTGTGGACGACCTGAAGGGGGTTATCGCGTGGTATCCGGGTGGGGGAGAGGTGCGGGTGGAGAAGCCTGCGACGGTCTGTTTTGCCCATCTGTTCAACCATCAGACGCATCACCGGGGGCAGATCCACGGGATGCTGACGGCGGCAGGGGCCATGCCGGAGGCCACGGACCTGCCGATGTTGGCCTGAGACCCTGCGAGACGCGTCGTGAGGGTATGAGAAGGCCGTCCGTGCACCCCACGCCGATTGGCTTTGTTTGAGCCTGTGAGGTGCGTGTTCATTTGGGCGTGGTGGGCAGGAGCGCCACTGGAAGGCGCAAAAAAGCCGCCGGTGGGCTACACCGGCGGCTTTGATGTTCTTTGACCCTGTGAAGGGTGCGATTACTCCGCGACGGGCTGGAGCGAGGCGAGGTAGGCGTAGATGTTCACGGCGTCCTCTTCCTTGCGGACTTTGTAGGTCATTTTCGAGCGGCCCTTGTCGCCTGTCGCTTCGCGCAGGTAGCCGGTGGGGTCCTGGACATAGGCTACGAAGACTTCTTCGGAGACTTTGAGGTCTTCCATGCCGGCGGCGAGCTGGTTGATGTCGGAATAGCGGAAGCCGTCGACCATGCCGAAGTTGCCACCCACGATGCCGTAGAGGTTGGGGCCGGTCTTGGCCTTTTTGCCAGCGAGCGTTTCGCCTGCGTCATCGACAACGACGTGGCAGGAAATGCACTGGCGGAATGCTTTTTCACCGGCGGCGGCGTCGCCCGAGGCGTGACCGTCGGCAAAGGCCGGGGCGGCGAGGGTTGCGGTGGCCAGAATGGCGAGTGTGCGGAACATGGGTGTCTCCTTCCTAGTTCTTTCGCAAGAACGTAGTGGGTTCGGCTTCAAGTCAACAGTAACTTTGACTTGAAGGGCTGCAAGGGGGGAATTGTGATCGGCAATTCCCCCTAAACGGGTCTGGTATCACGCAACCGCGTGGCTGATGGCGCATTGTTTCCACAGGTCCTTGAGCGCGTAGACGAGGTGTTCGATGTCGTCGATCGTGTGCAGCGGACCGGGGGTAAAGCGCAGCCGTTCGGTGCCTTTGGGCACGGTGGGGTAGTTGATGGGTTGGACGTAGATGCCGTAGCGCTGCATCAGGTAGTCCGACAGCATGCGGCATTTGACCGGATCCTTGATCATCACGGGGATGATGTGGGACGGGTTTTCAAGATGCGGGATGCCTTCCTGGTCCAGCCGTTTGCGCAGATAGGCGACGCGTTCGCGTTGCGTGATGCGTTCCTGGTCGGACTGTTTGAGGTGGCGGATGGATGTGCGCGCCGCCGCGGCCACGGCCGGGGGCAGGGCGGTGGTAAAGATGAACCCCGACGAGAACGAGCGGATAAAGTCGCACATGGCCTCGGACCCGGTGACGTAGCCGCCCACGACGCCGTAGGCTTTGCCCAGCGTCCCTTCGATCAGGGTGATGCGGTCGGCCAGCCCTTCTTTTTCAGAGATGCCGCCGCCGCGTGGGCCGTAGAGGCCAACGGCGTGGACCTCGTCGAGGTATGTCATGGCGCCGTGTTTTTCGGCCACTTCGACGATTTCCTGCATCGGGCAAATGTCGCCGTCCATGGAATAGACGCTCTCAAACGCCACGATCTTGGGGGCGTTGGCGGGCAGGGCGCTGAGTTTGCGGTCGAGGTCTTCGGGGTCGTTGTGTTTCCAGATGACCTTGTTCGCGCGGGAGTGGCGGATACCTTCGATCATGGAGGCGTGGTTGAGTTCATCCGAGAGGATCACGGCGTCGGGGAGCCGGGAGCCGAGTGTGGAGAGCGCGGCCCAGTTCGACACGTAGCCGGAGGTGAAGAGCAGCGCGCTGTCCTTGCCATGGAGGTCGGCGAGTTCCGCCTCGAGCTGTTTGTGGGCGTGGTTGGTGCCCGAGATGTTGCGCGTGCCGCCTGCGCCTGCGCCGTAGAGGTCAACCGCGTCCTTCATCGATTGGAGCACGCTGTCGTGCTGGCCCATGCCGAGGTAGTCGTTGGAGCACCATACGGTGACTTCGTCGGGGGTATCAGTGTCGTGGCATTTGGCGCGCGGGAAGGCGCCAGCCTGGCGTTCCAGTTCCGCGAAGATGCGGTAGTTGCCTTCGTCCTTGAGCGCGTCGATCTGCGTTTGGAACAGTGCATCAAAGTCCATGATGTCCCCCTTGGTTTGTGTGTTGTTCTGGTGTTGGTTTGGGCGCAGGCAGCATCCACCGCCAGAGCCGTTCGTCGGGGATGGGAAGGACCATCACCCAGTGTTCAAGTGCGGCGAGCGCCGTCAGGGCCGTCAGCAGGGCAAAGCCCGTGATGTGCCCAGTGGTGTCCGCGACATAGAGCCGTTCAAGCCAGCAGGCGGCGGCAAAGGTCAGCGCGGTGACCGAGATCGGGAAGAGCCAGTTCATGCCACGTGTGCGGAAGTGGCTGGGCAGGTGTGAGAGCGCCTGCGGCAGGAATTCCACGTGGATGCGGGGGACGCCGAGAAAGAGGTTCAGCTTGGCCGAGATGCGGGCAAAGAAGAGCACGGCGAAGGTGTAGAAGGTGAAGGGGTTTGCCGCCTCGTACTGGGTTAGCGCCAAGGCGATGACGGTCGCGGCGAGCAGCATCTCGTGATAGGCGACGGTGCCCCAGGCGCGGATGAAGCGTTGCCATTCGGGCGTGTGGTCGGGCAGCCGGTTGGTGTTGGGCCCGGTGATCACGCCCGTCAGGAACGCCAGTTCGATCCAGCCCCACAGCGCCAGCGCCGACAGGAAGGCCACGTAGACGCCGAAGATGTCCGTCTGGGTCATGGACCACCATGCGCCGTAGGCACCCGCCACCATAAGCGGCAGGGTCGCCCATGTGGTGCGCGCGCGCACGGAAGGGCCCGCGCGGTCGGCATATTTCACCGCCATCAGGATCGTGCCGGTGGAGAACCACCAGACGAAGAGGGCAATGAGGGCGGCGATCCAGGGGGTCATGTGGGCGCACACTCCGTGCCGGGCAGGGGGCGCTGCCCCCACGCCTGCGGCGTTCCCCCGGCATATTTTCCGAACAATGAAGCCGGGGGGAGGATATGTGCGCGGACCTGCATCAGTAGGCCGGTTCCATGCGCACCGAGGCCGGGACCTGGTGTTTTTTGGACGGGATCGTGAAGAGTGACACGAAGGCGGCGGCGGCGCGGATCTGGGCGGTGATTTTCTTGAGGCCCTTGGCGCCCGCCATGTCGACATTGGCCTTTTGCAGCCGTTCCAGCCCGCGTTGCCAGCGGGGGTGGTCGATGTCGAGGGTGATCGGGAAGATCTGCTGGCTGAGGATCGATGTTTTGGTGAAGACCTCGTGGGCGTACCAATCGGGATCGACGCCCAGGGCCTTGTGGAAAGCGGGGCGCTGGTGGTCGCGCACGTACATGGTGGCGTAGACGGCGGTGAGGAAGAATTTGATCCACAGCACGTTGACGCCGGAGGTCAGTTTGGGGTCCGTCTTCATCAGCAGCGCGAAGGCTTCGCCGTGTGAGAACTCGTCGTTGCACCATTCCTCGAACCATTTGAAGATTGGGTGGAAGCGGTGTTCGGGGTTCGCCTCGAGATGGCGGAAGATGGTGATGTAGCGGGCGTAGCCGATTTTTTCGCTGAGGTAGGTGGCGTAGTAGATGAATTTGGGCCGGAAATAGGTGTATTTCTTTTTCTGGGTGAGAAAGCCCAGATTGACCGCGATACCCGCTTCGCGCAGGGCGTCGTTGATGAAACCGGCATGCCGCGCCTCGTCCCGTGCCATCAGTTGGAACAGCTGAGTGATGTCGGCATTGTTGCCGCGGCGTTTCATTTCCTTGTAGAGGACGCAGCCCGAAAATTCGGCGGTGCAGGAGCTGACGAGGAAGTCGATGAATTCCTTTTTCAGCTGCGGCTCCATCCCGTCCCAGTCGACCGTGTCCCAGTCGGCGTTTTTCTTGAAATGGCCCTTGTTGGGGTCAGAGACCATCTGGGCAATCAGGTCATCCCAGTCGGCGCGCACGGGGGTCACGTCGATCGCGTCCATTTCGTCGAAATCGGTGGTGTAGAAGCGCGGGGTCAGCAGGGTGTTCTGCATCGCCAGTTCCGTGGCGCCGTCGCTGTCGGTGATGGCCTGCGATTGTTGCAGTTTCAGCGATTCCTCGGCGTCGGTGATGTCGGATGTGTGTTTGACAGGGGCGTTCATAGCGTCACCTCTTCGGAGAAAGAAAACTCGCACAGTTCCATGACTTCGAGATCGCCGGTGAGGCGGGTCCAGAGCCGTTCCAGTTTGGAGGCGCGCACGATCACCGCCTCGCGGTCTTCGGTGACGATTTCACCGAAGGGGGCCATGATCTCGGGGCCTTTCACGTGCACTTCGTCACCGGGATAGATGACGGCGCCGTTGTTGAACCGCACGTGGGCGTGCAGGCTTTCGAACTTGTGGCTGATTTCAACCGTGCAGGGGGCACGTTCGATGTCCTTTGTCAGTAGTCCCATGGTGGCTTCCTCCAGTGGGTTAGGGTTGGTCCAGCAACCTGGCGAAAGTGCGGAGATTGTCGGCGCCAAAGCCCATGAGCTCGGCCGACCAGTTGGTTTCGGGGTCGTATAGTGACAGGCGGTTGCCTGCGCGCAGGCGCAGCAGCACGGGCGCGGATGGGTCTGCGCCCACCTTGGCGCGTTCGCGGTGCAGCACACGTTCGATGCCGGCGACAAAGCCGCCCTTGTCCGCGGCGAAATCGGCCAGCACGGTGCCGTTTGCGTCCAGCACGCGGGCGGCACCCGAGGCGTCGCCGGTGATAAAGAGCGCGCGTTCCTGCAAGATTTCGGTCTGGGCCGGGGTGCTTTCCAGTGGGCGGCCTGTGAGCGTGGCGATGGTGACCAGCGACAGGATGATCAGCAGGAGTGCGAGCACGGCGCGCACGAGGATGCGGGGGACAAGCTCGTCCTCTTGGGCGTGGATGCGGGGGGAGGCGGTGTTGTTCATCGCGCTTACTCCGCCGCGACCGCGTCGAGCGGTGTGGTGCGGGTGACCTGCGGGGTGCTGATCCGCGCCTCGGCCGCGTTGGCGAGGATCTGTGCCACGTTTTCGGCGTCGGGGATGCAGCGCAGGGCGGGTTGCGGTTTGGACAAGTGCCAGGGCCGCGCGTGGGGCCAGATCACCAGATAGCTGAGTTTCGTGGCGCCCGTGGTGTCGAGCGCGATGGTACCCGTGCCGTTCTTGCGCAGGTCAAGGGCGGCGTTGCCCAGTTCGCGGTAGGGCAGGTTGAGCGTGAGCGTCAGGGCCGCGCCAATGCGCATGGCGACGCGGGACGTGGTGACCGTGTAGACGGTGGCGCGCGCCTGAATGAGCGCGGTCAGCAGCAGGAGGCCGCAGACCACCGCCCCCAGCAGCACCAGCGGCACGGTGGCGCCAATGGCCTGGCCGAGTGGCATGAGGTCGACCACGGTGACAAAGCGCCATGCGGTGAGCACGGCGAAATAGCCGATGATCCAGTTGAGGTTGAGCGCCTCGCGCGCCAGGGCGAGGGTCGAGGGTCTGCCTTGCCACAGGATCTCCTCGCCCTCGGGGGGGCGTTCGGGGAGGCCGTTCACCGGCTCGATTTCGAAGTCGTCATGGGACATGGCGCACATTCCCTTCCATGGAGTTTGGCCCGTGATCGGGTCCGGGGGCGTTTCGGTGGGTGTGGATCGCCCGGGGGGCACCCCCGGGCCGCGCCCGACCCTCCCCCCGGGAGGGCGCGTTGAAGACGTCGGGCAAGGCACCACTGATGTGCGGGTTGCCGTTGATCTGCATTGTCCAGAGGCCGTTTGCGCCCACCCAGGGTCGGGCGCGGCCCTCGTCACGCGCCATCCGCCGGACGGGTCCGGTTCGGGTCAGGCTTATGGCGCGCAGCGGTTTCATCAGAGCTTGGGTTCCTGACGGGCGCTGTCGGCATAGAGGGTGCCGCCGCCGTAGTAGCCACAGATTTTCTCTTCTTCGAGCATGGTCACCTGGGTGTTGCTGGCGTGTTGCGGCACGGTGGCGAAGTGTTTGCCGTAGAGGCTGCGGACCTTGACGTGGTCGCGCCAGATGCGGGCCATGGTCAGCGGCACGAGGCGGTTGCCCGTGCCCCATTTGGGGTCCAGCGTGTATTCGAGATAACGCACCAGTTGCTCGGGTTCGTCGACCCACATGTCGGTGACGCGGCCCACGATCTCGCCGTCACCCGCCATCACGGGCAGGCCGCGCGGGTCGCGCCCGGCGGCGTGGCGGAAGGCTTCGTTTGCGGACATCGGGATGATCTTGGGGTGGCCGTGGCCGTCGAGTTCCGGGATGTCGCGGCGCGGCGCCCAGGACGCAGGGCCGACACCGTCGAGCATCGGATCGCCCGTGGGCTCCAGCGGATAGCCGTTGCCGGGGCCCACGCGTTTCATCGGGATCTCGTCGCGTTCGGGCGGCTGGCCCGACGGCACGGTCACAGAGCCGCGCCCGTGGGGCAGATCGAACGTCTTGTCCGCGGGCAGGGGCCACATGGAGGGGTTGGAGGACACGTTGCCCTCGTCATCCTCGAGCGGGTAGCCCTCGCGCATGTTCTCGCGCTGGATCCAGATGATCAGCGCGGCGAAGAAGATCCAGAACAACCAGAGCGTCAGGGACGCGAGGTCGAATTCTCCGAAGAATGTCTCAGTCATGTAGGGGTTCCTTTCCTGGACAAGGTCATGTGGGGAAGTCCGCAAGCCCCACGGGCTGCGGCCTTTCCGCTTGGGTGAGGGGACCCGAAGTGCGCACAAGCGGTCCCAGGATGACGAGAGTGACGAACAAGAGGCCAATCTCTGCGTGGTAGACAAACGAATATCCGGTGGCAGCACTGTTGAGCGCCTCGCCCCAGGCGCCGGAGGTGGCGAGCGCCCCGATCCAGTCGCGCAGGGTGCCGCCCATGGCGATGGCGACGCCCGCCGCCGTGGCCTGTGCCGCGCCCCATGCGCCCAGGGCAAGGCCGCGCCCGGCGACCCCCTGGGCGGGCATGGTCATGGCCGCCGTCAGCGTCGAGACGGCAAAGAGCCCGCCGCCAAAGCCGATGAGCGTGGCGCCCGCGTAAAAGAGCGCGCTGGCCTGCATGGGGGCCGCAAAGATCACGAGGCTGAAGGCCCAGACACCCGCGAGGATGCCCGCGCCCGCCAGCCGGTAGGCATTGGAGCCTGCCGCGAGACGCCGCCCGGCCCAGGCAAAGCCCGCCAGCGCGCCCGCCGCCCAAAGCGCGGTCAAAAGCGTCGTGGCCGAGACGGAGAGGCCGAGGATTTCGCCGCCATAGGGTTCCAGCAGCACGTCCTGCATGTTGAACGCCATGGTGCCGACAAAGACGCAGGCCAACAGCCGCCCGGCCTGTCCGCCACGTGCGTAATCGGCCCAGGCATCGCGGAAAAGTGGCCGGGGGGCGGCGCGCTCATCGCGGGACATCGGGCGTACAGCCTCTTGCTTCCAAAGCGCCACAAGGTTCAGGACCACGCCGATCACGGCGGCCCCCTGCACCACGCGGATAAGGCGCAAGTCACTGTAATTGCTGAGAAGTCCACCGATGATCAGCGCCGAAATGCCCATGCCCACAAGGAACATCACATAGAGCAGCGCAACCACGCGGGGCCGCGTTTCATCGGATGCCCGGTCACTGGCCAGTGCCAGCCCGGCGGTTTGCGTCATGTGCAGGCCCAGCCCCGTCATCAGGAACGCCAGTGCCGCCAGCACCTGCCCTGCAAAAGGAATGTCGTGCACCACGTCGCCACCCAGCACCAGCAGAGCAAAGGGCATGACGGCCAGCCCGCCGAACTGCCACAGCGACCCGAACCAGATGTAAGGCACCCGTTTCCAGCCGATAGATGACCGGTAATTGTCGGACTTGAACCCCAAGAGCGCCCGGAATGGCGCGATCAGCACCGGCAGGGCGATCATCACCGCCACGATCATGGCTGGCACGCTCAGCTCCACGATCATCACGCGGTTCAGCGTGCCCAAGAGCATCACGCTCGCCATGCCCACCGACACTTGAAACAGCGACAGGCGCAGCAACTGATCCAGCGGCAGGCCATCTGACGCGGCATCGGCAAAGGGCAGGGCCCGGAGCGAGAGGTTCTTGAGTGCACTCATGGGCGCAGCTCCATCGCTTCCGAGATGTAGAAGCCGGATGTGATGCGGTCTACGGGGCGCAACCGGCGGCGCACGCCTGCGGATTTCGCGGCGCGGGCCAGTTTGGGATGCGCGTGGGGGATCATCACTGGCGACCGGTCAGAGCGGGGGAACGCCTTGCCCGCGTACCACATCGCCATCAGGGCGGGCGTGCGCGGGGCGACGGTGAACACGATCGGGCCTGAGACGCGCGGTTCCAGCGCTGATAGGGCCGCGCCGATGTCGTCGGCGGTGTAGTAGATCAGGCTGTCCATGGCGATCACGGCGTCAAACCGGCCCAGTTTCGGGTCCAGCATGTCACCCGCGTGGAATGTGACCTGGGATTGCAACTCATGCGGCAAACGCAGGCGCGCAATGTCGATCAGTTGCGGCGAGATATCGGCGGCCACCACGGTGGCGCCGCGTTCGGCCAGCGCAATGGTCGCAACCCCCGGCCCACAGCCCGCATCCAGCACCCGCGCGCCGCGCAGGTCATCGGGCAGGCGGCTCAGCATCAAGTCGCGCATACGCTCCCGCCCCGCGCGCACGGTTTCCCGAATGCGCGACACGGGTGCGTCCGAGGTCAGACGCTCCCATGTCTTGGTCGCCGTGCGGTCGAAATAGTCTTCGACGCGGGCGCGGGTGGATCCGTAATCCATGGCTTAGTCAAACCCCAGCAGTTCAAAGATATCGCGGTCTTCCATCGGCGCGGGGGCCATCCCCTCGGTGCCGTCATAGAGCAGTTGTGCAAGGCGCAGATATTCGGCGCGGCAGCGCACGATGTCCTCTTCGTCGTCCATCTCGAAGAGTGTCTTTTTCTTCAGCCGCGAGCGGCGGATGGCGTCCACATCGGGCATATGCGCGATGCGGTTGAAGCCCACGGTGTCGCAATAGCGGTCGACCTCGTTGGTTTCCTTGGACCGGTTGGCGACACAGCCCGCGAGCCGCACCTTGTAGTTCTTGGACTTGGCCTGCACGGCCGCGATGATCCGGTTCATCGCATAGATGCTGTCGAAGTCGTTGGCGGTAACGATCAGGGCGCGGTCCGCATGCTGCAAAGGCGCGGCAAAGCCACCGCAGACCACGTCGCCCAGCACATCAAAGATCACCACGTCGGTCTCTTCGAGCAGGTGGTGCTGTTTCAGCAGTTTGACCGTCTGCCCCACCACATAACCGCCACAGCCCGTGCCCGCAGGCGGGCCACCGGCCTCCACGCATTTCACGCCGTTGAACCCTTCGGACACGAAGTCCTCGGGGCGCAGTTCCTCGGGGTGGAAATCAACCTCTTTCAGAATGTCGATCACAGTGGGCTGCAACATGCCTGTGAGGGTAAAGGTGCTGTCATGCTTGGGGTCGCAGCCAATCTGCAGCACGCGTTTGCCCAACATGGAAAAGGCCGCCGACAGGTTCGACGAGGTTGTCGATTTGCCGATCCCGCCCTTACCGTAGACCGAAAACACCTTGGCGCCCTCGATCTTGGCGTCCGCGTCCTGATGCACTTGCACCGATCCTTCGCCGTCCTGTCCGCGCAGGGACGGGGGATTTCTGTCGAGTGGGCTCATTTGGCCCTCCTTTCCGAAAAGGCACCTGCCTCTTCATTGTTCTTCAAATATGCCCGCCGGAGGCTCCGGCGGCTGATCTCGTTACAAAGGGTCATTCGGCAGCGACCCCCTCGAGCTTGTCCTCAAGTGCATCGGCTGCATCCTGCAACGCGGCCAGCGTGGCGGCGTCAGGCTGCCAATAGTCGCGGTCCGAGGCTTCGAGCAGGCGGTTTGCCATGCGGCTGGAAGCGGTGGGGTTCAGATCGGCGATGCGCTTGCGCATCTCTTCGTCCAGCACGAAGGTCTCGGAAATCCGCTGGTAGACCCAATCGTCAACCTGCCCCGTGGTGGCGGACCAGCCCACGGTGTTGGTCACATGCGCCTCGATCTGGCGCACGCCTTCGGCGCCGTGTTTCAGCAGGCCCTCGAAAAACTTCGGATTGAGCGCCCGGCTGCGCGTCTCGAGTGCTACCTGATCGCGCAGGGTCCGCACCCGCGCCGTGCCGCGCGTCTGGTCACCGATATAGACCGACGCCTCGGACCCACGGGCGCGTTTCACCGCGCGGGCGATGCCGCCGAGCGTGTCGAAATAGTGATCCACCGATGTCACGCCCAGTTCGACGGATTCGAGGTTTTGATAGGCCACCTCCACATCCGCCAGCGCCTTTTGCAGCAGCGCGGGGTTGGCCGCTGACTTGCCATCAACTCCGTAGGCAAAGCTCTTGCGGGTCTCGTAGGCGTCGGCCAGTTCATCCTCGTCGCCAAAGGCGGAGCTGTCGACCAGCTGGTTCACGTTCGACCCATAGGCGCCTTCGGCATTGGAAAAGACGCGCAAGGCAGCCGTCGCCAGATCGACGCCTTGCGCCTCTGCATAGGCCAGCGCGTGGGCGCGGATATAGTTCTGGTCCAGCGGCTCGTCGGCTTCTGCGCATTTCAGCGCGGCCTCGGCCAGCATCCGGGTTTGCAGCGGCAGTAGGTCGCGGAAAATCCCCGACAGCGTCATGATCACATCGATGCGCGGGCGGCCCAATTCGGCCAGTGGGATCAGGTCAGCCCCCGCCAGACGGCCAAAGCTGTCGAAACGCGGGGTGCAACCCATCAGCGCCAGCGCCTGTGCAATCGGCCCGCCGTCGGATTTGATGTTGTCCGACCCCCAAAGCACCAGCGCAATCGATCGCGGCAGGGTCGGGTGCGTGTCGAGCAGCAATTGCGCCTGTTTCTCACCCTCGCGGCAGGCAAAAGCCGTGGGCATGCGGAACGGGTCAAAGGCGTGGATGTTGCGGCCCGTGGGCAGGATGTCGGGCGACCGGATCAGGTCTCCGCCATGCACCGGCGCGATATAGCGGGCATCGAGCGCCGTCATCAGCGCGTCCAACTCGCTGTCCTGCCGCAACAGCTCATCCGCCCGTGCGCGCGCGTCGTCATCGGCGTGGCGCATCACGTCGAGGTATTCGCTCCGCGCCGCGTCGCTCAGCGGTTGGCCCACCACGTGCAGCCCGTCGGGGATCAGCGCGTCCTCCGTCTCCAGCAGCTTGAGCCAGAGTGTGTCGGCGGGGGTGCCGCCCATATCCACGGCGACGGCCTGTTCTGCGATCAACGCCTCTAGCTCGGTCCGCGCCGGGACATCCCCGTCCATCTCGCGCCAGCGGGTCAGCGAATCCTTCAACTCCGCCAGGCCCTTGTAGAGCCCCGATTGCGCCAGCGGGGGCGTCAGGTGGGTGATGGTCACGGCATTCGACCGACGCTTGGCCAGCGACGCCTCGGACGGGTTGTTGGCCGCATAGAGATAGATGTTGGGCAACGCCCCGATCAGGCGGTCGGGCCAGCAGAGGCCACTGGCACCCGCCTGTTTGCCTGGCATGAATTCCAGCGCGCCGTGCATCCCGAAATGCAGCACCGCATCCGCACCATATCCGTCGCGCAGCCACTGGTAGAACGTGGCAAAGGCGTGGGTGGGGGCAAAGCCGTGCTCGAAAAGCAGCCGCATCGGGTCGCCTTCGTAACCGAAGGCCGGTTGCACGCCGACAAAGACGTTGCCCAGATCCGCGCCCAGCACAAACACGCCGCGCCCATCCGATTGTACCCGGCCCGGCGAAGGGCCCCAGGTCGCCTCGATCTCGGCCAGATGGGGCTGGGTGCGCACGATGGTGTCGGCATCCACATGGGCGGCCACATTGGCTTGCTGCCCGTATTGCGCGGCGTTGCCCTGGATCACTTGGGCGCGCAGATCCTCGACCGTGGCCGGGACCTCAAGCTGGTAACCGCGCGCCTTCATCGCATGCAGCGTATTGAAAAGGCTTTCGAATACGGAAAGGTATGCCGCAGTTCCAACCGCACCCGCATTGGGCGGGAAGCCAAAGAGGACAATCGCCACCTTCTTGTCGGCATTCTCGCGGCGGCGCAGCTGCGCCAGTTTCAGCGTCTTGTCCGCCAACACCTCGGCGCGTTCAAAGCACGGCACCATCGCCTTGGGTTCCGCCCCCGCCATGCAGCCCCGCACACAGCCCGCGCAGCCCTCCGGCCCCAACCGCCCGCCAAAGACCGTGGGGCACGTCGCACCGTCAAGTTCCGGCAGGGCCACCAGCATCGTCGTCTCGATCGGGCCAAGGCCACCGCTGCTCTGGGCCCATTGCCCCAGCGTCTGGAATTCCAGCGAATGGGCGGCGAGATATGGCACGTCGAGCCGCGCCAACATCTCCACGGCGGCGTCATTGTCGTTATAGGCCGGCCCGCCCACAAGGCTGAACCCGGTCAGGGACACCATCGCGTCGACCTGGCCCATGAAATAGGTCTCGACCGCGGGTCGCGCATCCAGCCCTCCGGCAAAGGCGGGCAACACCCGCAGCCCCCGGGCCTCGAGCGCGCGGATCACGCCGTCATAGTGATCCGTGTCTCCGGCCAGCACATAAGACCGCAACATGACCACACCCACGGTCATCGCGGCCCCTTTGGGTCCGGGAATATCCGCCGCGTTGCTGGTGATGCGGCCCGGCAGGTCGGGGTGATAAAGGCCGGTATCGGGGTAATCGATGGGCAGGGCCGCTTCGGGCGCATCCTGCCAGCCGGTGTCGGTGGCATAGCGGTTCAGCAGGAACTGGATCATCGCACGGACATTGTCGTCCGACCCGCCCAGCCAGTACTGCATCACAAGGAACCAGGCGCGCAGGTCCTGCGCCTTGCCGGGAATGAACTTGAGGATTTTGGGCAGACGCCGCAGCATCTGCATCTTCTTGGCGCCATCCTCGGTCTTGGGCTTGGACGACCCGCGCAGCCGTTTCATCAGCTTGCCCATGGTGCTGGGCGGGGCGGTCATATCGAGCGTGCCCATGCGGGTCAGCTTGACCACCTCGGCATCGGCCACCACGCCGATCATCGCATCGCACTGATCGCGCCGCGCGCGCAGCGCTGGCAAAATCCGCGCCACGTGCTCTTCGAGAAACAGCAGGTTGGCGATGATGATGTCGCCGTGCCGCACGGCCTCTTCGGCGGCCTCGAAACTGCCGGGGGTCTCGCCCCATTCAGCGGCGGCATGGATCTGGCAATCCAGACCGGGATAATCCGAGGCAAGCCGCTCCATCGCCCGCCGCGCAGGTCCCGCGGCGTGACTGTCCAGCGTGATGATCACCACGCGGTAGCCGGGCATGCGCCCTGTTATGCCAGTCTCATCGCGCAAAATGGGCCTTTGCTTCGTAGAGGGTGTCGACAGAAATCTCCGCCACGCCACGTTCGGCGGCAAAGTTTTCGGTGTTGCGCCGCGCCTTGCCGCGCACGAAAAACGGGATCTTCTTCAACTCGCGCTCGGCAGCATCCAGCCAGATGACCGCGCCCGCTTCGTCTTTCCTTTCGCCGGAAATACCTCGGGGGGTCTGGGGGGCTGGCCCCCCGTCTGCCGTTGGATTGGGCGCATGCCCACCATGGTGCGATGGCCCCGCCGCGTCGTGGAATTCGAAGTCCTCGCGGAACATGTGCAACAGGTGCTCTTCGAGCCCCATGACCAGCGGATGCACCCAGGTGTCAAAGAGCACATTGGCCCCTTCGATCCCCATTTGCGGCGAATAGCGCGCGGGGAAGTCCTGTACGTGTACGGGTGCGGAAATCACGGCGCAGGGGATGCCCAGACGTTTGCCGATATGGCGCTCCATCTGGGTGCCGAGGATCATCTCGGGTTGCAGCGCTTCGATCACGCGCTCGACCTCAAGATAGTCGTCGGTGATAGTGGCGGTCAGCCCCATTTCCTTGGCGGCGGCGCGCACGGGGCGGGCCATTTCGCGGTTGTAGCAGCCCATGCCCACCACCTCGAAACCCATCTCGTCACGGGCTACGCGGGCGGCGGCCAGCACGTGGGTGCCGTCGCCAAAGACGAACACCCGCTTGCCGGTCAGATAGGTGCTGTCCACAGATTTCGAGTACCAGGGCAGGCGCAGGCGGGACGTGTCGAGATAGGCGTCACGGCCAGTGATCGCGGCCACTTCCGCGATAAAATCGCGGGTGGCGCCGACGCCGATGGGCACGACCTTGGTGTAGGGCTGGTCCAGTTCACGTTCCATCCAGCGCGCGGCGCTTTCGGCGGTTTCGGGATACATCAGCACGTTGAAATGTGCGGCCCCCATGCGGGCGATGTCGCTGGGCGAGGACGTCATCGGGGCAACGACGTTGACGCTGATGCCCATGTCCGACAGCAGGGCGGTGACCTCCTGAATATCGTCGCGGTGGCGGAAGCCGAGCGCAGTGGGGCCGATCAGGTTGGCGGTGATCTGCGCCGTGCGCGCCATCGGTTTGGCGAGTGTTTTCACAATCTGAAAGAACGTCTCGTCCGCGCCGAAGTTTTCCTTGCGCTGGTAGCTGGGCAGTTCCAGCGGGATTACCGGCACGGGCAGGCCCATGGTTTCGGCCATGCCGCCGGGGTCGTCCTGGATCAGTTCTGCCGTGCAGGAGGCACCGACGATGATCGCCTCCGGCTCGAACCGGTCATAGGCATCCTGCGCCGCGGTCTTGAACAGGTTGGCGGTGTCGGCCCCGAGGTCGCGGGCCTGGAAGGTGGTGTAGGTCACGGGCGGGCGGTGGTCGCGCCGTTCGATCATGGTAAAGAGCAGGTCCGCGTAGGTGTCGCCCTGCGGTGCGTGCAGCACGTAGTGCAGGCCGGTCATGCCGGTGGCGACGCGCATGGCACCCACGTGGGGCGGGCCCTCATATGTCCAGACGGTGAGCTTCATGCTGTCACCTCGCGTCGCGAGGTGAACGGTGCGCGGAAGCTATCGGCAGAGCCGATGGCGGGCGCACACCCCTGAACTTCTGGGCGTTGTATCATTCTGCGGCCTCCAGTTTCAGGAGGTCGGCGCGGCGGATGGGGCGAGAGAAGAGGCCCGCGAGATCGCCCGCCTGTTCGTAGAAATGCACGGGCGTAAAGACCAGTTCGATGGCCCATTTGGTGGCGAGGCCTTGTGCCTCGAGCGGGTTGGCGAGGCCGAGGCCGCAGACGGTGAGGTCGGGCTGTGCGGCGATGGCGCGGTCGAGTTGCAGGTCGACGTCCTGACCTTCGGAGAGGGTGGGGCCGGTCGTCATCAGGTCGAGGTCGGGGCCAACGATGCCCTTGTGGATGAAGGGTGCGCCGACTTCGATGGCGTCCATGCCACATTCGCGGGTCAGGAAGCGCGCCAGCGGGATTTCAAGCTGGCTGTCGGGAAAGAAGAAGATGGATTTGCCGTTCAACGTCTCGGCGGCCTGGGCGATGGCCTTGCAGGCGCGGGCGCGGGGAGCGGCGGTCACCGTTTCGAACAGCTCGGGCGAGACGCCAAACTCGGAGGCGATGGCGGCGAGCCATTGGGTTGTGCCCTCTTCGCCAAAGGGGAAGGGCGCGGGCAGGTGCCGCGCGCCGCGCCGGGTCAGCGCATCATGCGTGTCACCGAGAAAGGGTTGGGTGAGGGCGTAGACCGTGTTTTCACCCACGCCCAGATCATCATCGACGCGCGGGGCGGGCAGGACCTTGATCGGGCCGATGCCCATGGCCTCGAGCAGGCCGATGGCCTGTTCCTCGACCACATCGGGCAGCGCGCCAACCAGCAGGAGCTGGCGGTCCTTTGTCTCTGGCAGGACAGGGACCATGGACGCCAAACAGGCGTCTTCGCCCTGGGTAAACGTTGTCTCGATGCCGGAGCCGGAAAAGTTCAGCACCCGCACATGCGGCGCGTGGGTCTGGGTCATCCGCTCGGCGGCTTTGGCGAGGTCCAGCTTGATCACTTCTGATGGGCAGGAGCCGACGAGGAAGAGCTGTTTGATGTCTGGCCGACGCGCCAGCAATTCGGCCACGACCTTGTCCAGCTCGTCCTGCGCATCCGCAAGACCGGCAAGGTCGGTTTCCTCGAGGATGGCGGTGCCGAAGCGGGGTTCGGCGAAAATCATCACCCCGGCGGCCGATTGCAGCAGGTGGGCGCAGGTACGTGACCCGATCACCAGAAAGAATGCGTCCTGCATCTTGCGATGGAGCCAGATGATTCCCGTCAGGCCGCAAAACACCTCGCGTTGGCCGCGCTGTTTGAGAATCGGCGTGTCGCGGCAACCACCGCTGGCGGGGAGGCGGGGAAGTTCGGTCATGCGGGGGCCTCTTGGGTGTGGGCGGCCTGCAATCTGGCGGCGCGCAGTTTCAGCACGAACTGGACGGCGTTGATGACGTAGGCCGCGTAGGCGGCAAGCGCGAGTGTCATCAGCATCGGGGGCGTCAGCGCAGCGGTGAACAGCGCCCAGAGATAGGCGGTGTGCAACCCGATCACGAGGAAGGAAAACACGTCTTCCCAAAAGAAGGCGGGGGCCAGAAGGTACTGGCCGAACACGACTTTTTCCCAGATCGCGCCAGTGACCATGATGAGGTAGAGCACCCCGGTTTTGATCACGATGGACCAGGTGGCGACGACGTATCCGTCACCCGTCCAGAGGTAGCGGAACACAAGGGTCAACGAGACGAGAAAAACCACGAATTGCAGCGGTGCCAGCACCCCCTGAACAGGGGTCCAGATCGTCGCATCACGGCGCGCGCGTTCGGCGGGCGTATAGAGCCCGGCGGGGATGCGATTGGCAGGTGTCCGGGTGGACATGGGATGGCTCACTTTTGTCTCTCCATGATTGAAACTATCGGGGCGGGTCAAAAAGTGTCAATTAAAAGTTACAGTTGCAGAGAGGGGTTTCCCTGTGCTGGAGGCTGCCTGGCCCAGGGGTTTGGCGGCGTTTTTCACTGTTTTCAGGAGAAAATGGGCTTTTTACGCGAGAAGTGATCAGTTTGATGCGCTGCAATATGTCAAATGAGGTTGACAATCGACCTGTCCAGGCAGACAGTTTTGTTGAATTTCCCCGACTCTGTCGCGCCAGAGTTGTCCATTGCGTTTGACCGGATCGAGGTAGTCCATGACGCATGACGATCTACATGGCCGGACCCACATGTCTGCTGATGTTTCAGCAGGGCTGGAGCCGTTGGCGCATCAAGTGATTTCGGTGCTGTGTGAACGGCAGACCGTTACCTCTGCGGGGGCGCGTCAGGTGGCGTTGGATTATCTGGTGCGGGCCTGTATCACGCCCGAGCCTTTTGACCCGGCGCAGGTGCTGGACGAGTTGCGCGGCTATCGGCTGACGCTGGACGGGGTGATCGACCTTTATATCCCGCAGGCGGCGGAAACGCTGGGTCTGATGTGGAAATCGTCGGATCTGGATTTTGCCGGTGTGACGGTGGGCGCGCTGCGGTTGCAGGCGTTGTTGGCCGAGGCCGCCGTGGTGACACCGGGCAGCAGCCCGGAGGACGGTTCGGCCTTGCAGGCCTTGGTGATTGTCCCCGAGGGTGAACAGCATTTCCTGGGTGCCTGCGTTCTGGCGGCGCAGTTGCGGCGCCTGGGCTGCGGTGTCGCGCTATCGATCAGCGAGAAACCCCGGCAGATCACAACGCGCATTGTTTGCGATGCGCCGGACATGGTCCTGATATCTTGTGCACGGATTGCAGCCCTTGAAACCGTCTCTAGAACGGTTAAAAGGATCAGATCATCTGCCGAACGTATGCCTGTCCTGGCTTTGGGCGGTCCGCTGCGTGGGAATGCGGATGGGATACGGGACCAAACAGGCGTCGATCTTGTGACGAATACAGCTACCGATGTTGTGGGCTTCTGCACGAAGCGCAAGAAGGCGCTGAGTGGCAGATGACAACTGACGGCAGCAGTTTTTGGACAAGCGGGTCAGTCCCGCTGATCGAGCCAGAATTTCTCAGCAGCATCATTTCGGCGGCGTCGGACATTGCGTTGGTCGTGTCGGCAGAGGGCAGCATTCTGTCCGTGTTGTTGAACGCGCAGGATGACAGTTTCGGCAACCTGTCCCATTGGGAGGGGCGGCCGATGGTCGAGTTCCTCACCGATGACAGCATCGACAAGTTTCAGAACGCCCATGGGGCCTATCTGGCGGGGACGCCACCGAAGAAGTCGGTGGAGCTGAACCACACGGACAATGCGCAGTGGCAGTATCCGGTGCGGTACACCTTTCATCGGTTTGGTAAGGAGAACGCGGTTCTGTTGCTGGGCCGGGATTTGCGCCCGATTGCCGAGACGCAGCAGCAGTTGGTTCAGGCGCAGATTGCGCTGGAGCAGGGATACGAAGCGCGGCGTGAGTTCGACACCCGGTACCGGGTTGTCATGGGCAATGTCGAAGATGCGGTTGTCTTTGTGTCGGTCCAGACGGGCCGGGTTGAGGATGCCAATGATCTGGCCGCGGCGTGTTTGGGTCTGAAGACCGAGGCGCTGGTGGGGGCAACCTTTGCCAGCCTGTTTTCGGATCGGTCGGGGGCTGAGCTGACCGAGAACCTGTTGAATGCGACCCTGTCCGACGATGCAGGGCCGGTTCAATTGCGCGCCAGCCGCACGCGGCAGGTGTTGAATGTGATCCCGATGGTGTTCCGCACGGCTGGGCAGCGGGTGTTGATGTGCCGTCTGGTCGGTGACGACACGGCCACCGCCAAGCCGGACGCAGCGGCCAGCCATGCGGCGGCTCTGTTCCGGTCGACATCGGATGCGATGGTGTTCATGGACCCGCGCGGGTCTGTGCTGTCGGTGAATGATGCGTTTCTTGATCTCGTCGGTGCGGCGCATCTGAGCGACGTGGTGGGGGCATCGCTGGCCGATTTCCTCGTGCGTGGTCAGATTGACATGGGCGTGTTGCTCGAGAACGCGGAAAAGTCGGGGCAGGTGCGGGTCTATGCCACGCGCCTTGTCAACGATCTGGGCGCGCGGGTGCCGATCGAAGTGTCTGCCACCCGTCTCGAAGACCCGAACAATCCCGCCGTGGCCCTGATCATCCGCGATGTCAGCCGCCTTGAGGCGGTGCGCAAGGCCGACACGGGCCGGGGTGACACCCTGCCTGATCCGGGGCGCAATGTGATGGACCTGGTGGGGTCGGCGTCTTTGAAAGAGATTGTCGCCGAAACCACGGATGTCGTCGAAAAGATGTGCATCGAGACGGCAGTGAACCTGACGCGCAACAACCGTGTGGCCGCGGCCGAGATGCTGGGCCTGTCGCGGCAGTCGCTCTACGTGAAGCTGCGCAAGTTCGGCTTGCTGAGCAAAGACGGCTAGCGTCCACACCCTTGCACCGACTCAAAGTGTCAGACATAGTTGACACATGGATGTCAGCCAAACTTTACCAACGCGTCGATTTCCCGAACCCGCCGCCGCCCTGCGTCTGATCAAGCCGATCACGTGGTTCCCGCCGATGTGGGCCTATGTGTGCGGGTTGATTGCCTCGGGCGCTGCCGTGGCGGGGCAGTGGCATCTGGTGCTGTTGGGCGTTTTGCTGGCCGGACCTATCGTTTGCGGGATGTCACAGGCGGCGAACGACTGGTGCGACCGCCATGTGGACGCCATCAACGAACCGGATCGCCCGATCCCGTCGGGGCGCATTCCGGGCCGCTGGGGTCTGTGGATCGCGCTGGCCATGTCGGCGCTGTCGCTGTTTGTGGGCTGGCAGCTGGGGCCTTGGGGCTTTGCCGCGACGGTTGTGGGCGTCGCCGCTGCCTGGGCCTATTCCGCCGAGCCGGTCCGCCTGAAACGGTCGGGCTGGTGGGGTCCGGGCCTTGTGGGTCTGAGTTACGAGACATTGCCGTGGGTGACCGGGGCCGCCGTGCTGAGTGCGGGCGCGCCGCGTTGGGAAGTGCTGGTGGTTGCGCTGCTGTACGGTCTGGGCGCGCATGGGATCATGACGCTGAACGATTTCAAGGCGCTGGAGGGTGACCGCCAGATGGGGGTCAATTCCCTGCCCGTGACGCTGGGCCCGCGCCGGGCGGCGCAGGTGGCTTGCGTCGTGATGGCGGTGCCGCAGGCGGCGGTGATTGCGCTGCTGGCGCTGTGGGACCGGCCCGCCCATGCGGCGGGGGTGGCGTTGGTGCTGGTCCTGCAATTCTGGGCAATGACGATCATGTTCCGCGACCCGCGCGCCAAGGCGCCGTGGTACAACGGGACGGGCGTGTTGCTGTACGTTTCGGGAATGATGGTCGCGGCCTTTGCCCTGCGGGGGCTGGCATGAGCGTGGGTTGGGCGACATTGGCGCGGCTGTGTCTGGTGAACGCCGCGATTGGCGGGTTGGCCGCACTGCCCGTGAACCTGTTCAACCGGTTGATGACGGTGGAGCTGGCGCTGCCTGCGCTGCTGCCCGGTTTGTTGGTCGCCTTGCACTATGGGGTGCAGTTGACGCGGCCCGTGTGGGGGCATCGGAGTGATGTGAAGGGTGGGCGGACGCCGTTCATCCTTGGCGGTATGGCGGTGGTCGGCGCGGGTGTGCTGGGTGCGGCCTGGGGTATCTCTGTGGCGGAGACGTCGGTGCCCATGGCGCTGATTGTCTGGCTTGTCTCTTATATTGCCATTGGTCTGGGGATCGGGGCGGCGGGGACGTCTTTCCTTGCCCTGTTGGCGAGTGCGTCCGGTGCGCGCAAGGGCGGTGTGGCGACAACCGCCTGGCTGTTCCTGATCGCGGGCGCGATTGCAGCGTCCGTTGGGACGGGCATCGCGCTGGAACCCTATAGCCCCGCGCGGCTGGTCACGGTTGTGGCCGTTGTGGTGGGCATTGCCCTTCTGCTCTGTGTCGTGGCGACCCTTGGCGTCGAGGCGCGCGCGGGCGCGGTTGTCGAACGGGATGACACGCCGCTGCGCGTGGCATTGCGCCAGACATGGGGCGACCCGGTGGCGCGGCGGTTCACCGGTTTCGTGTTTCTGTCGATCCTTGCATTCTACCTGTCCGAACTGATCCTTGAGCCCTTTGCCGGGCATATCCACGGCCTTGGTCCGGAGGACAGCACCAAGCTGTCGGGGGGCAAGGACGGGGCCGCATTGCTGGGCATGATCGGGGCGGGCGTGCTGTCGCAACTGCGCATCGGGTCGTTGCGGGTCTGGGCGATTGCGGGCTGTGTGATTTCTGCCGCCGGTCTGTTGGGTCTGGGCGCGGGTCTGGCGCTGGTGCCGAGTACGGTGGTGCTGGGTCTGGGCAACGGGCTGTTTGTCGTGGGTGCGGTCGGGTCGATGATGCAACTGGCTGCAGCACATGCGCGCAGCACGGGCACCCGCATGGGTGTCTTTGGCGCGGCGCAGGCGATTGCCGCGGGGCTGGCGGGGCTGGTCGCGACCGCGATGCTGGACCTCACACGCCTGATTTTGCCGGACGCCTTGGCCTATGCTTCGGTGTTCACGCTTGAGGCTGTTCTGTTCCTGGCCGCTGCCGTGATGGCCGCGTCGGTGATGCGCGGGGCAGAGATGGAAGATGCAACCTTGGTTCCGGGGGAATGACGATATGTATGATGTAGTTGTTGTGGGCGGAGGCCCGTCCGGTGCCACAGCCGCCGAGGATCTGGTGCGGTCGGGTCACAAGGTGGCTCTGTTGGACCGGGAGGGGCGGATCAAGCCCTGTGGCGGGGCCATTCCGCCGCGCCTGATGCAGGATTTCCACGTGACCGAGGATCAGTTGCTGACCAAGGTGACGACCGCGCGGATGATTTCGCCCACGGGGCGGCATGTCGATATCCCCATCGAGAACGGCTATGTCGGGATGGTGGATCGCAAGGATTTCGACCCGTTCCTGCGCGCCCGTGCTGAGGCGGCGGGGGCCGAGCGGTTTACCGGTACGTTCGTGCGGATTGAACGGCCCGAAGGCACGCCCGTTGTCATCTATCGCGACAAGGCCACGCAGGAATATCACGAGCTGCCCTGCAAGCTGGTGATCGGGGCGGACGGCGCGAAATCGCGGGTGGGTCTGGCCGAGGTGAAGGATGCGGACAAGGTGCCGTTGGTCTTTGCCTATCACGAGATCATCAAGGCACCGCCCAAGACCGAAGTGTACGACCCGGTGCGCTGTGACGTGATCTATGACGGGGCGATTTCGCCTGACTTTTACGGCTGGGTGTTCCCGCACGGGGACAGTGCCAGTGTCGGCATGGGGTCCGAGTTGTCATCCGTGAACCTCAAGGAGGCGACGGCGGCCCTGCGCGTGGCGAGTGGGCTGGACCAGTGCGAAACCCTGCGCAAGGAAGGCGCGCCCATTCCGCTGAAACCGCTGGATTGCTGGGACAATGGCAAGGACGTGGTGCTGGCCGGTGATGCGGCGGGGGTTGTGGCCCCGTCCTCAGGCGAGGGGATTTATTACGCGATGGTTGGTGGCCGCGTGGCGGCGACGGCCTGTGCGGCGACGCTCGCCTCGGGCCGGGCCAAGGACCTGAAACTGGCGCGCAAGCTGTTCATGCGCGAGCACAAGACGGTGTTCCGAGTGCTGGCGTCGATGCAGAACGCCTATTACCGCAGCGATGACCGGCGCGAGCGCTTTGTGTCGCTGTGCCACGATATTGATGTGCAGCGTTTGACGTTTGAAGCGTATATGAACAAGAAGCTGGTCAAGGCGCGGCCCATGGCCCACATCAAGATCGGCATCAAGAACATGGCCCACCTGACGGGTCTGGTGAAGGCGAACCACGTATGAGCATCATGATCCCTGCTTGGGTCGATGGCACCCTTGTTCCGGTTGAAAAGCTGGAGGCGCACGTGAAGGGCCTCAAGCACAAGGCGGTGTCGGTGTTCGTGATCCGGGGCACGCAGGTGCTGTTGCAGCAGCGGGCGATGGGCAAGTACCACACGCCGGGCCTGTGGGCGAACACCTGCTGCACCCATCCCGATTGGGACGAGACCCCCGGCGATTGCGCCGTGCGGCGGCTGGAGGAAGAGGTGGGGATCACGGGGCTGGCGCTCGACCACCGGCACCATCTGGAATACCGCGCGGATGTGGGCGGCGGCCTGATCGAACACGAGGTGGTCGACGTCTATGTGGGCCATGCGCCCGATGATCTGGAGGTTGTGCCGAACCCCGACGAGGTCATGGCCGTGGAGTGGATCGAGTTCCACGCCCTGCGCGACGCGGTTGCCCGCGATCCGGAACGGTTCACGCCGTGGCTGCGCATCTATCTGTCCGAACATGCAGACGTGATTTTCGGCACTGATCTGGAACAGGCGTGAGCGCCGAGACCTATCTGCTGTACCTTGCGGCGGTGGCCGTGTTCTTTGCCACGCCGCCGGATACCAGCCAGCTGTTGATTGTATCGAACGCGATGAAACACGGGCTGCGCCGCAGTCTGTGGGTGATTGCCGGAGATCTGAGCGCCAATGCGGTGCAGATGACGGCCGCCGCCTTTGGTCTGGCGGCGGTGATTGCCAGCTCTGCCGTGGCCTTTGGCTGGATCAAGTGGCTGGGCGTGGCGTATCTGGTGTGGATCGGCGTGCGCCTGATGCTGTCGCGTGAAGGTGCGGGTACGCGGGGTGCTGCCGCTTCGGGCCGACCGGGCCGGTTGTTCCGCATGGGGTTCGTGACGTCGATGACCAACCCCTTTGCTGTGGTGTTTTTCGCGGCCCTGTTTCCGCAGTTCATCGACCCATCCGCCGCCGTCTTGCCACAGCTTCTAATCCTGGGCCTCACCTATATCCTTGTGGACGGCGCGACCCTGATCCTGTGGGGTTGGGCCGGGGACCGTGTGGCCGCGCGATTGGTACGCTTGTCTTTTGTGTGGATCAATCGCATGTGTGGCGCGTTGATGATCGGCGCCGCGGTTCTGTTGGGAATCAAGGACATCACGCCGCAGCGTTAACGCTAACGATTGAAGACTGCTTACTAAAGTTTTAAGAGGTGGTCTTGACGCAGGCGGAGGGTTCGGGCGTGGCCGACGAAAAAGTCTTTGATTTGTTCATTATTGGCGGTGGTATCAACGGCACCGGGATTGCACGGGATGCGGCCGGGCGGGGCCTGTCCGTGGGTCTGGCCGAGGCCGGTGATCTGGGCGGGGCGACGTCGTCGGCGTCGACCAAACTGTTTCACGGCGGGCTGCGCTACCTCGAATTTTTTGAATTCGGTCTGGTCAAATCGGCGCTGAAAGAGCGTGAAGTGCTGCTGAAAGCGATGCCGCATATCAGCTGGCCCATGCGCTTTGTCCTGCCATACGCGCCTGACATGCGGTTTGACAGTGACACGCCCACTTCGCGTCTGTTGCGCGTTGTGATGCCGTGGATCGAAAAGGGGCGGCGACCTGCGTGGCTGGTGCGGCTGGGCCTGTTTCTCTACGACAATCTGGGCGGGCGCGAGATTTTGCCGGGCACCAAGACGCTGGACCTGACCACTGCGCCAGAGGGCAAGGGGCTGAAGTCGCGGTTCAAGATGGCCTATGAATACAGTGACTGCTGGGTCGAGGATGCGCGGCTGGTGATGCTGAACGCACGTGACGCCGAGGCGCGGGGGGCCACGATCCTGACCCGCTGTGCCGTGACACAAGCCGCGCGCGACGGCGACACCTGGCGGATCGAGACAGAGCAGGGGACGTTTCGTGCCAAGGCGCTGGTCAATGCCGGTGGCCCGTGGGTGGCTGACATCCTGACCGGCGTGATGCGGCAGAACAGCCAGCACAGCATCCGGCTGGTGCGCGGTAGCCACATCGTGACCAAGCGGCTTTATGATCACGACAAGGCCTATTTCTTTCAAGGGACTGATGGGCGCATCATCTTTGCCATTCCCTACGAGCAGGATTTCACCCTGATCGGGACCACCGATGCGGATCATACGGACCCGGACACAAAACCCGCGATTTCCGACACCGAACGCGATTACCTGTGCAATTTTGCATCCGAGTATTTCGAGACACCCGTGACGCCCGAGGATGTGGTGTGGACCTATTCGGGTGTGCGCCCGCTTTATGATGATGGGGCGTCGTCGGCCACGGCGGCCACGCGGGATTACGTGCTGGCGCTGGATGAAAATGGCCCGCCGGTGCTGAGCGTGTTTGGCGGCAAGATCACCACTTATCGCAAGCTGGCCGAACAGGCGCTGGCCAAGATGGGGTTGGGCGAGGCGTGGACCGCCGGGGTGCTGATGCCCGGTGGTGATTTCAAGGTGTCGGATGTGCCTGCGCTGCGTGCGCGGCTGGTGGCGGAGTATCCGTTTCTGGACGACAAATGGGCCGCGCGTCTGATCCGCGCCTATGGGACCGAGGCGTGGGAGGTGCTGGGCAGCGCCAAAACGGCCGAGGATCTGGGCCCGGATTTCGGTGCGACATTGACCGGGGCCGAGCTGAAATGGATGATGGCCCGCGAATACGCGGTGCGTGGCGAGGATGCGTTGTGGCGGCGGACCAAGTTGGGTCTGCGGCTGACGCCCGAACAACGCACGGCCGTTGACGACTGGATGAAGGAAAACGCCGCATGACCCATATTCTCGCCATTGATCAGGGCACCACGTCCTCGCGGGCGATCATCTTTGACGGTGACATGCGCCCTGTTGCCTCTGCGCAGGAGGAGTTTACGCAGCATTTCCCGAACAGTGGCTGGGTGGAGCACAATCCGCAGGACCTGCTGGATACGGTGAAATCCACCTGCAAAGCGGTGATGGAGAAGACCGGTCTAGGCGCGGCGGACATTGCCGCCATCGGCATCACCAATCAGCGTGAGACAACCGTGATCTGGGACGCGGAAACAGGCGAACCGTTGCACAATGCGATTGTCTGGCAGGATCGGCGCACGGCCGCGATGTGCGAGGGGCTGCGGGCCGAGGGTCATGGCGATCACCGGGCTGCTGCTGGATCCCTATTTCTCTGCCACCAAGGTCAAGTGGATCCTCGACCAACACGAGGGGTCGCGCGACCGGGCGCGGGCGGGCAAGCTGCTGTTTGGGACGGTTGACAGTTTCCTGATCTGGCACATGACGGACCGGGCCAACCACGTGACGGATGCGACGAATGCGGCGCGCACAATGCTCTATGACATCCACAAGGGCGCGTGGAGTCCCGAGATGTGCGCGATGCTGGATATCCCGATGGAGATGCTGCCCGAGGTGCGCGACTGTGCATCCGATTTCGGTGTGACCGACCGGCTGGGCGGCGAGACGCCGATCTATGGCGTAGCGGGGGACCAACAGGCGGCGACGATCGGGCAGGCCTGTTTCCAGGCTGGTATGCTGAAATCGACCTATGGCACCGGGTGCTTTGCGTTGCTGAACACGGGCGACACGCCTGTGACCTCGCAAAACCGGTTGCTGACCACCGTGGCCTATCAGCTGGACGGCAAGCCGACCTATGCGCTGGAGGGATCGATTTTCATCGCGGGTGCCGTGGTGCAGTGGTTGCGCGACGGTCTGGGCGTGATCCAGACAGCAAGCGAGACGCAGGCGCTGGCCGAACAGGGCAGTGGCAATGTGACCCTTGTGCCCGCCTTCACCGGGCTGGGCGCGCCCTATTGGAACCCCGATTGCCGAGGCGCGACATTCGGTCTGACCCGTGACACCGGCCCTGCGGACATGGCGCGGGCCGCACTGGAAAGCATCGGTTTTCAAACACGTGACCTGTGGGAAGCGATGCGCGCCGACTGGCCCGATGGCGGCGATGCGGTGCTGCGTGTGGACGGGGGTCTCAGCGCCAATGACTGGGCGATGCAGTTCCTGTCGGATATGCTGGGCGCGCCGGTGGACCGACCTGCAGGCCTTGAGACCACCGCGCTGGGGGCGGCGTGGCTGGCCGGTATGCGCGCGGGGATTTACCCCGACATGGACGGGTTTGCCGCAACTTGGGCCCACGAGGCACGGTTTGATCCGCAAATGTCCGATGCCGACCGCAGAGCAGGCTATGCGCGCTGGCAACGGGCCATCGCCGCAACACAGGCGGTCTGATGGCCAACGCACAGAAAACGCCGCGCGCACTGATCGAGGGCCGCGCGGCATTGATCGTGATCGACATTCAAGCCAGCACCTTTATCGACGACAGCGCCGTGCGGTCCATCGACAACATGCCGGGTTACAAAGACCGGATGCTGCGCGCCCGCACCGCCATCGACGCGGCCCGCGCCGCTGATGTGCCGGTGATCTTTGTCCAAGAGGTCCACCACCCGTCGATGGTGGATTTCGGCCGCGAACTGGACGGTGACGAAGACGTCCACTGCCTCGAAGACAACCCCGCCACAGCCTTGGCTGTTGCCGAAATGGATGTGCGCCCGGACGATTATATCGTGCGCAAACGGCGCTACTCAGCCTTTTTTGGCACCGACTTTGAAATCCTGCTCAAAGGGCTCAAGGTCGACACCCTGCTTCTGGTTGGCGGCCTGACGGACGTGTGTGTGCATTACACCTTTGTCGACGCGCATCAGCACGATTATTTCTGCCGTGTGATCGAGGATTGTGTGGCCGGGTCCAGCCTACCGGCGCACGACAGTGCACTGCGCGCAATGGAGTACCTGCAAACCGGTGCGCGCCGCAGCCTGGACGAAGTTGTGTCCACGCTCGCTGCACAGAACGGTTGAATTTAACATAACTCTCATTACCTGCGAAAAGGACAGGCTTGCCCGACGCCGCGTGCGCTGGCACAGTTTGACCATTGGCAGGAGGAACCGATGGCTCTCAAGACAACTGCGGCTCAGATGGTGGCCGATGCCCGCGCCCGGATCAAAGAGGTCGAAACGGCGGACGCCATCACCATGGTGGATGATCCGAACGTGGTGATCGTCGACATCCGTGATATCCGTGAACGCCAGCGCAGCGGCTATATCCCCGGATCGGTCCACGCTCCACGCGGCATGATCGAATTTTGGGTCGATCCAGACAGCCCCTATTTCAAAGAGGTGTTTGGCCAAGCGGACAAGACCTACCTGTTCCACTGTGCCTCTGGCTGGCGGTCCGCCCTGACTGTTGCCACACTACAGGACATGGGGTTCGAGGCCGCCCACCTGCGCGAAGGGTTCTCGACCTGGGACGCGCAGGGCGGCCCCATAGAGAAGGAAGACAAGCAATGACGCCCGACATGAACTGCTGTCCAACTGTCACGCCGTTCTTCGACAAACGCTCAAACACGATCTCCTACGTGGTGCAGGAACCGAATGGCGCGGGCTGCGCCGTGATCGATGCGGTGATGGACATCGACTATGCCGCCGGTGCGTTGAATTTCGACGGGGCGGACCAGATGATCGCCCATATCCGCGCCAATGACCTGCGGCTCGACTGGATCATCGAAACCCATGTGCACGCCGACCACCTTTCTGGCGCGCCCTATATCCAACAGGCGCTCGGGGGCAAGATCGGCATCGGTGCCAAGATCACCGAGGTGCAGGACACCTTCGGCAAAGTCTTTAACGAAGGCACCGAATTCCAGCGCGACGGCAGCCAGTTCGACGCGCTCTTTACCGATGGCGACACCTATCAGGTGGGCGCGATGTCCTGCTTCGCCATGCACACGCCCGGCCACACACCCGCCTGTATGGTGCATGTGATGGGCAATGCCACCTTTGTCGGCGACACGCTTTTCATGCCCGACGGTGGCTCGGCCCGCGCCGATTTTCCCGGTGGTGATGCGGGCGAACTCTATGACAGCATCATGCGCGTCCTGGCCCTTCCTGACGATATGCGCCTGTTCATCTGCCACGACTACGGCCCCGGCGGGCGCGCCATTGCCTGGGAAACCACTGTCGCCGAAGAGCGGGAAAAGAACGTCCATGTGGGCGGCGGCAAAACCCGCGCCGATTTCATCAAGTTCCGCACCGAACGCGATGCCCAACTGGCCATGCCCTCCCTCATCATCCCTGCCCTTCAGGTCAACATGCGCGCCGGCGAAATCCCCCGCGACGACGCAGGCGACATGGCGCTCAAGGTGCCACTGGGCAAGCTCTAGGGCTTCATTGTTCCGGCAAATATGCCCCCCGGAGGGCCGTTTTGACGCGCGCCCTCCCTTGCCATTCGAGGCGCGCCGCCCGACAGTTGCGCCATGACCCTCGCCACACGCATCGACACCGCCCGCGACGATCTGGTCGCGCTGACCCAGGCCCTGATCCGCATCCCCACGCTGAACCCGCCGGGGCGGCACTATCACGACATCTGCGCGCTGGTCGGTGATCGGCTGCGCCAACACGGCTTTGACGTCCAGATGATCCGCGCCCACGGCACGCCGGGCGACAGCGATACCTATCCGCGCTGGAACGTGGTGGCGCGGCGCGACGGCAAGACACCGGGCGAATGCGTGCATTTCAACAGCCACCACGATGTTGTCGAGGTCGGCCAGGGTTGGACCCGCGACCCCTTTGGCGCCGAGATCGAGGGCGACAAGATCTATGGCCGCGGCGCTTGTGACATGAAGGGGGGCCTTGCCGCCTCCATCATTGCCGCCGAGGCGTTCATCGCTGAACACCCGCATTTCTCCGGTGCGGTCGAAATCAGCGCCACGGCGGATGAGGAATCGGGCGGCTACGGCGGTGTCGCCTATCTGGCCGAACAGGGGTTCTTTGACCCGGCGCGCGTCCAGCACGTCATCATCCCCGAACCGCTGAACAAGGACCGTATCTGCCTCGGCCATCGCGGCGGTTGGTGGGCCGAGATCGAGACCAAGGGCGAGATTGCCCACGGCTCCATGCCGTTCCTGGGCGATTGCGCCGTGCGTCACATGGGGGCGGTGCTGGACACGTTCGAACGCGACCTGTTCCCCGCTATGGCCGCCCGTCACACTGATATGCCCGTGGTGCCCGAAGGCGCGCGGCAATCGACCATGAACATCAACTCCATCCACGGGGGCCAGCCGGAACAGGGCGATGATTACGACGGCCTGCCCGCCCATTGCGTGCCCGACAGTTGCCGCATCGTGATCGACCGCCGCTTTCTGGTCGAGGAAAACGTCGAACAGGTGCGCGCCGAAGTCGTGGAACTTCTCGAAGGGCTCAAGGCGTCGCGCGACCGGTTCGACTACGAGATGCGCGAGCTGAACGTGGTGCTGCCGTCCATGACGGACAAGGCCGCGCCCGTGGTCGAAACCGTACATGCCGCCATCGAGGCGGTGCTGGGGGTGGAACCGACCTATGTGGCCTCGCCCGGCTCTTACGACCAGAAACACATCGACCGCATTGGCAAGCTGCGCAATTGCATCGCCTATGGTCCGGGCGAGTTGGAACTGGCGCACAAGCCCGATGAGTGGATCGGCATCACCGATATGCTCGACAGTGCCAAGGTAATGGGCGCGGCGTTGGAGACGCTGCTGCTACCGCGCTAGTGGCACATCGATATTGTCGATCAACCGCACGCCGGCCATGAACACGGCGGCAAAGAGGCGCGCAGGCGCGGTCGCCCGCTCCAACAGCGTCAGCGTGTCATTGGACCGCATTTCAAGATAGTCGATGTCGCCAAACCCTGCTGCGGCCAGCCGTGCCTGTGCATCGGGCAGCAAGTCAGCTATCGCCGCCCCCTGCCCCAGCGCATCCGCCATCTCTTCCATCACTTCGTTCAGGGCCGAGGCCCGGCTGCGCGCCTGATCGGACAGCATCAGGTTGCGTGATGACATGGCCAGCCCGTCCATCTCGCGGATTGTCGGGCAGCCCACAACCTCGACCCCCAGATCGAGGTCCTGTGCCAGCCGCCGCACCACCTGCAACTGCTGAAAATCCTTTTCGCCGAAAAAGGCGAAATCGGCGGCGGTCTGGGTGAAAAGCTTGGTCACCACCGTCGCCACACCGTCGAAATGCCCCGCCCGGTGCGCACCGCACAGCACGTCCGTCAGGCCCGAGACGCTGATATTCGTGGCAAAGCCGTCCGGGTACATCTGCGCCCCATCCGGCACATAGATCGCGTCGACCTCAAAGCGTTCCAGCTTGCGCGCGTCCTCATGTTCGGTGCGGGGGTAGTTTGCCAGATCGTCCGGGTTGTTGAACTGTTTCGGGTTCACAAAGATGGTGACAATGACACGGGCGCTCATCTCTTTGGCTCGCGCCACGAGGCTCAGGTGCCCGTCATGCAGCGCGCCCATGGTCGGCACAACGCCAATTGTCTCTCCCGCGCGGTGCCACGCATTTGTCATCTCGCGCAATTCCTGCCGCGTGCGGATGATCGGCGCGGTCATGGTTTTGCCCCCGGTGCCGCGTCGCCGAACACGTGTTCGGGGCCGGGAAAGCGGCGGGCGCGCACGTCGTCGGCATAGGCCGCAATGGCCGCTGCACCATCCGCGCCCAGTTCGGCATAGCGTTTCACAAACTTGGCCTTGAACGCGGTGAACAGGCCCAGCATGTCATCGAGCACAAGGATTTGCCCGTCACAGCCCGCCGACGCGCCGATCCCGATCGTGGGAATGTGCACGGCGGCAGTCACCTCATCGGCGAGGGTCTCTGGTACCTTTTCCAGCACCACCGCAAAGGCCCCGGCATCTGCCACCGCCTGCGCGTCGGCCATCAGCGCCTGACCGGCATCGCCGCGTCCCTGCACCTTGTAGCCACCCAGCGTATTGATCGACTGAGGCGTCAGGCCCACATGGGCCATCACCGGAATGCCCCGCGCCACCAGAAAGGCGATGGTGTCAGCCATGGCAACGCCGCCTTCCAGCTTTACCGCGCCCGCGCCGGTGCTGGCCATCAACCGCGCTGCATTGCGGAACGCCTGTTCACGGCTTTCCTCATAACTGCCAAAGGGCATGTCGATGACCATCATTGCGCGGCTCAGACCACGGGCAACGGCGCGGCCGTGCATCTCCATCATCTCCATCGTCACGCCCAGGGTCGACGGCAAGCCGTGCAGAACCATGCCCACGCTGTCGCCCACCAGCACAAAGTCGCAATGGGCGTCCATCATCTGTGCCATCGGCGTTGTATAGGCCGTCAGGCTGACGATGGGCGTGCCGCCTTTCATCGCCCGGATATCGTCGGGCATCGGGGCGGTCTTGCGGGCGGTGGCACTCATCGGCGGGGTCTTTCCTAGGGGTCGTTGCGCGCCCATAGCAGGCACAGGCACGCAATGTCACGACCCGCCGCCGCGACGTTACAGCATGCGCACCGACATGCCGCCATCCACCGCGAGCGGCGCACCCGTTACAAAGGACGCCTCATCCGACAGCAGGAACAAGGCCGCCTGCGCGATCTCGTCCGGGGTGGCCAGACGTTTGACCGGGTGCAGGTTGGCGACAAAATCGTGCGCGGCCGGGTCATCGCCGGCCATTGCGGTCTTTGTCCCGCCGGGCAGCACCGCATTGACCCGCACACCGTCACCGGCCCAATCCATCGCCAGCGATTGCACCAGCCCCATCAGCCCGGCCTTGGACGCGGCATAGGCGGCCATGCCGGGCATCCCGCCATTGGCGACACCGACAAAGGACCCGGTAAAGACCAGCGACCCACCGCCCTGCGCCACAATTGCCGGGATTTGTGCGCGCGCTGACAAAAACGCGCTCGTCAGGTTGGTCTGGATCACCTCGGCCCAGGTCTGATCCGTCATCTCGGTCACGGGTCCCATGGGGCCGACCATGCCTGCGTTGTTGAACGCACCGTCCAGCCCGCCAAAGGTCGTCACCGCCTTTTCGAGCAGCGATTGCGCCACGTCTGGATCACCGACATCGCCCGCCACATAGGCGGCGTGACCACCTGATGCGGCAATCTCGGCCACTGTCTGTTCCAGGATGTCGCCACGCCGTGCGCCCAGCACCACCTGCGCCCCGTGCCGCGCAAAAAGGCGTGCGGCGGCGGCTCCGATCCCGCTGCTGGCCCCGGTGATAATGATCGTTTTGTCCTTTAGTCGCATGTCTTTGCCCTTTCCTGTTTCTGGCGTGACAGGGCCGGACCTAGACTGTGCGCACAGGGCCCGCCGACCCGGATCATGCGCCCGCGTGTTTCCGCGTCTGCATTGCGCAAGAAACGGATCGGGGCCACGCAGGGCTTGCAAGGTGCCCCTTTTGCGGGAAAGCTGGCGGGGCAACCGGACCACCGAAGGGGAGACAGCCATGTTCCACCGTACGATGATGATGACCACCGCCGCTCTGGCGTTGAGTGCCACGGGCCTCTGGGCCAAAACCGACATCACCGTCGCCATGCAGCTTGAGCCGCCGCATCTTGATCCAACCTCTGCCGCGGCGGGGGCGATTGACTCGGTCCTGTACTCCAACGTGTTCGAGGGTCTAACGCGTTTCATGGGCGACGGATCGGTTGTACCGGGCCTCGCCTCAAGCTGGGAAATCTCGGATGACGGGCTGACCTATACGTTCACCCTGCGGGACGGTGTGACCTTCCACGACGGCACCACGATGGACGCCGAGGACGTGAAATTCACCCTCGACCGGATCCTCGCCGATGACAGCGCCAATGCGCAAAAGGCGCTTTATGCCGCGATCAGCGCGGTTGAGGTGGTGGATGCGCAAACCGTGCGCCTGACCCTGTCCGAGCCCAATGGCAACATGCTCTTTAACCTCGCCTGGGGCGATGCGGTGATCGTGGCCCCTGAAAGCATCGAGAACATCAAACAGCAGCCCATCGGCACCGGCCCGTTCAAATTCGATCAATGGACCCAAGGCGACAGCATCCAGATCAGCCAATATGACGGCTATTGGGGTGATCAGCCCGCGCTGACCGAAGCGACGTTCAAGTTCATCTCGGACCCGACGGCGGCCTTTGCCGCGATGATGGCCGAGGATGTAGACGTGTTTACCGGCTTCCCCGCGCCCGAGAACCTGCCGCAATTCGACGCCGATCCGCGGTTTCAGGTGCTCGTTGGCTCGACCGAGGGCGAGACGATTCTGTCCACCAACAACAAACAGCCGCCCTTTGACGATGTCCGCGTGCGGCAAGCCGTTGCCCATGCCATTGACCGCCAGGCGATCATCGACGGGGCCATGTTCGGCTATGGCACGCCCATCGGCACGCATTTCGCGCCGCACAACCCGGCCTATGTGGACCTGACGGGCGGCTCGTCCTTTGACCCCGACAAGGCCCGCGCACTGCTGGCCGAGGCCGGCATGGCCGAAGGGTTCGAGACCACCCTGCACCTGCCGCCCCCGTCCTATGCCCGCCGCGGCGGAGAGATCATCGCGGCCCAGCTGGCCGAGGTTGGCATCAAAGCCGAGATCATCAACGTCGAATGGGCGCAGTGGCTGGAAACCGTGTTCCGGGGCAAGAATTTCGGCCTCACCATCGTGTCGCACACCGAACCAATGGACATCGGCATCTACGCGAACCCGGACTACTACTTCCAATACGACAACCCCGCGTTCCAAGAGCTGATCACCACGCTGAACAGCACGACAGACCCCGACACACGCACCAACCTGATGGCCAAGGCGCAAGAGATCATCGCTGGTGACGCGGTGAACGGATACCTGTTCCAGCTGGCGCAACTGTCCGTGGCCAAGGCCGGTGTGCAGGGCCTGTGGACCAACGCGCCCACACAGGCCACTGACCTCACCGGCGTGAGCTGGGCGGAATGATCCTGCACCGGGCGGGCAGCCGCCCGAGCCTACGGGCCAATCCGGACTATTTCACCGGGGAGGTCTGGCAGGATCCGATCATCTCGGCCCCTGCGCCGGGGCGGCTCAATGCACTGAGCGTGCATTTTGCACCTGGCGCGCGCACGGCCTGGCACACGCATCCGCTGGGCCAGACTCTGCATGTGACCCAAGGGGCCGGGCTGGTCTGTTTGCGCGGGGAGGCCCCGCAGCCGATCCGCGCGGGCGACACGGTCTGGATCCCTGCGGGGGTTGAACATTGGCACGGCGCGGGCCCCGAGACGGCGATGACCCACATCGCCATGCAGGAGATGCAGGACGGGTCGGCGGCCACTTGGTTGGAGCATGTGAGCGACGCCGATTACGGTGGATAGTGCGGAGGGGGCCAGCCCCCGCCCTGCGGGCTCCCCCGGAGTTTATCTGGCAAGATGACAGGGATCAGAGCTGCGACAGGCGTGATCTGATGTCGTCCCGGATCGGGCCGGTTCGGGCCGTATCGGCGAGGGTGGTGAACCAGTGATCAGGTGGGTTTTTGCCGCGCCGGTTGCCGTCAAAGCGCAGCGCGCGCAGGACGGCTTCGGCCTCGGGCGTGACGCGGTCGGGGATGGTGTGGCTGTTGAGCGTGGCCCAGATCCCGGTCCAGAGGCGCCCCACCGACCACGGGTTGTAGCCACCCCCGCCCAGCACAAGCAGGCGCGGGGCCATGCCGGTCAGGGCGCGGGCGATGTGCCAGTGGGCCTGGTTGGACAGGGACAGGTGGGCCTGTGGGTCTTCCTCTACCCCGTCAGCGCCGCATTGCAGGACAATCGCATCCGGGCGGAACGCGGCCAAGCGCGGCAGGATCAGGTCATCGCGGATCAGCGCCATTTCGTCATCGTTCAGCCCGCGCGGCACGGGCAGGTTGATCAGCGTATCAGTCGCCCCCAGCGCGCCGGTGCGCGGCCACAGCCCGTCCTCGTGCACAGAGATCATCAGCACGTCCGGATCGGTGGCAAAGGCGACTTCGACCCCGTCGGGGTGATGCGCGTCGATGTCGATATAGGCCACGCGCGCAGCCCTGTTGCGGCGCAGCGACAGGATCGCCAGCACCGGGTCATTGAGATAGCAAAACCCCCCCGCCCGGTCCGGCATCCCGTGATGCGTGCCGCCCGCCGGGTGGTAGACGATGCCGCCATCGCGCAGCAGTTCCCCGGCCAGCAGCGACCCGCCCGCCGCCGTTGCCGGGCGGCGATACATCTCGGGGAAAACGGGGTTGTTGGGCGTGCCAAGCGCGTGGCGGGCGCGGACGGCATCGCTCACCTCTTGGGCGGCTTCGGCCGCGTGCAGGGCGGCCACGTATTCGGGTGTGTGCCAGATGGTTAACGCATGCGGCTTGACCCGTGGGCTGGGCACATAGACGTCGCCCGGCAACCAGCCCATTGCGCGGCTGAGGTCGATGACCGTGGACACCCGCGGCACCCGCAAGGGGTGCCACGTGCCATAGCTTGATCCGCGATAGATGTCGGATCCGATGAACAGGGGCCGTTCCATGCCCCTGTTGTAGCGGTTGGCGCGCGGCTGGCGAGGGGTCAGGCCGCCGCAGCCCCCATCGCCTCGGCCTGCTGCAACCAGCGATCCAGCTTTTCCGGCTTGGCCAGCTTGACCGACCCAAGCTGGATCACCCGGCGCGGTTTGACGCCCACGAACTTCATCACCTGATTGCGCATCACGCGGCGGCCCGGACTGCGATAAAGCAGCGTGTCGATCCAGGGCGGCGTGTCGGAGGTGATGATCGCATCACCCGTGCGCCCGGTCAGCAGCTTGTCCCAGGCCACGCCACGTGCCTTGTATTTGTAGGCAAAACCCGATTGCAGGCCCGCATCCATCACCGCCTTGGCCTGTGCGGGCATGGCCCCCCACCAGTACGGGTGCACGATCATTACGTGTTCGGCCCAGCGGATATTGTCCTGCCAGGCCACCACATCCGGGGACAGCGTTGCCCCGTCGGCATAGCCGGTTTCGGTCTGCATCTCGGCCAGATGCATGATGCGCACATCAGCGCCCCGCGCCCGCGCGCCGGTGGCATAGCGTTCTGCCAATGCCGCGTTCAGTGATCCGGGTTTCGGGTGTGCCACCCAGATGAAAATACGTTTGGTCATATGAGGTCTCCTGAAGCCAAGTCGCTTGACACAGTGTCAATTGACAGCCTGTCAAGTAAGTGGTACTTTACAGCATGTCAAGCACCACAATCGATACCCCGACAAAAATCCTGACCGCCACGCTGGCGCTGTTGGAGCGGCCCGGTGCCAAACTGCCGACGATGTCCGACATTGCGCGCGCCAGCGGTGTCAGCCGGCAGGCGGTCTATCTGCACTTTCCGGGCCGCACCGACCTGCTGATCGCGGCGACCCGGTTGCAGGACATGCAGAACGACATCGATGCCGCGCTCACCGCCAGTCGCAGCGCCACGTCGGGCACCGAACGGCTCGATGCCTTCGTGACCGCCTGGGGCAACTACATCCCCAAGATCTACGGCGTGGCCCGCGCCATCCTTGCAGTCGTCGACACGGACGCAGAGGCCGCCGCCGCGTGGAACACCCGCATGGCCGACATGCGCGAGGGGTGTGCCGCCGCCGTACAGGCGCTGGCAAACGAAGGCACCCTGCCCGCAAATGTCGACCCGGAACAGGCGACCGACCTGCTGTGGACAATCCTGTCTGTGCGCACTTGGGAGAACCTGACACAGACCTGCGGCTGGGATCAGGCCTGTTACATCGACACCGTGCGCGGGCTGGCACTGGCCGCGCTGGCGCAGGATGTCGGCGCGCTGACAGACGTGCTTGCCTGTCCCGACCCCCCCGCCTAACGTCGGCGCACCATGCTCCGCTATGCCCTCAAACGCCTGACCTCCCTGCTGATCAGCCTCGCCATCGCGTCGCTCGTGATCTTTGCGGTGATCGAGGTGGCGCCGGGCGATCCCGCCTCCTTCATGCTGGGGGTGAACGCCCAAGAGGACACGCTCGCCGCCCTGCGCGCCGAACTGGGTCTGGATCAGAGCAAGGTGCAGCGGTATCTGGCCTGGGTCGGCGGCATGGTGCAGGGGGATTTCGGCACCTCGTATCAGTACCGCACGCCCGTGTCCGACATGATTGCCCAACGGCTTTGGGTGTCGCTGCCTCTGGCGCTCTATTCGTTGGCGCTGTCGACGCTGATCGCCTTTCCCGCCGGAATCTATGCCGCTTCGCGCCGGGGCAAGGCAGGCGATGTGGGCGTCATGGGGGCCACGCAGATCGGCATCGCCATCCCCAATTTCTGGTTCGCGATGATGCTCGTACTGGTCTTTGCCATCAACCTGCGCTGGTTCAGCGCGGGCGGTTTCGCCGGCTGGGACAAGGGCGTATTCGCCGCGCTCAAATCCCTCACGCTGCCCGCCATCGCACTGGCCCTGCCGCAGGCGGCGATCCTGGCGCGCGTCATGCGCTCGTCGCTGCTCGATATCATGGGCGAGGATTTCATGCGCACCGCACGGGCCAAGGGGCTGACCCGCGCACAGGCCCTGCGCCGCCACGGGCTGCGCAATGCGCTGATCCCGGTGCTGACCATCCTGGGCCTCCAATTTTCGTTCCTCCTGGCAGGCGGGATCATCATCGAACAGGTATTCTACCTACCCGGCCTCGGACGGCTGATTTTTCAGAGCATCTCGGCCCGTGACCTGATCGTGGTGGAATCTGTGACGATGCTGCTGGTCTTTGCCGTCATCGTAGTGAATTTCGCCGTCGATCTGGCCTATGCCGCCGTCGATCCGCGCCTGCGAGGCCGGACATGAGCCGCGCGCTGTGGCTGGGCGGGGCGCTGTCGGCGCTGGTGCTGGTGGCGGCGGGCCTGTCCTTTCTATGGACGCCGTTCGACCACGCGGCCATGAACATCCCCGACAAGCTGCAAACACCCAACGGTACCCACTGGCTCGGCACCGACCACTTTGGCCGCGACCTGTTTTCGATGATCATGGTGGGCGCGCGCACCTCCATCGCCGTGGCGCTGGTCGCAGTGGGCATCGGCATCGGGCTGGGCGTGCCGCTGGGCCTCTGGGCCGCCGCACGCCAGGGCGGCTGGGCGGACGAGATCATCATGCGCGGCAACGACCTGATCTTTGCCTTCCCCAGCCTCGTCATCGCCATCCTGATCACCGCCATCTTCGGTGCGGGCGCGGTCAACGCGATCATCGCCATCGGCATCTTCAACATCCCCGTCTTTGCCCGTGTGACACGCGGCGGGGCGCTGCCGCTGTGGGCGCGGGAATTCATCCTCGCCGCCCGCGTGTCGGGCAAGGGCGCCGCCCGGATCAGCGTCGAACACATCCTGCCCAACATCGCCAACCTGCTGATCGTGCAAGCCACGATCCAGTTCTCCCTTGGCATCTTGGCCGAGGCGGCCCTGTCCTATGTGGGCCTCGGCGCGCAGCCCCCGACCCCCAGTTGGGGCCGTATGCTCGCCGACGCGCAAACGCTGGTCAGCATCGCACCGCATATGGCGCTGGTGCCGGGCATTGCGATCATCCTCACCGTGCTGGGGCTGAACCTGCTGGGTGACGGGCTGCGTGACGCGCTCGATCCCAAACTGCGGGTGGCGCGAACATGACCCTGCTGCGGATCGACGCCCTGAATGTGCAGATAGGTGGCACCCCGATCCTGAGCGACGTGTCACTCAACGTCGCCGCGGGCGAGGTCGTGGCCGTCACCGGCGAAAGCGGCTCGGGCAAGTCCATGACCGCCCTGTCGGTGATGCAGCTTTTGCCGGACGGCGCACAGGCCACAGGGGCAGTCACACTGGATGGCCACGACCTCTTGCAGCTGGACGAGCCGACGCTCTGCACCCTGCGCGGTAACACGGTCGGCATGGTGTTTCAGGAACCCATGACCGCTCTCAACCCGGTGATGACCATCGGCGCGCAGGTGGCCGAAACCCTGCGCCTGCACCGCCCTGACCTGAACGCCGACGCCCAGGCCCGCGCCGTGCTCGACCGCGTCGAACTGCACGACATCCCCATGGCGCGGTTCCCGCACGAGCTGTCCGGCGGCCAGCGCCAGCGGGTTGTCATCGCCATCGCCATTGCCTGCGGGCCGAAACTGCTGATCGCGGATGAACCGACCACCGCGCTCGACGTGACCACGCAGGCGCAGATCCTCGCCCTGCTCAAACGTCTCGCCGCCGAGGACGGCATGGGCCTTTTGATGATCACCCACGACCTCGCCGTCGTGGCGCAAATGGCCGACCGCATCACCGTCATGCGCCACGGCGCGGTGGTAGAGCACGGCGCCACTGCCCCCCTGCTGGCCAACCCCGCCCATGACTACACCCGCGCCCTGCTCGCCGCCTCGACCCACCGCGTCGCCCTGCCAGAGGCGTCGTCAGACGCACCGCTTCTCCGGGTCGACGGCGTCGTGCGCGACTATGCCCTGCCCCGCACGCGCCTCTTTGCGCCCGCCCGCCACCACCGCGCCGTGGATGGGGTCAGCTTTGACATCCCCCGCGGCGGGCGCATCGGCCTTGTCGGCGAAAGCGGCTGCGGCAAATCCACCCTCACCCGCGCCATCCTCGGGCTGGAACCGGTGCAGGCGGGCTCCATCACTCTGGACGGCACACCAGTCACCGACCCCAGCGTGCGGCGCAAAATGCAGGTGGTGTTCCAGGACCCCTACGGCAGCTTCAACCCCCGCCACCGGGTGTCGCGCCTGATCACCGAACCCTTTCACCTGCTGCCCGAACCGCCCCCCGACCGGGCCGACCGCATCGCCACCGCACTGACGGATGTGGGCCTGTCGCCCGCCGACGCGGACAAGTACCCGCACCAGTTCTCCGGAGGCCAACGCCAGCGGCTCGCCATCGCCCGCGCCCTGATCATCCGCCCCGAACTTGTGATCTTTGACGAGGCGGTCAGCGCGCTCGACGTGTCCGTGCGCGCCCAGATCCTCGACCTGATCGCGGGGCTTTGCGCGCAGTACAACCTGACCTATCTCTTTATTTCCCACGACCTCAGCGTGGTGCGTACGATCACCGACCGCGTGCTGGTGATGCAGGCGGGCAAAATCGTCGAGGACGGCCAGACCGAGACAGTGTTCACCGCCCCCGCGCATCCCTATACCCGCACCCTGATCGACGCCGCCCCCACCCTGCCCCAACTGGAGCTGACACCATGACAGACGCCCTCTGGTTCGACCCGTCCCTGATGCTGATCGGCGGGGAATGGCGCGCCGCCCAAGCCACCCTGCCCCTGACCAACCCCTCCGATGGCAGCCCGTTGGCGCAGATCGCGCGCGGACAGGCGGGCGACATCGATGCCGCCGTAACCGCCGCCCATGCCGCGCGCGCAGACGACTGGGGCCGGATGACCGCCACCGAACGGGGCCGCATTCTGACGGAGATTGGCCGCACCGTCCTGGCCCGCGTCGATGACCTGGCCGAGATCGAGGCGCACGACGTCGGCAAACCCCTGACCCAGGCCCGCGCCGACGCCGTGGCGCTGGCCCGCTACATGGAATTCTACGGCGGCGCGGCGGACAAGATCACCGGTCAGACGATCCCGTACCTTGATGGCTACACCGTCTATACCCTGCGCGAACCACACGGGGTGACGGGCCATATCGTGCCGTGGAACTACCCGATGCAGATCATCGGGCGCAGCGTCGGTGCAGCCCTTGCCATGGGCAACGCCTGTGTTCTCAAACCGGCAGAGGAGGCCTGCCTGACCGCCCTCGCCTTTGCCCATATCTGCCGCGATGCGGGCCTGCCCGCCGGTGCGCTGAACGTGGTGCCGGGGCTGGGGGCCGAGGCTGGGGCCGCACTGGCCAGCCACGCCAGCGTCCAGCACATCAGCTTTACCGGATCGGTCCGCACCGGCGCGCTGGTCCAGCAGGCGGCCGGGGCCAACGTGGTGCCCGTCACACTGGAACTGGGCGGCAAATCCCCGCAGATCGTGTTCAACGATGCGGACCTTGATGCCGCCCTGCCCTTCCTCGTGAACGCTGGCATCCAGAACGCGGGCCAGACCTGCTCTGCCTCTTCCCGCATCCTCGTTCAGCGCGGTGCCTATGACGCAGTGCGCGAACGCATGGCTGATGCCTATGCCGCCCTGTCCGTGGGCCCCGCCATGGATGACCTGCGCGTGGGCCCCCTGATCTCGACCCGGCAACAGCAGATCGTGAACGACTTCCTCGCCCAGGGCGCGGACCTGACCATCGCCGCGCAGGGCCACCTGAAAAACGCGCCCGAACATGGGGCCTATGTGGTCCCAACCCTCTTTGCCGACGTGCCCCCCGATCATGTGCTGGCACGGGACGAAATCTTTGGCCCCGTGCAGGTGCTGATCCCCTTCGACACCGAAGACGAGGCCATAGCCATCGCCAACAGCACCGACTACGGGCTGGTTGCCAGCGTCTGGGCGGCCCACGGCGCGCGGCAAATGCGACTGGCCCGCGCCCTGCATGCAGGCCAGGTGTTCATCAACAACTACGGCGCGGGCGGCGGGGTGGAATTGCCCTTCGGCGGGGTCGGCAAATCCGGCCATGGCCGCGAAAAAGGGTTCGAGGCGCTCTACGGCTTCTCCACCCTCAAAACTGTCGCCGCCCACCATGGCTGAGATCGTGCCCCTGACATGGCCCGCCGATGGCGACCGCGTCCTGCACCTGTGCCTGCGCGCCCGCGACTATATCGAACTGGAAACCGGGGCCGGGCCGGACATGGCCTATGTCCAAGAGGCAATGACCGACGCGCCCCCCACCGTCCCGCCCGACCAGATCTGGATCTGGGGTGCGCAGGCGGGCGGCAGGCTCACCGGCATCGCCACCTGCCTCAAGGGGTTCTACGGCCCCGACGACTGGTATCTCGGCCTCTTGCTGCTGGACCCTGCCGCGCGCGGTCGCGGCCTTGGCGCGCAAATGGTCGCCCATGTGTCGGACCAGGCCCGCGCCGATGGCAGCACCTGCCTGCGCATCTCCGTGCTTGACGCCAACCCACGCGGTCGGGCCTTCTGGGTCCGACAGGGCTTTGCCCACGAAAAATCCACAACCGCAGGCGACGGACAGCTGCGGCACGTACAAAGATACGACTTAAGGAACGACACAGCATGATTTTCGAAAACCGGTTCAAAGGGCGCAGCGCCGTCGTGACAGGCGGGGCCGCGGGCCTCGGCGCAGGCATCGCGGGCCGGATTGTGGCCGAAGGAGGCACCGCAGAGGTCTGGGACATCAACCCCGACGCGCTCGCGTCCATCGACACCCCCGGCATGACCACCCGCCAGATCGACGTCACCGACGCCTCCGCCGTGGCCGATGCCATGGCCCAGACCAACCCCGACATCCTCGTCTGCTCCGCCGGGATCACCGGGCCCAACACCACCACGTGGGACTACCCGGTCGAAGACTGGCTGGCCGTGCACAACCTCAACGTCAACGCCGTCTTCTACTGCTGCCGCGCCGCCGCCCCCCTGATGGCGGCCAAAGGCTGGGGCCGCATCGTCAACATCGCTTCCATCGCGGGCAAGGAAGGCAACCCCAACGCCCCAGCCTATTCGTCCTCGAAGGCCGCCGTGATCGGCCTGACCAAATCGCTGGGCAAGGAACTGGCCACCACCGGCGTGACCTGCAACGCCATCGCCCCCGCCGCCGTGCGCACCGCGATCTTTGACCAGATGACGCAGGAACATATCGACTTCATGCAGTCCAAGATCCCCATGGGCCGCTTTGGCACGGTCGAGGAGATTGCCGCCATGGCCTGCTGGCTGGCCTCCGACGAGGCAAGCTTTTCCACCGGCTTCTGCTTTGACCAATCCGGGGGCCGCGCAACGGCCTGAAACATAGCGCAGGAAACAAACATGCCGCACAGCCCCGCCTCCCCCCGTCCGCTTCTCGTGGCCCTGTGCCTGCTGGCCACGACGCCCGCCCACGCACAGGACATCGAACTGGACTGGCCCGCGATGGAGCTTGGCTTTTTCCAGCAGGCGCAGGACGATGGCCCGCCCGTCGCCGGATTGACCGTCTATGTGCCCACCAACCGCCTCGCCACCGAAGCAGACTTTCAGGCCCTTGTCCCTGCGTTCTGCGCCTCCAACGTCAAACCGCTACTGGAGTTTGCCGCCACGATCGACGACGCCCCCGACGTGTCGCTCCTGAAACTGCAACTGGATTTCTACGGCCCCAAGGTCGGGGGCCAGGACACCTACATCGCGCGCTCTGCCATTATCGACCTCGAAAACGGCGCCTGCGCGCTTTGATCCTACGCCGGACCAAGGCGCAAACTGATGGTCGACTTTTGACCCGAACACACGTTCAATGACCGGACACCAAATGCCGGCAAAGGGGGATCCCATGCAACTCGAAGGCAAAACCGCACTGGTCACCGGGGCCGCATCCGGCTTTGGCGACGGTATCGCCCGCGCATTCGCCGACGCAGGCGCGCGCGTCATGGTGGCCGACCTGAACGGCGACGGCGCAAGGGCCGTGGCGGATGACATCGGCGGCCAGGCAGTGCAGGTCGACGTGGCCAATGGCGCCTCCGTACAGGCCATGGCCGACGCCACGCTCGCCGCCTTCGGCCACCTCGACATCCTCGTGAACAACGCGGGCATCACCCACTTACCCCAGGCCCTTGAGGACGTGACCGAAGACGACTTTGACCGCGTCCTTGCGGTGAATGCCAAGTCCGTCTACCTCACCGCCCGCGCCCTGGTCCCGCACTTCAAATCCCGCAACGCGGGCGCGATCCTCAACGTCGCCTCCACCGCAGGCGTGTCGCCCCGCCCCCGGCTCAACTGGTACAACGCCTCCAAGGGCTGGATGATCACTGCGACCAAGGCCATGGCGGTCGAACTGGCCCCCCACGGAATCCGCGTCAACGCCATCAACCCCGTGGCAGGCGAAACCCCTCTGCTCAAATCGTTCATGGGCGAAGACACCCCCGAAATCCGCGAGAAATTCCTCTCCACCATCCCCCTGGGCCGCTTCTCCACCCCGCAGGACATGGGTGCGGCCGCGACGTTCCTGTGCTCCGACGCCGCCTCGATGATCACCGGCGTCGCCATGGAAATCGACGGCGGGCGTTGCATTTGAATGCTCTCTTCGTCGAAATTAGCCTCGATGCCTACATCGCGTTCCTCAGCGGTCTGGCTGTCTATATGGCGGCCATGCTCTGGATGCGTCACCGTCGCAAAACGCAACACCGCGTTCACCACCTGGCGCAATTCGACCCCGCCCAGCTTAGAATGAGCCCCTACAAGATCGGCATTGTATATTTGATCGTCCGGGGCGACCCCGACCGACCCACCCTGCGCACCGTTCGGAACAACGGCCGCCCGGTCACCGCAAAAACCGAGCGGCGCGTGACGCATGATCACCTGATCCCCTTCGATGCGGACCGCTTCTTCACCTGATCCGCCCACGCGTCCCCTTGCCGCCCCGCCCAATACCGGCATGATGGCCCCACAAAAGGAGACGCCCATGCACCCCATCAACCTCGCCGCCAAACTCGCCCAATTTGACAGCCACTGGGACCCGCACGTCGTCGCCGATTACAATGACAACGAGGTGATGGTGGTCAAATTCCAGGGCGCGTTCCCCTACCATCTGCACGAGGATACCGACGACTTTTTCCTCGTGCTCGACGGCGAAATGGTGATGGACCTCGACACCACCAGCCACACGGTCAAGGCCGGCGAGCTGTTCATCGTCCCCAAGGGCGTTACCCACCGCCCCCGCGCAGAACACGAATGCAAGGTTCTACTGATCGAACCCGCTGGCGAGCCCAACACCGGCGACCCGGCAACAGCTGCCGCCAAACCGCGCATCTGACCCTTCATTGTTCCCTAAAATATGCCCGCCGGAGGCGCAAAAATGATCCCAGGCCCGCACAATGCGATCACCGATGTTTCCGGGCTCCGCGTCGGCAACGCACAGGATGACGCGCTGAAATCCGGCGTGACCGTGCTGACCGCCGATGCGCCGTTCACCGCCTCGGTCTCCGTCATGGGCGGCGCGCCCGGCACCCGCGAAACCGACCTGCTGGCGCCCGACAAATCCGTGGCACAGGTAGACGCGCTGGTCCTGTCGGGCGGCAGCGCTTACGGCCTCGACGCCTGTTCCGGCGTGGTGGCGGGTCTGCGCGCGCAGGGGCGTGGATTTCGCGTGGGCGACGCGATCATCCCGCTGGTGCCGGGGGCGATCATCTTTGATCTGCTGTCGGGCGGTGACAAGGAATGGACCGACACGCCCTACCCGGCCCTCGGGCGCGCGGCGTTTGATGCGGCGACTGACCACACGGATATCGGCACAGTGGGGGCAGGCACCGGGGCGATGACCGCGATGATGAAAGGCGGGCTTGGTACTGCGTCCCTGCGCCTCGACACCGGGGCCACGGTCGCGGCGCTGGTCGTCGCCAACCCGATGGGCAGCGTCACAACACCCGGCGACCGCCATTTCTGGGCCGCCCCCTTCGAGATCGACGGTGAATTCGGCGGGCTGGGGCCGGACCCGGCGTCAGGGCTTGGCCGCAGCCTGGACAGCCGTAAACTGACGGCCATGCTGGAACGCGCCAACACCACCATCGCCATCGTCGCCACAGACGCGACCCTCGACAAGGCCCAGTGCCAGCGGGTCGCGATTGCCGCCCATGACGGGATCGGCCGCGCTTGCGTGCCCGCGCACAGCCCCGGCGATGGCGATCTGGTTTTTGCCGTCTCCACCGGGGCGATGGCGCTGACCGCACCCGCCGATCTGGGCCTCATCGGCCATGCCGCAGCCCTATGTCTGACACGCGCCATCGCGCGCGGGGTCCATGCGGCCACACCTGCGCCAAACGATCTCTTGCCCACATGGGGACAGCTCAATGCCGACACTTGATCGCGCGGACATCACACTGCACTACGAGGTGACGGGGGACGGGCCACCGCTGTTGATGCTGGCCGGTTTCATGTCAGACAACGCCAGCTGGACCCCGCTGGTGCCGCTGCTCAGCGATCATTTTACCTGCATCACACCCGACAACCGCACCACCGGACGCACGACACCCTGGGATGCGCCGGTTTCGATTGACCTGATGTGCAAGGACGCGCTGGCGCTGATGGATCACCTGGGCCACGACCGTTATCACGTGATCGGGCACTCCATGGGTGGGATCATCGCACTGCATATGGCCCAGGACGTGCCGGAACGCCTGGCCTCCACCCATATCGCGGCATCCGCCCCTGTGCGCCTGCCGCGCAACACCGCCCTTTTTGCGAACATGATCGCGATCCGGCGCAGCGATGCGCCCCCTGACACGTGGTTACGCGCGCTGTTCCCGTGGCTGTTCAACCCGCTGGTATTTCACGACCCTTCGGCGGTTGATCTGGCTGTGGCCGACAGCCTTGCCTATCCCTATGCACAATCGGCGGACGCGATGGAACACCAGTTGACCGCCCTGCGCGGGTTCGACGGCACGGCACTGGCCAGCCCAACCTGCCCGACCCAAGTGCTGATCGGCGCGCTGGATCTGATCGTGCCGCCGGATCACATCCTTGCCGTGCTCAGCCACCTGCCGCACCACATCCTTGAGGGGGCAGGCCACTCGATCCACTGGGACGCGCCGGAAAACGTGGCCGATCTGCTGCGCGCTTACGCCGCCAAACACCCGATCTGAGGGGGACATCATGCACGACCTCTACGGCCTGCCCATCACCTGCACCGATGACGCCACGCGCCAGGGCATCGACGACTTTGTGCACGGGTTCATCAGCTTTCAGCCCAAGGCCGCCAATGTGCTGAAGGCCGCCAAAAGCGACCCCGCCAACGGGCTGGCCAATGCCTATGCCGCGATCCTCTACATGCTGCTCGAGGCCCCCGTGGCCCCGAAACTGGCGCAGCCGTTTCTCGACAACGCGCTGGCCGCCACCGGCCTGACCGCGCGCGAGGACGCCGCTGTCGAGGCCGCGCGCCTCTTTGTCGCCGGTGAGATCCCCAAGCTGATCCAGCTCTGCGAGGCCACGGTCAGCGCCTATCCCCGCGACATGGTGATGCTGAAACTGGGCCAGTACCACACGTTCAACGCGGGCGACTTTCCGGCCATGCTGCGCGTCGCGCAAAAGGCGCAGCCGGGGGCGGCGGACATTGCCTATGCCCACGGGATGCTCGCCTTTGGTTTCGAGGAATGCCACCTGCTGGACGATGCAGAGGCGGCGGCGCGCCACGCCCTGTCCATTGACGACAGCGAGCCCTGGGCGCATCACGCGCTGGCGCATGTCTACCTCACCCGTGGCCAGGTGGCCGAGGGCACAGCGTTTCTGGAATCCGTGGCGCATCACTGGGCCGACCTCAACAGCTTCATGCACACACACAACTGGTGGCACTTGGCGCTGTTCTACATCTCTGCGAGGCGGACGGATGACCTGCTGGCGGCGTACGATACCCATGTCTGGGGCCTGTCCAAGGACTACAGCCAGGACCAGGTCGGCGCGGTGTCGCTGCTGGCGCGGATGGAGTTTGCGGGCGTCAACGTGGGCGACCGCTGGGCCGACGTGGCCGATCACGTGGCCAAGCGCGGCGCGGACACGACAAGCCCGTTCCTGACCCTGCAATACCTTTACGCGCTGGGGCGCACGGGCCGGCCTGAGGGCGAGGACCTGCTCAAAGCCATCGAGGCGCGCGCCGAGGACGAAAGCCGCCACGACTGTGCGGTCTGGCGAGACGTGGCGCTCTGGGCCGCCCACGGCATCGCGGCCCACGCGGCGGAGGATTACGAGGACTGCATCCGTTTTCTGGGCAAGGCCCTGCCGCGTCTGGCCGAAGGCGGCGGCAGCCACGCGCAGCGTGACCTCTTCGAACAGATCCATCTGGACGCGCTGATCCGTTCGGGGCGTACCTCGCAGGCGCAACAGGTGCTGGAGATGCGCCGCACCTTTGACCCCGATGGCGTGCCGCTCAATGCGATGCTGGCCGAGGTCTATGACCGGTCGGGCCTACCCGACCAGGCGGCAGCGGCGCGTGCGCGGATTGCGACGCCTGTGTGATTTCCACAGGCGGAGCGAGGGGCCAGCCCCTCGCGCTCCCCGGCATATTTCCCGAACAATGAAGGGCTCAAGCGCCGGTTTTCAGGTCGATCACATTTGTGGCGGTCTGGCCCATGGCGTCGCGGACGGTGTTTGCGATGTCGTCCGCCGTGAGGCCTGCATCGGCGTACATTTCGTCCGGGCTGGCCTGATCGATGAAGCGGTCAGGCAGGTGCATCGTGCGCAGCTTGAGCCCGTGATCCAGCAGCCCCTCGGCGGCCATCGCTTGCAGAACCATCGCGCCGAAACCGCCCATCGCCCCCTGTTCGACCGTGACGAGCAACTGGTGGCGGGCGGCGAGATCGCGGATCAGGTCCATGTCCAACGGCTTGGCAAAACGGGCATCGGCGATGGAGACCGACAGCCCGTCCGCCTCGAGCCGTGCGGCGGCGCGTTCGCAGGCGTCAAGGTGCGTGCCCAGCGACAGGAGCGCCACATCCGTACCCTCCTGGATCATCCGGCCCTTGCCGATCTCGAGCACCTCGCCCCGTTCCGGCATCTCAACCCCGCGCCCGTTGCCGCGCGGATAGCGGAAGGCGATGGGGCCGCTGTCATGGGCGGCGGCGGTCGTGACCATATGGACCAGCTCCGCCTCGTCGGCGGCGGCCATGACCACGATGCCCGGCAGCGACGCGAGATACCCGATGTCGAAAGACCCGGCATGGGTCGCGCCATCGGCACCAACCAGCCCCGCCCGGTCGATGGCAAAACGCACCGGCAGACCCTGTAGCACCACGTCGTGCACCACCTGATCGTATCCGCGTTGCAGGAAGGTCGAGTAGATCGCGCAGAACGGTTTCAGCCCGCTGGCCGCCATCCCGGCGGCAAAGGTCACGCCATGCTGTTCGGCGATGCCAACGTCAAAGACGCGGCCCGGAAACCGGTCGGCCATCTTGTTCACGCCGGTGCCGCCCGGCATCGCCGCCGTCACCGCCACGATGGCCGGATCGCGCGCGGCCAGATCGGCCAGCGTCTCTCCGAACACCGAGGTGTAGGCGGGCGCGTTGCTTTTGCCTTTGGACTGTTCGCCGGTTTCAACGTCGAATTTCGACACGCCGTGATACTTGTCCGCCGACCCTTCGGCGGGGGCATAGCCCTTGCCCTTGACCGTGCAGGCGTGGATCAGCACCGGCCCCGTGGCCCGCGCACGCGCGCCGCGCAACACGCTCAACACCTGATCCATGTCGTGCCCGTCGATGGGACCGATATAATCGAACCCCAGTTCCTCGAAAAACGTGCCCTTGCTCTCCACACCCGTGACCATCTCGCGGGCGCGGCGCGCGCCGTCGCGCATCGGTTTGGGAAGGGCCTGCTCCATCCCTTCGGCGATGGCGTGCAGCGGGGCAAAGGGTGAATTGCGGCTGAGGTTTGACAGGTATGTGCTCATCGCGCCGGTGGGCGGGGCGATGGACATCTCGTTGTCGTTCAGGATGACGAACAGGCGGCGGCCTTCGTGGCCTGCGTTGTTCAGCGCCTCATAGGCCATGCCCGCGCTGATCGACCCGTCGCCGATCACGGCAATCGCGTCACCCGTGGGCATGCCCATGTCGCGGCCCACGGTGAACCCCAAAGCGGCGGAGATGGAGGTCGAGGAATGCGCCGCGCCAAAGGGGTCGTAGTCGCTCTCGGACCGTTTGGTGAACCCGCTCAGCCCGTCCTTCTGGCGCAGGGTACCCATGCGGTGGCGGCGCCCGGTCAGGATCTTGTGCGGGTAACACTGGTGGCCCACGTCCCAGATCACCTTGTCGCGTGGCGTGTCGAACACGGCGTGGATGCCCACGGTCAGTTCGACCACACCGAGCGAAGATCCAAGATGCCCGCCGGTGCGGCTGACCGCTTCGACGACATCGCTGCGCAACTCATGCGCCAGCGTGGACAATTCGCCATCCGACAGGCGTTTGAGATCGGCGGGGCCCGCCACGGTGTCCAACAGGGGTGTCTTGCTCTTACGGTCGGTCATGGGCGCACATCCTTTCATCGCGTGCCCCATCCGCCTTGCCAACGGACCCTTGGGGCAAAAAGGCGCCGTGCCTGAGGGAATCAAGCACGACGCCAGGGTTCCTGTAGCCAACAGGAAGGGAACCGGGGCCGGGAAGACCCCGTGCCCGGACCAAGGAAGCCAATGGTCCGTGCCTGGCGTCGCGGGGCAGGCATACCGCCCCGCCACATCGTGGATCGCTCGACCGGGCCGCGCCCGGGCAGGCGCTATTCGTAGACCGGCGCGTCGCTCGAGGTCAGCTCGGGCCAATCTGCGGTCATGTTCATGCCCTGCAACGGACGCTGATACCCTTTGTGACAGGTCCGGCAGGCGGCCTTGGGCGCATCGGCATAGATCGGGCCAAGGCGGTTTTCGGGATAGGTGTCCTTGAGCGGGATCAGGTATTCCTGATTCATCTCGATCACCATCTGGCGGCCCTGCTGGGCGATGCCCCACTGCGGCGTGTATTGCGCCGCGTCATAGAACGCCCGGCTGTTGTGACAGAACACACAGTTCACCCCCAGCGAGTTCGAGAAATAGTTCATCAGAGAGAACGTCATCTCGGTCTTCTGGATCGTGTGCACATCCTCGGTCAGCCCCGGCACACCGGCCACGCGGCTTTCCAGATCGTGCACGTTCACCTCGCTGTCATAGTCGGTCAGATAGACCTCGAGCGCGGAGGACGGCAGCGACGTGGACGCGCTCATCGCGGTGGCGCGGTTCTGAACAGCGGCCCAGCCCCCTGCCGCCTCGTTCACAGGTGTCACGTTGAACCAGATGTCGCTGGGTACGTTCTCACCACGGTGACAGGTGTAACAGTTCACCCCCACCTCAGCGACGGCGTTCACATGCCCATCCCAGTTCTCGTTGATGTTCTGGGTCATCTGGATCATGCGCCGGCTGACCACCTTGGTATAGAGGTCATCCGACCCGTATTCCGAGATGTCGACATCCCCGTGACAATAGGCACAGCCTTCTTCGGGGCTGACCCACTGGGTCATGGCCAGCATCACGCGGTTGAAATTGTCATCCGTCAGATCGCCCAGCACCTGGACATTCTCATAGATGTCCTTGGCCAGCTCTTCGCCGCCCTCGGGGATGTACGGCTCTTCGGTGTAATACGCCTCGATCGTCGGATCGGCGGCGGTGCGGGCCACGTTGTATTCCGGCACCGACATGCCCGTGCCACGCGGGCCGGTCTGCATGCTCTCCGTCTGGTACGGATTGCCCCAGGTCACGATCAGTGCCGCGGCAAAGATCGCCCCGCCAACCACACCCACCGCAATGGCAGGACCAAAGATGTTGGTCGGATTGTCCGCGTTCCATTTGTCAAACCACTTGGGAAACATATCAGTTCTCCTTCCCAATGAAGGCTTCGTACGAGCCGTAATCTTCGTAGCCGTAAGCCCCGTCATACATCGGCGCGAAATTGTGCTCCTGCGCCCAGATGAACCAGTTGTCCACGACCGTGCCGGTCAGCAGGATGCCGATGCCCCCCGTGATCGGGGTCAGCACCGCAAACCACCAGGCCCAGCGGTGAATGCCCTCCATCGTGGCGTTGAACCCCATGGTCCAGCGCCAGAACAGGGCCGCACGTTCCGTCGCCGTGCCACGGTCATAGATCTGCTCCAGCTCGCGGTCGCCGCCGTAACGGGTCACCGCCAGAATGGTGCCGCCATGCATGCAGAACAGCAGGACAGAGCCATAAAGAAACACAATGCTCAGACAGTGGAACGGGTTGTAATAAAGGTTGCCGTAGCGGATCGAAAACGCCGTGGTCCAGTCAAGGTGCGGGAAGATACCGTAAGGCACGGCCTCGCTCCACGATCCCATCAACACTGGGCGCAACAGACCCAGCACAAGGAACAGCCACACGGCCGAGGCGAACGCCCAGAACACGTGCTTGCCCATCTTGTGCTCGGCCGCCAGCAGATAGCTGCGCAGCAGCCAGGTCATCACCGACACCAGCAGGAACAGCGAGGCGATGATATACCACCCCCCCTCGTCCAAGGGTGGCATCGACAGACCGTATTCCGGGCTCGGCGGCTCCAGCGCCAGCCAGAACAGTTGGCGAATGAACTCGGGGATCGAATAGCCGACCTGCGCCAGCATGTTCAGACCCACAATCACGAACCAGATCAGGCCCGTGGCCAGCGACACCATCCCGGTCCAACCCAGATAGATCGGCCCAATCTGCGCGTTGCCCACAAACCCCGCAAGGGTCGAGAAAAACGGCTTGCCCACGCGCTCCTGCAGCATCTCGCCGCTGTCGTCCATGCCCCATTCAGGATTGCCCTGAACCTGCACCTGCGTGAAAATGTTTTGATACTCGATCATCTGATCACCCCCCAAAACCGGATTGATAGACAGGCAACGGATCGGTGCCCCAGATCGGCAGGTTCAGCCACCAGTTCCACCACTCGGGCCAACCGGACGTCCAGATCGGGCCAGAGATGATGATGCAGACCGCGCTGAAAAACACCGCGTTGATCGCCAGCAGCCAGCCCAGACGGTGAATGCCCAACGTGCCAATCGAATAGCCGATGAAGTCGCGGAAAAACGTATCTTCGTGATCCGGCGTCAGGGCGGTGCTGCCCTCTTCGGGGTTGGCCGCCGACAGGATCAGCGCCCCGTGCAGCGCCAGCGCCAGCGTCGTGGTAAAGAACAGCGTGACCGCCAGCATGTGCGCCGGATTGTAGTGGAAGTGCAGATAGGCATAGCCGGTGTTGCTCACCCAATCGAGGTGGCTGAAGATCCCGTAAGGGAACCCATGCCCCCACGCGCCCATCAACAGCGGGCGGAAAATGACCAGCGTGACATAGGCCAGAATGGCAAAGCTGAAGCCGATGGGCACGTGGTATCCCATGCCCAGCTTGCGGCAAATCTCAACCTCGCGCAGCGCCCAAGAGATGAACGCGCCCGTCGCACAGAAGGTTATGATCTGCCACAGACCCCCTTCAAGCAGCGGCGCCATCCCCAGACCATAGCTGAGGTCCGGCGGCGCGATGTTGATGAGCCAGGGATTGAACGTGCCTTGCTGGGACGCGCCCCAGAAAATCAGCACCGTGCCCAGCAGGGTGAAAAAGGCGGTCGTGACCCCGAAGAACCCCACATAAAAAGGGCCCACCCAAAAGTCGAACAAATCACCGCCGATCAGCGTCCCGCCACGGACGCGATACTTTCTCTCGAAGGACAGCAAGGCCATCTTCTCAATCTCCGCAGTTGGCGGCGCGGCACCGCCATGGCGCCAACGACCGTCTTAGAAAAATCGGTTGGTTTGTTGCGGGCAGGCGAGGGCGCACTGTTCGCCCCGCCCGCAACTTTGCTTGAGATCCGCTTCGCGCGGTCCTTACTGGGCGCTTTGCGCGGCCAGCTCGAACCAGTTGAAGTGGTCCGTGCTCAGCAGGACGAGGTGAATCATCGCCGCCAGCAGGAACAGGAAAACGCCTTGTGCGACAAACACACGACGGGGATCAAAGATGAGCCAGATCTTGTAGAACTTTGCCATTTGCTAATCCCTCCTCAGAACCACGGACGCCAGATGAACACTGCCAAGTGAGCGACGACGGCCACGGCTGAAAACAGCCAGAGCCCGCTCATATAGACAGCGTGCAGCTCTTGCGCCTGCTCGTCTGTGAGACCTGTGAAAGACAGGTTGTCAGCCATAAGAATTCCTCCGGAATTGCATGCTGAAGCCGCGCACCCCGCGGCCGGGTCCATTGGGGTCACCCCCTCCGGGCTCTGTCCACCTGAGATCAGGCGTCCAGTCTTGGGTCACAGCAGGCGCACACAGGCTGGGACATTCGGTGGCGCGGCCCGAGGGGCCGGCGCAGATATGCAGGTCGTCGCGGATCACGCGTTAAAGATCATCGGCGTGATGATCCGGGCCTGGGTCCACGCGCGGGCCATCGGGCCCTTGTCGGTGAACGACCGCGATTTGATCGCGGCCAGCGCCCATGTCAGGCACGCCAGCGGCAGCGTCGCCACAAAGATGATCGCGAAATAGACCATGAACTCGGTCTTTTCTCCGCTGCGTTTCTTCGGCGCCTCGGTGCTCAGGTTCGACGTCATGTCAGTCATGGTGTTCCTCCCTCGGAAACGTTGTCTGACGACCCGGCCAATGCAGGGTCCTTGTCCTCTGACGATCCGGCCAGAGCAGGATCGAGAGCGCGCACGGTTTCAATCACAACCCGGTCCGCACCGCTTGCGAGGGCTGCTTGCTCAGCCGCATCGCGCAGGGTTTTTGCCGCGGAAATTCGGGTCAGGATGGGGTGCTGGGCGACAATGCGGTCCAGCATGGCCTGCGCGTCATCATCCCAGGGGAAGTCGCGGCGCAGGGTCGTCGGTGTGGCCTCGGCGGCATCCATGTCGGTGGCCAGAGGCAGAATGTGGAACAGCGCATCAAAAAGCCCGTTGCAGACTTCCTGAATGAGGTAGGTCGCGCCCGCATAGCCCATAAACGGCGTGCCCGTCGCCCGCCGGATCGCGGCACCGGGGAAAGAGGCCGGGATGAACGCAGGGCTCGGCCCATGCCCACCCTTCAGCTCGGCCAGATACATCTTTTCATTGATCGACCCGAACACCACCAAGGGGCGCTTCTGACCCATCCAGGCCCGCACTTCCTCGTTGTTGGTCTTCTTGCCCGCGACCCGCGCGGTGGCAAAGGCACAGGGCAACCCCATGTCGTCCTCAAGAAACAGGCGAATGCCCCGCGCATAGGTCTCGTTCGCGACCACGGCAAAGGACGCGGTGGCAAAGAAATCCTGCGTCACGGACCGCCACAGGTCCCACACGGGCTTCAGCGTCGAGTGTTTCTCGCGCTGGATAAAAGGTTCGGGGTCGAGGCCCACCAAGGTCCCCAGTGCGCGCAGGAACTTGGTGGTACTCTCGACCCCTATCGGGGCTTGTAGATACGGCTTGGCAAGAAGCTCGCACAACCCGCGCCCGAACTCGCGGTACATGCAGATGTTCACATCCGCATTCACCAGATCTCTCATTTCGGCCACATGCGCGCCCAAAGGCATCACCATGTTGACCTCGCAGCCGATCCCTTCGACCAGCCTGCGGATCTCGGCCAGGTCGGATGGCATATTGAACGTGCCATACATCGGACCAAGGATATTCACGCGAGGACGCGCACCTTCCTCGCGTTTCCTCTCGGGCGGCATCCGACCCTTGGTCATACCGAACTCGGTAAAGATCCAGGTCATCGCCCGATCCGCCGCTTCCCACTGATCCTCATCAATGGTGCGCGGCAGAAATCTCTGAATATTCGTACCCTGGGGCGTCACACCCCCGCCGATCATCTCGGCAATCGAACCCGTCACAACGACAGCAGGCAGTGCCGGATCCAGCGTACCCCAGGCCCGCTTCATCGCGCCCTCGGTGCCATCCCGGCCCAACTCTTCTTCGCCCAGACCGGTGGTCACAATCGGCAACTCATGCGGCGGCAAGGCGTCGGTGTAGTGCAGCACAGACGTCACCGGCAGGTTCTCGCACCCCACAGGCCCGTCAATCACACACTGCAAACCTTTGACAGCACAGAACGCATAGACAGCGCCCCAATAGCCCCCGGCCCGATCGTGATCCATGATCAGCATGCGGCACCTCCGGACAGAACAAAGGGCATCGCGCGTCCGCGGGTGGGCGCATAGCGCCCGCCCAGGGGGGCGGACGGGCGCTGCCCGGCGGTGCCCGCCGGGCGGAACGCGACAACCGATCCGCTGCTATACAACCGTGCGCGAACGCGTTCGGCTTGCGCCAAACACTGCCTCGCGCCGTTGCGCGCATATGTTCCATATCCGCGCACTAGATCATCTCCGCCGCCTTCGCGGCCTTGGCTTGACGTTCCAGCTTCTTCGCATTCTGCGCCCGGAAATCTGGCCGCAGGTTCGGCGCGCCTTCCCAGACGCCCGCCGTGTCACCCTCACCCACACCTTCAAAGAACGCCTTCATATGATCCATGCGCCCCTTGTTGGCGATGGCCGCATTGATCACTTCAGCCAGCGACCCGGCCCCGGCCACACCCATCAGGGGCCGTGCCGAAATCAGGTTGGTGAAATACAGACCCGGAATGCCCAACTCTTTGGCCTTCTGCACCACCGGCGTCGTGCCAATGGCCAGATCGGGCTGCACCGCCTCCATCGCCGCACAATCATCTTCCAGCGACGCGCGGAATTTCACCTTCACGCCCTTGGCCTCCAACCACGCCTGATCGTCCGCATTCCACGGCGTCCGCGGACAGGCCGTGCCCACATAAGGCACCTCCGCCCCGCTCTCGATCAACAGGCGTGCGACCAGCAGCTCGGACCCTTCATAGCCCGACAACGTGATCGTCCCCTTGATCGGTGTCGCAGCCAAGGCACCAGAAATCGCCGGGAGGATGGCGTTCTGCGCCTCGGCCACTTGCTCGGCGCTACACCCATAGGCCGCACCGATATTCTTCAGCCATTCCGCCGTGCCATCGCGCCCCACGGGCGCAGATCCAACCACAGGCCGACCAGCCGCTTGAAACTCGCGCACAGCCGATGTGTAAAACGGATGCACTGCCGCCACGACGGCACTGTCCAAAGCGGCATAAAGCTCACGCCACTCACGGCACGGCACCACAGGCCCCGCCGCCAAACCCAAAGGCGCCAGCATCTGACCAATCATCATCGGGTCCGCCGGAAACATCTCACCCAGCAAGGCAACTGTCGGGCGATCCGACTTGCCACCCACAGGTGCGGCCACCGGCCCGGCTTCAATCTCTTCGCGTGCGTATTTCAACATCGCACCGGCCAAGACATCCTTGGCCTCCGCATGGGTCGGAATACCAAAACCCGGCACATCAATACCCACAATCCGCACGCCGTTGATCTCATCCGGCAACAACCGCAGCGGCACACCAGAGGCCGTGGGAACACAGAGGTTCGTCACCACAATGGCATCGTATTTCTCAGGATCGGCCAGATCGTGCACAGACTCGCGAATGTCCTCGAAAAGTTTGCCAGTCACCAAAGTCTCGGAATTGAACGGCACATAGCCCACCGACCGCCGCGCACCGTAAAAGTGCGACACGAACGTCAGCCCATAGACACAGCAGGCCGACCCAGACAGCACGGTCGCCACACGGCGCATCCGCAACCCCACGCGCAGCGACCCAAAGGCGGGGCACATCGACTGCGGCTTGTCATGTGGCCCTTGCGGATAATCCTCTGCAAACTTGTCCAGCATCTCGGAATTGCCCGCCATCCGGGCGGCCTTTTCCATCTCCGACCCGGAATGACATCCCAAACCGTCCACGCCCGTAGCGGTAGGCATTTCTGCCTCGCGCGGATGACCCGTTGTCACCTCCACCTCATCGGCGGCGTCATATGTGACCCGATCACTCACGGCTTCATTGTTCCAAAAATATGCATGGGGGTCTGGGGGCTTGCCCCCAGCCGGTCGGACCGCGTCAGCGGTCCGAAACCCCTGATCTCACGCCTCGTCATAGATCACCTCGAGGCTCTCCTTGGGCGCCGCGTTCTTGCCGCGCATGTCCATATCCGTGGCGGGCTGCAATTCAATGCCCGCGCCGGTTTCCGACCCGTCGAACAGCTCCAGCAACCCGTCTTGGCTCAGCGGCGCGGGCCGCACAGGTGGGGCCACGGCGACGTTCATGCCCAACTCGGCAAAGAGCGCACCCCATTCGGATTCGGCCGTGCCAACGATCTGGTAGTTGGCGGATTTCTTGCGCAGGTCATCATTCTGCGGGATCGACGCCAGGATCGGAATGTCCACAGCCTCGGCAAAGGCCTGCGCCTCGCCCGACCCGTCATCCTTGTTGATGACCAGACCGGCGACACCGACATTGCCACCCAGCTTGCGGAAATACTCCACCGCCGAACAGACGTTGTTCGCCACGTACAGCGACTGCAAATCGTTGGACGCCACCAGGATCACCTTCTGCGCCATGTCCCGCGCAATCGGCAGACCAAAGCCACCGCAGACCACATCGCCCAGGAAATCGAGCAGGACGTAGTCAAAGTCCCAATCGTGGAACCCCAGCTTTTCCAGCAACTCGAACCCGTGGATGATCCCACGCCCGCCGCAACCGCGGCCAACCTCGGGCCCGCCCAGCTCCATGGCGAACACGCCGCCGCGCTTGAAACAGACGTCACCGATCTGCACCTCTTCGCCCGCCAGCTTTTTGCGGGTCGAGGTCTCGATGATCGTGGGGCACGCCTTGCCACCAAACAGCAACGATGTGGTGTCCGACTTGGGATCGCACCCAATCAGCAGCACGCGCTTGCCCTGCTCGGCCATCATGTGGCTGAGGTTGGCCAGCGTGAACGACTTGCCGATGCCGCCCTTGCCATAGATCGCGATGATCTGCGTGTCCTTGGTCGCCTCGGCGGGCAGCACATCGGCCAGATCTTCGTTGGCCTCGTCACGCAGACGCTGATCGAAATCCTTGAGGTTCGGTACTTCGTCTTTCACGGCTAGTGCTCCCAGTCCAAAATCATCTTCAGGCAATTCCCATCGGTGAACGCCTGCTCATAGGCCGCGCGCGCATCTGCCGCCGCCCGTGTATGTGTGATCAATCCCGCAAGGCTCAGCGCCCCGCATTCCACCAACGCGCGCGTCGCGGCGAGGTCTTCGCGCGTCCACTCGGCGGCCACGCGGAACCGCGCCTCCTTCATGAAGGCGGGCGGAAAGGCAAAGGACAAAGGCGCGGAATAGAACCCGGCCAGCACGATCTCGCCACCCTTGGCGATGCGCCCCACCAGATCGTTCAGCAAGGCGCCCTGCCCCGATGCGTCGTAAATCGAATTGTAATCGCGGCGCGGATCGCTCTCGGGATCCACCACCTCGTAACCCTGCGCGCCGCTGCGGCGGGCGGGGTCAATCTCCCAAACGGTGGGCGCGGGCGCACCGGCGGCAATCGTCAGCCGCGCCAGCAACCGGCCCAACACACCGTGACCTACGATCAGGTCCGGCACCGCCTTGTTCATCCCGGCCATCGCATGACGCGCCGTCGCAGCCAGCGCCAGCAGCGCGCCCTCAGGCCCCATGCCCGCATCGATCCGCGTCACCCGCCCACTGTCGGATACCAACAAACGCGACGCACCACCAAAGAGGCCAAAGGCCCCCTCATAGCAATTCGCCCCCGGCACAAACACACGGTCGCCCGGCTTGAACCCGGTCAGCGGACCGGCCTCCATCACCTCGCCCGCAGCCTCGTAGCCCGGCACCAGCGGATACCCCATCCCCGGAAAGGGCGGCATCTCGCCCGACCAGAACAGCTTTTCGGTTCCGGTCGAAATACCTGAATGGGTCACCTGAACAACAAGGTCCGCCGCACCCGGCGCCGTCAGCGCGAGCGTGTCCACGGCCAGGTCTCTCGGACCCTTGAGCAGAACGGCGGTGGTGTCCAAAGACGATCTCCTTGTTGGCGCCGCATCGTGCCGCCTCTTTCTCAAAAAGACTCAGCCGTGCGACATTTTGGTTAGTGTCATTCTAGATGGACATTCTGATGTGTCAATTAGAATGGACACATTCCTGTGAATCAACTTGGGCGCACCGCCGTAAGAACACGGGTCACATAGGCCCGCGCAGGCGCCGGGCTGTTGATCTGGGCAAACCCTGCCTCTTGCAAAAGGGCTGTGATCTCGGCGGCGGACCGGGCGCGGCCCGTCTGCATCGCCATGGTGTAGAACGCAAAATACACGTCCCCGGCCCGATCAGGCCGCGCGCCACCACCCATCGGCTCGGACACAATCAACCGTCCGCCCGCAGGCAACGCATCATACACCCGCGCCAGCAGCGCGCGCACCGTGTCATCGGAATGATCATAAAGCACACGAATCAAGGACACCGTATCGGCCCCTCCGGGCAAGGCATCCTCACGGAACGACCCCGGCACGATGGACACGCGGCCCGCCATGCCAGCCGCATCAAACCGCGCCTGCGCATCGGGCACAACGGCGGGCAAATCAAACAGCGTCATCTGCATGGACGGCGCGGCACGCCCGGCCGCCTCTAGAAACGCGCCGGTGCCACCACCTACATCCAGCAAATGCCGCACACCTTTCAACGACACCGCGCGCAGCGTGTCCTCGGCCACCAGCCGCTGCGACTGCGCCATCAGGTCGGAATAGATCGCGGCCTCGGGCGCGGGTACGTCGCCGCCAAACACATAGGGCCAGAACTGGCTCAATTGCGTCTCCTCCGGTCCGCGCAGCAACGCCACCGGATCGCGCAGATCATCATAGAACGCCTTGTGGTGACGAATCATCGCCTCCAGCCCCGGCACGCCCATCAACGCCGCCCCCTTGCGGGCCAGACCAAACCGGTCGCGCTTGCGCCGCAGCAGCCCCAGCGCAGCACCCGCCTGCAACAGCACCTGCATCCGGTCCGCAGGTACATCACAGGCCCGCGCCAGCGCCTCGGCACTTTGCGGCCCCGCACGCAACCGGCGCAACAGGTCCAACTCGACCACGGCCATCAGCACCTGGCTCTGCACAAACCCCTGCACCACATCGAACAGCGCCGCACCATCGGCGCGCGCACGGCCACGGGTCAGGGGAAACTTGCTGGCCCAGCTCTGGAACCCCGGCCGCGCAATCAGCCGGTTCAACCAGCCGCCACGCCATGCAGGCAGATCATGGGCCTCGACACTCATTCGCCGGGCACGCGGCTCGGTGCGACCACGGGCGTCAGACGCTCTGCATACATGCGCACCATCTCGGCCAGCTGCGCCTCACCGGGGCAGCTTGGGATCGACGCAATCGCACCGCCCAGAATATCCTTGAGGCGGCTGATCGCCCCCTGCACACCCAACAGCGTCACCGCATTGGGCCGCCCATGCAGATCGTCCTGACCCGCAGGCTTGCCCAGCGTGTCCGCGTCGTACAATGCGTCGCGCAGATCATCGGCCACCTGAAACGCCTCGCCAATCCGGTCACCCAGCTCGAACCACGGCTCGGCCTCCTGCCCTGCGGCAATGGCCCCCATCTGTGTGGCCGCAATAAACAGCGCGCCGGTCTTGGCCTGATGATAGGCCGACAGATCGACCTCCGTTTCGCTTTCCCATCCCTGCCCGGCACAGATGCCACCGGGCATGCCCGTGCGCTGCGCCAGCGTGATGATCAGTTGCGCCACACGGTCTGGCGCCAGACCCGACTGCCGCGCCAGCGTCTCAAAGGCCAGCACGATCAGGCTGTCGCCCGCCAGCACCGCCAGAGGTTCGGAATAGGCCTTGTGCACGCTCGGCTTGCCGCGCCGCACATCCGCGTCGTCAAAACAGGGCAGGTCATCATGGACAAGGCTGGCGCAGTGGATCATCTCCAGTGCCGAGGCGGCGGCATTGGCAATCCTGGGCTGGTCGTCGCCGCAAGCCATCGCGACCGACATCAGGATGGTGGGCCGGATCCGCGCCCCGCCCGGTGCCGTGGCGTATTGCAGCGCACTGGCCAGCCGTGGCGGCGTCGCGCGCCCCTTGCCCTGCCCGACGGCAACCGCCTCTGCGATGGCCGCTTCGATTCGTGTGTTCAGGCCCATGGCAAGGCTCCCCAAGATGCAGGATGTCACACAAACGAGACACCAAAGTGTAAATCATACTGGACACATTGCGATCACGAGTCAACAATTGCGCCATGTACGAACGCCTGGCCTCTTCCGCATGACTCACCTGTCTGCCCCCGCACCGCTGCGCGCGGTGATCATCGGCGCGGGCATCGCGGGGCTGGCCTGTGCCGTGCGCCTGCGCGCGGCGGGCTATGCGGTAACGCTGCTGGAACGGCACGACGCGGTGGGGGGCAAGATCCGCACGATCCCCTCCCCCGCCGGGCCCATCGACGCCGGGCCCACGGTGCTGACGATGCGCCACGTCTTCGACGACCTCTTTGCCCAGCTTGGCACGACGCTGGACGATCACGTGACGCTGATCAAACAGGACACGCTGGCGCGCCACTTCTGGCCCGACGGGTCTCAGCTTGACCTCTACGCCGATCACGAACGCAGCATCGGGGCCATCCGCGCCTTTGCCGGGGCCAAGGCGGCCGCTCAGTTCACCCGCTTCTGCGCGCGCACCCGGTCGCTCTTCAGCGCCTTTGACGCGCCCATGATGCAAACTGCCGATCCCCGGATCACAACGCTCGCCGCCAAGGTGCTGGCCCAGCCCGCGCTGATCCCCGCCATGGCACCCCTGTCCACCCTGCGCGGCCTCCTGCAGCGCAGCTTTGACGACCCCCGCCTGCGCCAGCTCTTTGGCCGCTACGCCACCTATGTCGGCGGCAGCCCGACCCACGCCCCCGCTCTCCTGTCGCTGATCTGGCAGGCCGAGGCGCAGGGCGTCTGGGTGGTCGAGGGCGGCATGCACAAACTCACCCAGGCGCTGGCCGCCCTGCTGGACCAGCACGGCGTCGACACCCGCACCGGCGCCCATGTCGACCGGATCGAAGTGCAGCAAGGCCGCGCCTCTGCCGTCCACCTGTCGGGCGGCGCGCGCCTGCCCTGTGACGTGCTGGTGCACGCAGGCGACCCGCGCGCGCTGGCGACCGGCGCACTCGGCCCCTCCACGGAACACCTCGCCCCGCAAACCACCCGCGCAAAACGCAGCTTTTCCGCCCGCGTGCTCAGCTTTGCCGCCACGCCCCACGGCCCGGACCTCGCCCACCACAACGTGTTCTTCGCCGCCGATGCCGAGGCCGAATTCCGCGACCTCTTGGCGTGCCGCGTGCCATCCACGCCATCCTTCTATATCTGCGCCCTCGACCGCGGCCAGACAGGCACGCCGCCGCCGCTCGAACGGTTCGAGATCATCACCAACGCCCCGGCCACAGCCGCCGACAATCCGCCCGAGGACCTCTCCCCATGGCTTCATCAGATCACGCAACAGATGACACAGGCGGGCATCACTTTCAGCCCGACCCCGACGACGGACGCCGTGACACCCCCACACGTGTTCGCACAGATGTTTCCGGCAAGCTTGGGCGCACTCTACGGCCAGACCCCGCACGGGCTGACGGCGGCGCTGAACCGACCGCGCGCGCGTACGCAGATCACGAACCTCTACCTGGCGGGGGGCGGGACCCATCCGGGGGCGGGTGTCCCGATGGCGACACTCTCCGCCCGGCACGCGGCCGAGGCGATCTTGAACGACCAAACTTCAACATCGACGTCTGCCCGAACGGCTATGCGTGGTGGTATGTCGACGGCCTGAGCGATTGCGGCACCCGCGCGGTATCCGTCATCGGCTTTATCGGGTCGGTGTTTTCACCCTGGTACAAATGGTCCGGCCGCAAGAACCCGCAAAACCACGTCTGCATCAACGTCGCCACCTACGGGCCGGGGGGCCGGTTCACCATGACCGACCGGGGCCAATCCGCCCTGCGCCAAACCGCGTCCCGGTTCGAGGTCGGCCCCTCCCGCATGCGCTGGCAGGGCGGGCAACTGATCATCGACATCAACGAGGTGTCCTCGCCCCCCATGATCTCGCGCATCACCGGCCAGATCACGATCACACCCTCGGCGCTCACCTCGGTCGAACTGCCCCTGACCCCGGACGGCGCGCATATCTGGCGCCCCTTTGCGCCCAGATCGCGCATCGACGTCCAGATCGACCGCAAAGGCTGGCAATGGCAGGGCGAAGGCTACTTCGACGCCAATTTCGGCACCCGCGCGCTTGAGGACGACTTCAGCTACTGGACCTGGGGCCGCTACCCCACGGGCACCGGGGCCACCTGTTTCTACGACGCCACCCGCCTCGACGGATCGGAACTGGCCGCAGGCTTCGCATTTGACGACACCGGTGCGGCCACCGAAATCCCCCTGCCGCCCAAATCGCCCATGCGCCGATCCCTCTGGGCGGTTCGGCGCGAAACCCGTGGCGACGCAGGCACGCGCGCACGCCAGGTCCAGAACATGCTGGACGCGCCCTTCTATTCCCGCTCGGCGGTCGAAACCACGCTGAACGGCACGCGTACCACCGGGGTGCACGAGGCGCTCGACCTCACGCGCTTCCGCTCACCCCTGATCAAACCCATGCTCGCCGTGCGCGTGCCACGGCGGCGCAACTGGACCTTCTCCTGACACGTCATCTTGCCCCATAAACTCTCCCCGAAGGGCCGGGACGCAATTCGGCCGTTCGCCTGCAGTGACAGAACGACCCTTCGGGGAGAGTTTTCCTGGCAAGATGACAACGGAGCGTGGCGCACTGTCCCAACAGACAGGGATCAGGAGGCTTTGCCCTTGGCCGCCTCATCGGGGTTCAACCGCCAGACCTCTACGTTGAGAGCCGCGGCAATGCTCACCCAAATCAGGTATGGCACAAACAGCGCCCCCGCGAGCCAGTCCACGGCCCACATGGCCAAAAGGCCGCTCAACACAGTCAGCCAGAGGATCACGATAATGCCCAACCCAAGCCGGATGTTGCGCAGGCCAAAGAACACAGGCGTCCACAGCCCGTTGAAGGCGATCTGCATGGCCCAGAACGCCATGGCGATGCCATTGCCTTCGACCATCGCAGCGCGCGCGCCGGCCGTGGCCATACAGACGTAGAGCACCATCCACGTGACCGGAAACACCCAGTCGGGTGGTGTCCACCACGGCTTGGCCAGTGCCCTGTACCACGGCCCCGGTGGGAACAGCCCACCGGTGATCCCTGCCCCAAGGCAGGCGGCGAAAAAGATGCAGAACAACAGCCAGAACATCGGCGTCACGTCGCCCGAGCACGCGGGGCCACCCGCGTCGCTCGGTCCGATTGGCGTTTCGCTTCCAGCGCGGCCAGCGCCTCGAACAGGCTGTCGCTGCGCGCACGCGGCGTGCCCTGAGACGCAGCATCCACGAGGAACTGTACCTCGGGCAATGCGCGGGCATAGAGGACGGGCGAGCGGGGCGTGACCATGCTCAGCCCCGACATCATCATCGACTGCGCGAGCCAGCCAAGTTTCTGCCGCTTGGAGGTGCGGGCGCGGACCGAGATGCTGTCATAGCCCATGGCCGTCAGCTGCCCCCCGATGCCTGCATAGATATAGCGCGCCGCATAGATCCCCGGACGGCAGCCGCGCGGCAAAGCGCCCAGACCGGCCTCCGAGCGGTAGTAGAGACGGTTCGCCTCGACAATCAGACGTTTCACCATGGCCCGCACGGCCTTGGTCGGGCGCGGGTCGGCAAAGAACGCATCCCGGTCGATCCCCGCCTCGTCCAGCCAGTCCGTCGGCAGGTACAGCCGTGCCTCGCCCGCATCCTCGCCCACATCGCGGGCAATATTGGTCAACTGCATCGCCACGCCCAGATCACAGGCCCGCGCCAGAGCATCCGCGTCGCGTACCTGCATCAGCACGCACATCATCGCGCCCACGGCAGACGCGACACGGGCGGAGTAATCCTTGACCCCCGAGAGCGTGGCGTAGGTGCGCGCCTCTGCATCCCACGCAAGCCCCTCCAGCAGCGCATCCGGCAGCGCGCGCGGCATGTCGAATTGGTCCACCACGGCAGCAAAGGCCCGGTCAGGCGCGGCATCCTTGGGCGTCCCGGCATAGACCAGATCCAACCGATCCCGCAGCCGCAGCACCGCCTCGACCTTCTCCGCCTTCAGATCGACCTCGTCATCCGCCAGACGGCAGAACGCATAAAGCGCCAGCGCCGGATCCCGCACCCGTTTGGGCAACAGTTTCGAGGCCGCGTGAAACGACAGCGACCCATGGCGGATCGCTTCGGTGCAGGCCTCAAGATCACGTGGATCGATCATGCCACCCCCGCTCTGCGCGCACCGCACCTCATGTGACCGCATCCGGAACCAGCTGTCCCAGAACCTCCGCCGTGGAAATCACACCCGGCACACCTGCACCCGGATGCGTTCCCGCACCGGTCAGATACAGCCCCTCGGCCTCTTCGCTCACATTGTGCGGCCGGAACCAGGCCGATTGCAAAATCCGCGGCTCGATCGAGAACCCCGCCCCATAGGGCGACAGGTACCGGTCGCGGAACGTCTCGGGCGTGAACACCTGCTCGGTGCTGATCTTCGACCCCAATCCGGGCAAAAGCTGATCCTCGAGCACCTTGAGCATCTTGGCCTTGTAGACCTCCGCCTCCGTCTCCCAATCCACGCCGCCATGGCCCAGATGCGGCACTGGGCTGAGGACATAGAACGTGTCATCCCCCTCTGGCGCCACACTCGGGTCAGTTACAGACGGGCGATGCACATAAAGGCTCATGTCATCCGACAGCGTCCCCTTCATGAAGATATCGCGCAACAGCCCCGTATAGCGCGGCCCGTTCAGGATGGTGTGATGCCCCACATCCGCCCAGTCGTCCCGCGTCCCCCTGGTCCCGAAATACCACACGAACAGGCTCATCGAATACCGCGTCCGCTTCAGCCGCGAAGGCGTCCACCGCCGCTTGGGCGCATCGCGCATCAGGTGGTTATACGTATGCCCCGCATCCGCATTGGACACGACCACATCCGCCCCCAGCTCGAGGCCCGAGGCCAGCCGCACACCCCGCGCACGCCCGCCCTCAACGACGATCTCGTCCACTTCCGTGTCCATCAACAGCGTACCGCCCTGATCCTCGATCACATCGGCCATCTTGCGCGCCATGCCCGCCAGACCACCCATGGCGTAATGCACCCCGAATTCCTTCTCGAGGTAGCTCACGAGGATATACATACTGGTCACATGGGTCGGATCGCCCCCGATAAAGAGCGGATGAAACGAAAACGCCATGCGCAGCTTTTCATTCCGGAACCGACGCGCCGCATGGGCATAAACCGACCGGTCCGCACGCAGCATGCCAAAGGTCGGCAAGACCTGCACCAGATCCCACAGCTTGTGCATCGACCGGCGGCCCAGATCCTCAAAGCCGAACCAATACCGCTTGGCCGAATCCTGTAGGAACGTGTCAAACCCCGCCACGTCGCGCGGCTCGATCTTCGCCACCTCGGCGCGCATCGCCTCTGTATCATGCTGGGCAACAAACTTGGTCCCGTCCGGCCACCGGATCTCATAGAACGGATCAAGCGACCGCAGCTCCACATCATCCTCGAACCGCCGCCCGCACGCCGCCCACAACTCTCGGTACAACTGCGGCACCGTCACAATTGTCGGCCCCAAATCAAACCGGTGCCCGTCCTGCCAAATCGCAGACCCTCGCCCCCCCGGCACGTCCAGCTTGTCGATCACAGTGACGGTATACCCCTTGGCTCCCAGCCGCATGGCCGAGGCCAAACCACCAAGGCCCGCACCAATCACAATGGCGCGGTTGCCCAAACGGGTCTTTGATTCGAGAGGATCAAGGCGTGTCATCTGCCAAGAACAATAGATGTGTCTAGTTTAGTTGACAATTTCTTTTCCACGCGACAGGCTTATTCCGTGCCCGGCGGCACACTGCCAGTGCGAAATGATGAACCAGACCACGACGATAACCTTCTTCCGCTTTGCGCGGTGGCGCGACAGGGCTTGGGCGCTGACGATGATGGGCGGCGCACGTCTGGCCATGGCGCGCGTCCCCGATCTGGGCTTCTGGAAACTCTGCGGCTCCGGCACGGGCGAGGGGTTCACACCCACCATGAACCCCGCCGTCTACGCCATCCTCTGCACCTGGCCCGACGCCGACACCGCACGCCACCGACTGGAAACCACCCGCATCTTCCAACGCTACCGCGCCCGCGCCACCGAACACTGGACGGTCTTTCTGGCCCCTACATCGGCCCGTGGCGCCTGGAGCGGACAGACCCCCTTTTCCCCTGTATCAGAGCCGCAAACGGGCCCCCTTGCTGCCCTTACCCGCGCCACGATCAAACCCCGCATCCTGACCAAATTCTGGGGCCGCGTGCCCGACATCTCCGCCATGATCGGCTCCGACCCCAATGTCGTGTTCAAGATCGGCATCGGCGAGGTGCCCATGCTGCATCAGGTCACCTTCTCGATCTGGCCGGGTGCTCAAGAAATGGCCCAATTCGCGCGCACCAACGGCCCCCACGCCGCCGCCATTCAGGCCGTGCGCGACGGCGCGTGGTTTCGCGAAGAACTCTATGCCCGCTTTGCCATCCTCGGCGACAGCGGCACCTGGAACGGCACCAGCCCACTGGACAAGTTGAAATGACCAAAACACCCTTCCCCTTTTCGGCCATCGTGGGCCAGGACGACATGAAACGCGCCATGATCCTCACGGCGATCGATCCGGGCATCGGCGGCGTTCTGGTCTTTGGTGATCGTGGCACCGGCAAATCGACCGCCGTGCGTGCGCTGGCCGCCCTCCTGCCCCCCATCACCGCTGTTCAGGGCTGCCCGATCAACGCGGCCAGTCACGACGAATGCCCCGATTGGGCCAATGTAGAGACGAAAAAGACCCACAAGGTTCCCACCCCCGTCATCGACCTGCCCCTTGGCGCGACAGAGGACCGCGTGGTCGGTGCCCTCGACATCGAACGCGCCCTGACACGTGGCGAAAAAGCCTTTGAACCCGGCCTGCTCGCCCGCGCCAATCGCGGCTACCTGTACATTGACGAGGTCAACCTGCTCGAGGATCACATCGTCGATCTCCTGCTCGACGTCGCCCAATCCGGTGAAAACGTGGTCGAACGGGAGGGGCTCAGCATCCGCCACCCCGCCCGCTTCGTGCTGGTAGGCAGCGGCAACCCGGAGGAAGGCGAACTGCGCCCCCAACTCCTCGACCGCTTCGGCCTGTCCGTCGAGGTGCGCAGCCCGCAGGACGTCGCCCAGCGGATCGAAGTCATCAAACGCCGCGACGCCTTCGAGACCGATTTCGACGCCTTCATGGACGTCTACACAAAAGAAGACGCCAAGATCCGGCGCAAGATCCTCGCCGCGCGCAAGCTCCTGCCCCAGATCGAAACCCCCGACGCGATCCTGCACGATTGTGCCGAGCTGTGCATCGCGCTGGGTTCTGACGGGTTGCGGGGCGAACTGACCCTCCTGCGCACGGCCCGCGCGCTCGCCGCCTATGACCGCAAAAAGGTGTTGACCCGCGACCATCTCCGCCGGATCGCACCGGTTGCACTGTCCCACCGTCTGCGCCGCGACCCCCTCGACGAGGCCGGCAGCAGCACCCGCGTCGCCCGCACCGTCGACGCCGTCCTCGCATGACGGGCGCGGCGGCTCACCACGCCGTAGGGTGGGGAATATGCCCGCCAAACACCCAAACAAACGCCGCAACACCATGACCGCCGAAAGCTGGCATAACGCCGCTCTGGCCCTGCGCCTGCTGGCCGTGGACCCCGCCGGGCTCGGCGGCGCGGTCATCCGCATGCGCGCCAGCCCCGACCGCGACGCCCTGCTCGCCACCTTCCGCCCCGCCCTGCCCGTCCGCAAACTGCCCATCTCCATCTCCGACGAACAGCTTTTCGGCGGCATCGACCTGACCGCCACGCTTGCCTCCTCGCAAGTCATTGAAAATAAATCATTTTTTCAAAGGCCCTGTATCGCCCAGGTTCCCATGGCCGAACGCTGCCCCCCTGCCCTCGCGGCCAAGCTCTCTCAGCTCGCAGATCAGTCTCTAACACAGGGGTTTTTGCTGATCGACGAGGGCATCGAACCCGACGAACGCACCCCCGACGCCCTCGCCGACCGCTGTGCATTCCACCTCGCACCCGAGGGCCGCAAACCCCCTGTCCCCGCGGGGACACCCCCGTCTGTCCCCGCGGGGACAGAGGTCTCCACCGCCGACGCCGTTGTGCAACTGACCCTCCTCGCCGCCCGTTTCGGCATCACATCCCTGCGCGCGCCGACGCTTGCCCTGCGCACCGCCCGCGCCCACGCAGTGTTACTGGACCGCACGCACCTCACCGACACCGACCTCGAGGTCGCCGCCTCCCTCGTCTACCCCCAACGCGCGACGGTGATCCCCGAGGACGACACCCCAGACGATCCGCCACCCCCGCCACCCGCGGAACAGGACGACTGTCCCCGCGGGGACAGCGACGAAAAAGACGCCCTCCCCGACGGCGACATGCTCATAGACGCGGTGAAATCCCTGCTTCCCAAGAACCTGCTCGATGGCCTTGTCCCCGCGGGGACAACCCGCACATCCCAAGGCTCCGGCGCGGGGCAAAAGCGCACCTCCAACCGCCGCGGCCGCCCCTTCCCCTCGCGACCCGGTCGGCTCGACGGCACCTCCCGCATCGACCTCATCGCCACATTGCGCGCCGCAGCCCCCTGGCAACCGCTCCGGCGTCAACAGCAACCGGACCGCGCCGGATTGCTGATCACCCCCGCAGACATCCGCCTCAAGCGCTACGCCGAACACTCCGACCGTCTGCTCGTGTTCTGCGTGGACGCCTCCGGCTCGGCCGCCGTGTCCCGGCTGGGCGAGGCGAAGGGCGCCATCGAACTCCTGCTGGCCGAAGCCTATGCGAGCCGCGACCACGTCACGCTGATCTCCTTCCGCGGCACCGAAGCGGAAACGCTGCTGCCTCCGACGCGGTCTTTGGTCCAGACCAAACGCCGTCTCTCCGCCCTGCCCGGCGGCGGGGGAACGCCACTCGCGACAGGTCTCCAGACCGCGATGCTGACCGCGCTACAAAACCGATCCAAAGGCCTGACCCCCACGGTTGTCCTCATCACGGATGGACGCGCAAACATTGCGCTCGACGGGACGGCCAACCGTGCACAGGCAGGCGCAGATGCGACGCTGATGGCAGCGGGCCTGCGGGGACAGGGGATCGCCGCGCTGGTGATCGACATGTCCAACCGACCACAGCCCACGCTGCAAGCCCTCGCAACCACACTCGACGCACCCTACATCGCCCTGCCCCGCGCCGATGCGCACAAGCTGACCGGGGCCGTCACCGCCGCCTTGGACGGCTGAGCGATGCAGTGGGATCACATCGACACTTGGCCAAACGCGGCGCTGTCCCGGCGGGGACAGGGGCCCGTGCATCGGTGGCATATCCAAGAAACCGGGACGGGCGACACGATCCTGCTACTGCACGGCGCAGGCGGATCGACGCATTCGTTCCGGCACATGATCCCACTGCTCGCGGCCACGCATCACGTGGTCGCGCTGGACCTGCCGGGACAGGGGTTCACACAGCTGGGCGCGCGGCATCGTTGCGGGCTGGACCCGATGGCCACGGACATCGCGGCGCTGTGCGGGCAGGAGGGCTGGAGCCCCACCACAATCGTTGGTCATTCAGCGGGGTGTGCGATTGCCCTGCGGATGGCGCAAGCCGATTTGTCCCCGCGGGGACAAACGCCGCAGATCATCGGGATCAACGCCGCTTTGGGTGAGTTTCCGGGGCTGGCGGGCCTTGTCTTTCCGGTGATGGCCAAGGCGCTGGCGGCGATGCCGTTCACGGCCAGCCTGTTTTCCGGCGCCTCGGCCAACCCGGCGCGCATTGAGGCTCTGATCGGCTCAACAGGGTCTCACCTGGATGCCGAAGGGCTGGAGCTGTACCGTCGTCTTGTAGGCGACCGGAACCATGTGAATGGCACCCTTTTGATGATGTCGCAATGGAAGCTGCCGCCGCTGTTGCGCGCCCTGCCGGGACATGAAGGGCCGGTGCGGTTTATCGTGGGCGAGCGGGACAAGACCGTGCCGCCCACCGTGTCGCTGGATGCGGCACGCGACATGGCCGATGCGACCGTCACGAACCTGCCGGGTCTTGGCCATCTGGCGCACGAAGAAAAGCCCGCCGAAGTGGCGGGCCTGATCCTCGAACTTATCCAGGAAATGGCGGGCTAAAGACGCATCTGTCCCCGCGGGGACAGATCAGTGCGCGCGTGTCCCCGCGGGGACAGTCACAGCCCCAACTCGTCCAGCATCGCCCGCACCGCCGCCTCGAGCCGCCGGGGGTCAACCGCGCCAAAGTCGCGATCCATCTGCAATTCGATCTTGCCCTTGGCGCCGGTGACCTTGACCGCGCCTTCCTTGCGGCTGAGTTTCAGCGTCGTCTTTGACGAGGCGGAGGGACCGGCGGCGGCCTTGTCCGCGGGCGGCATCAACACCTGGCTGAGCAAGGCAAGCTCTGCCTCGGGTGTTTCGGGTTGGTGCGCGTTCAGAACCGCATCAAGCTGCTGCCGCACTTTGGGCGTGTCGACAAAGGCCTTGGACAGGCGCAGACCCAGCGAGCGGGGGATCGCCTCGGGATATTGCAGCTTGTGTCCCACGAGGGACATCAGCGTCGCGAAATGGGCGATGTAGCTTCGCTTTTGACGGCCCGCAGAGGCGTAGAGCGTGGCGATGGCATCGCTGACCTCCAGCCCCATCTGGCTAGCATAAGCAGCGGCCAGCTGGCCCATCTCGGCAAAGGAGATGTCGCGGCGGATCAGGTTTTCGTCGACCATGCGGCGATAGAGTTTTTCCAGCGCCTCGCCCTTGGCCACCAGCACGGCGGGGATGGTCGCGAACCGGTCGTCGCCGGTTTCCTCGAACAGCGCCTTGTGCGCCTTGAGACGGCGAAAGCCCTGGATCAGTTCATAGCCTTCGCCGGTATCCTCGACCTGGATCGGGTTGGACAGGCCCAGGTCGCGGATCGAGGTTTTCAGCTCTTCGAAGTCAGGATCGTTGCCGGTGCCACGGTCGCGGGTCAGCTTGGTCATGGCAACGTCCCCGAGGGGCACGCGTGCCACGATGGCGCCGTCACGTTTCAACGAGACGTATTCATGGGCGAGGCGGTCATTTTCGGCGCGAATCGCGGCCTCGGCGGCGGCGCGTTCGGTCAGCGCCTCGGCGTTCTCCGAGATGGCGGAGGCCATGGGCCCACGGCGCGCAGGCTCCGGGGCAGGGGCCGCAGGTTCGGGCGTGTCGCTGCCGGGTTCAAAGTCGATGTCGAATACGCGGCGCTTGCTCATGCCTCATCCTCCAGATTGTCCCAGGCTTGGCCCAGATTTGTTTTGAATTCGTCATAGGCCCGGTCGAAGGACGCGCGGGCGCGGCGCCAGGTCTCTCTGGTCATATCCCGGTAATCAATTTCGTAGATGCTGCTGAGAAAGCGGCCCGACTGTTCGACGGCGCGGGTCATCTCGATCGGGTGTTCGCAGACGCGGTCGCCGAAGACCTTTTGGAAAGCGCCGTGCATGGCGCGGTGCAATTCGTTGCCCGGCTCGTAACGGGTCAGCAAGAAGCGCAGGTCGAGGAACGACTTGGGCAGGCCCATTGTCCCCGCGGGGACAAGACCGTTGAAGCGGGAGAGATCCTCGAGCGCCTCGGAGAGCTGGCCGATGAAGGATGTGGTGGAATCGTATTCCCAGTAGCCGGGGCCGGAGGGGATGTAGAGGACATCCGCGGCGAAGACCGCGTTCATGGATTGGTAACCGATGGCCGGTGGGCAGTCGAAGATGATGAGGTCGTAGGCGTCGGGGCTGAGTTGATCGAGAAAGCGCGAGACGGCGGCAAAGAACGACCATTCGGGGTTGATGTGCCGGTACTGGGCGGAGGCGAATTCGACAAAGGCCGCGTTGGCGCAGGACGGCACGATGTCGATGGTGGGCCAGTTCGTGGGCTTAATGAAGTCGGAGGCGCGCAGGTCGTTCAGCCCCATGTCGGTGATCGCGGCGGGCAGTTTGCGTTGGGGCAGGGCGGTGCCGGATTCGGCCCCCTGTAGGGCGGAGTTCATGCGGTCGGTTTCATGGCCCAAGTCGCGCGCCATGATGCCCCAGACGGTGTATTCCTCGGCCACGTCGCTGAGGCCCATGGAGTGGCTGAGTGTCGCCTGCGGGTCGAAGTCGACGCAGAGCACGCGGTAGCCGTCGAGGGCGGCGGCGTGGGCGAAATGGAGGGCGGTGGTGGATTTGCCGGCCCCCCCTTTGAAGTTGGCGATGGCGGCGCGGATGGCGCGTTTGTTTGCGGGGCGGTACGGCATCAGGGTCTTGCGGTTGACCTTGATGCGGCGACGCAACTCGTTGATCTCGTCGAGGGAGTACCAGCGTTGGCGGCCGTCTTCCTCGACCGTGCCTTGGGGCAGGGAGGGGTCAGCGGCGAGGCGGCCGCGCAAGGTGGATTGGTTGGCCTTGAAGATGAGTTCCGCCACCTCCCAGCTGGAGAAGCGGCGCAGGGTCTTTTCGCTTTGGGGCGAGTAGGTCTGCTGGCGGATGAAGCCCTGCATTTTGAGGGACTGGGCCTGTAGCTGGGCGAGGTCGGAATGTGTGAACATGCGCTGCCTGTGATATGTGTCCCCGCGGGGACAGGTGGTGTTTGTCCCTGCGGGGACGCTAATTCTGCTCAGTTCCAGATTTACGCCGGTTTTGCGGAAAAAGCAAAAGGGGATTATGGTTGTCCCCGCGGGGAC
>NZ_CANLAG010000011.1 GCF_947488715.1 uncultured Tateyamaria sp. | reverse complement strand
ACGACAGGTGCCCAAAGGTCTTCCTTTCAGCAATCGCCCTCGCGGCAATCGTTATCTACTGGCTTTGACACTCAATGTGTCCTGGCCCTAAGGATATTCGTATGAGGCTTCGCTTTGATCTGCAATTGGTGTGGTGCCGGATGGCATTGCGCTTTCGGTTTGCGGAAAATACTGACTGAGACAACTGGCCCGCAGAACGCAAGCAGCCGACATGTGGAGACCACCATCGGCTGGTCATCGTGTTCAATTCACATGGGTTTGGCTTCGGGTCTGACTGTCTTTACGCCCAGTTTGAAAGTTTCTTGCTGGGACGTAGTCGAGACGTCGCAAAGCCCGCGGCCTGCGTTAAGCCATCTTGGGTACCGCTGGCCCAACGCTTGGTTGGGTTCTGGTCAACTGTTCAATGCGGTCAGGTTCCGGCTCAAAGCCGCGTTCGACCAATCATTGTGGCCCAGCGAATGTCAGCTTCCGGTGAACAGCGCCATGAAGCTAAGAGTTTAGGGGGCAGCTAAGGGGAAAGTGTCCTACGGTATAGCACATGCTTCGTTCAGCACGTCGCTTAGGAGCGCGCGGAGCCACTTGTTTTGAGGATCGTTGCGCGTCTTTTGGTTCCAACAGATTTTTTGAATTGCAGTTGGAAACGGGAGCGGCAGTGGAGAAGTTGACAGACCGAATGTCTCTGCGAACCGTGTCGCTATAGAACGCGGAAGAGCAACAACTGCGTCCAATTCGGCCACCATAGGAGGCAAAGCGTCAAAACGCGTGGTGCGCACAATGACGTGCCGTGCTTCTCCAGCGGCTTCCAATGCTTCGTCGGCGTAGGCGGGCTGTTCTTCGTCGAAAACCAAAGCAAGCTGGCGGCAATCCGCATATGCTTTTGCTGTCTTCGGGGCTTTGCGGTCTTTTCGGTGCAGTAAGACAAAGTCGTCCTGGTTAAAAATGCAAGCACCCATCCCGGCGGGCGGTTGGCCAGCTACAGTCAACGCTACGTCGAACGTTCCGTCGCGCAACTGGAGCCAAACAGACGTATGGTTGGTCTCAACCATTCTGAGCGTCACATTGGGTGCTTGCAAAAGGATTGCCTCTGCCAGACGCGGCCAATGAAGGATACGGATATCGTCGGACACGCCAAAGACGATCTCACCTGAAATTTTCGCAGGATCGAATTTCGAGGTGCTGAGCGTCCGCTGCAACAACGCTAGTGGGTCCCTTACCTCCGCCCACAATACTTCGGCACGCGGCGTTGGTATGATCCCAGTTGGGCTCCGGTCAAACAGCCGGTCCCCTGTCAGGTCGCGCAAACGTGCCACGGCTTGACTGACTGCAGGTTGCGACCTGTTCAACTTTTCCCCCGCCGCGCGCAAATTACGCTCTTTCATGACGGCATCAAAAACAACAAGCAGGTTTAGATCAATGTTACCCCTCATCTGTTTTCCTTATGACCTGATGTGATCTCATTATTGGATCGCATTGCAGGTGTCACTCATATTCATCCTCAGAAGACGTTGACTTAACCCAATCGAACCTCAGGAGAACACATCATGCGTATCGTTGTCGTCGGAGCAAATGGAACAACTGGCCAAGAGGTCGTTACACAAGCACTTGCCGCAGGGCACGAAGTTATCGGGGCCGTGCGCCGTCCTGAAGCACTGTCGCACATCAAAGGCGTAAAGGTTGCCAAGATCGATTTGTCGGATGCGGGCACTTTAAGCACAGCCATGCAGGGTGCTGATGTCGTGATCTCGACTCTCGGCCACGGTGGCATTGGCGCGGCGATGAAGTTCACAACACTTTATAGCGACGCGACACGTACCATCCGCACCGCTATGCGCGCGGCTGGTGTAAAGCGCATTATGGTGCTCTCATCTGGCGGGACCGTCGACAATGATATGGCACCAGGCTTCTATACCAGACTGCTGCGCCGCCTGTTAATCAATACCTATACGGACATGGCGCGGATGGAGACGATCCTTGAAGAAAGCCCAGACCTGGAATGGACCATTGTGCGTCTCACCTACCTGCGCAAGGGGCCAACCAAGCCTTTCCTTGCGCAAGAAGGGAAGCTGGATCGAGGGAACTTCCAGATCCACTTTGTCGACGCGGCGCGCTTTATCGTTGACGAACTGACTGCACGTGAATGGATCAACGCGCATCCGGTTCTGGGGTATGACAAAGGTGCAAAAGCATTCTCAAACTCCGCGACCAGCACATTGGCCTGATAACTCTCAAAACGGTTCATTTGACATCGGGTGCGCCCGACAACAGGGCGCGCCCATGTTGGTAAACGGCCGTCGTTTCGTTTGTAACGAAGGGCAATTTTGAGCGATGAGACTGCGAGGTTGCTGTAAAGTGTAAGAGCTTGTGTGAACTGACAGCACCAGAAAACATGACGGGCCACATTTTCCAAAACTTCATCTACTTTGCTATCCAAGGCGTCTGGGAATTCGAAGCTAAAACAGACTGAGTTCCGGCCCGATCTGTGTACCGTGCAACGTGCACTGGCGGGGGGCTGAGTTCGAGATGGACGCTGATACGCCCCGATCCAAGCTTAGGCGTGGTTCTTGACTCTGCTCAGTGGGGCTCAGGGCTTGCGATCCGTGGACATGGAGCCAACAGACACCGATCAGTGTGTCTCAGCTGTTCACAACGTAAACCGCTCCAGACGTAAGCGTTTATTAACGCGTTAACTTATTGGATGCATGGCATCCCGTAGGGGAATCGAACCCCTCTTTCCAGGTTGAAAACCTGGCGTCCTAACCGATAGACGAACGGGACACATGGTGTGAGCGGTTGTCTAGTTAATCGGCAATTCCGGCGCAAGCGGAAAAATCGTCTTTGAACCAGTTTGTCGCGTCTATCCCTCGTGTCAGGCCGGCGCCGCGTCCTGTAGTTGCAGTTGCACGCTCTGACGTCCGCGAAACGTGTTGATTTCAAGCCGCCCTGCCAAATGAAACGGCGCGCCGCCATGATCAGACAAAGCGGGGCCCAGCGGTGTGTCAAAGGCGCCAAAGGCAATTGCGTCCAACCTTGTGCCACCTTGCGTGCCAAAGGTGAGTTTAAGGTGCGTTTCACCAACCCTGCTGGCATGCAAAATCTGGACCGCCGAAAAGGCATAACGCGGTCCGGGCGCACCTGCGCCAAACGGTCCCGCCGCTTCGATCTGCTCTAGCAACTCGATTGTCGCCGCCGCGGGCATCAAGGCTGCATCCAGGCGCAAGTCCGCAGGGCCAAGCGCATCTGCACCCTGCCGTGATAGTAATTCAGCCAAACGGGCCATGGCCTCGTCAATCTTGTCCTCGGCCACTGTCAGGCCAGCGGCCATTTTGTGGCCTCCGCCCTTTATCAAAAGACCTTCGGCGGCCAGTCGCTGTATCGGCGCGCCAAGGTCGATGCCAGAGACCGAGCGCCCGGATCCTTTGCCGATCCCATCTTCGATACCAATCACGACGGCAGGTCGGTGCGTCGCTTCTTTCAATCTGGCGGCAACAATCCCCACAACGCCCGGATGCCACCCAGGCCCAGCGGCCCAGGCCAATGGCCCATCCGCGCCACGTTCCTCGCATTGGGCGAGGGCCTCTGCGCGGACACGGGCTTCGATGTCGCGTCGCTCTGCGTTCAGGTTGTGCAACCGTTCCGCCAACGCGGCTGCTTCATGCGGATCATCCGTCGCCAAAAGGCGGGCGCCCAGATCCGCCTGCCCAATCCGCCCGCCTGCATTGATCCGCGGCCCCAGCATGTATCCCAGATGATAAGGCGTCGGCGCGGTGTCGAGGCCAGCAATATCCGACAGAGCCACCAACCCCGGCCGATCCCTGCGGGCCATGACTTTTAACCCCTGCCGGACAAAGGCTCTGTTCACGCCGACCAACGGGGCCACGTCAGAAACCGTGGCAAGACCAACCAGATCCAGCATGTCCATCAGGTTTGGACCGCTGTGGCCTGATACGCGCATCTGCCTGCCGGCTTCGACCAGCACAAGAAAGACAACCGCCGCTGCGCACAGATGCGCCAGATCGCCGTTTTCATCCTGTCGGTTCGGGTTCACAACCGCGAGCGCATCGGGCAACGTCTCGCCGCCCAGGTGGTGATCAAGGACAATAACGTCCGCGCCATCTGCCGCCGCAATAGGGCCGTGCGACAGGGTTCCGCAATCGACACAGATGATCAGGTCGTGCCGCGCCGCCAATGCGGACATGGCCGCCTCGTTGGGGCCATAACCTTCATCGATCCGGTCCGGCACATAAAGCGTCGCGGCAATGCCCTGCGTCCGAAACCAACAGAGCAGCAGAGCCGCCGAACTGCCTCCGTCGACATCATAGTCTGCAAAAACTGCGATCCGTTGGCGTTGTGACACGGCGGCCAAAATCCGGGCCGCTGCACGTTCCATGTCTCGCAGACTGCGTGGGTCAGGCATCAAATCCCGCAATGTCGGCGCGAGGTATGCCTGTGCTTCGTTTGCCGACACCCCCATCCGGGCAAGGATCTGACACACCGGACGCGGCAGGCTCGTTTGTTGAACAAGCGTTTCAGCGGCCCGGTCCGTTGCAGCATCCGGACCCACCCAACGCCGTCCCGTCAACGAGTGTTCAACACCCAGAAATGCCACGCAGCCCTTTCCTTTCGCTTCAAATACCTCCGCCGGAGGCAAAAGTCCCAAGGGACGGGGTCAAAACCCGTCCCCAAGGCTGCCAGGATCAGACCGTGTGCGTCGGTGTGCGGTAGCTCATGCGCCGCACCGAACCGGTTTTGGACCGCATCAACAGGGTTTCGCAAGTCAACCAACCGGGCTCACGATGGACCGCTTGCAACAACGAACCATCCGTGACGCCTGTGGCGGCAAAGATCACATCTTGCGTGACCATGTCGTCGCGGCGGTAAATCCGGTTGAGGTCTGTGATGCCCGCCTTCGCCGCGCGGCCCTTTTCGTCATCGTTGCGGAACAACAGCTTGCCGTAGATTTGGCCACCCATGCATTTGAGCGCGGCCGCGGCCAGAACACCTTCGGGTGCGCCGCCTTCGCCCATATACATGTCGATCCCCGTGGACGGATCGGCACAGTGCATGACACCCGCAACATCGCCGTCCGTGATCAGACGGATGGATGCGCCTGTTGCGCGCACTGCGGCGATCATGGGTTCGTGCCGTGGGCGTTCCAGAATGCAGACGGTGATGTCCGCGGCGGTGCATCCCTTGGCCTTGGCGAGTGCTGCAACACGCTCTTCCGGCGACATGTCCAGTGTTACAGTGTCAGTATCAAAGCCGGGACCAATCGCCAGTTTGTCCATATACACGTCTGGTGCATGCAGCATGGAACCGCGTGGCCCCATGGCGATCACGGTCAGCGCGTTGGGCATATCCTTGGCCGTCAGAGTAGTGCCTTCCAGCGGATCCAGCGCGATGTCCACGCCGGGTCCTGTGCCGGTGCCCACTTCTTCACCGATGTAGAGCATGGGCGCTTCGTCCCGCTCGCCTTCACCGATGACGACGACACCGGAGATGTCCAGCATATTCAGCTGTTCCCGCATCGCGTTCACGGCTGCCTGGTCCGCAGCCTTTTCATCGCCATGCCCCACCAGTCGCGCCGAGGCGAGGGCGGCGGCTTCGGAGACGCGGGCAAGGCCCAGCGACAGGAGGCGATCCTGAAATTGTGCGGTAGCAGTCATGAAACAAAGTCCTTTTGTTTGAAATATGAGGCGTCAAACGGCTTCGATGCGCAAGACGACGGGGTCCGAGGCAAGGACCCCGGTAGATTGCATGGATGCCAAAGCCGCGTCGACGGCCGCGCGTGTGCAAGTATGGGTCACGATGAGGACAGGGGCAGAGGTGTCGCTGTGTCCGTATTGACGCATCCGGTCGATGCTGACGCCCGCGTCTCCCAGCACTGTGGCGATCTTGGCCAATGCACCGGGTTTGTCGACCAGCGACATACGCAAATAGTACGGGGCGGGCAGCACGGATGTTGCGCGTGGCGCGCTGTCCAAGGTCGATGCTGGCTGGCCGAACACCGGCAGGCGTGTGCCGCGCGCGATGTCACAGACATCTCCCATCACTGCGGATGCGGTGGGGCCTTCGCCCGCACCGGGGCCGCGCAGAACGACCTGTTCCACGGCGTCACCTTCGATGGCGACCATGTTGGTTCCGCCTTGCAGTTGTCCAAGCGGGGAAGTGTCCGGCACAAGACAGGGCATCATGCGTTGTTCCAGGCCGCGCCCGGTGCGCTGTGCGACACCCAGCAGTTTGATCTTGTAGCCCATGTCGGCGGCGTGACGGATGTCTTCGATGCTGACGCGTTCGATCCCCTCCAATTCGATGCCGTCAAAGTCCACTCGGGTGCCAAAGGCGATGGCCGACAGAATGGCCAGCTTGTGCGCGGCGTCGATGCCACCCACATCCAGTTGCGGATCAGCTTCGAGGTATCCGAGGCCGTCGGCTTCGGCAAAGACCTCTGCGTAAGACAGCCCTGCGTTTTCCATACGTGTCAGGATGTAGTTACATGACCCGTTCATCACGCCGACGATGCGCTTGATCTCGTTTCCGGCCAAGCCTTCGGTCAGAGCCTTAATCACAGGGATACCACCTGCAACAGCCGCCTCATAACGCAGCGATACGCCCGCCGCCTCTGCGGCCTCGGCCAGTGCCTGCCCATGTATGGCCAGCATTGCCTTGTTCGCAGTCACAACATCCTTGCCAGCGGCAATGGCGGCTTCAACCGACGCTTTGGCCGGGCCATCAGTCCCGCCCATCAACTCGACATAGACGTCCACATCGTCGCGCGTTGCCAGTGCGACGGGGTCGTCTTCCCAGGCATAGGCGGAAAGGGACACGCCACGGTCCTTGGTGCGGCTGCGCGCGCTCACGGCGGAAATCGAAATCTCACGCCCCGTACGGGCCGACAACAGAGCTGTCTGTTGCCGAATGATGCGGACCACTCCGATGCCAACGGTTCCCAGTCCGGCAATGCCAAGGCGCAGCGGCGTGTTCATGTGGTGGTCCTTTTTTGGGCATATGCCGCAGGACGCGGCGTCGCAGGCGATGTAGCGGGTTCCTGCCGGGGGTGCAATTGCCCCTGCAATGCGGCGCGGTGTCGATTGTGCATTCGGTCAGCGATTGCCTGCCGTTTCAGCGGATGCCCTGCCGCAGCCGCGCGCGCGTCGCGGCATCCACGATCGGTCGCCGTTGCAGCGCATTGGCCCGCGCACGCAAGGCGGCGACGCGCCGGTTCAGGGTTTGTGTGGTTTGGTCCGGATCCGATACAATCGGGTCTGATGCCGCCAAGAGTGGTTCCAGAGGCACCAGTGCTGGAAAATCGGCGTTGGCCACATCCGGAGATACCGTGCTGTCGAGCTCGGGAAATTGTGCGCAGGCGGCGAGCACCAGGCAGAACAGGATGGGCGTTGCGCGCATGGCAAGACGGGTCCACGTCGGTCACTGTTGCCATGGTGATGCACCATGGGCCCGCGTGGTGCAAGCATCGCTTGGTTTGATCCTCGGCTTGGGATAAATCCGGCCCATGGCACGGACCACAGGATCACATTCGGACATCACAGGGCCACGGGTCCGCGCAGCGGCGTTGACGCTCTTTGCGCGTCACGGGTTCGCAGCGGTTTCCATGCGCCAGATCGCAACAGAAGTTGGGGTGCAGGCAGGCGCGCTATACAATTACACGCCCGACAAGCAGACGCTGCTGTTTGAGTTGATGCGGGATCATATGGTGGAACTGTTGGCGGCCTGCCGTGACGCTCCCGATGCAAGCCCAATCGAGCGGCTGGAGCGATTTGTGCGGTTTCACATCGCCTTTCACCATGAGCGTCCCGATGCGGTTTTCATTGCGTATATGGAGTTGCGCAATCTCGAGCCGGACAATTTCGAGGAGATTGAATCGCTCCGGCGACGCTACGAGACAGTTTTGGAAGAGATTCTGCAGGCGGGGGTGGCATCAGGCACGTTTGCGGTCACGGACAGCAAGATTGCAACCTTGGCTGTGATCGCCATGCTGACTGGTGTGAACACTTGGTTCCGCACGGGCGGCAGGCTCAGTCTGGTCGGTGTGCAGGATCAGTATTGGGACATGGTCCGGCGTTTGGTCGGGGCGGCGGGTGGCTCTGTTTGACCTCACGGTCAAAGGCGCCCACCCACCGACCCTTGGCGCACTAATGGGCCGGTTTGATGAAAGTCCCGTTGCGCAAGTCTTGCATGGCTTGTTCGATCTCTTGATGCGTGTTCATGACAATGGGGCCGTGCCAAGCGACCGGTTCGTCGATAGGCGCGCCCGAGATGAGCAGGAATCGGATGCCCGAAGGTCCGGCCTGCACCGTCACTTCGTCGCCTGAACCAAACCGGATCAGCGTGCGGTCGCCGGACATGTCCCGAATGTGGACTTCTTGCCCCGCGACTTCCTTTTCCAGCAGCACCCCGGATGGGGCCGAAGCATCGGCAAAGGCGCCTGTTCCTTGAAACACATAGGCAAAAGCACGGCGGTACGTGTCGATGGGGAAGGTTTTCTTTATGCCGGGTGGGACGTAGATATCGAGGTATTGGGGATCCGCGGCAATGCCATCCACTGGCCCGGTTTGCCCCCAGAACGTCCCGGTGATGATCCGAACATGGGTGCCGTCATCATCGGTGATCTCTGGGATGTCTGCCCCCGTGATGTCCTGGTAGCGTGGTGCCGTCATCTTTTGGGCGGCGGGCAAGTTGCCCCAAAGCTGAAATCCGTGCATCTGGCCCTTGGCGTTGCCGTGTGGCATCTCCTGGTGGAGGATGCCGGACCCCGCCGTCATCCATTGGACCGAACCTGCCCCAAGTGTCCCTGCATTTCCCAGTGAATCGCTGTGTTCCACCGTGCCTTCAAGCACATAGGTGATCGTTTCGATGCCGCGGTGCGGATGCCACGGGAAGCCTTTTTCAAAATGTTCCGGCACATCGTTTCGGAAGTCGTCAAAGAGCAGGAAGGGATCGAGTTCGCTTGGGTCCTGAAAACCAAATGCGCGGTGCAGGTGTACGCCTGCGCCCTCGAGTGTCGGTTGTGCTGGCCGGGTTTCGAGTGTGGGTCTGAGGGACATGGACGTCTCCTTTCATCCTTGCGTTGCTGCAAAGATAGCGGCGTCAGGCAAGATCGCAATTTGCGGGAACGAACCAACTCTGTGCGCGCGTGCGGATTGGCGCGCTGTGGCTTATGTGACGGGACCACCTCAACCGTGCGGTTCTCTCATTCCCGAGGACCTGTATATACAGGTGGGCGCCAGGTAACCGGGCCAGGGCCCGGACAGAGCCAGCTCCCTCGGAATTGCTTAAGGCCACCGGAATGCAACCGTCCACAAGAAGGGCAGAACCCGTCACTGGGTTACATAGGGCGCGGGTGGGCCTGACACAAGGCGACCTGTGGCGCCTTTTCGTTTCTGTTTGATGGACCGGCTGCGCCACTCTGATAAGCGGCGCAACCGGAAGATGGGGCTCAGCCGTTGTTGTGGATGTGGCCGCGCATCTGCATAAGATGATCGTCCCACCCCTTGTCGAGGGCGAGGGTAAGGTCAAAGGCGGCCGCACCTTGTGGCAGGCCAGTGTGCAACAGCGCCAGTTCTGTGCCGCCTGCCACTTCACGCAGGGTCCATTTGACTGTGCTGACTGCATCGCCCATGGGGCCGACGGTGAAGGTGTACTCGAGGTGCTCGGGCGCGCGGGCTGTCACAACCTTTCCCCAGATCAGTAGATCTCCGCTCTTGGTGCCGAACAGCTCCAGAGACGCGCCTTCCGCGAGCGGTTCTTTGGGTGCATGAAACCATTTTGCGAGGTGTTCAGGCTGGGTGAGATAGGCCCAGACCTGCTCGCGTGGGGCCTTGAGGAAAATGGTTTTGCGCAGAACTGTCTCGGTCATTGGGTGTCCTTTTCGATGGCGGATTTGAGGTCGCTGAGGCGGTCGTCCCAGAAGTGGTCAAAGATGTCGAACCAACTCAGCACCGGGGCCAGACCGGTGGGGTTCAAGCGGTTGATACGTTCGCGGCCCCGTGTTTCGACCGTGATGAGCCCACCGTCGGTGAGGACGGTCAGGTGTTTTTTGACGGCGGCGCGGGTCATATCGAACCGGCCGGCAACCTGACCGATGGTCATGTCCTGCGTTGTGAGCATGTGCAGGATGTCCCGGCGGGTTGGATCGGCCAGCGCGCGAAACGCATTTTGTGTCTGGTCCGTCATGGTGTCACCGGAACAAAATCAAATGGCCCGTCCTGGTACAGCATCGTGACACAAGGGGTGGCGGATACGCAGGACGAGACATGCGGGAGCCCGCCGGGGATTTCATAATATGCGCCGGGACCGACGACCGGGGCCTTGGCCGTGTCTGGCATTGAGTGCGTCATCTGACCCTTGATCATGACACCGTACATGGTGGCTGACTTGGTATGTGCTGGGCTTACGGTGCCTGCGGGCAATTCAACCATGGCAAAATAGGCGCCATTGTGGCGGTCACCGGACAATGGGGCAAATGCCACCCCTTCCGGTGTTGTGTCCCAGTTGAGGGTCTCAACAGGTGCAAGCGTGATTTTGGGATCGCTGGCCAAGGCCGATGTGGCCGCAAGGCATATCGCGAAAGCGAGTTTTTTCATGTTTGGCATCCAATATGATTCCATTTGGTATCATATTAATTAGATACCTTTTGGTATCACGTCAAGGCGCGCGATTCCAGCATGAGACCGCCCATTGGTCACTGCGCTGGTTGGGTAAATCCGTAGGTGTCCAATTCTTCTGGCAGCAGGACATAAATCTGGTCGGGTGGGGTGCTGAGCGCGTGCTGCATAACCAATGGGTCAATGCCCATGTCGTTGAGATACGTCATGACCTCACCTTGGCCGCGCTGAATATCTTCGACTGCGAAAGCAGCAGGTAGAAATGTGTTTTCGCCAAAGTAGTGCTGGTGCACGCCGACAGATGCATCGGGGTCGATGTCACGTTCTACGCCTGCCGCCAACAGGTAGGGGCAGGCAGAATAGCAGAATTCGCCAGACAACATCCGGGTGCTGATGCCTTGCGAGCGGATGAAACGGCCCAGCGCCAGTGCATCCTGTACCGATCCACCGGGGCTTTGCAGGATGAGGGTGTCCGGTGCTGGTTCAGCTTGGGTCAGCATATCCGACAGGCGGTCAGCATCGCCAGCGCTGATACCACCCTCAAGCCGGTACGTTGCGCCGTCGCTTTGAGCCAGTACAAGGCGATCGGGCAGTTCGCCGGGATTGCGGGCCGGTTGTACAACTGGTCGGTCGCGGTCGGGCCTGAATGTGCGGCGTTGGTCTCCGGGGCGCACCGGTTCGGTCAGGCGGGGCGCGCTTGGACCCAAGGTCGGGAGCCGCAGGCCTTGCATATCGCCGAGGATCAGCAAACCGCCAATGCCCAGTTGAAACACCAACACCCCCATCAGGATGCGCGCGACGGGGCCGCGCGTGCGAACAGGCTGCGTGCTCATTCCGCAGCCTTGGCGGGTGGGCGCGCAACAGGTGCTAGCGGTGGCGTAGTGTCGGGTGCTGTCATTGCGGTTTCCACGTCGCGCACTGCGGCAAGGGCTGCGCGCAGTTCTGCGAGGGTCAAGGTGTCTTCGACTGCGGCACCTTCGCGTCCGCCACGAATGGCGGATTGTGTGATGGCCAGGATGAACACCAAAACCGCAGGCAGCAGGTCAATGGCAATGGCACCTGCCCATGAGGGCACGAAATTGCGGGCATAAAGGATCACGGCGTCAGCGGAAGAGATCGGCGTATAGGTGACGTCCGTCGCAGGTTGCAGCGCCACAACGGCCTGAGCCGCGCGTTCGAGGGTCGTGGCGCGCTGGGCCAATACTTCGAGCACCGACGAAATGGTAGCGGCCTGATCCGTGCGCCCTTGCTCCGTGGTGCTGTCCAGCTCTGGCAGAACCACCGACGCCGCGAGGTCCTGTGCGGCGCGCTCAACCAAAGGGGCCACAGACAATTGTCGAATTTGGGTGATCAGACCGGCCAGCCGCACGGCTTGTTCCGAAAACTCGACGCTGCGGGCCTCTACCGGTCCGGGTTCGACGGTAAGCGCACGCATCCGGCTGAGAATGGCGTTGCCCTCGGCAAATGCGCTCTCCACCAGTGGGGTTTGGGCGCTGATCTGTCCTTCCAGGCCGGACAACTCTGCCGCTTTCTGGCGCAGGACACGAAACACTGCGCCGCGACCGGCCAATCCGGACAGCGCACCGGCGGCTTCCTGTTCGCTCAGGTCTTCGAACGACTGGCGTACACGTGCGACATCGCGCTCGAGGGATTGCGCGGTCAGTGCCACTTCGTGCGCACGCTCAAGGCTGGATTGGTAGTCCTGAACCGTTTTGGCAAGGTGCTGTTCAACAGCAGCGGACCCCGCCAGAGCGGCGGCGTTCAACCACGACGACATAGCGACAATCGCCAGCGACCCCGCTCCCATGGCGACAATCAACCCGATGCGCGCCTGAGCGGTGCGTACCGCCGGGAAAAGACGCATCATATAGGACCAGAACACAAAGATGCCGACCGACACGGCAACCGAATAGGCGATGGCGGCAAAGACCGACATCGCTCCGTTTTCATCCAAGAGCGACGACACACCGAGATATGTGTAGATACCAGAGGCCACAGCGAGAACGCCCAAGGCTGTGCCCGAAAACGTGTCGAGCCAGCTCAGATGCCCTTCGAGTTCGCGGGCGTATCTGACGCCGCGTGCCTGTGCGTCGGTCAGGCGGGTGTCGTTGCTCATCAGGTGTCCTCGTCTCTGTCAGGGCGCAGCCTAGCGCGTTTGTTAACCTAAGCGCTGGTGCCCAAGGCGCAAGTGCGTGGGCGGCGCTTGCATTTGTTCAGGTTTTGTTCATATTTTGAAAAATGGACACCGTGCTTGAACAAAACGCCTTGATGCCCGGCCAACTTTTGGCGCGGGGGGTCGCGCGCCACTTGGCGTCGCTCGGATGGGCCACAGTCGAAGAGTTGGTGCCGACACGCGGTTTGCGCGTGGACGTGATGGCGCTTGGTCCCAAAGGCGAGATCTGGGTTGTCGAATGCAAGTCCAGCCGCGCGGACTTCATGTCTGATGGCAAGTGGGAAGGGTACCTGGAGTGGTGTGACCGCTTTTTCTGGGCTGTGGACGGCGATTTTCCGGTCGACCTATTGCCCGAAGGCACCGGGTTGGTCATTGCAGATGCCTATGATGCCGAAATCATCCGCATGGCCCCCGAGGACAAGCTTGCACCCGCGCGGCGCAAGGTGATGGTGCAAAAATTTGCGACCCATGCGGCCCGGCGATTGCAAAACCTACGTGACCCTGGCGCTGCGCTTGGGTGGTAAGAGGCGCGCCGCGCAATCGATCACGGATCGGTCATCTGACGTGATCGCATAAGACCCGTCTGTCCCGCGTTTTCATCGTGTCACGTTTGAAACAAGGGACATGCCACACCATGAAACGAAACGCTTCTTCCCGCGCGGCTTTGCTGACTGCCGCCGCATTTTGTGCAACCGCCGCCGCCTCTGGCGCAATGGCCCAGGACAGTGGCCGCTATGGCTTTGTCTATGGTGGGGCGGTTCTGAACAGCGACCTGAACACCAGCGGTATCATCGGCGGCAACCCGCAAACCGTCGACACCGACTATGACGACGGGTTCCAGTTCGGTCTCGGCGTCGGCCTTCGGTTGCCTCAATGGAGCACGGACAACGTCGGCGTGCGGGTCGAGTTGGACCTCAGCTATTCGGATACAGATGCGGACGAGATCCGGTTTTCAGGCAATGGTCCCAATCCTGAGGTGAACGTATCCGGCGGTCTGCAATCGACCACGCTGTTTGCAAACATTCTGGCCGATTTTGATACGGGCAGCGCGGTCACCCCCTTTGTCGGCGCGGGCTTGGGTGTTGGTCGGTTCTCGCAGGACCTGGTTTACGGGCCTGGCGTACAGGTCAACGAAAGCGACACCGCTTTTGGGGCGCAGTTGATCGCGGGTGTTGCATGGCAGGTGTCGGACCGCGTCACGTTGACGGCCGATACGCGCTATCGGCGCTTTTTTGATGTGGAATCAAACAGGTTTGCCCCCTCGGGTGCATCGACCGGTGTGGTAAGTGGTGACGTGAGTGCCGTGTCGCTCAATCTGGGCGCACGGATCGCATTCTGAGGTGGCAAGTCGCGCGCTGCGACCCGGTATGTGGCCCCCATCTTAACATGTGCCCTGCAGTTGCGTGATTGGCAGGCCATCCGTCCAGTCGGGTGGCCTGCCGCATTTTGCGCGGCGCGCAACGATCTAGGCCGACGGTCAAAGTCACGGTATGGTTGTGCCGCGATTTGGACCAAAGGGCTTTTTCAATGACTGATAATCCGAACATCACCACCGCACTTGGCGACATCCGCCGCGATCTGGGCCGGTTGGAAGGCAAGCTGAGCAAAGAGGACGACGGCAACGGCGGAGGTTGGGACCCTGTCAAATACATCACTGCCGTCGCCGCGATGGTCACAGCCGTCATGGCGATTTATTCAGGCGTTCTGGGCTGGAGCAAGGACCGCATCGCAATTGATCAGGCACCTGCATCGGCGCTGAAGACCGAGTTGGGCAATCAAAAGCTGCAGCTCGAAATCGAGCAACTCCTCGCAGAGCTGGACGCGCAAACGGTCGCGGATATTCAAAGTGATCCGGGCGGCACCGAAACGTTGATCAATGACATTCGCGCGGCAGTTGATGCCTTGCGGCAAAGTTCGTCCGAGGAGTTGGTGGGTATTCTGGTGATGCTCGGTTTTTTCTGGGTTCTGTTTCGCGGGGTAGGGATCGCGCAGGCAACGGTACAGACCTTTTGGCAATACGTTGTGTTCGGCGTGAACCAAGCGATGCGCCTGTGGCTGGACAGGCGGAAAGCCTATTCACGGACCATGTCGATATTGAACACGCTTGTCACTGTGACGGTCTCCCAAGTTCCGTCGCTGTTCTTTTTGTATATGCGCGTGTTGCTGTTTTTCGGTGCCGTGGTGCCCTATTTCCTGAGCATCGCGGGCCTGTCACCCCATGGCCCTGCGATGTCACAGGCGCTGGTTCTGATGCTGGACTACAAACCATACGAGGCTTTGAGCGTCGTGTTGAACGCAATGGGCGGCTGACCGCTTTTAGCGCTTCATCGCCTCGGCGGCCTTGGCGGCGGCCCGGATTTCGTCGGCAATTTCGCTGGCTTCTTCTGGGTCGAAATCCATTGGGATTTCAACGCCTTTGGCCTCGATATAGATGCGCACCATGCCTTGATCGGTTGGCCCGATTTGCAGGTTGGCTTCGATGTCGCGTTCGCTGTTGATGCCCATGGTCGCCTCCGGTGCTGACAGAGCGGATGTGCTAGCCTGCATGGGCTTGAAAGGCAAGCGGACGCGGTGCACAGTGGTCCGTATGAGTGAAACGATCCTGCGCCCGTTCCAAGCAGAAGATACCGATTGGCTGGTTGATCAACATGCCTTTCTGTACGCGAGCGACGATGGGTTCGACGACACCTTTGGCCCATTGGTCCGGTCCATTCTGGATGGATATGTGTCGGACCATGATCCGGCCTGTGAACAGGGGTGGATCGCCGAAGCTGGCGGTGAACGCCTTGGGTCGATTTTCTGTGTACGTCACGACGAGCAAACGGCCAAACTGCGCCTGTTCCTGTTGGTGCCACAGGCGCGGGGCAGGGGTGTTGGGCGCATGTTGCTACAACGCTGTATGGGATTTGCGAGAGGCAATGGATATACTGGCATGACGCTGTGGACGCATGAAAGCCACCGTGCAGCCTGCGCACTCTATGCGCGCACCGGATGGGAGCTGACCGTGTCCAAACCAGTGCATTCCTTCGGTCAGGATCTGGTGGAGCAGACGTGGGTTTATCGGTTTTGACGGTCTTGCATTCGGTGGGACTCATGGGTATTTGAACCCCAGTGCCGCCTTAGCTCAGTAGGTTAGAGCGCCTGATTGTGGATCAGGAGGTCCCCCGTTCGAGCCGGGGAGGTGGTACCACCCCTTTACATCCGAAACGTTTTCGCGGCGCAGGACGACTGGCAGGTTAGAGCATTCAGTCTGGTTGTGCCTACGCTCAACGGGCACCGGAGTTTGGCAATCTGCGCCTACGGCGCTATTTGTCGTCGACGTATGAAAGAGCCACCTGCCCCGATGTCAGAATCTCCAGAGTCTTCGTCCCGCCCGCCCAAGAACCCGGCGCTGTGGTGGCGTGCGATACAGCACGTGTTTCGTTTGATGGATGAAAAGAACCTCGGGTTAATCTCTGCGGGTGTGGCGTTCTACGCCATTCTCGCGGTTTTCCCGGGTCTTGCCGCCACGATTGCACTTTGGGGGATCGTCGGGGACCCGGCGCTGGCCCTCGAACAGTTGGAAGAGTTTCGGGCGGTGATTCCTGCGGACGTGTACCGTTTGTTGGCAGGACAGCTCATTAAGCTGTCGACCACGGACGGGCTGACATTGGGGTGGGCATCGCTGGTGTCCTTTGGTTTTGCGCTTTGGTCGGCGCGGGCCGGTGTTGCGGCCCTGATGCGTGGGCTGAACGCGATTTACGATGCCCCGAACAGGTCGGGCATATCCCATTACGCGCGTGCCTTTCTGCTAACCGGCAGTCTGATTGGCGTTTTGCTTGTCGCAATGGCCTGTATCGTGATTTTGCCAGTGATACTGGCCTTTGTTCCACTTGGTCCTTGGGCCGGCTTTGGTATCGAAGTGTTGCGTTGGGGCGTTGGCATTTCTGTTTTGCTGGTCGGCTTTGCAGTGATCTACCGGCTGGGCCCCAACCTCAAAGGCAAACGGCCAAAGCTGATCTCGCCCGGCGCGATATTTGCCGCGGTTGGATGGATCGCGGCCTCGGTTGGGTTTTCGATCTACCTGCGGAATTTCGGCACCTACAATGAGGTCTACGGATCTATTGGTGCCGTGATCGTAATGCTGATGTGGCTGTTTATCAGCGCCTATCTGGTCTTACTGGGCGGTGCGCTGAACGCTGAACTGGCCCGGGCGCGTCGGGCGCACCTGTCTATCCCAGAACCGTAATCCACATCCACGCGGTCAAAACCGTCAGCGCCGTTGCAACCAGAACCGACGTGGCCGCGACGCGGCGCGCGCGCCCATACATGTTGGCAAAGATATAGCCGTTGACACCCGGCGCCATCGCCGCTGTCAGCACTCCGGGCTGGAACACGTCTTTCGGCACGGCAAGCGCTGTGCCAAGGCTCCACGTAATAGCAGGATGCAGGATCAGCGATACGGCGCACACCATGGCAATCACCCGTGCATCGCCTTCAGGCTTGTACTGTATCAACACACCGCCAAGCGCGAATAGAGCCGTGGGCAGGGCCGCCCGAATGACCAGGTCGAGGCCGTCACGCAAAACACCGGGCAGTGGGATGCCGCCAAGGTTGACGACAAAACCGGCGATAATGGCCAACACCAGCACATTGCGAAACATGGCCCGCGCCACACCGCGCACCATCACCAGCGGCGATTGCCCACGGTTGCGCGCAATCTCCATCGCCGTGATGCCCAGCCCGTAGCAAAACGGTGAGTGGAACGCGATAATCGTGTATGCGCCCGCCAAAGCATCCGGACCATAGGCGCGTTCGTTGATGGCCAGCCCCAGCAGAACGGAATTTGAAAACAGACAGCAAAACCCGATGGCGATGCTGTCTTCGATGTTTCTTTTGAACAGATAGAACGCCGCTGCCGTGCCAACGGCAAAGCCAGACGCGGCACCCACATAAAAGCTGGCCAGCAGTCGGATATCGAGGCTTGCCTGCAGATCGAGGTTTGCGATGGCCATGAACAGCAGGCAGGGAATGGCAAAGTTTTGCGAGAATTTCATCAGGGCATCAACGCCCTGAGACGTGAAAAACCCGCGCCACACAGCAACATAGCCGAACCCGATCACGACAAAGACCGGCAGGATAACCTCGAGAAGGGCTTGCATGGTCAGGCCTCTGCAGCAGGGGACCAACACGGTCCATCAATGAAATGGTGTCAGGTCACCGGAACCGTGATTGTCATGCCGTCATACGCGGGTTCAACATGCGCCGGTGTCTCTGCCAGAACGGTGTCGTAGTCGAGGTCGATGTGCATGTTGGTCAAGACGGCGCGTTTGGGTCTGACCTTTTCGATCCAAGCCAGTGTGTTCTCAAGATGGCTGTGCGTCGGATGCGGGTCACGGCGCAAGGCATCCACGATCCACACATCCAGATTTTCCAGATGCGCCCAGGCATCATCCGGAACAGACGCCACATCCGGCAGATAAGCGACACCGTTTACGCGAAATCCCAGCGCATCAATCGACCCGTGTGACACCTCGAAATGCGACAGTGTGATTGGCCCGCCCGGTCCGTCGATCAAGGTATCACTGGATAGTGTGTTCAATTCCAGAATAGGCGGGTAGGGTGAGCCCTTGGGTTGGACAAAAACATAGCCGAACCGCGACAGCAGGGCATCCTGAGTGGCCCCGTCCGCCCATACAGGCAGGCGTTCGCGCATGTTAAAAACAATCATGCGCAGGTCATCAATTCCGTGCACGTGGTCCGCATGGGCGTGGGTATAGACAACGCCGTCGAGGCGGCCGATGCCTGCGTCCAGCAGTTGGTTGCGCAAATCGGGCGACGTATCGACCAGCACGCTGGTGGTGCCATTCGGGCTGGTGCGCTGGATCAACAGGGAACAGCGTTGGCGGCGATTCTTGGGGTTGGCGGGGTCGCATGCGCCCCAATGTCCACCCAAACGTGGAACGCCCCCGGATGATCCGCATCCAAGAATGGTAAAGGTCAAACTGTCCGTCATGCCGGCACTGTGTAGGCCGCAGCCTTGGCAAACAAGCGGTCAAAGTTCTTTTGGGTTTGCTCCGCGAACGCAGCATAGTCTACGCCCATCGTTTCAGCCGCGCGTTGTGCGGTATGTGCGGTGAATGCCGGTTCGTTCCGTTTGCCGCGATGTGGCGGCGGCGCAAGGTAGGGCGCATCGGTTTCGACCAGCAGTCTGTCCATGGGCACGGATGCAAAAATGTCCCGGAGTTCCTGGCTTTTGGGAAAGGCGGTGATGCCCGACATGCTCAGGTAGAACCCCAGATCAAGCGCGGCGTGCGCCAAGGCTTGCGAGGACGAAAAACAGTGCATGACGCAGGTATACGCGCCGTTTGTATGCTCCTCAGCCAGGATACGCGCCATGTCATCGTCCGCGGCACGTGCATGGATGATCAGTGGCAGACCCGTCTCGCGGGCCGCTGCAATATGGATGCGCAGCGACTGTTTCTGCACCTCCGCACTGTCCGAGGTATAGTGATAATCGAGCCCGGTCTCGCCAATGCCCACGAATTTGGGGTGCTGTGACAGCACAATCAGGTCATCCACCGTCGCCATCGGCTCGTCCGCGGCGCTCATGGGGTGTGTGCCAGCTGCATAAAACACGGGTGCATATGTCTCTGCGATGGCGCGCACCTGCGGTTCCAACCTGAGCTTGGTGCAGATGGTTACCATCCGTGTCACACCCGCCGCTTCGGCGTTTGCGATGATCTCAGGCAATCCGCCCTCAAAGTCGGGGAAATCGAGGTGGCAGTGGCTGTCGGTGATTTCGGGTGTCATCGGGCGGGCGCCGTCTCGGAAAGTTTGAAGAGCGTATCTAGGACCAGCGCGGCAGGGTCAAGGTTGACTGCACGCCCATGACGCGCCCGTGAAAGAGCCGTTTGTGCGGTGCTGGCCCAAGCCTGTGCTTGCCGTGTGTCGTGGGCAAGGCGTTGGAAAATCTCGGCTTCGTTCGGGGCGGCGTTCACGGTGGGGGGGTGGCCAGCCCCAGTGCGTGCCAGCCGCGCCAACGCGACATCCATCAAGGTGTAAAGCAGGTCAAGTTTTTGATCCGACCCGCGTTGCGCCGCTGCCTCTGCCAGAGCCAGCGCGCGGGCACGGTCAAGGTTCGGCATCGTGCCCAACAGGCTGACAATCTCCTGATAAATACGCAGACCGTCAAGCAGTGTCAGGCGCATTGCCTCCCCCACTGAACCTGCGCCCAGCTCGGCCAAGGCGGCACTATCTGGTCCCGGATCGACACCGGCCTGCGCCATCGCCGCGGCCATATCCTGCGCATCCAGAGGACCGAGCCGAAGGGTTCTGCAACGCGACCTGATGGTGGGCAACAAACGGCTGGGCTGGTGGCAAATCAGCAGCAAGGTCGTGCGCGCGGGCGGCTCTTCGAGCATTTTGAGAAGCGCATTGGCGGCGTTGACGTTCATTTCGTCCGCAGCGTCAATGATGACCACTCGGCGACCACCATCTGTGGCGGAGAGTTGAAAAAAGCTGCCGAGCGCGCGGATGTCCTCGATGGTGATCTGATCACGCAGTCGTTTGGTTTTGTCGTTTTCTGTGCGGTGTACCGATTTCAAACCTGGTTCTGCGCCTGCCGCGATACGCCGCGCCACAGGATGTTCGTCTGACACATCCAAACTGCTTGGCGCTGGCGCGCCGAACATGTCATTTGGGTCCGGATCCGGCGTGCAGAGCAGGAACCGCGCGATGCGCCAGGCCAATGTGGCCTTACCAACCCCGCGCGGCCCCGTGATCAGCCAAGCATGGTGCAGACGGCCAGAGTTGAACGCGTCCAGAAACGTCGCTTGCGCCGCGTCTTGCCCCATTAGTCGGGGTGTCTCAGACGGGTGGGGCGCGCCGGGCACGCGTGTTGGATCTTGGGTCTCGTCGGCCATGGCGATGCTTTACCACTCATGGCAGGTCAGGGGCCAGCCCCGGGCCGCGCCAAACGGCTATTGTGCTTTGTCCAAATGCGCGGAAACGATGCGCCAAATCTGTGCCGCCACGTGGGCGACAGTCGCAGTGCCGTCAACCGTGCGCATACGGTCAGGGTATTGCTTGGCGAGCTCCAGAAAACCCGCGCGCATTTTCTCTTGCAAGTCGGAGCCAAAGTCCTCGAACCGCTCCTCGGTGCCCTTGCGGCTCTTGGCGCGCGCCAGACCCTGTGCAGGATCCATATCGATCAGCAGTGTCAGGTCCGGCTCGCGTCCGATCATCAGGCTATGCAGGGTGTCGACTTTGCCCCGCAAGTCTCCGCGGCTCACGCCCTGATACATGCGCGTGCTGTCCGCGAAACGGTCGCAGATCACGATCTTGCCTTCCGCAAGCGCAGGTTCGATCAACCTCTCCAGATGATCCCGACGCGCGGCAGTAAATAGCAGCAACTCAGTCTCTGCCGACCAGCGGTCCGGATCACCCTTTAGGACAAGTTCACGGATTTCTTCAGCACCTGGGCTGCCGCCCGGCTCGCGGGTCAACAGCACGTCGTGGCCCGCATCTCGCAGCGCGTCGGCCAGCAATTGCGTCTGGGTAGACTTGCCCGACCCGTCGATCCCTTCAAAGCTGATAAAGTGCCCCGGCGCAGCGTCGTCTTGCGTCACGTTTCACCGGGCGTGTCTGGGCCATCATTCAAGCGCTGAATCAGCGACAGGGCTGCGGTCGAAATCTTGGCAAGGAACCCGCCATGGGCCACATCGGTTTCCGCAACCAGCGGGAAGCGTTGTTCCGGCAAACCTTCGGGTTGAATGACCAATTCTGCAAGCGGTGTTCCGGCCGTCACAGGCGCTTGAACTGGACCGGTATAGACGACTTCGGCGGCCACGTCCTTGCCCGCAAGGATTGGCAGCAGAACCGAGATGTCCATTTCAGGCACGAGACCAACCTCGGGTTCCGCACCTTCCCACACGGCTGCGGTGGCAATGCGTTCTCCTTGGGTCACCAGCGTGCGTTGGGCAAACTGGCGGAACGCCCAATTCACGATAGCCTCGGATTCCTGAGCGCGCGCGGCAGCAGAGTCCAGTCCAGAGAGCACAAAAACGACCCTTCGATCGCCTTGTTTCGCTGATCCCGTCAGGCCATATCCCGCCTCTTGGGTATGACCCGTTTTCAGGCCATCCGCCCCAATACCGAGACCCAACAACGGGTTCCGATTGAACCGGTTAGACGACTCGTTCGCATCAAACAGGAACTCTGTTTCCGAGAACATGGGGTAGTATTCAGGGAAGTCCGCCAGCAAGCGTTGCGACAACAGCCCCAGATCCCGCATCGACATCCGGTGACCTGCGGCAGGCCAGCCGTTGGAGTTGGCGAATGTCGAGTTGGTCATGCCCATCTCTTGCGCGCGGCGGGTCATCAGACGCGCAAATCCGGCTTCTGTGCCATCCGGGCTCAGTGCTTCGGCAATCACGGCGCAAGCGTCGTTGCCCGACAACACGATGATACCGCGGATCAGGTCTTCGACGCTGACACGCTCGCCTTGTTTGAGAAAAAGGGTCGAGCCGCCGTAGCTGTTGGCATGGGCCGAAACCGACAGCTCGTCCGTCATCTTGAGTTGCCCGCGTTCCACAGCCTCAAACGCCATATAGAGGGTCATCAGCTTGGACATAGACGCGGGCGGCAGCGGCTCGTCCGCGTTCTTGTTCAGAAGAACGGTACCAGTGGTATGGTCAATCACATACGCGGCGGTTGCCCGCGTTTCGAAGGCGGACAACGGCAACGCCGTCGAGATCAGCAAAGTGGCGGCAGCAAGAGTGCGGATCAAGGTGGGCTCCTATGTGGTTCAGTTGGTGACGGCGTAGGCGTCTGTGAACCCTTCGTCTTTGATCTTGGTCAGCAACTGCGCGCGCTCTGACGTCGACCCTGCTGGGCCAACAACCACGCGCCAGAACGGTTTGCCGCTGCGTTCGAACTTTTTGACGATTGGGATGATGCCCGCACCGCGCATCTGTTTTGCGGTGCGCTCGGCATTGGCTTCGATCGAAAAGATCCCGATCTGGATGAATGGTTTGGACAGACCCGAAGTGGGCGCTCGCGCCGCGGCCGGTGTCGCCTGGGCGGTTGGTTTCGGCGCGATGCCTGTCACAGTTGCTGCGGGGGCAGGGGCGTCAATGGCCGCCGCCGCGCTTTGGATTGGGTCCAGCGGGGTGGCGGTGACGTCTGTCGGTGCGGCAACTGTGTCTGCCTCAACCGGAGCGTCAATTTCAGGCGCCACACTTACCGCTTCTTTGCGCAAGGCCGTCACGTTCAATTGCGCGGGTGCACCGGCCAACATGCCCAATGCCTCGGCCGCGTCCGAACTGATCTGAAGGCGCGGACCGGGAATATCCCGCTCACGGCGGAACAGGGCACCAACCACAAATTTATCGTTTGTTGTGTTGCGGATGATCACCCGTTCGGGGTCGGTGACATCAGGATGTGCCACCCATACGCCGCCCAACGATGGTCGACCGTCCCACAATCCGGCCTCTGTGGCCGAGAACACGTCGGGCGCTTCGACGTCGCGTTCTACGGTCTTTACGGCATCGCCGGATTTTGGGGTGTCTTTGGTGGATGTGTTCGACTTGAACGCGTCCATCGCCACGAATTGTCCGTTTTCGTTGCACCCAGCCAAAAGGCCCAAAGCGAGGACAAGTGTGACGCTGCTACGAAATGTGGAACGAGAATATGTTCTGCTCATGGACCAAGTCCTTGCCTGCTGTTGCCTGTGGGGCCATTTTGGCCGGTGCCTTTGCGACACGTGTTTTTTCCCGCTTTGCCGGGTTTCTCGCGTTAGCATAGCGTGTCGAGGTGGTTCTGAAAAGAGTCCCGTGTCCGGATCGGCAAATTTCCCCATAGATTTGGGTATTTGCCGAATCGCGCGACGATCCGTAAAGCAATCTCACCGGAGGTTTGGCAGAGTGGTCGAATGCGGCGGTCTTGAAAACCGTTGGGCGTGAGAGCGTCCCGTGGGTTCGAATCCCACAGCCTCCGCCACTGTTGCCTGTTTGGGTTTTGTTTTTAAACAATAATACCATACGCTAGTTCCGTGTTCCCGCACTTGTTTCCGCGTTCACACGACGCTTGATCCAGCCGATGCGCATGGCCATGCATTCGGTTTCCCAGTGATCAGACGGGGCTACTCGTCTCGGCTTGCTTATCCATGGCTGTGCGACGTGGTCCGCGGCTCCGAATGGCCAAGGTTTTGGGCGTTGACGATGAACTGGGCAACGCTTGTGCTGTTCTGCGCCGTGTGGCTGGCCAGCATGTGCCTAAAGGCCTATGGGTCGTAAGGGGGCAAACTGGCAACCTCAAAAGCCGTTTAGACGATCTTGCGGACAGATTGCATGGTCTTCCAATGCGCGCGAGTGGACCCCTAGTCTGTGAAGCCATTGTTTGACCGCGTTGGTAGCGCCGTGGTGGGAAAGAGCGGACTTTGCCTGGAAAAATCCTTATCAACCGCGGCAGGCTGGAAGCGAAAGATCAGGGGTGGGGCATTAACCCGCCTCTTTTTGTGCAGCCCGTCGAGCCTTACCGTGAAAGGTCGTCTGTCGTCAGAGGACACGCTTCTTGGCTTCCATGTTAGTTCGACTGTGCCGATTTCTGACATCGCAGGCCACACTGATGGTGTGACCTACGATGCCTTGTTCCAGCAGGGCTTAGAACAGGAAGTCGTCAGCCGTCAGATCGGCAAGGTTGGTGTTTAATAGAGTCATGGAATTGCCCGCCAGATCATCCACGACAACGTTTGAGCCGTCCTGGAACAGGTGTCCGTTGCTTGTCAGATCGTTGAAATCAACAATCTCCGAGACGGCACGCAGGTCGACAACCTCGTTTGCAAGGTTCGTCTGGAAGTCCATGACAACATCTTGGCCTTCCGAGAAGATGAAAATGTCGCTGCCACCAGCGCCGGTCATGACGTCGTCGCCCGCACCTCCATCCATCCGGTCGCGACCGCTTCCGCCCTGCAGAACATCGTTCCCTTCTTCACCGTCAAGACGGTTCCGACCGCCGCCACCAGCGTCAAGGGTGTCGTTCCCTGTGCCGCCGGACAGGGTATCGCTGCCTTCGTTGCCGGTCACGAGGTCATTGCCGGAAGAGCCGAACAGGACATCGTCCCCTTCGTCCCCTCTGATCCGGTCATTGCCAGAGCCGCCACTGATGACATCGTCACCGGCTTCGCCCGCTACGGTGTCATTGCCGGAATTGCCCTGGATCAGGTCGTCATCCTCGCCGCCGAGAACCGTGTCGCTGCCTGCACCACCGCGCAACGTGTCGCCGCCGGTACCGCCTCTCAGCAAGTCCGCGCCGTCTCCGCCCTCGAGTGAGTCGCTGCCGGCACCGCCTCTGAGGTCGTCGTCGCCAATGCCGCCTTGGATCGTGTCGTCACCTTCGCCACCGGACAGGGTGTCTTGGCCATCATCCCCGCGCAATACGTCATTGCCATCATTGCCAAGGACGAGGTCATCGTCAGACCCGCCCACAACAAGGTCATCGCCTTCACCACCCAACAAGGTGTCATTGCCGGCGCCCCCTGCGATCTGGTCACGGCCTGTGCCGCCCTCAATCAAATCGTTTCCGGCACCTGCGTCGACCTCGAGGGCAACCTCGGCATTTTGGGCGTTGATCACATCATCGCCGCCTTGCGCATCGATGTCGATTGTTTCGACGTTGGTCATCTCGATAGAGAAAGTGCCGAAATTTGTGCGCTCCAACACGGTCACGCCGTCTTCGGTCGACACCGTGAGCACGTCGCTTGTGCTGTCGGTCAGCGAAACGAACTGGGTGTCCACCCCTTCGCCGCCATCCACCGTGTCCGACCCGTCGCCGTTCAGCCAGAAACTTTCATCGTTGCCAGCGCCCAGGTCGATTACATCATCCCCTGCAGTCCCGGTGACCTGATCATTGCCGGTGCCGCCGAGGATGGTGTCCGCGCCATCGCCGCCGATGAGCACGTCGTTGCCATCGCCACCTTCGATCTGATCGTTACCGTCGCCGCCGAGGAGGAGGTCGTTGTCTGCGCCGCCCTCCAACGTGTCGTCGCCAGCACCGCCAGAGAGTGTGTCGTTCCCGGCATCGCCGGTAAGACTGTCATCCCCGGTGTTGCCCGCCAGATCATCGTTCCCTTCGCCGCCTTCGAGTGTGTCATCACCGTCGCGCCCGCGGATGGTGTCATTCCCATCGCGGCCGCGCAGTATGTTGTCCTGTGCGTCGCCGGCGATGGTGTCGTCAAAGTTGGACCCGGCCACGTTTTCGATATTGAGCAGCACGTCACCCTCGGCATGGCCGCCAGACTGCGTGGCCGCGGCCAGGTTTACCTGCACCGCTGCATTTGAACTCACATAGTCTGCAAAGTCGTCCCCCGCGCCACCATCAACGGTGTCCGCGCCCAGGCCGCTGCGGAAAACGGTGTCCTCGCTGTTGCCGATGAAGAGGTCGTTGAAGGCAGACCCCTCGATCACCTCAACCTCAAAGAAGGTGTCGCCATCCGCGTCGCCCGATCCGGCGTTGGGATTGTTCATATTCACGACGACCGCTGCGCCCGCGCCGCCATAGCTGGCGCGGTCAAAACCCGCGCCGCCAACCATCACGTCCGCGCCTGCGCCGCCAATGAGCGCATCATTCCCTGCGCCGCCCAGTAGGACGTCATTCCCGCTACCGCCGCTGAGCTGATCATTGTCGTCCCCGCCATCGAGCACGTCATTGCCATTGTCACCAAACAAAGCGTCGATGCCGACACCTCCCGAAAGCTGATCTTCGTTATTGCCTCCGCGCAGCGTGTCATTGCCGTTGCCGCCGCGGATCAGGTCGTTGCCACCTTCGCCGCGGATACTGTCATTGCCGTCTTCGCCGAAGAACTGGTTGCCGCGCCCGTCACCCAGCAACGTGTCACCAAAGGCCGAACCGATCGCGCCATCAATCGCGGTGAGCGTGTCACCCTCAGCATGGCCACCCGTGCCGGTGTCGTCTTGAAGATTGACAGTGACAGCCGCGTTTGAGCCCACATAGGAGGCAATGTCTTCGCCGCTGCCGCCATCCATGTCATCGGCACCTGCACCGCCGATCAACAGGTCGTCGCCATTGCCGCCAAAAAGCTCATCATCGCCCGTGCCGCCATTCAGCGTGTCGCGGCCGTCGTCGCCCTCGATCCGATCATCACCGCCGCGCCCTTCGAGACTGTCATTGCCGGAGCCTGCGTCAAAGAGATCATCCCCGGAGGAGCCAATCATGACATCGGCGTCACTTTCGCCGCGCACACGGATGATGTCGTCGCCGTCAAACCCGGTCAGGGTGACCCCGGACAGATCCACATCGACGCCGTTCACGACCTCAATGAAGATGTCGACATTGCCGGAATTGCTGAAAATCGCGATCTCGTTCAGCCCGCCCGCAATCAGGTCGGCCAACTGATCAGAGTTGATGTCAAAGCCTTGTCTGCCGCTGGTGGTGTCATTGATGACGATGCGTTCGAAATTCAACAGCGTGTCGTCGCGAAGATCCTGAAACTCGCGAAGCTCGAGCGTGTCGCGCCCGTCGCCGCCGTCCAGAAACAGGTTGCCGCGGTTCTCGGTAAGGCGGAGGCGGTCATCGAAGTCTGATCCGATGAACCCGTCGATGCCGGAATAGGTATCGCCTTGCGCATCGCCGCCCACGCCCGTGCCTTCGTTCAGGGTGACCTGCACCCGTTCAGAAGAGGCTGAATAGTCCACGATATCCTGCCCGCTACCGCCGTTCAGTTCGTCGGCACCGGCGCCGCCGATCAGAACGTCATTGTTGTTGCCCGCATTGATTGTGTCATCACCTTCGCCGCCATAAATGGTGTCATTGCCGTTGCGGCCCTCGATCTCATCGTTCTGGGTCGATCCGATAATGTTGTCGGCGTCATCTTCACCATCGATACGAATTGTGTCGTTGACGTCAAAACCGGTGAAGTTGATGCCGGACAGGTCGGCGTTTACGCCATTCACCATGTCGAAAAAGAGATCCACATCGCCGACGAAGCTGCGCACATTGATTTCTTGCAGATCAGCGAGCTGATTTGACCGGATGTCAAAGCCGACGCGCCCGGAGGTTTGATCGTTGATCACAATGCGCTCAAAATTCAGCAGGGTATCGTTCCGCAAATCCTGGAACTCCTGCAGGAACAGGGAGTCGAAACCATCGCCGCCGTCGAAGAACAGGTTGCTGCGGTTGCTGTTTACATCCAGCCGGTCGTTGAAGTCCGAACCAATAAAGCCGTCAACATCTCGCATCGTGTCGCCTTCGGCATGTCCGCCGGAACCAACGCCAAAGTTTAGACCAACCTGAACACCAGCGTCCGAGCCCGCGTAGCTGGCGACATCATCACCGCCGTCGCCGTCGAGGATATCGGCGCCCGCACCACCCTCCAGCGTGTCAGCGCCGTCCCCGCCCCGGAGACTGTCGTCGCCGTCCCCGCCAAAAAGCTGATCATTGCCATTGAGGCCAAAGATGGTGTCGTTGCCGCCAAGCCCATTTACCGTATCATTACCGCCCTCGGCGCGGATCTCGTCTGCGCCGTTTGTGCCATTGATGAGTTCCGAAGTGTTGTCGCCGTTAATGTTTGCCATCTATCTATTCCCTGTCGCTTGGGGCCCATTTGAGCGTTTCATGTGGCTAGGTCGTGGGGGGCGCGCACTCGGTTCAAAATTTTTTTGACGTAGGGGAAGCGATAGTTCGCCGATGCTGCTTGAAATGGTCTTTCTGGTGTGGTGCATCACATGAGGATGAGTGAGCAGCAGACATATTTTAGCCCTGATCGGGACGGTGTGGACCTTGTCGCGCGGGTGGCGCAAGGCGACAAGTCAGCGATGAAGCAACTGTATCAAGACCACGCCGATGCGGTCGCGCGTTTTGTCAGGCCTCGCATCAGAGATGCGGCCGAGGCAGATGACATCGTGCACGATACGATGCTCAGTGTCTGGCGGGGCGCTGCTGGCTTTCAGGGTCGCTCAAGCGTCCGGTCATGGATTCTGACATTGGCGCGGAACAAGACTGTCGATCACATCCGCAAACAGGCACGCGTCACGCTGGGCGAGGCGGACGAAGCCCTTCCGGACGATGCTCCGAATGCAGAAGAAGTTCTGGGCGCATCGCAGGATGCCGCACGCCTGAAAGCTTGTATTGATCAGCTGCCTGAGCGTCAGAGAACCGCCCTTCACCTGGTGTTCTACGAGGAGATGACGTGCGCCCAGGCGGCCAGCGTTGAGGCCACATCCGACGGCACGGTCAAAAGTCGCATCTATCATGCGAAACAGCTGTTGATGCGATGTTTGTCGCGCAGGGGGGCAAAATGATTTTGAACCAATCTGCGGCTCGCCCGTCCAATAAGCACGATGTAATTCGGTTGTGAGGTAGCCATGACACGGCCAGATGGACAAGACGAAGATCAATTGCTGGCATATCTGCGCGGCCAGACCGACGAAGATTCAATGAAGCGGATCGACGCCCAAGCGGACACCGATCCGGTCTTTCGCGCAGAGTTGGCGCTGATGCGGGGGCTGAAATGCGCGCTCGCAGAAGAGGATGGCGCAGCGCCAGATGGTTGGGACCGGCTGAGCGCGGAAATCGAACGCACCCGGCCAGCCAATTCGACAGAACGCCCTCTATGGCGCATCGCAGCTCTGTTTTTGGGCGCCGCGATCTTGCTTCAAAGTGCCTTTCTCGTTTCGACAAGCCGCGATGAACCCCTGTTCCGAACGGTCAGCGAAGAACCGGCCTTGCCATCTCTCGCCATTGCGTTCCGAACTGACGCTACGTTGGCCGAGGTTGAGGCACTGCTTGGCACAGCCGGCGCACGGATTGTGGACGGGCCGAGCGCACTGGGCTTGTATTGGGTCGCTTTCGAAAATGATGCCGCAAGGCAAAGTGGCCAAATTACCCTGGAAGCATCATCGCTTGTGTCATTGGTTGCGGAGGACTGACGTGGTTCGTTTGTTGCTTTTCTTCTGCGTTTTCATCGCTGCTTGCACACCCGCACAATCCCCATTCCTGACCACGCCGGATGGTCGACGCGCGGCAGTAGAGAGCCTGGATGAGCTGATCGTTCTGACAGCCGAGCCTCCGCAGCGCTTGGTCGCTGCGGCTGAAGCGCTCGGATATGTCGTGCGCGCTCAGCATCCGCTGCCTGAATTGAACGATACGTTGGTTGTGTTTGACATCCCCGATGGCACAACGATCCCAGAAGCCATTGCCGAGATTGAGGCAGCGGTACCTGGTGTGGCAGCGGGCGCGAACCACCTTTACTTCCTTCAAAACACAACAGGCGCAGGCTTGGAATATGCAGGCCCGATGATCGGCTGGCCGTCGTCGGGCTGCACGGCCCAAGCTATCGTGGGCATGATAGATGGCGGTGTTCCCAAAAGCGATACTGCGCTGGCGTCAGGCCGGATCATCCAGCAGGATTTTGGCGGCGGTGCCAACACGTCTGGGACAGAACACGGAGCGCGTGTCGCTGCGTTGTTGGTTGGGCCAGGCCGGTTGGCAGGTCGCCCGCTTTATAGCGCCAACGTTGTTGCCGACGGTGAGGCAGCTGGGGTTGTTCCAATTCTGCGCGGGCTGGACTGGTTGGCCGCAAATGACGTGAGGGTGGTCAACATCAGTATGGCCGGCCCCCGCAACAAGTTGATGGATAGGGCACTGGAACAGGCATCGAGAAATGGAATGGTTCTGGTTGCAGCGGTTGGCAATGACGGTCCGAACGCACCGCCACTGTACCCGGCAGCGTTTCCTTTTGTGATTGGCGTCACTGCGGTAGACCGAGATGGCGCTGTGTTCCGCAAGGCAGGGCGCGGCGTTCACGTCGACGTGGCAGCCCCCGGCGTCGATGTTCTCATACGTGACGGTAAAAGCCTTCGGATCTTGAGCGGCACATCTATGGCCGCCCCTTTTGTAACAGCGGCGATCGCGGCAGATCAAACTCTGACACGGCAATCGATCAACGAGATCCGCAGGTCTCTGACTGCGGCAGCGGCAGATCTGGGGACAAGAGGGCACGATACGATTTTCGGTGCGGGACTTTTGCAGGTGCAAGGGTGCGGATAAGCGACCGGGATCAAAACGATGTTTGCTGTGCCTCCTGAAAACGCCCTCGGTTACGAATAGATATTTCGTCTCCGCCACCTCTGCTCTTTAGGTTGGTATTTTTGCCGTAGTGTTTGGTCTTTCGCGTGCGTAAGTCCCACAGTTCCTTGTGGATCAGCTCACTGCTGGTTCACTCCATCTGGCCCGGTGACCAGCCGCCTTTGCTCTTCGCGATCTATAGGCCCATCGTGGCGCACAGCCATCGTCACGTCCTCATGCCCAAGATACTGCGACGCCGTCATCCATGCGGCGATGGATGTGCAGGTCTTCGCCGCGTGACGTGCGAGCATGTGTCGATTTGCTTGCCCAGCCTCCGCCAATTGTCCCTCGCGCACTTGTCGTAGGCGTTACGCCAACCGTTTGACAGGCTTGGCACTTAAAGCGCAAAAACTGTGGAGTTGTCGGACTTGAGCAGAGCGAAAACTACTCTGATCGTCGGGCCAAAAGTCTCTCCAGCGCCGCAACAATGATCGCCACACTTGACGGCAGGATTTGAAACATGCCGGGGCGCAACGAGACCGTCAGGGCTGCGGCAATGCCCGCCACCAACACAAAGCTGAGAAAGCAGATGGCCACGCGCCGTTGCCAGACACGGTCTCGGATGAACAGCGCCCATATCAGGCCAGCCGCCAGAAAGGCGTTGTAGACCCCTTGGTTCGCGGCCAGTTCGGTGGTCTGAGCGAACAATTCCGCGGGCAGCGTGTCAAAAACAACCGGCCCACGGCTTGTCCACGCAAAAATCTCGAACCACGCAACGTAGATGTGCAGGACGGCAATCAGAGCGACCAAGGTCAGAAAGAGCGGTCTCACAACCAAAACCTATTCATCAAAGTACCCTTTGTGCGTGGTGTAGATCGCATCAATTGTGGGGGTCAAACGATCCAGATGCACCCTCAGGACGTCGTCGGCGGCCTTTGCATCGCCGCCGAACATGGCCTTCAAAAGCGTCTGGTGGTCCTCGTAGAGCGCTTCCATCGCCTCTTTGCTGGTCAAGGATAGCATGCACAGCCGGTCCACCTGGGCCTTGTTCTCAGCGATGATCGCGAATGCAAACGTCTGCTTGCCCGACGCGCATAGCAGTTGGTGAAACTGATAGTCCAGTTCGTGAAACAGCGTGACATCGCCCGCCGACACGGCATCGGCTTGCTGTTTGAGGTTCGCCTTGAGCGGCGCGTCAATGGATGTATCGCGGTCCTTGGCGGCGGCGCGTACGACTTCCAATTCGATCGCCGCGCGTACAAAGCGGGCGCTGGCAATCAGCTTGCGTGAAAATGGTCGGACGATGGTGGCGCGCTGGGGCCGTATCAAGAGCAAGTTGAGGCCGGCCAGTCGCGTGAACGCTTCTCGCACGGGCTGCCGCGATACACCAAACGATTTTGCCACGTCAGTTTCGGAAATCTTGGTGCCGGGCAAAAGCTCCAAACGAGTAATTTGTTCGAACAAAGTGTCGAACACAACGCCGCTGCTTGTTGTGCGTTCAAGTGTTCCCAATGCGACCATCGTCTGCTTCATCCGCCTCCATTTTTGGGGACTGTGCCAGAAATTTGCGCAGAATAACAGGGATCTTTTGTATACTAGGTAACATGTTACGGCAGTGAGGCTGTCACCAAAATTTGCGAAAAAATGAGACTTTTGCAAAAATGGTTGACTAGTATACAAGATTTGAGCTTACATACTCCTATGACCGAAAGCTCCAGCTTTGGACGGCTGACCGCCTGCATCTGATCCCGCTTTGAGGGAGTGCAGCCGGGCCTGTCGTGTGAGAGTGCATTTCGGACGTAATGCTCGGCCTGGGAGGGCCGAAGGAACAACAAGACTTGAACCTGATCTGGGAGGATAGAATGTTCAATTTTTCTCTGAAAGCGACGGCCGTTGCGGCAGTATTTCTGAGCGGCGCGGCAATCGCGCAGGCGGACGTGACCTTGCGCGGTGCGAGCATGTTCGATGAGGAGCACTCGTTTACAAAAACGCTGCGCGAGTTCGAACGGCTGGTCGCTGACAACTACGACGGCGCGGTGGACTTTGATCTCCGCCTGAATGGCGAGCTGGGCGTCGAAAGTGACTATGTGACGTACCTGAACCAGGGTGTTGCGGTCGATTATACAATTCTCGCACCGTCGAACATGGCTGTGTTCTCAGCGTCCATTCCGTTGATGGACATGCCGTTCCTGTTCCGCGATCTGGAACACTGGGACGCGGTCCTGGCATCTGACGCTTTTGCCCCGCTCGAGGCTGAGTTGCGTGAAAAGGCGGGGATTGTCATCGTTGGTTACCACGGTGGTGGTGTGCGCAACCTGGCCTCAGCCGAGCCGATCACCAACATGGAGGAACTTGCAGACCACCGCATGCGGGTGATGGGTGCGCCGATCCAGGCACAGACCTTTGATGCCGTCGGCGCGGCACCTTCGGCGATTGCCTACAACGAAGTCTACAACGCCATTCAGACCGGTGTGATTGCGGGTTTTGAAAACGAGGCGGCGTCCATTCAGAACCTCAAGTTCTACGAAGTGGCACCACATATTTCGTTGACACAGCACACGATCACGGTGCGCCCAATCGTGATGTCCGCCAAGATCTTTGATGGTCTGGATGCAGGCCTGCAAGAGGCCATCATGGCAGCAGGTGCTGAGGCCGGTGCCTTTGGCCGGGCGCTGGAAAGCGGTGCAGATGGTGAGATCCTGAAAGAGATGGCCGACGCCGGTCAAATCGTGATCCACGAGTTCGACGGTCGTCAGCAAATGCTCGAGCTGGTGCAGCCCGTTCAGGACGCCTATGCCGAAGAGCTTGGCGCCACCGAGCTTTTGAACAACGTGCGCGGCATGTAATCTCCCAAGTTGACGAGCGGGGCGGCTCCCAAACCGCTCGTCGACGCATTTTCGGGTGCCGATATTGCTGGCACCCCTGCACGACGTAGGGCAATCATGCTTGGACGACTACTCGAACGGCTTTGTGCCGGCTTGCGCCTTCTGCTCGGTGTGTTGATGGGGGCATTGGCCATACCTGTCGCCATGCAGGTCTTGTCGCGCTACACGGGCTTGATCCCATCCTATCTCTGGACCGAAGAGCTGGCGACGTTTCTGTTTGTCTGGATCGTCATGATCGGGTCCATCGTTGCGGTCTGGGACGGCACCCATTTCGATGTGCGCATCACCCGCGATGCCACAAGCCCAATTGGGCAATTGATCCAGACCGGCATTGTCCACCTCGCGATCATGGTGTTTGGCGCACTGTTTCTGGTCTACGGCATCGAATATACCGAATTCGGTGGCAACCAGCGTTCCGTGATGATGCGCGCCAACCTGGCGATCACACATGTGTCTGTCCCGATTGCCGGTGGGTTCTGGCTTGTTCTGTCGGGATACCGCTTGTTTGAAACCATTGCGCAGTTCCGCGCGCGCGCAGGTGCAGCGTCATGATACTTGATACCGCCACCGCCGCGTCGATGCTGATTGCGGGTTTCCTGATCCTGATCTTTATCCGTATTCCCGTGGCATTTGCCCTGGGCCTGGCGACCATTCCGGTCGTTTTGCTGGAACTGCGGCTAACCCCTTTCATCGTTCTGGACCGGATGTTCCAGTCCTACAATTCCTTTATCCTGCTGGCGGTCCCGTTCTTTTTGCTGGCGGCAAACCTGATGAACTCAGGCAAAGTCACGGACCGCCTGATCGAACTGGCGCGGGTGCTGACGGGCTGGATGCCGGGGGGGCTCGGGCATGTGAACGTGGCTGTCTCTATGCTGTTTGCCGGTATCTCTGGGTCGTCCACCGCGGATGCCGCGGGCATCGGAAAAATCCTGATCCCCGCGATGCAGAAAGAAGGCTACGACACCCGCTTTGCCGTCGCTATCACAGCCTGTTCTTCGGTGATGGGGGTGATCATTCCGCCCTCGATCCTGATGATCGTGTGGGGCGGTGTCATGCAAGTGTCAGTGGGCGCGCTGTTTCTCGGGGGCGCGATCCCCGGCCTGATGATCGGTCTGGCGCTGATGACGACGGTCTATGTCTTTGCAAAGGTCCGCAACTATCCCGTGACGGCGTCGCCCAATTGGGGAGAATTCTGGGCCGCCTGGAAAGGCGCCGCGTTGGCACTGTTGACGCCGGTTTTTGTCATTGGCGGTATCGTGGGCGGCCTTGTGACACCAACCGAAAGTGCCATCATCGCCGCGGTCTATGCACTCATCCTCGGTATGTTTGTCTACCGCACAGTCACGGTCAAAGATTTCGGCGGCATCCTCTATGATACTGCCCGCTTTGCAGCCATCTCGCTCTTTGCCATTGGCACGGCTTCGGCCTTTGGCTGGTTGCTTTCGTTTTACAACGCGCCTCGTTTGATTGTCAGCGTGCTGACCGCTTGGGAATTCGGGCCGTTCGGAACTGCCTTGTTGATTGCGCTTCTCTTTTTGCTGTTCGGCCTGTTTATCGACGCGATCCCGACCATCATCATCCTAGGCACGGTCCTTATGCCCGTTGCACAGGCCGGTGGCGTGGACCCGATTGCCTTTGCGATCATTGGCATCGTGTCGCTTGCGTTTGGGTTGGTGACGCCGCCTTACGGGCTCTGTCTGTTGATATCGGCGGCCATCGGCGGATTGAACGTGGTGCAGGTGCTGCGCGAGGTGGTGTTTATCCTTGCGCCGATGCTGATCATCCTCATTTTGCTGGCTGCATTTCCCGAGATTGTGCTGTGGTTGCCCAAGACGGTCATGCCGGGCGCATTCAGATAACCGCACCTTGTGCACATACGTCTGCGCGTCGTGGGATGCGCGGCACCATTTAGAAAACGGCAAGGCATGGGCTTTGCAACAGGAAGGACGAACATGAAACTTGCAGGAAAAACCGCCATCGTGACGGGTGCAGGCCGTGACATCGGCGCGGCCGTCGCGATCAAGCTCGCATCCGAAGGCGCGGCTGTCGCCATCAACTATTTCGCCAGTTCGGAAGGTGCAGACGCAACAGTTGCAACCATCGAAGCCGCTGGCGGACGGGCAATTGCGGTGCAAGGCGACTTGAACAAGGCGGAGGACGTTGATGCGCTGGTGGCTCAGACGGTCGATGCCTTTGGCGGTGTCGACATTCTTGTGAACAACGCGGGCGGCCTGATTGCACGCAAGACCATCGCAGAAATGCCGCTGGACCATTGGGAGGCCGTGATGAGCCTCAATGTGACCAGCACGTTTCTGATGATCAAGGCGTGCCTGACCAAGATGACCTCGGGCACGATCATCAACTTGGCCAGCCAGGCCGGGCGCGATGGGGGCGGACCCGGTGCCGTTGCCTATGCCACCGCCAAAGGGGCGGTGATGACCATGACCCGTGGCTTGGCCAAGGAATTGGGCCCCGACATCCGTGTGAATGCTCTGTGCCCCGGCATGATCGACACCGATTTTCACAACATTCACACACCGGATGCCGGTCGGCGCGGTTTCGAGGCGAACGCGCCGCTGAAACGTCAGGGCCATGTGGATGACGCTGCAAATCTTGTGCTGTTTCTCGCCAGTGACGACAGCGCATTCATCACGGGTACCAACATGGACCTGAACGGCGGCATGCTGTTTTCATAACCGAAAGGACCTGACCCTTGTCCCTTTTTCCAATTGTATCAACCGGTGAAAACGTCACGCGGCAGGTCCTCTCGGACCACCCGGAACTGATGACAGTCGCCTTTCGTTTTGCAGCATCCGGTGCCATCGGTGCATTGCATTCTCACACCCACGTGCAATCGACGTACATCGAAAGTGGCCGGTTCCGCTTCACGCTGGGTGACACCGAACAGGAGTTTGGACCCGGAGACAGCTTTGTGATCCCGTCAGGCCAGACACATGGATGCGTATGCCTTGTGCCAGGAACTTTGGTAGACAGCTTTACACCGCGTCGCGACGACTTTCTTTAGAGCGGAACAGGTGCGCGACCGCATGCCATGAGTGTGCGGTCGCGGTGCAGTGCGCCAAGCCAGCAAAGCTGTGCCGGAACGACCGGAAGGCTCGCATGGCACGCCAAAGCCGCGGATCCCTAAAAGAAGATCGACAGCCCCACCATCGAGACAACCAGAAACAGGACCGTCATAATGCCGCCGGAACGGACAAAGTCGACAACCCTGTAACCTGCCGGTCCCATGATCAGGGCGTTGACCTGATGTGTGGGGATCAGGAATGAATTCGACGTCGAGATTGCAACCGTCAGTGCAAAGACGGCGGGGTCGCCGCCCGCTGAAATGGCGATAGAGACCGCCAATGGCACCAGCAAAACAGTTGCGCCGACATTCGACATCACCAGCGTAAAGACCGTTGCAAGAACGGCGAGGCCAACCTGCAACGACCAGATCGGCCAACCGTCAAGCAGTGTCAGGATTTGGTCGGCGATCCACGCAGCAGTGCCTGTGTTTTGTACGGCCTGACCCAATGGGATCAGTGACGCCAACAGGAAAACCGTGCTCCAACTCACCGCATCATAGGCTTCGTCGATGGACAAGACGCGGGACAAGATCATGCCCAATGCGCCCGCCAAAAGGCACAACGACAGCAAGAGATCGGAAAAAAGGATCAACCCAAGCGTCAAAAGGAAAAAGCCAAGCGCCCAATTCACCTTGTTTGGACGCAACTCCTCCTGTGGGAAATCCGAGGTCACAACGACAAAATCCCGGTCCGCTTTCAAACGGGTCAGGCGTTCCCACTGGACGTGCACAACCAACGTGTCGCCGGCCTGTAGCGGTACCTGACCGATATGCGTGGCGACGTGATCCTCGGTTTCGACGTGGCTAAGCGTGTCTTCGCCACGGTGGATCGCCAAAATTGACAACCCGTGGGTCTGGCGCAAGCGCAGGTCAATCGGCGACTGCCCGATGACGGTGGATCCGGGCGGAATAACCACCTCACCGACGCCCGACTCTGTCGCGGCAAAGTCGTCCGCGAACACGTCCAGTCCGGGCAGAATTTCGAGGCCGTAGGGCTCGGCGAATTCATCATGGATGACACGCCGCAATCCCAAAACCGCCAGCCGCGCAGGTGCTTCGATCAACGTGTCAGCCATTGGCGCGATGACTTTGTGCCCTTTGTAGGACGTGCCGAGAATGTAGATGTGATGCGCAACCATGATGTCGGCCAGCGATTGACCGATGAGGATCGACCCCTCGGGCACGCGGACTTCGAACATGTCCGCGCGCAGGCCATATGTATTTTCCACATAGGCCTGCATGGACCGCGCGGCACCTGCGTCAGCCCCGCGCCCGCGCTGCCCAGGCAGGATCCATCGGCCCAACAAAACGAAATAGGCCACGCCCGTCAGCACCAGCATGATCCCCACAGGGGTGACAGAGAACAGGCCAAACGGCTCCATCTGCTGGTCGGCGGGCAGGGTCTGGTTGGCCGAAATCAGCAGGTCATTCAGCAAGATCAACGGCGACGACCCAACCATGGTGATCGTGCCGCCAAGGATCGCACAGAACCCCATGGGCATTGCCAAGCGGCTCATCGGTATTTCGGTTCGGGCGGAAATACGACTGATCACTGGCAGGAACAGGGCCGCCGCCCCCACGTTTTGCATGAACGAACTGATGACACCGACGGTGCCGGACACAATCGGGATAATCCGCGCCTCGGTTGTGCCGCCGCGTTTGAGGATCAAGGCCGCAACCTTGGACATCAGCCCGGTTTTGTCCAACCCAGCCCCGATGATCATTACCGCGATAATCGAGATCACAGCGTTCGATGAAAACCCGGAAAACAACTCGGCCCGGTTGGCGAGGTTTTCCAGACCGGGCAGGGCGCTCAGCCCTCCCAAGATCACCATGACCAAGATCGCAGCCAGATCTATTCGGATGATTTCGGAGACAAACAGAAACACCGTAAGCGCCAGCAATCCAAGGACCACCGTCATTTCGAACGTAAGAACAGTCGCTTCCATTTTTCCTCCCTTTGAAAATGATACGCGAAGCCGGGCTGCTTCGCATAGGTCCAATCCCGCGAAGTTGACGGACCAGGCCGTGGTGTTGCGAAAAATAGGTGGCTAATCCCGTTGCATGCCATCTGAGATCACTTGAGGACCCACCTGAGACATGCTGGCGCGTCGGGCAAAACGGCTGCGTCGGGTCTTTTCATATCCATTGTCCCGCGCCATTGTCCGGTCATGGCGACCGAAGGCTCTATCATCGACGAAATATATGATCTGGTGGCGACACCGGACGCCTATGACGCGTTCATGGTCAATCTCGAAGAGAAGTTGACCACGATGCGGCAAAACGGCGAGGCAGGATATGCCAGCGCGTTGTCACAACACATGCAGAGGGCATCTGCGCTTGTTGATATTGTGACGCCGTGGCGGCGCGAAACGGATGAAACACTGCATCAAGAGCTTGCCAAGCGCGTGCAGGTCACCGCCGCTCTGGATGAAAACGGCAACGTGCTGGATGCCAACATGGCCGCGATGACGGCCTATGATCTGGTGCCTGACAGCTCGATTGCGACGCTCCCGATCTCGACCTCCGATGCGGCTCGCCTCAAGGACCGCGTGATGGATATGTCCAAGCACGGTGGCCGACAGAATTCACCCAACGATGTCTTGCGGTTCCGCAATGAGCAAAGCGGGCGCCCCATACTGGTGCGTCTGGAACGCTATGTGCAGCCCAGCACACAACGCCCGCTGGTGATCCTGCGGACGGGCGATGTGGGATGGCCGGCGCATCTTGGCCCGATCTTGCAGGACTTGTTCGATCTCAGCCGGGCCGAAATCGATGTAATCCGGTTGATGGTCGAAGGGTTGAAGGTCAAGGAAATGGCGCGGCGCAGGAGGGCGGCTGTTTCAACCGTGCGCAGCCAGCTTCAGTCGATCTTTTCCAAGACTGAAACGGTCGATCAGATGGATTGCACACGTATGGTGTATGGCCTTGCACTGATGCACGAGGTGGACGAAGGCAATCTTGTGGCCGCACGTCTGGAGGCGCGGAACGAAACCGCGTTTTTCCCGCGCGAGGATCAGCGACACGTGCTGACGCTGCCGGATGGGCGGCTGCTGGACTATTCGGATTTTGGCGCCACAGACGGGCGCGACGTGGTGTTGTGGTATCACGATCAGGCGTTTGGCGATGTCTGGTTCAAAGAACCGGTTCAGATGGCCGCCCGTCGCAATATCCGCATTATTGGCCCTTTGCGCCCCGGTTTTGGGCGCACCACGGTCTACCCAGGCGAGGCAAGCGAGCCACGTGACTTTGTGCCGGATGTGCAGGCCCTGCTGGATCATCTGGGCATTGACCGGGTGGCAATTGTGTCGTCGTCATCCGGGCTGGTCCACGCATTGGCCGCGGCCGCCCAGTTGCCCGACCGGATCACAGGGATCACGGCGTGCCACCCGCTCTTGCCGGTGCTCAGTGATGAGGATCTTGAGGGGACAAACGGCTACAATTACCTGCTGCCGCATGCTCGATTGCACTTTCCCGCGTCGGTCAAGTTTCTTTGTAAGGCCGGTTTTGCTTTTGTCATGCGATCCGGCCCAGCCGCCTTTGGCAAGGCTGTGATGCGCGCGTCGCCCAAAGATGTTGAGTGGATCACGCGCCCCGATATCCTGCCCGTTATGGTGCATGGTCGCCGTGTTCACCGCGATCAGGGCCATGTTGGCAATTTTGGCGATCTCAACTACCGCGAGGATTGGCGGCCACTCTTGACCGACTGCCCCGTGGCGGTGCGCCTCGTGATCGGAGAGCATGACCGCAACGTGCAATGGGGTGCCGCGCGGCGCTGGTCAGAGGCGCTCGACCATGTGACGCTCGAAGTGCTTCCAAACAGCGGTTACATGGTGTTCCACCAGCAATACGCCCAGATCTTGGACTGGGCGCATGCTGATCTCAAAGGGCAGTCCGACGCTTAAAAGCCGTGCTTGCCCATGATTTTTTCCAAAGTGCCGTCGGAAGTCATTTCGGCCAGTGATCCGTTGAACGCATCCATCAAAGCGGCACTACCGTCGATCGCTTTGGGCACAACCATATACTGAACATCAATGTGGACGGGCGGCTCCATCCATCCAAAATTCTCCGCTTCGTTCTCCATCTTGGTGTTGATGATGTGCTGGGCCACGATGCGGTCCGTCAGTGCCATATCCACACGCCCGCGCAGCAGTTTGCGCAGGTTTTCCTCGTCATCGCGCGCCTCGGAAACGTCCAGACCGGCCTCTTCGAAACCGGGAGGGGCGGCATATCCGCGTACAACGCCAACGGTCTTTCCCTTCAGCTTGTCATAGCCCTCAAATGAACCACCCTCGCCGGAGCGGACCAGCAAAACCAATTCGTTGGATGGCAGCGGGTCAGAGAAGATAAAGAACTCTTCGCGTTCCTCGCGATACCACATGGTGAACAGCGCATCGTATTTGCCGTCACGTGACCCTTCAAAGGCGCGTTTCCATGGCAGGAAAGAGACGTCAGTGCCGTATCCTGCGCGGTCAAATGCCTCGACCACGATTTCGGTCATAAACCCGTTGTCCGGCAATTCCGATCCATAAAACGGAGGCCATTCTGTCGCCGCCAGGTTCAAAGTCTGCGCTGTTGCCGCTTGTGTTCCAAGGAACAGGCCCGCGACGGCGGCCAAAAAATATGCTCTCACGATAAAAATCCCTCAATTCAAACCCGTCGATAACAACGCGAAAAAACCCTGTCATCCTTCAATTGAAGGATGCAATATCGACGGCGAGTTTACTACTGGTTCGTTTAAAATCTTGCGGCGTATTCTGTCCGCACCGGTGCCGTATGGCGGCACTGCAAAGGCGAAAGTTAAGCAATTGACACTACAGGCTAAATTTTTATCGATTGTGGCGCCGCTGGTTCTCGTGGCGATTGCACTTGTATTCGGCGTCGTCGAATGGATTTCCGCAGGCCGGGCCGAACAGGCAATTTCACGAAAGCTTGAGCAGATTCTGACCACGCAAAGCGAGGTGCTGGCCGATCCCGTCTGGAACGTCGCGCGCGAGCAAATCCACCTTGTGGCAGACGCCATCATGCTCGATGAGGACGTGGCACAGCTGACCATCCGCGACGAAGACAACCAGTTGATACTGTCGCAGAGCCGAACAACCCAATTGGCCGAAGTTCTGCAGGCAAAAACCAACATCCAGTTTGGTACGGGCGAAGACGCTGAAATCATCGGCACATTTGAATTGGCACTGCGCAACGACCGTCTGTTGGCGGAACGCAATGAACGCATGGTCGTGGCGGCGGCGTTGGCGGGTGTACTGTTGCTGGCGGTGATCATTTCGGCGGCACTGGCCAATCGCCGTATCGTCGGGCGACCGCTTGAACGACTGTTGAAGTCCATCCAGACCGTCGAAGAGGGCGGTGCACGCGACCCCGTAGAATGGAACAGCCGCGATGAAATGGGCGAGGTCATATCGGCCTTCAATGACATGCTGGCGCGTGAAGAAGTCAACCTGAAGCGGTTGGAGGACTCGCGCGATGCCCTTGAACAGGCCGTCGAGGCGCGCACAGTCGAGCTGCGCCAGACCAGCCGGCAACTTACCACCGCCATCGAGAGCATCACCGATGGCTTCACGCTCTATGATGATGACGACCGTCTTATCGTGTCCAACTCAACTTATTTGCGGATGATGTATCCGGGGTTGGAGCAAGAGATAAAAGCAGGTGCGACCTTTGAAACCGTCATCCGGCAGGCGGTTGCGCAGGGCTTGATCAAAGACGCGGTTGGGCGAGAGGAAAGCTGGATCAAAGAGCGGATCGAAGCGCATCGCAACCCGTCCGGCGCACATGTCCAAAAGCGGTCGGATGGCAGTTGGGTCCGCATCAACGAACGCAAGACCGAAGATGGCGGCACGGTCGCCACATTCACCGACATCACCGAACTGCAACTCGCAAGGGAAGAAGCCGAAGCGGCGAACGAGGCAAAGAGCTCGTTCCTCGCCACGATGAGCCACGAGATCCGGACGCCGCTCAACGGGATCATGGGCATGAGCACGCTCTTGCAAGAGACCGAACTGAACGACGAACAGCGCGACTATAGTGACACCATATCAACCGCCGCTGACACGCTGTTGATGATCATCAACGATATCCTCGATTTCTCCAAGGTGGAGGCAGGCGCGCTGGAGCTGGAGAGCACGCCATTCGACGTAGCGGACGTCGTCGAAAGTGCGCTGGACCTCGTGGTGTCCAAAGCTGCGGGGCAGGGCATCGAGCTTGCCAGCCGTATTGGGCCCGGTGTGCCTGCGGGCGTCCTTGGTGACCCGATCCGGATGAAGCAAATCCTGATGAACCTGCTGAACAACGCTGTGAAATTCACCGACGAAGGCGAGGTGGTCTTGACCATCGAAGCTATAGAGAACGGCCCGGAACCGGCCATCGGCGAGACGACGCAAGTGCGTATCGCGGTGCGTGACACGGGCATCGGCATCCCGGCCGAACGCATGAACCGGCTGTTCAAGTCGTTCAGCCAGGTCGATGCCAGCACAAGCCGGAAATACGGTGGAACAGGCCTCGGCCTCGCAATCTCGAAACGGCTGGTTGAGTTGATGGGCGGCGAAATCCATGTCGAGAGCGAAGTTGGCAAGGGAACGGAGTTTTCCTTTGTCCTGAGCGTGGAGGCAGCCCCGGCGCCTGACCGCGAGCAACGCGAGGCGCGCATCCGGAATCTGAACGGAAAACAGGCGCTGATCGTCGATGACAATCGCTCCAATCGGATGATCCTGCTGGAAAAACTGCGGCAATGGAAACTGCAGGCCAACGCCCTTGCCACGCCACAAGAGGCGCTGGATGCGGACCTGTCTGGCTACGATGTGGTGATCCTGGACTACAAGATGCCCCATATGTCCGGCGCCGAACTGGCCGTAGAGCTCAAGGCCAAGATGGGTGCAGATACGCCACCAATGGTCCTGTTCAGTTCGGTGGGGCAGGTTGAATCAACCTTGCGCGCCGAAATCGACGCCATCGGGTTTGCCGGAACGCTGACCAAACCTGCCAAATCCGGTCATCTGCTGGATTTGCTGAGCAGGGTCGTCGCTGGCGAAGATGAAAGCGCCAAAGCTGATCAGACAGGTGCTGCGGGTGCGGACAGGTTGGACCTCGATATCCTGCTGGTCGATGACAACAGGATCAACCGCAAGGTCGCAACCAAGATCCTCCAGAACAAAGGTGTTGTCCCCGATGTGGTCGCCAGCGGTGCCGAAGCCGTCCTGCAAGCCAAGATCAAGAATTACGATGTCATTTTGATGGATATCGAGATGCCCGAGATGGATGGCATCACCGCGACCGGTCACATCCACGATGCTCTCGACCCCGGCGAACGCCCTTACATCGTCGCGTTGACCGCCAATGCGATGGCCTCGGAGCGGGACACATACCTGCAGTCGGGCATGGACGACTATCTGAGCAAGCCCATCGACATCGAAGCGTTGGTGGCAACACTGCACACGGCCAAAGCATTCCGTGCGCGCCAAAAAGAAGCGGTTCGCGCCTAATCCAGGCCCTCCAGTTGAAAGACGTCCAAGGGTGCCTTGCCCTTGACCTTCACATTGCCCAGAGCGGTGACGCGGCCATTGAGATGGGCGTGGATATCGCCAGTGATGCACACCGTGGAAGGGGTTCCGACACCGGTAACCCTCGCGGCTGTGTTCACCGTGTCCCCCCAGAGGTCATACAGGTGCTGTTGTTGACCAATCACACCTGCGATCACAGGGCCGACATGTATGCCGACGCGCACCTGCCAGCCCTGTGTCAAACCAGGCGCTGCCGCCACCATCTGCAAGGCGCAACGTGCCGCCGCTTGCACGGGATCTGCGATCGGCTGCAACAATCCGGCGGTCGCCATGAACGCGTCACCGATGGTCTTGATCTTTTCGAGGCCTTCGTCTGCCGTGATCTGCTCGAACCCGTTGATCAGCCCCTGAAGGCGCGACACCGCCAATTCTGGCGGGTTGAGGTCGCAGAATTGGGTAAACCCAACCACATCCGCAAACAGAACAACCACGTTTTCGTGCCGTTTGGGGCGGACCTGATTGGTCTTTTTCAACTCTGAAATGGCCGCCGCCGGTAGTGTCGCCCCAAGCAACGCGTCCACGCGCGCCTTTTCGGCCTCAATCTCTGCCAAGGCGTCCGCGCGCAAGTCCATCAGACGCTTTTGTTCAAGGCACGAACCGACCCGCGCTGCAAACAGCACCTTCTCAAAGTCTTTGGGCAAAAAATCTTGCGCGCCCAACTCGATGGCACGCACAACACTGTCCATGTCTTCGATGGCCGAAATGACAATTACAGGGATATCCACCAAAGCCACATCATCACGCATCGCGGCCAACACGCCAAATCCGTCCAGAACCGGCATCTCGATGTCCAGCAGAACCAGATCAATCCGTTCCGTCGCCAAAACAGCCAGCGCATCCGCGCCGTTCTCAACCGCAATGGTCGCGTGCCCCAGCACTTGGGCCGCCTTTTCCATTTTGCGGCGGTTGATCTTGCTGTCGTCAACAACCAGGACGCTGTGGCTCGAAGTCTGCAAAATTAAGCCGTGCTTTCTCAATATCTAATGGAATGAGTTGAAAATCTGACAAATCATCATGTGTGTCAAACTTCTATCCTTCAATTGAATGATGACACGCATTCCGCTGTATCGCAGGGTCTGCACCGGTCGTCGCCAACAGGGCGGGCGATGACCAAGACACTTGAAACGTGCTCTGGAATAGGGTCAGCATGGTCCAAACTGCTCCTTTGGGGTCGACACATAATCTGGAGTACATCCCCCCGATGGCCATTGATCAAAACGCGCTCAAGAAACTGTTGGATCTGGTGGGGGGCGATCCCGAAGATCTGGCAGAATTTATCGAGGACTTTCTCGAAATTGCACCCACACTCGTTGCCGATATGCAGGCAGGTGTCACAGCGCATGATTGGGACAAGGTGCGGATTGCAGCACATACATTAAAATCCAACGCCAAAGACTTGGGCGCGCTCGATTTGTCGGACCTCAGCAAAACGCTCGAGGCGCAGTGCAAAGCAGGCGACACAGACACAAGCGGCGCTTTGGTCGACCAGATTGCACAGCAGTCGACGGCCGACACGGCCGCATTGGCCGAGATTGACCCCGCCACTATTTGAACCGATTTTTTCCAGCCTTTTGTGACAACCAACCCATAAATGTCCACGCCAATTGAAAACTCTGCAAACGTCCTGATCGTCGACGACAGTCTGATCAGCCGCAAAAAACTGCGCTCTGCGGTGCGCCGCTTGGGCTATGATGCGGATCTGGCGGAAGGGGGGGCAGAGGGACTAGAAGCGCTGGCCGCCAAGGACTATGACGTTGTGCTGTTGGACATCGTCATGCCCGGTGTCGACGGGTTCGACGTGTTGCGCGCCATGAAGGATGATCCGCAATTGCGCGACATCCCCGTGGTTGTCGTCTCGTCCCTAGAAGAAGAGCGTGACAGCGTGGTGCAAGCTATCGAGATGGGGGCCGAGGATTTTCTGCCCAAGGATTTCGACCCGGTCTTGCTGCGCGCTCGGTTGACGGCATCCTTGACCAAGAAAGAGTTCCGCGATCAGGAAAAGGAATATCTGGTCCGCGTCGAACGTCTGACGGCGGCAGCGGAGATCGTCGAAACCGGCCAGTTCAAACCGGAAAGCCTGCAGATTGACGACCTGCGGGAACACAAGGACGCGCTGGGCCAGTTGGCGGCTGTATTCACGGGCATGGCCGGCGAAATTTATCAACGCGAGCTGCGTCTGCGCAAAATGATCCACGCCTTGCAGGGCATCATTCTGGTGATCACGGTGGGTATCCTATGGGGGTCAACACCAGCCATTTCACGTTTGGCGGCCAATGCAGGTGCGACACCGTTGGCCTTGGCCACTTGGGTGAACCTGTTTCTTGCGGCCAGCTATATTTCCATCGCCGCCGCGCGTGGGCAATTCAAGACGTTCAAGCTGAAATACATCGGATTTCTGGCCATCTGGACGGTCATTGCCGCCATTCTACAGCGCGTTGTGTTGCTGTTCCTCGCAGGCCAGATTGAGGCTACTCTGCTGGCACTTGTCGCTACTTTTCAAGGGTTTATCGTCTTTGTCTTCGCCTCCGTCACGCGGTTGGAAAAGGCGACGCCGCAACGGTTGATTGGCCTGACATTTGGCCTTGTCGGTGTGTTTGTTGTGCTGTTCGACAAGTTGGATTTGTCGGGCGCGGGGTCCGGGTGGTGGTGGCTTGTTCTGTCTCTCAGCCTGCCCACACTCTATGCAATCGAATGGGTTTTTGTCGCAGCCAAGAAACCTGCCGATCTCGATTTTCTCCCCGCGATCGGGGTGATGATGCTGATGTCATCGTTCATTCTGGCACCTTCTGCGATCCTGGTCGAAGGCAGCCTTTTCTTCTCTGACACCTTTGGGCGCGCTGAGTGGATATCGTTGATCCTGTGCGTGGTCATCGCCTTTACGATGATCACCAGCTTCAAACTGGTCGACCTTGCTGGGCCTGTGTTCGCCAGCCAAAGCGCCTATGCGATGACCATGGCGGGCATCGGTTGGGGGATGTTGCTGCTGGGTGAAACCCTGTCGTCCACCGCCTGGATCGCCGTGGCACTGATCGTGGTCGGCTTGCTGCTTGTCTCACCAAAGCCGGACAACACCGAGATTGTGATCAAACGCTCGTTCACCAAGTAGGGTGCGCCGAGGCCGCTCTTGGGCTCAAACGTCAAACTGCTGTCGCAGGATGTTTTTCTGAACCTTGCCCATCGTGTTGCGCGGCAGGTCCTGCATCACCTCATAGCGCCGGGGATGTTTGAAACGCGCCAGCTTGTCCGCGACCACGGATCGCAGCGCGTCCTCATCAACCGATGCGCCCATTTCCGGCACCACAACCGCAATGATCGCTTCGCCAAAATCAGCGTCCGGCACTCCGACAACTGCGCTTTCGTCCACACCCGGAATATCGTTCAGCACGTCCTCGATTTCCTTGGGATAGACGTTGTAGCCACCCGTGATGATCAGATCCTTTTGGCGGCCGACAATGGACAAAAACCCCTGATCATCGACCTGGCCCAAGTCGCCGGTGATGAAAAACCCGTTGTCGCGCAGCTCTTCCGCGGTCTTTTCCGGCATTTGCCAATAGCCTTGGAACACATTGGGGCCGCGGATTTCGATCATGCCCACGTCGCCTTGTGGCACCTCTGCGCCGTTCGCGTCCGTCAGGCGTACCTCAACGCCGGGCAGGGGGTGCCCCACGGTCCCTGGCAAACGTGCGCCCTCATAGGGGTTCGAGGTGTTCATATTGGTTTCGGTCATGCCGTAGCGTTCGAGAATGTGGTGTCCTGTCCGTTCTGTGAACGCGGCATGCGTCTCTGCCAACAATGGTGCACTGCCGGACACAAAGAGACGCATACCCGCCACCAGATCAGCAGTCAGTCGGTCATCGGACAGCAAGCGGGTGTAGAACGTCGGCACGCCCATCATCATCGTGCCAATGGGCAAAGCGTCTATCACGGCATCGATATTGAAGCCGGGCATGAAATGCACAGTCGCACCTACCTGCAAACTGGTGTTCAGCGCCACAAACAGCCCATGGGTGTGAAAGATCGGCAGCGCGTGGATCAAGCGGTCCTGCTTGGTGATCTGCCAGAGGTCGGTCAGTGCCAGTGTGTTCGACAACAGATTGTCGTGGCTCAGCATTGCCCCCTTGGACCGCCCCGTTGTTCCAGAGGTATAAAGCAGCGCGGCGAGATCGTCCGGCCCACGCGGCACGGTGTCAAACTGCACGGGCATATCATCCAGACCATCCGTCAGCGTCCCTGATCCGTCCGCGTTCAGTGTCAGCACCTGTGCCTCTGCCGCAATCTCGCGCATCTGCGCCAGGTCCGCGCCATCGCACACGATCAGGGCAGGTGTTGCATCGTTGACAAAGTAAGAGACCTCGTCGCGGGTGTAGGCAGTGTTCAACGGCAAAAAGACCCCGCCTGCCTGAATAGTGGCGGCGTACAGAATGACCATCTCGATGGACTTGGCGGCTTGCACCACAACCCGGTCACCAACCCCGAGCCCACTCTGACGCAGGCGGTGCGCCATTTGCGCGGTGCGTTCTACAAAAGCGGCGTATGTCACATCCGACTGGCCGTCCTGAACCAAAAACGGCGCCGGGTTGCCCGCATGTGGCGCAATGAGGTGATCAAAAAGATGGTTTGTCACGGTGCGGACATCCTTTGGTTGGTGCCCCTCGACGTGGACAGGTGCAGGCGTCGTAGACGCCCTTCAGACTTGTACAAACCGTTGCTCATTTTGATCAAGTGTATCCGTGCAGGTGGATGCGCGACCGAGGCTTTCTTTTCACAGCTTGACTTGCGCGCAAATGGACTGCCATTTTCTAAGGCGCCATGCCTGTGGATATCTACAAGTATTTCATTAAATCATTTGATTACGGCGCACATCTCACTGAGAACTGCGTGGTCACTCAAATGCAATTTCCAATTTACCGGATCATCCGGCGTTGACTTTGAGTCGTTTGTTAGATGTGTGATTTAAGTGTTTGTAGAAAAACCAAAATAGCCCAATTCACCCAATCTGCTCCAGCAGTTTGGGAATCTGCGCCTTAAACCGAAAAAAGCCATGCGTTGCGTGGGGCCACGCCTTGGTATCGAATGGTCTACGCACCTGAACCAATGGCGGCGCGTCGCCGGTAGACAGAGCGGCCAGAACATCTGCCGTGGGACCAACAGGCGCGTACATCGTCACGATCTGCTCCAGTTGGTATTCGCTGGCCCACGCCATCAAATCCTCAGGTGTCGCAGGCTGGTCTGCGATGTCGCCCAGACGTGGGGCAAACCGTTGCACCGTGTCTTCAATCGCAAGTTTGTTAAACGCAGGGACATGGGGCGCAACCGCAAGCGGCGATAACCTGTCTCTTGTCCCGATACAGGCCGTCGCAACAGGCTCTATGCCCTGATCCAACAGATGACCAATGCCCAGGTCCTCCTCGTGAACAATCAGACCGGTGCGCAACTTCTTGTCAAAAGCCCGCATTGCGGGAATTGCCATACGTTCAACCGTCGGCGGTGGCGACAAGGGTTGTGCCTCGGGCGCGAGGCCGGTGATGTTGGCAAAACGCCCTTCGGTATAGCGTTCGATGTTGGACGGGCGCGCCAGATAGGTCTTGCCCACGGTCTGAATGCCCGCGACCCAACGCCAGCCAAGCGTGTTTGATGCTGGATCACCGTCCAGCAAGTGCCTCAGGAAAAAATCCGCCCCCAAGGCCCAGGGCAATTTCAGCGTAAACACCCAAATGGAAGCAAACCACATCCGCGCGTGGTTGTGGAGATATCCCGTTTGAACAAGCTCTTGTGCCCATGTGTTAAAGCATTCGATCTCCGTCTCACCGCGACACGCAGCCTCCCAGTTTTGGCGCAAGCCGGACTGCGTCTGGACAGCGTTCAAGGCAGAGGTAACCTCGGATTGGTACTGACGCCACACGCCGGGCCGCATCTCCAGCCACCCTTTCCAATAGGTGCGCCAGTACACTTCCTGGATGAATTTTTCCGCCGTGTTCGCGCTGTGGCGGTTCAGAACGGCGCGCAGCACCTCGGCTTCCGTAACAAGGCGCGCGCGCAGATAGGGCGACAGGGTCGACACTCCCCGGTGGCCATCCCGGCCAAGATCGAAGTTGCGACGCGCGGCGTATTTCGACCCGGCCCGCGGGACAAAGGCTTGCAGCCGCTCAAGACCGGCCGTGCGGGTTGGTGAAAATCGTTCAAGTGCTTCTGTCATGTCGCCCCAGCTAGCGGGCGGAATAGACGCTTCAAGCGATCAGGTGCTCTTGCAGGTCCCAAACGGCGATACTAAGACTCAAGTAACTTCTTTGCGGGTATGGTCTCGCAAAGTGTGACGAGGCAGGACACCATGCGCGATCCCATCGATCAATATACCGATTTCACCAACAACCTTGTGCCGATGGTCGTTGAACAGACCAGTCGCGGCGAACGGGCCTATGATATCTTTTCGCGCCTGCTGAAAGAGCGGATTATCTTTATCAACGGCCCGATCCACAGCGGGATGAGCCACCTTGTCGTGGCACAGCTGCTGCACCTCGAGGCGGAAAACCCGTCCAAGGAAATCAGCATGTACGTCAACTCGCCCGGTGGCGAAGTGACAGCGGGCTTCTCGATCTACGACACGATGCAGTACATCAAACCCAAGGTGTCCACGCTGATCTGCGGGATGGCCGCGTCCATGGGCTCTGTCATCGCGATTGGTGGCGAGCCGGGGATGCGTTTTGCGCTGCCCAACTCCGAAGTGATGGTGCACCAGCCGTCCGGTGGGGCACAGGGGATGGCCGCTGATATGCTGATCTCGGCGCGTCACATCGAACGCACCCGCGAGCGGATCTACCAGCTGTATGTCAAACACGCCGGTCAGGACTATGAAACCGTGCAAAGTGCGCTGGATCGTGACACGTGGATGACCCCCGAAGAAGCCAAGGAATGGGGTCATCTCGACGAGATCGTCGAGAACCGCGCCAAAGGCGATGACGAGAGCAGTTGATCAAAATTGCGCCGGTTTTCACGCTTGCGCGATTTGACCTAAGGGTCGGCTAAAAAGACGATTGTGGACCCCGCGGCCCTGTCCTAAGCTGGACGGGAACGCGGGGTAGGCCGGGGCATCCGGCACCTGAGAAACGGCGGCATTAAGCCGGGAAGGACGCGACATGGCCACGAATTCAGGCGGGGACAGCAAAAACACGCTGTATTGCAGCTTTTGCGGCAAGAGCCAGCATGAGGTGCGCAAGCTGATTGCCGGTCCAACAGTGTTCATCTGTGATGAATGCGTCGAACTGTGCATGGACATCATCCGCGAAGAGACAAAGGCGTCGGGCCTGAAGTCGACCGACGGTGTGCCGACGCCAAAAGACATCTGTGGCGTGCTGGACGACTACGTGATTGGTCAGGCGATGGCTAAGCGTGTCCTGTCTGTCGCTGTCCACAACCACTACAAACGCCTCAACCACGCCCAGAAAGGCGGGGATATAGAACTGGCGAAATCCAACATCCTGCTGATCGGCCCCACCGGCTGCGGCAAGACGCTGCTGGCCCAGACGCTGGCACGTATTCTCGATGTGCCTTTCACCATGGCCGATGCGACCACGCTGACCGAAGCAGGCTATGTGGGCGAAGATGTCGAGAACATCATCCTCAAACTGCTGCAGTCGTCCGAGTACAACGTTGAACGTGCCCAACGCGGCATCGTTTACATCGACGAGGTCGACAAGATCACCCGCAAGTCCGAGAACCCGTCGATCACCCGCGATGTGTCGGGCGAAGGTGTGCAGCAAGCTTTGCTGAAACTGATGGAAGGCACGGTTGCCTCTGTCCCGCCGCAAGGTGGGCGCAAGCATCCGCAGCAGGAATTCCTGCAAGTGGACACCACGAACATCCTATTTATCTGCGGTGGTGCTTTTGCCGGCCTAGACAAGATCATCGCACAGCGCGGCAAAGGGTCGGCCATGGGCTTCGGCGCCGATGTGCGTGACAACGACGAACGCGGCGTGGGTGAGGTCTTTACCGATCTCGAGCCCGAAGACTTGTTGAAATTCGGTCTGATCCCCGAATTTGTCGGACGTCTGCCGGTTCTGGCCACGCTTGAGGATCTGGACGAAGACGCGCTTGTCACCATCCTGACCCAACCCAAGAACGCCCTGGTCAAGCAATACCAGCGTCTGTTCGAGTTGGAAGATACGACGCTGACCTTCACCGAGGACGCACTCAGCGCAATTGCCAAACGCGCCATCGAACGCAAAACCGGTGCGCGTGGCCTGCGGTCCATTCTTGAGGACATCCTGCTCGACACCATGTTCGAACTGCCGGGCCTCGAGTCGGTAACCGAAGTCGTGGTGAACGAAGAGGCGGTGAATTCGGATGCCGCTCCTTTGATGATCCACGCCGACGCGGAGAAAGAGCCTGCTTCGGCCGGTTGACCCTCCGCTCAGTCAGACCTTCGAAAAAGGGGCGGGTTTTCCCGCCCTTTTGCATGTCTGGGCGCATTTCTTGTCCGCGACGCGTTGACGTTTCCTGCACTTCTGCACCCTATAGCAACGCATCAAGAGGAGACATGTCATGGCGATCAAACGCATTCATTCCGGTGGCCCATTCGAACCAAAGATCGGCTATTGCAGGGCCGTGGTGGCAGGTGGCTGGGTTCATGTCGCCGGGACCGTGGGGCAGGGCGACACAGTCACGGATCAGTGCCGCGACGCTCTGGCCACAATCCATGCCGCTTTGGTCAATGCTGGTGCGGATTGGCAGGACGTGGTGCGCGTGACCTATATGCTGCCGGATCGCCGCGAGTTTGAACCCTGCTGGCCGATCCTCTCGGAGACATTTGGGGCTAATCCACCTGCGGCCACGATGATCGAATGTGGGCTGATTGACCCCAAGTTCCGTATCGAGATCGAAGTGACTGCGCTGTTGCCAGCCTAGTGCGCAGATGTGCGCGCGTGTCCACTGGACGGCGCGGCCGTGATACGGCATAGACAGGAACAAAGCGTCGGAGGCGAAACATGGGCATTCTCAACACCCTGCTGCGTGCAGTCACCTGGTGGAACGGGCAGACGCTCAACACCCAGTTGTTCACTTGGCGCAAAGGCCAGCGTGTCGGCGAAGATGCGCAGGGCAACGTATTCTACAAGACATCAGACGACAGCAAGCGTTGGGTGATCTTCAACGGTGAGGCGGAGGCCAGCCGTGTTGACCCTGAGTGGCACGGGTGGTTGCACCGGACCTGGGACGAGCCGCCGACGGACAAGCCGCTGGCGCGCAAGGATTGGGAAAAACCGCACCAGCCGAACCTGACCGGAACGGCAATGGCCTACGCGCCAGCGGGTTCGATCCGGCGCGCTGATCCCGCGGATCGCTCCGACTACGAAGCGTGGACGCCGGAATAAATGGCTGAGAACACCACCGAAGTTCTCGTTGGAGGCGTCGTGCTTGCGGCGGCCTTTGCCTTTGGTGTCTACGGCGCGCAGGTGGCGGGCGTCGGCTCTGGCGGGTCGGCGGCATACCCTCTGACCGCCAGTTTCCGCAGCCTCGAAGGCGTGAATGTTGGCACGGATGTCCGTCTGGCCGGGGTCAAAATCGGAACCGTCACAGACGTCGCACTGAACAGCGAAACGTACCGCGCGGACACCGTGGTCTCGGTGCGCTCAGACACGCAAATCCCCGACGACAGCTCTATCATCATCAGCTCCGAAGGGCTGCTGGGTGGCAACTTTGTCGAAATTGTCCCCGGTGGGTCCCCGTTCTATTTCGGCGCTGGCGATGAAATCACCGACACACAGGGCGCAGTCAGCTTGATTTCGCTGTTGCTCAAGTTCGTATCGGGCGGCGACAGCCAATGAAACGGCTGGTCACGGCGCTTGTTCTATGTGCAAGCGGCGCCATGGCGCAGCAACAAACCCAGACCGCCGAAGGGGCGGTGTTGCGGGGCTTGGACAAGTTCAGCGGCCAAGTGGTCGACATCGAATTGCCCGCCGGTCGCACCGTTCAATTCGAGCGCCTGAACATCACCTTGACCGAATGTCGCTACCCATCGGGCAACCCGTCCGGCAATGCCTATGCGGGGCTGCAAATCACCGAAGTGGGCCGCGACGGCGTCGTGTTTTCCGGCTGGATGATCGCGTCAGCCCCCGCGCTGAATGCGATGGAACACGCGCGCTATGACGTTTGGGTCATGCGCTGCACCACGTCATAAAGCGTCGCAACGTCGGTTTCCTCAAACGTGTTTTCGCCGTTCAGCGCGTCTTCCAACCGGGTGCGATAGGCGGTGCGGGTGATTTCGACAGCACCCAGGCTGGCCAGATGCGGCGTCAGAAACTGTGTGTCAAAGAGGGTAAACCCGGCCCGGTTCAAGTGATCCACTGTTGCTGCCAGTGCCATCTTGGATGCGTTTGTGCGCCGCGAAAACATGCTTTCCCCAAAAAACGCGCGTCCCAACGTGACACCGTAAACGCCGCCGATCAGGGTTTCATCCTCCCACAATTCGACGGAATGCGCGTTACCTTGGTGGTGTAAGGCAATGTAAAGCCTGCGTATTTCCGGGTTGATCCATGTGTCTGCCCGGTCGGCACATCCGTCCAGAACCGCCTCAAAGTCATGGTCCATGCGCAGTTGCCAAGTGCTGCGCCGCATCGCGCGGGCCAGCGACCGAGAGACATGGAAACCGTCCAGCGGCATAACCCCGCGCAACCGGGGGTCGACCCAGAATATCTCGGGATCATCCCGCGATTCCGCCATCGGAAAGATGCCGGACGCGTATCCCTGCAACAGCAGGCTGGTTGTGATCGCTAGGTCTTCCATGTCGTGGATTGCACCTGTGGCCCGTGCCGACGACGCTACCGCGTTCGTTTCAAATGGAAAAGGCCGCCCCGAGGGACGGCCCTGTATTCGATGTATTTGCCGTCACCAATCGGTCTGACGCTCCAGCCAATGTTCCAGCCAGTGAATGTTGTACTCGCCGGTATGGATGTCTTTTTCCGCGAGCAGTGCGTGGAACAGCGGCACCGTCGTGTCGACGCCGTCGATGATCAGCTCTCCCAGCGCGCGGTTCAGGCGCGACAATGCCTCGGCGCGGTCGCGGCCATGCACAATCAGTTTGCCGATCAGGCTGTCGTAATAGGGCGGGATCGCATAGCCGTCATAGAGCGCGGAATCCATCCGTACGCCCAGACCGCCAGGGGCGTGATACTGCGTGATGCGCCCCGGCGACGGGGAAAAGTTCGGCAGTTTTTCCGCGTTCAGGCGCACTTCGATAGAGTGGCCATTGATCGTCAGGTCGTCCTGCTGGAACGTCATGTCGAGGCCCGCGGCAACCCGAATTTGCTCCCGCACCAGATCGACACCAAAAATTGCCTCGGTCACAGGGTGTTCGACCTGAAGGCGGGTGTTCATCTCGATGAAATAGAACTCGCCGTTCTCATAGAGGAACTCGATGGTGCCCGCGCCGATATAGTTGATCTTGGCCACAGCATCGGCACAAACCTTGCCGATGGCCGCACGCTCTTCGGCGCTGATGGCGGGGCCGGGGGCCTCCTCGAACACCTTCTGGTGACGGCGTTGCAGCGAACAGTCGCGTTCGCCCAAATGGACCGCGCGGCCTTTGCCGTCGCCAAAGACCTGAATTTCGATATGGCGGGGTGTGGTCAGGTATTTCTCGATATAGACTTCGTCATTGCCAAACGCGGCTTTGCCTTCGGCCCGCGCGGTCATAAACGCGCTTTCCATGTCGGCGGCGGTTTGTGCCACCTTCATGCCGCGACCACCACCACCGGCAGTGGCTTTGATGATGACGGGATAGCCCATTTCATCACCCAGCTTCTTGGCTTCTTCCAGCGTCGATACGCCGCCATCCGATCCGGGAACACAGGGCACACCCAGTGCCTTCATCGTGTCCTTGGCGGTGATCTTGTCGCCCATGACGCGGATGTGCTCGGCGGTGGGGCCGATAAAGGTCAGGCCGTGATCTTCGACGATCTGCACGAACTGCGCGTTTTCGGACAAAAAGCCATAGCCGGGGTGGATCGCTTCGGCGCCCGTGATCTCGCAGGCCGAGATGATGGCCGGAAAGCTCAGATAGGACTGCGGCGAGGCGGGGGGACCGATGCAGACGGATTCGTCTGCCATACGCACATGCATCGCGTCCGCGTCCGCAGTCGAATGCACAGCGACCGTGGCGATGCCCATCTCGCGGGCGGCGCGGATCACCCGCAGGGCAATCTCACCGCGGTTGGCAATAAGGATCTTGTTGAACATCGTTCGCCCCTTATTCGAGGATCACAAGCGGCGCACCAAATTCCACGGCGGCGCCATCGTCGACCAAAATCCGTTTGACTGTGCCGGACCGGGGGGCGGGAATGTGGTTCATCGTTTTCATCGCTTCGACGATCAGCAACGTGTCGCCTTCGGCCACTTTCTGACCTACCGAGATGAAAGAGGGCGCGCCAGGCTCGGCCTGCATGTAGATGGTGCCAACCATAGGCGACGTAACCGCGCCGGGGTGATCCGCAGGATCTGCGGCCGCCTCGGCAGCAGGGGCCGCCGGGGCGGGGGCTGATGCAGCAACGGGTGCGGCGGCTGCAATCGGGGCCGCGACTTGTGCGGTGACCGCCTGGGCCATATGCCGGGACACGCGCACGTTCAGGCTGTCGTCTTCACCGTACTCACGTTTGACCTGCAATTCCGTCAGATCATTTTCGCGCAGCAGCTCGGCCAGCGCCTGGATAAAGGCCACGTCTGCGTCGTGATTGCTTTTTGTCATTGTCGTCCTCAACCGATTGGCTTGTGCGTCGTGGACCGTCCAAGGTCGCGCCGCGATGCTCAGCGCCGCTTATAGCGTTGGAATTTCGCGGTGGAAAGCGCCGTTGCTGACGTAGCGGCATCGCGGATGCGGCAAAAACAAAGGGCGGCTGCCGAAACAACCGCCCTTTGCCTGTTGGTTGAGCATAGGTCAGAGGATGAAGTCGTCCTCGGTCAGGCTGTCGGCTGCGACGTTCAACAGCGTGATGCTGTCCTCTTCGTTGCCACCGACAAGGTAATCCAGACCCAACGACGTATAGAGACCGTCAAGGTCGATCACCGCATTACCATCGGCGTAGCTGGTAAAGGCGTTCACCGCGTCAAATGTCACCAGATCGACAGTGCCGCCAAACCCATCATCCACGCCAACCTGCACCAGACGGATCAGATCGCCGTCCTGAAAGTCAGAGATGACATCCGCGCCGCTTTGACGGGTAAAGAAGAAAACGTCGTCACCCGACCCGCCGTGCATCGTGTCGTCACCACGTCCACCGACCAGGTCGTCACGGCCGCTGTTGCCATTCAGGAAATCGTCCCCGTTGCCACCGGCAAGGAAGTCGCTGCCCCCGCCGCCGATCAGGCTGTCGTCGCCCTCACCGCCACGCAGGGTGTCCTTGTTGCCGCCACCGGCGAGGCGGTCGTCACCGTCATTGCCTTCCAGCTCGTCACGACCTGCGCCACCAAAGATCAGCTCGTCCGAGCTGGAGCCGCGCACGGTGTCATTGCCGTCACCCGCAATGATGCGCCCGCCGTCGGCGATGTCGCCTTCGCCAGCCAGCCCAAGGTAGAGGTCGTCGCCGCTGCCCAGGTTGATGTCGCCGATCACGCCGCCATTCACCACAACATCGTCGCCCGACCCTGTGTTGAGCCGCCCGGTGATCTCGCCTTCAAAGGCGATGCCGTCGCGGAAAAAGTCGGCAACGACCACGTAGTCATCGCCGCCGCTGGTATTCACGTCACCGTCAATCAAACCGGCGGTGTGAACCACATCCGAGCCGGTTCCCAGTTGGATGCTGCCGATGATCGAACCTTCGTTCGACACGACGCGCTGGCCTGTGCCAGTGAGGAGGATGGTCGGGTCGGTGCGGTCGCTTTCGCCGATGATACCGTCATTGACGATCACCACATCCGCATCTCCGGCGCCAGAGATGAGATCGCGCACGATCCCGTCGTTAAAAAAGATACCCTCGTTGTCTTCGAAAAAGACAAAGTTCCGGGCTTGCGTGCTGAATTGCTCAATCTCCAGCACAGGGTTGAAATCTATTGTGTACGTGAAGCCGTTGTATGTGGCGCCATTCAGTGTGGCCGGGTCAAAACGGCCTCGCGCCGAAGTTATTGCAAGTGCAGGCAGTGCTATTGGCATGTTATAATTCCCCAGGATAACTGCCCCTATTTTGCCTTAAATTGGCCACCTTTGCCACAGTTCCGCGTCAACGTTTCCGGATTGGAAACAGAACGACGGAACACTGCGCACTAAATGAAAAAGCCGACCCAATAGGGCCGGCTTTTCGTGTATTGCGGGAAGTATCCCGTTCAGATTGCGAGGTATTCGGCCCGCAATTCGGCATTTTCCAAAACTTCGGACGCTGTGCCGTCGAAAACGATTCCACCGGTGTCCAGGATAACCGCACGATCGGCCAATTGCAGAGCGCGCACCGCGTTCTGTTCGACGATCACGGTTGTGATTCCCTGCTCTTTGATAATGCCGAGGGTCTTCTCGATTTCGTCGACGATAACGGGGGCAAGTCCTTCGTAGGGTTCATCCAAAAGCAGCACCTTGATGTCACGCGCCAAGGCGCGGGCGATGGCCAGCATTTGCTGTTCGCCGCCCGACAGGGTTGTGCCCTCTTGGGTGCGGCGCTCGCCCAGACGTGGGAACAGGTCATAGAGACGCTCAATCGACCACCCGATGGGCGGGGCGATCTGCGCCAGCTTGAGGTTCTCTTCGACCGTCAGGCCGGGGATGATGCGGCGATCTTCGGGGACAAGGCCCAGACCCGCCTGGCTGGCCTCGTGGCTTGCCATCTTGTGCAGCGGCTGGTGGTCCAGCCAGATTTCACCATGCGTGACCTGTGGATCACCGATGCGCGCAATCGACCGCAGGGTCGACGTCTTGCCCGCACCGTTGCGTCCCAGCAGGGCCAGGATCTCGCCTTCGTGCACGTTAAAGCTAATGCCCTGCACGATGTAGCTTTCGCCGTAGTAGGCGTGCATGTCCCAGACACTCAGGAACGCGGGCGCGGTCTGGGCGTGGTTGATGCCCTTGGAAAAGTCGGGTTTGACGTTCATCTGATCGCTCCTTTAGGCCGCGTCTTGGGTTTCGCCCAGATACGCTTCGCGCACCTTGGGGTGACCCTTGATGTTTTCGGGCGTGTCTTCGACCAGCGGCGTGCCCTGGGCCAGCACGGTGATCCGTTCAGCCAGAGAGAACACCACGTGCATGTCGTGTTCGATGATCGAGATGGTGATGTCCCGCTCGTCTTTGATCTGCTTGAGCAGGTCGATGGTGTTGTTGGTGTCGGCTCGCGCCATGCCCGCGGTGGGCTCGTCCAGCAACAGAAGGCGCGGCTCTTGCGCCAGACACATGCCAATCTCAAGTCGCCGTTTGTTGCCGCGCGACATGGTCGCCGCAGTCTCGGTGCGCGCATCGGCCATGTTCATCTCTTCGAGCATCTGTTCGGCTTTTTCGATGATTTCCTTGTCTTTCATCATCGCGACAAATGCGTTGGGCGTGAACGCCCCGTCGCGTTTGGCAAAGCAGGGGATCATCATGTTTTCCAGAACCGTCAGATCGCCAAAGATCTCGGGCGTCTGAAACACGCGGCTGATGCCCATCTGGTTGATCTCGTAGGGTTTGCGGCCCAGCACGGATTGTCCGTCGAACATGACCGACCCGGTGTCGGGGATCAGTTTGCCCACAAGACAGTTCAGCAATGTGGACTTGCCCGCCCCGTTGGGACCGATGATGGCATGCACCGAGTTTTCGGCCACGCTGAGGTTCACGTCCCCCAGCGCTTGCAGGCCACCAAACCGTTTGCCGACGTTTTTGACTTCAAGAATACCCATTGGTTTCTCTCCTTATTCCGCAGGCGTGGTTTTGCCATCAGGCGTGTCTGTGGTCTTTTTCTTGCGACCGAACAGGCGGGCGATGCGTTGACCCCCTTCGACCAGACCACCGGGCAGGAAGATCACGACCAGCATGAAGATCAGGCCAAGTGTCAGGTGCCAGCCCTTGCCGATGAACGGGTAGATCAGCGTGACAACAAAGTCCTCGAGACCGTCAGGCAGGAAAGCGAACCAGGTGTGCAGGATGTCCGAGTTGATCTTGGACAGGATGTTTTCCATGTACTTGATCGCACCCGCACCCAGCACTGGGCCAATCAGCGTGCCGACACCGCCCAAGATGGACATCAGGACAACTTCGCCGGATGCGGTCCAGAACATGCGTTCCGCGCCCACCTGCGTGTCCATCGCCACCATCAGGCCACCGGCCAGACCGGCATACATGCCCGAGATCACAAAGGCGGCCAGTGTGTAAGGCTTGGAGTTCAGGCCCGTGTAGTTCAGGCGCTGTTGGTTCGATTTTACCGCGCGCAGCATCATGCCAAAGGGCGATCGGAAGATGCGGATCGACAGATAGAAGGCCAGCAGCATCACGATGCCCGCGAGGTAGTAGCCCGCGTTGAACGTAAACGCCCATGCACCGACATTCAGGTCAAAGCTTGATCCCATTTCCAGGCCAAAGAGGTTGGCTTTGGGCGTTGCCCCTTCGGCCAGTGCGCCGTCGAGAACACGGGGGTCGTTGACCTTGGGTTGCAGGCCCGTTTCACCACCCGTGATCGGTGTCAGCACCGAATAGGCGAGGCTGTAGGACATCTGCGCAAAGGCAAGCGTCAGGATCGAAAAGTAGATGCCCGAGCGACGCAGGCTGATCCACCCGACGGCAAGGCTGAACAGGCCCGCGACGATCACCGACACGATGATGGCCGGGACGACGTTCATGGTCAGCAGCTTCATCATCCAGATGGCGGCATAAGAACCGACACCGAGGAATGCAGCGTGACCGAACGAGAGGTAACCGGTCAGGCCGAACAGGATGTTGAAGCCGATGGCAAAGATCCCGAAGATCACGAAACGCTGCATCAGGTCGGGGTAGCCCGCGTTGAACTGCGCCAGGCCAGAGCCTTCGGGGAATGGGTTGAGGATGAAGGGGGCCAGCGCCACGAGGATGGCCACCAGGATAAGCAGGCGGGTGTCTTTTGCGTCCAATCCGAACATGGGTCAGTCCTCCATCACGCCCTTGCGGCCCATAAGGCCCCGAGGACGGGTCAACAGAATGATGATGGCCACCAGGTAGATGACGATCTGGTTGATGCCGGGCAACACGGCCAGCACTTCGCGCATCGAGGCAAAGCTTTCGAGGATGCCAAGCAGGAAGCCCGCAGCAACAGCGCCGGGCAGGGAGCCCATGCCGCCCACAACGACCACGACAAAGGACAGCACGAGGAAGTCCATGCCCATGTGGTAGTTGGGCGAGTTGATGGGCGTGTACATGACACCGGCGAGGCCAGCGACGGCGGCCGCGATGCCGAACATCAGCGTAAAGCGGCGGTCGATGTTGATGCCCAGCAACTGCACGGTTTCACGGTCGGCCATGCCAGCGCGTACAACCATGCCAAAGGTGGTGAATTGCAGGAAGGCAAACACGGCACCGATGATGATGGCGGCAAAGGCAAAGTAGATGATGCGCCAGTAGGGGTAGATGATGATATTCGGGTCAAAGCCCAGCATCGCCCCGAAATCGAACGACCCTTTGAACGCCTCGGGGGCGGGGGTCGGAATGGGGTTGGCGCCGTAGTAAAACTTGATGATCTCTTGCAGAACAATCGCCAGGCCAAAGGTCACGAGGATCTGGTCGGCGTGCGGGCGTTTGTAGAAGTGTTTGATCAGACCGCGTTCCATGATGACGCCGATTGCGATCATCACCGGAATGGCAAAGAGGATCGAGAGCGGCACAGCCCAGTCGATAATGGCGTCACCGGTGGCTTGGCCGAACCAGTCGTAGACATAGGGCACGTCCACCTTGAGCGGGTTGCCCAGAAAATCCTTTTGCGTCTCGTCGATGACCGTATGGCTGGCCGAGATGATGCGGCTGAGCGTAACGGCGCAGAACGCCCCGATCATGAACAGCGCGCCGTGGGCAAAGTTCACCACACCAAGCGTGCCGAAGATCAGCGTGAGACCCAGCGCGATCAGCGCATAGGCCGAGCCCTTGTCGAGCCCGTTTAAAATTTGAAGGACGATCGCTTCCATCGGCTTAACCTTTGGTTGAGAGAGACGTGTCCCCGCGGGGACAGAGGGGTGGGCATGACTGCCCACCCAATGTTTTCAGTGGCTTATGCGCCGGGGTTACAGGAACCCAGCTCACCACCGAAGATCGACGCGTCGTAAGTCACCTGGCTTGTCGGTGTGACTTCGACGATTTCGAGAAGGTCGAACTCGGATGTCGGGTTCTCTTTCCCTTTCACGACCAGCACGTCTTTGAAGCACTGGTGGTCTTCGCCGCGATAGAGCGTTGGACCGTTGCCCATGCCGTCGAACTGGAAGTCCTCGAGCGCTTCGGCAACCGCACATGGGTTGAACGACCCGGCACGTTCCACGGCATCTGCATAGAGCAGGGCCTGAACGTAGCATGTGTGCGCGGCCTGCGACGGCGGGAAGCCGTACTTGGTGCCGAACGACTGAACGAACGCCTTGGAGCCTTCGTCCTGCAGCGACCAGTGCCAGTTTGTCGAACCAAAGATGCCTTTGACGTTTGCGCCAGCACCCTTCGCCATCAGGCGGGAGTAGAGCGGAACGACGATCTCGAAGTTCTTGTTGTTCACCAGCTTGTCGCGCAGGCCGAACTGAACCGCGTTGGTCAGCGAGTTCACCATGTTCCCGCCGTAGTGGTTCAGAACCAGAACGTCGGCACCGGACTGCAGAACAGGCGCGATGTAGGAGGAGAAGTCGGTCTGTGTCAGCGGTGTTTTCACAGCTGCAACAGTTTCCCAACCCATGGCTTCGGTCGAGGTGCGCACGGCTTCTTCGGTCGTGTAGCCCCAGTTGTAGTCGGCGGTCAGGTGATAGGCCTTGCGGTCCGTGCCGTAGTTGTTGGCCAGGATGGGCGCGAGGGCGGCACCGGACATGTACGAGTTAAAGAAGTGACGGAAACCGTTGGCTTTCTTGTCTTTACCCGTTGTGTCGTTGGAGTGCGTGAGACCCGCCATGAAGATGACGCCAGCCTCTTGGCAGAGCGCCTGCACGGCCACAGCCACACCCGAGGACGAACCGCCCGTGATCATCACGGCGCCGTCTTTTTCGATCATCGACCGGGCCGAAGCGCGGGCCGCGTCAGATTTCGTCTGCGTGTCGCCTGTGACGTATTCGACTTTCTTGCCCAGGATGCCGTTGCCTTGCAGGGCTTTGGACGAGAATGTGTTCATCAGGCCGCCGTCGCCGCCACCGTTCAGGTGCTCGACTGCGAGTTCATAGGCGCGCAGCTCGTCTGCACCTTCGTCGGCGTAGGGGCCGGACTGAGGCACGTTGAAGCCGAGTGTGACCGTGCTGCCGGTCGGCGCATTGGTAAAGCCAGCGTGGCCATCCGCGCGCAGATACGTCGGCAGTGTCAGGCTTGCAGCACCGGCAACCGCGCCGGTCTGGATCAGACCACGACGTGTCAGGTTCATCTTGGACATAAATATCCTCCCATGTGTTGAAGTGTATGACCCCGCTCCTCAACGGGGGCATACGGCACCTTTTGATGCAAATACGTTATGGGGCGAAGTCAGAAAATTGCGCAATAACCCCCTTGTTTTTCACAACTATTTTGTAAACATATGCACAATACGACGGTACACATTGTAAATTTTCTTATGTTGCATCGCAGAAAAGCGTTGAAAAGGCAGGCAAAGGCACGAGGGGGCGGGTATGGCGCGTGAGGGACTGACCGGGACACGGATACGCGAGCGTCGGGTGATGGCGGGCGTCAAGCAGGCCAATCTTGCGCGCCAGATTGGCATTTCCGCTTCTTATCTCAACCTGATCGAACACAATCGGCGCAGAATCGGGGGCAAGCTGCTCCTTGATATTGCGGGCGCGCTTGGGGTCGAGGCATCGGCTCTGACCGAAGGGGCAGAGGCCGCGTTGATCGCGACATTGCGCGAGGCGGCGCAGGGCACACCGATGACCGATGTTGAGGTCGAGCGCGCCGAAGAGTTCGCCGGGCGCTTTCCCGGTTGGGCCGATGCGCTGGCGGCGTCGCACCGCAAGGTTGCGGCCCTTGAGCGGACGGTCGAGAGCCTGAGCGACCGTCTCGCGCATGATCCCGAATTGGCTGCATCTGTGCATGAGGTGCTGTCGACCGCTGCTGCGATCCGGTCCACGGCTTCGATTCTGGCCGAGGACAAGGACCTGGACCCAGAGTGGCGCGACCGTTTCCATGTGAACATCGACGCAGACAGCCGACGACTGGCCGAGAGTTCCAAGACGCTTGTGGGGTTTCTGGATGCAGAGACCGGAGATGCCGCAGCCCCCAATTCCGCGCAGGAAGATGTCGAGGCCTTTCTGGAAGCGAATGACTATGCCTTTCCTGAACTGGAAGCGGGCACGGCGGCGATTGAGGACGTGGTGCGTGCCGCGACTGAGCTGACGTCCGTGGCCGCACGGCACATTGCGCATGGTGTGTTGACCCGTGTGTCCAGTGATGCCGCGCGGGTGGCGATGGCGGATCTAAGGGCGGCATTGGCAGATGCGCCGCCGGACCCACTGGCCCTTGCGCGCCGCTTTGGGGTGTCCGTCCCGTGCATTCTGCGCCGTTTGTCTGCTGTGCCGGGCCTGGCGTGTGGATTGGTTGTGGCGGACCGCGCGGGCAGCCTGTTGTTTCGTAAGGGGATACCGGGGTTCATCATTCCGCGATACGGGTCCGCCTGCCCATTGTGGCCGCTGTTTCAGGCGTTAGGTCAACCCGGTCAGGTGTTGTTTCAAAGGGTGCGTATGCCGGGGCGGTCAAATGCTGTGTTCGACTGCTATGCGGCGTCCGAAACGCTTGGGCCCGTGACGCTGAATGCGCCCCCTTTGGCGCAGTCTACGATGTTGATGCTGCCGGTGCCGGAAATGGACCTGCGCGGCGGGCCGGAGATGCGCGATGTGGGTGGCGCCTGCCGCATTTGTCCGGTGCAGGCCTGTGCGGGTCGACGCGAGCCATCTATCCTGAGCGATGGCTTCTGATCTTTTGACAGCTTTCTGAAAACCGCACATAGTGCCCGCGCGCGACAGACGGGAAAACCCGCGCCGCCGGCCGAATAGGGAGGAACCGCAGACATGGGCAAGCATGTGCTGCTCGTTGAGGACGAGTTGAACATCATCGAGGCAATCCGGTTTTTGCTGAGCCGTGAGGGCTGGCAGGTGGATACGCATTCGGACGGCGCGACGGCCCTTGCCACGATCAAGGACATGCGGCCGGACCTCGTCGTGCTGGACTATATGTTGCCGGGCAAGAGCGGTCTGGACATCCTGACCGAGTTGCGCGCCGACCCTGCCTTTCAGGCGTTGCCGGTTCTGATGTTGACGGCGCGCGGCCAGTCCCGTGACCGCGAAATGGCTGAGCGGGCCGGGGTCAGCCGGTTCATGACCAAACCGTTTTCCAACACCGAGGTGATGACGGCCGTGCGCGACCTGGTGCAGTTGGCGCAATGACCGAACCGTCGCCTCCGCCGGTGTTTCTTGAGCGGCGCAGTTACCGCAGGCGGCGCATCATGGATGCGCTCCGCCTGTTGCCTGTTGCGGGTGTGCTGCTGTGGTTGCTCCCGCTGTTTTGGCCGACTGCTGCGGATGGGCCGGATGCGCCTGCGCCTTTGGCGATGTCTGACGCAGTGGTCTACGTCTTTTTCGTCTGGGTTGTGTTAATCTTGGCGGGTGCGGCGCTTTGGTGGGCGCTGCGTGCCAGTGCCGACCCGACCGAGGGCATTGTACGGGACGACCGCTGATGGCGTCGGTCAATCAGCTGATTGCCGTCAGCCTCGGCTATGTCGCGTTTCTCTTTGCAATTGCGTTTTTCGCAGAACGGGCCGCTGCACGTGGGCGCGGTGGCTGGTTGCGGTCGCCTTTGGTCTACACGCTGTCTCTGTCGATCTACTGCACGGCGTGGACATTCTACGGTGCGGTTGGCTACGCCGCGCGGTCGGGGATGGAGTTCGTGACAATCTACCTGGGGCCAAGCCTCGTGATGATCGGGTGGTGGTGGGCGCTGCGCAAGTTGGTGCGCATTGGCCGGGTGCATCGGGCCACATCGGTGGCTGACCTGATTTCGGCCCGTTACGGCAAATCGAACTTGCTGGCGATTGTCGTCACGGTGATGGCGGTGATCGGGGTGACGCCTTACATCGCGCTGCAATTGCAATCCGTCACACTGTCATTGTCGATCTTTTCCGGCCCCGAAGGCGCCGGCAGCCTGAACCAGTTTCGCGCGGCGTTCTGGGTGGCCTTTGGTCTTGCCATTTTCACGGTGTTGTTTGGGACCCGCAACCTGAATGCCAACGAACGCCATGACGGAGTGGTGATCGCCATCGCTGTCGAGGCTGTGGTCAAACTGGTGGCGTTGCTGGCAGTGGGTGTGTTTGTGGTCTGGGGCATCGCGGGTGGCCTTGGCCCGATGATGGACCGGATTGACACATCGCCCATCGGGCAATGGAACATGGACCGCAGCCGCTGGGTCGCGTTGACGGCCCTGTCGGCGGCGGCATTTCTGGCCTTGCCCCGGATGTTTCAGGTCATGGTTGTCGAGAACGAGGATGAACGGCACCTGCAGATCGCAAGCTGGGCCTTTCCGCTGTATCTGATGTTGATGAGCCTGTTTGTGGTGCCGATCGCCGTGATCGGCCTCGACCTGATGCCCGCAGGATCGAACCCGGATTTGTTTGTTCTGACTGTGCCGCTGTCCGAGGGGCGCGTGGGTTTGGCGACACTCAGCTTTCTTGGCGGCTTTTCGTCAGCGACGTCGATGGTGATTGTGGCCACACTTGCGCTGTCGACTATGATGTCCAACCACGTGGTGATGCCCGTTTGGTTGAGTGCACGGGCAGAGGGTGCGCAGGTGTCGGGTGACGTGCGCGATGTTGTGATCCTGGCTCGGCGCGCGTCCATCCTGATGATCATTGGGTTGGGATACCTCTACTATCGCTTTTCAGGGGGCGGAGCGGCGCTGGCGGCCATTGGCCTGATCTCCTTCGCTGGCGTGGCACAGTTTTTGCCTGCCATGTTGGGCGGCATTTTCTGGCGCGGTGCAACGCGTTGGGGGGCCTTGGCGGGATTGGTCGTTGGGTTCACTGTCTGGGTGTATTGTTCGCTGCTGCCCAGTTTCGGCCCCGGCGCGGTTCTCAGCGTGGCGACATTTGACAACGGGTTGTGGGGGATTGGGTGGTTGCGCCCGCTTGCGCTGTTCGGGATCGAGGGGATTGATCCAACAGTGCATGCGGTTGCGTGGTCGCTGACGCTGAACACGGCGGTGTTTCTGATCGTCTCGCTTGTCACCTTCCCCGAGCCTCTTGAGCGCCTGCAGGGGGCACAGTTCGTGAATGTGTTCGACCACTCGACGCAGGCGCGCGGCTGGGACGCGGCACTCGCCACATCCGAAGACCTGATGATCATGACACAGAGGATCCTTGGCGCCGAAGAGGCACAGATCCTCTTTCGCGCGGAGGCACGTCGGCAGGGCGTGCACGGTCAATTGCCAGAACCCACACAGGCGTTTTTGCAACATCTGGAGCGTGAGTTGGCTGCATCCGTGGGGGCGGCGACAGCCCACGCGATGATCAGCCAGTTGGTTGGGGGCGCGTCTGTGTCGGTGCAAGAGCTGATGGCGGTGGCCGACGAATCTGCCCAGATCCTCGAATACTCCAACCGGTTGGAGGCGAAATCGGATGAACTGACCCGCACCGCGCGCCAGTTGCGCGAGGCGAACCAGAAATTGACGGCTCTTTCGGTGCAAAAGGACGCGTTTCTCAGCCAGATCAGCCATGAGTTGCGTACGCCCATGACATCGATCCGGTCGTTTTCCGAGATTTTGCGCGATACCGAAGGTTTGGGTGAGGTTGAGCAGACGAAATACGCCTCAATCATCCATGGTGAGGCGATCCGTCTGACCCGCCTTTTGGACGATTTGCTGGATTTGAGCGTGCTGGAAAACGGTCAGGTCAGCCTGAACCTCGACACCGGTCAGCTTGGGGATGTTTTGGCGCAATCCATCCTGACGGCGCAGGCGGGCTCGGCCCGGCATCTGGAGGTTGTGCGCCATCCGGGCGAGGACCCTGTACGGCTCATGACGGATCTGGACCGTCTGAATCAGGTGTTCATCAACCTGATCACCAATGCGCAGAAATACTGCGACGCGGCCGAACCGCGCCTGGAGATCGACGTGCGCCGCACGGACACCGCAGTTGAAGTTGTGTTCCGTGACAATGGCACGCCCATTGCGCCCGAGGCACGCGCCCTCATTTTCGAGAAATTTGCCCGCATCAACGATCAGGATGGGTCGGGCGCAGGCTTGGGTCTTGCCATTTGCCGCGAGATCATGACCCGTTTGGGGGGGGACATCACGCTTGATCCCACCCTGAAAGGGAACGTGTTCGTGGTCCGATTGCCGCAACTGGCGGCACTGGCCGCGCAGTAGGTCATTTTCATCAACGCAACGTGGTCATAAAGCGGTTGGTAACCAATCCGACCTAAACCTGACGGCATCATCAACGACGGCATGCCGGCGGGGGATATGAGCGACACGACAAAAGACACTGTTCTTGGGCGCATTGCGGCCGCCGGGCGTGAAGAGCGCAAGGCGCGGGCCATGACGTTGCAAAAGGCGATGCGCGTGACGTTGGCGCGGGTTGCGGATGCGCTGATGGAACTGCCCATGGCTGTGATCGGTGCTGTCGTGCAGCCCGTGGAGGGCGACGCGGTCGAGGCGGCTCTGTCGGATGACAAACTCTTGCTGCTGCTTGATGGGCCGGGTCGCTACGCGGCTGCGGCAACCATTGATCCGGTGGTTGTTGGCGGGCTGATCCAGCAACAGACGATGGGCACCGTGCGCCCGGATCTGGGCGATACCCGTGCGATGACCCGCACGGATGCTGCAATCTGTGCGCCGCTGTTGGATACACTGATTGAACGTGTCGCGCCCATTCTGGACGAACCGGATGACAGGGCGCTGATCGAAGGGTTCCGGTTTGGAGCCAAGGCCGACGATGCGCGCACTTTGGCGATGAGCCTTGATGCCCAAGACTATGTGGTGATCCGTCTGACCGTTGATGTATCGCGTGGTGCGCGTCAGGGGGACATCGAATTTGTGCTCCCCAAACCCGGTTTGATGGATGCAGCCCCGGATGATGAATCCGATGACGCTGACACATCAAATCGCCCGGATTTCGTAAAGACGGTGATGGACCTGAACACCGACCTGAACATGGTTGTCTGTCGCCTGCAAATGCCGCTGAGCGCCCTGCACGCGCTGAAAGTGGGTCAGGAGCTCGTCTTGCCGCCCGGTCATTTTCCGGATGTCCAGATTTCGACCTGCACGGGCAGGATCGTCGGCAAAGGGGTGGTGGGCCATGTCGACGGCGTGCGCGCCGTGAAACCCCAGCGCAAACCGGCCCATGCGACACAACCGCTGCGCCGGGCCAGTGACGCCCCGATGGTTGATATGCCCGAGGTTGAGGATTTGACCAACCAGGGTCGGCGTACAAACCAAACCGCTGCACGCGAAGAACCAGCGCCAGAGCCCATTGCCGATCTACCTGACGTCACCAATTTGCCGGCGCTTGCCGATGATGTGAACATGGACGTCGACGCGGCGTTGCCCGATTTGGACAACTTGCCTGACCTCACTGATATTCCGGACCTGGCTGATCTGCCCGACCTCGCGGATATGCCCGATCTGGACCTGAAGGTGGCGAGCTAGCCTGTCACTCGGACGAGGCCGCGTTTTGCGCCAAAGCCTCCAGCGTTGGTGTCAAAGCCCCAAGGTCATATCCGCCCCGTTGTGCTGTCGCGAGGATTTCTGCCGTGGGCATCTGACCCGCTTGACCCAGGCACCAAACGACTGTCGATCGTGTGCCGGACGCGCAATAGGCAAGGACCGGACCGTCGGCATCGCTGGCAGTGTTCGCCTGCAACAGCACGTTTTCCGGTGTCATTGTTTGGTGTGTCAGAGGCAGGCGCACAAATTGCATGCCTGCTGCAAGTACCGCGGCTTCGACGGCGTCAGCCTGAAATGCGGGCGGGACTTCTTCGTCCGGGCGGTTGCAGATGACGGTGGTTATTCCAGCGGCTGCGATGTCGACCATGTCAGCCGGATCTACCTGAGGGGCGACGAAATACTGCGGGGTGATTTGCCTGATATCCATGTGCACAGAGTTATGCGTGTGTGGTCCGGGTGTCCAGTACACGGCGCAAGCGTGGGACGCTCCGCATGCCTGTCAGCATCGCGCCGAGAAACACAATGCCTTGCCAGCCGCCATAGCTGAGCGACGCAAGCGCGGGACCTGGGCACAGCCCGACCAACCCCCAGCCGATGCCAAAGAGGACAGAACCGGCAATCAGTGGTCGGGAAATGACCTGCGGGGCCTGCGTTGGAAATGTACCGCCTGTTAACGGGGCGCGGCCACGGGTCAGACGCCAGGCCAAGAGCATCGGCAAAATCGCCCCGCCCATCACGAACATCAATGTCGGATCCCAGTTGCCTGCAAAATCCAGAAACCCGCGCACGCGCGCCGTGTCGGTCATGCCGGACACATGCAGGCCCGCGCCGAACAGTGCACCACTGAGCAATGAGATTACCAGTTTCATCACAGGCCCAACCCCCACCGCAAAAGGGTGACGGTGATCGCGCCTGCGCCAATATAGGCGATTGTGGCGACCAGACCGCGCAGGGAAAAGCGCGACAACCCACAGACGCCATGGCCAGATGTACATCCGTTGGCAAACCGCGTCCCGATCCCGACAGTGAGGCCACCAAGCACCAGAAGGGCGACGTTTGAGCTGGCTTGGGTGTCGCCGTGCCAGCCGCCCATCGACATCAGTGCGGGCAATCCGATCAGGCCTGCAACAAACGCAACTGTTGCGCCGCGGTTGGAACCGCTCCCGTCAATCAATCCGCCGACAATTCCGCTGGCGCCCATGATCCGACCGGTGCCAAGCAACAAAAGGGCAGCCGCAGAGCCGATGCACAGGCCCCCGATCAAGCCGTAAATCCATGCGATTTGCATCCCCATGCGCCTCCTTAGCCGAGAAAAATACCCACGATCACCAGCATGAGGCCAATCACGGACACAAAGAGCGCGCCCATATTGCGTGGCAGGACGCGTGACATCACGGCGCGCATTTCTTCGTCGGGCAGCTTCGCACGCCGCGCGCGCCAGACAGTCACAATGCACCACAACAGGCCAATCAGGCCCAAAAGTGACAGCGACGCACCGGCCCAGATCAGGCCGTCAAACAGGGTAAACGAGGCTTCTTGTTCCATGCTGCATCGGCTATCGGACCCGCGCAGAGATGGCAAGCCGCAGAGCCTCTTGCAGGTGGCGGTCCGCCCCGTTATCCAGCGGGTTCATCCGCCACGAGGAGCCGCGCATGTCTGACACATCCACCAACGCTGAGAGCTACCGAGTCACCGCCGACGAATTGCGTCAGTTTATTGAACGGTTCGAGCGTCTGGAGATGGAAAAGAAAGACCTGGCCGACCAGCAAAAAGAGGTCATGGCCGAGGCCAAGGCGCGCGGCTACGACACCCGCGTCATGCGCAAGGTGATTGCCCTGCGCAAGCGCGACAAGGATGACATCGCCGAAGAAGAGGCGGTCTTGGAAATGTACAAAGAAGCCCTCGGCATGAGCTGAGGGCCTGCGGCTCAGACCTTGTTTTCAGGCCGGTCCCAAACCGGTGTATAGGTCAGCCGTCTGAGCGGCAGCACGCCGCCCTCTGGTGCAATCCCGAACTTGACCGCATTGCCGTTCCGCCGGTCAGAGAATTCCAGCGCGGGTTTGCCGCCTTTGATGTGCTTGTCACCCCACTGCATCAGCGCAACGATCACCGGCACCAGCTCGCGCCCCTTTTGGGTCAGCACATATGCGTGGCGGGTGCGGGATGTGCCGTCGCGGTATGCTTCCTTGAGGATCAGGTCGTTGTCGACCATCTTGGCAAGTCGGCCAGACAGCACCGATTTCGGAATACCGATGTCGTCCTGAATGTCTGCAAACCGTCCCACGCCGTAAAACAATTCGCGCAGGATCATCCATGTCCATCGGTCAGGCAGCACATCAAGGGCGAGTGCTGCGCCGCATTGGTCCATGGGTACGGGGCTTTGGCGGATCGGGTCGGATTCTGGGTTTGACACGTGAACTCAGGCCTGTCATTTTGCTCTTATTGGCACAGAGGGTATCGCGACATGGCAGAACACACCACAAAATTCGCGCCGCGCACGGGGGGATGTTATTGTGGGGCCTTGCGTTATGCTGTGTCCGGACAGCCGCTGGTCAAGGGGCAGTGCCATTGCCGCCCGTGCCAGCAATTTGCCGGGGGCGGTCCGCAGTATTTCGAGCTGGTGGCGCCTGACAGCTTTGACTGGACCCATGGCACGCCCGCATCCTTTGCGCTGGATGATCTTGAGAACGCAGTCACCCGGTTTTTTTGTGCAACGTGCGGAACGCAGGTCTTGACCCGTCGGCAGGATCAGGCGGCGCTGGTGCTCAAGGTGGGGACATTGGATGACCCTGCGCGTTTCCGACCACATGTCGCGATATGCCATGGTGACGCTCAAGCGTTCCATATGGTGCCCGACAACATCCCCGTCTTTGACGGTCTGCCGCCGCGCGGTTAGGGCGCGATAAACGTGACGCCGGGGATGCGTGCGACGTTGTGCATGTCTTCTTCGTAGAGGTCGGTCAGCGCGTCGATCGTTTCTTCGGTCCAGCCGGGCGCATTCAGCTCTTCTTCGATTTCGTCCTCGATGGCGAACTTGTCCAGAAAAGCCGAGATCACGCGGCGCTTTTGCATTTCGGTCATGGTGGGGTGTGACTTGAGATAAGCGCGGAACCGCTTCATGCCCTCGTCGGACATGATGTCGGACAGCAGATCGAAACCACCGATGATTTTCTCACCGTGCTCCAGCCCGGCCATTTCGCGAATGATCTGTGCCCAGATCATCGGCATGTCCTCGAAACACCAAGTTGTAATGGTGATCTCCGGCGCTGCGCTGCGGATGGCTGCGATTGTGTCGGACCAGCGGATGGCAAACGGGTCAGCGCCGCGCAGGAACGCGTTCATGTCTTCTTGGGGTGCGTTTTCGAAAAGGGCCGGCAGGAAGGTCGCGGGATTGCGCAACGCCAGAAACACTTCGATGTCGTCATGCACAAACAGCTTGGCCAGGTCGGCCAGGCGGGCAGGGGCAGATTCGTAGATCATCCCGTTGCGCACACATGCCCGTGGTGCTCCGAACAGGAACATGTGGCTCAGAATCATCCTGTCGGCGTTTTCTTCGTCGAGAATCAGGTCCAGCATCACATCGCGCGCATCCACAGCCGGAGCAGCGTCCTGCAGAGCGGCCAGTGTTTCCTTGAGCAGCGTCCGGTATTTTCCAGGTCCAGGCACCGCAACGCCGCGCTTGGAGAAGTCTTCCTTGTTGCGCAGCAAACAGCGCATAACCCGTTCTTCTTCGGTAAAATGTGCGCCTGCGTGCAGGACCAGTTGCATATTGCACCGCCTAGTTTTTGCTTTGCCCGTTCGAAGGTCAGCTATACCGCAAAACGGGACAGAGAAAACCTCTGCAAAGGGAGCAATTTTCATCTTGCCAGTCTGTTGCACAATGATTAGACACCCGCTCCGAAGCCCCTATAGCTCAGCTGGTAGAGCAACTGATTTGTAATCAGTAGGTCCGCGGTTCGAGTCCGTGTGGGGGCACCATTCTACTTTTTCATAGATACGCAAGTCACGTCCAAATACCTTTGATTTATAGGTATTTTTTGTTGCAACCTGAACATACCACCTTACAGCACCTCACTGTTTTTCCAAATATTGAGGTGGTCCGAAGGGTGGGCTGGAGTTAGGTGCGGAAAGGTGGGCTATGACACTTTTGAACGCGTTGACACAACTCCAGGTCAAAAACCTTGGTCCGTGCAAACATTGTGACGGCCAAGGATTGATGTTGGTGAAGAGCCGGAAAGAGACCGGGAAGTGGACGTTACGCCTCAACGTTGCAGGAAAGTGAAGGGAAATGGGTCTGGGTCGGTGGCCGGATGTGCCGCTTTCCGAAGCTCGGGAGCGGGCATCTGCCGCGCGTAGGCAACTGCGCGATGGTGTTGACCCGATCCAAGCGCGGCAAGCTGCGATGCGTCATGAGCAACGGCTAACTGTAGCGGATGCGATTGAACGGTGCTTCGCGGCGCGGCAGCCCTGAAGGTCGATCAGGAATTCTCGCTTGCCGGTGCGCACCCGTCCGAACCTGTCCGAACAGGTGCGCCAAATGAAACAGAGAATATGCAGGAAAAACCCGAGAACATGTTCGACCCGGTTCGAACTGGTTTGAACCAGATCTCGGACAACTCAGACGGCCACAAGTTTGTAAAGAAAAACGAACTGAGTGCGAACGCGTCCGAACCGGTGCGCACTGGCGCGCTCGATATTCGGCAGGCGGATGCTTCTGCAAGCGTGCTCGACGAAGTACGTGAGCGGTTGCATGACAAGGAAGAAGAGAACAAGTTTTTGCGCGAGCAACTCGAAAGGGCGCACGCTGAAATAGAACGGCGCGGGACGTCAACTGACGAGGCGCTTAAGACAATTGACCGAATTGTCTGTAGCTTTGAGATGCAATCAGAGACAAATAATGCACTTGCGCTGCATGGGGTCACAAACCCGCCAAGCGATGGGCCAGAGGCAGTGCAGCTTCTTCCGGAAGACGAGAGGCAGCCAGAAGACCCGTCAGTCGTTTCGGAAATCGAGCCAACTAACAGCTATCAACAGCCGCAACCGGAGTGGCATAGACCAGCTGCGTCCTCGCTTGATCGATGCGCCTGAATGGTCGGGCGTGTCAAGACAGCGAGGACGGCATGCCAGACAAAGCAACACAAATCATTCAGGACGCTAACGACCGGTTCAGAAGGGGGGAACCCGGCATTCTGGGCCAAATTGTTTTAACACTTGGCATAGCAGGCACCTTGGAGGAGACAGGCGGGGCACCGCTTGATGTCATCGCAATTGTGCAGGCCTTCGACACTTTCACTGAAGACGACGGTCCCTACGGAACGCACGAGTTTGGCTCGTTTCAATTCGCGGGCGAGGCCTGCTTTTGGAAAATTGATCTTTATGACAACCGGCTCGAATGTGGCTCACCAGAAGCTACGGATCTTTCGAAGACGACACGCGTGCTGACGATCATGCTTGCGTCAGAGTATTGAGAAAAGCCCTCGGCCACCTGCCCGGGGGTTTTCATGTGCGGTTGTTGCCGGATTTGCTTTTCAGTAGATCGCTCCCATTCTTCCATCAATACTTGCTTTATGCAGGAATATTTATGCTACCATTGGAGGAGCATGAACAACTATGAGAGCGCACCCGTAAAGCAGCTCATTGAGGTCACCAACCGCGAGATGACAGAGACTGATACGTTTACCGCCCTGGCTGACGTGCGGGCTGAAAATGTCTGGCTGGCGAATTTCTCATCATCCCACACGCGTGATGCGTATAATCGCGCTGTTGACTCTTTTGTTGCCACCACAGGCATGACAACACCAGACGATCTCTATGGCGTCAAACAAGCCCATGTTTTAGCATGGCGTGCATCGATGGAAGCCGCAGGCTTCTCCCCTGCCAGCATCGCCGCCAGCTTGGCGGCTTTGTCGTCGCTCTACAAACACCTGACCGACCAGCAGCTTACGTATAGTAGTCCGGTGGCCGAGGTGCGACGGCCCAGAACCGGCAACGCCGGGATGGGTGCAGGTAAATCTCCCACCCTTTCTAAGCGGCAAGTGCGCGCCATGCTCGATGCGCCAAACGTCGAAACCGCCCAAGGCCTGCGCGACCGCGCGCTGTTGCGTGTCTTTATTCTACGCCGGGGCGCGGGTGTCAGAACCCACCAACCTCCGGGTTCGCGATTTTACCTACGATGCTGAGTTCCCAATACTGCATCTCACGATCAAGGGTGGAAAAACGAATATGGTGGCGATCATTCTGGAGTGCGCGGCGGCGATCCGGGCGTATCTGGATGTTGCGCCCCATCGGGATGATGCGGACGCCTATCTCTTCCAGGCCTGCATAAACGGTAAACCGGGGCATCCGATGGATCGCAGCACGTTGGCCTATTTGTTTCAGTGGTATGCGGAGAAAGCGGCGCGGGATGTGCGAGCATTCCCGCACATGTCGCGGGCAACCATGAATACGGCCGCCTATGAGGCCGGGGCAACGGGCGAAGATATCCAGCGCACGGTGGGTCACTCATCGATCACGACCAACCGAAGGGTATAACCACACTGCCAAGAAGCACAGAAATAGCGCGAGTCTGAGGATCGGATACTAAGGGTCAGTTGCGGATAGGGGCGACATCCTGTGCTAAGGTCGCACGGCTGTCCGTGATGCAGAAAATGACAGCAGCGAGCCTAAAGTGCAAAATGCTGCGTCTTGTATGAATGCCTACGAAGCGTAGAAAGCGGACTTTGCAAAACTGCAAAACCAAGAACATGCGCGGCAGGTAAACAACATTCATCAACCCTTGAAATTAATGCTGCCGCAGCCCGTATTTCTGACCTTCGCTGTGATTAAAAACCATAAGCAGTAAACACCTAAGAATTGCAGTAGACCCACGCTGGAGGATTCCAAAACAACCAAGCAAGTTTTATTGCAAACGCGCGAACAACAAAGAGCTTTGGACACAGAAATCAAGCTTAGACGAGCGCGTGGGCAGGCTCGAAAACGGTACAGCTTCAAAATTCGCACCAACGGCTAGAAGAAAGTCACGTCATCAAAAAGAAAGTTGACGTTAGTCACATTGTTCAAGGTCAGGGTGTTACCTTCACCGAAATCCAGCAACAAATTCCCGTTCGACACTGACGCATAGTTGCCCAGGTCAGAGCCCACTGGCGCCGCCTCGTCCAGGAGATCCGCATCAATTTGTAAACTGTCGACAATTACTGAGTAGTCTCTGATGACATCATCGCCGCTGGAGAACACAAACACATCAGCATCCTGACCACCACGCAAGCGATCGTCTCCCAAGCCACCGTCAAGTGTGTCACTGCCCGCGTTACCTTCAAGATCGTCGTTGCCCGCACCGCCATTGAGAACGTCAAGACCATTCAGCCCGCGGATCAGATCGTCACCATCCCCACCATTCAAGGTATCGAAGGAGAGCCCGCCGTTGAGCGTATCGTTGCCCGCGCCACCCTCTAGCAGGTCATTGCCGTTGCCACCGGTCAGACTGTCATCGCCTGAACCACCGCTCAGCGTGTCACGGCCATTAAGTCCGAGCAGAATGTCGTTTCCGCCTCCACCTTCGAGACTGTCAAAGCCGAGCCCTCCTGACAGGGTGTCATCGCCGGCTCCGCCATCAAGCGTGTCGTTGCCAAAACCAGAGTTCAGGCTGTCGTTCCCATCGCCGCCGTTGATTATGTCAAAGCCGTTCAAACCCAACAAAGTGTCATTGCCTGTTCCACCGTTGAGTTCGTCGGCTCCGATGCCGCCATTTACAAAATCGTTGCCTGCTCCTCCATAGACCGGGTCATTTCCGCCGCCGCCCGCGATTGCGTCGTCAGTCAATGTGCCTTCAAGCATGGCAGAAGCGCCGGCGCCTCCTATGCTGATACCGACTATGCCTAAACCTTCCAACAAGTCTTCGAAGGTCAGCACGGTGTCAAAAAGTTCGATTTCTTCAATGCCAGAGATTGTATCGATCCCATCGGCAATAATTTGAATGCGCTCGTTGTCTAGCGCTTCAAACGTCAGGTCCGCTTCATTGGCATCGATTTCCAACAGATCGAACCCACCGCCACCTTCGATACTGTCATCACCGGAATCTGGATCTATCGTGTCATTGCCCGCTCCGCCAATCAGCGTATCGCTACCGCTACCGCCGATCAGAGTGTCGTTGCCGTCGTCGCCGAATAGCGCGTCGTTGCCGTCCTCTCCCACAAGCGTATCGTTGCCTGCGCCGCCGCGAATAGTGTCAGACCCGATGCCGCCATTGATGCTGTCGTTTCCGGCCCCTCCATCGGCGCTGTCGTTGCCGATCCCAAGAGAAATCGTGTCGTCATTGGCGCCACCCACCAGGCTGTCATGGGGGGAATTTCCCAGCAAACCGATGGAAAGGCCATCAATATCATACTCTATGAACCCGCCTGTTTCGCCTTCAAACACAAGTGCGGCAACCTCGAATGCCGCATGCGCAAAATGATCCCGCACGAAGATAGAGTCGCCGTTTTGGTGAAAGATAATAAAATCGTCCCCACGACGCCAAAACGCCAGATCTGCAAAGTCCACATCCGTGTCGAACAAGATGTACTCAAGAGTGAGCGCTGCACTCTCATCGGTCAGAAATGCTTCAACATTGCTGACAGTGTCGCGTCCCCATCCCAGGGAAAAGGCATAAACGTCCTCTCCTTCACCGCCGATCAGAGAGTCATTGCCAAGCCCGCCTACTAAGATGTCGAAGCCGAAACCGCCGTCCAGCGTGTCATAGCCGTCAAACCCCGCGATTAGGTCTGCTCCGTCCCCCCCGTCGATACTGTCATCGGACAAAGTTCCCAAGATATCTTCGTCGTCGCTGCTGCCGAGAATGCTCGACGTTGCCCAAGCGAATGCGTAGAACAGGCTCATCAATTCGTTGGCAGTGACAACATCCCCGTTGGCAAATCGGATCTCAGAGATGCCATTTGAGGCACCGTTGCTATCCCAAACCTGAATGCTATCACCATTCTCGTGGAACAGGTACAAATCGCCCAGGGCAAAGCGGATGGTAATGTCGGACAGAAACACGCCAGCGCCGAATTCTATGACGTCAAATTCGGTGTCTGACGGTGAAGGTACATGGGCGATGGTGTCGTAACCCCAGCCCAGGTTAAACCTGTAAATGTCAGACGACGTTCCACCGTCCAGGTAGTCATTGCCTGCACCGCCGATGAGTGTGTCGCTACCAGCATCGCCGCGGAGGGTGTCGTGTCCAGTGGCGCCATCAATCAGGTCGCTGCCTTCGTTCCCGGAAAGCCGGTCGTTCCCTGATCATCCGCCGATTGTATCGTTGCCTTCACCGGCACGGATTGTGTCATCGCCCGCCAGCCCGAAAATCTCTTCGTCGCGGTCAAAGCCAATGATGCTGTCATCGCCTTCCGAGCCAGCCAGCAATAGCGATTCAATATCAACGCTTGTCCAGACTGTACCATCGGCAAACATGGCATCCACAGTGATCCCGTCCGTTGGCCTGAACAGGTAGCTTTGCAACAGAATTGTGCTGCCGCTGACATGCGTCAACAACACGTCATTGCCGACGCGTGTGGCGGTGAAGTCATCTGGCTGAATGCCCGCTCCGAACATCAGAACGTCCGACGTCGAAGAGCCTGATGCGGACAGCGATGAATAGGTATCGGAAATCGTGTCGTTGCCCCACCCGAGTTCAAAAAGATAGGTATCGGCGCCTTCGCCACCCACCAATCGATCATCGCCGGCATCGCCAGACAATGTGTCATCGCCGTTCAGCCCCGACAGTGAATCGTTGCCATCTAATCCAACGATCAAATCCGCGCCTTCTCCGCCTACACGGTTATCGTCGCCGGTTGTGGCGGGGTTGAGAAGCAAGCGGATAGAAGCTTCGGTCCAAACAGTGCCGTCAGCAAAGTGTATTTCGTCAATCTGCGCGAAATGGCTGTCGAACTGGGACACAATCCGGATCTGCTCACCGTTGACATGCCGCAGGATCAGGTGATCTCCAACGCGTTCGATGGTGATGTCTGTGTGCAATACCGACGCATCAAAACGGAGTATGTCAAAGCTTGAGGTGATGCCACTGGCAATTCTGGGGTCATTGTCAGCAATGGTATCGTTGCCCCACCCAAGCGAAAAGAGATAGACGTCGTCACCGTCATTGCCTTCCAGTCTGTCGTTACCGGTGCCCCCGGACAACACATCGTCGCCGAAGCCACTCAGAAGAGTATCATTTCCGGCACCCCCCGATAGGCTGTCGTCATCTCCGTCATTGAAACCGTCACTTAGAAAGTCGTCGCCGTCGCCGCCGAGAAGCGTATCGTTCCCGCGCGCTCCTGAAATCGTGTCATTCCCGTCATTGCCAAACAGGCTGTCATCACCGTCCGTTCCGACAATGGTGTCATTGCCAGCCAACCCATCGATGTCATTGTTGACGCCATCACCAACCAAATAATCATCGCCGATTGATGGTACATTCGCCATTTGCACAATGTCATCGATTGTCCAGACTGTGCCGTTTTCAAATCGAATTTCAAATAGGTCATTGCCGACTACCGGGTAGTAGAGGTTATCGAATAAGATACTATCGCCAGCAGTGTGGGTGACAAGCAGATCGCTGCCAACGCGGGATAGTGTGATGTCATCGGGAAGGATGCCCAAGTGAAACACCACAATATCACGGTCAAACGGCAGGATGGTATCGTTGCCCCACCCCAAACCGTAATGGAAAAAATCTACGCCCTGTCCGCCATAGAGACGGTCATCTCCTGCGCCTCCAGTGATCGTGTCCGACGCACCGTAACCAGAAATGTGGTCGTTGCCGGCACCCCCATCCAGTGTTTCGGCGGTACCATTGCCTACTATATAGTCATTTTCAGGCGTTCCAGACGTGAGAAACCGATGCAAATCGTTCAGGTTCCAAACGGTCCCGTCAGAAAAATGTACCTCTTCAATCTGGTGGCGCGTGGTGGGGCTATTCACTGACAAGGCGTAGAACTGAAAGAAGACCTGAATTTGATCTCCATTCGAATGCGTCAGAAAAAGGTGCCCATCCTGTCTCGCGACAGTAATGTCATCTGAGGCGATACCCTCGCCGAACATAATAGTGTCGCGTGTACTTGTGGTGGCTGTTTCGGGAAACTCACCAATGCTGTCAGAGCCCCAACCAAGTTCAAAAACATATGTATCGTTGCCGTCTCCGCCCTGCAGAACATCATTTCCGCCACCGCCGATCAGGGTGTCATCTCGTATTGTGCCGTCCAATGTATCGGCACCTGTTGTGCCCGTAACCGTTGCGAAAGACGGTCCAGTTGCGATTGCAGGCTTGGTCGGCGTGGCAGTCTGGTCAGGCAAAGCGTTCCCGTTTCTTTTTAGTCTGTATAGAGCAGTGGCCGTTTACGTTTACAGTTTCGGAGCGTTGCCCGAGGTTCATTTGAGCGCAAACCAGCAAACCATTCAAAATAGAATTCTATGATGCCCGCACACGTCATCATAGAAGAGCTATGTGGTAAAGAGCGCTAAATGGCATCTCTGTTGTTTCCTTACGTCGCAGTGCCTGCAAGGAAAGATCGAGGCTTACGTCGAATGTCTCCAATTCGGCTGGCTTTTTCCCTGCGTACAGCAAGAACGACGCGCTGAATGTGGTCCACCGACAAGACTGAATTGCCACTCAAAGGTGAGGGTCAGCGACGGCGGGCGATCGCCTAACGTTCCAGTGTACACACTATCCGGAACACATTTTGAGAGATGTTATCTGCCAGGCTAAGGGTGACCATCGAGGCACCGTGCGAACGTCGGTCGGAACCGTGTTCGTGTATGAATTGGAGCAACTATTTTAAGCCCGCAAGGAGCTTAACTGGTACTCTAGATGCCCTAGGATAGGTCAAGCGCATCTTTCGGCCATCCATTGGAGAGCGTGGACGGCGTATATAAGCTGAACATCAACCGCATCCCTTTCACCCTCTACTACCGCGTCACTGACACGCAGATCGAAGTGCTGCGCCTACGTTCGTATTAGGGTTATGACCCATTGATTTCCGCTTATTGTGGTGATTCACGATTCACAAACGAGCGGTTAGTATGTCTGATCTT
>NZ_CANLAG010000010.1 GCF_947488715.1 uncultured Tateyamaria sp. | reverse complement strand
GAAGGGCTCAAGGCGCGCCATCTGCGCGTCGCTCAACCAGAAAAGATCAGACATACTAACCGCTCGTTTGTGAATCGCGAATCACCACAATAAGCGGAAATCAATGGGTCCTGACCCTAAGGTGGCCCGCGCATCGCCCAAAAAAACAACTCCAGCTTCTGACTTTTGGGTGTTTCACCGAATGTCGCGATAAACGCACGGTCGAGCAGTGATGCAGATGTTGCGATTTCACGGTTCAGCACCTCGTAAAACCGACTGATCAACTGCGCTTTGGGCGTGTCCGCATTGTAGTCAATCTTGGAAAAGATCGCATAGCGGTCTGTGGTGAAACTGCGCGCGCCACTGGTAAATTCGCAACCTGGGACAGAGCGCGCGTGTTCCGTGATGATTTCGAGATCACCAACATAGTACGTCACTTCGCCGCGGCAGAACCGCTTGGCGACCTCGTCATGGTCATGGCCCGCATAGAATAGCCCACCAGCACCATCAATTCCGGCAGGCGGAGGACAAACGCCACTGCCCGGTCCGGTGTCGCGCAAGGCGGCTGTGACGCTGTCCTTGACGTTGCGCCACTCACCCGCGTTCACGATGGTTCGGATACCCGAACTGGCGGCATTCGTGGCGCCAACAAAACCGATCAATGCGTGGTCCGCGCGGCAGGCTGAGCGTGGCGGCACTGCGTCCTTAAGGGTCAGATACCCGATGCCTGCGATAAACAACGGCGGCGACACCGCAAATCGCTTGACCCGCTCCGCGTTGATCGTGGCGGGATCACACAAGATGTCGATTTTGCCTCCCAACAGATCAAGGCGATCAAATTCAAATTGCGCATCTGGATAACGCGCGCGTTCTGCCGCGACCAGCGCATCCATGTCTTCAACCTGGATCTGACTGGCATCAAGCGGCGGTGCGTCGCTCTGATTGATCAACATCTGTTTGAGAACCTCGTCGCACACATAGACAAGGTAGCCGTCGTAACCCTCAGCCCGGATGGGGCCTGCACCTGTTGAAATCGACAACCCCTGCGGCGCACGCGTCGATTTGTACGAAAACGGCCTTGCATGAGACCGAACCCCGATGCGCAAAGTCGGAGCCTCAGCATCCGTCCCGGGGGATTTCTGCTGCTCTTCTGCCCACAGCGGCGCCGTGAACCACGCCAGAGCACAAAGTGCCGCGCACGCAAAATGTCTCATGTCGCAGCCCCCTTTGTGCTTTGCATCCGTGCCCGCTTGCGTTTGCGCTTCTCGGCGAAACTCTCTTCGGTCACTTCAAGGAACATTGCGAAGAAAATGATGAAAAAGAATGGCTGAACGCCATAGACCAACGCTTCCCTCATCTCGAAGTTGATAGGAAAGTCATCTGGCGTTGGCCGTACAAAACTGGGTGGATAGCTGGCCACGATGGTCAAATAGTACCACCCCAAGACCAGCACCGAAAAGAACACGCCGATCGTCACTGTCCAAACGGCACTCAACTGATCGTGCTGGTCCGTCAGGATCAAGACGGCAATCGCCACAAGGAACCCGAGACCCGCATGCATTACGAAAAACGCCCATTTGCTGTTCAGAAAGAACTGGATCTGGTTTTCGGTCGCGTCGAAACCGGTCTTGACCCAAAATTCCATAAAAGAGCCGATGAAAACACCCAACACAGCCACGAGCGCAGGTATCAGCGCCATCGAAAACAGGCGCAGAAACGGTATGCGATGCAGGTTCCAATCGGGCCAGGAATTGTCTTCCTTTCGCACTTCGCGACCAAAGATCGCGGTAATGGCTGCGAGTGCCGTCGAACAGAAAACCGCAACGAACCACCAGAATGACAGCGCCAGTATCTTCTGTCGACGCTCGGCGGTTTTGGTCTTGATCACATTGCGCCAGATCGTCGCGCAATTACGGGCGGCCGCACGTTCGGCGCGGCCCTCTTCGGGTGTTTGTGCGACACCAGCGTCCTGACCTGCAGCATTTGCGGGCTGCACCCGGTTCAGATCAAACGGCGTCGGCGATGAAGACTGCAACAGCAGACCCCAGAGCTCCGGATCGTATCGGTCAAACGGCAGTTCTTCGGTTGCAGAGGCCAGGCAACGCGCTTGAAAAGATGCAGGCAACTGCCGCGCCTCGATGGCGGTTCTTACATCCGATTGAACCAGTTTCGGCGAAATTGGCGACGCGGCCACGTTCCATGTCAGGATGACAGCATAGGCCACTGGGATTGCGATCATCGAAAACAAAAGCCCCATCGCGAAGGAGTTCAATTCAACGCGGTATGTGCGTTTGATCCTTTCATTGATCAGGCCAATTGCGCTTTTGTCGTCCATGTTCTTGATCGCGCGGTTGTTGCGCAGGAAATGCACGGCAAAGAGAGCGATTGTATCATTGGCAACTGCATTGGCTGCGTCGAACATCTTTTTGCGTTCCGAGGCATCGTCCGACAATTTGACCTTGAGCAAATCCTTGAGGTTTTCGACGTCCAACTCCAGCCGCGCAGACAGTTCACTCATCGTCGACAGCTGGCTGAACCGAAAATGCTGGATGCGCTGTTTGCCCGTGATAGCAGGCGCGAGATAGTCGATGGTGCGCAGCGAGCTCATGATCGACGGTATCTGGCTTTTGTCGTAGCTGCCCTGAAATGTCGCCTCGGCGTTCTCAAGGAACATGTCCGAAAGCGGTTTTTGGCAATCTACATCAAAGGCTTCGAACGGAATGGCGTGCAGTTCTTCGATCACGGCGTAGACGCCGCGCGGCACGCCCGCCAGCCGATGTGCAAGAGAGCGCATTGTACTCTCCACCGGTCGCAAGGCCCCTATCGAAAAAATTGAGATGATGGCTGCCGAAATGAAGATTGGCTTGCCATATTGCGTATTCAACAGGTTGAGGGGGTCTTGGCCGGCGCCGATGATGTCATCGGTTGGTCCGATTTCCGAGTTTGAAGCCGCAGCTTGCGCCACCAATTCGTAGATCTCTGTCGAGCTAAGAACGACCACATAAGTCACGAGATACAACAGCGAATAGAACAGAAACCCGATGTTCTTTTCACGCGGCGTACAGAGTTTGGCCACCTCCACATTTTGGAGGATGGGGTGTTCCTTGAATGGGATAGACGTCAGCGAAGAGTTATAATTGCGATACGCTTCGATCATCAGCGTCACCGCGCCAGCGATTACGACCCCCGCGAAGATCAACGAATTCATCTTTTGCGATCAAGCACTTGCCCCTAAAGGCAGCTGCTGACCTCAGGATTGCAAGGGCCCGCATACGGAGGGTGATCATCAGCAGGCGCAAACGTGCCTGCCCCCACAGCTATGGCAAACACGAAGAAAAGGTGGATAAATTTTGACATGGCACAAACCGATTTAGAAAAATAATTCTAAATCGCTAACACGTTTGGCGAGAAAATTCAACGCAGCGTTGATCTGCGGCGGTGTTGACGTACTTGCCAGGTCCCCGCAGACCCTTCCCTAGTCGCTGTCCACTGTGGGGCGGCCTGTAGGTGGTGCAAGGTTTTGCGACTGTGTACGCAGCGCCTCGGTATAGACGGTTTGACGTCCGCGACCACCATGTTTGGACGCGTACAGCGCTACATCCGCGTTATCGAGAACCTGCGCCATGGTCTCACCGCTTTCCGGCTCATAGATGGCGGTACCAATGCTGGCGGAAATTTGGCAGATTTCGCCCTGGAACGGAATGGGGCGCGTCAGCCTTTCGATGATCCGCAAGGCAATGCTCTCCATCGCGTCGGACCCTTTGGCATATGGCAGAATGATAACGAATTCGTCGCCGCCAACCCTACAGACCGTGTCGGTCTCACGGGTTTCTTCGACCATGACCCGCGCAACTGTTTGCAACACATGATCGCCCGCAGCGTGGCCGAGCGTATCATTAACGGCCTTGAACCAATCCAGGTCGACCTGCATCAACCCAAAACGCGTCTCCCATTGTGCGTGGCGGGCCAACACATGGTCCATCGCGCGACGGTTTTTCAAGCCCGTCAATGTGTCGGTAAACGCCTGCTCTTCGGCGGCGATCATAGCCCCCTGCAAACGCAAGTTCAGTTTTCGCGATGCATCCATAGCGGCAGATTTGGCTTCGACCAGATACAGCATTTCAATGGTCAGGTCCGTCGCCGCGAAATCCGCACTCGTCAAAGCATATTCGGTCACCGCATCCACAACTGAAATGCCGAAGGACAAGTTGACAATGCACTCACCATCGCCCGGTCCCGGCACCAAAACGCCCTTAATCTCGGTGTTGGGTGCATCCCGCAGTTGCAGGTGCAGCTTGGTGCCTGCAATTGACCGCAGGCCATCCATATTCGTAATCGCACGCGGGCGTTTGAGATCAAAAATCTCAAGGAACCGCCGGCCCATCATCGCTGTGCCCGGACGCAGTTTCTGAACGGTCGGACCGGCATGAATTACGTGCCCTGTGCGCGACAAGACAACGTGCATCGGGCACAGGATATCCATCGTCTCTTGCATATGTGCGACCCCGCTCATCCTGCACGCGCGCCAAGGTCAAATGTGCGACCTTCCGCAAACTCTGTTTCAATCAGGGTGATGCTGATCGTCTCTTTGCCCTGGCCCGCGCCAGTGTGTTCCAGCAGAGCCAAGGCACCATAGTCATCCGCCATAGCGCGCAGCACACCCATCATGACATGGCCGTAACCCGCGACGGGGCTTTCGCAGATGAGGCTGAACTGACTGGGCGAATGGTCTCGTAATTCGATCCGTGGCAAATTCAGATCCGAAACGGCAAGCCGTGCGCGGTCCGGCAGATCATCCAAAGAGTGCAGGAATTCGACAAAACTGACGCCACCGAACCGCAAAAGACGTCGCAACGCCTCTACGTTGGGATGAGACACAAGGTAAGTTCCTATGTCCTCCATCACCTCATCACGGGGGCGACCAAGCACCTTGCTCACAGCATCCAGCAAACGCGGGGTCATGTCGTCATCATAGACCAACATCGCCTCGAACTCGACGAAGGACAAATCGGCAACGCGGGTTGCCTCAACCCACTTGTCACTGCCGTAACTGTCAGTGACGAAACACTGTACTGCCCGATTTATGAGACCATGCATCTTAATCTATCCCAGTTCCACACCTGCACCTTGCGCGTGTAGCCCTAAAGAATCTGATAACAGATAAAATGTGTTCTATTTGTTGGGGCAGTTTGGCTCAGAAATCAGTGGGCGCTCCGCCTTCTTCTTTGCGGCGCGCAACAAAGGCTTCCAGCTCTTCGCGAACTGCCGTGTCCATGGGCGGCGCTTCGAATTGTGCCACGATATCCTTGAACATCCGGTGTGCGCGTTCCTGTGTCCAGACCCCGCCTGCGGCTTCCCAGCCTTCGTAGTTCTTCCAGTCGCTCAGGAACGGCTGATAAAACGCCGTCGTGTAGCGGTCCTGCGTGTGCTGGATGCCAAAGAAGTGTCCTTCGTTGCCAACAGCCTTGATCGCATCAAGCGCAATATCATCTGGACCGGTTCCCGTGATGGCTGGGTCAAGATACCTTTGAATTTGCTGCAAGATTTCGCAATCCATGATGAATTTCTCAGGGCTGGCGATCAAGCCACCTTCGAGCCAACCAGCCGCGTGGTACACCATGTTGGTCCCGGACTGCACCGCAGCCCAAAGGCTGTTCGAGGTCTCCCACATCGCCTGCCCATCGGGGACGTTTGCCGCGCAGACGCCGGATGATCGCATCGGCAGGCCATAGAACCGTGCCAATTGCCCGGTCATTTGCGTGGCACGCATGTATTCCGGGGTGCCAAATGCGGGCGCACCCGTTTTCATATCGACATTGGAGGTGAATGTGCCAATCGCACAGGGCGCGCCGGGCCGGACATATTGGAAGAGCGCAATGGCACACAGACCTTCGGCAATGGACTGCGCCACCGCGCCCGCCATCGTGACAGGTGCCATTGCTCCCGCCAGAGTAAACGGCGTGACCACAACAGCCTGCCCACGACGAACCATCCGCAAACATCCGTCGATCATGGGGTGGTCGTGTTTCAAAGGGGAGGTCGAATTGATGTTTGTATACATCCGCGGGCTGGCGTCGAATTCTTCATGTGTCAGCCCGCCCGCAATCCGCACCATTTCCATAACGTCTTCGACACGTTCTTTGCCCAAGCTGTAGGCGTGCATGACCTTGTCGGTCAGCGTCAGCTTGTCATAGACAACATCCAGGTGCCGCACGCTGGCGTGAATATCAACGGGTTCGACCGGGTAACCGCCCGCAAAGTGGATGCAGTTGAAATATTGCGTCAGTTTCAAAAGGTCCTGACACATCTTGCGATTGCCCGGAACCTTGGTGCCAATGGCCATGTCCCAGTAGTTCGGAGGCGAAGAGACATTGCCGAACGTGAGATGATTGCCGCCAATCGTGATCTTTCGATCGATGTTGCGGGGCGTCAGGGTAAATTCTGATGGCGCCTTTGCGATCATCTCCATCACCCAATGGCGATCCATGCGCACGATGTCGCCATCAATCTGACACCCGGCCTCCCGCAGAATCCCCAGGGCTTCTTTGTTCAGAAACTGAACGCCGATCTCTTCGAGGATGCGCATGGCGCCGTCATGGATGGCCTCAACGCCTTCGGGCGTCAGAGGCTCCACGGGTGGGTCTGTCATAATGGGCGGGTTCCAGGCCATCTGTTCGATCACGGCACCTCCGCGGCGGGCTGCGGCACCTGCCCGCCCCCCGCCGCGCGTTCTGCGTTTCGCGTCTGTCCCGCTCATGGCCTGTCCTCCGCATTGCTGGTAATCCAACCCTCAACGCAGCACCACCGCCCGTACATCTCCGTTTGCGACGGCTTGTGTCGTTTTCTAAGGAAGAAGCGGCGTTTGAACGCCTGAACCAACCGCCAAGCTATCAATCCACGCGGGGATGCCCCCAATGTCGGACAAGACGACGGTCGCGTGCGGTGCAAGATCATCGGTATCCGCAAGCCCCGTCAGAACACCCACGGTCCGCATGCCCGCAGCGCGACCGGCGCGCAAATCGTGCAGGCTGTCGCCGACCATGATCACGGTTTCCGGGTCCAACCCTGTCGCGGCGCAGAAGCCCATCAGTTGTCCGGGTTCAGGCTTGCCGCCAAATCCACTGTCTGACCCCGCAATGAAATCAAAAAACGGCACAACCTCCGCAGCGTTCAAATGCGCCCGCGCTGGTGTCTCGGCATCATTCGTCGCAACGCCCAGCTTGATCCCGCGTTGGCGCAAACCGGTTAGAAATGGCACGAGCGGCACTGCCTCGGCTTGGGGCGCTAGTGCGGCCTCGTCGTTCAACAGGGTCAAGACGCCTGCATGAGAGGTTTCAGGAAAATGCGGCATAAGAGCTGTCGCAACTTCATCAGGAGTGCCGGCAATCACAACGCTGTCGCGACGAAAACGGCGCTTCGTGATGTCAAACCCAATCGCTTCGGCCATTCGGTCAGCACGGGCATGATCACCATGTGCAGCCCGCCTGAGAAATCCGGCCGCCCATGCCTCCCACGTCGTCCCGAAATCGAAAAGCGTGCCGTCCTTGTCAAAGATGATGCCAAGCACGGGTGCCCCTGCGTTCAGGTCCAATGCGTCTGCTCCCCACCGGGCAAGGCAGCACGTGCGCGCATCGGCGCGTCATAGGCCAGCCCCTGAGCATCGCAAAACGCGGTGACCCATTGGTCGTCCATCATAACAAAGTCCAACAACGCCCCCAGGAACGCAGGATCCGTCGCGCCACTGCGCACATCCGCCTCATTTGCACCCGTTGCACCAAGAAAAACAGGCAGCAACTCTTCGTTGCCCGCCATCCAGGCCAAAGCCCGTAAACCCACGACTTCGGCGGATTCTCGCCCCATCGACATCACAAACACCCCTTCGCGGCGATTTGGAAACCCTTTGTTAACCTAAACCAACAAAAACCGAATACACGTTATTTGTTACGAATTGGAAATGTCGATGCACGGCAAGATCCTCGTTGTTGATCCCATCGCCACCAACCGCATTGTCCTGCGGGTGAAATTGGCAGCCAGCCACTACGACATGGTGCAGGCGGGCAGTATCGGGGACGCGATGCGGGTTTTGGGCGCAACAGTGCCGGACATGATCCTGTGCGCCGACACGTTGCCCGACGGCGGGCCCTTGCGCCTTATGGCACGACTGCGCAAGGCGGGGCTGCAGGGCAAGGTGCCAGTGATTGTGTTGGGCACCGATTGTGACATCAAATCGCGGCTCAAGCTCCTTGGTGCGGGGATCGAAGACGTTCTCGAGAAACCCATCGACGACAGCTTTCTCTTGGCGCGAGTGCGGAGTGTGATCCGCGCATTCGCCTCTGCGACGGAATGGAAGCTGCGGGACGGCACATCACGGGCGCTTGGATTTGCAGAACCAAATGCGCAATTCGCGGGCGCTCAGACCGTTCGCATCGTCGCGCAGGATCAGGCCTGCCTGGACAGTTGGCATCCAACTCTGGCGGAAACCGTTCGCGCGTCCCTGAGCCGGTGTACGCCAGCCGCGGCAGTGGAACGGCACGATGACGCAAACGTTCCCGACGGGTTTATCCTGCTGGTCGAACCCGAAGCGCGCGGCGACATGCTGGGGCTTCTCGCGACCATTCGCAGCAACGCCGACACGCGGCACAGCGCCATTCTGGTGGTTCAGGTCGAGCCGGACTGCAAGCTGGGTGCGCAAATGTTGGATATGGGCGCCAATGACGTCATGGCATTTCACCGCGACTCGTCCGAAGTGGCGCTGCGACTAGAAACCCTTTTGGCCCGAAAGCGCGTGAGCGATGCGCTCCGTGACACGGTGCGTACAGGCATCGAGGCCGCACTGATCGACCCTTTGACCGGTCTGCATAACCGCCGCTATGCCATGCCCCATCTGGCCCGTATCGCCGAACGGGCCGTCCGGTCGGGCAAGCCCTTTGCCGTGATGGTTGCCGATATGGACCACTTCAAGCGGATCAACGATACCTTTGGGCACGCGGCAGGTGACGCCGTATTGGTCGAAACGGCGCAACGGTTGCGCGAGAACATGCGCGCCGTGGATATGGTCGCCCGGATTGGCGGCGAGGAATTCCTGATCGTCATGCCTGGCGCGGGTTTGGCTGATGCCAAAAACGCGGCCCAACGGCTGTGCCGAATTGTCCGTGACACCCCCTTTGACGTGCCGGGTCAGGCTGCCACTGCGGTGAACGCCACAATTTCGATTGGAATGACAGTCTGCGACCCCGCGCCTACGGGTGCAAAAGGCGTACCAAGCCCGCCAGAAACACTGTTGGACCGGGCGGATAAGGCGCTCTATGCGGCAAAGGCCGATGGGCGTAACAGGGTCACGCTCAGCCGTCCCGCTGCCTAACCGAAGCGCCTAGTCCTTTGGCTGACCACCTTTTTTGCGGTGGCCGCCACGGCGCAGAACCTCTTCGATCCTGTCGGCATAAGCGGCGCGCTCTATATCACTCATCCCCGCGACAGCCTCAAGCCAAGCCGTTTGCCCACGCGCTTGCACGCGCGTCACGGCGTCCGCCTGTTTGCGCAACAAATCCTCTACGGCGGCTGTGTCCAGCGGCGTGGCGCGCAACACGGCCACCATCGCCTGATAATCGGCGCGGCGCGCTTTGCGGTCGGGCAACGTTTTGTCGCGGCGGATTCCGTTGAACACTCCGCGGCGCAAGTCCCGTGGCAGTGCAATGACGTAGGGGGTGGCATATCCCATAGCCACCGGCCCTTTCCCGCCCAAGGGACCGCCGCGCAAAACCATGCCCGCCACCAGACCAACAACGGCCAGGTTCAAAGCGAGTGATACGCCCAGCAATAGCTTTACCCACATCGGGCAGCGCTTTGTTTTTTCGGCATGTTCCATGCTCAACCCTCTTCAAAGTCCCAGCCAAAGGCATCGAGGCCCGACTGGTCCTGGTACAGTGCATCATAACCAAATGGCCACGCCATCGCATCCGCCGACGTGCCAAGCGCCCCCAAACCAACGATGAAGCCGGTCGCCGCGGCAGCCGCAAGACCGCCAAGTGCAGGCCAACCGCCCAAACCTTGCAAAATCTGGCGCAGTGCTGATCGAAGTGGAGCTGGCCCGCCGGGTGCGGGCATTTCAGACATCGCATCACCAAGCACACGCGACATCAAATCGTCTGAAGGCGCGCCAACGGGCGTACGGCCCAATTCGCCCAGCGCCTCGTCCAGCCAGGCATCCACATTTTCATCCGAGGGGCGCTTTGGTGTCATGTCCATCATCCTTCGTATCCAAGGGCAGCAACCTGCCCTTTCAGCGCTTTGGCCAATGCGCGTTTGCCGCGTGCCGTCAGGCTCTCGACCGCTTCGGTGCTGATCCCCAACTGCTCAGCAATTTGCGGATTGGATGCGCCTTCAAAGTGGCGCAGCACAACCGCCAACCTTTGGCGTTCAGGCAAATCCGCAAGCGCACGACGTACAGCATCATTGCGCGCCTGCGTTTGTAACTGAGCTTCCGCACTGGGTGCAGGGTCCGCCGGGTCGGCCACATCGTCCAGCGCAGCAGGCGCCTTGGGCCGTTTGCGCAGCCGGTCCATGCACAGGTTGGCTACGACTCGGTACAGCCATGTGGTCACCTTTGCCTCACCGTCCCGCCACTCCGGCGCAACACGCCACAGCCGCAACATCGCTTCTTGCGCCACATCCTCCGCCGCCGCTTGATCGCCCAGCAAACGCATCGCCTGCGCAAAGGCGCGCGGCACCAGTCGCAACGTCAAGGTGCGGGCTGCACTGGCGTCTCCACGGGCGAAGCGTGCCAAAAGCACGGCATCCTCGGTTTGTGCGTCCATATCAAGCGGCATATCCATCAAAGCCCGGTATCCATGCCTCGCCTCTCATTGCAAGAGACGAGACACACTGCGCGATCAGTTCTTGCGTTTGCCGCCGTGACGCGCACCCATTTTGGCACGGGCCTCTTCGAACTCTTCGGCACTGATGCCGCCGCTATTGTCGGCGTCCATGCGGTCAAAGAACCGGGCGGGGTTGCGGCGTGGGTGTTTCAGCTCGTCCGCCGACAGCTTGCCGTCGTCATTGGCATCCATCCGTTCGATCATTTTCGCGGCACGGTCACTTGCGCGGTTTTCAGCCGCAGCCACCAGTTCAGCCTCAGTCAGAAACCCGTCGCCATCTGCGTCTGCACGGGCAAAACGGGCCTGGCCTGCATTCTCGAGCTCTGCGAGAGTGATCTCCCCGTTGCTGTCTGCGTCGAGCGTCGCAAAGTCCGGTCCGCGCCCTGCCGCCATGCTGGCCACGGTCGAAATGCCAACTGCAGCTGCGGTGATGGCTGCGATAAGTGTGATACGTTTCATTGTGTTACTCCGTTCATTTGCCTCATGGCGCATCGTTGTTTTCTGCGCCGAGTACAGATGAAACGAAGCCCGATGGCGTTTCCGTCGAAAAAAGTTTGGGGAGCGCCAGCGCGACATCGGGACGCAAGGACAGATTGCGCCATTCCGTTTCCACAACGCGCACCCCATCTTGGCCTCACTGGCAAAGAAGGCCCACCACCATGCAAACCCAAACCGAAACAAACCTGTCCACAGAGACAGACACGCAACGACCCGTGCGCCCAGCCCTGTGGCGCGGGTGGCGGAACAAATGCCCGAGATGTGGCCAGGGTCGCCTGCTCAAAGGCTATCTGAAAGTTGCCAGCAGCTGCCCGGTTTGCAAGCTGGACTATTCGCACAACCGTGCCGATGATGGACCAGCCTATCTGACCATCCTGTTGGTGGGACACCTGATGGCCCCACTGTTGCACATCGTTTTCGTCACCTGGCGCCCTGAACCTCTCGTGCTGTTTACGATTTTTGCAGTTGGCTGCGTGGGTCTGTCACTCTATCTTTTGCCAAGGCTCAAAGGGGCCATTGTCGGGTTTCAGTGGGCACGTGGTATGGGCGGTTTTGCTCAGGAAGGCTAAAGTCGCCTGCCCGGCCTGGACCGACGCAAGACGCTACGTCGAAAGGCCAATATGCAAGATCACGCTCCAGTCGACAAAACGGCCATTCGCAATGCCGCAACGGTGATTGCCCTACGTGATAGGCACACAACACCCCGTGTGCTTATGGGTCAACGCGGTGCAAAAGCCGTATTTATGCCGAACAAATTCGTCTTTCCGGGCGGTGCTGTTGACATTGGTGATCACGACATTCCCTTGGCCACGCCGCTTTCGGATCCCGATGCTGACCGTTTGGCGGATGACAGCAGTCCCGGCATGGGCACCGCGCTCGCCGCGGCCGCCATTCGGGAATTGTTCGAAGAGACAGGTCAAGTTCTTGGTCATCCGGGCCACTGGTCCAACCCGCCGACGGACTGGCACGACTTTGCGGCGACCGGTCACCGGCCACATGCCGCACCGCTGCAATTTGTATTCCGGGCCTTAACACCACCTGGTCGACCACGCCGGTTTGATGCGCGGTTTTTTTTGTTTGACGCGGACGTGCTGGCCTCGGATCCCGACGACTTTTCCGCGGCCTCGGACGAGCTTTCGCATTTGCAATGGGTCGCGCTGGACGACGTGCGCGCATTTGATATGCCGTTCATTACCGAAGTGGTGCTGAGCGAAATCGCCGCGCGTGTCACGGACCCACACCCGCCCAAGAGTGTGCCGTTTTTCAAAAACAACGAAGAAGAAAGCCTGTTTCTGCGACTCAGAGGGCGCTTGCCGGAAGATTGATAAACGCGGGCCTCAAATCACGGCAATCAGCAAGAGAATGGACGCCAGCAATACTGCAATCCCGATCCATTCCCGACCACTCACCGCCTCGCGAAACACCAACACCGATGCCAGTGCGCTCAGGATCAATTCGACCTGCCCCACCGCGTTCACATATGCCGCGTTCTGCAAGGTAAACGCAGTAAACCAGCAGAACGAACCGGCCATCGACATCAACCCAACCCAGACGGCCACACGCCGGGCCCGCCACACGGCGCTCACCTGACCCGGATCGCGCAAGCGCAGCCAGATCAACATGGCAACCGTTTGCATCGCCGTCACAACCGCCAAGGTCACGCCAGCGCGGGCGAGCGGATCTTCCATGCCCAGGCTCAGTGACGCGCCACGGTAACAGACGCCAGATACCGCAAAGAGCAGCCCGGCGACCAAACCAAGCCCCGCCGAAGGGTTGGCCATATCGCGCCATCTGAAACCACGCGCATCGGATGGCACGGACAGCAAGACGACACCCACAAGGCCCAGCCCGATCGCGAGCAAACCCAGACCACTCACACTGTCACCCAAAAGGACCCACCCCACGAGGACGGCTTGCATCACTTCGGTCTTCTTGAATGTGATGCCGACTGCAAAATTGCGGGCTTGAAACAGACGTACCGTCGCGACCGTGGCAAGGATCTGCGCGAGCCCACCCATTGCGCCATAGCCAAAAAGCGCGCCCCCAAAATCCGGCCACGCCTGCGCGGTGGCTGTCATGTAGACTGTGATCAACACGGCGACGAGCGGTGCCGAGTACAGAAAACGGGCCAGAGTTGCGCCTGTTGCACTCAAGCTGCCCAGCGACAACTGCCGTTGCAACATAAAGCGCAGCGTTTGGAAAAACGCCGCAGCCAGTGTGATCGGAATCCAGAGGGTCATGGCCCTTCTATCCGGTATCAGTCGTCGGAGGACCAGAGCGGATGTGCCACACTGTCCTTGGCACGCCAGAAATGGCGGGCAAAAACCTCGGCATAAGATTGGTAGCGATAGCCTTCGTTGCAGGCGAGATAACGTGCCGAATGTGCGCGGTAGAGCGCAGGCAAACGGTACCACGGGACGCGCGGGTGCATGTGATGCACTACATGGAAATTGTTGTTCAAAAACAGGAACGCCAACAGGCCGCGATCTTCGATGATTACGGTGCGGCCGCGCGCTTTTTCGTGTGCCTGATGCTCCAGAAAGGTCCGTATCTTGAGGACAGACAGTGCAAAATAGGCCGCCAAAACATAGAGCCACACCGGCATCGGCGACAGGGCAGCGCCATACAGCACGACGCACAGCCCCGGCACATGCGGCGCCCACCCCAGCATCACTTGCCGGTCGCCCGCCCGGATTGCGCGTATGTCAGCCCGCACAAACACAAACATCCCCACCGCCGGTCCAATAGCCATGCGACCAGCCAGTGTGTTGTTAAACCTGAGCAGTAGCTGCACCCAACGTGGCAACGCACACCAAACCACCGGATCGACGTAATTGCTTTCGGGATCATCATACGGATCCGTCAGGTTGGCGTCCTGGTGGTGCGCCAGATGCGTGTCGCGAAAACGCAGGTATGGCACAAAGAGCCCCGGATTGATGACGACCAACGCTTCGCTCAACCGCTGCGACGGGAACGGGTGACCGTGCAAAACCTCATGTGTCAGCGAGGCGTGCAGCACTAACGCCAATGTCAAAACGACGCACGAAAAGAACAAGGATACCACGGGCAAGAGCCAAACCGCGGCAAACCAGAAACCGAAACACAGGCCCATGAGCAAGAGCGTCACCCACTCTACAGCAAATGGCCGCGTGCTTGGCACATGTCTGGTCGCACGTGAGGTCGACTTGTGATGGGGCGATGCTGGTTGGAACATGGCGCCACGCTAGCGTGACGGTTGCGACCACGGGAATTCTGAACGTTGTTAACAACACCCTCAGCTTGCGATATTGGTCACAGGATGATGGATAAAGTCGACAAACGTGACCGTGCTACGCAATTTCGCCTGCGTTTGGCGCGGGCCATGCAGGATCGGAACATGTCGCAAAGCGCGCTCGCGCGCCAGATCGGCACAGACCGGTCCACGATCAGCCAGGCGTTAACAGGACATGATGCCCGCCTGCCCGGCGCGCACGTGGTCGGAGGGTGCGCGCAGGCTCTTGGTGTGTCGGCCGACTGGCTGCTCGGGCTATCAGATCGCCCTGAAAGCGCCGCAGCTCTGACGGCGGCTGCACTTCAACTGAACGAAGCCCCACGCGCTCTGGTCGATGAACGCATTTTTGGTTGGCACCAGGAGGCGGCCGGATACAAAATTCGACATGTCCCGGCGGGCTTGCCAGACATGCTGAAAACCAACGAAATGCTCGCTTGGGAATATCGACCACATCTCGGGCGCACAACAGTTCAGGCCATCAACGCCTCACGTGACCGCTTGAACTGGATGCGCAGCGCGCAGTCAGACTACGAAATCGCCCTGCCCCTGCACGAGCTATACTGCTTTGCCAAAGGCACCGGGTACTACGACGACTTGCCCGCCTCGATCCGCACCGAACAACTCGACCATCTGCACGCGCTAACCACCCAGCTATACCCACGCTTGCGACTATACCTGTTCGACGCACGCAAACTCTATTCCGCACCGATTACTGTCTTTGGGCCGCTTCTCGCTGTGATCTATACAGGGGGTCACTACATGGCCTTCCGGGATCGCGAACGGATCGAAACCCTGTCGTTGCACTTCGACACACTGGTGCGCCAGGCTGCGTTCACCGCCCGTGATATCCCCAACCACCTCGACGGCCTTCGCCGCTTAGTCCGTGAATAGACCTAACTCCATCTCACTCAAATGGGTCGGTGGGCGGGCGGCTTTGCCAAAGGCAAACAGTCCCGCCCGACGCCCTCAAACCTTCGGATCCGGGTTTTCGGTGTGACCATCCACGGCAATCACCTGACCGGACACCCGCCGCGCCGCTTGTGACCCCAGAAAAACCGCCATATCCGCAATATCAGACGCCTCTACAAAACTGCGCATGGATGTTCCCGCCGCATAGCCGTCACGCACCTGTTCCCGCGACATCCCCTTGGCCGCCGCTTCCCGAACAAGGACGCCTTCCATACGCGGACCTTCCACAGCACCGGGGCAAATCGCATTTGCGCGCACCCCAAATGGCCCCGACTCCATTGCAACAGTTTTCATCAAGCCAATGACCGCCCACTTCGCCGCCGCATATGGCGCGCGGTTGGGATACCCATAAAGGCCAGCCGTCGACGACGTGAAAACAACAGCGCCCCTGCCCGCCGCCTTCATTGCGGGCAATCCGTGTTTCGCGGCAAGAAACGCCCCCTCCAGATTGACCGACACGCATTTGCGCCAATCTGACAACGCGACGTCTTCAATGCGATCCGTTGGGCCCGCGATGCCCGCATTCGCACAGAGCACGTCCAGTGTCCCCGCTTCGGCCATCACATCTGCCACCGCCGCCTCCTCAGATGCGTCACACAATCGCGCCTGCCATGTGCCAGGCACTTGATCCAACGCCGCCGCATCTACGTCAGTTACCCAAACCTCATAGCCCGCCGCATCAAAGGCATGTCCCATCGCCAACCCGATACCTGACGCACCAGCAGTGATCAGAACCCGGGTCACGGTCGTTGACCCACAGCGCGTCCGGCCCCAGACGGCAACGGCAAAGCGGAATGAGCCGCAGCAACCCGTCCCAGTGCCGCCAGTATTTGCGCAGACGGATCTGTGGGACGACGCGTCTCAAGGCTGACGTGCAGCAAAAAATGCTCACCAGTCGCCAACAGCGTCGCGCCATCAAACATCTGATGGAACAGATGCAACTTCTTGCCAGCGCCGACCAAAACTTGCGTCCGCACTTCAATCATTGTGCCTGCCAACGCCTCATCAATGTGCCGAATATGCGTTTCGGCGGTAAAGTAGCTGCCCCCGGTCGCGATGTAGTCCGCGTCGCAGCCAATCATCGCCATGAAACGGTCCGTCGCATCCCCGAATGCCTGCAAATATCGCGCTTCATTCATATGCCCATTGTAGTCAGTCCAATCCAATGGCACCGCCCGCCGCACAGTCAGCAGCGGCTCTGACACGTTTTCGAGATCATCCACATGCGCATCCAAGACAGTGCCTGCACGCAGGGTCGCATCGTGGGCATTCATCACCGCCCCTGCACCCCAGTCATTGGCCTTGAGCGCGCGCATCATACCCACCAAATTGTCATCGCGGGCCTTGAGCATCGCCGGAATGGTCATGTGTCCAGATTGCGCATCCGACTGCCCCGCAATCAGGTCCACCAGCTCGTCCGTGAACTCTGGCACGTCCATCAATTTGGTCCACGGCCACTGCAGCGCGGGTCCGAATTGCGCCATGAAATGGCGCATACCTGCCTCACCCCCCGCCGTGCGATAGGTGTCAAACAGACCCATTTGCGCCCAGCGGATGCCAAAACCCATGCGTATGGCTTCGTCTATCTCTTCGGTTGTGGCGACCCCGTCCTTGACCAGCCACAACGCTTCGCGCCAGACGGCCTCGAGGAAGCGGTCCGCGATGTGGGCGTCGATCTCCTTGCGGACGCGCAGGGGGTAGTGGCCCAACGATCGCAGGATATCTTCGGCCTTTTCGACCAATGCAAAATCCGTCGCAGGTGACGGTACGACTTCGACCAGCGGCATCAGATATACCGGGTTAAACGGGTGACAGACCATGATTTGCTCTGGACGCGTCGCGCCGTCTTGCAGTTCGCTGGGTTTGAACCCACTTGTCGATGAACCGATGATGGCATCCGCAGGACACGATGCCTGCACCGCGGCCAGAACTTTGTGCTTCACATCAAGGCGTTCGGGTACGCTTTCCTGTATCCAGGTTGCATCCCCAACCGCATCCGACATTTCATTGTGAAAGCTCAGCGTTCCTTCGTCAGGCAACGCCACGTCTGTCAGGCTTGGCAACGCGCGACGCGCCTGCATCAGAACCGGCGCCAATTTGGCTTTGGCGTCCGGATCGAGGTCAAACACTCGCACGTTCCACCCGTTGAGCAGGAAGCGCGCCGCCCATCCACCCCCGATGACACCACCGCCAATAATTGCTGCCGTCTTCATCTGTCTTTACCTTTCAAGATTTAGCGCCCTTGCCAGCCCGCCATGGCTGCATTCAGGGTCGGGTGACCATTTTGCTGAGGTCAAACCCAGAGAACACCAACACTTTGCGCGCGGCTGTGATCCTGTCCGCACCACCTGTCGGTGCACGATCTAACACCCAGGCAAAGCGACCCGCCGGATCACCAATGGCCGCTGTCCGAAAGCCTTGGTCCACCCAGATCACAACAAGGTCGCGCGACACGGTTCCCTCGTCCGGGCGAAATTCATAACGCCCCGACTGACGCTCACGCCCTCGCCATACCGTCTTGCGCAGGCCGTTACCCTCGTTGGTGGACACGACCATTGTGGGCAAAGCGTCCAATGTGATGAAATTCACCGCCTGCACGGTTTCGTCCCCCGGCAGCGCACCGCGCACAAACCAATCGCCGGACATGCGATCGCCGTCAAAACGGGTCGTGACACCGATGGGTGCGCTCTGTGTCCGAAAACTCGGGGTTTCAGGTGGCGGCACCGCGCACGCCGACAGGACACACATGGCGCCCATCCACACCGCGCGTTTGCCCCAGCCCGACACGGACGCAATCATCCCTGCGGCGCTCTCTTGACCAGCCCAAGCTTGGCGCGCACCTCCGCCGGACCAATCACCCGTGCACCCATGTTTTCGATGATTGTCGCGGCTCGTTCGACCAGCTGCCAATTCTGCGCCAACTGCCCTTTGCCCAGCCACAGATTGTCCTCAAGGCCGACACGCACGTTCCCGCCCGCCAGCACGGCGGCCGCGACATAGGCCATCTGATTGCGGCCCAGCGCAAAGGCGGAAAACGTCCAGTCATCCGGCACATTGTTGACCATCGCCATAAACGTGTTCAGGTCGTCGGGCGCACCCCATGGCACACCCATGCACAGTTGCACCAGCGCAGGTGCATCCAGAACACCATCGCTGACCAACTGTTTCGCGTACCACAAATGCCCCGTGTCAAAGGCTTCGATCTCAGGCTTGACGCCCAACTCCGTCATCATGCGCCCCATCGCCGTCAACATGCCGGGCGTGTTGGTCATCACATAATCGGCTTCGGCAAAGTTCATCGTCCCACAATCCAGCGTGCAGATTTCCGGCAGACATGCCGCGACATGCGCAACACGCTCGGATGCGCCGATCATGTCCGTCCCTTCTGCTTTCAGAGGCAACGGGGATTCGACATCGCCAAACACCATGTCGCCGCCCATGCCAGCCGTCAGGTTCAGGATACAGTCGACATCTGCGGCACGAATACGGTCCGTCACCTCACGGTAGTAACCAAGGTCACGCGACGGTGCACCGGTTTTGGGGTCACGCACATGGCAATGCACGATCGCCGCACCCGCCTTGGCAGCGGCAATGGCGCTGTCTGCAATCTGTTCCGGACTGCGGGGCACATGCGGGCTGCGATCTTGGGTGCCACCCGAACCGGTGACGGCACAGGTGATGAAAACTTCACGGTTCATGGACAGGGGCATTGGCGACATCCTTGCATTTTCTGTCACAATGCCCGAACTCCGATCCGAGACTTGTCAAAAGACGAAATACGATGACAAAAACCGTCATTCTTGTGCTGGAACATACCAACACCCTGTCGCTCGCTGCCGCAGTGGACCCCCTGCGCGCAGCCAACAGGCATGCCAACAAACCCGTCTTTGACTGGTCTTTTGCCACACCGGGATCGCAAAGTGTCACGTTGACCAGCGGCCTTACGGTTCCGGCCGCCCCCCTCCACCGTGTCACGGCATGTGACGTGTTGATCGTCGTAGCCGGTTTCGAACTCAAGGCCCAAGCCACGCCGCAATTGATGGCCAGCCTGCGCCGCCTTGCACAGTCAGACACGCGCGTTCTGGCGATAGACGGCGGGCCGTGGATCGCGGCCAAGGCGGGCATACTGGACGGGTGCTTTGCAACCACCCACTGGGAGGATTTGGACAGCTTTGCAACGGCGTTCCCCGAGATCGACACGATGAACGCGCGCTATGTCGTGTCAGACTTGCGCTGGACCAGTGGCGGCGCGGCCCCTGCCCTCGACATGATGTTGCATCTGATCCAGACGTTGCACGGCGCGCCCTTGGCCAATGCTGTGGCGGCCAGCTTTATCCACACCTCGCATCCCGCGCCGTCCGATCCACAGCTCAGACATCCAACAACCAAACCTCACAACAGGATCACGGCCCGTGCGCACAAGCTGATGGAAGCGCATTTGGACCAACCCCTGCCCCTGACCCAAATTGCCGCGAGCCTCGACATCAGTCCACGCATGCTGCAACTGAATTTCAAGCGCGCCCTGAACACAACACCCAAGTCACATTACCTGTCCCTGCGCCTGGCAGAGGCGCGTCGGCTGTTGACGCAAACAAACATTCCAATTCAGGACGTAGCCCTGGAAACAGGCTTTGCCGCGGTCTCCAGCCTCTCGCGCGCATGCCGCAAAACCTATGGCAATGCCCCGTCAACACTGCGCCGAACCTCACAATAGCGCACGCCGCCCGCAAAACGGTTCCTTCCCCCGAGGGGAAGGTCAGGTAGGGGGTCACCGGATGTCGCGTGCGCCCGCATACGGGCGCTCATCCAGATCACCTCAATCGCGTCAATACGGCCCCATCAATACGGCATCGGATGGTCGCGATGCGCAGCATCCAAATCGGCCAGTACCTCCGCATCGAGCGTCAGATGCGCCGCTCCCAACGCGACATCCAATTGATCCAGCGATGTCGCACCGAAAATCACCGAACACATGAACGGACGCGTCATACACCAGGCCAATGCCATCTGGGTCGGATCAAGCCCATGCTTGCCTGCCACTTCCAAATAGGCGTCCACAGCAGCAAACGCGCGCGCCGTCTTGCGACCGCCAAGGTCGGCATTCAGGCTTAGCCGTGATCCCGCTGGCACCGCTCCGTCCTGATACTTGCCCGTCAAAAGACCCGCAGCCAACGGCGAAAACGAAAGCAGCCCCACGTCTTCCGCTATGCTCAGCTCTGCCATGTCCGTGTCATAGAGGCGGCACATCAAGGAATACTCATTCTGCGTGGTGACCACGCGCGGCCCGCCTGTGCGCTCTGCGGCGGCCAACCACTGTGCTGTGCCCCATGCGCTTTCATTCGACAGCCCAAACGTACGGATCCGTCCCTTGTCCATCTCGGCCTGCAACGCGCCGAGACAGTCTTCCATGTTCTGCCGTTCCGCTGCAGCGTCCATCCCGCTGGGATCATATGTCCAGTTCTTGCGGAACATGTAACTGCCCCGATTGGGCCAATGAAATTGATAAAGATCGATGTAATCCGTCTGTAGACGCCGCAGCGACCCCTCGACCGCCTCGGGAATACTATCTGCTGTGATCGGCGCGCCGCCCCGCACGTGACGCATACCTTCGCCCGAATGTTTGGTCGCCAGAACGACATCATGGCGGGTGCCACCGCGCTCCAGCCACAGACCGATGATGCGCTCCGTGCGCCCTATGGTTGCCTTGCTGATCGGGTTCACCGGATACATCTCGGCCGTATCAATGAAATTGATGCCTGCATCCAACGCGCGGTCAATTTGGGCATGGCCCTCTTCGGCGGTGTTCTGCGTGCCCCATGTCATGGACCCAAGGCACAAGGCCGAGACCTCGATACCTGTGTGTCCCAGTTTGCGTCGTTCCATGGCCTGCCCTTCCCGCTTGTCTTCCGCGCGACCCTAGCGGCCCAGCCTTGACGGGCAAGTTAAATTTCGGCTGTGCATTTTTAAAGAATTATTGAGAACATAAAGCGAACATACTAGACTGATGCCATGCCTGTTCCTGCCGCTCTTATGGCGCGCACTGCTGCGCGCGACACCGATTGCCTGCATATCCTGCCAGAGACGGACCAGCACCGGCTGGCCCTGGGCCGGGTGCATGAGGCGTGCGGCCCCGCTCGGCACCGCCTCGCCCTGTGGCTTGCCGCGCAAAGCACAGGCGCTGTGGTCTGGATCACGCCGGACTGGTCCAGGGACCAAATAAGCGCCTGCGGGATGATGCCCTTTGTCGATCCTGCCCGCCTGATCCTGGTTCAACCCGACCGGGCCGACGATGTCTTGTGGAGCATGGAGGAAGCGTTGCGTTCCGGCACCGTCTCTCTGGTGGTGGCCGACCTGCCCGGATTGCCCGCGCTGACACCTGTGCGGCGGATGCATCTCGCGGCGGAATACGGCGGCACAGGCAAGGGGGACGCCCCGCTTGGTCTCTTGCTGACACCTGGCATGGGCGGCGCACAGGGCGTGGAAAGCCGCTGGCATCTTGCCCCCGACCACCAAGGGACCCCCGGCGCCTGGACGCTGACCCGACTGCGTGCCCGGACGGCACCGCAACACGCCTGGCACGTGACCCGCGCGCCCCATCAGCCGTTGCCGCGCATCTCCGGATCCATCAAGGCTGCGTGATCGGTTACATGATTTTCAGGCGTGGTGTGTTACCGTCTCACACAACCGATCCAAGGACACGCTCATGTATCGTCGCGACTTTCTCGGGCTCAGCCTCGCCGCTCTGGCGACGCCCACCTTTGCAGCACCCCGCCCCTATACCCTCAGCGGAGCCGGTGCGACCATCACATACACTTTCCAACTGAACGGCGCGCCGGTCAAAGGCACAGTGCCCATCGACACCGCCAACCTCACAATCGACAGCGCAAACCTTGCCGCATCGACGGCCGACGTAACGGCTGACGTGCGCCGCGCACGCACCGGGCTGATCTTTGCCACCGAGGCGCTCAAATCCTCCAGCGTTCTCAATGCCGCCGCCTTTCCACTGGCACGGTTCCAATCAACCCGCATCAAACTGGGACCGGGCGGCCGCCTCTCGGAGGGAGCAGTTGTCGATGGCAAACTTACCCTGCGCGGCGCCACCCGACCCGTGCGCTTCAACGCCTCCCTGTTTCGCCCGCGTGGCACCAAACCCGGCGACTTCAGCACACTGAACGTAAAACTCTCCGGACAGGTCAACCGCCGCGACTTTGGCGCAACCGGCTACGCCGATCTGGTCGACAACACCGTCGCAATCGCCATCACAGCAGAAATCGCCACCACCGCCTGAAAACGACGCACACCCGTCGAATAACTGCTTGGGCTCGGCACACGCATGACGCACAAGGGGTGTGTCATGCGTATGATCATCTCCTTTGCCGCACTGTTCCTCTCGGTTGTCCTGCTGCAGCTCAGCTCCGGCTCGCTTGGCCCTCTGGATGCCCTGTCTGGACTGGCGCTGGACTTTACCCGGCAAGAAATCGGCATGCTTGGCTCTGCGCATTTTCTGGGCTTTTTCATCGGCTGCTGGTGGGCGCCGCGCCTTATGGGCAGTGTCGGACATTCGCGCGCCTTTGCCGCGTTCACGGCCGCAGGCGCCATCGGCCTGATCGCCCACATGATGATCGTTGACGCAGTCGCGTGGGCCGTCATGCGCGTTGCATCCGGCATGTGTGTTGCGGGCTGCTACACCGTGATCGAGGCCTGGTTGCAAGCCAAGGTCACCAACGAAACCCGTGGGCGCACCATGGGCGTGTACCGCGTCATCGACATGGGCGCATCGCTGGCCGCGCAACTGGTGATCGGCGTGTTGGAGCCGGCCAGCTACATCAGCTACAACATCCTCGCTATCGTCTGCTGTGCCGCACTGCTGCCACTGACGCTGACAACGGTCAAACAACCCGACACGCCCAGCTCGCCGCGCTTGCGCCCACGCCTCGCTTTCCAACGCTCGCCCCTTGCCGCCGCTGGCGTACTGGTTGCAGCCCTGTCCAGCGCATCATTCCGAATGGTCGGGCCCATTTATGGTCAAGAAGTCGGCCTGTCCGCACAGCAGATCGCCTGGTTCATGGCCGCTTTCGTCTTTGGAGGCGCAATTGCACAGTACCCCGCAGGCTGGTTGGCGGACAAATTCGACCGCCGCTGGATCCTGATTTGGCTGTCAGTGGCTGCAATGGCGAGTTGCGGCGTCACCGCGATGTCAGGCGGCCTTGGTCCCGCAGGGATCATGCTCACTGCTGGTCTTTTTGGCCTGACGACATTCCCTATCTATTCCGTCGCGGCCGCGCACGCCCATGACTTTGCAGATGAATCAGAGCGGGTCGAACTGTCGGCGGCCCTCATGTTCTATTTTGCCCTCGGCGCCATTGCGGCACCTTTTACGGCATCGGCCCTCATCGACGCCTATGGCCCCCCCGCCCTTTTTGCGATGATTGCCGTTGGCCATGGCATACTGATCGTGTTCGGTATGGCCCGTATGCGCGCGCGCAAATCGCCCGAGCAACGCACGCGCTATATATACACGCCCCGGACATCTTTCCTGATTGGTCGTCTCACAGGGCGCAGCCGGGACAGACGCAACTGACCCATACCAGACGAGGCCTTTTCCCCACCGCGCCGCGCTGTTAAACGAAGCGCAACATGCCAAAGGGCCACCCATGCAGCGTCATCTGATCACATCCGCCATTCCCTATATCAACGGGATCAAGCACCTTGGAAACCTGGTGGGCAGCCAATTGCCTGCCGACCTTTATGCCCGCTACCAAAGGGCGCGCGGCAACGAGGTTCTGTTCCTGTGCGCAACCGACGAACACGGCACCCCGGCCGAGCTCGCCGCCGCAAAGGCCGGAAAACCTGTGGCCGAATACTGCGCCGAGATGCACGCCGTTCAGGCCGAGATTGCCCGTGGGTTCCGCTTGTCTTTCGACCACTTTGGCCGGTCTTCATCGCCACAGAACCATACCCTCACACAGCATTTCGCAGGGCGGCTTGCCGATGCCGGCCTGATCCGCGAAGTGTCGGAACAACAGGTCTATTCCAACGCCGATGGCCGATATCTGCCCGACCGCTACATCGAGGGCATCTGTCCCAACTGTGCCTATGACAAGGCCCGCGGCGATCAATGCGAAAACTGCACGAAACAACTTGATCCAACCGATCTGATCGACCCACGCTCTGCCATTTCTGGATCAACCGACCTCGAAGTCCGCGAGACCAAGCACCTGTATTTGCGCCAATCCGCGCTCAAGGACGACCTTGATGCATGGATCGACAGCAAGAAAGACTGGCCCGTATTGACCACGTCGATTGCCAAAAAGTGGCTACACGATGGAGACGGATTGCAGGACCGAGGCATCACGCGCGATCTCGACTGGGGCATTCCCGTCCGGCGCGGCGCGGCCGAGTGGCCCGGCATGGAAGGCAAGGTCTTTTATGTCTGGTTTGACGCGCCCATCGAGTACATCGCTTGTGCCGGGGAATGGTCCGAGGCCAACGATGGCGCGGATTGGGAACGCTGGTGGCGCACTGACAAAGGTGCGGATGATGTCCGATACACGCAGTTTATGGGCAAGGACAATGTGCCGTTTCACACCTTGAGTTTCCCGGCCACAATTCTTGGCTCGGGCGAGCCTTGGAAAATGGTGGATCACCTCAAGTCGTTCAACTACCTCAACTACGACGGTGGCCAGTTTTCAACGAGCCAGGGCCGCGGGGTCTTTATGGATCAAGCTTTGGAGATTTTGCCCGCTGACTATTGGCGTTGGTGGCTGCTGTCGAACTGCCCGGAGACGTCGGATTCTGAATTTACGTGGGAGTTGTTCCAACAAGGCGTGAACAAAGACCTCGCGGACGTTCTCGGCAACTTCGTAAGCCGGGTGACCAAGTTCTGCCGCTCCAAATTTGGTGAGACCGTGCCGGGTGGCGATGCTTACGGTCCCCGAGAAGAGACCTTGATAGCCGAGCTCGACAGCCGCATTGCGCGGTACGCAGAGTTGATGGAAACCATGGAAGTGCGCAAGTCGGCACAGGAGCTGCGTGCTATTTGGGTCGCCGGGAACGAATACCTTCAAGATGCCGCGCCTTGGGCCACAATCAAAGAGAACGAAGCGCAAGCGGCCATGCAGATCCGTATGGGTTTGAACCTGATCAGGCTCTACGGTATTTTGTCGGCCCCATTCATTCCGGATGCCTCTGAAAAAATACGTCAGGCACTGAACGTGCAATCCGCCAATTGGCCGTCTGACACGGATAGTGCGCTGTCTTCGCTACCTGAGGGGCATATGTTTTCTGTGCCCAACAACCTATTCGCCAAAATCAGCGACGAAGATCGTGAAGAGTGGCAGAAAAGGTTTGCAGGTGTTCGGACCTGATAGTCTTGAAAAGTTGGGATGTAGACGACGCTGGCCAAATGTTTTGGCTGCACGAGCAATTTTCCAGTATTTATCGAGATCAGGAAAGTTTGCGAGCTAATGCACCGTGACTATTTTAAACACACATTAGCATTTCAGAAGCCTGACCTATTGCTGGCGCACTCCAGCTCGACCACATTCGTTTTCAGTCGACGGTTTTTTGTTAGATTGCTGAGTGTAAGGGCTGTTCGTCCAAGCAAGCTGATGACCTCAACTAAGTCTATGTAAATGCACTCCGGCTCTTGGCGTTTCGCAAGGCCTTAAAACTCTTCCCAACCGGCATGCGCATCAGCAGGCTCCAGTTCCTCAGCCAATGCCAAATTACCGGCGGCCACCCTCGTCGCCATCTCCGGCGCTTGCAGCGATTTTTCAGGCATCACCGATACGGTCGCACACCCTAACTTAAATTTGGACACTGCTGCCGCCAAGCCATCCGCTTCTAATGTCAGTGCATGGCTTGCAGCCGTTGTCTCTTCGAACATAGCGGCATTCTGTTGGGTGACGTGATCGAGTTCGTTGACCGCAACATTGATCTCGTTCAGCCCAGCGGCTTGCTGCCGTGCCGAACCGGCGATTTCGGATACGCGCGTGGAAATATCCGCAACAGAATGTACAATTGCGGCCAATGCAGCACCTGTGCGGTCGACCAATTCCACCCCATGTTGCACTTGCTCTGCACTGGTGGATATCAGTGTCTTAATCTCGCGCGCAGCGTCGGAAGATCGCTGTGCAAGTGCGCGCACTTCAGTTGCGACAACCGCAAAGCCACGGCCTGCTTCGCCGGCGCGGGCGGCTTCGACACCTGCGTTCAGAGCCAACAAATTTGTCTGAAAAGCGATGTCATCAATCACAGTCGTGATCTTTGAGATCTCCTCAGAGGATGTTTTGATGCTACTCATCGCCTCGACGGCTTGGCCAGCAATCTCACCGCCCTGCTCCGCGTTTGACTGCGCTTCGGCTGACATTTTACTTGCCGCATCTGCGCCCTCAGCCGCCGAGCCAACTGAAGAGGTCAGTTCGTCCAGTGCCGCGGCCGTTTCCTCCAAAGTTGCGGCCTGTCGTTCCGTTCGACGCGACAGATCGTCAGCCGCAGTCGTAATCTCGGAAGTCTCATTCCGAATGGATTCCGCATTGTGTGAAACTGCACTCATAGCGGTACAAAGAGAGGCGATGGCCATATTGAAATTGCCACGCAGTTCTTCGTATTCCGCCGGAAAACTGTCCTCCAGAGACGTTTCGAGGTCCCCCTCTGCAAGACGCTGCAACGCTCCCGCAAGTTGAGTGACAACTGCTGCCTGCTCCTGCCCGACTCGTTCCTGCGCGTTAACTGTTTCACGCAAATCTCGCTCCGCTTTCGTCACGTCGGAACCAACAAGGACAACTTGCTCCAAGCTTCCATCGTCGTCGAACACAGAGACAAATCCTCCGTCCAGAACAAGCGCCTCTTCTCCGGGCGTTGCCAGATCCAGTTTTCCGTGAATTTGTGCGCCGCCGAGGACTTGGGCAAGAAGATCTTCAGGTAAACTGCGATCGTGTTGTTGCGGCCGCAAGAGCTTGCTCAGTTCAGGCACAGATCCAGAACCGCTGCTGCCGGCAATCGTTTCGATGGCGATGTCGTTCGCAGAGACGCAAACACCTGTAGGATCAAAATCAAGGCGTAGTTGAGTGCGATCGATGCCAGCAATCACTGCAGCGTTACGCTGTGACACTGTGCGGTCGCTCCATTCTACCACCGCGCCGATCGACTGATTGTTCCCATCGAAAACTGAGTTCAGTTGAATGCGAATGTGCCGAGAACCGACACGGAGATTTACCGTGGTTTTCTCCGCGCGCTCAGACCTCCAACGCTCGTTCAATCCCGACAAGCCGGTGAAATCAGAACCAACCCAAGCGCCCACCGTAGCATTGGGCCAAATCTCCGCAAGATCAGGCATCAAGTTGTTCAGCAACGCACTGCATGCCGGATTGGCAAAAGTGACTTTGCCCTTTTCATCGACCAACATCATGGCAGCTGTGCTGCCCTCGAAGGCGGCGCCCTTGAACGCGCTGTCGCGCTGAATTTCAGCGGCTTGCGAGAGGGTCACACGAAATCCATCAAGCCGTTGTGCAATGCGGCCGATCTCATCCTGCCTGTCGATGTGTGGAACTGTGATTTCATATTGGTGTTCGGCAATACGCGACATGGCATCGCCCAACCGGTCCAGTGGTTTTGCCATTGCCAAGCGCAAAAACACGGCAATGCCGATTATGGCGATAATGAAGACCGAGGCACCCAGTGCCAGCGCTTTCATCTCGCTGCGCGCCAAGGCCGCAATGACGTGTTCAGACGTCCAACGTGTCGCCACTACGCCCGCGACGGCGCCGTCGTTTCCAAAAATGACGGGTGTCACAATAGTCAACATATCCGCCGAGACGGCACGTTGGCTGTTTGCTATGGCCTGCTCGATCAAACCTTGCACCAGATCCGATTGCATCTGCACGTCCGCCGTTTCGTACAACACTGTGCCATTTGCAGACGCGACCAGCGTCCCTTCCATGTCGGGTTGGGCAGACTCCATGATAGATTGAGTGATCTGTTGGACCGCAACCTCATTGCCGAACTTGATGGAGGCACCCATTTGGATAGCCAGCAGTTCGGTGACATCGACGGCGCGTGACGAAAGCGCTTCTGCAATCAATGTACGCTTTTCCTGGCGATCAAACAGGGTTTTGGCAGCAACCACAGACAGTGTCATCAACCCGGCAATCAACACCGATTGAACGAGGAGACTGTTGAAGCGAGGCTTGCCTAAAGAAGCCAGATTAAACGCCCGCATTTCCGATACCCTTTGTTTTTCGCAACGGGCCAACCGCCGCGCCACTTTCGTATTCGGAACAGGAGCTACAGCATCTCTGTTACTGCGGGCTTAACTCAAGCGAAGGACTGGAAGCGCTCGCCCGACTGTATGATGACCACCGGTCGCGCTCACGCTCTGTAAGCTGGAAGCGGCGATCGGTCCTGGAGGGAGATCATACTGCGCAACATGACTTCAGAAAGGTGTTGCCGCGTGCTTTGGGCTGCGGGTTGATCATAGAGGTTCTCAACCTCACCGGGGTCGGCCTTCAAATCGTATAGCTCGTTCCAGTCTTCACCTTCCCGCAGAGACATCCGGTATTGATCCGTGATGATCGTGCGCACGCGCTGCGGTCTGTCAAACCCCGTCATGACGCGTTGGCTATCTTCTTCCACGATCACCGCCTCAGGAGGCGGGCTGGAGAGCAAGTCGCGACCTTGAATGCCGTTGTAAGGCTGAATGCCGGCTCGGGCGAGGATGGTCGTCGCAATGTCGATAGAGGACCCAAGGCCAGTATCAACTTTGTTTTGTGCCGGTGCCTTTGGATCGTGCCAAATGAAAGGCACACGGACTATACCCTGGTAGTGCAGCAGGAGTTTCAACATCAGGCCGTGATCGCCCATGTAGTCGCCATGATCAGAGGTAAAGATCACCACGGTGTCTTCGGCCAGGCCAAGCGTTTCCAACTGTTTCAGCACGCGTCCAATGGCGTCGTCGATCATGGTTATCATGCCATATGTCAGTGCAATGATGGCGCGGGCCTCGTCCTCGGTGACGGCAAACGGGTTTTGGTTGTCGCGTGGGTCGGTGCCTTTCTCCATAGCTTCGCGCATGGCTTTGATCGGCGGCAGGTCGCCTTTGCCAAAGGTTGCGGGCAAGGCGATGTCCAATGGGTCATACATGTCCCAATATTTGCCCGGCGGCGTAAACGGGTGATGCGGGTCTGGAAATGACATTTGCAGGAAAAACGGAGCGTCGGTTTTGGCTTGGTCTGCCAGCCAGTCCTCAGAGCGATCCGCGATCCAATTGGTTGAATACAGCGCCTCGGGGACAGCGGTGCGCCAAGCCTGGGGCGCGTCGATGCGATTGTCGGGCAGCGCATTTTCCGGCCCAACCAGATCGTCAAAATCCGCCCTCTGTTCCCGCGCCCAGAGCAAGTAGTCGCCAGACGCCCGGTCTGCGTGATCGGCGGCAATCTCGACATGTTCAAAGCCGTAGAAATCATCATCTATACGTTCAGCAAGGGGGCGGCCCCAGCGGGTGATGTCTTCGAGATCATAGTCCGGCGTGTGCCGGTTGTTCTTTAGGGCGTCGCGCAAGTGTGGGCTTGGGACTGTAAGGCCGTCCGCGGGTTGGAACGTGTTGGATGCAGGCAGGCCGGTAAAGCTTTGCAGGTGTGACTTGCCGATCAATCCGGTGCTGTACCCTGCATCGCGCAGCAGTTCGACAAAGGTGGTATGGTCTTTGGACAACGGGATGCCGTTGTGCCGCGCCCCATGGGCAGAGCACATGCGCCCGGTCATGATTGAGGCGCGGTTTGGCATGCAAATAGGGTTGGCCACATAGAAGCGGTCCCAGCGGGTCCCGTTTGCGGCGATGCCATCGATGTTGGGGGTCTGCACAACCGCGTTGCCATAGCACCCAAGGTGGTCGGCGCGGTGCTGGTCGGTGATGATGAACAGGAAGTTGGGGCGCTTGGTCATGATACAGCTTCCGTGGATGGTTTCAGTCGTTTCGCAGCGCGGATGTCCCACGCGATCAAGGCGATGCCGGTGGCAAGGGCTGGAAGGTGGAACGTCGGGCTTGTCGCGAGCAGGGTGAAGGCTGCAACAAAGCGGAGGGCGACCTCAGGGACGGTCAACTTGCGACGGTCGTAGGCCGACAGCGCAGAAGAGAACAGCCAGATGCAAAAGCATGTTCTGGCCACGATCCAGAGAAACGGTAGCATGCTGAATTCTTCGATAATCAGGATCGTCGGGTAGAAGGCGAACACAAACGGGATGATGAATTTCGCCATACCCAGGCGGAACGACATAAAGGCCGTGATCAGCGGATTGGCCCCTGCAATTGGCGCCGCTGCATAGGCCGCAATCGCCACGGGAGGCGTCAGCGAAGAGGCGACACCGTAGTAAAAGACGAACATATGCGCAGTCAGCATCGACACACCGAGCGCTTGGATCGCCGGTCCCATGACCAAGATGATGATCAGGTACGCGGGCAAGGTCGGCATTCCCATCCCAAGGATGAGTGCGCCCGCCATTGCGACCAGCAGTGCCGAGAACAGGCTTTCGCCCCGTACTGTTGCGATGACATTGGCCAGCTTCAGCCCGAGCCCGGTTGAATCCAGCGACCCCACCAAAATGCCGATGGCTGCGATGGCGATCAGCAAGGTGGCACCAGACTGGGAACCTTTCAAAAACGAGCGCCAGATCCGCATTGGATCCGCTCTGACGGCCGGATTGATGACGGACAATGCCAACAGGACGATGACGGCATAGAACCCGGCCGCCGAGGTCGAAAACCCTGCGACGAGTGATCCGATGATCGTGGCGATAGGACCGATAAAGAGGATCGAATTGATCATGTCCAAGCGGGTGATCTTGTCATCCACCGACAAAGGTTGAACCTCAATCCCCTGACGTCTTGCCTCGACGGTCACGGCAGAGAACAGGCTGAAATAGTAAAAGAGAGCAGGGAACAACGCCGCAACGATGATGTTGAGGTAACCCACACCCGTCAGATCAGCCATTACCAGCGCCGCCGCGCCCATGATCGGCGGCATGATCTGGCCGCCCGAAGATGCTGTTGCCTCTATCCCGGCCGCAAAGGTGGGGGAGAAGCCGCGTTTTTTGATCATCGGGATCGTAAATGTGCCGGTGCCTACGATATTGGCGACCGTCGATCCTGACATGGTCCCAAACATCGAAGAGGCCAGAATGGCCGCATGTGCTGGCCCGCCCCGCGTGCGACGGGTCGCGAGAAAGGCGAACTTTAGCAAGGTGTCGCCCGCGCCAGTGCCTTCGAGCAAGACGCCGAAGACGATAAAGATAAAGACCGTGGACAGCACGATGTTGGTGATCGAACCGAACACACCTTTGTTGGTGTTGTACCAAAGTGCCTCGGCCACTTCTTTCAGTGAAAATCCGGTATGGGCCATGATGCCCGGCAGATCCTGTCCATAGAGCAGGTACAAAACGCCAAAGGCGCCAACCCCGAACAGCCCCCAACCCCAAAGTCTGCGGCAGAGCTCCAGAAACACGACCAGTCCAGCCAATGCGGGCCATGCATCTGCGACGCGCACGTCATAGAGTGCCGTTTCCATCTGCGTCTGAACGAAATGAAACGACCAGATCGCCCAAAGGCCTGCCGCAATCATTGCGACATCCAAAACCAAATGCAGGCTGCCCTGAGCACCGGTCAAAGGACCGCCTGCTTCGCGCTTTGCGCGCGCGGCAGAAACCCCTGCAATCAACGCCAATGCAAACCCGGCCGCCCTGTGCAGCTTTGGATCGATCAAACCCAAGCCAGAGCTGTAAAGGGCAATCGCGCCAAGCAGAAAACAGGCCAGAGCAGATAGAAGCGCAAATAGCCGTGTCGTTCCGCCAGAGGATTTGGTCTCTGCGGTCATTGGTTCAGCACCTTGAGGTCAGTGAAAGGTGGGAAGAGGGCCACAGTTGCAGCCCTCTCATCACGTTGTGCAATTAGGGGCGCAGCGCGTCCGGGATGGCGATGCCAGCCTCGTCGTAGTATTTCGCGGCACCGGGATGCAGTGGTACGTTGACGGAGGTAAAGGCGCTTTCCGCCGTGACTTCTTTCAGGAAGAACGCCGTCGCGTGCACCTCATCCAGGTTCTCCCAGAACGCTTTGGTCGCATTGTAGACCACCTCATCGGAAACGCCGCTGTGCGTCCCCACAAACTGGGTAAAGCCCAGCGCGGTGATTTCGCCACTCGTCAGCTGGCCTTTGTAAACGCCACCGTCGAATTGCAGCATCCCGCGGCCGGGACGACCAAACAGTGCTTGCATGGCCTCGGAACCTACAACCTCCTCCGGGATCGACAGCACACGGAATTCGCCGGACAGGCCGAACTGCTCGATCTTGGAAGAGCCGATTTCGGCAGGGCGCACCATCATGTCGATTTTGTTGTCTGCCAAAGCCGCATAGCCTTCGCCCCAGCTCAAGCGGACAGCATTGTAGTCGGTGCCTGCCTCATAGCCGGTGATGATCTTGATCAGCGCCTCGGAGGTCGCGGATGCGGACCCGGCTGGTGGGCCGGTAAAGATCGTTTTGCCTTTCAGGTCTTCCCAGCTTTCGATGCCGGATCCCGCCAGCGTGACGGGGTGATATGCGCCCGCCTTGAAGCCAAGGATGGAGCGCAGCTCGCCCGCTGCGGCTGGCGCATCTTCGACTTTTTCATACATGCGCTTCTGGCCCTTCATCAGGTTCACCAGCGACGGCACGGTCGAGAAAAAGTCGATCTCTTGGCGTCCACCTTTCAGCATAGATTTGGTCAGGGTCTGGCCCGCGTTGACCTGAATTTCGACGCCCGCTTTGCTGGCCTGATTGGCAAAGGTCACAAACATTGTATGGACTGGGTCCCCGACACCGGCGGTTTCACCCTTGTGTATCTGCGCCGTTGCAACGGCTGGAGCGATGGTGGCGAGCACGACCGCCGCCGCGATTTTTCTGAAGTTGAACATAGAATCCTCCCGTAATTCGCGGCCAGCCTAGCAGAGCAGTTGCATTTGCATTAATTAAACAATTGCCTCATTACATAAAGGATTGCTATGAAACTCGATCCGAAACATCTGGCACAACTCTCGGTCATCGTTGAGGCAGGGTCTTTTCAGACAGCCGCAGATCGTTTGGGCCTGACGCAGCCTGCGCTAAGCCGGAACATGAAGACATTGGAGCAACGGCTTGGGACTGTTCTCTTTAACCGCGATGGACGTAAATCTGTGCCGAATGCACTGGGCCTGCGGTTGTCGCGCAATGGGCAGGCCATTCGGCTGGCCGAAGAACAAGCCAGCGTCTTGGCCGATCAGTCCGCCCAAGGTGCCGTGGGAGAGCTCCGTATCGGCGCACCACCCATCGTTGCGGGCCGGTTTCTCAGCAGTGCCATGGCCAAATTCATTCGGGAAAATCCGAATTGCGTGGTCGAGATGCGCACAGGTTTGGTCCACGAACTGCGCACGATGCTGGAACGTGGTCAGGTGGATTTTGTCCTTGGACCGCAGAGTTTGGCCGAGCCTGCGTCCGGGTTAGAATTCCGGCACCTCATAGATGATCGCGTGGGGATTTTGTGCCGTGCAGAGCACCCCCTTGCCGCAAGAAAAAGGGTAATGGCGCCCGACCTTGAGGCGCAGGTCTGGCTTGCCCATTCGCGTGGTAGCCTGCTTCGTCAGCAAACCGAAGCGGCGATGATGGCATCGGGCATTCGGTCCATGCATATCGTGTGCGAGGCAGACTCGATCCGGTCCGTGCTGGAGATCATCGCCGAAACTGATCTGATTACCACAATGCCCAGAGCCACAACCGCCTCTTACCTCGAAGATAGGTTGGTGTTTCTCGATTTCGACCATCCGCAGTTTCTTAGACCGCTCGGTTCTATCCGGCGCACCGGGTCGCAAATCAATCCAATCGAAGACAAGTTCCTATCGGCCTTTGCGTGAGACCAAAGCGGTCACCTTGCGCGATGACGCTGCTGACTGCATGGCGAGATTGCTCCCGGCGTTGCTTTTCCGCCAAGGTGCGTGTGGTTGATTGCCGCCTCAAGTTGCACACGATGAGTATTTTGCGCTCGCGTGCAACGTGTTGCTTCGTAGACGCTAACGCCGCGCACGCAAATGCGCCAACTCCATCGCGTCTGAGGGACGGCCTTTTTCAAGCGGCACTTTCCAGTGTTTGCAAAGTGCCCAAGACTTGGTCATTTTAAGCGCCATGGAATTTCTGACCGTCAATCACAGCAATTTCTTGATCGCGATGTCCTGCGTTGTCGCTCTTGTTGCGGGGTTCACGGGGCTGTCGTTGACACGGGATCTGTCTGAGAAGCCGGTGTTCCAAAAGAAGGCATCCATAGCGTTGGCTGCGATCGCGTTGGGTGGCGGCATCTGGGCCATGCATTTTGTGGCAATGCTGGGGCTGAAACTGCCAATCCTCTTTTATTACGATGCGGCAATCACGCTTGTGTCTGCGCTGTCTGCTATCCTGCTTGTTGGGGCGGCGCTGATTTTGCTTCACTTCGCAGACCGTACGCCAAAGATCATTTTGACCGCTGGCGGTATTGTCGGGGTTGGTATTCTTGTCATGCACTACATCGGCATGGCTGGACTGGAATTTTGCCGTGCTATCTACACGCCCTTGGGTGTTGTCTTGTCGTCCGCTGTGGCGATTGGGCTGTGCATGCTGGCATTCTGGATTGCCTATGGGCAGCGCACCAATCGCAACATCCTGCTTGGGACGGTTTGCTTTGCAGTCGCGGTCTGCTCTGTGCATTTTCTGGCCATGGCAGGAACAAATTTTATCGCAGAACCGAACACTTCTGACTTTGGCCCGTCCATGAGCAATGAGACGCTGGCGCTCGGCGTTATCTTTTTCAGCTTTGTGATCTTTGGTGCCTGCCTGTGGGTCAGTGTAACCTATCTCGTCGTTCCGGGTGCGCCCCAAAATGCAGACGTCAGCACAGCACCCCAGACACCAGAGAGCTTGCAGATTCCCTGCGAGCGGGACGGCGGAAAGGTGTTCATACGTGCCGAAGACGTCTCCTTTTTGCGTGCGGATGGGCACTACACGCAGGTCTATACCGCTGATGAGCGACTGTTCTGCGTTTGGCCCGTGACAGAGGCTTCGAAGCGCCTTGTGCCATACGGCTTCTTGCAGACACACAGAAGCTATCTCGTGAACCCCAGTCACGTCTCAAAGTTCGAACGGTCCAAAGAGAAGGGTCGGTGCCTCTTTGATGGTGAGAATTTGCCACCCGCACCTGTGAGCCGTTCCAAGTTGAAAGCCATCCAGGATGCTCTGGCGTCGCAGGCCGGTGCAGTTCGTGCATGAGCCGGTGCATTTCGTGCAAAAGACCAGTATTTCATTGATATTCTAGTGCCGCCGCATACAGGCGTATGCAGTCGTTCTCCCCAGCCAGAGTAATCGCTTTTAGGGAGGAGCGCCGATGATTCCAGCGGCATTTGAATATTATCGCCCCAAGGACATGGCCGGTGTCCTTTCCATTCTTGAAGAACACGGAGATGACGCGCGGGTCATGGCGGGTGGGCACAGCCTGATCCCTATGATGAAGCTGCGGATGGCCGATGTGCCCCACTTGATCGACCTGCAAGACGTGGGCGGCATGTCCGACATTGAAATCAGCAGTGACAGTATCCGGATCGGTGCGCTCGTCACGCAGGCAGAGATCATTGATCACGCGGACCTCGCCAAAGTCGCGCCCATTTTGAGAGAGGCCGCACTTCAGATTGCCGATCCTCAGGTGCGTTACATGGGCACCGTGGGTGGCAACGTCGCCAATGGAGATCCCGGAAACGACATGCCTGGCCTGATGCAGTGTCTCGATGCAGTGTTCACTGTCGTTGGTGCCGACGGCGAGCGGGATATCCCTGCAAGGGACTTTTACGAAGCCGCCTACATGACCGCCCGCGAGGACGAAGAAGTGCTGACGGCCGTGACGATACCATTGCCCAATGGCGGGTACGCCTACGAAAAACAAAAGCGCAAAATCGGCGACTACGCGACCGCTGCCGCTGCGGTTCAGATCGTGAAGGACGGGGAGACCTGTTCGTCGGTCGCGATCGCAATGACGAACTTGAGCGATACGCCGATCTATTCCGAAGCGGCTGGCGCGGCTCTTATCGGCACGGCTGTGGATGCTGTGGCCTTGGATGCCGCCGTTGCTGCGATGCTGGGCGACATCGACCCATCCGAGGACAACCGCGGCCCCGTCGCATTCAAGAACCACGTTGCTGGCGTCATTTTGCGCCGCGCCATCGAACGCGCTTGGTCGCGGGCATAGGGAGGCCAACCATGTCAAAGAAACAACACTACGCCATCACTGTGAACGGGAAGGAAGAGGAATTCCTCGCCGAACCCCGCGAACTGCTGATCTACACACTGCGCGAGCGGCTGAACATCACGGGGCCGCACATCGGATGCGAAACGTCCCATTGCGGCGCCTGCACCGTCACCATTGACGGCAAGTCTGTCAAAGCCTGCACGATGTTTGTCGCGCAAGCGAACGGCAAGGACATAACAACCATCGAAGGCATTGGTGGGCCGGACGATCTGCACCCTCTGCAAGAGGCGTTCAAGGAACATCACGGGCTTCAGTGCGGATACTGCACACCTGGCATGATCACCCGTGCGACCAAACTGCTCGAGGAAAACCCCAACCCGACCGAAGAAGACATCCGGTTTGGCATGGCGGGCAATATCTGCCGCTGCACGGGCTACCAGAACATCGTGAAATCCATTCAGGCCGCGGCCGCTGAAATGAATGCAGCCAAGGAGGCCGCGGAATGAAAGACGAAGTCACACGCGAAGAACGGGTTGATAACCTCAAGGGCATGGGCTGCTCGCGCAAGCGCGTTGAAGACGCCCGGTTTACCCAAGGCAAAGGCAACTATGTCGACGACGTAAAGCTCGATGGCATGCTGTTCGGCGATTTTGTCCGCTCACCTTACGCCCATGCGCGGATCAAGAGCATTGATACCGCCGCGGCCCTTGAGGTCCCCGGTGTTCTGGCTGTCCTGACTGCCGCTGATCTTGAACCGTTGGGCCTGCATTGGATGCCGACACTTGCGGGCGACAAACAGATGGTTCTGGCCGATGGCAAAGTGCTGTTCCAAGGGCAAGAGGTCGCCTTTGTCGTCGCCGAAGACCGCTATGCCGCTGCGGATGGCATCGAGCTGGTCGAAGTCGAATACGAAGAGCTGCCTGTGCTGGTCGACCCGTTTGAGGCGCTGAAATCCGATGTCGTCCTGCGTGAGGACACCGTAGACGAAAACGGCAAGGCCACGGACGGCGCCCATGGGCCGCGCAAGCACCCCAATCACATCTTTACCTGGGACGCCGGTGACAAGGAGCCGACAGAGGAGGTGATCGCCAATGCCGACGTCGTGGCCGAAGAATCCATGTACTATCACCGCACGCACCCGTGTCCGCTTGAGACATGTGGTTGCGTGGCATCCATGGACAAGGTGAACGGCAAGCTGACGCTTTGGGGCACGTTCCAGGCACCACACGCCATTCGGACCATCGTTTCGCTTATCTCAGGTTTGGAAGAGCACAATATCCGCGTGATTTCCCCGGACATCGGCGGCGGGTTTGGCAACAAGGTTGGGGCCTATCCCGGCTATGTCTGCTCGGTCGTGGCCTCTATCGTGACGGGCAAGCCGGTCAAATGGATTGAGGACCGGATGGACAATCTGATGACCACCGCCTTTGCCCGCGACTACTGGATGAAGGGCAAAATCAGTGCCACGCCCGAAGGCAAGATCACTGGCCTGCATTGCCATGTGACAGCGGACCACGGCGGCTTTGACGCCTGTGCGGACCCCACCAAATTCCCAGCCGGGTTCATGAACATCTGCACTGGTTCCTATGACATCCCGACCGCGTACCTAGAGGTCGACGGCGTCTATACCAACAAAGCGCCGGGCGGCGTCAGTTACCGTTGTTCGTTCCGGGTGACCGAAGCGGTGTATTTCATCGAACGCATGATCGAGGTTCTGGCGATCAAGTTGGACATGGACGCGGCCGAGCTGCGCCGCATCAACTTCATCAAAAAGGAGCAATTCCCCTACACAGCCGCCCTTGGTTGGGAATACGACTCTGGTGACTACCACACGGCTTGGGACAAGGCGCTCAAGGCCGTCGACTATGACGGGTTGCGCGCCGAACAGGCCCAACGTGTCGAGGACTTCAAGGCCGGCAAGACCCGGAAGTTGATGGGGATTGGTCTGTCGTTCTTTACAGAGATCGTGGGCGCTGGACCGGTCAAGAACTGCGATATCCTCGGCCTCGGGATGTTCGACAGCTGCGAAATCCGCATACACCCGACCGGGTCCGCGATTGCACGGCTTGGCACGATCTCCCAAGGGCAAGGGCACGCGACGACTTTTGCACAAATCCTCGCCTCCGAGATTGGCCTGCCCGCAGACAGCATCACCATCGAAGAAGGGGATACCGACACGGCGCCGTATGGTCTGGGCACCTATGGCTCACGCTCCACGCCCGTGGCCGGGGCGGCGACCGCCATGGCGGGACGCAAGATCCGTGCCAAGGCGCAGATGATCGCGGCCTACCTGCTTGAGGTCCACGACGATGACGTCGAGTTCGACGTCGACCGCTTTGTGGTCAAGGGCGCACCTGAGAAGTTCAAGACGATGAAGGAAATCGCCTTTGCCGCCTACAATCAGGCCATTCCGGGGATTGAACCGGGCTTGGAAGCCGTCAGCTACTACGATCCGCCGAACATGACTTACCCCTTTGGGGCCTATGTTTGCGTGATGGACATTGACGTTGACACTGGTGTCCCGGACATCCGCCGTTTCTATGCGTTGGACGATTGCGGCACACGCATCAACCCGATGATCATCGAAGGTCAGGTGCATGGTGGTTTGACAGAGGCGCTCGCCGTCGCATTAGGGCAAGAGATTGCTTACGACGACATGGGCAACTGCAAGACCGGTACGTTGATGGACTTCTTCCTGCCAACCGCGTGGGAAGTGCCGAACTACGAAACCGACTTCACCGTGACCCCCAGCCCGCATCACCCCATCGGGGCCAAAGGTGTCGGCGAAAGCCCGCATGTTGGCGGTGTGCCTTGCTTCTCGAACGCGGTGCAGGATGCGTTCCGCCCGTTTGGCAACATGCACACCAACATGCCCCATGACCATTGGCGGATCTGGAAAACCGCCAATGATCTGGGCCTGCACGGCTAACGCAATGGTAGGGCGGGGATCATCCCCGCCCGACGGAGCACATGATGACTTGGACTGATCTGAAAACCACGCTCGCGGGCGAAGGCTATGTCGCCTCTGACGATCTGGCAGTTGCCTTGCACCTTGCCCTGTCGCTGGGCCGCCCCTTGTTGTTGGAAGGGGCCGCGGGTGTCGGCAAGACGGAAGTTGCGCGCGCTTTGGCGCATGCGCGCGACACCCGCTTGATCCGCCTGCAGTGCTACGAGGGGTTGGATGCGGCGCAGGCCATCTATGAATGGAACTACCAGCGCCAGCTTTTGACCATCCGCGCCGCCGCCGAACATGGCGAGACAGGCAAAGCCGTAGAGGACCGGATATTTTCCCGTGACTTCCTGCTGGAACGCCCGTTGCTGGCCGCGATTTCCCAAGCGACACCACCGGTTCTGCTGATCGACGAAATTGATCGCGCCGACGAAGAGTTCGAAGCGTACCTGCTTGAAATCCTGTCTGACTTTCAGGTGTCCATCCCCGAACTTGGCACCATCACCGCCACCACACGGCCCATCGTAATCCTGACATCGAACGGCACCCGCGACCTGTCTGACGCGCTGCGCCGTCGCTGTTTATACACCTACGTCGATTATCCCGACCGGGCGACAGAACTGGCCATCCTCAAGGCGCGCAGCCCGGAAGTAGAAGCCCGCCTTGCCGATCAAATCGTGGGCTTTGTCCAAAAGCTGCGCGAAGAGGATTTGGAAAAAGTCCCCGGCATCGCCGAGATGCTGGACTTCGCGGCAGCCCTTATGGGGTTGAGCATCGCGGATCTGACTGCCGACCCGGCGGTGTTGCAATCCACGCTGACGACATTGCTGAAAACCAAAAGCGATCAGGCACAGATCACACCGGAAATTGCCGGACGCATCGCCGGGCGCGCCGCATGAGCCGTGTGACCAAATTCGCAGGCCGCGATCCCGGCCCGTCAGCACGGGTGGCCGGGTTCATCGCGCATCTGCGCGACAACGGATTGCGCCTTGGCGTGGCCGAAGCGGACGTGGCCATGTCTGCATTGGCCGCACTCAACGCTATCCACCCCGATGACAGCCGCCGCGCGTTGCGGGCGGTCTGCACGGGTTGCAAGGAAGAGGCGGCGCGGTTCGACGACCTGTTTGACAGCTATTGGATGGATATGGGCCGCGTGCGCCAAAAGGTGGTGCCGACGCTCAAATCGCCAGCAAGCGATGATGTACATTCCTCGCGCGATGCAAAGGGGCAGGACGCCGGGGCCTCGGGGTCTGTGACGGCGCCGGATGCCGGGGATGGCGATGCAGACAGTGACGGCACGGGCAAGTTGATTGCAACACAGCAGCGCAACCTGAACCGCCGCGATCTGCGTGATCTTGTCCGCCCCGAAGAGATCGCGGCCGCCGAAGAGGTCGCGCGTCGTATCGGAGCAGCCCTGCGCGACACAGGCTCGCGCCGCCGGATCGCGGCGCGCAAGGGCGATCAGCTACATTTCCGCAAGACCATCCGCCACAGCCTTGCCACCGGGGGCGAGCCGCTGCGGCTGGTGCGCAAGAAACGCCCCGACCGGACCCGCAAAATTGTGGCGCTGTGCGATGTGTCGGGGTCGATGAGCGTCTATGCGCAGGTGTTTCTGGCTTTTCTCGCCGGGTTGATGCGCGCGGACACCGCCGCGGATGCCTACCTGTTTCACACCCGCCTTGTGCGCATCACCGAAGCCCTGCGGGACAAGGACGCGATGCGTGCAATCGGGCGCATGTCGCTGATGGCGGACGGGTTTGGGGGCGGATCAAGGATCGGACCGTCCCTGATGCGCTTTGCCGACACTTATGCCAAACGGTTTGTCGATGGGCGCAGCGTGGTGATGATCCTGTCGGATGGGTACGACACCGCTGACCCGTTGATCATCGCTCAGGCGCTGAGCAAGCTGCGCAAACGCGGCTGCAAAGTCATCTGGCTCAACCCGCTGAAAGGCTGGACCGACTATGCGCCGGTTGCCGCCGGGATGGCCGCCGCCCTGCCCCACCTTGATGCGTTCAAGGCGGCAAACACGCTCGCGGATCTGGCGGCACTGGAACAGGAGCTGGCACCGCTATGACCCCGACCGAAGTCTTGTCCACCGATCTGGCCGAAGCCGCGCAGGAATTGCGCGCGCGCGACGAACCCTTTGCCTTTGCCACCATCGTGCGCACAGCAGGCGCCACGGCCGCCAAACCGGGGGCCAAGGCGTTGCTCAGCGCCGATGGCACCATCCTGCAAGGGTGGCTGGGTGGCAGATGCACACGCGGTGCAGTCAAACGTGCCGCCCTTGAGGCGCTGAAGAACGGTGTGCCGCAACTGGTGTCGGTCGCGCCTGAAGACCTGCTGGCAGTAAAGGGCGTGATGCCCGGCGACGAGGTGGATGGCACGCGCTTTGCCCGGAACGGCTGCCCGTCTCGCGGCACAGTGGATATCTTTATCGAACCCTGTATTCCGACGCCTCAACTGGTGGTCATGGGGGCCTCGCCCGTGGCGCAGGCGCTGAGCGCGTTGGCACCACAGTTTCATTGGTCAGTCACAGAGGGGATTGCCGAAGCAAAGCCGCATCCGCAGCAATTTGTGGTCATTGCCACGCAAGGACAGGGCGACCTTGATGCCTTAAAGACCGCACTGGCGACCAATCCCGGTTATGTGGCGTTTGTGGGTAGCCGCAAGAAGTACGCGGCCCTCGCGGACAAGCTGATTGCGGCAGGCGTGGCGCAAACCAAAGTGGATCAGGTGCAGGCCCCGGCAGGACTGGACCTCGGGGCCGTCACACCCGAAGAAATCGCGCTTTCCATACTCGCGCAACTTGTCCAAGAGCGCCGCGCTGCGGTGAAGCAAACCAATGCCTGACGTGGCCGCGATCATTTTGGCCGCCGGGCTGTCGCGCCGCATGGGCAAGCGCAACAAGTTGCTGTTGCCCGTAGGCGGCGTGCCGATGATCCGGCACGTGGTATCCACCTACCTAGCGGTCGTGGACGGGCCTGTCGTCGTGGTCACCGGGCATAAGGCCGATCTGGTCGAGGCGTCACTGGATGGCTGCGACGTTGAAATCGCGCACAACGCCACTTTTGCGGATGGCCAGCAAACCTCCGTCGCCTGCGGGCTGCGTGCTGTGCCGCAGGCTGGTCGGATCCTTATCGGGCTGGGCGATCAACCCACCCTCACAAAACGCGACCTGCAAGACCTGCTCGACGCACAAAAGGCTGCTGAGACGTCGCGCATTTCGATACCTTTACTGAACGAACAGCGCGGCAATCCGATCCTAGTCCCCGGCACGCTGCGCGACCGTTTACTGGCCGACCCGAGATCGCCGGGCTGCAAGACCTTTACCCGTGTGCACCCGGAACATGTTCAGTTCCACGCTTTGCCATCGCCGGGCTTCTACGCGGACATAGACACACCCGACGCCTATCGCGCGCTGACGGCTGACCCATCGGAGGAAGCAGAATGAAGGCGCTCAGGCGATGGACAAAACGTGTGTGCCGCAAGTTGGCACTGACACCCGAACAAGCTGAAAACATCAGATTCCCCTGTTGCTAATCAAAGGACCTACCATGGAACTCTCGGACGAAATCATCATCAACGCACCCAAAGATCGGGTCTACGCAGCTCTCAACGATCCCGAAGTCTTGCAACAGTGCATTCCGGGTTGCGAAGAGCTGATCAAACACTCTGACACCGAACTCGAGGCCAAGGTTGTGCTGAAAGTCGGCCCGGTAAAGGCAAGGTTCAGTGGCGATGTACAACTTGATACGGCAGGTGCGCCTAATGCGTTTTCTCTGACGGGGCAAGGGAATGGCGGAGCGGCAGGGCACGCCAAAGGTGGCGCAGACGTGACGCTGACTGCAGACGGACCGGACACAACAATTCTGCGCTATGAGGCCAAAGCCAATATCGGCGGAAAGCTCGCGCAACTTGGCAGCCGTTTGATCCAGAGCACGGCCAAGAAACTTGCTGGGAAATTCTTCAAGTCCTTTGCGGACGTCGTTAACGAAGATGTTGCCGCCTGATGACCTGACATACGCAGAGCGTGCGGCAGAAATTCTCACAAGGGCGGCGGAGCTTGCACACTGAGGCAGGCTTCTATGCTTGTCGGACGTTGCCGTTAAAGTTAAGATGCTCTGCCAGCAACAGGCCTGCGCTATCTTCCAAAGCGTTTGAGAACACACCACGTCACCGGCTCGTACTTGCGGGGCGTGGTGCCACTATTCGGTCGATGGCCGTCTCGTTGCATCTGCACCAGTTTGTGCCGATGCAGCGCCTGAGGGTAAGTTCTCGCATTTGAAATCTGGGCACCAAACCACCAGAACAAGTCAGTGACGAATAGCAATCATCTGTCTAAATTCCGAATATTCTGGTGCAAGTGAGAGGGGAAACCTCGAACCGAAACCGGCTTCAAGTAGCGCTCGGCGCGGTAGGCCAGATCGGAATGGTGCGGCCGAGACGCACCTCACACTAAAGACATGCGTTGACATACCCAGACACTAACGCACTAATCTAAAACAGAAATCCCCGACGTTTGGGACATAGCGGGACATGTCAGGACAGGACATCCCGCCATCCATTGGGGGATAAATTGGGGGATAGAGTGTCAAATCGGACAGAAAACAAACTCACGCAGGTCGCTATCAAAAACGCCGAACCCGGCAAAATGTTCGATGGCGGGGGGCTCACACTGGTCAAAGAAGAGGGTGGTGGACGGTGGGTGTACCGCTTTTCACACCTCGGGAAGAGGCGAGAAATGGGCCTGGGCTCATGGCCGTCTGTATCGCTGGCCGAGGCGCGAAAGGCGCGGAACCGGTGGCGGGATGTGCTGTCTTCTGGCCGGGATCCAATCGACGTTCGGAAACAAGATAATGCCGACCAGACCGCAGAGCGGGACCGGTTGGATCCGACATTCGAGGATTGGACGTTGAGGGTGTTTGAAGCCCGCAAGGCAACGCTGCGAGGTCAAGGTCGGCGCGGTCGTTGGCTGTCCCCTTTCGAGACCCATCTTTTCCCACAGATGGGCCAACGCCGCTTGTCCGAGCTGAACCCGGATATTCTACACGATGCATTCAAGCCGATCTGGCACACGAAATGGCCAACGGCGGAGAAGGCATATCAGCGAACAAAGATCGTCCTGCAAGAGGGCCAGTTTATGGACCTGCCTTGCGACCCGCTGGACATGGAAAAGGCGAAGCGAATGCTTGGGGCGGTTAACCACGTGACCACCCCCACCCCTTCAACACCCTGGCAGGAGATACCCGACCTTTACCAGCGGCTGCCGGATACCACGGGCGGGGATTGCCTGCGGCTGATGATCCTGACGCTTGTGCGCCTCGATGGCTGCGCGGGCGCACATGAATCCGAGTTCGACGAGGGCTTGTGGACGGTGCCCGCCGAACGCATCAAGGGCCGGGTTGGGAAGGTCACCGATTTCAGGGTGCCACTGTCCACACCAGCTCAGGCGCTGATCAAGGCGAGATCGGAGTTCTTCAATGGGCTCCTATTTCCCGGCCACACAGGCCGTGCCATCGGCTCTCGCGGCCTCGAGGTCATCCTCGACCGCATGGAAGAGCCTGGACGCCCTCACGGGTTCCGGTCGAGCTTCAGGACATGGACACAGGATGTAGACGCCTGCTCATGGGAGGTCGCCGAAACCGTCCTCGGCCACACGGTCGGCAACAAGGTGGAGCGAGCATATGCGCGATCTGACCTACTCGAGCGACGTCGGATCGTCTTGGAGCAGTGGGCGGATCATGTCACCGGCGCGAAGGGCAATGTGGTGAACATCACGCGCTGATCATGCACCTAAAGACGCTCCTTTGTGTCGACCCGACGCCAGGTTAGATCGACGTTCAACCCAAGGTCTGCATCGAGCCCAAACCACAGATGCTGCAAGTTCTTCCAACGTCAGAATTGCAAACGAGAGCGGATCTTTGGTTGGGCGTCTCTCAAAGACCAACAAACATTTGGATTATGATCGCATTCGCCAGATCGACAAAGAAGGCGGACACAAGCGGCAACACGATGAAAGCCAAAGGGGCCGGACCATAGCGTTTGGTGACTGATGACATGTTCGCAATTGCGGTAGGTGTTGCGCCGAGGGTGAAACCGGCAAAGCCTGCACACAACACAGCGCCCTGATAGTTGCGGCCCATCAAGCGGAAAAACACAAACATAATGAAGGCAACGGTCATTACCGCCTGCAGCCCAAGAATAATCAAGATTGGCCCACCCAAATCCGCCAACGTCCACAACTGCAAACTCATAAGCGACATCGCAAGAAAAACGGACAGACAGTAATCTGATATCACGGCAAGGGACTTCGTGCGCGCAGGCCATGTGATCCGGGGAAACAGATATGGGATGCTGTTCGACATGGCGATACCAACCAAAAGGCACGGCACGAAAAGAGGCAGTTCCAACCCTGCTTCAAGAATAGCCTGGTGCAAAAAGTACCCGACAAGGATTGCGACGTGCACCGCCAACATCCCCCGCATCAGACTGACATGATTGATCAAATCGTCCGGGTTTTCTTCATCGTCAAACTCCAGGCCAACAATGGGCGCTTCTTCTTGGTCGCTTTGCAAGTTGTTGCGATCGATCAGGCGCTTTGCGATCGGACCACCCAGAACGGCAGCCATGATCAGACCCAAAGTGGCAGCCGCAATGCCCATTTCAGGTGCTGCTCCAAAGCCGCTCAATTCCTCAATTTGCGGCCCCCAGGCAATGGCGGTGCCATGACCACCAATAAGTGAGGCCGACCCCACCAGAACGGATGTGGCAGCCGGAAGTCCAAAGATAGTTACAGCCAGGCCAACCAAATTCTGCAAGACCATGAAAAGCAAAGTCAAGACGAGCAATAATACCAGCAACCGTCCGCCGTGAAACAAGTCAGCGATCCGCGCGTTCAAACCAATGGTCGCAAAAAACACGACCAGAAGATAGTCGCGGACTTCCAGGTCAAATGTGATTTGTGTGCCGGTGAAGGCGAAAAACGCCCACGTTAGTAGCGCAACAGTAAGGCCACCGGAGACAGGCTCGGGAATGTTGTAGTCACCTAGAAAGGAAACCTTGCGGGTGAGGAACACGCCTAGGAAGAAAACAATGAACCCGAGCGTGACAGATACGAAGGCGGGCACGATGATATCCGTCATCGTGCCAAGCCTTTGTCCGAACGCGCGAGGTCAAGCAGGCGCATCTGCCTCGCTCTGTTTTACATTGAAGAAGATCGAATAAAGCGTTGGCACGATGATGAGCGTTAGGATCGTCGCGAAGCTGAGACCGCAAATGATGACGACCGCGAGGGACGCAAAGAACGGGTCCCACAGAAGCGGCACGACCCCAAGTACTGTGGTCAAGACCCCCAGCGACACTGGCCGCACCCGGCTGACGGCGGCATCGACCACCGCAGACATGCGCGCTTTGCCCGCTTCGATCTGACTGTCTGTTTCGTCAATTAGAACGATAGCGTTTTTGATCAGCATGCCGGTCAAGGACAGAACACCAAGGATTGCCATAAACTCCAGCGGTGTCTGCGTCCCAGCAAGGCCGTAGATCACACCAATCAGGGCCAAGGGCACAACGAGCCAGATGATGATGGTCTGACGCCACGCGTTGAACAGGAACAGCACGACAAAGAACATCGCACCAAAACCAATTGGCATGGTTGATGCAAGGCCAGCATTCGCCTCCGCGCTGTTGCCGAACTCTCCCTTCCATTCAAAACTGTAGCCCGGCGGCAAATCGATGGCTTCGATGGGGTCTTTCACCGCGTCGAACAAGTCCCCGGACAGAACGCCAGGCGCATTGTCTGACTGCGCCGTAATGGTCAGCGCACGGTCAACGCGCCGCAGGTTTCCAGCCTCGAACACAATGTCAAATCGGTCGACAACCTGACTGATGGGAATGTAGCCGCCTGTGGCAGCGCTAAAAACCTGGATATCACGCAACTCGGCCACGTCGTTTCGCGCGGATTCCACCGGGCGCATTATGACATTGCGCAGCTCATCGCCCTCTCGGTAGACGCCCAGTGTGGTGCCGGTGAGATGGCCATAGATCGCGTTGGAGATCTCGCCTTGGGTGAGGCCAAGCCTGCGCGCATTCTCTGTGTCAATGACAGGCCGGACAACTTGCAACTGTTCGCGCCAATCCTCCTTTACCGCAACCGCGCCTGCGTCCGACATAACTGTTTTGGCTTGGCCTGCCAGGTCGCGAAGCACGGCTGCGTCGGGGCCGACAAAGCGTGCCTCGACCTTGGAACCACCGCCTGGCCCAAGAACGAACTTCCACACCTTGGCATTGGAATCCGGATACGCCTCATCAATGTGCGTCTGCAGCGTTGCGCGTAGTCCCTCAATGACGGAGAAGTCCTCCACATCCACCAGCACTTGGCCGTAAGCCGCGTTGTTGTTTTCGGATTCGTAGATCAGCATGAAACGCAGATGCCCGCCGCCAACAACGGTGTTGGTTCCTGTGACGCCTTCAAGCCCGCGTGCAAATTCGGCGATTTCCAGAATATCGCTTTCCGTACGAGTGATGTCCGTGCCCTGCGGTAGGAAATAATCAATTACAAACTGCGCCCGTGTGGAGGATGGGAAAAACCCCGCAGGCACAGCGCTGAACATCGCTATGGCCGACGCAAACAAGGCGACGACCAACCCAACCGTCAGCCACCGCACCCTGATGGCAAAAGCAAGCAAACGGCGGTAGCCGCGCAACATGACATTCTCTGGCTTGTCGCCAATGTCTTTACCCGCCTTGAGTAAAACGGTGCAGTAATACGGTGTCAGCCAAATCGCGATCAGCCACGAAAACAAGAGTGCAATGGCAATGGTCCAGAACAGGCTGCCCGCATATTCACCGGTGTTGTCTGGTGAAAATCCGATGGGCGAAAAGGCCAAGATACCAACCACTGTGCCGCCAAGAAGCGGCCACATCGTTTGTTTGACAACTGCGCGCGACGCCTCCGATGCGTCCTCGCCCCGCTGCACCCGGACCAGCGTGCCTTCGACCACCACGATGGCATTGTCGACCAACATCCCCAGCGCGATGATCAATGCCCCGAGCGAGATACGCTGCATATCGAGGCCATAAAGGTACATCCCAAAAAGTGTTCCTGCGACCGTAACAAGCAGGATGCCCCCCATCAGAATGCCAGAGCGCAAGCCCATGAAAACCAGCAATGTGCCAACAACGATTGCCAAAGCCACCGCCACGTTGACGACGAAATCGTCAACGGATGCTTTTACGCTTGCGCCTTGATCAGAAATGGGCAGCACGTTGATGCCGATGGGCCGCTCGCTCTCAAGTTCGGCAATGCGGGCATCCACAGCCGCCGCCATGTTCACGACGTTGCCGCCCAAGGTGTTTGATATGCCGAGGCCGATGGCTTGTTGTCCGTCACGGTAAAGTAAGGACGACGCTGGCTCTTTCAGCCCGCGATAGATCGTTGCGATATCGCCCAGTCGGAACGACGTCCCCGTTTGAGCGTTCGTGATCAACAAAGCCTCAATGGCATCAATGGATCCCACCGCACTTTCTGGACGCACCAACAGGCGGGCCGACCCTGCCAACACGGACCCTGCGGGCGTCACAAGGTTCTGTCCTTCCAGCAATTGCTGGATCTGTGACGGTGCAAGGCCCAATTCAGTCAGGCTGGCCGGTGAGTACTCGACATAAATGACTTCTTCCTGCACCCCGTTCAACACGATCTTTGAAACACCTTCAACGGTCACCAACTCACGCTGAAGGTCTTTGGCGTATTCGTAGAGGTCCGAGATCGAAAACCCTTCGCCAACAATCGCGTAGTACTGCGCATAGACGTCTCCGAAATCGTCGAAGACCTGACTTGCCAGCGCATTTGGTGGCAGTTGGGCTTGCGAATCCAAAATCTTTGAGCGCATTTCAGAGAATTTCTGTTTCAACTCCGGATGATCCGGGGTCGAAGCGATCGTGAATTCGACCGTTACGGTGCTGATGCCCGGTGATGACACCGAACGCACTTCTTTGACACCTTGAAGTTGCTGCAGCGCATTCTCAACGACTTCGGTAACCTCCTCGACCACCTCTTCTGCCGATGCGCCGGGATATGGGGTCACAATTTGAGCCTGGCGTATGACGAACTCAGGGTCCTCAAAACGGGGCAAAACGGTGTAGGCAAAGTAGCCCGCAACCAAGATCAGAAATGTCGCGACATATGAGATCAGCCGCTTTTCAAGAGCGAAACGAGCGAGATCCATTGCCTTAGTTCCCAACCTGACGGATGGGGCGAACGGTCGTCCCGTCGATGATTTCGCTCACACCTGCAGCGACAACAACGTCACCCTCAGACAGGCCATCCGTCACGACGACATTTGCACCTTTTGCCTCGCCAAGTTTTACGGCTTGTTCCGAGACCATTCCGTCATCATCCACAAGCCAGACAAAGGGGTCCCCGTTTGGTTTTGCAGCAATAGCGGACAACGGGGCGAACACCTGAGCGTCTGCGCCCGCCGTTGACGAAACCACATTGGCAACCATGCCGGGCAGGATCACTGCGCCTTCTGGCACTTCGACGGCCACCCGCCCACGGTAGGTTTGCGTGGCACTATCCGCCTGAACCGAGAATTCGACAACATCGGCTGGAAATTCCCGCCCGGGCAGCGCGTCAAAAAACGCCGTGTTTGCAATTGCGTCTGGACCGTTGCGGGTCAGTTGGGTGATGTCAGGCCCCGGAATGTCGAAAGCAAGATGAACTACATCGAGTCCCTGCAATAGGACGATGCTCTGACCTGCCTGAACATTCGAAAAGTTCTCAATGTCACGCCGCGCAACGATCCCATCGAACGGGGCCACAAGCGTCGTATCTGATAGAGCGTCTTGTGCCACCTTGATCTGTGCATCGATCCCGCGAATGGCTGCCTCGGAAGCTGCGATGTCTTCTGGTCGTCCTCCTGCTTGGCCAATCCGCAATTGCTCTTGCTGCGACAGCAGATTTGCGTCGGCAACACGAGACTCTGCTTGCGCCGCCTCTAGTTGGGCCCGCGTCGCGACGCCGCGTTCAAGCAGCGTCGCAGCGCGGGTTAAAGCCTCTCGCGCTTGGTCCGCCTGTGCCTGCGCAGACTCAACAGCTGCTTCCAGCGCAATGATTTCTTCTGGACGGGCCCCGGCTTTCAAAGCCTCCAGTTGGGCTGCGGCTTGATCCCGTTGGCTTTGCAAAGCAGCAAGCTGATTTTCGTAATCGCGCCGGTCTATTTGCGCGATGACATCGCCCGCCTGAACGTTGCTTGCTGCACGGACAGGGAGATCAATGACCTGACCAGAGACTTTGAAGGACAATTCAATTTCGCGCGAAGGTAACACAGACGCCGGATACCGCCGCGAAATCGTGGTCTCACTTGCGGTAATATCAGCCACTTTCGCCGGTCGAATGACTTGGTCCTGTGCAACGCTCGCCGTTGCGCAAACCAAAGACATGAACGCAAAACCCACCACACTGCGTATCGACCTCATAGACTCTGCCCCCTGAATTGGATCAACCTACGGTAACACTGCAAGAATTCATGGAAATTTGAAAGCGAACGCGTGAGCAACCTTCAACAAATTCTCTTAGGCTCTGGCCTTCTTGCCTCCAGCGCTGTCATCCATGTTCTCGCGGTCGCGCTGAGCCTGCCACTTTTCAAATCTGTAGCTGGCTCTGTGCCAGATGACAGACATCCCCTTCGCCGGGTCATCGTATTCCTGCTGCTGACGCTGGGCGTCATCCTCGCAGCGCATACCGTCCAAATCTGGACCTGGGCCGCGGTGTTTATGCTGATTTCCGATCTTCCAGATTTCGGGACAAGTTTTTATTTCACCACAGTCACTTACACGACACTTGGATACGGCGACATCGTTTTGGGCGAAGGGGCACGCATCGTCGCTACGTTTTGCGCAATCACCGGCTTGCTGACATTCGGGATCAGCACCGCGTTTTTGATCGGCGTTTTGTCAAAGGTTCTACCCGACAGATTTAGCGAACACTGAAGTGGTCAGGCCAATGGCAGCAGTCAAGACACAGCAGTCATCCAAAATAGAAGCCCGAACGGCAGCAAGGTCCGCACAGCCGCCGTTGATCACGGCTCCTTTTTGTTCTCGCGACGGTATGGAGTCCCGTTCGGAAAAGAGCCATCGGGCAAGTTTTCTGCATCGATCGCTTAGTGTGCGGACCCCTGTTGCGACAAAAGCTGACGCAGCAAACGGTTGTTCTCGACGAGCTGGGCCTCGAGCTTGCCCAGCGCACCGCTCATGGCTTTGAAGTCCTGCCCCTGCATGGCAGTGGTGGTTTCAACGGCGCGTAAACGGTCATCGAAACCGGAAACATCCTCTTCCATGTCCCCGATTTGGACCTCGAGGCGCTCTATCGTTCCTAACGCCACGGTGGCGCCAACCACGACTGTGCCGACAAGAATGCCGATGTGAATGAGGTTTCCGAGGCTTACGCGGGTATCGAAGATTGGTTTTGTCATGGCTACTCTTCAGCTTGGATGTACCCGTTTTGAGGGAGTGCGTCGGCAAAACCCTCTGGCGGTTCCCTCACTCGGGCCGGGTCGCTTGAACCAACGTCACATAGGCGCCCACGGAAACCTCGTGGTTGGCCGTCTCGACCAACCAGGTGCCAGAACAAGCCGAGCTGAACCCGATCGGCTCGATCTTACCCTCGGCCACAATGCTCGGATCGCCCGGCATCTCGAGCTCGAAGGCCTCCTGCATCCGTCCTGATCGACGGGCCTCCGCACTGGCCGCGGCCGCGGCCTCGGCCTCTGATCGAAAGCGTTGGCGCAGCCGCCGGATGGGCTCGCCCTCGCCGACCTGGACCTCGATGTCGGCCCCCTGCCCCAGATCCCGGTAGGTCGCAATCACGGAGCCCGTAGCTTCGCCTTGGCTACGACGCATCGCCCAGCGCGAAACATCCGTCTCAAGGACCCGAACTGTCGGTGTGGCTTCACCAGACGCCTTGATCCCGTCGGCCTTTTTGCCGACGAACAGTGTACCGCCCGCGGGCTTGGCAACCAGGTCATGCGTCACGGCGATCCGCGTGAGCATGGCCAAGTCACTCTCGTCGATCTGATCGATATGCCCCGGAACGATTGAGGCGGCAGCGTCCGTGATCGCCGGTTCCAATCCGTTGTCGCCTGCAACTGTTTTTACGATCTGTTCGAGCGTAAGGCCCTCGTCCCACGACCGCGTTTTTTGCTGGTGGATTGGGGCATACCCGCTCTCAGTGCTGCCTTGCGACTTTGCACGGCATGACACGCTGATCTGGCGCGGCGGCGAGCTCTCTTCGACCTCGTCAGCGATGTACACGCCCATGTGCTTGAACTCGCCGAGATACCCGAGTTCGATCTCAACCTCTGCGCCCGGCTCGGGCATCGCAAACCGCTGGATGGCTGAGGCATTGGCGAAGGTCAGCTCGGCTGTGTCGGACATGAGCCCAGCGGTGTCGGTCACACGTACAGAGGTGAGCTGCGAGAACAGGAAGCCTGAGACGAGTTGGCCGTCAATCCGCACGCGCACAAGCGGTCGGAAGTCCGTCACCCCCATAGCTGCTCTGTCTCCGCAGGCTGTGCCTCGCTCAGGTCGGGCAACAGGATCCGCACACCCGGCTCGAGCACGACGCCCAGCCCCGCCAGGCCGGGATTTGCGGCCAGAACGGCATCGACCTTGCCGCCATTGGTGTCGCCGTAGTGTGCGGCGATCACTTGGTCGAGCATGTCGCCTTCAGAAGAAACGTAGAAGAGATCGGAGCCCGCCGTCATACTTCGCCATCCTCATTGTGAACTCTTGTTTGTAGGGCACGCCCTGCGCGGCCATGATCTCTTGGCCTTCGCTGATCGCCTCGACCACCCATAGGCCCAGAACCTTGCCGATCCCGGAGACCAGTGGCAGGGGAAGGCCAAGGCTCGCTTGAGTACGCATCTTGTCGACCTGCTTCAGGCCACCCCGGAAATGGGGGTAGATCACGCCCTCGAGCTCGATCGTGTCGGGGCCGAGGCCGGTAAACTGCAAGGCGTCGTTGGTGCCGATCCTGGCCTGCCGTGCCCAGCGGTATTCCGTCGAGCGGTTCAGGCGCTGGTAGGCGGCATCGTCGATCGAGAACTGGAAAAACCCAAGCTGCATCATCACCTCGGCCATGACTACCTCCCGTAAGGTCCAGTTGTAGGCGTGCGATCGAAGAGGCCGTTGTTTGCGGCTTGGCGGCTCTTGCGCTCGATCAGCCGGATGACTTCTGCGGCAGAGGCGCCGGGTGCATTGATCGTGTAGGTGATGTGCTGTGTCACCGGAGCGGCGGTGGTCGCCGCGGGCGCCTGAGCTGACGCAGGAGCGATCAGTGCATCCACACGCGATGCCATTGCTGCAGCGGCCCTTTGCTGCCGTGCAGGCGCGCTGTTTCGGGCTGACATGAGCCGGGAGGCACGATCCATCACGGCGCCCGCGCTTCGCGGAATCGTATTAGAGCGCTGCATCAGCGAACCGACTCGATCGGCGTATCCGGCGAGCTGTCGCAGGGCGCGGTTGTTCGCGACGTAGCCGGAACGGTTCTCGAACTTGAGCTCTGGCCCCAACTCTCCGGTGAGATGCCAACCAGGGTGGAACGGTCCGCCCAGCGCGTTTGCCTGCGGGCGCACCATGGCGCTACCGCCCCGCGGGCCAAGAGCTGAGTTGCTCGATGGAGCGACAGCGCCCCCCGCCCGGAACCGATCAACCACTGTCCCAACGGCAGCACCGCCTTTGTCGACGATCCACTTCAAAGCGTCGATCACGGGCTTGACCAGCTCATAGAGGCGCGTGAACCCGTCCCCGATCGAGGTCAAGATCGGCATGAGCGCTTCGGATGTTGCGGACCAAGCACGCGCGATTCCGTCGGCTCCTCTCTTGAGGCCGTCGATCAGGGGCTTGCCCGCGTTGTTCCAAAGCCAGACCAGCTTGTCCCCGAACCACTGAAGGATAGGCTCGACCACAGGCTTTACTTTTTCCCAATTGGCGATGATCAGGGTCGCACCGACCGCGATTGCAGTGAGCACAGCCCCAATGGGGTTCGCCGCGATGGCCACGCCGATAGCCTTGATTGCACCAGCGACGAACGGGCCAGCTCCTGCGAGCGCCCACATGGCCGTTCCAAGTCTTCCAACTGACAGAGCGAACGCTCCGACCTTTCTGACGGTGTTCGCGACCAGGACGGTCCCGATGATCTTGCCGAAGTTTTCCCAGCCCCCGACCAATTCCGCGACCTGCGACGTCACGGAGCCCACGTTCCGCGCGATGGAGCCCATGCCCTCGACGACAGACCCGATGATGGGCAAAGCGCGCTCGACACCATCCGCGAAAGCCTCCGCCCAAGCCGCGACGTCTTTGCGGTTACCGATCAGAGCGTCACCAATGCGCTTCATTGACTTGGTCACAACCGGCATGAGCTCGGCGCCGACCGTGTTCTTCAGCCCCTTCAACGTGAGCTGGGTGTCGAGAAGCGTGTCCTGAAACACCTCCGCATCCCGAGCGGCCTCTTCGGAGAGCACGTAACCGGTACGCCGCGCATCTTCGCGGAGCTGCTGCAGCCCGCGCGAGCCATCGCGGAGCATGTTCAACATCCCAATACCAGACCGCCCAAACACATCGTTGGCGATCGCGGCCTTTTCGGCTTGGGTTTCGACTGACTGCAAACGATCAGCACTGACCGCCAACGCCTCCTCGGGCAGCATCGTTGCGAGATCCTCGGCAGACAGCCCTAAGGCGTCGAGAGCGTCCTTCTGCGCGCCAGTGCCCTCGAGCGCGAGGCCGATATTCTTGGTCATCTTCTCGAGGGCAGTGTCAAACTGTGAAGTCGCAACACCAGACCGCTCTGCGGCATACCGAAGCTCTTGCAGCTCCTCGATGCCGATGCCCAGCTTGTCCGCTGTCTTGGCGACGTCGTCGCCGAGCTGAGCGGTGGATGATGCAACTCCGAAGATGGCACCACCGGCCAATGTTGCGCCAATGGCAAGGCGGCGGGAATTGCGCCCAATGTCAGACACCATGGACCCGAAGGACGCGCCCACACGCCGCGACGCGGCGGCGGCGCGATTGTAGCGCTCCTGAGCGCGCTGCAGATCACGCAGAGTACGCTCGAGCTTCTCATACTCGCGATCGAGGTGCTCCACCGATTGGCCTTGGCGGCGCAGAATGTGACGCTGTCGGTCGAGCTCTTTCTGGCGGCGCTCGACCTCCTTGATCGACTTTCCGACCTCGCTCAGCCCGGTTTTGAGAAAGCCGACGTTGCGCTTCACCGATGCCTCGAGCACAGACCCGATCGTGATGGTGGCGTTAAGGCGTTGGTTCTTGGTGCTCATGAGCGTTCTTTCGAGGGCTTGGGCAACCCTTCGACCCACCAGATGAAACGACTGACCGGCATGGCCATGATCTCAGACGCTGACCACCCGGTGTGCCGGGCCAGGCCCAAGGCCAGAACCCGGACTTGCGCGCTGGTCAGTCGGATTGGAAAAAAGCGAGTGCCACCGCGCAGCGGTTGTACTGCTTCATCTTCAGGCCTTGGATGGCGTCGGGGGATTGCTCGGTCAGATTTGCGATCAGAGCGATCTCGGCGTCGCCTTTGTTGCGGTGTTTCTTTTCCTGCGCGAGCTGGTCCATCACCGACGGCTCGCGCATGCGCAACTCACTGACCTCGGTACCGTCAATCTCCGGTTTGCGCTTCATGTCCTTGAAGCTGACCGTCACGGACCCGTCGTCCTCCTCGGTCAGCCACTCTGGCAGTGTCCCCTCGCTCATGATGCCTCCTTACAAGCCGATGTTGGCGCGGTGCTCGGCGAGCTGGTCGACGCCGTCGATGATCCGCACCATGTTGATGACGTCGATCTCATGCAGCGTGCGCGCGCCGTGAACCTCGCGGTAGTACGTGAGGGTTTGGGTGATCGTCAGCGACGGCTTGTTGCCGGAACCCCATGTCCCGCGTGCGACCGAGATGATCTTGCCCTGCATCTGGTGGGCGACGGCGGTAGTGGTGCCGTCGGGGCTCTCCAACGAACCGCGGGCCGTGAGCTGCACCGACGAGCCGTCTTTGATGCCCCACAAGGCAAGAATGTCGGCATCGTAGGAGGTCAGGACATAGGAGGTGGTCATCTTCTCCTGGCCCATGTCGATGTCGATCGGAGCATCCATGCCCCCGCCGCGGAACTCCTCGGTCGAAACGACCAGGTCGGGAGGGTTGTACTCCTCGAGCTTGCCCGCGTAACCGCGGCCATCCGCGATCAGATTGAGATACTTGAGAATGTCCTCGGCAGCCATCAGGTAAACACCTCCTGGATATAGTCGTTCACAAGGTGCGAACGGAATGTGATGTGCTCGGCGGGGTAGACAGGCGTGAAGTCGAAGTTGAAATAGACCTTGCCAAGCTGGATGTTCGCCGCGGAGTTGAGGTCTGGATCAGCCCAGCATTTGCCGCCGAGAATTGCGCCCAGCGCGACCAGGTCGCGGAGATAGGCGTTCACGCCCTCCTGGACGTCCTGCACATAGGTGCGCGTGATGCCGCGATCGACGGCCCAGAGGTGTGCTCGGAGGAGCGAGTCGTTGATGATATCGGCGGTGCGGCGGACGCTCAGGAACACCCACTTGGTGTCGTCTGTGAGCGAGCGGTTGCCCCAAGTGCGATAACCGTTTTGGCGGATGGTTGTGCCGACTTTTTGCTCGTTGAGCAGGTTGGCTCGGGAGTTTGCGTCACCCAGCTTGAAATCGACCGGACGAGTTGTCCCCACAATGCCGTTGATGGTCTGGTTCGACAGCGATGCCCAGAAACCGATATTGTTGTCGACCTTGGCTTGTACCCCCGCAAGACGCGCCGACGGTGGACGGTCAAGGATGTCCGAACCAGACAGGACTTTGTGCCATGGGTCGCTCAGATAGATGCGGTCAGATCCGAAGTCACCGGCAAAGGCAATTGCGTCCGCATCTGTGGTGTTGGGGCCATCAGCGAAGTGGACTGCGCGTAGCCGTTCGCAGATCCCCTGCATCTCTGCGACAACCGGGTTGGCGTTGCCCGCCGGGCGTTCATGAGTGAAACCGGGAGCGATTGTGATCCGAGGGGCGAACCCCAATACGCTCTCGGCCCCGAGGAGGGCGTGTGCCCCCTCAAACTGACCTGTGCCAGCGTGAGCACCGCCAATGACGTTGGCAAGCTGTTGAGTTGTGTCGGCGTCCTCTTCGACGCGGACAACAACCGTTGCCGCACCAATCTGATCAAAGATCCCGTCCATCGCTCCAGGGAGCGTGCCGCGACCGTTGCTGGCCATGTCAAGCCGAGCCGCGTGGCTCCGCGAACCGGCAACCATCACTGGTGTGTTGAGCGGGAAAGCGTCGGCATCTGCATCAGGTGCAGTGCCGACAATACCGACGACAGATGATTTGACCGTCTGGATCGGACGGGGACCTGCATCGATCTCAAGGACCTCGACGCCGTGTAGGAAAGCCATATGGACCTCGCTTGCGGATGTTGCTCTTTGAACAAACATCCCACCCGCGCCCGTCCACTTCCTCTGGCGGTTCCCCCAAAAGAAAAGCCCACCGAATTGGTGGGCTTCCTTGACACGAAATTGGCTGACTTAGAGCGTAGCCAGAGGCGCGTAGAGCACCTGCGGGGCATCCGCGATGGGCGTGTTTGCCGCCACGCCCTCAAACCACAGACCGGCCATCTCGTCAGGCGCGGGCGTGTCATCGAGGACGAAGGTGGCAACGCCATCACCGCCAAAGAGCGCAAGATCGGCCCCCGCCTCGACGGTGAAACGGCAGTCGTTGAACGTCACGGCCACGTTGAGCTGGGTGCCAATCATATTCTTTTGCTGAACATGCGGCGAACGCGGCGACGAGACAAATTCGAGTTCACGGAATTGCATCGAGCTCAAGGACGGAATGAATGTGAAGCGCGGCCCAAAGATGCTGTTGTCGTTAATCTGCGGCGCAAAGGTGACGCGGTGACGTGTGCCATTTTGTGACCGCATGATCACATGCCCAACCTTGAACGCGATTTGCTCGGTGATGTGGACCGGCCCCATAAGCTCGATCTGCAACAGGCCACCATCGACACTGCGGTCCACCGCCTCCTGGATGGTTTGCAGCGGTGCGGCCAGATCGCCGGTCACAGAAGCGTCATTGCCGTTGGCCGGGTCCACCCAGAACCGGCGCTTGGTCGAGGACAACGCACCGATGATCGCGGCCACGGCTGCATCGATCTCACCGATCTTGCCATTGTAGCCATTGGCAGCGGCCCAGAGGGCAGTTGTTGCTTCGGATAGAGTTGTTTCAGTCATGGGGAATGCTCCTCAAAAAGCGCTCAGACCGGCGCGGATAGCTTCGGATTGCAGGAATTGCTGGTGGGCCAGCTCGGCCAGCATGCGTGTGGTCGCCATGCGGAAATTCTCGGTTTCGTCGTCTGGGGCGCTGACGATCAGCAATCCCTCGGCGGTGCGGCTGAACCCGAGCACGTGATCGATCAGATAATCGACCACACCGACCTGGCGCGGCTCGACATCGAGGCCCGCCCAGATGGTGACCAGGTTGCCATCGACATCATAGGCCCCGATCTCGCGGACATAGGCTTGCTGCATGGTGGCCGGGAACGACACTTTGACACGCCATGAGTTGGCATCCACCTGGCTTTGCAGCTCGATAGGCGCGCGTGCGATCTCGTTGACCAGCGCGGTTTGATCATAGCTCGGATCGTAAGCCAGGCCATTGGCATCCCCGATGGCGATGTGCGTGATCTCGACTTGCGCGCCCGACCCGGTTGCCAGGGCCAACAGTCGCTCGCCGGTGTCGGTAATGAGTGTCTCAGGCATCGAATGCTCCTATGCCGCGATGGTGAATTGCTGGTGTTGTGCCCAATCCGGGAAACCGAGATCGGGTTGCGAAATGCTTTGATGGCGCAGCTCAACGGCGCGCAAGTTAGACCGTTGACCATGTGCCGATCCCAAGCCCGAACCGGCGGGAAAGCGTGTGTGATTGCCACACGCCACCGACACCGCCAGATCACCCACAGGCCAGCGGGTCAGGTCGAAGGCCACGCGGTTGCCATCGACCACCAGGTTGATCGGATCGATCTCTCCGATGTCATCGGCCAGCGACAGGCCAAGGTTGTCCACCTGCCCCACGCGCACCGCATCGATGGTCACGTCGTGCGAGTAGGTCAACGTGACGGACGCTCCGTCGCGCGCACCATCGAGGATGCGCACCTGGGGATCGTGGCCGTGGATCATGTCGAGGATGGTGTAGCCAAGCTTTTCGCCCAACAGCCGGTGGCTTGGGCTGATGTAGTGGACGCTGGGGAAGTCACCGACCTCTGCCCAATATTGCGGGGCCGCGACCGTGTAATTGGCGGGATCAGCGGCGAACTCTTGCGACCCGATGGTGACCGGCGAGACGGTGTTGTTTTCGCGGTGCGGTGCGCCTACCTGGCACAGAACCAATGGGATGCGTGTGGTCTGGCCGACACTTGCCGCCAGCTCATCAACCGCCGCGCGCAGGATGGCGCAATTCGCCAGCCAGAGCGCCTTGGGGTCCTCATAGTCGCTTTCGTTGCCGTTGTAGACGAAACTGACAATCTCCAGCTCCAGGCCCAACGCATCGGCCTCGGCCTTGGCCTTGGCGACGGCCAGTTGCATGTTCATCCACGGCACCGACACAACGCCGTTGCGGTCGATCACCAGGCGCGCAAAGTCCGTTGACCCGTGCCCCCCGGAATAGACGACCATCGGCGCGGTCTGGTCATACCCGGACGGTCCCATGAGCACCTCGGCGCAGCCCATCGCGATGCTTTCGCGGGCGGTGACCGAGGGCCCGCCTTCGGTGGCGGGGATGAATGCGCCCAGCCGTGCGGGATCGATAAGTGTGTCCCGCGAGGTCGGGCCAGAGCCGCCCTGGTGCGGTCGCACGCCGCCCGAGAAAGACCACAGATGCTCGGGATACGGTGGGTTCACCGTGATAACATACGGATCAATTTCGATCCCAATGCCCGAGGTTGCGCCGACCGAATTGGACTGCCCATGCCAAAGGCCCATCAGCAGCTTGCCGACCGCGTTCATGGGCGGGTGCCAGACGGTGCGCCGTTTGGCTTCTTGGACCATGCGGGACACTGCGCGCTCACGCGCTCCAGCGCGCACGTGCATCCGCGCCTCAGTCACATGGACACGCGGCTTGGCCTCTTGGGTCATCTGGTCAACACTCCGATCTCGAAGCCCTCCACGGGCGTGCATCCATGCCTTGAAACGCTCACCGACCCGCACCGTGTAGTGCGACCGAACGGGCTTCACGTAGTCGATGTGGCGGCGCAGGGCGTCGATCTGTTCGGGCGTGACCGGCCAGCCAAAATCCACCAGGTCATCGGCGTAGGCATCGACCGAAAAGGTGTGTGGGTCGCCACCCGCCTGAAACCATTCGATGACCTCGGCCCAAAACCCGAGGTCAGACAGCGCGTCCTCAACCGCACCTTTGGTCCCCTTGCGGCGGTGGATCGAGATGGCGTTGCGCACAACCTGGCGCTTGGTCGCCTCGGGCCAATCGTGCTCCCACAGGTCAATCGAGAACGCCCAGGCCATCCAGGGCAAAAGATCGAGCGGGCACGTGTCCACGTTCCACAGGTGCGCAAGCGGCTGTTGCATGCCCGCCTTGGGCTCGGCCATGACGGTTTCGACGGCACGGACCTGCGGCGTCGAAGAGGACGGCAGAATGGTCGGAACGTCAGCCATCATGCACCCCCGATCGTGATCGAGATGTCGGTGCAGAAGGCGGCGGCGTCCTGGTCGACCGCCACCGTCTGCGCGGGCGAGGTGATGATCACATCAAGAACACCCTCGCGATAAAGGGCGGCATACAACCCTGCGATGGTGACGCTGCGGCCCATACCGTGGCTATCATTGGCGTAAGCCTGTACCGCCGACAGCGACGCCTGGCGGACGAGCTCCGCGTCGGGACCGTCCTCGAGCAAAAGCTCGGCATCGATCGAGTACTCTTCGACCGTGGCCGCTTCGACGAACACGCGATCGGTGAGCGGACGCCGCGGTTGGGTGTTGTCGTCAACCAAAGCCAAGAGCGCGGGATCCGGCACGCCGGTCCCGGTGGTCGATAGCACCACAATCCGCACCTCGCCCGGGGTCGCAGTCTCGAGGACAATCACGTCCTTGACCTCGGTCGACGCGCTTAGCGCCCAGAAGGTGTAAGAGCCGATAGAGCCCGCGGTTGTGAACCCCTCCGGCGCAAGCTGCACACGGCTCCGCAGCCGAGCATCGTCCTCGAGCACTTCGGGGACCGGTGGGATCGCGCTCGGGTCCGCCTCTTGCACGACCTGACGCTCCACACCGTAGAAGGCGGCGAGATGATCGAGGACCGGCCCGGCAGCAAAGGCGAGCAGATTGCCGGATCCTGCATCCTGCACCGCCGCCCGCAGGAGGAGCTCACGATAGGCGTCCTCTTGCAGGAGCTGCACCAGCGGCTCGCTCTCGTACTCGAGCACGGGAGCCAGATCAGGCGCCAGCTCGACAAGCCGATCCTTACGCGCCTGAAACAGCGCCTCGAAGTCCGGCTGCTCGATGATGATCGGCGCCGGGAGGCGATCGAGGTTGATGGCAGAGAACGCGCTCATGTGACCTCAATCCCTTCGATCAGGATATCGCGGCCCTCGGGCAAGTAACGCCCACTCAAGTCGATGGTGACCCGACCCGGCTCATGGCTGCGAAGCGCGACCTCCTCGACCTCGATCCGAGGCTCCCAAATCATCAAAGCCTCGACCGTGGCCGAGATGATGGCCAGGCGCGTGGCAGATGAATACGGCGCGTCGATCAGCTCGAAGAGGCGAGAACCATATTCGCGCCGCATCACCCGCGACCCGATCGGGGTTGTCAGGATGTCGCGGATCGACTGACGGAGGTGGTCGATGCCGCCGAGTTTCCGTCCATTGGTTGCGCTGAGCCCATTCATGCAGCCAGTTTTAGGAAGGTGCGCGCGGCAATCCTCTGGCGGTTCCCCTCAAGGAGAGCTTGTTGCTCTCACGAAGGCCTGGCACCCAGCGGCGGCAAAGACGTGGAAGCTCAGTGAGCGAAGTAAGCGGACTTTGCAAAGTCTGCTTTGCACAGCATCGACGCCTTAGATCGCAGCAGCTATCAAAGAGTTTAACTCTGAGTGTCCGTTCCAGGCTGTCTTCATTGTACGCTTCTCAGCGTTAGTAAAGAATTGCGCTCCATACAGTATAGCAGCACGGACATAAGGGTCTTCATTCGAATACGTTGCCCGTACCTCGCGGCGCTCCCGAGCGCTGCCAAATTTGCAAGTAAAAATCGCGGCGAGTGCTCTTGTATGCCTTCCAACAGAACGGTTGCGATACCATGTCATGACTTGTGCAACTGTTTCAGAAGCAACATTTTGACACGTTAATACACCTGCCATGTAGTACATTCTTTGATAGTCGAGATAAAAGCCGTTCCGAACAATGAGAGCTTCAATCCTCTCTTGGACGTCCGGATTTGTTCGAGCAAAATGGTTTAGATATGAAAAATAGTGCCGAATTAAATGAGGCCGCTGCTCTAAACCTTGGAATGCTCTTTCGACCCCAAAATCGTCTCCTGATGCCCTTAGGTAGGGCAGCGAAAACCGGTCAATTTTTTCGGCCAACTCTTCGTCGGGATAATCGTACGCGATCAAGGCTCTGACTGCCAGCAGTTCGGTGTCCAAACCTTCGTTGATAGCTTCTTCATAGTCGTCTGAGTTTATCCAGTCACCCTGAAAGCCATATGCTCCCTCTTCGATCAAATCTCGCGTCGTTTCAACTTCGCCGCGCGCGGCTTGAAACATGGTGTCGACTTCTCGTTGCTCAAATAGCAACTCACTTGAGCGGCATATTCGCGTCTTTGTCGCGTTGAGTGTCAAACCAACACTGCGAAGACTCTCAATAAAATCAACAAGAAACGAGCGTGCACCCAATTCATTGTCGAACCCGATGTATATGTCATCAACGTAGCGGGCCGAGGGGTGTTCAAAAAGTGCACAATGCGCATCGGCGTCGGTCAAGTAGAAGTTGCCAAGCACATCAGACGGGAAAATACCTTGAACAATGCCTTGTGAGCTCTTCTCGCGAAAAGCTAGCAAAAGTTTTTCAAGTAGCCGAACGCACTCGGTCCGACACGAAGCACCTTCCAAAGCATTAATAAGGTTATGTTGCGGCAGCGTTTCAAAGTAGTTCGCGACATCGCACTGTAAAATAACTGGCTTTTCGTTGCATATTTCTTCGACACGTCGCTGAAATGCGGACCATCCGCTATAAGATGGCTCGAACAATCGATCAGCTTGATCAGATGGGACATGACTGAACGATCTGGATCTGTCGAACTGTTGCTCAACGGGTGTTAGCATATCTTGTATCAATGCTTGATAGATCAATCGATCTTTCGGCAACAAAATTGAACCCGGTCTAGTAAGAAGACCAGGTTTGGGGACGCTTATAGAGATTGGAAGCTGCGGTTCGTAATGACCCGACGCTAAATCCGCGGCGACCTGAGCAATCAAATCATCCGATTTTTCACGAAATATAAGGTCAAAATGCGGTGCCAAAATAAAGTCACTGCGCGCATCCACAAGCACGTTGCTACTTGCGGTGTGCCAATCGATTTCGCGTGATACGCTACTACTGAGCCCGGGCATGGGTTACCTACTCATCACAATTGAACATGCAGTACACCAGTAAGTAGCAACGCGTAAATCTTCAATCCCTTATGCGTAGGTCCGCTTCGGGCTGCGCACCGACCTTGGCGCGCTGTGCGGCCAAAGCTAACACCGAACCCAGGCTCACCGATGCTGACGGACGCACCAATGACTGCATTGGATTGTGAGATCAAAAAAGTTTGCCAACAGAGCCCGCCGTGAATGCCGCTATCAGATCAACGTCGGAACGACTACCGCCACCGCCGAACGCGAATGAGTAGCCTTGGCGACCAAGGTTTGTGATCTCTGGAATCAGTTCGTCTGCTGATCTCACTACGTGACCCGCACCAGTGCCGACGAGGCGGATGTTCTCATAGAGATCATCGCAAGCCATCCCGTCGGCGAATTGCGCGATCTCCATCGGTATACTTCCAATCTCGGCCAGGAAGCCGGGTGACGGCAGGCTGATGCGCACGTTTGCCGTACCGATGATCGGCCCCTTTGACGAGTTGATCGAAACGAAGGCGCGAAGGTCGTCGTCCGGCGACCGCACGATTAGTCTGTGAATACTCAAGTGCGGCAGGTCGTCGTCGGCCAAACCGTTTTGTTTCAAAGCGCGTGTCAGTTTGCCGTTTGCGTTTCCGACGAAATCGAACTCGCTGTCGAAAATGCTCTTGGCGTCGTCCTTGATGAAACCGCTTAGTATGAATGGTTCGCTCGGGGCGAGGTGCCCGTCGACTTTCATCTGTTGGAAAATGCGCGCATGAAACACCAGCTCTACCAAGTAGCGCGTTAACGTCATTGCGTTGATTTCGCGCACTTCTTGAAACCCATAGATGCGCAACAGCGGTAGATCCGCCTGATTGCAAATCGAATTCTTCTTCTCGTCATTGGACTTGCTATGTCCTGGCCCATCAAATTCGATGGCGACGACCGCTTGTTGGCTCTCGTCGATCAGGACAAAATCGAAATGGGACTGCAACGAGTACGTGCCTAGCTCGCGTCGATCTAGCATGTCGATATCTACAATGTCTGCGACACGCACCTTTTCATGCAGTTCAGCACCGTGACGCCCTATCACCGCGCGGATTTGCTTTTGAACCCGATCTTCACTGTAGTTTCTGAATTTGCGCAACATTGCTTATCTCTAGCACGGGAGCGCCCTTTGCCGACACTCCTATTGTCTTTCGAAACGGCGGCTCCGTCCCGCGCTGAGGCCCTCAAACCGACCCAGACTAATGTCTCCTTTGGGCTGGGAGCGACTTTACGTCGGATCACCGGTCCTATCGGGACCGGCGGTGACGTCCTTATGAGTATGGGTGTCACCCACATCGGTGCCGTTGTGGTTCAACGAACCCGTTTTCACGTCCATGGCCGGACCAGAGACGGTCACACCCGCGCCGTCGATAGTCAGCGTCGTGCCATTGCTCGACAGAACAATCTCGCCGCCTGTGATCGAGATCGAGCTGTCACCAACTATGACAAGGTGCTCTCCCGCGGACGCCGAGGGGGCAGGATTCGGGCCGCTGAATATCGCCCCGAGTATGACCGCATCTCTCGTCTGACCGGAGGGAGAGAGGCATAAGACCTGCTCGCCTTCAGACGGCGGCGCCCAGACCGCGATCGAGCTCGCCCGCTCCGTCAACCATGGCAACCAAGCACTGGTCGCGTCTGCACCGAAGTTGACCCGCGCCCGAGCGCTAGCAGCGTCCACAGCTACGACATCCGCAATCATCACCATCTGCGCGATTGCGCGCAGCGATTCCGAGCTGGTAAAATCAGACATCGCCCGCGATCTCCTCATACTCCGGCTCGTTTTCGGGGCCGATGTCGGGCGACCAGGACGCCAGGACCTGATGTGGCGTGACACCCTCGTCGACAAAGTAGCTTTCACCAATGTCGGCGGAGTGAACCCATTCGACGCGCCAGATATCAAAGGTTTCGGCCAGCGGGGCGAAGTCGTCAGGATCCACGGCAATGACCTTGGCCGCACCCCATGCCACGCCAAGGCGGCTGTTGTGCAAGAACGCGGCAAGCGCGCCCGCGGCCTTGACCACCTCGCGGCGCACTCTTGGCGTCCGGTGCCCCATCACAATCCGAGCTTCCAAGTGGACCAGGCAAGGGAACTGTCCGGTGTGCGGGTCCATATCAGGATCCGGCTCGAGCTCGGAGATTTGCACCAGAATGGCAGGGACCGGCAGTCCTTTGCGCTTCTCGTCCTCCGCCTCAACCGCCTTGAACGTGCCGAACTCGGCTGCAATGGCTGCGACGACAGTTTCGAGCGCAGCGCCCAAGTCGATCGGATCACCCATCACCCACTCCCAGAATTGTCCTCGCGCGGATCTCGGCGAGGAAGTGTTTCAGGTAAATCGAGTCGAGGTCGACGAACACCTCGTCCTCGAGGTAGATCATCATCCGGTCGGCCACCGGCAGACTTGCCTCCCCGATCTGCCACCGTTTCGCCCCGTAGCGGACCATCACGCGACGCTTGCCACCGATCTTCGCGAAGAACGCGCCGTGGATCATGGTTTCGCCCACCTTCACCCCGCCCGCGGCTTTGCTGGCACGGCCCTTGAAGGCAGACACCGGCAGATCGTTTGCGCCGTACCAGAGCTTCAGGGCGTTGCGGCCTTTGCCGACCCGGTACTCTTTGATCCGACGGCGCAGTGCGGTGGCGTTGCGCAACCCCAGCTCGGATTGCAGGCCCTTGGAGGAGATGCGGCGAATAGTGCCGGCGGTTCGTTTGAGCGCGCGCCCTCGGCTCAAGTCGACCTGCCTCGGGGTGGCCGCGTATTCATCCGCGATCTTGCCGAGCTGATCATCGTCAATGTCAAACGCCAGCATCGTAGGTCACATTCGGTTCGGCGAGGATCAGGGTCGCGAGCCCGGTGCCGTCAAGCTCGGGCTCCTGCATCACGTCGTAGGCGGTGCCATCAATGGTAGCGGTGTCCTTGTACCGCACGTCCACGACCGCAGCAGCTGGGCATGTGAATCGAGGCGTCGGGTGGTCCATGTTGTAGTCACCGAGGGACGCGACCTCATTCGGATCGTCGAAAATGCCGAGGACCTCTGCCACCTCCTCTGCCCCACGAGTGATGACCGCAGTGGTCGCAAACTCGTCTGGACTGAAGAAGGCGGAGAGGTCCTCCCACCCGGGCTTGGGCATGGCGTTACTCTTGCTTGGCCTCTTCGGCCTTTTGGATGGCCTCGAGAAGATCGGCCTTGTTCAAAGCGTCCGCGCCTTCAATATTCAGGCCCTGTGCAACGGCCTTCAATTCGGCAGCGGTCATTTTGCCGATCGGCTTTTCGTCCTCGTCGATGGTGAAAACCACGGCACGGCCACGGTGCAAAAGGTTCTTCGCCAGTGGCTCGTCGAGGGTGACCGTCTTGTTGGGCCCGATGATTTTACCACCGATCGAGACAGCCGAAGTGATTTTGAGGGTGATCTGTTTCGCCATGTGATGCGCTCCCAGAAAGTGGCTTTGAAGAGGCGACCCGAGCCGCCTCCGATGCGATGTTTTATGCGGCGTCGCGACCGACGCAGAAGCTCTCGACGTTGTTGACCGAAATATCGACGTCCTGGTGCAAGATCACACGGCGGGTCCCCGAGCGGCCTTTCGTATAGGGGTCGATCAGGATATCGAGCGCACCCCACATGCCGACGTTTGCATCGGCAAAGTTGCCGTAGAAGACATCGCCCAGAGCGATCTGGTTGGTGATCTCGGCGTTGGTGCCATTGACGGTGTTGCCCGCTTCCCAAATCGGCATGCCGTTGGTGCCTGCAAACTTTTGTGTCGATTTGCAGTGGCCGCGGAAACGGCTGTTGCCGACATAAGCCATGGAATCCACGTCCGCGTTGTCGGCAGAGACCTCTGTTTCCATGCCGACGAGCTCGAGATATGTGGGTTGCAACGCCCCGAATTCGACTGCGTTGATACCCGCCTGGTTATTGATCCCAAGCGGCATGTTTGCACCACCTGTCCCGTAGAACCCGGCGTAATCGATGCCAAGGCCGAGATCCCGTGCAAGGCTGGCACGGAACCGCGCTTCAACATCGAGCGAGGTTTGCATCGCCATGCGACGCGTGACTTCGCCAAAGACACCAATGGTTTTGGGCGACATCGAAACCAGACGCCCCTCGTAACCACCTTCGTCCACATCCTCGTCTTCGCCGACCCAGAACGTGTTGCCGCCGCTCGCTTGCCCGGGGATATCCAGGTTGCCGATCAGGCCGCCCATCGGTGTTGCCATCTGAAGGAAAACAGAACGGTTGCGAAGCAGCTCGATGAAGCTCTGCGTCATCAAGGTAGTATCGACGAAGAACCCGCCAGTGTTGCCGGGAGCGAGGCCGTCTGTGGATGTGTTCAAAGCACGGGTCAGCACATCAACTGGCACCATCATGCCCTGAGCAGTGCGCCCCATGGATTGCTCAGCGGCGCGCGACGCTTCGAATTCAAATGCTGCGGCCTCCTGGGCAGAACGGTCGGTCGGGTTCAGCATCGCATTTGCACAGCGCAAAAAGCTGAACTGGCCAACTTCAGCGTCCGTCAAGCCGATTTGGCCGGGGTTGTCGTCGAGCGGCTGATTGCCGCCCCGGTCGGCGCGATCATTGTTGGACACATGGTCGAGAAGGGAACGCGTGAACTCGTCGACGGACGTGTTGCTGCGGATCGCCTCGGCAGCCAGTTGCTGCGCCGAGTATTGCTCGCCCAGCTCGAGCAGGTCAGCCGTGCGCTGTTGCTCGGCTTGGGTGCCCTCCTGTACCAGCGCGCGTGTCGCCTCGGCGCTTTCAATGACCTCGAGCACCTCGAGGACATTGCCGTTTTCGTCCACGCGGGCGCGCACCAGAGCGCCATTGTGCCGGAGAATGCGTTCCATGTTGCGCGTTCCTTCTGTTTCGGTAGCTGTTGTTTCGTCGCCAGTATTGGCGGGTACGGGCGGCGCTTCCTCTGGCGGTTCCCCAGCCCCGCGACCAACACCGACAGTGGCGTCCGCAGGAACGCTCACGAGCGAGATTTCGTAAGGCTCCCACTCGGTGATCGTGACCTTGTCGCGCTCGCCCTCGCGCTCCTCTGTCTTGATGGCGCGCACGAAGTACCCGACCGAGATGTGACGGATCACACCATCGACGATGTCATTCCAGATTTCCTCGGCTCGCGCGGAGCGGCCAAACCGCAGCGTCGCGCGCCCGCGCCGATCACCACCGATCGAGGCGGCTTCGACGACACCGATCTGCACGTCTGTGTCGTGGTTCCACAGGACTGCCGCGCCGTTTTGCAACCGCGTCTCGAGCATGGCGCCGGGCGAGTGGTCGAGGACCTCGTCGCCAAACCAGCGCGGCACCGGCTCTTCGGAGCTGAACGCCACCTGGACCGTGCGCGCCTCTTCATCGATGTTGCGCACCGCCGCTTGGCGGCGCAGAGGGGCACCGCCCCGATTGGCATTGATCTGCTCGACGGTGATCGAACGGGTCAGTGGCGCATCGACCAGAGCCGCCACCAGGGCGCTATTTTTTATCATCGTCATCGGATGTTTCCTCGCTTTCAGTGGGTGCCGCAGGTGCTGCGGTTGCTACCTCCGGTTGCGTGCCGAGCAGTGCGGCCATGATGAATTCATCCGGCACACCCTCCTCCTGCATGGATTTGATGTCGGCAGCGAACGTCCGCCACGTGGTGGTCGGGTCGCCACCGCGGCGACGGATGATCTCGGATGGTGCAGTCAGGAGGTTGTTCTTGGACGCAATCTCCGCCTGCACATCCTTGGTCGGATCGACCCATGCCCAGCGACGGCCCTGCCAGTGCACATTCTCGTGGCGGGCCAGATTTTCCGGCCGCAGGCGGATGCCGCCATGTGCGACCAGGCCACGCAACAGGGACTGAGCAAGCGCGGCACGGTAGACGCGATCGATCAGCATCTCGATCAACCACTCTTGAAGGTCCATCCAGTGATCGCGCTCGTCGAGCACGCCCTGTCGGATCGAGCTGAAGTTGACGCCCTCGAGATCGTTGGCGAAGCTGACATATGCGACGCCCATCCCGGCCCCAGCTCCGCGCAGCATGGCCTTGTGGAACGGCCCAAATTCGCCGGATGGATATTGCGTCTTGAACTCTTTCATCCGGGCGCCTTGCGGAAGCTCCTGAAACACGCCGCCCTCGGCCTCGATGTAGAGCTCCTCGTCCTCGAACTCGTCGTCCGCCTCGGGGCCGTACCCGTCTTCCCATTCGAAGAAGCCGCCGACGGAGGCGCCCGTGCGCGCGCTGGTCAAAGCTGCCTTCTCGAATCCGCCCAGCATGTGCAGGCGCCATAGGGACGTTGCCGCCCACGGCAGGCCGCGGCGCTGCCCCTCGATATCCTCGAGAAAACCGTGGATGATTTCATCCGCCGGGACACGGTCGAGGCTGGTTCCGTTGAACGTGTAGCCGGTCGCGGCAGGATCCCCGCGCAGGAAGAAATAGGCGAGCGCCCTGCCCTCGCGGCTGAACTCAATCCCCTGTTTGATAAACCGACCGTCGGGCAGCCGATCGACATTGTAATCGACAGGGCATCGCTGCGGATCGAGCGTCTGAAGGGCATAGCCCATCGGACCGGCGGCACGCCCGACAATCTCGCGGATCATGAACTCGCCATCTTTGGCGGCGGTGCGCACCGCGGACTTGCACTGCATGCGGAAACTGCGACGCCCGCGCACATCGCAATTCTCGGCGCGTTGCCATTTCTTCCACCATGCCTCGAGCGCCTCATTGGCCGGGCGATCGAGCTCGCCATTCTGCAACCGGGTCTGCGCCTGCAAGGCAAAGCCGCGATGGCCGACAATGTTTTGCTGACACAGGCGCAGGAAGTTGCGGAGATAGTCGTTCTTCTGCGACTCCTCGCGGGACCGCGCCACCAAGACACGCTGGTGCCGGTCGATCACTTGGTCAGCCGTGAGCGGTGTCGTGGTCCAGTTGGCGGTGAGGCGATCGCTGATGGCAGCATCAAAGGACCGCGTCGCCGCATGGCCTCGCATCGAGGCCGAATGACGCCGTACCTTCGGGATGGAGCTCTCTCGCTCGACGATCTCGACGGTCGGCTCGACACGAACAGCGTCGGCGCCCCGCTTGGTTTTTCCAAGGCCAAACATCAGGTACCGAACCTCACCTTGACCTGACGGCGCACCAGCCGCTTGCCGCGACCGCCAGCGTTGAACTCGGCAACCTCTTTCCGGTACGCGGTACGCAGCGACATGAGGTCAGCGATCGGGGTCCGCACCAACGTGCGACCGTTGATGGTGTAGCTTTGCTGGTCCAGAGACGCGCGCCCCTCGAGCACCGCCTCGATCGCGGACAACGTCCGTTCCGCATGACCGCGGGGATCATGGCCGTCTGCGACACTCACAAGATCAGGCACAACCGTCGTTTGCCCGGCCTCGATCTCGTGGACGTCGTCACCCGAGGCCGCGCGGATCGACACGGCATAGAAGCCGGGTTGCCAGCCGCTGGTGTTCGCCGCCGTCGCGGAAAGGACGTGCGCGGTACCGGACGCCGTCGCATCAAGGTCAATGGACTGCGGGCCGCGCAGAACCGCCGATACTTGCCACTCAGAGGCAGGATAGTCTGCGGCGATCAACTCGCATTTGAGGCTTAAACCCGCAGTGACGCGATCTGGAAAATCTTTGAGCATCCGCCCTACTTTTTCTTTCGACTAGTGACATGATGCGATGATGCTTTATTGCCTTCCTCTGGCGGTTCCCCTTCTACTATCGTGTGGTGTTAGTAAGACTGGAGGGAATTGAATTGCGACGACCAGGACCAAGGAAAAACTCAATAAAGCCTCCTTTGGGTTGGCAAAAACAGTTTATTGACAAATGTGCATTGGAGCAGAGAGGGCGTGTTTGGCCAGTTCTTCGCGTAGATTGGCAAACATTTCGCAATGGTTCACGGGAGGAAAAGCGCTTTTTCCTTCCGACAGCGATTTATCGAAATGGTACGCTGGCGATTGAAATCGCAAATGTTGATCAGATTGACTATGGGCGCGATCAAACCCTGCGACCGTCTTGTTTGCGGCGACTGCGCTTTTTTGAAGACTTTGCCTGGCCACTGGCGGGATTGGATCAAGCCTATTTACCTAGGCTGCTCAAGCACAGCGATTTAATCGGACTAAAAATAGACTTGTCAGCAAAAGATATTGCCCGTTTCAAGTTATCTAAGACTGGACGACCCGCCTATCACCCCACTAGCTACCGGCGCCAGAAAACGTCGGCAAAGGTTCGATCACGACCTTTGGGAAGGAGAATAGGCTAGAACCTCCTTTTAAGTTTGCGCGTGCGGGAATGCGATCGTCGCCGCCTAGTTTTGCGTGGCTTCGCCTCCTCTTCCTCTGGCGGTTCCCCAGCCTCGCTGGCGGCGGTCTCGTCTGCCGGTCGTAAGCGCTTCAACCGCAGAGGTATGTTGGCATCGATGATCTTGAGTGCCGCATACGCATAGACCCGACAGTCCAGGGCCTCGTTTCGGTCGCGGGTTTTCTTCCACTCCCGGATAGGAAATCCGCGAACAAATCTGGTCACAAGGCGCTCGGCTGTGAGCTGATTGAACCACTCAGGATCGCGGTCGATCGGGAGATTGCAATAACCAGGACCTGGCTTCTCCTGGTTGAACCGGCGTTGCACCACCAGCTTCGCGTCATTGACCCCGAGCGTGAACAGCGTCACCGGACGTCCTTTGCGTCCAGAGCGTGACTTTGACGGCGCCGAAGCGATGGGTTTGTCCCAGCCCTTGCCGCCCTTGATCGCGAATATGTTGCGCCGCTGTTTCCCGCGGAGCTGCTCATAGGCGGCTTGGGTGAGGCCACCAGACCCGCCGGTATCAACGCATGTTGCCGCGATCTTCAGGCGAGCACCGGACTCGTGCTCCCACGTTTGGTCGAGATATTCAAAGAGTTGGTCCCACACCTCAGGCTTCAATGGGTCGCCCCAAAACACCTGGTGATCGAGGCTCCAACTCTCCTCGCCCAAACCCCAACCCACGCGCTCGACTTCGAGACGGTCCTCCTGCATGTCGACACCGCAGGTTTGCAGGGCCACCCCCATAGGTATCTTTTCTGGCATGGGCGCTGCCCGGGCGATTAATTGATCAACCTCCAGCGTCTCAGCATCTTCCTCCCACGCCTCCGCTAGCGACACATTGACGAACGCCTGAAGATCACCCTTGGCCTTCTTGTCGAGGAAAGACTGGACCACATCCTTCAGGCCGACAAAGCAGGAGTAGAGCTCGCTCAAATGATAGGAGGCATGGCCTCGGAACGGCTTACTGGCTTTCCAACCCTGCCCTTGCGCTTCGGCATTTTTGATCGCTTCGACGCGGTTATCGTCATCCCAAACGCAGCCGTTCGCACGGCATTCATAGTACGCAGTTTCTGGCAGGTGGGTGCCGTCGCTGGCCTTGTGCCATTTGACATTCGACCACTCGAGGGTCTGCGCTTCGTCGCAATGCGGACAACACACATGGTACTTACGCTGGTCGCCATCCTCATAAGCTGCATCAATGTGCGACGAACCCTTGAACGTCGGCGTCGAGATTTCGAGGAGGCAGACCTGGTCCGCCATGAACTTCAAATACGATCTGGCGCGCTGCCAGAGAAGCGAGACCGGGTGGCCCTCCGCCGTGCGATCGTATCCGTCGGTTTCGTCGCAAACGACGAAGGGCGCAGAGATCCCGCGCATGGTTTTCGGAGACCCCGACCAGGCGAAAATCAGATCACCGCCGGGGTAGGACTTCATCTTCGTGTTGTTGACGCCCTTCCGGCCCCTTGGCTTAGCGATCCGCTCCTGAAGCGCGGGTGACGCGTCGACCAGCGGATTGAATTTGGTGTTCAACCACTTCTGCAGGTCGCCCTCCGAGGCCTGCATCATGATTTGGTTCATGGGGTCGTGAACGATCTTGTAGGCCTGCGCGCATAGAGCAAGCTGCGTTTTCCCGACTTGGGCGCCCCACTTGAGCGTGATCCTCTGACACTCCGGATTCACGGTCATGTCCAGCGGCTCGCGCTGGTACGGCGCATTGTCGAACCGGATCGGGCCAGAGATGGCAGCGCCGACCGGGATGCGGACACCGTGTTCGCTTTCCGCCCATTGCGAAGGCGTCAGGTCGGGCGGAGGTGCCAGCGCGGCAAACGCCGCGGTCGCAACCATGAAGGCGGCTTTTCCGAACGGCCAGGACATCAACAGTCTTCCACGAGATCAGCCGGGTTGGTCGACGCCAATGCCTCCAAAGCCACCGCGATCTCTTCTTTGGCAATTGACTTGATCGCCGCCTCTTTTCGTTCCGCCTTGGAACGGGCGGCGATCCGCGTCGGCACGTTGTTCAGAAGTTTTGTTTTCACTTCCGACATGACCAGCTCGAGCGCGCTTTTCAATTCATCTGCTTCGACCAGGTCGCCACGCATCTTAGCAGCCTGCATTTCGGCGATGTTCGCCTCGGCGTGCGTTTTCCGTGCGCGTTCCTTTTCGAGGCTGAGCTTGTCAGGATCGTCTTTGTTCGAACTGCGCCCATCAACGTATGCAATGTAGGCCTGCACGGCTGAATTCTGCTCGTATTTGCCGTGGGCGAGCTTTGGAATGACACCCTCCGCCACCAGTTGGCTAATTCGTCGCGGGGTAAGACCAACGAGTTGAGCCAGCGTATCTCTGGATATGGGATCGGTCACTTACCCCTTCCGTCAGTCCATTTGGCAAAAGGAAAAGGAAACGTCCTCGCCGCGCGATCCCACAAGTATTTTTTTGCGACGTCTCACACCCACTACGCATCCCCCCCGGGAAAGGACCCGCTTTCTGAGCTCTCAGATCGGCGCGAGGCGCTGGCCGCGCTGTGCAGATCACAAAGCTCGGTCGAATAGATGCCCGCCGCACATCCTCTCGCTACGGTGTCATCAATCCGGTCTTGGTCCGTGATGGTCAGCCCTTGTGCGCCTGGCAGTTTGGTGCCGATGGCGCGATCAACGCCGCTCACATTCGCCGGTTGCAAACCGGAACACGCCGCCGACATCGATACAACGCTCAAGAGCATCGCTTGCCTGATCTGCCGCATTTCCTGCCTCCTCATTTTGGATGGTGATTTCGGCCTCGATGCTGTCTTGCCCGAGGCCGTAGATGCGCGCTGCGGAGGCTAGAAGACCTGCGACAACCAGCGACGCGATGATGCGCCGAGGTGTCACGTCAAACCGGCCAGGCAAAGCTCGGTTTCCTCGCTGCGCCGATTGACTAAGCCCCGAATGACACGCCCGCCCGCCTTGTTGAACCAGCCCAACGCTTGGCATGCGCCTGCGATGTGCAGATCGTTAAGCCGCCGCACCGCCGTGCTTTTGGCGGTGCCATGCACCCCGACGTTGTAGGCTAGGCTGGTGAATGCTACGTCGCGCCCCAACGGCATGCGCCGCTCCAGCGTGTCGGCGGTGAATGCTGGTCGCAGTCGGTCCCGATAGTCGATGATTTCGCGGGCCAGCATCTCATCACATTCCGCCTTGGTGTAGCTGTCGCCCAGCTTCACGCCCTTGGTTTCGCCATAGCAGACGGTGGGCACTCCTACGATGTCTAGGTACGCGTCCAAGCGCAGCCCTTCCCATCGGCCAATGAAGGGGACCGCCGATGCAAGAAAGCGCGTGTCATAGTCTGCCATCGGGTCGCGCGGCGCGTTGGTGTCGGAAGCCAGGTCAACGGTGCTGGCGACTGGCGGCAGGGCGGTGTCAGCCGTAAATGGGCGGGTGAAGTCCGGGCTAAACATAACCGCCACGGCCAAGGTCACGGCAATGATGCCCACGGCCCAGAGCGATTGCGCTTTTGTGTGATCGACGTCGTGGGCGGTGTCGATGCCTTGGTCGCTTAGCCGCCCCCAAACGCCATAGATGAGCAAAGCGATGCCTGCCAGCCACCAGACGCGGGGGTTGGTGTCGATCTGCAAGGTGCCGTAAATCAGCTCAGGCAATACCAGGCAAATCAGGCTGGCGTAGAAAGCCCACATGCTATGTGAGCGGGCCGCAATGGCCTTAGCGTTTCGGACAAGTTTCATTTAGACCTCCATTAGGTTGGTTGATTGCCCTTCGGCGATGATGTCTTTGACGTGGTACTCAGACAGCTCGTAGACGTCCGCGATCTCCTCGAGCGGGACGCCATCTCCGGCGGCGCGGACGATCTGCCGATTGCGGTGTGCCTTCTCCATTGCGTCCAGCCGCGACGGCTGAAGGATCATGCCCGAGAAGGCGTAAGCGAGCTTTGAGGCATCGTGCCAGCCGAGCATCTCGACCAACTTGTGATCCGCTGGCAGATGCTTGGGGATGTAGATGCAAGCCCGCCATGGCCGAGATCCCGACTGCGGGAGTTGGCGCACAAAGTCGATCGCCTTCTCGCGGCCAATCACTTCGGCGATCTCGGCCACGGATTCCGGCAGTTTGGGGTCGGGCTTAGGCGGCATCAGGTGGTCACCACTGTGATGCCCTGAGCCGCCAACACCGCGCGCTTGAACTTGAAAACCTCGGTTTCGTGACCTTTGCGATCCTCGACCACCATCGTGCCCAGCGCGTGATCAACGTATATGAAGTCGGCGACGTAGACCCGCTGTTGCTTGCCGCTGTCGGTCATGATGGGACCATCGCGCCCAATGAGCCCAATCTTGACCTGACGGCGCAGGCCGGAGATTTCACCGGCCACCTGCAACAGGCTGAGCTCTTGCCAGCGAGCAGCCTCCGCCTTGCTGTCGAAAGTCATACCGTCGAACTCGACGCGCTGGGCGCCCCGCTCCCGAGGGAGCTTCTTCGGCCCAAATTGTTGGGCAAGAAAGGCCGCAGCTGTCATGCGTTCGGTCATTCGCAGCCCTCACGGGTGCGGAGTTGCTGACCGGCGAATTTCAGAGCGCGCGAGAAATCGCGGGCGATGGGATCGGTCGCGGCCAAACCGATCTGAACCTGATAAGCGCCTTGGACCTCGTCGAGGCTGTTGAAGCGCTTGCGGTGTATAGCCCCCGTGAGAGAGTCGGGCTTGGGCGCGTGAACGACGCAATCGCCTGCGGCGAGGTCAACGGTAACTAGGACAGCGCCAAAGCGGGTGCCATGGGTGGCGGGATCAGCGTGAAGCGAGCTCATACGTGGATCCCCGCGGCTTCGCATTCCTCGGCTGTGACAAGCGAATGAGCCATCAGCTCACGGGCGGCGAACGCGGAGACCTGAGACACAACCCAGGGCTTTCGTTCGCGGATTGCCTTCGCTCTGGCTTCACGGATGTCCTGCTCGGTCGCGGTGGCCCCTGCGTTCTGAGGATGGCTTTCCCACCGCCGGTCGCGGACCCAATTCTCGGAATAGGCGACGTAGCGGGCGGCGTTGCCTTTCTGCTCGATCGCATAGCACCGGGCGCCCCACAGAATGTCCTCGGGGTCGGTCCCAGCCTCGATGGCGAGACGCAGGAGGTCGGCGGTCTCACCCTGATTTCCGATGCGCGGGTACAGCTCAACAAAGCGTTCGTAGAAACCATCAAAATCGAAATCATGCGCGCCAGCGCAATCTTCCTTTACAGGTTCCATTACAGGTTCCTCTCCAGTGGGCTGGAGTTTGCTCCCCTCAAAACTGGAGTTAGCTCGGTCCAAAACTGGAGTTTGCCTCGGGGCTGCCTCCAGTGGGCCGGAGTTTGGGCAAACTCCATTTTCTGGAGTTTGCTTTGCCATCTCTGCTTGGTCGCAACCGAGGATGTAGTAGGTGCGACGTTGAGATGAGCCGGGCACGGTCGAGCGTTTCCGTCGGATTAGACCATCACATTCCATGGTCGCGAGGGCATTGTTCAGGGCACCGTTTGATAAGCCCGTTTTCCGCATCAGCGTCTCTTGAGATGGGAAACATGCGATCAAGGGATCGCGCTCATCATTGTGGTGGTCGCAGAGATGAAACAGGATGCGAAAGGCACCGGCTTTGACGGCATCAGGCGGCAACAGAGCCAACCAAGCGTTTGCTTTGTGGCTCATGCCACCGCCCCCACTCGCCCTGTGTCCGAATTTGGCACACGGCACGCTTCAGAAAATGCCCAAAGCTGCTCGGCGACGCTCTTGCCCCAATCGGCTCGGAACGAACCGTCAATCGGATCGATCAGGCAAAGCGTGCGCCAATGGACTTCCTCAAAGCTCTGCGGCTCGCGTTCAAAAGCCGAGCGCTCGAGCTGCGCCATGACCGCAATCAGGGCCGTGTGCAGCGCCTCGGACGCCTCGTCACTGGCATCGCCCAGGACGATTTTCAACGCGGTATCCATTCGGCGTCGGCAATCTGCCAATTGCTGGAAAGTTGCGCGATCGAAGATGCCGGTCAGATCAAAGCTCTGATCGACATAGTCCCATACGCCGTCGCTGTCGGTCGGTGGCGGCAAAGGCGAGCCAGTCATAGCTCACCGCCCCGCGACGCCCCTCGTCGCTGATACATGCTCGTGCTCCAATAGGTTTGAAGGTGCCTAGAAGCGGGCTCTTGCGGCCCGTTGGTGCGGTCGTTGCCGCGAAATCTTGTCGTTCGGTCTGTGGCTTGGGAGGAAACGATTCCAACCCCATCACGCATGGCGGTGACGCACACCCATACTCACAGGAGGATGGGGAACCGCCAGAGGAACGCCTAAGCGAATCCCCACAACCTGTTCCGCACTGAAACTGCGAGATGTTGTTGCGCAGCGGGGCCGTCCCAATCTCCCCGCCGCGCATATTCATCCCGCCCAAATAGGAGAAACGCAGGATGAATGACCTGTCCGAGCTGCCGCTCGCCGTAGAAACCGTCGAGCAAACCCCAACGCACATGGTGATTGTGATACTGGTTCTGTTGATTGTGTTGGCCCGCACTCTTCGGGGGTAAGACGGAGCCTTGCGCCCTTGCGCCCAGCGCCGACTGGTCAGGTTTTCCCGACCTTGCCAGGCGGCGTTCGATCCCGCCACTTTGCAGGTAGGCAAGAACTCCACGAGCATCACGACGCCTCCGAAAGACAGGCAATGGATGATGGAGAACATGAACTGTGCTCTTTACCCCAACTCTGCATGGGAACGGCCCCGCCAGTCTCTCGTTCTATTGCCGACGCAACCTCGAGGCTGGGCGTTCGCAGACCAGACGAGAGCTGAGAGAGGTAGGCTCCGCTGATGCCAACACGCTCCGCAAACTGAGATCGGACCTGTGTCTTGAGGAAATCGGACAGAAGTGACATGCTCTGCATTTAGCTAATAGCTAAAGTCTTTTCAACAAGGAATTCGCCATTTGCAAATTCAACCCAACGCGCCGGGCTGCTATCAGCTTAGCATGCAGCTACAAATTCGTATCCGAGAGCTAAGAAACGCCAAGAGCTGGACGCTCGAAGAGATGGCTGGAAAGATAGGCATCTCAGCACCCCACCTGTCGGAAATCGAGCGCGGCAAAAAAAACCTAAACAACCACCTGATCGAGCGCATAGCGTCGGTTTTGCAGATCGAACACCACGAGCTTTTTGTGGATGATCAAAACCTGTCCGACGAGCTCGCGGAGGTTCAGTCTATGTTTGATGAGTTGAGCTCGGAACGTCAAACCCAGCTTCTCGAGTTCGCTCGCTTTCTTCGAGCGCAGCAAGACTCCGTAGATACCGAAGAAGATGTTGGCGGCACTGCGGGCTGAGCTTCAAATACAATTCTTCTAACTCGGCACTGGCCATAAAAAACTCCTGAACAAAGGCATTTTGCCACCTTGGCGAGTGTCGCTGTTTCGCGTCAAATCTCTTTTTTAGCCAATAGGCAATATTGCAAGAACTCAATCAGTTACTTGCCACAGCCTCTTGCTAAGGTTGCAAATTTGACTATAAAAAGGGGCATGTTTGATCTTGATCCATCCGACAGTCGCCCCACGTCGGTCCTCGCCGCCCGATTTAGGTCGGCCTTCCAAGCATCTCCATACAAGAGCCTGCGGCGCTTGTCAGACGACTGCAATTGCGCACACTCGCAAGCCCAGAAGATATGGTCCGGTGGCTTTGGTGACAGCAGTCACGGACCTGGCGTGATCTCGCTCTGGCGTTTGTGTACCGCGTTGGGGATCGGGTTAAACGATCTACTCCCACCTCCGCCTTCAACCGTTGACAGGCCAGGCGTCGGTGCATTCTTTTCAAGATACCAAGGCAATGAGACACCGATAGGGAACTTTGCCGACATCATCGACTTCTGCGACACTTACAGAAAACCGATCCGAGGCAAAACACGCCTGCAAAAGGTTGGGCCACGCTCATACTTAGCCGAGAAGGCACAGACTACAGATGCGGTCGTCCTTCAACTGGAATACGAATCGTGGCCGTTAGACAGACGTCGTCGCATATTTGAGTGGCATCGTAGAGCATGGTCAGCTGGGGCGACTAGCGAGCCAGACGGCACATTTATGGCGCTCTATCCTTCAAGCCCCCGCGTGATGCGCATTCCGCTACTTCGAGCGGCGTGCCGAGTTGTCGACAACTCCGAGCCGCTGCTTCTTATCTACTGCGAACCCCTCCCACTGCGGCAGGAGCTTGGCAGCATCGGCCAAGAGTGACGGTAGGCGTTCACGACGGGTTTGCATGATCCATTCTGGATTGCCGTCCTGGTAGATGCTACGGTCTGTTTCCCAATCGAAAGGCTCTCCTTCCAGGAAACCATAGCTGGCGCCTTTTGCCCGATCCTTAGCTCTCAAAAAACAGTAGTGGATGTTCGAACCGAAGTCCGTGAACGCTCGGTAGTGGGCATATGCAAACGTCAAACGTATGATTTTTCCGCCATCTGTGGCCAAGCCATTGCGCATGTTCGCTTTGAGATCGCCGAAGTACGCTGCCTTTCCCCAATGGCGACCTGCGAAAATGCTGAAGGCTGTCCTGGTGACCTGAACCCCAAAAATCACATGCAGCGAGCGAATGAGAAAGGCCTGCGCATCTTCATCGACCAAGTCGTCCATGCGAACAGCAAACCCCAGGATCGGGAGACCGTCCTTGGTGGCAAAAATCCAGAACGAGTTGGCTCTGGTCAACAACAAGCTCGCAGGATCCCCTGCCGGTCCCAAGTCCTTGTCGAGCTGTGCGAATTCGCCCCGGATTTCCTCGAAATTCTGTGACACCTGCAACTCGACGCCCATAGAACGAAGCTCTGCTCGACAGCCCACTGCGATCATCTCGAGTTCATCGTGCCGCATCTTTGACAGTCCCTGTTTCAATAGGCTTGCTGCTTGGAACCGTATCACCAAACCTCGATCAACTGTAGCCAAGCGCACAACATCAAGTGAGCAGGGTTTAGCCATTCCCATACTGAAAATCTCGTAATTAGCTATTAGCTAATTATTGTATTGCACGAAGATTAGCTATTAGCTAATACTGGCTTTCGAACACAGGAGGCCGCGATGCAGCACACCAACTTGATTTCAGGACAGACGCCAGATGGCGAGCACTCCCAGCACGGCAATGGCGAGGAACACGGTCAGGGCGGGATTGATGTAGATTGTCTCGATCATGAGGCGAAGGTCTCTCAGATGTTTCATTTTGCTCTTTCTTGGGTTGGGCGGAATGAAGCGAGTGACGGTGCTGATAACACCTTCGCTCACCCCGCGGGCGTGTCGTGCCCCCACGATGCCCCGCGGGTTTTCTCCTATCCTCTGGCGGTTTCCCGCACTCTGCTGGGGGCAACCTCATGAGCAGATCGCACCTCACCAACGTCCAAGCTGCCGCCCTGATCGACGCGCACAAGTCGATCAACCATGGGGGCTTGAAAGAAGTTTCCGCCCATCGCGGCACCGTTTGGGTCGGCCAGCACCCCGACTGCACCCAAGAGCACTCGAGCATAGTGGTGACCTGGTTGCGCTACGCCTGCCTCCTCGATCGGAGCGGACGCAAGCCGACACGCACAGCCATCATCACAAACGAAGGTCTCCTCGAGATCGACATGTTGGGGGCGGAGGCATGAGCATCTCTGTGAACATCGACACCATCCAAAACACGGTCACTCTCTTGCAGATGGTACCAGAGGGGAGCCGGTTGCTGGCGCTTCAGAACCTCTGCCAGAACAACGGCGGGCGTTGGGACTATGCGGCGGACCTGCCGACGCCCCATCGACCCTGCCTCTACGAAATTCAGGTCTTTGGTGTACCGGCGATGGCAGAGGACAGACAGGACCTGCCCCGGAACTGGCTGCGCGCCGCCTCAAACATCCTCGAAGCCGCGGGCATCACGCCGCCCGAGCCTGAGCGCCCACGCTGGGAGGTGGTGTCATGATGATGTTCCGCACCCGCTGGTTACCTGCCACCGCGTCTGAAATCACCACTTCGCCGCGCGGTACGCCTGCGCCCCCGAGCCTTGTGTCCTCGGCTTTGGGGGCGTCTTTTCCATTCCCCGAGATCGGCGATGAGGTCCGGTTTCAACGCTCTCCCACACACCACCCCGAGCGGGGCTTTGTCCGGGGCCGCGAGTTCGGCACCCGGGGGATTGATGTCGTGGACATGCGCGGCAAAGCCCTGCGGCTGCCCGCCGGTCAATACGAGCTGGTGTTGTCATGAGCGCTGGGAACGAACTGCCGACTACCACTCACGGACGGCAAGCGTCGCCGGTTGCAGGGTTCGCCCTGTCCGGCGACGTACAGAGCTTCGAGTGCCCACTCTGGCCCGAATGTGGCTGTCCGGGCGGCACGGTTCACCCGGATTGCCCAGCGCGCGGCGGCGACATCGAGGATGACGGGTTTATCACGATCTATCCCCCGATCGGGGGTGTGGCATGATGCGCATTCTCGTCGGATGTGAAACCTCGGGCATCGCGCGGAAGGCGTTCGCCGCATTGGGACACGACGTGTGGTCCTGCGATGTTGAACCAGCCGAGGACCGGTCAAACCGCCACATCGTTTGCGACATACGCGGCGGCATCCTCGAGGAGGGCTGGGATTTGCTGGCGGTTATGCATCCGCCCTGCACCCGCCTTTGCCGGTCGGGGCGTCGGTGGATGTCTGGCGCGGGAAAGTGGACGCCGCCAAAGAAACTGCCGAAGGGCCGCTCTTGGACCGACCTCAAAGAAGAGTTCGAGCTGGGGGTCAGCGTCTTCACCGCTTGCTGGGATGCGCCGATCGAGCGGGTCGCGATCGAAAACCCGGAAATGAATGACCTTGCGCGCGATCGTATGCCCGAAGATCTGCCGGCCCCGCAGATGGTGCAGCCCTTCTGGTTTGGCGAGCCACAGTACAAGTCAACGGGCTGGTATCTCCGCGGCCTCCCGCCTCTTCGCGAGACAGAGCGGCTGACAGAACCAGAGCGAGAGAGCCTCGAATGGCGGCCATGGAACAAGGTCCACCGTATGCCACCTGGGCCAGAGCGCGCCCGCCTACGCTCTCGCAGCTTTCCGGGGATGATGCAGGCCGCGGCTCAGCAATGGGCGGGCTCTGTCATGCTGGAGTATGCCGCATGAGCTGGGCGGACTTTCAACACCACTGGCGCGAGACACAAGTCGGGATCCTGAACCTGCCGACAGACGAGCCAGACGAAGCCGAGCTCGTCGATCAGGTCGTTGAGGACATGGCCGAGCTCTTCAACAAGCGGGCGGATCGGTCGCCAGACGCACCAAGCCACGAGGGTCGCGCATGACCACACCAGCCACATTTCGACCTAAACAAAGCGTCGGCGTCGTCGGCGTGAGCTCGAAAACGCTCTATCGGTGGGCCAAAGCCGGGTACATCCGCATCTACAAGAAAGGCGGTTGCAGCTTCTTCAAGACTGATGAAGTGGTCGCACACATCGAAACCGCTGGGGGATAGATTGGGGGATAAAACAGGGCATCCAGCACAACCCACTGTTTTGTCACATTCTCTGGTGCGGCCGAGAAGACTCGAACTTCCACGGGTGTTACCCCACAGCGACCTCAACGCTGCGCGTCTACCAATTCCGCCACGGCCGCACGCCTTGACTTGGTTTTTGCGTCTTAGCCCTGAAAGACGCAGATGCCAAGACCGAAATCTCAAAGAAAAACCGGAGCCGTGGGCAGCTCCGGTATCTTTGTGGCAATGAATGCGCTTACTCGCTGATAATGCCGAATGTGGGCAATGCGGCAGGCTGCACAGTCGGTTGGGCTGGTGCAAACCCGGATTGGTTGGTGCCGAGGCTCAGTGACGCCTTGCGCAGCAGTTCCGTGCGTTCTGGCTGACCGGGGGCGAACACTGTCGGCTGACCCTGATCCACAGCGCGCAGCCCTTCGGCATACCAAACACGTGCTGCGTCAACACGTTGGGACGTGCCAAACCCTTGCGCCAGATGGTGGCCCATCAACTCGCCATACACGTGCTGCCCCATCGCATAGAGCATCAAGGCAGAGCCGAGCGCGACATCCATGTCATCTGTCCGATACCCAACACCCATGCAAATCTGGGCCGTGCCCTGCAATTGCGCTGGTGACATGCCGGTTGTCAGAATGAACCCGGCCACGTCGCTCACGACTTCGCCCTGCGGTTTGAGCGCCAGCGCGGCAACGTGTTGCTGCATGGCGGGACCAAACTGTTTGCACTGGGTCGCGATCTGATCGCTTGTGAACCCTTGCACCTTCGAAATCATGTCCTCGCTCTTGGCGATGGCGTAGGTCCGGGCGAGGCAAAATTGTTCGTTCAACGCGACGTTTGGATCCGTCATGGCAGCCGCAGTCGTGAACCCGCCGTTCGAGTTGGTCAGCAACGACACCGTGTTGCAGTGCGATGCCAATGACTGTTGCGCCCCACCGCCAAGAAAGTTGGGCAAAGCCGTCGTTGCAGTTTCTGTCACCGTAGGCGCTATGGCCGGATTGACCGCCTGGGGTGCGGCCGCAATCACTGTTGTGGTCGTTGTGGTGCCGACTGCAGGTGCAGCAGGTTGAGGCGCCAGCACAATGGTCTGCGCCGGAGCTGCGGGTTGCCCGGCAAGTTCGGCACGGTAGTTTCTCAGCAGGCCACGCGTGCCTTCGGGATTGGCCGCGATCTGTTGCGTGACCGAGTAGCCACCGGCCTGTGCCCGGTTGTACGAACTGATGAGCAAGTTTTGCTCAAATGGGGTCAACGCGCCGGTCGAAGGATAGCCCAGATAAGCCTGGTAAGACGCAATCGCATTGCGCGAGCGCTTGCCCAATTGACCGTCGACCGAACCTGCATTGAACCCGAAATAGTTCAGCGATGCCTGTATCTCGCGCCCCTCCTGGGTCGATGGCAGGCGTGGTTTGTAGGTCTTCTTTGACGAATAGGAGCGCGTCGCCGCTTTCTTGCGCTGGTTCTGCTTGGTCGCAGCGTGTCCAACAAGCCCGCCGATGATCGCTCCGGCAACAAAATCGCCCGCATCTGCGCTGACGCGCGTCGCCGGGACAATTGCGACCGACATGGCAAGAACGGACGCAGCAATGGTCTTGGTCAGCATTAAATTCCCTCCAAAAAATATGAAAACAGCCTACCACCAACGCGAGATTCGCAAAGTCTCTAATTCCTTACCTTTGACTGGGCGCATGTTTGTGCGGTGGGCGGTTGAAAACCGTTCCGCCAGAGGTGATGTAAACGGCAACCCTTCGCATCCAGGACAAACCGATGACCGATACCGCCCCCGTCATTCAGATCGACATTGTGTCGGACGTCATGTGTCCATGGTGCATTGTTGGCTACCGGCAACTGGAACAGGCGCTGGCCAACACCGGTATGGGCGCGCGTGTGCGCTGGCATCCGTTCGAACTGAACCCGAATATGCCCGCCGAAGGCCAAAACCTGGCCGAGCATATCACCGAGAAATACGGTTCAACCGCCGAGCAATCGGCGCAAACGCGGGCGCATCTGACGGCTCTGGGGCAAAGCCTTGGCATCACCTTTGCGTTTTCGCCGGACAGCCGGATCGTCAACAGTTTCAAAGCCCATCAGCTTCTGGACTTTGCCCTGTCGCAAGGTGTGCAGCATCCGCTGAAACTGGCATTATTCGACGCCTACTTTGCCCACCAAAAGGACGTGTCCAAGGACGACGTGTTGCTTGATGTGGCCATCTCTGTCGGGCTGGACCGCGCCGCCGCCTCGCAGATATTGGACAGCGGAGAGTTGCAGGAAAGCGTGCGGGAAAAGCAGCAATTTTGGACGTCCCACGGCATCTCTGGCGTGCCGAGCATGGTGTTTGGCGGCAAATATCTGGTGACCGGCGCGCAGGGCGCCGACACCTATGCCGAGCTGTTGCAAAAGGTCGCCGCCGAAGAGGCGGCCTAGGCCATCGCCGCCTGCAAGGTTCGGCGGCTGCGCACACCGGCCCACACCAAACCGGCGATCCCCAGCGAAATGACCACGTAGCCCGCGTCTGGCATTTCCGGGAAAATCATCCGGTTGGTGGTGCGTCCGGGCAGAAAGTTGAACAACCCGGCAACACACAGCCCGCGCCAATACAGCGACCGCATCACGATCTGATGCATCGCGACCCGCCGCGCGAGGATGTGACGCATGCCTTCGTAGAGCGACCAAAGCGCAAAGAGCGACAACAGGTGGATCGGGCTGAACGGACCAATCACTGCAAAACTGTGAATGCCGAACGACGACAACGCAGTTATAGCCATCGCAATAACCCAGACATATCCCTGCACTTTGTGCCCCCTGCCCTTGCGCCGTCCATAAAGCGCGAATGGTCCCAACAGCAGCGCAAGGCATGCGGCACCAACATGCAACTGAACAATCGGGCTGGCATCCAAGAGAGGGAGCAAGGTCATGGTGTGGGTCTTTCCTGTTGCGGTTTCAATTGACCCTCAGCTAGACAAGCATCCACCGGCTATTCCATTGTGTTTGCGTGAAAAAGGGGCCTGCTTCGTGAATGACGGACAACCGCAATTCGCGCTTCGTGAATGGCGGACGCATATGGCGCATCCCGTGACACTGACCGCGTTGATCGGTGTGGGTTTGATCCTCGGGCTGGCTGGCCCTTTTGGCACGGACACCCGTTTGCGCTTTGCGCCGCGCGTTTTGTACTGGCTCGTAACCGTTGCTCTGACCTACGGCGTAGGCGCGTTCTGCGACCTCGCGCTGCGTGGCCTGTTGTCAAAGCGCCAAGTGTGGCTGCGCGTCCTGATCACAGCTGCGGTCAGCGGGATCGGCGTCGCCCTCGTTGTGGCGGCCATTAATTTCGTGGCGTTCGGTTGGATTCCCACTCTGGAATCGCTGCCCGGCTTTTTGGGGCCCGTCATTGCCATTGCCGCCATCGTGACTGCAGTTCTGACAATGATACGCCAACAGAACGCGCCACAAGTTGCCCCGCAAACGGCACTCGCTCCGGCGCAGATCCTCAAGCGTTTGCCCATCGACAAACGAGGACCTCTTGTGGCGCTTTCAGTCGAGGATCACTATGTCCGCATCCAGACCACCAAAGGCGAGGCGCTGGTGCTGATGCGGTTGTCAGATGCGATAAATGAGGTTGGCGACACCCTTGGCGCACAGGTACATCGGTCGCATTGGGCGGCATTTGATCAAGTCCGTGCCGCCACCCGCCTTGGTGATCGGGCGACGCTCACAATGACCAACGGCAACGACATCCCGGTTAGTCGCGCCAATGTGCCAACAGTCAAGGAGGCAGGGCTGCTGCCCTGACAGCCATGGTCGAATGGATAACGACACCGGGACTGACTGACTACCGCACTGCCGAAGCGTGGATGGAATCGCGCGCCAACGCCATTGCTGCGGGCGAAGCGGATGAATGTATCTGGCTGCTGGAACACCCGCCGCTCTATACCGCCGGCACATCTGCCAAACCTGCCGATCTGACGGACCCGGACCGATTTCCGGTCTTCGGCACACGGCGTGGTGGGCAGTACACCTATCATGGTCCTGGTCAGCGTGTGGCCTATACGCTCCTTGATGTCGGCAAACGCGGACATGACGTCCGGGCCTTTGTCAAAGACCTCGAGACCTGGGTGATCGAAACACTGGCCAGCTTCAACGTCCGGGGCGAGATTCGCGAGGGTCGCGTTGGGGTCTGGGTGGAACGACCGGAAAAGCCACCTCAACTGGATGGCTCACCCGCCGAAGACAAGATCGCAGCCATCGGTATCCGCTTGCGCAAATGGATCAGCTTTCATGGCCTGTCGATCAACGTCGAACCGGACCTGTCCCATTTTGAAGGCATTGTGCCATGCGGGATCAGCGACCATGGCGTCACGTCACTGGTCGACCTTGGACTGCCCGTTACAATGGACGACGTGGACGTGGCGCTCAAACAGAGCTTTGAGACCGTATTCGGGTCAGAAAGCCTGCTTTAGCCGATCATTCCCGCCAATGCGCGCGCCTCGTAGCCTTTCATGACCGGACGCACACAGCGGCTGGCACACATAAGAAGTTCCGGGAAGATCCGTGCAATTTCTGCCGCGACGGCTGCCTCATCGGAATCGCCGTATTCAACGGCTTCGGCATCTTCCTTGCTGAGGTGAAAGCTCTCTGTGGCGGCCCCTTCGGCATAGATGATCTCATGCCGGTCCATCAGGATATGGTAGTATGTCACCCGGGGCACCGGAGCACGGTAGATCAGATCGCCTCGCACGAGGTTGGCCGCACTGACCAACACTTCGTCCGCACCAAAGAGCATCTGAGCCCGCCAATCAGAGATCAACATGCGGTGCGCGGGCGATACGATCAGATCGCGGTCATTGTCCAAGGCGCCCGCAGAGATATGCACCGGGGCAAGGTCACCAGAGCCATCGACCGTACGGCGCAAAACAGCGCGCACCGGACGGTCACCGTTGTCATAGGTGCGCAGACGCATGCCCCGACGCAACGCTTCGACCGGCACAGGCCCATCAACCGTTTCGATCAAAGCGCCTTCGGTGAAACAGGCGACATTGGTGTTATCAAATGTCAGATCATTGGCACCCACGCCCGTCATGGTGATCGAGCCACCCAGCGCCGTGTTGTCCGAGAAGTCACCGACGGATTGGTTCAGAACACCGTCATCGGCAAGGTCCGAACGCAATTCGTGGATGTGCGAGTAGTACGCGCTCAGGTCGATGAAGTCGTTGTTGGTCTGATCATTGTCCGTGATCGACCCGCTGTTGCCAGCGTTGAAATCGGTGATGACGTCGTTGCCGTCGCCCGCGTTGAAAACATAGACGTCGTCCCCGGCACCACCGGTCAGGGTGTCGTCGCCCGTTCCGCCATTCAGCGTATCATCCGACGGTTCAATGCTTTCGACCACGAAGTTGTCGATGGCAAAGCTCTCGTTGTCCAAGGCCGAGTTCAGCGTGCTGCCGAACCCGATCTCCAACGCCGCCGGAGGGTTGTCGATGGTGATCGTCACGGCCATGATCGTGTCCACCGAGGACGAGATCGTCGATCCGGCAGCTGTCGAGGAATAGCCCAACTCGCCCGTTGCCGTATTGGCAAAGTCGAATGTGTAGGTTGCGCCGTCTGCGCCAACGAAACTCTGGCTCGCGGGTGCCGATGTGTCACCGGAGAGGTGCGAGAACCGCACTTCTTCACCATTTACGGTGATCACGAAATCCTCGCCGTCCCAACTGTCCAGCAGGAGGGCGTCAAAGTTCACTTCAACCTGATCTGCGTCCTCGCCCAGGTCGATGGTGCGTTGCGTGGCAATGATGCCATCGCCCGCGCCAAAACGGCCCAATGACGTGCCAAGGCTGGCGTCAGTCTCGGTCGAGCTGTCGGACCAGCCGTCTGTGCCACCTTCAAAATCGTCTTCGAAGAGGGTTGTGCGTTCTGATCCGCTGTCGCCCGTCAGGCTGTCGTCGCCTGCGCCGCCAAACAGGCTGTCAGAACCCGCACCACCGTTCAGAGTGTCGTTGTCGTCGCCGCCATAGAGTTCATCGGCACCGGAACCGCCATCCAGGCTGTCATTGCCAGCATCGCCAACCAGGGTATCTGTTCCGGACCCACCGTCCAGCGTGTCCGCACCACCATCACCGTCGACGAGGTCATTGCCACTGCCACCGGATACGCTGTCGTTGTCACCTTCGCCGAACAAGCTGTCGTTGCCACCGTCACCGGTGATCGTGTCGTCGCCTGCGCCACCAAAAATCTCATCGTCGCCTTCGACACCCGCAGGTGTGCCCGTGACCGAATACTCCGGCCCGGGCGGCAGCCCAATCATATCCGTGGTCAGCAGGTTTTCAGATACATTGCCCGTGTCCGGACCGCTGATCGTCGCGGCAAGCGTGTCGCCGCCACGGTTCTCCCAGTACCGGATCTGGATCGTGTATGTTTCATTCGGATCCAGCACCACATCGCCAAAGCGTGTCGTCGTTCCCTGGTGAAAGTCATTGTTCAGATAGTCCAGCATGCCGCCGGTCTGGTTGTTGAACTGAAGAGGATTGCCCTCAGAATCAAAGATTTGGATGGTTGAGCCGTCATCGGATGATGTGGTCAGGCGGTATGTCCCACCTGCCGCCACGTTCAGCGTGCTTGTATAGATGACGCCAAAGTCTTCGGGGTTGCCTGTGGTGCCACGCACCGTGTTGGTCAGCCCACCTTCGTTAAAGTCAGTGACATAGCCGGACCCTGTGCGCACACCGCTTTCGATGTCGAACGCCTGTCCGGCCGCAGAGGAAAAGTCAAAGTCGAACGTCTCAAAATGCCAGGCACCCTCAACCGGGCCGTCGCCGCTCAGGACGTCTGCCCCGGCTCCGCCGTTGATGGTGTCCGCACCAAACGCACCGGTCAGGGTGTCGGTGCCAGTTGTCCCGTTGATGACCTGATCACCCTCGGTGCCAGGATTGGTATTATCGTTCGTCGCCATGTGACTTCACTCGCTCCACAACGCTTTGCGCGCTTTCAGAGCCTGTTCATGACGGGAGAATCAGACGGTTCAGTGGACGAACCGTGCTCTCAAAGCCGCCAAATCAAGACCATTTTGTGAGATCACCCCCAATTTGGAAACGCGGCCCGGCAAACTGCATGGATCGTTTCGCTTCCGGAAACGGTTGCGGTTTATAGCCTGAGTGCAACACCGGAACTCAGGCAAAAGATGCAGAATGGTTCACACGCGACAATTCATCCCGGTTCCGATCACGATCTTCCATTGATGCGCGCGGGCCAAGACTTTAGAACCGCTCAAGAATCCGTGTGCGGACGGGAACCCCGTACGCGTTAACATCCCAAGCCAGGAGGCACCGCATGGCAGACGCAGCCATTCACGGGCACGAGCACGAAGACGATCGGGGCTTTTTCACCCGTTGGTTCATGTCCACAAACCACAAAGATATCGGTATTTTGTACCTGATCGTATCGGCCCTTGTCGGCTTTGTTTCGGTGGCTTTCACCGTTTACATGCGCCTCGAGCTGATGGATCCGGGCGTGCAATACATGTGTGCTGAAGGGGCCCGCCTCTTTGCATCCGACGACTACTGCACCCCGAACGGCCACCTCTGGAACGTTTTGATCACGGGCCACGGCATCCTTATGATGTTCTTCGTCGTGATCCCGGCGCTTTTTGGTGGTTTCGGCAACTACTTCATGCCGTTGCAGATTGGCGCGCCTGACATGGCGTTTCCTCGTATGAACAACCTGTCCTTCTGGCTCTATGTGGCCGGTACGACACTGGCGGTCTGCTCGGTGGTGGCACCGGGTGGCAACGGCCAGTGGGGTTCGGGCGTGGGCTGGGTGCTCTACCCGCCGCTGTCCACCAACGAGGCCGGTATGTCGATGGATCTCGCGATCTTCGCGGTGCACGTCTCGGGCGCCTCGTCGATCCTGGGTGCGATCAACATGATCACCACCTTCCTGAACATGCGTGCCCCCGGCATGACCCTGTTCAAGGTGCCGCTGTTCTCCTGGTCTATCTTTATCACATCGTGGCTGATCCTTTTGTCCCTGCCAGTTCTGGCGGGCGCGATCACCATGCTGCTGATGGACCGTAACTTTGGCTTTGCCTTCTTTGACCCTGCCGGTGGCGGTGACCCAGTGCTGTACCAGCACATCCTGTGGTTCTTTGGTCACCCAGAGGTGTACATCATCATCCTTCCCGGTTTCGGCATTATCAGCCACGTCATCGCCACGTTCAGCCGCAAGCCGGTCTTTGGCTACCTGCCGATGGTCTGGGCTCTGATCGCGATTGGTGTGCTGGGCTTTGTCGTGTGGGCGCACCACATGTACACGGTCGGCATGTCGCTGAACCAGCAGGCTTACTTCATGCTGGCCACGATGGTCATTGCGGTGCCCACAGGGGTCAAGGTCTTTAGCTGGATCGCCACCATGTGGGGCGGTTCGGTCGAGATGAAGACACCCATGCTGTGGGCCTTTGGCTTCCTGTTCCTGTTCACCGCGGGTGGCGTGACAGGCATCGTCCTCAGCCAGGCTGCCGTGGACCGCTACTATCACGACACATATTACGTGGTTGCGCACTTCCACTACGTGATGTCCTTGGGTGCCGTGTTCGCCATCTTTGCGGGGGTCTACTTCTACTTCCCCAAAATGACGGGCCGCATGTATCCCGAATGGGCAGGCAAGCTGCACTTCTGGGCCATGTTCATCGGTGCAAACATCACCTTCTTCCCCCAGCACTTCCTGGGCCGCCAAGGGATGCCACGCCGTTACATCGACTACCCCGAACAGTTCGCTTACTGGAATGAGTGGTCGTCCTGGGGTGCATTCCTGTCCTTCGCGTCGTTCCTGTTCTTCTTTGGTGTGATTGCCTATTCGCTGCTGCGCGGCGCCAAAGTAACCGAAAACAACCCATGGAACGAGTATGCGGACACGCTGGAATGGACACTGCCCAGCCCACCGCCAGAGCACACGTTCGAAATCCTGCCCAAGCAGGAAGACTGGGACAAACAGCCGGGCCACTAACGGCAAGGACTGATCTAAACCCAAAAAGGGCTCCGGTGGCGACCGGGGCCCTTTTTTCAAATCGGCAAAACGCGCAGGGCAGATGCTTCACACCCCGCTACTCGATACATTTTCAATCACCTGCATTCTGGTGCTGCTCGGATTGAGCGCGCTCATGTATCGACGCCACGTCTCCGCAACAAAGCACGCCTTCGCACTCGCCGGACTATGTAGGGCCGTGCTTGCGGCCTATATCGTGTCGGAAACGTTTACGCAGATCTCACCCACCGTCGAACGTCCGCCTTTTGCACTTGCAACGCGACCTCTCTCCGTAGTCGCCGAACTGACAGTCCCCCTCCTGATACTGCTCTGTCTCAGCGCCTGGCATGCGCTCACCAGCCGTTGGCTGGCAACGCCTCAACGCCTGCTCTCCTACTCAATGCACTGGATCATCATGTTTGGCTGGGTGGCCGTCAGCCTTCTGGAGCCTAACAACATCTTTGCCATGACAGGCACGCTGGCAGAGCTTCCACCAGAGGATTTTACAGCGCTCTTGCAGCAAAACACCGCCGCGATGCATTTCCATGAAAGGGCTGTTCTGGAGTATCTTGGGCTCACTGTCGCGCTCTTCGTTCTACCTCTGCTGGCCATCCTTCGCCGAACATCCTGATCCCCTTTGATCTAGCTGAACAAACTCCAGGGTTGCGGCCATGGCCGCAACAGAAATGCCGGAAAAACGGCAGCTCCACCTGCAGTGTTATGCAATATCACGCAACACATCCGGGCCATCTCCCGCCCAAGCCCCCAGCCAAACGCGCGAACCGCCGCCCACGCGCGCGCATAGGAGACAAAACACCTTCCGTGACCCGGTTCCCGCCTCATATGCCAGTTCCATAACCGCCTTGTGGACCGCGCTGCCCGAAAATTGCGACGCCAGGCCATACGCAGAAAGGAACCCGACATGTTGTCGACCAAACTCACATCCGCCGCACTTGCGGCCTCGCTCGCCCTCGTGCCCGCCACTCGCGTTGCGGCAGACAGCAAGGACTTTATCGCGGGCGCACTCTTGGGCGGCGTCGCCGGAGCGATCATCCAGAAAGAAGTGCGCAAGAAGAAAGCGCTGGAACAACAGCAGCAACAGCAATTGCGCGCCAGAACCCGCGCGCCTCAGGCGACTTATGCCCCGAAGCCGCGGAAATACGCACCGCGCAAAACGTACCGCCCCAGTATTCCAGCAACCTCCGAAGGCCGTGACATTCAATCCGCGCTGACCTATTTCGGGTTTGATGCTGGCACCGTCGATGGCCGCGTTGGCCCCAAGACGCGGTCGGCCATAACCGCCTATCAGCGCTACATGGGGTATGAAGGCACCGGGACGCTGACCAGCTTTCAAAGACACCTGCTCACATCTTCGTACCTGCGGGCAGAAGCCGGTGGCGCGACCACGCTGGGCCAGATTGCCGGTTTGCCTGACGGGACACGCGGATTGCTCAAGATCTACCGCGAAGACCTTGCATCTGGCACCACTCAGCAACGCACGCTGTCGCAGGTACCGTCGGCGGCATACACCGATCTGTAACGGGCACAGTTGACGCCCCCGCGACACCCTGTCCTTCGACATGTCGGGCGGGGTGCCTATACTTCGCCTATGCCTTATCGTTGGACCACAGAACCAGATGAACAGGTGCAAGAGCTGCGGCTCTGGCCGCACAATTCGCTGCCCCAGCACGGTATGGCCGCCTTTGTTCTTGCGACTTTTACGCTGATCCTGATCCCGGCCCTCCCCCTCTTGGGAAGTGTTGTGTTGTGGGGGTTGTTGCCGTTTCTGATGCTCGCGGTGTGGGGGGTCTATTTTGCTCTGCGTCGCAACAGACGCGCGCGCCAGATCATTGAGGTGCTGACACTGGATGACGACGAAACCCACCTGACACGCACCGAAGCCAACGGCGACGTGCAAACGTGGGATTGCAACCGCTATTGGACGCAGGTGACCAAGCACGAAGACAAAGGGCCCGTGCCGAATTACATCACGCTCAAAGGCAAAGGGCGCGAAGTCGAAATCGGTGCGTTTCTCAGTGAGGAGGAACGCCTGGCCCTGTTCGACGATCTGCAACGCGCGCTGCGGCGCCCGAACAGTGCGGCCTAAATCAGCGCAACATCCGGACTGACACACCGGACGTTACGAGGCGCAGAGGCGATCCTTGACCATCGGACCAACGGTGCCGAAATCCATCTGGCCGGTATATTTGGATTTGAGAACGCCCATCACCTTGCCCATGTCACGGATGCTGTCAGCGCCAACCTCGGCAATTGCGGCGTCCACGGCTTTGGCCCGCGCGCTGTCGTCCAGTTGTTGCGGCAGAAACTCTTCGATCACTTTGATCTCTGCCAACTCACGCTCGGCCAGGTCGAGCCGCCCGCCCTCTTCGTAAGTGCGGGCACTTTCCAACCGCTGTTTCGACATCTTTCCAAGGATACCAAGGACTTCGGCCTCACCTACGCCGTCATCTTCGCCAGCGGCGCGGGCATCAATATCCTTGTCCTTGATCGCGGCATTGATGAGCCGCAGTGTCGACAGACGCTCCGCATCCTTGTCTTTCATGGCCTGCTTGAGAGCGGCCGAAATCTTGGCGCGTAAATCCATTTTTGATGTCCATCCCCATGGGCACGTGTTGAACTTGGGACCATACTGAAAACCAATACGCGAGGCAACCCGGCTAAAATCACCTAACTGATTGTAAATATTGGGAAAGTCAAAATTCCGATCCGGCTTGACCACAGGGGCGCGCCACACTAGTTTCCGCGCAATTTGCCGCCCGTCATCACCGTTTCCTCCGCTGCCAAAGGTCCGCCCATGAACGCTGCCGCCTCCCCCACACCGACCGCCTGCCTCGCTTTGGCCGATGGCACCTTGTTTTTTGGACACGGGTTTGGCGCCACAGGCCAGACAGAGGCAGAGCTGTGTTTCAACACGGCGATGACCGGGTACCAAGAGATTATGACCGATCCGTCCTATGCCGGTCAGGTCGTCACCTTTACCTTTCCCCATATCGGCAATGTTGGCGTGAACCCCGAAGATGATGAAACTGGTGATCCGGTGGCGTCCGGCATGGTGGTCAAGTGGATGCCAACCGATCCTTCGAACTGGCGCGCTACGGAACATCTGTCGGGATGGCTGGCAGCACGCGGGCGGATTGCAATTGGTGGTGTGGACACGCGGCGGCTGACTCGTGCAATCCGCCAAGCGGGCGCGCCGCATGTGGCGCTGGCGCACAATCCGGATGGCATATTCGACACCGACGCATTGGTTGCAGCAGCACGGGGCTTTGCCGGCCTCGAAGGTATGGACCTGGCCAAGGAAGTGACGTGCGCGCAGTCCTACCGCTGGGACGAAATGCGGTGGGCATGGCCCGAAGGCTACGCCCCGCAAACAGCGGCCAAGCACAAGGTTGTGGCGATAGACTACGGTGCAAAACGCAACATTTTGCGCTGTCTTGCCTCGGCTGGCTGTGACGTGACCGTCCTGCCCGCAACCGCTACCGCAGAAGAGGTCATGGCACATGCGCCTGATGGCGTGTTCCTGTCCAATGGTCCCGGCGATCCCGCGGCAACCGGTGCATATGCAGTGCCGACGATTCAGGACATTCTGGGGCGCGACGTTCCCGTGTTTGGCATTTGTCTTGGCCACCAGATGTTGGCGCTGGCCTTGGGTGCCAAGACGATCAAGATGAACCACGGCCACCACGGCGCCAACCACCCGGTCAAGGATCTAGAGACCGGCAAGGTTGAAATCACCTCGATGAACCATGGTTTTGCCGTCGACGCACAAACTTTGCCCGACGGAGTGGTCGAAACCCACACATCGCTGTTTGATGGGTCCAATTGCGGCATCCGCGTTCAGAACAAGCCTGTCTATTCGGTACAATACCACCCTGAGGCAAGCCCCGGCCCGCAAGACAGCTACTACCTGTTTGAACGGTTCGCAGCCGCAATGGATGCCCGCTCGGGTTGAAATTACCCGAAAGCTGAACAACCTTAACGCTTCGTTAACTGGACACTTCCAAGGTGGTTCCGATCTATTTGTTCGGACCCCCTGATGAGCGATCCGCTACTGCGTCTTTCTTCACCCCGCCCTGTGCAGCGGCGGGCGCGCCCCTCATTGCCTGTGGGGCGGCAATTGGTGAATGCAGGGTTGATCACTCAGGCCACGCTGCTCGACGCACTGGCAAAGCAACACCAGTTCAATGCGCCGTTGGGGGAAATCCTTGTCGCGGATCAGCATGTGGCCCGTACCGATGTGCTGGATGCGCTCGCGGTGCAGTACGATGCCGATCGCGTGGACTTGACCCTGGATCCCCCCAGCCCGCTGATGGCACGGGCGCTTCCTGCGCGGCTTTGCCAACGCTTTGGTGTGGTGCCGTGGCGTTGGTTCGGAACAACGTTGCTGGTGGCCACGACACGGCCCGACCGGATGGATGACTTGCGCACAGCCATGGCCGGCAAGTCCATGGACATCCTGCCTGTGCTCGCCGATCAGGACCAAATCAATACGTCCATTGGCAAACTTCATGGCGCTGAACTGGCCCACCGTGCCGTCACACAGCTACCGGACGCGCTCAGCTGTCGGACGTGGTCGCCCAAGGCCGCTTTGGGCATGGGGACCATTGTTCTGGCCCTTGCGCTCTTGTGCGCGGCCATCGTCGCCTTCCCGCTCTGGGTCGCAACGCTTCTCATTGGATGGGGCGTTCTTACGCTGGCCATGACCACCACGCTCAAGGCTTTGGCGCTCATCACCCTGATGACAGACCGCGTCCCGGCCCAGCAAGAACCCCTGCCCAAAGCGCCCACAGGCCGGTTGCCCCGCGTGTCCGTCATGGTGCCTTTGTTCAAGGAAGAACGGATCGCGGAGGCGCTGATTGCGCGCCTGTCACGTCTGACGTACCCCAAGGCGCTGCTTGAGGTCGTGCTTGTCCTCGAAGCCAAGGACAGTGTCACGCGCGCCACTTTGGCCCGTACCGATTTGCCGCGATGGATGCGTGTGATCGAGGTGCCGGACGATGGCACCATCACCACAAAACCGCGCGCTCTGAACTACGCCTTGGACTTTTGCAACGGCGACATCATTGGCGTCTGGGATGCCGAAGACGCCCCCGAAACTGACCAACTGGAGAAAGTGGCCGCGCATTTTGCCCAAGCGGCACCGGACGTGGCGTGCCTGCAAGGCATCTTGGATTACTACAACTCGCGCCACAACTGGATCGCCCGCTGTTTCACCATTGAGTATGCAAGCTGGTGGCGACTGGTCTTGCCGGGGGTCGCCAAGATGGGATTGGTGCTACCGTTGGGCGGAACCACCCTGTTTTTCCGGCGGACCATCCTTGAGGAGTTGGGCGGCTGGGACGCGCACAACGTCACCGAGGACGCCGATTTGGGCATCCGATTGGCGCGCAACGGCTACCGCACCGAATTGATCCCGACCGCCACCTTCGAAGAGGCCAACGCCCGCGCCTGGCCATGGGTCAAGCAACGGTCCCGTTGGCTCAAAGGGTATTTGATCACGTATTTTGTCCACATGCGCAGCCCGCGCGCCCTGCTTGCCGACCTCGGATGGAAGCGTTTCCTGGGGCTTCAGGCCATGTTTCTGGCCACGTTCTCGCAGTTTGCCGCCCTGCCCCTGCTCTGGAGCTTTTGGCTCCCCACCTTTGGGTTGCCGCACCCGGTGACGGCCACCTTGGGGTCATCCATCGTATGGCCGCTGGCCTTTTTCTTTATCGCGACGGAGTTGCTGAACATTTTCATCGGTGTCTTGGCCACGTCCGATCGCGACCGGCGCCACCTGATCCCATGGGTCCTGACGATGCCGCTGTACTTCCCACTGGGCGCTCTTGCGAGCTACAAGGCGTTGTACGAACTGGTGACTGCGCCGTTCTATTGGGACAAGACCCAACATGGCACGGCCCAGACCTAGCCGTCTTCTTTGCGGGCCTCGGCGTCTTGCTTGAGGCGCGTCATGAACGCCACCGAGATATGATCGCGCAACGCGGTGCCCGCCTCGGCTTCGTCCTTGGCCTCAATGGCGCGAACAATGGCGTCATGTTCGCTTTGCGCGATACTTGTCCTACCAACAGCCGCCAAGGACGTGGTCGCCATCAGCGCCATGGTACGATGCACAAGGTCAAGCTGTTGCACCAGATACCGGTTGTGCGACGCAAGATGGATTTGTTGATGGAAACGGCGGTTCGCGCGCGCCATCGCCACGGGGTCCCCGATCAGTGCATTGTCCTCTTCGACCATGTCGCGCAGGATACGCACTTCTTCGGATGTCGCATGCCGCGCCGCCAGAGAGGCAGCCAAGCCTTCCAACTCGCGCCGCACCACGTAAAGCTCGGACATCTGGTTATGGTCCAGCGACGCCACGATCAGGCTGCGACCATCACGCGACAAAAGCGATTGTGTTTCCAGACGCTGCAATGCTTCGCGCACGGGTGTGCGCGACACGCCGAACCGGTCCGCCAGCTCACTTTCGACCAACCGGTCACCCGGCCGATACGTTCCGATGTCGATAGCCTCTAGGATCATCGAATAGGCATCTGTGTTGTTAGGGCGTGGGACAGGCATGCGGGCCTCGCAAGTCGTTGAATTATATTACTCTAGGGCGGGCCGCGCCGGACACGCAACCCCAGCCGCTTGCACCGCGCGCACAGCACGCCTAAGCAGTGGGCATGTCAGCCGATGATTTTGCACATGTCCGCGCCTGGGTGTTTGATCTGGACAACACGCTTTACCACCCTTCTGCGCGCCTCTTTGACCAGATCGAAGCCCGCATGACCGCCTATGTCGTGGCTACGCTGGGCGTTTCCCCAGCCGAGGCAGACCGCCTGCGCAGTCAGTACTGGCGCGAACACGGAACGACCCTTGCGGGATTGATGCGCGAACATGATCTAGATCCCCTGCCCTATCTCGAGGACGTGCATGACATCTCGATGGATCACCTTGTCCCCGATCCTGAACTCGCGTCCCACATCCGCGACCTGCCCGGCCGGCGTATTGTCTATACCAACGGTTGCGCGCCCTATGCCGAACGCGTGCTGGCCGCGCGTGGCCTCTCTGGACTGTTTGACGCCGTGTACGGTGTGGAACATGCGGATTTCCATCCCAAGCCGGATCAGGCGGCCTTTGACCGTGTGTTTGGTCGCGACGGCATCGACACGACGGTCGCGGCCATGTTCGAGGACGAGCCCCGCAACCTCGCCGTTCCACACGCCATGGGCATGAAAACCGTGCATGTCGCCGAAACCTCGAAGCCTGCGGATCACATCCACTATCACACCGATGACCTGACCCAGTTTCTGGCGACGCTGTCGGGGTAGGACAGGATGCCGCCTTGGCCGCGGCGCAACATGCCATAAGTTGACGGTCAAACGGAGGGTTCCATGTCAGAGATCACATCCTGCGATATTCTCGTGTCCGGCGGCGGCATTGCCGGTTTGACCGCAGCGGCCGCATTTGGGACCGCTGGTTTTTCGGTCATCTGCGTCGATCCCACGCCCCCCATTGTGGATCAAGACACGGATGGTGCCGACATGCGCACCACCGCCATGCTGCAACCAGCACGCACATTGCTGGAGGCGGCGGGGCTCTGGGATCAACTGTCACCGTATGCAGCGCCGCTCGAAGTAATGCAGATCGTCGATGCGGGCGGTCAGGATGGCACCGCGCGGGAAATCAAGGCGTTCCGTGCGTCGGACGTGTCCGATTTGCCCTTTGGGTGGAACCTGCCGAACTGGCGTTTGCGCCGCGCAATGGTCGACCGCCTGAATGCCCTGCCAAACGTCGACTTTCGCCCCGGCGTCGCAACGCGCAGCCTTCTAGGGCGCACCGCAGAGGCCCGCGTTGGCCTCACGGACGGCAGCCGCGTGTCCGCCCGCCTTGTGATTGCTGCGGATGGGCGCGCCTCGCCGATGCGCACAGCGGCAGGCATCGATGTCACCACACGGCGCTATGGTCAAAAGGCGCTGGCCTTTGCCGTCACCCACCCGATCCCCCACGAAAACGTCTCAACCGAGGTGCATCAAACCGGCGGGCCGTTTACCCTTGTGCCTCTGCCAGACCGCGACGGCATACCCTGTTCGGCTGTGGTCTGGATGGACGATGGCCCGAAATCTGTGCGGCGAATGTCTGCCGACCCTGTCGATTTCGAGGACGAGATGAGCACCCGCAGTTGCCACATCCTCGGCCCTTTGAAACTGGCATCGCGCCGGACGATCTGGCCCATCATCAGCCAGATCGCATCACAATTGACTGGAACCCGCCTCGCCTTGATCGCTGAGGCGGCGCATGTCGTGCCACCCATCGGCGCGCAAGGGCTGAACATGTCTCTCGCCGACACCAGCACCTTGCTGGCCCTCGCGACCGCCCAACCGGACAAGCTCGGCGATGACGCAATGCTGGCCGCGTACCAAACGGCCAGATACGCCGACATTCGCAGGCGCGTCACCGGGGTGGACCTGCTCAACCGCGCCAGCCAGGCGACATCCGTGTTTGCACGCGACGCCCGTGCGTTTGGTTTGAACGCGCTGCACCAGGTCACGCCGGTGCGCAAAACCCTGATGCAATTGGGACTGGGTACCCGTCGTGCCGGTTAAGGCACGCACGTTAGGCTACAGAACCTGATCCACCACGCGGGTCAGGCGCGCAACCGTCGAGTCAACGTCATACAACTTGTCCAAACCAAACAGCCCGATGCGGAAGGTCCGGAAATCAGCAGGCTCGTCGCATTGCAGCGGCACGCCAGCCGCAATTTGCATGCCTTGCGCGGCAAACTTCTTGCCGGTCTGCACATCCGGATCCGCCGTATAGCTGACCACAACCCCCGGCGCGCCAAACCCTTCGGCCGCAACAGACGTCACGCCTTTGGCCGCCAACATCGCGCGCACCGCATCGCCAAGCGCCCATTGCGCGGTCTTCAGCTTGTCAAACCCATAGGCCTGCGTCTCGCGCATCGTATCGCGGAAATCACGCAGCGCATCCGTGGGCATCGTCGCATGGTAGGCATGACCGCCGTTTTCATAGGCACCCATAATCTGGTGCCATTTCTTGAGGTCTATGGCAAAGCTGTCAGAGGTGGTGTCTTCCAAACGCGCAACGGCCCGCTCGGACATCATCACCAGACCGGCACAAGGCGAGGCACTCCAACCCTTTTGCGGCGCTGAAATAAGGACATCCACGCCGAGCGTTCGCATATCAATCCATGCACAACCCGACGCGATGCAGTCCAGCACCATCAACGCACCTACCTCATGGGCGGCGGTCGCCATCGCAGCAATATAGTCGTCGGGCAGGATGACCCCGGCACTCGTCTCGACATGAGGCGCGAAAACGACGTCTGGTTTCTCCGATTGTATTGACGCCACGACTTCGTCGATGGGCGCTGGCGTGAACGGTGATGGCGATGCATTGCCCGTCTGCCGCGCCTTGAGAACCGTGGTGCTGGCCGTCAGCCCGCCGGTTTCAAAAATCTGACTCCACCGGTATGAAAACCACCCGTTGCGAACGACCAAGACATCCGCACCGCGACCAAACTGGCGCGCCACGGCCTCCATCCCAAAGGTGCCGCCACCCGGAACCACCACAACCGCGTCGGCTGCGTAGACGTCCTTGAGCATGGATGAAATGTCGTTCATCACCCCCTGAAAGGCAGTGCTCATGTGGTTGAGCGACCGGTCCGTGAAAACGACCGAGAACTCTTCGAGACCCTGCGGATCTACAGTATCAAGCAATGCGGGCATGTCGGTGTCCTTTCCTGTTTGGTTTGGACATAGCGCCTGCGCGCGCCCACGACAAAGCCTATCACAGTATACTTTCGCCGCGATGCGGCAGCGCGTGACGCCAATGGGAACAGTTTTCAGCCGATGGGACCCGGACGGCGCTCTTCGCTCAGCAATACGTTGGCTTCAACCTCACCCGCCCCCGGCAATGTCATGATCCGGCGCCGCAACACGCGCTCAAAGTCCGGCAAATCCCGTGCCACAACACGCAACCGGTAATCATACAGCCCCAGGACATGTTCAACCGTCTGCACCTCTGGAATGGCAGAAACCGCGCGTTCGAAGTCTTCGAGGCTCACGCGCCCTTTGGTGGCCAGTTTGACGCCTAAAAACACCGTAACGCCAAAACCCAGCGCCTCCGCGTTCAGTCGCAGACGTTGTCCACCGATCACGCCTGCATCGCGCAAGCGTTTGATGCGACGCCACGCGGCAGGTTGTGACAAACCACATGCCCGGCCAATGGCCCCTGCCCCTTGGCTTGCGTCCTCTGCCAGCAATCGCAAAATTGCGAAATCCACCTCATCCAATGACATCATAGGGGCAATGCCGGATCGCTCTTGATGCGCGCCACATGCATCAGCGCCTCGATGTCCGCGATATGCGGCAACGTCAGAATGCGGCTGCGATAGAGGTGCTGATAGTGGGACATGTCCCGCGCAATCACCGACAGACGCACATCGACACGGCCCAAAAACGTCTGGATCTCGATCACCTCGGGAACCTCTCGCGCCCCCGCAATGAAATCGTCAAAGGCGCGGCCCTGCGTCTTGTCCAGCGTCACGCGCAACGACACCTCCACCGCGTAACCCAATGCCGCCCAATCGATCACCGCCTGCACACCGCGCACCACTCCCGCCGCACGCAGTTTGCTCTGCCGCCGCGCCAACTGTCCCGGACTGACCCGCGCCCGCTCTGCCAGCTCTGCTGGCCCAAGCGACGGGTCCGCTTGCCATTGCCGCAGAATGCGTCGATCGACCTCATCAAGCATGATTTTCCCAAAATTTCTGATTTAGGTGAATGATAAACCTTTCATTGTTCCAAAAATATGTAAATGGCAACGCTGAAAACGGCCCAAACCCGTCGTATAACGCCGCCCAGACACAAACCCCGGAGGAAACACCATGCGCGTGTATTACGACCGCGATTGCGACATCAACCTGATCAAAGACATGAACGTGGCCATCCTGGGCTACGGCAGCCAGGGCCACGCCCATGCACTGAACCTGCGTGACAGCGGTGCGAAAAACGTGGTCGTCGCCCTGCGCGAAGGCTCGCCTTCGATTGCCAAAGCCGAAGGCGAAGGCCTGAAAACCATGGGCATCGCCGAAGCCGCCGCTTGGGCCGACCTGATCATGTTCACCATGCCCGATGAATTGCAGGCCGAAACCTACAAGAAATACGTGCACGACAACATCCGCGAAGGTGCTGCGATTGCCTTTGCCCACGGCCTGAACGTGCACTTCGGCCTGATCGAACCCAAACCCGGCATCGACGTTGTGATGATGGCGCCCAAAGGCCCTGGCCACACCGTGCGTGGCGAATATGTCAAAGGCGGCGGCGTGCCCTGCCTCGTGGCCGTGGACAATGACGCATCCGGCAAAGCGCTGGAAATCGGCCTGTCCTACTGCTCCGCCATCGGCGGCGGTCGCTCCGGCATCATCGAAACCAACTTCCGCGAAGAATGCGAAACCGATCTCTTCGGCGAACAGGCCGTGCTCTGCGGTGGCCTCGTGGAACTGATCCGCATGGGCTTCGAGACGCTGGTCGAGGCAGGCTACGCCCCCGAGATGGCCTATTTCGAATGCCTGCACGAGGTGAAGCTGATCGTGGACCTGATCTACGAAGGCGGCATCGCCAACATGAACTACTCGATCTCGAACACAGCCGAGTATGGCGAATACGTCTCCGGCCCGCGCGTCCTGCCCTACGACGAAACCAAGGCCCGCATGAAAGCGATCCTGACGGACATCCAAACAGGCAAGTTCGTGCGCGACTTCATGGCGGAAAACCAGGTGGGTCAGCCGTTCTTCAAAGGCACCCGTCGCATCAACGACGAGCACCAGATCGAAGCCACGGGCGAAACCCTGCGCGGCATGATGCCGTGGATTTCCGCAGGCAAAATGGTCGACAAGGCCAAGAACTAAAGTCTGTAGGCTGCGCTTTCACGGCGCGCCTTCCCTCAGGCGCCCTTCGGGGCGCCTGTTTTGTTTCGCAGCGGCCGCATACCGCTGGCCCAGCACGAAATCCCAGCCTGTATCGTAGTTGCCGCGCTTGTCTGCCGCCTCATCGCCCCAGACCTCCCAACCGCTATGGGTCAGCGTCACGCGGGAACCCCCGTCCGGCAGGTCGTCAAACACGACATCCACACGCGTCGGGTTGTCCGCATTGTTACCCGGATGCCAGGTCATCGCCAATTTGCGGCCCACCTCAAACTCCAGGACCTCGCCCCAATCCGTGCGGGTGCCGTCATACATCGTCTCGTAGACCGCCCCGCCCACCTTTGGCTCGATCGTCACGGCCAATGCCGCCTTGCCTGCCGCGGCAGAGGCCGCATGTCCGTCCAGCGGCCACCAGGCCGCGATACGATTGACAAATATATCAAAGGCTTGCGCAGCATCACACGGCAGGTCGAGCGTTTTGATGATTGGGTCAGTCATGGCGTTGCCCTTCCGTATTTTGAACTTCGGCGGCAAATCCTGCCATCACATCGTCCCAGAATTGATCAAGATACGCGCGCAGATCGGCGATCCCCGCCGCGCGAACGGAATAGATGCGGCGCGTGCCCTCGGCGCGTACCTCTACCAGGCCTGCGTCAGACAGAACCTTTAGGTGTTGCGACACCGCCGGTCGGCTGACCGGCAAACCCTGCGCGATTTCAGAGACAGAACTCGGCTTGCGCGCAATGCTTTCGAACACCCTCCGGCGGGTTGGATCCGACAATGCCGTGAGCGATTCTCTGTAAGTCATTACTTACGGTAAGTCAGCATTTACACAAAGTCAAACCGTGGGAAACGCCTCGTCGAATGCGACCTGGCCTGTGGCGGACATGATCACCGCACGGCTTTTGGGGTCACGCCGCAACCAACCGCTGTCTTCCATCCGGGTCAACATCGCGCGCCCGAGGCTGCCTGCCAGATGATTGCGCCGCTCGGACCAATCAAGGCACGTGCGGCACAGCTTGGTCCGCCCGGCCCTCAACCCATTGATATCAATTCCGAACTCACCCACAAACGTGACCCCCAGCGGCGTCAGCGTCACGTCTTCGCCCTGTTCCACCAGAACGCCTTGGGCCAACAGGCTGCGATACATCTGCACCCCCAAGCGCCCCGCCAGGTGGTTGTAACAGACCCGCGCTGTCTGCATCTGCGCATCGCGGGGGCCCGTGCGCACGCGCGTTGCCCCGCGCCGCGCTGCAAGGCCCATCAGCGCCTCCAGCACCTCTGCCACATCCGCGCCTGCAAGCTGAAAGTACTTGTGCCGCCCCTGCTTGCGCGGGCTCAACAACTCTGCGTCCACCAGTTTCGACAAATGCCCGCTGGCCGTGGACAGGCTCACGCCCGCCTCTTCAGCCAGTTCGGAGGCTGTCAGCGCCCGGCCATCCATCAGCGCCGTCAAGATGTTCGCCCGCGCCGGATCGCCGATCAGCGACGCGATGTGGGATATGTCAGGACCTTCTTTCATAGTTTGATCATAACCGAAGCATTCCCGCATCGCCAAGTGCTATTCATCGCCCATCACGAAAGGAACACCCATGCTCACCTGCATCATCCAATACCAGATCGACCCGACCAAACGCGCGGCCTTTGCCGAATACGGCGCCCGCTGGGGCCAGTGCATCCCCCGCTGCGGCGCGGACCTCGTGGGATATTTCGCACCCCACGAAGGATCATCCACCCTGGCCTACGGCATCTATCACATTGAAAACCTTGCCGCTTACGAAGCTTACCGCGCCCGCCTCGCCGCTGACCCGCTGGGGCAAGAGAATTACCTGTTTGCACAATCCGAGAAATTCATTCTCAAAGAAGACCGGACATGGCTCAGGAACGTGTCCACCCCCAAGGGAGACACCGCATGATCGCCGTCATCTTCGAAGTCTGGCCCAAGGACGGCCACCGTACGCCCTATCTCAATCGCGCGGCGGCGCTGAAACACCATCTCGCGGACATTCCCGGCTTTATCTCGGTCGAACGTTTTGAGTCGCTGATGGAGCCGGGCAAGCTTTTGTCCCTGTCGTTTTGGGAGGACGAGGCCGCGCTGGAACATTGGCGCAAGCTGCCGGAACACCGCGATGCTCAGGGCGCGGGCCGCGACATCCACTTTGACAATTACCGGCTGCGCGTGGCGGGTGTGATCCGCGACTATGGCATGACCGAGCGGGATCAGGCCCCGGCGGACAGCAAGGCCTTGCATGACTGCTAACCCCGAAATCACGTGGTCCAGTTGGGCCATGGTTGCCACGCTGGGCCTGACCTGGGGTGGCACATTTCTGGTGACAGAAATCGCGCTGACCGGCATCACGCCATTCTGGCTGGCTGCCGGTCGGATCGGGTTCGCCGCAGTTTTGATGATCGTCATCTGGCGCGCGCTAGGCCTACGCCTGTTTTCCGAACAGGCTTCGCGCAGCACCCTGCTTGCCGTCATCGCCATCGGCGGGTTCAGCACGGCAATCCCCTTCATGCTGCTGGCTTGGGGTCAGCAATATGTCACGGGCGGGTTTGCGGGGGTGTCCATGGCCTCCGTCGCGCTGATCGTGCTGCCCCTGTCGCATTTCTTAGTCCCCGGAGAGCGGATGACCTGGCGACGCACGCTGGGGTTCGTGATTGGCTTTGTCGGAGTGTGCATTCTGATCGGTGGGCAGGCCTTTGAAAGCTCCGGCGCATCACTGGAAACCGCGGGGCGGCTGGCCTGTGTCTCCGCTGCATGTTGCTACGGCATCAGTTCGGTGTTGATGCGCCGCCTGCCTGCAGTGGATCCTATCGGCCTCTCCACCGTCCTGCTGCTGATCGCCGCCATCATCACCATCCCGCTGGCCATCATCATCGAAGGGCCGCCGCCGCGCCCTGATACCCAAACCCTTGTGGTGATTGCCTTTCTCGGCCTGATCCCCACTGCAGCTGCCAATATGCTGCGCGTTCTGGTAATCCGCAGTGCGGGGCCCGTATTCATGTCACTGACGAATTATCAGGTGCCGTTGTGGTCAGTGCTGCTGGGCGCGTGGTTCCTGTCGGAACCCCTGCAGCCCAGCCTTTTGCTGGCGATGAGCCTGATCCTCGCCGGTGTCGGGCTTAGCCAATATGGTGCGCTGCGACGGCTGTTCCGCCGCAGCGACACGCCTTAGTACTTGCCCAGCTTCATGCGGGTTTTGTCCAGCACCTTGCCATTGGCATCGACGGCCTTGACCACGGCCTCGTAATTGTTGCCGCGCCCGCCGGAACAGGGCGGCAGGTAACCTGGCGAGGCATAGTTGCCGGTGCTCTTGGCGGCCGCGATCACTTGAACGCCTTTGGGCATCCGCGTGGACATGCCCGGCACAGCAGGGAAATTGCCCGATGTGCCGTTGACCGCATATCCGATTGTCCCGTGACCGCCATTGCGCGACAGCGGCTTATAGCTCTTGTCATTGTACTCGACGATCAACCAAACGGCACCGGCTGGAATGCCCGTGGCCTGAAACGGCGGGGTTGATCCCTTGCCACCATCAAGGACGCAGTTCTGGCCCGCTGGCACTTTCTTGCCGTCCCAAGGCGACGAAACCTTGGCCTTCAGATCGGCAAATGCGGCGCCCGCGCTCAGGGCAAGAACGGACAGAGATAGGGAAAGGATTTTCATTGGAAACACTCGGGTTAGGATAAGACCCCCCAACCCTACAAGCCCTGAGTGTGGATGCGTCAAGAAGAAACTGCGGCCTCCACGGCCTGAACCACGTGGTCAACGCTCGCATTCAATACGGATTCGTCTTCACTTTCAGCCATGACACGGATCAAAGGTTCGGTGCCGGACTTGCGGATCAGCAAACGACCGTTGCCGTTCAACTGCCCCTCGGCATCGGCGATGGCCGCCTTGACGCTGTCCATGTCCAGCGGGGCCTGCCCTGCGGCAAACCGCACGTTCTTGAGCAATTGCGGCACCGGATCAAAGACGTGCAAAACCTCGCTCGCCTTCTTGCCTGACTGAACCAACGCCGCGAGGAACTGCAAGCCCGCCATCAGACCGTCACCCGTGGTCGCATAGTCCGTCATCACGATGTGACCTGACTGCTCTCCCCCAAGGTTAAAGCCGCCGGACCGCATCCGCTCCACGACATAGCGATCTCCGACGCCCGTACGTTCCAACCGCACGCCCTGCCCTTGCAGGTATCGCTCAAGGCCGAGGTTTGACATGACCGTCGCCACCAAAGCCCCGCCTTTCAGGCGCCCTTCAGCAGCCCAGCGACCCGCCATCAGCCCCATGAACTGATCTCCGTCGCCCACACGACCCTTTTCATCCAGCAGGATCACCCGGTCCGCGTCGCCGTCCAGACAGATCCCCACATCCGCGCCATGGGCCACCACCGCCTCAGCAGCCGTTTGCGGGTGCATCGACCCGCAGCCATCGTTGATATTGTGACCGTTCGGGGACACACCAACCGGAATGACAGTCGCCCCCAATTCCCACAGCGCTTCAGGCGCGACCTTGTAGGCAGCCCCATTGGCACAGTCGATGACGACCTTCAGGCCGTCCAGACGCATCTGCCGGGGAAAGGATGACTTGACCCGTTCGACATAGCGATACCGCCCGTCATAAACGTGTTTGGCGCGACCGATGTCACCGGCAGGCACCGGCTCAACGCCATCTGCAACCAATTTCTCAATCTCGGCCTCAGCCGCATCACTCAGCTTGAAACCGTCTGGGCCGAAGAATTTGATGCCGTTGTCATGGGCATGGTTGTGGCTGGCCGAGATCATCACACCCAGGTCCGCCCGCATGGACCGGGTCAAAAGCCCAACGGCAGGCGTCGGCACAGGGCTGAGCAACAGAACATTCATGCCCGTACTGGTCAGGCCCGCGGTCAGCGCGTTCTCGAACATATAGCCGGACAGACGCGTGTCCTTGCCGATCACCACGCGGTGCACGCTATCGCCGTCGCGACGAAAGTATCGCCCAACGGCGGCACCAATCCGCAACGCCATCTCTGCTGTCATGGGGGATGTGTTGGCCGTGCCGCGCACGCCGTCGGTACCGAAAAGCTTGGTCATGTCAGCGGTGTGCCACAGCCGCCCGCCAGAGTGCAATGGCCTGCACATGTTCGGCCACATCATGCGCACGGATGATCTGTACCCCCTGGGCGATTGCTGCCAGTGCCACAGCGACCGACCCAGGCGCGCGATTTGCGGCATCGGGCGCGCCGCCCAAGGTGCCAATGAACCGCTTGCGCGATGCCCCCAACAAAACCCTGACGCCCAGTCCGTGAAACAGGCTGAGCCGGTTCAACAGCGCCAGATTGTGATCCAGCGTTTTGCCAAAACCGATCCCCGGATCGGCGATGATGTTGCTGCGCGGCACACCTTGCTCTTGCAGCCATGCGATGCGGTCAGCCAGAAAATCATAAACGTCCAGCAATACGTCATCATAGCGCGGATCATTCTGCATCGTCTGCGGATCCCCCTGCGCGTGCATCACGCACACCGGCACACCGCGCGCGGCACAAAGCGGGGCCAATTCAGGGTCAAAGGTGAACCCGGACACGTCATTGACCACGCTCGCCCCCGCATCCAGCGCAGCCTGCGCCACAGCCGCCTTGCGCGTGTCGATGGAAATGGGGCCTGAGTGTCCCGCCGCGCGCAGTGCACCGATCACCGGTGCCGTGCGCGCGATCTCTTCTTCGACATGCACAACTGCTGCCCCCGGCCGTGTCGACTCACCGCCGATATCAAGGATATCCGCACCGTCCCCCGTCAGGGATTGCCCGTGTGCAACCGCTTTGGCCAGCGTGTCGTGGCGGCCACCATCCGAGAAACTGTCGGGTGTTGTGTTCAGGATGCCCATAACCTCCGGGCGATCCCACGGCCCTTCAAACCGGCTCAGGTCATCCTGCGACATTGCACTGACTGGCAAAACTTCGGGCGGCGCGTCGCGGGACAGAACCTCGACATGGGAAAACCAGCACCAGCCACAGACAACCGCATCGTCGGGTCGCGCCGGGCCTACCTGCATCAACGGACGCACATACCGCATGGGATCAGAGCCGCGTCTGGCCGACGGGTACCGCGCGCACAGTCACGGGCGCGCTTTCCGGTGCATCCGCGCCAATAACCAACATCTCGCGCGCGTCAAATGTGGCCGCAAACCAGCAGGCCAGCGCCACCGCATCCGCGCCCTTGGCAGATGGACCATCCACCGCGTCGAGCACAATTTTCGACGGCGCCCAGATACAGATCTGCCCGTTGCGCATGGCCCAGTCCAATTCCGTCCGCGTGTCCACCACCTTGCAACGTCCGTCCCGCGCCGCCAGTACCCAGGCGTTTTGCTCGATGGCCAACAGATCGACTCGCCGTTGCGCCAGCGGATGCCCCGCCTCGGGTGCCACACTGTCCGCCGGTCCCACGCAAAAGATCAGCGGGCGGCCCATCTGTTCCAACTGATCTATCCAGCCCCCCAGATGCGGTGCCGCGATAGCGTCGTTTGACAGAAATACCAATTCAGGGTGCGGCGCGTCCTCTTCGATTGCATCGACATCAACGGGGCGTGCCGCCGTGCGGCTGCGCACAATCTCGACACCTAAGGCACCCGGACCACGGTCCAGCTTTTCCACCCGCACAAAGGCCCGCATCGCTTGCGGCTCAAGCAGAATGCGGTCGGCCACCCGTTCGGCCAGCGTCTCGAGCAGGTTGAGCCGCTCGTCGGCCAGTTCAAACGCAATCGCTTCGGTGACCTTGTCATAGCTCAGAATACGATCCACGTCGTCGTCGATGGGGCCGGTCAGCGGGCGCACTTCAACCACGATGTTGAAACAGATGCGTTGCGTCACACCCCGCTCGGCCTGAAAAGCGCCGATCTCTACTTCGACGGTGTGATCACGCACGGAAATGCGGTCCAACGGACCAGCAGTTGCCGTGGCTTCGGACCGCTCGGACGGGTGCGCAAAAGCAAGACGGATTTCAGACGTCATGTGACATCACCCTTTGCAAGAAGAACTCGACGGTCGTTCTAGCGCCCGTCCGGCATATGCGACAGGGCCAAAGACGCCGTCTGGACGCGCGAAAACGTCAACGGCCAGGCCGTCTGATCTCAGTTGGACGCCGTGCGGAACGTGTGCCGGTAAAAGACATGCACGCCGATGGCTGCGGTCTTGGTATAGACCCTGCTCCACTTCGGGCGCACGGCCGTGGTGTGGTAATGCGTGGCACCGTTCGTCAGATCAGGCGCACGACCGTCCAACACGGTGCGCGCGACCTTACCCACTTGCGCAAAGGCGCGCGGCTCGTGGATCGTTTCAGGCGCGCCATCACAGGTGTAGGTGAACTGGCACTGATACTTGCGGCCCGTGCCCTGGTTGATCACACCGCAAACAGATGACGGAAACCGAGCACTCTTGACCCGGTTCATGATCACTTCGGCCACCGCAAACTGGCCCTTGACGGTTTCGCCCCGCGCCTCGAAATACAACGCCTCGCTCAGGCACCGCCACTGCGGGCCACCATTTGCCTTGGGCTGTGCATTCAACCAGCTGCGGGTCAGCGTGACACCCTTGGGCGCTTGAGGTGCTGTCACCAGGTCGTTCAAACGCGGCGCGGGCACCGCGTTCAGCCCGCGTTCTTCCGCCTTGCGCAGCGCGTCGGCGGTGCGGCTGCCCGGCGTCTCAGCCGCAACAAAACCAGCCGTACACGCAAAAAGAGACAGCGCCGCGACGCTTTTCAGAAACCGTTGCATGGAAACCCCAGGATCATGTCAATCCGGGCCAAGTAGTGAAAAAATGCCGCTTCGTCCAGTTTTCGCCCGGTTTCTGTGCACATATCCGCCATGCACAGGCGTATGCGCCCACGCCAAAACACCCGTCTCACCACAAAATATGCGCAGTTCTACCCGATCTTGTGGCCGATCGCCAATTGCGCTGCGGCTAAACGCGCCACCGGCACACGGAACGGAGAACACGACACATAGTCAAATCCCGCGTTCCGGCAGAAGGCGATTGATTCGGGGTTGCCCCCGTGTTCGCCACAGATCGACAAGGTGATGTCAGGCCGCGCGGCGCGTCCGCGTTCCGACCCCAGCTGCAACAATTCCCCGACACCTTCGATGTCCAGCGAATGGAACGGATCTTCGACAAAGACCTCTTGGCGCACATAGTCGGACATGAACCGCCCGGCGTCATCACGGCTCAGACCATAGGTCATTTGCGTCAGGTCGTTTGTCCCAAAGCTGAGAAAGCTGCAGTGTTGCGCAATTTCGCCTGCACGCAGTGCCGCGCGCGGCGTCTCAACCATGATGCCCAGCCGATAGGTGAACTCGGCCCCCATCTCTGCGGTGACCGCCGCCGCAATGGCGTCGATGCTGGTGCGGACCAGTTCAACCTCGCGTTTGGCACTGACCAGCGGGATCATGATCTCCGGCACAACCGCATCGCCATCGCGGCTGGCCTCGACCGTCGCCTCAAAAATGGCCCGCGCCTGCATCTCGTAAATCTCGGGAACGGTCACGCCGAGGCGCACACCGCGCAGGCCCAGCATGGGATTGTATTCCATCATCGCCTCGATCCGGCGCGTCACGTCCGACAAAGGCAGGTCAAGCGCATCTGCCAACTCGCGCTGGCCATTCCGGTCGGTTGGCAAAAACTCGTGCAAAGGCGGGTCAAACAGGCGGATACAGACCGGCTGGCCCTGCATGATGTTGAACAACTGAATGAAATCCGCGCGTTGCATCGGCAGCAACCGGTCCAGAACCGCCCTGCGGTCATCGCTGGTCTCGGCAAAGATCATCTCGCGCATGACCGTCAGGCGGCCGGCTTCGAAAAACATGTGTTCGGTTCGGCACAACCCGATGCCTTGCGCCGCAAAATTGCGGGCGGTTTGTGCATCAGCGGGCGTGTCGGCATTGGCGCGGATGTCGATATCGCGCTCTGCGTCGGCCCATTCCATGAGATCCTGAAACGCGTCGTCTAACGCCGCCTCTTGCATGTTAGGCGCCCCCAAAAGGATGGTGCCGTTGGTGCCGTCCACTGTGACGATTTCGCCCGCCGGGATGACCCGTCCGTCCTGTGTCACCAACTGGCCGCGACGTGTTTGAAACCGTATGTCGCTGACGCCAACCACACAGGGCAAGCCGATACCCCGGCCTATCACCGCTGCATGGCTGGTGATGCCACCGCGCTCTGTGATCACGGCTTTGGCGGCGTGCATGCCGCGAATGTCTTCTGGCGAGGTCTCGCGGCGCACCAGAATGCAGTCTTCGCCGCGCGAGGCGCTGGCCTGTGCATCCGTGGCCGAGAACACCAGCCGCCCCGTTGCAGCACCCGGACTTGCCGCAATACCGCTGCCCAAGACATTGCGTTTGGCGTGTTTGTCCACCTGACGGTGCAGCAACTCGTTCAACCGGCTGGGTTCAATGCGCATCAGCGCCTCTTGGCGCGGGATGATCCCGTCGCGCGCCAGTTGCACGGCGATCCGCACAGCCGCACGGGAAGACCGGGCCACGCGCACCCCATCAAGGATCCGCAACTGGCCATTTTCGATCGTAAACTCCACCTGCATCTCTTCGCGCAGCTTGGTGCGCATCAGGCGGGCATGATCGACCAACTGCGCAAAGCAGTCTGGCACCAACTCTTCCAGCGATGCGCCGCGCGCATCGCGTGAGATGTAAAGGCTGGACGCATCGCTGCGCAGGGCATCGCGGCCCTGGCTCTGACGCAGATAGCGGCCCGTGATTTGCGGCATGCCGGATTGCGAAGATACCAGTTGCAGAACACCTGCACCGCTTTCGCCCTGCCCGATGCCAAAGGCCATCTGTTGCACGACAAGACCCAGACCCGCATCCGCCGGCGCGCCCTTGGCCTGTCTCAGCAAGCGGGCCGATGTGCCTTCCCAGGCGCGGGCCATCGACTTGAGAACGCCCGCCAATTGTTCGGCGCGGGTCGAAGGAAACGGCACCTCGGTCTCGTCCTCATAGGCGCGCAAGACAGCGGCAATCGCGTCGGTCCCTTCGCCCGCAACATCGTCGAACATGTCCGGGTCCAGACGGTCCACATGTATCGCGTAAGACTGCACAAAGCGCGTATACAGTGCAGAGGCCGCATCCGTCCCCAACGTGCCGCACAAGACCTCATAACGCGCGTCGTTCATGCCAATGTTCAGGATTGCGGACGGCCCACCCCAATCCGGGTCCTCAGAGGACGGCCGCACACAGAGAAGCGCATCCACAGGAAACTGGCTGAGGATCGCGTCGATGTCGGGCAAATGACCGCTGGCAATGGCGTAAACCGCGTCAAAGGACAGCGCCACAGTTGTCGGCACCGGCAAATCCAGCCGGGCCAAGCGTTGCAGACATTTTGCACGGCCGCCATGGGTACCAGTGGCAATCGGGGCCGTCGGGGTCACCAGCGTGGTGTTTGGGTTATTCTGCACTGCGGCGTTCCTTTCGCGCCGCAGCATAGACACTACCGTTGACGTGACAAGCGTAGATGTCTGCGAGGGGTGATCAGGGGGGCCAGCCCCCCCGGCGCTTTTGCGCCGCCCCCCGAGGTATTTGAAGCGAAAGGAAGGGTTAACCCTCGATCTTGGTCAGGTCTGCCACGGACAGGCACAGCGTGCGGATGCGGCTGAGCAAGTTCAGCCTGTTGCGGCGCACCGTCTGGTTGTCGGTGTTGATCTGGACGGCCTCGAAAAACCCGTCGATGGGACCACGCAGGCTGGCCATGGCAGACATCGCAGAGGTGAAATCTTGCGAGGCCATCGCAGGCGCAATCCGAGCCTCAGCAGCATCGAGCGCCTCGAACAGTGCTTTTTCCTCGGCCTCTTCGGCGAATTTCGCGTCAGCGCCATAGGAGTATTCAACGCCATCAGCCTCTTCGGCCTGGGTGAGGATGTTGTTGGCGCGTTTGAAGCCCTGGATCAGGTTTTCGCCGTCGTCAGTTTTGAGGGTTTCGGACAGCGCGCGCGCCCGTTTCACTAGGAGGGTAAGGTCGTCATTCCCCTCCATCGCGATGCAGGCGTCGATGATGTCGTGTCGGATGCCTTGATCGCGCAGGTAAACTTTGAGGCGATCGTGAAAGAAGGCGCACAGGTTTGGCCCCACGGACGCAATCACCCCTTCGGCGACTTCAATCTGGCGGGCAAACTGTTTGGCTTTGTCACCTGTCTCCGTTTTTTCGGCGGCGCGCCATTGATCCAGTTTCAGGACCACCTGCAACGCGTTGTGAGTCATGCGGTCCAGCGGCACACGCAGATCATTGTCCAGAACCAACCGGATGACACCCAGTGCTGCACGGCGCAGGGCAAAGGGATCCTTGGAACCGGTGGGCTTTTCATCAATCGCCCAAAAGCTTGTCAACGTATCCAGTTTGTCAGCCAACGCGACCGCGACTGAGACGGGTGCAGTTGGCACATCATCCGATGGGCCCAGCGGTGAATAATGTTCTTGCGCCGCAGCTGCGACTGCTTGATCGCCACCTGATGCTTCGATGTAATAGCGCCCCATAAGCCCTTGAAGTTCCGGGAATTCATAGACCATTTCGGAGCTAAGGTCCGCCTTTGCCAAGCGAGCAGCGTTTTCGGCCAGATCAGCGTCCGCACCGACCACCGGTGCCAATGCACGGGCGAGCGTGGCGATACGGCTGATGCGATCCGCTTGGCTGCCCAACTGCCTATGGAACGTCACGTTTTCAAGCGCTTGCGTCCAGACACTCATGTCCGATTTCGCCACGCGCAGATCGTTTTCCCAGAAGAACTTCGCATCCGCCAAACGTGCGCTCAGCACCTTTTCGTTGCCCGCCAGGATTGTCGCACCGTTGTCCGCGGTTTCGCGATTGGCCACGGTGATGAACCGCTCGATCCGGCCCGTTTTCGGATTGCGCACGGAAAAGAACTTTTGATGTTCTTTCATCGACGTCTGCAACACCTCTGGTGGCAGCCCCAGAAAATCATCTGCGATCCGACCCATCAGGACCACGGGCCACTCCACAAGCCCCGCCACTTCGGCCAACAGGCCCGCATCTTCCACCACCTCGAGGCCGCTGGCAAACGCGGCGTTGGTCGCGTCATTCCAGATCGTCTCTGCACGTGTAGAGGGGTTCAGAACGACGTGCGCGCGGCTGAGCTTGATCTCGTAATCCTCGAAGGACACAACAGAAAGCCGGCCCGGCGACATGAAACGATGCCCCTCCGTCGTGTCGCCAAACTGGATGCCGTCGATATCGCCTGAAACCACTTCGGCACCTGCTTCATCCGTCAGAATGCACAGGATCGACTGCAACGGACGCACCCATTTCAGGCTGCCGGTCCCCCAGCGCATCGACTTGGGCCATGGGAAATTGCGCACCGTCTGTTCGAGTACCTCCGCCACGATATCGGCGGCTGGACGCCCTGCTTTCTCGATCACGGCGAACAGCACATTGCCCTTGGGTGTCTCGCGTTCCTCGACCTGATCACGGGTCAGCCTGGCACCGCGCAGGAACCCTTCGATCGCCTTTTCGGGGGCATCGGCCTTGGGACCCTTGCGTTCCTCACGCGTGGTCGGGGATTGCGCCAGCAGACCCTCTACCGTCAGGCACAAACGCCGGGGCGTGGTAAAGGCCGCAGCCGAACGATAGGTCAAACCGGCCTCTACAAGACCGTTCGTGACCAGCTTTTGCAGGTCCTCGCCTGCGCGTTTCTGCATCCGCGCCGGGATTTCTTCGGAGAAGAGTTCGATCAAAAGGTCAGGCATTATTCGGTGTCCCGTTTCGGGCATTCTTCGCCCACAATCGTGCCGTCATAGGCTTTTTCGCCGCAATCGTTCAGCTCGTGCCAGATATAGCCGCGCCCGTCCTCGGTGATCGCGACAATCCGGTCCACGCCGAAATGCACGTTCTTCTGGCCGAGAAATGTCAGCGCAGTTCCTGCATCAATCTCTGCGCCCAGCGCTTCGGCGTCAAAGCACTCGAACCAGGGCGGTGCGTTTCGCGGTGCGACAGGTTCGAGACCGACAAAGGTCTCGGTCAGCATGGCCAGCGACGCGTCTGTCTCGAAGCAAGCGCGGAACCGGATCGGCGAGCTGTCAGCGTCGATGGCCTGCAATGCCTGCACAAGCAGCGGCTCGGGCGAGCCGGACACTATCGACACCATTTCAATCTCGTTCGGGACGTCAAAATCCACGTCCTCGTAATAGCCATAGACTTGCAGGTAATAGAGACCTGCACCCGCGATGATGCCAGTGAGCACGAGGACAATTCCTATGATTTTACCATTCATGCGTCTTGCCCAAAGCAAAGGACGTTGCCGTCCGGATCGGTCACTTCAATTTCACGCATGTTGTAAAATGTGGTTTCCGGGCCTTTGAACGGTTGCTGCAGCGTGGTCAGCTTGGCGATCATCGCATCCAGGTCGGGGCAGTAGAAATACCCGCGCCACCCGTCCCAGGCCGCTTCCGGCCCTTCCCAGCTGTGCAGAAAGACGCGCGCGCCGCCGGCCACGAAGATGCCGAAGCCGGTCACCGGTTCACCCGCCTCGTTCACCACGTCGAACCCCAGCACGTCCATATAGAATGCTTTGGCCCGCTGATAGTCAGAGACGCGCAACACAGGGGTCGCGTTGAGATAGGTCATGCCGCGTCCTCGGGGCGCCAGCCCCCGGCCCGCGTTTGCACAAAGGCGTCGGCGCATTGTTTGGCCAGCGCCCGCACGCGCCCGATATAGGCCTGACGTTCCGTGACAGAGATCACACCGCGCGCATCCAGCAAGTTGAACATGTGCGACGCCTTGATGCACTGGTCGTAGGCCGGGTGTGCCATGATGATCCGCTTGCCCGTCTTGGGGTCGACATGCTCCTGCGCCAGGATTTTCTGGCATTCCGCCTCGGCCTCTTCGAACTGGCGCAACAGCACGTCGGTGTTGGCCACATCGAAATTCCAGCGGGCGTATTCCTCTTCGGTCTGTTTGAAGATGTCGCCATAGGATAGCGGAATGGGCGTTTGCGGGTCGTTGAACGGCATGTCCATGACGTGATCGACGCCCAGAATATACATCGCGAGCCGTTCCAGCCCATAGGTCAACTCTCCCGAGACAGGGTGGCAATCATGCCCGCCAACCTGCTGGAAATACGTGAACTGCGACACTTCCATGCCGTCGCACCACACTTCCCAACCCAGGCCCCACGCACCCAGTGTCGGACTTTCCCAGTCATCCTCGACAAAGCGGATGTCGTGCAGGGCCATATCCACGCCAATGGCCGCAAGCGAGCCGAGGTACAGCTCTTGCAGGTCCGGCGGGCTGGGTTTGATCAGAACCTGGTACTGATAGTAATGCTGAAGCCGGTTGGGGTTTTCGCCGTACCGCCCGTCCGTGGGTCGTCGCGATGGCTGCACATAGGCTGCAGCCCACGGCTGATCCCCCAGCGACCGCAGGGTCGTGGCGGGGTGAAAGGTGCCTGCCCCAACTTCCATGTCGTAAGGTTGCAAAATAGCGCAGCCTTTCGTCGCCCAATAGGTCTGTAGCCGCAGGATGATTTCTTGAAACGAACGCGGGGTCGAAACGGTGTCGGACATGGGGCAAGGACCTTTGGCAGATGCGCGCCTTTCCTACGTCTCGCCCCAAGCGAGGTCAATTGCGCGCGATGTCTCTTTTTGGGGGTATTCCCCCATTTTCATTGCAGCGGTTTCCTGCTTATCCTTAGCCGCAGAAAAACAGGCACAAAGACCAATTCAAGGGGAAGTCGGGTGATGATCAAAAAGCTGGTATTGGCGTGGGCTGTTCTGGTGATGACGGTGGGGCTGTCCAGAGCTCAGGAAGAAGCCGTGTGGATCCAGGTCGAGGCACAGCCAAACCTTGCCACTGCCACCCAACGCGCCCGCGACTATGCCGCCGCATTGCCGGACGTGAATGGGTTTTCGCTGGGCGGCGGTTGGTACGGTGTGGCCCTGGGCCCCTATGCCCGCACGGATGCGGAACAGGTGCTGCGCGTCTACCGGTCCGAAGGCGTGATCCCCCGCGACAGCTACATCGCGCTGTCCTCCAGCTTTCGCCAGCAATTCTGGCCCGTGGGTGCCAATGTCCTGAACCGCGGCGTCGTGCAGGCACCGACCGGCACAACGCCCGCACCCGCCCCTGAAACGCCCGTGGTGGAAACCCCGGCCCCGCCCCCGCCCGACGAAACACCCGCACAGGCCCAGCGCAGCGAACGCCAGCTGTCTCGCGCAGAACGCGAACAGCTCCAGATCGCGCTGAAATGGGCGGGCACGTACCAGGGGGCCATCGACGGTGCCTTTGGACGCGGCACGCGCAACTCCATGGCCGCATGGCAGGAACGCAAGGGCTTTGACGTTACTGGCATCCTGACGACCAAACAGCGAGCTGTCCTGCTCAAGGACTACAACTCGGTCCTTGATGGACTGGGTCTTGAGACCGTGCGCGACGACACTGCTGGCATCGAAATGATGCTGCCCACGGACGTGGTGCAATTTGACAAATATGAATATCCCTTTGCGCATTACACATCTTCGGGTCAGATCGAGGCGACCGTGCTGCTCATCAGCCAGGCAGGTGATCAAACCACGCTCTTTGGCCTCTATGACATCATGCAGACGCTGGATGTGGTGCCACTGGACGGCCCGCGCGAGCGCAAGAATTCCTCCTTTGTGCTGGTCGGCGAAGACGCCAATCGCGTGTCCGAAACCCGCGTTGCGCTGGAAGACGGGATGATCAAGGGCTTTACCCTGATCTGGCCTGCGGGGGACGAAGAGCGTCGCACACGGCTGATCGATGAAATGGAAAAAAGCTTCGTCCGCCTCGCCGGTGTTATCCCACCCGAGGCCAGCACCCCGGAACAGGCCGTCGACCTGATCTCAGGCCTCGAAGTGCGCAAACCGCGGCTGTCGCGGTCAGGCTTTTTTGTAGATCGGCGCGGCACGGTGCTGACCACCGCAGAAGCGGTGCAAAGCTGCACGCGCCTGACGTTGGACACGGAAACCGAGGCCGAACTGGCAGTTCTTGATGACGCGCGCGGCGTTGCTGTGCTCAAACCCACAAGCGCGCTTGCTCCGCTGGCGGTGGCCCGGTTCAGCGACCGCGCCCCGCGCCTCAACTCCGAGGTGGCGGCTTCTGGCTATAGCTTCGAAGGTGTGTTGGGCGCGCCGTCCATGACCTTTGGCACCCTCAGCGACGTGCGCGGGTTGGGTGGCGAAACGGATCTCGCGCGGCTGACGATGGAGACCCTGCCTGGCGACGCCGGTGGCCCTGTGTTGGACAGCGGCGGCGGCGTGCTGGGCATGCTGTTGCCAGAGGCACAATCCGGCCGGGCGCTGCCCGATGGTGTGCGGTTTGCACTGGACCGGGAAACCCTGCAGGACGTATTGGCGCAGGCCGGTATGGCCGCAGCCATCACCAACAGCGGCACCCCCATCGACCCCATTGATCTGTCCACCGAAGCGACGGGCATGACCGTGCTCGTCAGCTGCTGGGACTGACGGCAATTCGTTAAAATTGGGCGCATGAACCTGGTGGCCGTTAGCCTCGTGTTAACGGCAAGATCAGCATTGTGACACCGAGGCGTGGGAGCGCTGTCAATGTTTTCAGTGATCGGAGTGTGTCATGTTCAAATCTATTCTCAAAACCGCCGCGATGGTGGCAACCGTCGGCATGGTTATGGCCCCGGCCGCACCGGTACAGGCCGCAGTGGCAAAACCGCCCGTGTCCTATCAGGGCCAGTGGTGGGTTCATCCGCTGGGCTGTGAATACAGCCGCGCGGGCCGGCCTGGCGAAACGATGTGGTTTTTGATCGTGAACACCCGGAAAAAAGGTTGCCCAGCCTATATCGCCGGCAACACCTGGGGCGGCATTTACCGCGCTGAGGGTTCCAAATCCTGAGCCAGGGTTGGGGGCTCTGCCCCCGGCCTACGGCCTCCCCCGAGGTATTTTGGGCGAAAGGAAGATCGGTTTAGCCCGTGATGTCTGGCGTCAGATAGATCAAAGTTGGGCCATCGGCGTCAAAGGCCGCGCGGACAGTGTCTTGCATATCTGTCAGTGTCTGAGGTGCTGCGGCCCGTGCGCCAAATGCCTCGGCGAGTTTGCAGAAATCTGGGTTGCGGGCGATGACCGCATTCGGTGCAATCTGGGCGCGCACCATGCTTTCCTCGATCTCTTTGAGCTTGCCGTTGTCCCAAAGAATGATGGGCAATGGCAGGCCAAGTTCCACCGCAACGCCCAGTTCCTGCATAGTGTAGTGAAAGCCGTAATCCCCGATGATCGCCATCGTGGGCAGACCTTTGCGCGCAATGGCGCCGCCAATGGCCGCAGGCGTTGCATAGCCCAGCGTGCCGAACCCCGTCGGGTGGTGCCAATGGCCGGGACGGTCCATGTCCCAGACCTCTTTGGCGGTGTAGGCAAATTGTGTCATGTCAGAGTAAATCATTGTGCGTTGGGGCAGGCAGTCGCGCAGCGCGTCACACACCGGGACGATACCGGGACGTTCGGCGTTGACCTCTGCGCGCCAACGGCTGCGGAAGCCTGCCACCAAATCCGCCGACCAGCTTGATGCCGGTTTCCCCGTCATGTGGGTCGCCAGATAGGCCAAAACCTCAACACCATCCGTCAGCAATCGCGTGTCCTGAGGGTGCGCGCGCGCAAGCACTTCGGGGTCGATATTGATATGGATCGCGCCGGGACGGTGGCCCGCCGTTGCGCGCCACAGATCGCCTTCGGATAGGTCGGTGCCCAGAAACACCACGCAATCGCTGGCATCCAGCAGCTTGGCGCTGTCGGGTCGGGCAAGATGGGATCCAAAGCTGAGCGGGTGGTCGGGCGGCACAAGGCCACGACCGGCATAGGTGGTAAACGCAGCCGCACCGCAGTTGTTCAGCACGGCTTGAACCGCCTGCTCAAGGCCAGGCATCGCGACTCCGCCCCCCAGGACGAACAACGGGCGTTCGGCGGCCATGAGGCGTTTGGCGATGTGACCAAGTTGCCGGGTATCAATGCCCGGTGGTGCAGTACGCGGTAACGGCACGATCACGAACTGGTCGGGCTTTGGTTGCGCGTGATCCGGCCTGTGTCGCACAGCGGGTGCCGCCTCCGCTTCGAGCTGAGCAATCGGGACCTGAATGTGTTTGGGACGTTTGCGGCGGGTGGTAAACTCTGTCAGCGCCCGGTCTACCAGCTGATACGCCGCTTCAGCCGTCCGCGCCTCTTCGGACCAGTCGCAAACCGTCTCAGCCGCCGCGCGTTGGTCCTTCATCTGATGCAATTGCCCGCGCGTGGCCACAGTTTCATCGAGACAAGACGACAACACCAGCAACGGTACGGAATCCGAATAGGCCTGCCCCATCGGCGTCATGATATTGCACAGGCCCGGCCCCGTGATCACATAAGCCACCCCCGGCTTGCCGCTTGCCCGCGCGTACCCGTCCGCCATGAACCCCGCACCCTGTTCGTGGCGCGCAAGCACGTGGGTGATCCCCGCCTCTTCGATGCCGCGGTACATTTCCTGATTGTGGACACCCGGAATGCCAAAGATCACGTCGACACCACGGTCCTTGAGCATATGTGAGATTTGCGCACCCAGCGGGCGGGTTTGGGTCATCAGGCTCTCCAGAATTGCAGGGTAAACATCACGTAGACGGCCATCAGTTCGAGCCGCCCAATCAACATGGCCGCAGAAAGCAACCACTTGGCCGTATCATTCAGCCCGGCGAAATTGCCCGCCGGACCGATCTCATCGCCCAGACCGGGGCCGATATTGGCCAATGCCGTCGCAGCCCCGGACAGCGCTGTGACAAAATCCAGCCCTGTCATGGCCAGCCCAACAGCCAGCAAACCAAGCGTGACCGTGAAGAACATGAAAAACGACATCACCGAATTCAGCACGTCCTCGCCCACCGGGCGCCCGGCATAGCGGGGCGTGAAAATGCCATGCGGGCTGCGTGTCTTTTGCAGTTGCGCGCGGATCGAGGCAAAGAGAAGCTGGTAGCGGAACACCTTGATCGAACAGGCGGTGGACCCCGCGCAGCCGCCAATCAAACCGGTGAAAAACAGAACCGTAACCGCGAAACTGCCCCACTGCATATAGTCTGCATTCGCATAGCCGGTGCCAGTCATCAGCGAGACTGTATTGAACAGCGCCGTCCGCACAGCACCCTCGCCCCACGCGCCTGTCTGCCACAGGTTCCACATCGCAATCAGCGAGACGATGCAAAACGCCGTGACCAGAAACACATGGATCTGCGTGTCGTACAGCAACGGGCGCGCGGTGCCCGCGCTCAACTGCACAAACCGTACAAAGGGCAGCGCGGCCAGGATCATGAACATCGTGGCCACGTAGGACGCGGCTGGCCCAAAGGCCGCAAACGAGGCATCGTAATTGGCAAATCCACCCGTCGCGATGGTGGTCATCGCATGCACTGTGGCGTCGAAACTGCCCATCCCCGCCGAGATATAACAAAGGGTGCAAATCAGCGTCAGCGCCACGTATATCACTGAAATTCGGCTTGCGATCTCGGTGGCACGCGGCAGGATTTTCCCAAAGGTATCAAACCCTTCGGTGCGGAAAATCTGCATGCCCCCCACACGCAACTCGGGCAGGAACACCATCGCAACAACGATGATGCCAATCCCGCCCAGCCATTGAAGAATACCGCGCCACAACAACAGCCCCTTAGGCAGGTCGTCCAGCCCCGAAAAAACTGTGGACCCCGTTGTTGTCAGGCCCGACATGGCCTCAAAAAATGCGTCGACGAACCGGGCCTCGGTGGCGCCAATGACAAATGGCAACGCGCCAAAGATCGGCAATGCCAGCCAAACGCCTGTCGTCAAAAGGAACGTCTGCTGGATGGTCAGACCTTCGCGCACGCCATTGGCGCAGCTCAACGCGATCATGCCCCCAGTCAGGATGGTGATCAGCGCGCTTTCCGCAAAGACGGGCCAGTGGTCGCGCCCCTCAGCCAGGTCAACCAGCAGGGGCAGCAGCATCGCAATGCCAAGCACCGCAACAAGCAGGCCGATCACATATCCAACTGGGCGCAGATCCATCATTGCGCCCAGCGTTGAAGCCCTATCGCGGGGGTGTCAAGCCGCCGCAAAGCAGCCGTTGCGGCAAATCTTTGCACCCCGCGCATGGCAGGGTGCGAAAGCACAGTTCAGATGTGCATCAGGTCGCGGAACACATAGGCCGGGATGTCTGCACGGCGCAGGTTCATCGCCTGAAGCTCTTCGTCGGACTTGGCGTTCAGCGTCTCAATGCGCTGCATGCGCGCGTCCATTGCCGCCGACACTGTCAGGGCGCGGCTGACCATTGTGAAAAAGTCGGAAATGCTGTTCCAGACAGTGTTCAGAACAGATGTGTTGGGGTGTGTGACATAGGCCATCGGATACCTCGTGGGTTTAGAATTTCATGTCCTCCCGATGCCTTAAACATAGAATGCCGCAGTGCAGAATACCAATGCCCATCCTGCATGGCGGGGTTGCAGTGACCGTGTGAACACTTTGTTTACCTTGGATTTCCAATCCCGGCACATCCGCTCAACTGCACAATGCAAAAGGCGCGCCCAACAGGCACGCCTTTGTCTCTCACACCAACAGTGGTCGCGGTTCAGCCCACGTGGAACAGCGTCGCGAACATCTTGGGATCGATGCTGTCATTGGCAAATGTCTCGCCCTCGATCAGGACAGACACCGCGTCATGGCTGTGCAGGCTTTCCTGATGGCTTGCGACCACCCGGAAATCACCCACGCGCACATCTGCCAGCAATTGCTCACAGAACAGACGCGCCGCATCCTCGACAAAAATCGGGTTGGCTGCGTTCAATTCCGCAAATGCCTGCTCGTCCTCGCGTTTGACCATCACCTGCGTCTCGGTCGGCACCGCGCGGCGGCACGCCTCGATCAGGTCCTCGAACCACAGCACGTCGGCATCATCATCCAGAACCACGGACACCCGCGCGACCGACCGCTGCGAATGCGGCGTGGCCAGTTGCCCACGCGTGGCACGCGCATGTTCGGACAACTCCAGCGAACAGGGGCAGGTCGACGAATAGACATAGTCGAGGTGCATGATCTTTTTGCGCACGCCCGCCTGTTCGACCAGTTCCAGCGCGATGTCATAGTACTGATACCCCGACAGGCCCGACCGCAGGCTTTCCACACGCATCGGAAACGAGAACCGCATCTGGATGCGCGCGTCAAAGCTTTCGAGGTCGCTCTTGTAGTCGTCCAGCGCCGCCTCGATCACCTCAAAGCTGAATGTCTGATCCGCGTGTTTGTAAAACGACCGCATGATCCGGGACATGTTGATGCCCTTCTTGTCCGCCTCAAGGCTGACCGTGCCTGTAACCGACGTCTCTAGCGTCAGCGCGTCGCCCGACCGGGTCTGCACCCGCAGCGGCAGGCGAAAGTTCGAGATGCCGACGTGCTGGATCTGCTGCTTGGCGCCACGGATCAGGCTGGACGGACCGTTTTGCAGGTCAGGCAGCGTGTCCTTGTACTCACCATCCACCTTGAACTCGGACGGATAGGCGCGCGCAAAGGACGGATAGTCCACCGCGTCTCCGCCCGGCACCAGTCGTGCCACGGACGGGTCCAGCTCAAGAATTTCGGTTGTCGAGGCGGTTTTGGCCCAGCGGCGCAGCACATCCAGTGCGGCCTCGGCGTCATCGCGTTCGGGTATTGAGGTAATGTCGGGCGTATGAATGTTCATAAAGTAGCCCCCCTTTTTGTCTGCGTGTGGTGAGTATGTAAGCCACCCCACCACACATTTCCAATATTGCTAACGATTACGTGTGGAACTGCAACTTGGATGACAAATAGTTTGGACTGTTGACGGCCCGTGTCACCACGGGCCAAATTGGCATTATACTGCCTTTTCCAAGGCTTGCAGGACGTCCGCCACCAGATCATCCGCATCCTCAATGCCCACCGACATGCGTACGAGGCCGGGCCTGATGCCCAGCGCGTCCTTCTGGTCTTGCGGCAAACGTTGGTGCGTTGTGGTCGCTGGATGGGTCAGGATCGACTTGGCATCGCCCAGGTTGTTCGAGATCACCGGGATCGTCAGCGCATTGAGAAAGCCAAAGGCCGCCGCCTGCCCGCCCGCTAGATCCAGCGACAGAACCGTGCCGCCCTTGCCGCCCAACTGGCGTTGCACCAGATCGTGCTGGGCGTGCGAGGCATGACCCGGATAGATCACCCGCGCCAACGCGCCATGTCCCTGCAACGCCTCGGCCAGTTGCAGCGCCCCGGCCGCCTGCGCGCGCACCCGCAGGTCCATGGTTTCAAGACCTTTGAGCATCACCCAGGCCGTGAATGGCGACATCGATCCGCCCGTATGCTTCATGTACGGCTCGACCGTCTTGCGGATAAAGTCGCGCGTGCCGAGGATGATACCGCCCAGCGCGCGGCCCTGCCCGTCAATGTGCTTGGTCGCGGAATAGATCACGACATCCGCACCCTGCGCGATGGCATTGGAAAAGACCGGCGTGGAAAACACGTTGTCCACCAGCACGGTCGCACCCACCGCATGGGCCAGCTCTGACACAGCGGCAATATCCACCACTTCCAAAGTGGGGTTCGAGATGCTCTCGAAGAATACCGCGCGCGTGCCTGGCGTGATCGCCGCGCGCCACTGGTCCAGATCGGTGCCGTCGACAAATTCCACCTCGACCCCGTAGCGGGTCAGCACCTCTTCGAGCACGTATAGGCAAGACCCAAAGAGCGCCCGCGACGACACAACCCGGTCGCCCGCCTTGAGCATCGACGTCAGCGCACCCGACACCGCCGCCATGCCCGACGCAGTGGCAAATCCGTCCTCTGCCCCTTCCAGCAGCGCAATACGTTCCTCGAACATGCGCACCGTCGGGTTGCCATAGCGGGCATAGATGAACTCATCCTCGCCGGCCTCTTCAAACCGCTGTGCTGCGGCCTCTGCACTGTCGTAGACAAACCCTTGGGTGAGAAAAATCGCCTCGCTGACCTCACCATATTGACTGCGGCGCGTGCCGCCATGCACTGCGCGGGTCCGCGCATTCCAATCCTCGGACATCACTCTCTCCGTCATGGGCCTGAAATGGGGTCAGGCCACAAAAAACCCCCAGACGCGGGTCAAGCGAAAGGGGGGCTTTCATCCTGACCTTTTAGCGGAATTTTCCGACACAATGCCCATGGGCACCGCCGGTGTGGCCCGCAATCCGGTAACAAATCGCCACGGGTCAGGGGATACGCAAGGCGGTGTGGCGCGTCAACACCGTCACGGTGCTGTAACTTTAAATTCATCCGCGCGTCATACGCCTGACCCATATGGGCCCCACTAGATGTGGTAGGAGGTGGTGCAATGCCGATCCTGAGACTGAACGCAGGGCCCGAAGGGCTCCGCCTGCATGGCTCGCCCGCTTCGGCACGGTCCGCCCTCGCAACCGCGGCCTGCGGCACGGGGCCGATCATCATCATGGTGCACGGTTTCAAATATGACCCGGACACGGTGCGGTTTTCGCCCCATACATCCATCTTTGCCCACGCCAAGCACCCGGACCGCGATGGTGACGTCCAATGGCTGCGGCACCTGGGCTTTGGCGCGGGCAACCCGGACGAAGGGCTGGCGGTGGCCTTTGGCTGGCGCGCGCGCGGCAACCTGTGGCGCGCCGTCCGCTCGGCACACGCCGCCGGACGCCATCTTGCAGAGGTCATCGCCGACCTGCACCGCCGCGCCGCACAGCGCCCCATCCACGTCATCACGCACTCCATGGGGTCCGAGATTATCTTTGAGGCGCTCCAGACCCTGCCCGCGCACAGCGTCCAACGGATCATCACCCTGACCGGCGCATCCTATGCCAGCCGCGCTCAGCAGGCGATGACCACCGCCGCCGGGCACACCGCCGAGCTGATCAACATCACCAGCCGCGAAAACGACCTCTTTGACTTTGCATTCGAACGCCTGATCCCCGCGCCCCACCCCAAAGACCGCGCAATGAGCGCGGGCCTCACACTTTCCAATGCGGTGACCGTGCAACTGGACTGCCTGCGCACCCTGTCCCTGCTCACGGGGTTTGGCGGCCACATCGCACCACCACAGCGCCGCGTGTGCCATTGGTCCGGCTATACCCGCCCCGGCGTGATGCGGTTTTACGCCCACGCCCTGCGCCGTCCCGACGCCGTGCCGCTCGAGGCCCTGCGCCTTGTGCTGCCGGCAACGACAGCGCCCAGATGGTCACGCATCTTTGCACGTCCGACCCTGTCCCTGCCCTTGCCCAGCGCGCACAAAACGGCATCATGACCCCGCACCAAGGGGACCCCCATGATCGACCTGTATTTCTGGCCCACGCCAAACGGATGGAAAATCTCCATCGCTCTCGAAGAATTTGAACTGCCGTACCAAACGCACCTGATCGACATCGGCGCAGGGGATCAGTTCAAACCCGACTTTCTGAAAATCGCGCCCAACAACCGGATGCCCGCCATCACCGACCCCCATGGCCCGGACGGCGCGCCCATTTCCCTCTTTGAAAGCGGCGCGATCCTGCAATACCTGGCGCGCAAGACCGGGCGGTTCGGCGGCGCCACCGAACGCGACCGCATTGCAGTGGACCAATGGCTGATGTGGCAGATGGGCGGCGTTGGGCCGATGGCCGGGCAGACGCACCACTTCCTGAAATACGCGCCACAAATGGGCCACGACATTCCCTACGCCAAGGACCGCTACCGTGGCGAGACATCGCGCCTATATGGCGTACTCGATCGGCAACTGGCCGACCATGAGTATGTGGCGGGCGACTATTCGATTGCGGATATGGCAATCTGGCCCTGGGCATCCCTGTGGGAGGGTCAGGAACAGACGCTGGACGACAAACCGCACCTTGCGCGCTGGCTCGACGCTGTGGGCAACCGCCCCGGCGTTCAGGCGGGCCGAGCGTTGCACGCGGACAAACGCAAAACCACCCATGACAAGGACAGCCAGGACCGCCTGTTCAAACAAAAGGGGTAAAGAACCGGGGGCGCAGACGCTTCAGGCGTCTTCGTCCTCTTCTATCAAGTATCCCTGCAAGCTGCTGAACTGCCAAAACAAAAAGGCCATCAGAGCAATAGGGAAGCCAAAGGTCTCGATCTTGACCCATACATCCGTCGACATGGTGCGCCACACCAGTTCGTTGGCAACAGCAAGGCCCGCAAACATCATGCACAGCCGCCGGGTCAGGATCATCCAGCCCTCATCCTGCATCGGCATCGTGTCTTTCAACACATAGGCCAGCCAGCTCTGCCCGCGCAGCAACCCGATGCCAAGCAACAGCGCAAACAGCCCGTAGACAATCGACGTCTTCATTTTAAAGAACCGCTCATCATTGAACCACGCGGTAAGCGCGCCGAAAAAGACGACCATAAAGGCCGTGAAAATCTGCATCCGGCTCAACTTGCCCGTCAGCGCCCATAGGACCGCCATCGCAATCAGCATGATCGGCACAAAGATCAACGTGGCCACGATGAACCCGGAGTACTCGGCCCCGCCCATCACGTAGGTGTTGTCGCGGATGCGCAGGTAGATCAGGAAAAAGACCAGCGGCGGGCCCAGTTCCAGAACTTGTTTGAGGATCGGGTTAATGTCGCGTGCGTTGCTCATGGATGCCTCTTATCCGCCCATCTCGACGATCACCGCGCCCAGCGCGATCAAGGCCATCAGGGCAATTCTGCGCGGTCCTACCGTTTCTTTCAGCACCAGCCAACCAATAATGGCGGCAAAGACAGTCGAGGTCTCGCGCAGGACCGCCGCCTCGCCCACCTTGTCCAGCCGCGTGGCCAGCATGATCGCCCCGAATGACAGCGGCGCCACCAGCCCCCCTGCCAGCCCGCGCAGCATCAGCGGCCCGATGTCGGGCCGGTCCGTCATGCGCCGCCAGCGCAGGTAGGCAATGGGCGGCATGCCCAGCCCGTCGATCAGGAAAAACCACGCCAGAAAAGTGAACGGGTCGGCCGTCGCGCGGATGCCGTATGCGTCGTAGGTTGTGTAGGCCGCCACAAAAAGGCCCGTCAGAACCGCCAACCCCAGCGCCATGTTCAGCGTGTCACGTTCGGTCTCGAGATAGCGCAGGTTATAGACGGCCAGCCCAAAGATCCCCGACAACAGCACGCCCACGCCCAGCCATTGCACCGCAGTGAAGGTCTCGGAAAACAGGAAGTACGCGCCAATCACTGCAAAGAGCGGCCCGGTGCCGCGCACGACCGGGTAGACAACCGTATAGGCCCCTTTGGAATAGGCCCAGGCCTGCAAGATTTTGTACCCCATGTGGATCAGGAAAACGACGGCAAAGATCGGCCACATATGCGGCTCGGGCCAGGGCACCACGAACAGCACAAAGGGCAGCGCCATCGTGCCATAGGAGATGTCCACCGCGCCGCGCGTCAGCCACGGATCGTGCCGCCCCTTTTGCAGCGCGCCGAACACCGCGTGCAAAAACGCGGCCATGATCGCAAGGCCCAACGCGACCGAATGGCCCGTTTCTGTGCCTTCAATGCTGATCAGCCATTCGGTCATTCAGCATCTGTCCCCGCGGGGACAGCTGGAACCCGTTGTAATCGCGCACTATTCATTTTCGAGGCCGGTCAGTGCGGCGGCAAATTCCTCAGGATCAAAGGGCGACAGATCGTCGATCTGTTCGCCCACACCAATCGCGTGGATCGGCAGGCCAAACTTGTCGGCCAGCGCCACCAGCACGCCGCCCTTGGCGGTGCCGTCCAGCTTGGTCATCACGAGGCCGGACACGTCCGACACCTCCTGAAATACTTTGACCTGCGCCACCGCGTTCTGACCCGTGGTCGCGTCCAGAACCAACAGGGTGTTGTGCGGCGCGCTTTCGTCTTTTTTCCGGATCACACGCACGATCTTGGCCAGCTCTTCCATCAGGTCGCCCCGGTTTTGCAACCGCCCCGCCGTGTCGATCATCAAAAGGTCAGCGCCATCTGCCTGCGCACGGCTCATCGCCTCATAGGCGAGGCTGGCCGGGTCCGACCCCTCGGGGGCCGTCAGAACCGGGACGCCCGCGCGGTCGCCCCAAACTTGCAGCTGTTCCACGGCAGCGGCGCGGAACGTGTCACCCGCCGCGATCACCACGGATTTGCCCGCTGCGCGGAACTGGCTCGCCAGCTTGCCGATGGTCGTTGTCTTGCCCGACCCGTTGACGCCCACCACCAGCACGACCTGCGGTGTCTGGGGATAAAGCGGCAAGGGTTTGGCCACAGGTTCCATGATGCGCGCGATCTCTCGCGCCATCAGTTCCTTGATCTCCTGCACGGACAGTTTCTTGCCCATGCGACCCTCAGCCATGTTGGCGGTCACGCGCAATGCGGTGTCGACACCCATGTCGGCGGTGATCAGCAACTCTTCGAGTTGTTCGAGCATGTCATCGTCCAGCGTGCGCCGCATGACAGGTGCCGCGTCGCGACGTCCCAACAGACGGCCCAGAATGCCGCGTGAAGGCTGTTTCGGCTCTGGCTCTGGCTCTGGCTCTGGCTCTGGCTCTGGCTCTGGCTCTGGCTCTGGCTCTGGCTCTGGCTCTGGCTC
>NZ_CANLAG010000009.1 GCF_947488715.1 uncultured Tateyamaria sp. | reverse complement strand
CCATCACTGCGCCCACAGGATAAATCCGCCCGGTGAAAGCAGAAGCCCGCTCAGACACCGATTTGTGCAACAGAACCACGGTTAGATCCAATGTCGGCTTACGGTTTTTCTCTATCGTTTGCTCAAAGTTGGGTTTGCTGTCATGGAGCTAGCGCCAAAACAGTGCGCTCTACTGGATCAGCTCCACCACATTGTTGGCTGTACGAGCCGAAAGTGCCAGTTTGCCCCAAGCTTCCATCAATCTACTCCGTTTGTCGAAAAGATCAGACCGCGCATAAGCGGCTTCAGCCTTGTCTTTGATTCCATGTGCCAACGCCGCCTCAATGACTTCGCGTGGGAAGCTCGTGGTTTCTCCCGCCCAATCGCGGAAGGTCGAGCGGAAGCCGTGCACGGTGATCGCGTCGCGCCCCATCCGACGGACAACCGCTGTCATGCTCATGTCTGAAATGGGCTTGCCCGGTTTGCTTTCGCTTCCGAAAACTAGTGCTGTGTCGTCTCCCTTGAGGCCAAGGCAGGCGATTGCCTCAAGACTCAGGGGCACGCGGTGTTCCTTGCCCGCCTTCATTCTACCTGCCGGGATCGTCCAGACCTTGGCGTCCAGATCAATCTCGGTCCATGTCGCGCCGCGCGTCTCGCCGGAACGTGCCGCCGTCAGGATCGTAAAGGCTAGCGCACGCGCCGCGACGCCGGTGCGGCCTGACAGGTCTGCCATGAAGGCAGCAGTCTCGGCATGGGGCAAGGCCGGGTGGTGTTTGACTGCCTTTACCTTTGTCGGCTTTGGAAGCAGGTGATCAAGATGTCCCCGCCAGCGCGCCGGGTTGTCGCCCGTCCGAATGTCCAGCGCAGTGGCGTAGTCCAGCACCGCCTCAATCCGCTGGCGCACCCGGTTGGCGGTTTCGGGCTTGGCGGTCCAAATTGGTTTCAGAACACCAATAACGTCCGCCGTCTCAATCCGTGCAACCTGCACCCGCCCGAGGCTTGGAAATACGTAAGCCTTTAGCGTTGAGGTCCATTGCGCCGCATGTTTTTCGTTTTTCCAACCGGGGCGCTTACTTTCGATCAGTTCGAGCGCGGCGTCCTTGAACGTCTTAGGCTTGGCTTGCCGTTTTTTGGCAATCGGGTCTTCGCCCTCTTGGATCATGCGCCGCGCGTGCAACGCCCGGTCGCGCGCCATGGCTAGCGACACCTCGGGATAGGCTCCAAGTCCTAGATCGTGCCGCTTGCCCATCACTTGATAGCGCAGCACCCAAGACCGCGCTCCAGAGGCTTTGACATAGAGAAACAGACCCCGGCCATCACCATGACGTCCGGGGCCAGCCGTTTCCACTTTTCGCGCACTCAAAGCCACATCGTTCCCACATTTGTTCCCACACCTGAAACCGGTTTAGGATGAACCCCTGTGAACCGCAAGAGCGGAGCCCGAATTTAAACCTTTGCTTTTAGTGGTTTTCCTGAACGCTCGCGGACACCGCTAGCCCCAGAAGAACCCAAGTTATGCGGACTGTCTCTCCGCCACTACACTTTCCTGAGCGAGTAAATGTACGTGTAGCTTTGTGCTTTCGTAATTTTCGTCGCGGTCAGAGTTACAATTGTTAACTACGAGATTTGTCTCGACTGCGCGGTCTAGAGTTCGGTCTTGCCGGTTTCATAGAAGAACGCGCTTTTGTCATTCGCCCAAACTCGACCATATCCGCAGTCAGTTAACGGCAGCGCGCTCCGCCTCGATCAGACGTTTGTAGGCGGCGCGCAACCGCTTAAAGACTGGTCCGGCAACTCCGCCCCCTATCACGCGACCATCAATGTCGAACACGGGCGTCTGAGCGCCGAATGTGCCAGTGAGAAACGCCTCGTCCGCACCGTAGGTGTCGACGAGGGAAAAATTTCGCTCAAATACTGGGATGCCTTCGGCACGACACAGGTCGATCACTTTCTGCCGCGTTATGCCGTTCATGCAGTAGTCACCCGTCGACGTCCAAACTACATCCTTGCGCACAATAAAGAAGTTGCAGGCGTTGGTGGTATTCACAAACCCAAACGGGTCCAGCATCAACGCCTCATCCGCCCCGGCCCGTACCGCGTGGTTCAACGCAATGATGCAATTGAGCTTGGAATGGGAATTCAACTTGGCGTCTTGCGTCAGCGGTAGTCCCCTGTGGTGCGGGACGGTGTGCAGACGGATGCCGCGGGTCACCACGCTGTCGTCCGGCTTGGAGAACTCTGCGATGATCACGATGGTCGAGCCAAAGAGGCTAAGGTGCGGGTGCTGGAACGGCTTGGATTTACGCCCGCGCGTGACCATCAGGCGGATATGGACGTCGGTGTGCATCTCATTTGCAGCGAGGGTGTCCCACACCGCCTTCTTGAGTGTGGACCGATCCATGCCGATGTCGATTTCAATATAGAGCGCGGCCTCGAACAGGCGGTCGAGGTGATCATCAAAGAATGGGATGTGCCCGCTATAAAGCCGCAGACCTTCCCATATGCCGTCCCCGAGCAGAAACCCGCTGTCGTACACGGACACAACCGCTTGTTCACGCGGCAAAATTTCACCGTCTACATAGATCAGGATGTGATCATTGCGTGTATCCATTGCGGCATCATGTGTCGAAACATGCGTGTCCATGCGGCACCTCTGATTGGTCTGCACAATGAATTGCACAATGCCTGTACCTTTGCCATGGTGCGCGCATGCCCAAGACCATTTCGATTGCCTCCGGTGCGATGCGCGCCCTGTTGTCCACCTCCGGCGCGCGCTTGCTCAGCTTGCACTATGACGACCAACCCGTGATCCTGTCAGCCGATCCAGAGCAGCATCCAGGTTGGTTCGATGTCTATCCCGGTGCCTTGATCGGGCCCTTGGCCAATCGTATCCGCGCTGGGCGCGTGCCGCTGTCGGGGACCACATACCAGATGGTTTGCAACGAAAATGACATCACCGCGCTGCATAGCGGCCCAAACGGGCTGGACGTGCGTGAATGGCAGATTGATGCACAGACCGAACACAGTGTCCGGTTGCACCACCACCTTGTTGACGGGGACATGGGACTGCCCGGAGAGCGGCACATCACCGTGTCTTTCGCGCTGGACGACGCGGCGCTGACGCTGGACATCAAGGCAACGACCACCGCGCCAACGCCAATGTCCATCGCACACCACCCCTATTGGCGGTTGGGCAACGCACGCGACCACACGCTTCAGGTTTCAGCGGACCACTACTTGCCCACCGACGCGGACAATGTGCCGACCGGCACGATTGCCTCTGTCGACGGCACAGCCCTGGACCACCGCACGCCACGCCAGTTGGACGTGGCGACAGATCACAATCTATGCACGGCGACCGCGCCAGTGACGCAGCCCAGAGCAGTGGCGACGCTGACGGGAACAGACGGTTTGCGCATGGTGGTTGAAACGACAGAGCCAGGCTTGCAGGTCTATTCCGGCGCACACTTGCCAGATTTGCAAGGCACTGATGTGGCCCCCTTTGCTGGGATTGCCCTCGAACCACAGGGATGGCCGGACGCGCCGAACAATCCAACCTTTCCAAGTGTGATTGCCACGCCTGAGACGCCCTATCATCAAATCACCCGATACGTTTTCGATCGCGCCACATAATCGCCACATTTGCGCCTTTGCCTCGGCACACGCACCTGCCCTACTGCACGTCAGAGCCCGGAGAAACCGGCCAAACAGAGCAGTATATAGGTGATGAAATGCCCAAAGATCCTCGGCCTCCGCAACCCCCGACCCCGACGCCCCGTAAGGACACAGCGCCGCAACCGGTGTTCACCGACTACGCGAGCATCTGACCACGCAAACGCGGCAGAAGGTGACGTGACTTGACCGGCGCAGACGGTTAAACCACCGCCATGTCGACCCCTGTCTCTTCGATCCGCAATCTTGGCCCCGCAATGGACGCGGCATGTGCCAAGGCCGGCATCCCGGATGCCGAAACGCTCCGCGCGTTGGGCCCGGACGAAACCTACCGCCGGTTGCTTCGCGCTGGCACACGCCCCCACTTCATTGGCTATTACGTTCTGGTGATGGGCCTGCAAGGTCGACCATGGAACGACTGCAAGGGCGAAGAAAAGAAAGCCCTGCGCACCCGTTTCGATGCCATCAAGTCCGAAGCATTTGATGCAGGCCTGTCCGCATTTGAACGTGCACTCGACGAGATTGGCGTAAGACCAAAAGCGTAACGCCCGGCTACGCACGTCTCTCTGCATCCAAAAAAACCGACGCACCCAAAGGCGCGCCGGTCTACTGGTCATCTCAGTCTTGATGGAAGGCTTAGCCCACCAACTCCAGACCGGAGAAGAAATACGCGATTTCGACAGCTGCCGTTTCAGGCGCGTCCGAACCGTGCACGGAGTTTTCACCAACGCTTTCCGCGAACTCGGCGCGGATTGTGCCGGGGGCCGCGTCAGCTGGGTTTGTTGCGCCCATGACTTCGCGGTTCTTGGCGATAGCGCCTTCACCTTCGAGGACCTGGCACACGATCGGCGCGGACGCCATGAATTCGCACAGTTCGTCATAGAAGGGACGCTCGGCGTGCACGGCATAGAAAACCCCCGCTTGCGCCTTGCTCAGGTGAATGCGCTTCTGTGCCACGATGCGCAGACCCGCCTCTTCGAACTTGGCGTTGATCGCGCCTGTCAGGTTGCGGCGTGTTGCGTCGGGCTTGATGATGGAAAACGTGCGCTCGAGGGCCATGAGATTTCTCCTGTCTGGCAAGGGCCAAACCGGCCCCGGATGTGATTTCGCGCAGCCCCTAACATGCAGACCCGCGCTTGGAAAGGCGCGATTGACCGCGCCCTGCATCTGCGGCAAGAGCATCCCTATGTTGCGCATCTCAGATATCAGTTACGCCGTCGCAGGCCGCCCGCTCTTTGAAGGGGCCAGCGCCGTTATTCCCGAAGGACACAAGGTTGGTCTTGTCGGTCGCAATGGGACAGGCAAAACCACGCTCTTTCGCCTGATCTACGGTGAACTGGCGCTTGAGGGTGGCGACATATCCCTGCCATCCGGTGCGCGCATCGGCGGTGTGGCCCAAGAGGTGCCAGCATCACAAACGTCACTCCTCGATACCGTTCTGGCCGCAGACACCGAACGCGCCGCCCTGCTCGCTGACACCAGTCAGGACCCTGACCGCATTGCAGAAATCCAAACGCGCCTGGCCGACATCGACGCCTGGTCCGCCGAGGCCCGCGCGGCCACAATCCTCAAAGGGCTGGGCTTTGACGATGACGAACAGCTGAAACCCTGCGCGGATTTCTCGGGCGGCTGGCGCATGCGCGTGGCGCTCGCCGCCGTTCTCTTTGCGCAGCCCGACCTGCTGCTCTTGGACGAGCCGACCAACTATCTCGACCTCGAAGGCGCACTCTGGCTAGAGGCCTACCTTGCAAAATATCCGCACACGGTTGTGATCATCAGTCACGACCGTGGCCTGTTGAACCGGGCGGTTGGCGCGATCCTTCATCTTGAGGACCGCAAACTGACATTCTACCAGGGGCCCTACGACCAGTTTGCCCGCCAACGCGCCGAAAAACTGGCCGTCGCCGCCGCCCAATCCAAAAAGCAAGAAGCCCGCCGGGCGCACCTGCAGTCCTACGTCGACCGTTTCCGCTACAAGGCCGACAAGGCCCGCCAGGCGCAATCGCGCCTCAAGGCCCTTTCCAAGATGCAGCCCATCACCACGCCGCAAGAGGCAGGCCTCAAACGCATCGACTTTCCCAACCCCGAAGAGCTGTCGCCCCCGATCGTCCATCTGGACGGCGCAAGCACCGGCTATGGCGACACCACAGTCCTATCGAAACTGTCTCTACGCATCGATCAGGATGACCGCATCGCGCTGCTGGGCAAGAACGGTCAGGGCAAATCCACCCTGTCCAAGTTCTTGAGCGATCGCCTGCCAGCACTGTCGGGAAAAATCACCAAATCCAGCAAACTGCGCATCGGCTATTTCGCCCAGCATCAGGTGGATGAGCTGTTTGTCGACGAAACCCCGCTGGATCACCTGCGTCGCGAACGCCCAACCGAGGGCCCTGCCCGCTGGCGCGCCCGGCTGTCCGGGTTCGGTCTCATGGCCGATCAGGCGGAAACGGTTGTGGGCAAACTCTCAGGTGGGCAAAAGGCACGCCTTTCGCTGCTGCTCGCCACCCTCGACGCGCCCCATATGTTGATCCTGGACGAGCCGACAAACCACCTCGACATCGAAAGCCGCGAGGCGCTTGTCGAGGCGCTCACCGCCTATACCGGCGCAGTGATCCTCGTCAGCCACGACATGCACCTGCTGGAACTGGTCGCGGACCGTTTGTGGCTGGTGTCAAACGGCACCGTCAAACCCTTCGAAGACGACCTCGAGGCCTACCGCAAACTGCTGTTGTCTGACGCCAAACCACCCAAGGCACGCGCAGAAAAACCCAAACCCAAACGCCCATCACGCGACGCCATGCTGGCCCTCAAGGCAGAGGCTCGCAAATCCGAGGCCCGCGTCGAAAAACTCAACGACATGAGGGACAAACTCGCCACCAAACTGGCCGACCCCACGCTATATGAGGACGCCAAGATCGGCGAAATGGAAGTCTGGCAAAAGAAATATGCCGAAGTGATGGACGCCCTCGCCCGCGCCGAAACACTGTGGATGCAAGACCTGGAAAAACTGGAAAGCGCTGAACGCATCTGATGCTTTCCTTTTGCTCCAAATACCTCGGGGGTCCGGGGGCAGCGCCCCCGGCAAACCAATTGAAATCATGCGCCGTCAGGCGCTCAATCTGAAAACACCATGGTAGACACTGCATTCCTCATCACCGCTTTCGTGACCATGTTCGTGGTTATCGATCCCATTGGCCTCGCACCCCTTTTCGTTGCCTTGACCCAGGGCGTGCCAGAACGTCAACGGCGCAGCATCGCTCTGCGTGCCTGCGGTCTGGGCATGGCCATCCTTCTCATGTTCGCACTCTTTGGCGAAGCAGTGCTCGGCTTCATCGGAATATCGATGCCCGCCTTCCGTGTCGCAGGCGGCATACTGCTGTTTCTCACGGCACTCGACATGCTGTTCGAACGGCGCACCAAACGCCGCGAGGACCAGACCGAAGAAGAAGACTACGACGATCCATCCGTCTTCCCACTCGCCATTCCCCTGATCTCCGGGCCGGGCGCAATTGCCTCTGTGATCCTGCTGACCGGTCAAAAGCCCGGCTTCGAAGGTCTTGCGCTGGTGCTGGCCATCACCGCACTGGTGCTTGGCGTTTGCCTTGCCCTTTTTCTGGCCTCCGGACTTCTGGAACGGGCACTGGGCAAAACCGGCATTACAGTGGTGACCCGATTGCTTGGCATGCTGCTCGCGGCCCTGTCTGTGCAGTTTGTCCTCGACGGTCTTCGCAACTTTGCTGTGTTGCCGGGCTGAAACACGCAGCAAAGCAACCTATGTTACACCCATGAGCGCCGACAGCATTGCCCAACTGATCTATCTCGGAACCTTCATTCTAGTGCTCGGCGGCGGTTTTCTTGCGACGTCACGCCTCAAGCTCAGTCAGACAGTTCAGATGGCGTCCATCTGGGTCCTCATCTTTGTTGGTGCAGTTGGCATCGTGGGCCTGTGGGGCGATATCAAGGACGACCTGCTGGTCAATCAGACCCGTTTTGATGACCAAGGAGTCGTCACCGTCCCGCGCAGTTCCGATGGTCATTACTACTTGACGCTGGACGTGAACGGCACCGCATTGGATTTCGTGATCGATACAGGCGCAACTGACATTGTCCTGAACCGCGCAGACGCAGACGCGGCTGGGTTCGATCTGGAAACCTTGACGTTCTTTGGTCGCGCGGCCACCGCCAATGGTGAGGTTCGCACGGCACCGGTGCGCATCGACACGATCTCTATTGGGCCACACACAGACACGAATGTGCCGGCGGTGGTCAATGACGGTGAACTTGGGCAGTCGCTTTTGGGCATGGGTTACTTGCAGCGTTGGGGCCGGATCGAGATTTCTGGTGGCGCACTGACACTCAGCCGTTAGGTTTCCGCCTTTTTCTCCCAACGGCCAGATTCCTCGGACCAATATTGGGCCGAGGCGCCTGCGTCTTTCAGGGCTTTCCACTGTTTGCGCGCAACGTCCAACGCCTCTGGGTCATTGCCATCAAACAGAACGCAGACCCGTTCCAAGGCACCAACTTCCTCTGGGGTCACATCGGCTCCGAACACGCTCATCACACAAACCGCCCCATTGGCGGCTGGCCCGGTTGTCAGCAAGATCGGCTGGTCTGCCTCGTGGTCAGTGCCGGACATGCCATGCGGCAGAAATTCTTCTTCCGCGCCCAGCCACAGCTTTTCATCAAGTGCCGCCAGACGCCCCAAGTCAGCACCACGCACCGCCACACGCCAACCAGCCTGCATTGCCTTGCCCAGCAGCATGGTCAACGTGTCTTCCAACGGACGGCGCGTCAGGTGGTAGAAGTAGGCGGAACCCATATCAGTCGGTGGTCTCGTACCCGTCCGCAACCAGACGGTTCAGCGCCATGACACCCCAACCCGTCGCACCTGCAGGGGCCAGTGCCGTGGCTGATTTCACAGAGGCAACACCCGCAATATCCAAGTGGATCCAAGGCGTTTCCGGTTTGACAAAGCGTTGCAGGAATTGCGCCGCCGTGACGGAACCGGCAGGACGCCCACCAATGTTCTTCATGTCTGCAATGCGCGATTTGAGCAGGTCGTCATAGGCCTGACCCAACGGCATGCGCCACGCACCCTCGTTTTCTTTGGCCGCTGCTTTGAGGAACGCGTTGCAGAACCCGTCATCGTTGGAAAACACACCGGCGTTCTCGTGCCCCAGCCCGATGATGATCGCACCGGTCAGCGTGGCCAGATCAATCATGCCCGCAGGTGCAAACCGTTCCTGCGCGTACCACATCACGTCACACAGGACCAAACGGCCCTCGGCGTCGGTGTTGATCACTTCGACCGTGTCGCCTTTCATCGAAGTGATGACGTCACCGGGGCGCGTTGCATTGCCCGAAGGCATGTTTTCGACCAGACCGACCAGACCGACCACATTGGCACGGGCCTTGCGTTTGGCCAACGCGCGCATTGTGCCCGCAACCACGCCTGCGCCGCCCATATCCATGGTCATGTCTTCCATGCCGCCTGCGGGTTTCAGGCTGATACCGCCGGTGTCAAACACGACGCCCTTGCCCACCAGTGCCAAGGGTGCGGCGTCTTTCTCACCACCGTTCCAGTGCATCACCACAACCTTGGACGGGCTGTCGGACCCCTGCCCCACACTAAGCAGCGTGCGCATCCCCAGTTTCTCCAGCGCGTCCTCGTCCAGCACTTCGACGTCTAGGCCAAGCGCGCTCATCTCGGCCAGCCGGTCGGCAAATTCGGTGGTGGTCAGGATGTTGGCCGGTTCATTGACCAGATCACGGGTCATGAATGTCCCGTCAGCGATCGCAAGCAGTGGTGCGGCTGCGGCCTCGGCCTCGTCGGGTTTGGACGCCATGACGGTCACGCCTGTCTCGCTGACCTCGGCATCGGTTTTGTGCGGAGTGAAATCATAGTCGCGCATTACGAGGCCAAACACCATTTCCGCGACGCGCCGCGCCCCGTCCGCAGCCAACAACAACGCAGCCCCTCCGCGCAACTTGCCCAAGGCAGCGCCTGCCGTGCGGGCGTCCTCAACAGAGTGGTTGCGCGGCAAACAGATCACGTCGACGGCCTTGGCGGCCATGCCCGCAGGCCATGCCAGCGATGTCACATGGCCCGCCTTGACCTTGGCGAACCCCTCGCTGTCGACAAAGCGCTGGACCGCGCCCTTGGTCAAACGGTTCACGCGCCGTGCGGATTGTTCCAACTTGCCCTCGGGCGTGACCACAACTGCAACGCGCCCTTCGTGACCTGCAATCGCGTCGAGGTCAGTGGCGGCAAAGGATACCGGTGTCAGATCAGTCATTGGGGCACTCCGTGGGTTCAGCGTTTCACAAGACGTAGCTTGCCGCGCGGGCGGTGACCAGCGCCGACGCAAGATTAACAGTTTTCCCGGACGCGCCCTTGGGGTAGTTTGCAAAAAACGCTGCCGCGTCCGAACTATAAACAGGCAATTCCTCGGGGGGCCACGTGGTCAAGATAGACCGCTATATGCTGTCGCAACTGCTTTGGTTGTTTGGCTTTTTCGCCCTTGTGCTGGTGTCTGTCTTTTGGATCAACCGGGCGGTGCAACTGTTTGACCGGCTGATCGGCGACGGACAGACGGCATTGGTGTTCCTCGAATTTTCCGCATTGGGCCTGCCCCGACTGATTGTGACGGTTCTGCCCATCGCAACATTTGCGGCCGCGATTTACGTCACGAACCGTCTGAACAACGAAAGTGAACTGACGGTGATGATGTCCACGGGCACGTCACCTTGGCGTCTGGCCCGGCCAGTTGCCATTTTTGGGCTTATTTCGGCGTTAATGGTGTCAGTGCTGAGTCATGTCCTCGTCCCGGCGGCAACGGAACAGTTGAACGAACGCGAAGTTGAGATTTCCAGCAACATTACCTCGCGACTGCTCACCGAGGGCGAATTCCTGAGCCCGGCGCGCGGCGTGACATTCTACACCCGTGCCATTGGCGAAGACGGGGTTCTAAAGGACGTATTCCTCGCCGACAGACGCGCGCCCGAAGAACGCATGATTTACACTGCCGCCGAGGCCTATCTCGTGCGCAACGGTGATGGCACGTCGCTCATCATGGTGGACGGTCTTGCACAGCGGCTCACCGTGGCAGACGCGCGCCTGTCCACGGCTAAGTTTCAGGATTTCTCGTTCGACATCACCACGCTGGTGAAGTCAGAAGCCGGCGTTGGCCCGGCGCTTCAGCATATGACAAGCGATATGTTGCTGACGGATTGGGCAGGTATCGCTGAGACGGTGGGGCGCAGCACTGGCACGGTTGCAGAAGAGTTGCACAGCCGGTTCGCGCGCGCGACGTTCTGTTTTGTCACCGCGTTGATCGGGTTTGCCACGCTGTTGGTGGGCGGGTATTCGCGGTTCGGTGTTTGGCGTGAGGTTGTCATTGCGTTCTTGGTCCTGGTCGCGCTCGACGGGATGCGTGGCAGCCTGTCGGCCCCGGTTTTGGCCAATGCAAACGCCTGGCCCATCCTTTACCTGCCGTCCGCGTTGGGCGGGATCATTGTGCTGGGCCTGCTTTGGACGGCCTCCGGTGCGCGCGGTCAATTGCGGCGATTGCGGGGGGCCACATGATCCTGCACATGTATTTCGCGCGCCGGTTTTCTGTGGCACTGCTCGCGATTGCGGCGGTTCTGGGCACTTTGGTGGTGTTGGTCGATCTGATCGACCAGACACGCAAGTTCGCCGACTTTGGCGTCGGTTTCCCGCAACGGCTGGGACTGACGCTGTTGAACGTGCCGGAGACTATCAATCAAATCCTGCCCCTGATCATGATCCTCGGCACGGTGACCCTGTTTATCTCACTGGCGCGGTCGTCCGAACTGGTGGTGACACGGGCCGCTGGTCGGTCGGCGATACGCGCCTTGGTCGCCCCCGTGGGCGTGGCACTGGTTCTGGGCATCCTCGCCACGACGACGCTTGGCCCAATCGTGGCGGCGACGTCCAAGCGATATGCAACTCTGGCCGAAACCTACCGATCGGGAGGCGCATCGGCCCTGTCCGTCTCCGAAGAAGGCCTATGGCTGCGTCAAGGCAGCGATGCAGGCCAGACCGTCATCCGCGCGGCGCGCTCAAATGCTGATGCCTCAGTGCTCTATGATGTCAGTTTCGTGGCCTATGCGCCCAGCGGCGGACCGGTCCGCCGGATCGAGGCCGCCAGTGCCGCACTACAGAACGGTGCGTGGTCGCTGCGCAAAGCCAAGGTTTGGCCATTGACCGCGGGTCTCAATCCAGAGGCGAACGCCATCACCCACGATATCCTGGCGGTGCCATCGACGCTGACCCTGGACCGCATCCGAGAAACCCTTGGCACACCATCCGGCGTGTCGATCTGGGATATGCCCGATTTCATCGCGCAACTGGAACAGGCAGGCTTTTCCGCCCGCCATCACCGGGTGTGGATGCAGGCGCAGCTTGCTCGCCCACTGTTCCTGATTGGCATGGTTCTGGTTGCCGCAGCCTTCACGATGCGCCATACCCGATTTGGGGGGACCGGCACCGCTGTGCTGGCCGCAGTGCTGTTGGGGTTTGCATTGTATTTCATCCGTAGTTTTGCGCAAATTCTGGGCGAGAACGGCCAAATCCCCCTGATGTTATCAGCATGGACAGCGCCAATTGCCTCGATTCTTCTGGGTCTTGGTCTGCTGTTGAGAACCGAAGATGGCTAGACGCTGGCGGCCAACGGGACTTGCCGCCCTTTTGATCCTCATCTTTGGTTGGGTGGCCGGTATGGCACCTGCACAGACAAGCGCCGTGCCTGCCGTTTTGGTCGCCGATGACATACAAGTCACGCGCGACCGTAGGCTGATAGCACGCGGCAACGTCGAGGCGTTTCAGAACGGGACACGGCTGACCGCGCAATCCATCGAATACAATCCCGATACCGGCGCGCTGACCATCACTGGTCCTATCGTTATTGACGACGGTGCGGGGACACGCATCCTGGCCAATCAGGCAGAGTTGAGTAACGATCTGCAGAACGGGTTGTTGACCGGCGCACGCCTCGTGCTGAACGACCAATTGCAATTGGCATCCGTCCAGATGAACCGCGTGAACGGGCGCTACACCCAGCTGTACAAAACAGCCGTCACCTCGTGCCACATTTGCGGCGATGACCCGCGACCACCGCTTTGGCAAATCCGCGCAAAGCGGGTCATTCACGACGAAGAAGAACGGCAGCTTTACTTCGACCACGCACAACTGCGCATCAGGAACACACCGATCCTGTATTTGCCCCGTCTGCGCTTGCCAGACCCCAGCCAGGACCGCGCAACAGGCTTTCTGATCCCTGAGCTGCAATCCAATTCGCGTCTCGGCACAGGCTTGCGCCTGCCCTACTTTATCAAGTTGGGCGATCACCGGGACCTGACACTCACGCCCTACATTGCCAACAACACCCGCACTTTGGAGTTTCGCTATCGGCAGGCGTTCAAACGCGGACGGATCATTTTCGAAGGCGCGCTGTCGGATGACGAGCTGCAACCAAACGACTCTCGCGGCTTTCTGTTTGGCGCGGGTGAATTCAACCTGAACCGCGACTTTGTGCTACAGTTCGACATAGAGGCAGTTTCGGACGACGCTTACCTCAACGACTACGGCTATTTTAACAAAGACCGGCTGGACAGCCAGATTCAGGTCAGCCGCGCGCGGCGCGACGAGTTCATTCGCCTGTCTTACATCAACTACAAATCCTTGCGCGACGACGAAGACGATGCCGTTTTGCCGTCAGACGTGCTTGAGGCGCTTTATGAGCGTCGGTTTTTCCCAAAGGCAGTCGGGGGCGAGATACGGCTGACTGCGGCGGCACACGCGCATGAACGCGCATCCCGGCTCGATTTTGACGCCAATGGCGATGGCGTTGTCGATGGCCGCGACGTTTTGCGGTTCAATGTCGATGCGGAGTGGTTGCGTTCCTTCCAACTTGGCGGGCTCCAGGTGCAGACCCGATTGGGTGTGGCAGGCGACGTGATCCGGGTATCGGACGACAGCATTTTTGACGACGGCGACAGTGGCATTGCGCCAAAGGCGGCGGTCACCCTGCGCTATCCCATGGTGCGGCAGAGCGCGTCAGGCGTCCGGCAACATATCGAACCCTTTGTACAATTTGGCTGGGTCGGCGGCGACGGTTTGGCCGTCCCGAACGAAGAAAGCACGCGCGTCGAGTTTGATGAGGGCAACCTGCTGGCCCTGTCCCGCTTTCCCGCCACGGACCGACGCGAGCGTGGTTGGGCCGTGGCTCTTGGCGGGACATGGTCCCGGATTGATCCAAACGGGTGGTCCGCCAGCCTGACACTCGGCCAGATCCTGCGCGAAGAGGCGCAGACGGATTTCAGCGACACAACCGGCCTGTCCGGCACAACCTCTGATTTCCTGCTGGCGGGGCAAATGAAATTCGATGGCGGTCTGGCCGTGTCTGGCCGCACGCTCTTCAACGAAAGCTTTGACGTGGCCAAAGCAGAGGTGCGCGGCGACTGGAGCAATGACCGCCTTGACCTCGGCGGCAGCTATATCTGGATTTCCGAGGACCCGGCTATCGACTTGCCGTCGCCCATTGGTGAATTCACCTTTGACGGCGCGTACAAAATTGACCGCTTCTGGACCGCCAATGTCGATTGGCGCTATGACCTCGAAGAAGGCCGCGCCGCCACAGCGGGTGCCGGTATCACCTATACCAACGAATGCGTTCGTGTCGGTCTGTCAATCAACCGCAGCTTCGCGGACTCGACAACTATTGAGCCCTCCACCAGTCTGGGGGTAACAGTGTCCCTGCGCGGGTTCTCGGCGCATACAGGCGAACGGGTAGAAACACGATCATGCGGAAAGCAGGCGAGATGAGCAGCAAGACACCGATGCAACGACTGACAACAACGCTTGCCGCAGGCATCATGGCACTGGGGTGCTGGGCGCCGATGGCCCAGGCGCAGAACCTGTTTGCCCCCGTTGCCCAAGTCGACGAAGCCCTGATTACAGAGTTCGAGGTGCAGCAGCGCATCCGTTTTCTGCAAGTCCTGGGTGCGCGTGGCGGGTCACGTGGCGAGGTGCTGGACGAGTTGATCCGTGACCGCCTTCGGCTCGCGGAGACGGCGCGCGTGGGCATCACCCTCACCGACGAGGACCTGCAAGACGGCCTGACCGAGTTTGCAGCACGTGCGCAACTGAGTTCTGAAGAGTTGGTTCAAGGGTTGGAAAGCGCGGGCGTTGCGCGCGAGACGTTCCGCGATTTCGTAGCGACATCGCTGATCTGGCGCGACTATATCCGCGCCCGCTTTGGCAGCAGGGTCCAGATTTCGGACCGAGAGGTGGATCGCGCCATCTCATCCGTGCAATCAAACAGCGGCATCGAAGTGCTGTTGTCCGAAATCATCATCCCCGCCCCACCACCGCGCGCACAACAAGTGCTGGCACAGGCCGAAGAGATTGCACAATCCACCAGCGAGGCGGAATTCTCCAGCTTCGCCAGAAGGTTCTCTGCAACCGCTTCGCGTGGCCGTGGCGGTCGCCTTGACTGGACGCCGATATCGCAATTGCCACCCACACTGCGCCCGCTCTTGCTGTCGCTGGCGCCGGGTGAGGTCACGGCACCCCTGCCCATTCCCAATGCAGTAGCCCTGTTCCAGCTGCGCGACATCCGCGAAACCGACAGCCCATCGCGTGAGTTCGCGGCAATCGAATACGCCGCCTACTATCTCGCAGGGGGCCGTACGCCGGAAACTCTGGCGCGCGCACGCGCCATTGCCGCACGCATTGATCGGTGTGACGATCTCTATGGTGTTGCGCAGGGCCAACCTGAAAACGTCCTTGATCGCGGCAGCTTGCCGCCCAGCGAAATTCCCGATGACATCGCCATCGAGTTGTCCAAACTTGACCCCGGCGAGACATCGACCGCGCTGACACGCGCCAACGGGAACACTCTGGTGCTGCTTATGTTGTGCGGTCGTACGCCGGAACTTGGCGAAGACCAGGAAATCGACCGTGACGCCGTGGCAACGCAGTTGCGCAATCAACGGCTTGGTGCGTTTTCCGAGAACCTGCTGGAACAGCTTCGCGCCGAAGCCAATGTCCGCATCTTCGAATGACCGCGTGCCCTGTCGCCATCTCTTGTGGCGAACCCGCGGGTATCGGCCCGGAAGTAGCGGCGCAAGCATGGGCTACGTTGCGCGGATCTGTCCCCATGGTCTGGATCGGCGACCCACGCCATTTGCCTCCTGAAACGCCGTATCAGGTGGTCGATGCGGCGACCGAGGCCGTTGCACTTTGCCCGGATGTCTTGCCTGTCTTGCCCCATGCTTTCGCCGAACCTGCCACCCCAGGCACGCCGACATTGGACAACGCGCAGGGTGTGATTGACGTGATTGCGCGCGGTGTCGATCTTGTGCGGTCCGAACAGGCGAGCGCCCTTTGCACCGCGCCAATCCACAAAAAGGTCCTGAAAGACGGGGCGCATTTTGCCTATCCCGGTCATACGGAATACCTTGAGGCACTGTGCGACGCACCACGCGCGGTGATGATGTTGGCATCTGACGCGCTGCGCGTTGTCCCCACGACGATCCATATCGCACTGCAGGATGTGCCATCGGCCCTGACACCAGAGTTGCTGCGGGACACATTGCGCATCACGGCCCAAGGGCTGCGCACCCAGTTCGGCATCGCCAACCCGCGCATCGCTGTGGCGGGCCTGAACCCCCATGCGGGAGAAGGCGGCGCAATGGGAACGCAGGAGTTGGACTGGATCAACGATCTGGTCACTGAGATGGCCGCCGAAGGTTTGGATGTGACTGGCCCATGGCCCGCCGACACTCTGTTTCATACCGCCGCCCGCGCGCGGTACGACGCCGCCGTTTGCATGTATCACGATCAGGCCCTCATCCCGATCAAAACGCTGGATTTCGACAAGGGTGTGAACGTCACACTTGGCCTGCCGATCATTCGTACGTCACCTGACCATGGCACGGCCTTTGACATCGCGGGGCGCGGCATCGCCAACCCCACCAGCATGATCGAAGCCATTCGTATGGCACATACAATGGCACAGTCGGCATGAGCACAATCGATGACCTTCCGCCCCTGCGAGATGTGATTGCTGCGCATGGGCTGAGCGCGCGCAAGTCGCTTGGGCAGAACTTCCTGCTCGATCTGAATCTCACGGCCAAGATCGCGCGTCAGGCCGGTGATCTGAGCGGGACAGATGTGTTGGAGATTGGGCCGGGTCCCGGCGGGCTGACGCGGGGCCTTTTGTCGGAAGGGGCACGCAAAGTGCTCGCCATTGAAAAGGACGCACGATGCCTGCCCGCCCTCGCGGACATCGCCGCGCGGTACCCCGGCCAGTTGCAAGTCGTCGAAGGCGACGCGTTGGAGATTGACCCGCTGGTGCACCTGACACCACCCATTCGGGTGGCCGCAAACCTGCCCTACAACGTCGGGACCGAGTTGCTGGTGCGATGGTTGACCCCACCCACGTGGCCGCCGTTCTGGCAGTCTCTCACGCTGATGTTTCAGCGCGAAGTCGCCGAACGGATTGTCGCGCAGCCCGGGTCAAAGGCCTATGGCCGCCTCGCTGTTCTGGCACAATGGCGCAGCACGGCGCGGATTGCCCTGTCGCTGCCGCCCGAGGCGTTCACGCCACCGCCCAAAGTATCAAGCGCCGTGGTTCATTTGACCGCCCTGCCCGCGCCGCGTTTCAACGCTGATCCAGAGGTGTTGTCACGCGTTGTCGCAAAGGCGTTCAACCAACGCCGCAAGATGCTGCGGGCCGCGCTGAAGGGGCTGACACCAGATATTGAGGATCGCCTGCACACAGCAGGGATTGCCCCGACCACACGGGCCGAACAAGTGTCTGTCGAAGAGTTCTGTGCATTGGCGCGCGCGGTGGCCAGGACGTAGCCCCTGGCCGCCAATCAAACCGCACAAGGATTTGCCTTACTCGGCAGCTTCGGGTGCAGACCCGTTGTCTGGAGCAGGTTCAGATGGTGCGTCAGTCGCTGGTGCAGGCGCCGCTGCTTTGGGCTTGCGCGACCGGCTGCGGGTCGATTTAGGTTTCGGCTGCGACTCTGGTGTTTCCACCAATCCGCTGTCGCCTTCGCTGTCGACCACATCAGGCTGCGGTGCCTTCGCGGGGTCGGCATTGCCCGGCGGGTTGCTTTCCTGCTCCTGGCGTTGTGCACGTTCGCGGTCGCGTTCGGCCTGACGCTCGCGGTTCTGACGCTCCTGCTCTTCGCGGCGGGCGTCGATCTCGCGTTGTGCTTCGCTCAGCATGCGCAGGTAGTGTTCCGCGTGCTGCTGAAAGTTCTCAGTGGCCACCCGGTCGCCCGACAATTGTGCGTCGCGGGCCAACTGGTTGTACTTGTCGATGATCTGCTGCGGCGTGCCGCGCACTTTGCCCTCTGGACCCGAGCTGTCAAACACCCGGTTGACGACGTTGCCGCCACCCCCACCGGAATTACGATTGCGACTGCTCTTGGACCGGGACCGTGATCTCGAAGATTTCATGAATATCTTTTCCGCTCTTTGGCGTGTCTTTTGTGATCTGCCGCGGTGCGTCTCAGCACCTGTTCAAAGTAGCGCGGCGATCTTGTGGATATCCGCCAGTGCAGGGCCAGGCCCAAGCATCGACGACTACGCCATGACTAAGCATGGCAGCCGCCCTACGACAAGAGGGAATGGCGCATTTTCGGCATTTTTGAACCCATTATGCGGGATTTCGCGCAACAAGGACCCGATCCCGCCCATCGAGATCGGGCAAAACACGTAGCTCCCCCCACCCTTCGGCCTCAAAAATGGCGCGTATGTCAGGGCCTTGTGTCCAACCCATCTCGCAAATGACGCGGCCCTGCGAGGTCAGATATCCGCCCGCCTGCGCGGCAATTTCACGGTATGCCGACAGGCCGTCACCTTCGTCCGTCAATGCCATACGGGGCTCGTGATCGCGCAACTCGGGATCGACATCCTCCATCTCGAAGGCGGTCAGGTACGGGGGATTGGACACAATCAGGTCAAACCGGTCTTCGACAGGGTCGAACCAATCGCCCTGAACAATGCGTGCACGGTCCGCAACAAGGTTCAAGACCGCGTTCGCGCTGGCTTGCAAACAGGCCGCTTCACTCAGGTCTACGCCAACACCGCTGGCCATAGGCCGTTCGGACAGCAGCGTAACCAACACACATCCCGACCCTGTGCCCAAGTCCAGAACACGGTCAAAATCTTCGGAAAGAGCCGCCTCAATCAACGTCTCTGTCTCTGGCCGGGGATCAAGCACATCTGCGCTGACCTTGAACCGCCGCCCGTAGAACCCACGCTCACCTATCAAGTGGCTTACGGGCACTCTGACGGCACGCAGGGCCACAAGATGCTCGTAGCGGTCAGCAATGTCAGACGCGATGTCCTCGGGCGCGATCAACGTCACGCGTGCGGCGTCCACCTGTGCCGCGTGGGCCAAGAGAATGCGAGCATCCCGTGCCGGATCAGGAACACCAGCCGCGCGCAGACGCGCTGTGGCTGCTACCAGAGCTTCGGCGGCCGTCATGTGCCCATCTCGGCCATCAAGCGCGCCTGTGCATCTGCCGTCAGCGCGTCAATGACCTCATCCAGATCACCCTGCATGACTTGATCAAGCTTGTAGAGCGTCAGGTTGATGCGGTGATCCGTCATACGGCCCTGCGGGAAATTGTAAGTGCGAATACGCTCGGACCGGTCGCCAGAGCCAACCTGCGCCGCGCGGTCGGCAGAGCGTTCGCTGTCCACGCGGCTGCGTTCCAGGTCATAGAGCCGCGCGCGCAGCACCTGCATGGCTTTGTCCCGGTTACGGTGCTGCGATTTTTCAGAGCTGGTCACGACGATACCGGTGGGCAAGTGTGTGATACGCACGGCACTGTCGGTGGTGTTCACGTGCTGCCCACCCGCGCCGGATGACCGCATCGTGTCGATGCGAATGTCCTGTGCCGCGATATCGATATCCACCTCTTCGGCCTCTGGCAAAACAGCGACGGTCGCAGCAGAAGTGTGAATGCGACCGCCGCTTTCTGTGGTCGGCACGCGTTGCACACGGTGAACGCCCGACTCGTATTTCATCCGGGCAAAGACGTTGTCGCCGGTGATATGTGCCACCACTTCCTTGATCCCGCCCAGTTCGGTCGGTTGCTCTTCGATAATGTCGAGCTTCCAACCTCGCGCTTCGGCATAGCGCGCATACATCCGCAACAGATCGCCGGCAAAAAGCGCCGCCTCGTCCCCGCCTGTACCTGGCCGGATTTCGAGCATCGCAGGACGGGCATCCGCCGCATCCTTGGGCAACAACGCAAGCTGAAGCGCCTCTTCGGCCTCAGGCAATGCCGCCTTGAGGCGCGGCAGCTCTTCTTGCGCGAGTTCGGCCATATCCGGATCATCCAACATGGATTGCGCTTCGGCCATATCGTCCACAAGACGCATATAGGCCCCAATCTGGTCCACAACCGGCTTGAGATCCGAGTATTCCTTGGCCAGCGCCGCAATATCACCGGACCCATCGGCCATAGCGGCCTCAAGGTACTGAAAGCGTTGGGTGATCTGCAAAAGTCGGTCTTGGGGGATCATAACGATGGTGTGATCCAACCGGGGGCTAGGGTCAAGGGGCCGGATGTGCTAAGATCGCAGCATGATACGCGCTTGTTTGCTTTCCTGCCTGTTGGCCAGCCCCGTCATCGCCGATGTCACGTCCCCGTCCGGCAAAACGGTCGAGTGTTATTGCACAGACCGCGCCGGAAGCCGGATAGAACTCGGCCAAACCATATGCCTTCAGGTGGATGGCCGGATGTTTATGGCGCAATGCCAGATGTCGCTGAATTCGCCCATGTGGCGCGAGGTTCGGGAAGGGTGCCTGGGCGCGTCGCTTGGATCACTCTTTGATGGCGGCAAGCAACCCCTGCAATCGTTTGCGGTTGACGCCGAAATCTGATCGACCAAAGCGCAGGCGCGCAAACATGCGCAGCGTACCGTCCCGCAGTTCCAGTGTCGTGAAATCGGGAAATCCAATCCATTTGGAGCGCGTGACATAGGTCACCCGACCGGTTTCGACTGAGCCAGCGATCTTGGTGGTGCGCGGCACGTTTTGCATTACCGCGTCGGCGCGGACAAGCATCTGGGCATCCCCCGGCACAACTCGCACGGCTCCGCCGATCATGTCCTTGTCGGTGGTGGCGTCCACTGGCACATGCCAACGCGCGGTATCCGTCGGCGCCAAACGCACGTAGGCCAATGCGCCAATGACACATGCGAGAACCAGCAACACTGCAGTCATTTTCATTCTCATCTCATTGATTTTTCCGGCCCGCTTCGGCAGCGGTGCAGCCTAACGATATGTCACGCCCGGCAAAATGCACAAAAGCTCGTACAGGATGTTTGCCGCCGTCAGTGCGGTGTTTCCAGACGTATCATAGGGCGGCGACACCTCGACCAGATCGCACCCGACCACGTTGATACCCCGCAAGGCCCGGATCAGTTGCAAGGCTTGCGGGGTCGTCAGACCGCCGATTTCGGGGGTTCCGGTGCCGGGTGCGTATGCTGGGTCCAGACTGTCGATGTCGTAAGTCACATAGACGGGTGCGTCGCCAATATCGCGCCGCACCTCTGCGCCCAATCCGCTGAGGTCCCGGCCCCAGAGCTCAGGCGCTAGAAATTGTTGAAATCCCCAATTTGCAGCCTCGGTAAAGTCCTCGGCGCTGTACCCGGTGCCACGTAGCCCGATCTGGTAGGTCTTGGCGGATTGGATCAGCCCCTCGTCGTGAGCGCGGCGGAACACGGTGCCATGCGTTTCGCGCTCTCCGAACATCTCGTCATTGACGTCGGCATGTGCATCCACATGGACCAAGGCCACCGGGCCGTGCCGTTTGGCCATGGCCCGTAGGATCGGCAGCGTGATGGAATGGTCGCCACCAATAGCGACGGGGACAGCGTCGTAGTTAAGGATCGCATCATAGCTCTCTTGAATGATGCGCAGGCTGTCGGACAGCGAAAAGGTATTGATGGCTAGATCACCGACATCCGCCATTTGCAGGCTGTCAAAAGGTGCGGCACCAGTCTGAAGGTTATAGGGCCGGATCATCGCGCTTTCACTACGCACCTGTTTGGGCCCGAACCGCGTGCCGGAACGCCAGGACGTACCGATGTCCATCGGAATACCCAAGATCGCCACGTCAAGTTTGTGCAACTCGTTTGAAAACGGCAGCCGCATGAATGTGTTCGGCCCGGAAAACCGCGCCAAATCATTGCCGCTGATCGGTTGGTTCTTAGACGTCACTGCGCATTCTCCATCCCAGCAACTGGCAAATCTCGGTCGCCACATGCGCGCCAGCGATAGCCGTAGCACCTGTCGTGTCAAAGGGCGGGGACACTTCGACAATATCGCCGCCCCGGATGTTGATCCCGGCCAGTGCGCGCAACAGCGCGGCCGCCTGCGCTGAACTGAGCCCACCCCACACCGGCGTCCCCGTGCCAGGTGCAAAGGCCGGGTCCAAACCGTCAATATCAAAGCTGAGATAGCAAGGTCGCTTGCCCACAATGTCATGCACGCGGGCCGCCACGGCCTCGGGACCAATCCGATGAAATTCTGGCGCGTCGATAATGTTCACACCCAGCGTGTCTTCATTTGTTGTGCGTATGCCGATCTGCACGGACGTGGCCGGATCGACGATCCCGGATTTGACCGCCTTGTAGAACATCGTGCCATGATCGACGCGGGTCATATCATCGTCGGCCCAGGTGTCCGTATGCGCATCGATCTGCACCAGTGACAACGGGCCGAATTTCTCTGCGTAGGCTTTGAGGATCGGGAATGAGATGTAGTGATCCCCGCCCAGCACAACGCTCGCCGCGCCCGCATCAAGGATGCCGCGAATATGTGCCGTCACCGTATCGGGAAAGGCGGGAATGTCCGCATAGTCAAAGGCGACATCGCCGTAGTCAACAATCACACGCTCGCTCAGCACGTCAAACGGCCAACCGTAGGGGGCGTCAGGGGCTTGCAAACTCGACGCTTCGCGGATCGCTCGGGGCCCCAACCGCGTACCGGGCCGGTTGGTGACAGCCTGATCAAACGGTATCCCCGTCACCGCAATGTCCACACCTGACAATTCCTTGCTGTAGCGACGGCGCAGGAACGACGTGGCCCCCGCAAACGTCAACTCAAAGGACGGACCGCGCGGATCATCACGGGTAAACGCGTGATCCATCTGGTTTTTTGCATCTTCCAACGCCATCGTGCGGCACCTGTTTTCTGTTTACTGCTGTTGAAGGAACCGCGCGCTAGCTAGGTCACCGGCTGCGCCGTTTCGACCAAACGCGCGAAAAACGAGGCCCCTATCGGCGCAATTTCGTCGTTGAAGTTGTATTTCGGGTGGTGCACGCCTGCGCCCTCGCCCTGCCCCAACATCAGATAGGCACCGGGTCGTGCTTCGAGCATGTAAGAGAAGTCCTCGGCACCCATGACGGGTTCCACATTCTGCTCGACCCCCGCCGCACCGGCAACTTCGGCTGCAACTTGAGCGGCAAATCCGGCTTTGGCCGCGTCATTGACGGTCGGCGGATATCCGAACTCGAAGTCCAGCTTGGCAATGCAGCCATAAGCGGCTGCAGTCCCTGCCACGATCTGCTCCATCCGTGACACAACCATCGCCTGCACCTCTTTGCTAAAGGTGCGGACGGTCCCGTTGATATAAGCCTCTTCGGGAATGACGTTGTCGGTTGTGCCGGTATGGATCTGGGTTGTTGAGATCACCAATTGCTCAAGCGGCTTGTGGTTGCGGCTGACGACAGTTTGCAGGGCTGTCACAATGGCACAGGCCGCCACAACCGGGTCAACGGTGTCATGCGGGCGCGCGGCATGCCCGCCCTTGCCCGTGACGTGAATGTGGAACGTATCGGCGGCTGCCATGATTGGACCACCGCGGGTGTGGAACTTGCCAAAGTCCTTTCCGGGCGCATTGTGGATGGCATAGACCTCACCGATGTCGAATCGGTCCATGATGCCCTCTTGCACCATGATTTCTCCGCCGCCCCCTGCCTCTTCGGCAGGCTGAAAGATCAGTGCCACACGACCCGAGAAATTGCGCGTCTCGTTCAGGTACTTGGCCGCGCCCAGCAACATCGCCGTATGTCCGTCGTGGCCACAGGCGTGCATCTGGCCCGGATGGGTCGACGCATAATCGACGCCGGTTTCCTCGGTGATTGGCAGGGCATCAAAATCTGCGCGCAAACCGATGGTCGGCCCATCGCCCTGACCGTTGATGATCGCAACAATGCCGGTCTGCGCGATACCGTCATGCACCTCGTCAACGCCGATCTCTTGCAGCCGTTCCTTGATAAAGGCGGACGTCTTGGGGCAGTCGAATGACAGCTCGGGGATCGAATGCAGATGCTGCCGCCACGCGGCCATGTCCGGTGCCAAATCTCCGATACGGTTGATGATCGCCATGGCTGGACTCCTGATGTTGGGATGCGTCACATGTCACCAAACCTCAAACCGCGCGGGGCTGCAATGGGCGACGACTCTCTGATCCACGATCAAAGCGCAGGCATCGAACGTCTGCTCGAAATCATGCGCCGCCTGCGCGACCCGCAAACGGGCTGCCCATGGGATATTGAGCAAACTTTTGAGACCATCGCACCCTACACTATCGAAGAGGCTTACGAGGTTGCAGACGCGATTGAGCGCCGGGACTGGCCCGAATTGGAAGGGGAGCTGGGTGATCTCCTGCTGCAATCCGTCTATCACACCGCGATAGGTGAAGAGGCCGGGCATTTTTCATTTCAATCGGTGGTGACAAATATCTCGGACAAGATGGTTGCGCGCCACCCGCACGTGTTCGGGGATGAAAGCCGCGACAAGTCCGCAGAACAACAAACGCGCGACTGGGAGGCGATCAAGGCAACCGAGCGCGCCAAAAAGGCCCAGGGTGGCACGCTGGAAGGTGTAGCGCTGAACCTGCCTGCACTGTTGCGCGCGGTCAAATTGCAAAAGCGTGCCGCGCGGGTTGGGTTTGACTGGCCGGATACAGGTCAGGTGATCGACAAAATCCAGGAAGAAGCCGCCGAATTGGTCGAAGCCCGGGATCACCTGAGCCATGACGCCATGGTGGACGAGATGGGCGACCTGTTGTTCGTTGTCGCAAACCTCGCCCGGCATCTGGATATTGATCCCGAAGAGGCCCTGCGACGGACAAATGCCAAGTTCACGCGGCGGTTTGGCGCTATTGAGGCGTCACTGGCGACGCAAGGCAAGAGACCCGAAGACAGCACTTTGGCCGAAATGGATGCGTTGTGGGATGCGGCGAAAATGGCCGAAAAAGCTAGCCAAAGCTGACGCCGTCCATCCACTCAATCTGCTTGAGATCTGACGCGTAACGCTCTGACAATTCGTTTTTTTCTTCGACACTGAACTCTGCAAAACCACGCGACGTCCGATCTTGGGCGTGTTGACCAATCACCTTTTTCCACTGCGCGCGCGGCAGTTTCTCACCACTTCTATATGCGTCCTGCAATACCTCCAGCGCCGCATCCGTTGCACTGAGGTTGACCACCCGCTTCGGCTCTTTCAGGGCCGCACCGGGAATCCCTGGTACAAGACGTTGGAGCAGATCAACGCTGGTACCGCGCTGCGCATAAGGCACGACGGTCAGCAAGTCAGGCCGCAGAACGTCGCGCAAAACTTCGACAATCGCGGGCCAACCCCGATCCATCGCCATATAAGTCGCGCGCAATTCATCAAAACTCGGGACCGCGTTATCCTCTGCCCGTTTTCGGAACCCCGAGACATAAAGGGCGTCATAGGGCCGTACGACCAAAACCACATGGGCAATTTGTCCAGGCCATGCCTTGCGGAGCACCTCGCACCGCGGCGCGGCCATGGGGTAAAACTGTCCGCGCATGAAATGGAACATGCGGCCGGGGATGTTCTCTTCGGACAGGATCAGCGGACGGTCACGCCCATGATCTGCCAATGTTCGGGCTGCGCGGTCCACAAACCCATCCGGCTCGGCCCCGATGGTGCCGGGCAAGCGCAACGCCAAATCGCCGGACGGGATACCGTCGCGCCCCGGATAGGCCACAGACAGTCCAGAAGCCTCCAGCGCGGTGCGGTTTTCGTGCAAGCACATCTGAAAGGACGAGGTGCCGGTACGGTGCGCACCTGCGTGGATAAAGATCGGTTGCGAGGTCATGGACGCCCTTATGCCAGCCCATTTGCCGCACGCAAGGATTTGCGCAAAGCCCACCTCAGGTTCTGGACAAGGGGTGCCAAAGCCGCCACGGTGCGCGCGAACGTACCGGAGGCTCTATGGCAGCGCGCAAAATCATCATCGACACAGATCCAGGCCAAGATGACGCGGTCGCCATTCTACTGGCATTGGCCAGCCCCGAAGAGCTGGACGTGCTGGCCCTGACTGCTGTTGCGGGCAATGTTCCATTGGACCTGACTGCGAAAAATGCACGTGTTATCTGCGAGTTGGCGAACAAGGTTGATGTTCCCGTTTACGCTGGATGTGACCGCCCTATTGGTCGCGATTTGGTGACGGCAGAACATGTGCATGGCAAGACGGGACTGGATGGACCGGACCTGCCGGACCCGACAATGCCGCTCCGGGACGAGCATGCCGTTGACTATATCATCGACACCTTGCGCAGCGAGGCATCTGGGACAATCACGTTGTGCCCATTGGGACCGTTGACCAATATCGCGACGGCGCTGCAACGGGCACCGGACATCGCAGAACGGGTCCAGCAGATTGTCCTGATGGGTGGCGCGTATTTTGAGGTTGGCAACATCACGCCCGCCGCTGAATTCAACATCTACGTTGACCCAGAAGCCGCTGATATTGTGTTCAAATCCGGGATCGATATCGTCGTCATGCCGTTGGATGTCACACATAAGGCACTTGTGACCAAGCCCCGTAACGATGCGTTTCGCGCTCTTGGGACACCCACCGGGATTGCCGTCGCTCAGATGACCGACTTTTTCGAACGGTTTGACAAAGAGAAATATGGTTCCGAGGGTGCTCCTCTGCATGACCCCTGTGTGACGGCTTACCTAATTGATCCAGACCTGTTTACCGGTCGCCACATCAACGTTGAAATCGAAACCCAATCGCCCCTCACCCGCGGCATGACCGTCGCCGACTGGTGGCGGGTCACGGATCGCCCACCCAACGCGACGTTCATCGGTGATCTGGATGCGGACGGGTTCTTTGCGCTTTTGACCGAACGTCTGGCACGATTGTGAGTGCTGCGCTGACATTGGCGACATCCGAGCACGCAGAAAAACTGCTGCCGCTGGTTGCTGCGTTTCATGCCGAAGCTGGCATTGAACAGACGGACGAATTGCGGGCGCAGGCCATTCTGCCCTTGCTCGACGGTATTCCGCACGGCGCGGCCTATCTGATTGGCCCACCGCGTGCGCCCATCGGCTACATCGTGGTGACCTTTGGCTGGTCAGTCGAATTTGGCGGCATGGACGGGTTCATTGACGAACTGTTTGTGCGGCCTGGTGTGCGTGGCCGTGGTATCGCGTCGGAAGTGATGTTGACCCTGCCCCGCGCCCTTGCCGGTGCCGGGTTGATGGCGCTGCATCTTGAGGTCGATGCAAACGATGCGGGCGCACAGCGTATCTACACGCGCGCCGGGTTTCGGATGCGTGACGGCTATCACCTGATGACAAGACACTTCTAGCCATTCAGGCACGCGGTACATATGTCACGTCTATGACAATACCTTTCGACAATAGCTTTGCTGCCTTACCTGCGGATTTCTACACCAGGATTGCGCCCACGCCGGTTGAAGCACCTGAGATGCTGGCCTGGAACGACGCCTTGGCCGACAGCTTGGGTGTGACGGATCCCGACGCCGATGTGTTTGGCGGCAACCTTGTGCCTGACGGCGCAGAGCCATTGGCACAGCTCTATTCGGGGCACCAGTTCGGCAACTACAATCCACAGCTGGGCGACGGACGTGCGATCTTGTTGGGCGAAGTGTTGGACCACTCCGGATCGCGCCGTGACATCCAACTCAAAGGGTCGGGGCCGACACCCTATTCCCGGATGGGCGATGGGCGCGCGTGGTTGGGTCCGGTGTTGCGCGAATACGTGATTAGCGAAGCCATGCACGCCCTGGGCATTCCAACCACACGCGCATTGGCAGCCGTCAAAACCGGGCAAGCTGTGGTGCGTGAACAAGGCCCCCTGCCCGGCGCGGTTCTGACCCGCGTCGCCGCCAGCCATTTGCGCGTTGGCACATTCCAGATCTTTGCCCACCGTGGCGAGATTGACGCGTTGCGCACGCTCACAGACTACGCCATCGCACGACACTATCCCGAGACAGACGGGCCGCTGGGTTTGCTGTCGGCGGTCTGTGTGGCGCAGGCCGATCTGGTGGCGGCATGGATGTCGGTCGGCTTTATCCATGGCGTGATGAACACCGACAATTGCACCATTTCGGGCGAGACAATCGACTATGGTCCATGCGCATTCATGGACGCCTACCATGAGGGCCGCGTGTTTTCGTCCATCGACCAGATGGGGCGCTATGCCTACGGCAACCAACCCCGGATTGCTGTTTGGAACATGGCACAACTGGCAACCGCGTTGATCCAACTCTTTGACGACAAGGAAGCCGCCGTTGCGCAAGCGACGGAGATTGTACATGCGATGCCTGATCAAATTCAGGCCGCTTGGCTGCGACGATTTGGTGCCAAAATTGGACTGCTCGATGCAGGCACTGACGACACCGGCCTGATCGAAGACCTGCTGACTTTGATGCAGGCCGATGGCGCCGATTTCACCAACACATTCGCCGACCTTGGGTCAGACAAGGCGCGGGACCACTTCCAGCAACGTGATGCGTTTGACGCTTGGGACGTCCGACGGAGAGAGCGGATCGGTGTTGATGCCTCGGACATCATGGCCCGCGCAAATCCGCAGATCGTCCCGCGCAATCACCAGATTGAGGCGATGATCACAGCGGCTGTTGATGGCGACATGGGGCCATTCGAGCGGCTAATGCAGGCACTGTCACGTCCGTTTGATCGGGACGCGCAGTTCAACGATCTACGCCGTCCACCGACGGAGCAAGAGATCGTTCCGGCAACATTCTGCGGTACCTAACGGCGGTTGATAAGAATCAAGCCGATTGCGACGAACGTCAGAGCACTCCACGTGCTCAGACCGATCTCTTCGCCCAGGATCAGCCACCCCAGCAACACCGCAAAGACCGGCGACAGAAAGCTGAACGAAGCGACACCGGACGCTGGATAGATTTTCATCAACCAGAACCAGGCCAAGAAACCGAAACTGGCGATGGCAAGGATCTGATAGGCCAGACCGGCCAGATGAACGGGCTGCAAATCGCGTATCAGCGGTCCGAAAAGCAGACTTGCCGCCAACAAGACCGGGACAGAAATCACCAGTTGCCACAGCAATTGCTGTTCGGCTGGTACGTCGCTCAACGGCGTGATGCGCACACACAAGGCAATGCCAGCCCAGCACATCGCCGCCAACAGCGACAGCACGTCCCCCATCAGGTGCCCCTCCGCACCAGAGCGGTCCGCGACGGCGAGGACCACACCTGACATCGCCAGCGCCAGACCGATCAGTCGCGCCCCCGACAGTCGTTCACCCGGCAACACAAAGTGGGCGGCCAAGGCCAACCAAATCGGCATCGAATAAAACAGGATGGACGCACGCGCCACGGTGGTCAGATCAAGCGCGTTGAACAGCAGAATGAACTCTGCCGCAAAGAGTAAACCGGCAATGATCCCGCCGGACCGGCTGGCACCCGGCAAGTGCCATGAAATCCCCCGCAGACGCATCCACGCAAGCAGGATAACTGCGCCACCAATGGACCGAAGTGCGGCCATGAACACGGGTTGAAATCCACCGTTCGACACCTTCACCACAACCTGGTTCAGGCCGAAATTCAGCGCAAAGGCCGTCAGCGCGACGGCTCCGATCAGATCAACGTTGGACTTGCGGTTCATCCCCCCACTTGGGCGTGGTTCGCGCAGTTATGTCAATCGATCCCGATCATTCCCCGCCGCAATCGCCGCGAACTATGCCAAGCTGTCAGGAAATGATTCCCTGGGAGTGGAGGAAAACCCAATGAGCTTGATGAAAACGCTGGCAAAAGTGGCGATTGGTGTGGCTGTGGCCAAAGGCGCAAGTGCAATGATGAAAAATCGCGACGGTGCGCCGGGGCAAGCGTCCAGCGCGGGCGGTCTGGGTGGTCTCTTGGGCGGGCTGTCGGGCGGCGGGTCTGCAGCCGGTGGTGCCGGTGGATTGCAAGACATGCTGGGCGGTCTGATGGGCGGTGGTCAGGGTGCTGGTTCCGCTGGCGGCATGGGCGGTCTTGGCGGCCTTCTCGAAGGATTGGGTGGCGGCGGTCAGGGCGGTGGCCTGCAAGGTATGCTGGGTGGTTTGGCCGGCGGCGCGGGTGCCGGTGGGCTGCTGGGGGCATTGTCGGGCGGGCTGGCACAGCGACCGGCCTCAAACAACGCGACGTTTGGGCAGGTTCTGAATTCGAACTTTGATCAGACCCCCGAAGAGCCGATTGAACCTACCGCAGATCAGGAAGCCGCCGCCGCCCTCATGTTGCGGGCGATGATCCAAGCGGCCAAGTCCGACGGACAGTTGGACGACGCGGAACAAGAGAAGCTGATGGGGCAAATGGGTGGCGATATCGACGCCGAAGAGGCGGCATTTGTCCGTGCCGAGATGGCACGGGACGTTGACGTAAACGCGTTGGTCCGTGACGTGCCACAAGGGATGGGCCCGCAGGTCTATGCGATGTCCGTTCTGGCAATCGACCTCGATTCCCAGGCCGAAGCGCAATACCTGCACCAGCTGGCGCAAGGGTTTGGCATGGATGCCAGCGCGGTAAATGACATCCACGCCCAATTGGGCGTTGCATCCCTCTACACCTGAACGGCGCAGCAAGGGGCCGTGACTAGGTGCGCGGCCCTTTGGGTTTAGGTTTGCGACGACGGCGGTTGGACGGCTTGGCCGCACCCGGCGCACCGGGCCGTCCACCGGGTTTTGGCCCCGGACGGCCGCGCCCACGGGCGGGTTTCTTGGCTGTCGGATCAGCAATTGGCTCCCACGCGCGACCGGATGCAACCGGGATGGAAAGCTTCATCACCTTTTGGATATCTTTCAACTGGTCCATCTCGTCGGGGGCGCAAAACGCGATGGCCGCCCCATCCTTGCCCGCGCGCGCCGTCCGTCCGATCCGGTGCACATAGGCCTCAGGGACGTTGGGCAGGTCGAAATTGTACACGTGTTTCACATCCGGGATATCCAGGCCCCGCGCGGCCACATCCGTGGCAACCAGCACTTTGATCTCGCTGGCCTTGAAGGCGGCCAGTGCGCGATCCCGCTGACCTTGGCGTTTATCACCGTGAATCGCGGCCACGGCGTATCCCGCCTTGTCCAGATTGCGCGCAAGTCGGTCCGCGCCATGCTTCGTGCGCGTGAACACCAGTGCGCGTTCGTCGCGATGCGCATCCATCAACTCGATCAACAGCGACGTCTTTTCCGCTTTGGCGATGAAGTGCACGGCCTGTGTGACCTTGTCCGCCGCTTTGCCGGGCGGTGACACTTCGACCCGGATGGGGCTGCGCAGATAAGACCCCGCAATCTCTGACATCTGTTTGGGCATCGTGGCAGAGAACAGCATCGTCTGACGGTCTTCGCCCATCAGCGACGCGATCTTGCGCAGGTCATGGACAAAGCCGAGGTCCAACATCTGATCCGCCTCGTCCAGCACCAGAAACCCGGTCTGGTCCAAACGCACGGCGCGACGGTCCACCAGATCAAGCAAACGGCCCGGTGTCGCGACGAGGATATCCACACCCTTGGACAAACGCTGGATCTGCGGATTGATCGACACCCCGCCCACGACGATCTGGACTTTCATATCTGTCAGCCCGCGCAGCACTTGCGCAATCTGCCCGGCCAGCTCGCGCGTCGGCGCCAAAACAAGGCCGCGCGCAGTCTTGGGCGCCGCGCGCCCACCCTCTTCGATCAGGCGTGAAATAAGGGGAATGCCAAAGGCCGCCGTCTTTCCGGTGCCGGTTTGCGCCAGTCCCATCACGTCGCGCCCGTTCAGCGCGTGGGGAATCGCCTGCGCCTGAATTGGGGTCGGTTGGGTCAGGCCCATCTCCGCGACGCGTTTGGAAACAACGTCGGGAAGGTTCATCATGTCAAAATCGCTCATGGCTCCCAGTGAACCCATGCGGTGCCAGCGTCAACCGCAATTGCCCAGGTGGCAAAGCTTCGCTAAAGGGGGCGCATGACCGCCAAACGCCCCACCATCATCGACCGCAGCGAGGCCAAGGGCCTGCGCATGACCCAGCCACGCCGGATCATCGCCAAAGTGCTGCAAGACAGCGCGGACCACCCCGACGTCGAAGAATTGTACAACCGGGCAAGCGCCGTCGACAGTGGCATCTCGATTGCGACTGTGTACCGCACGGTCAAACTGTTCGAAGAAGCGGGAATCCTCGACAAGCTGGAGTTCGGCGACGGGCGCGCACGATACGAAGACGCCGAACGCGAACACCACGACCACCTCATCGACATGAACTCCGGCGAAGTGATCGAGTTTGTGGATGACGAGATCGAGGCGCTGCAGGAAAAGATCGCGGAAAAGCTGGGCTATGAACTGCGCGGCCACCGGCTCGAACTTTATGGTGTACCGCGCAAGCGGTGATACCCAACGGCCGGACCCCGGCCCCATGACAAGGATACGTGCCATTGGCCGACCGCGACCGTCCCCTGCTTGCCGTTTTGATCGACGCCGACAACGTACCAGCCAAATTCGCTGACGCCATCCTGCGCGAGGTGACATCCATTGGTGAACCGGCGTTGCGCCGGGTTTATGGCGACTGGTCCTCTGCACGGCTCAAGGCCTGGGCCGACCGCATTCTCCAATTGGGCATGGTGGCGCATCAGGACAGCTCGAACACCACAGGCAAGAACGCCAGTGACATCGGGCTGGTGATCGATGCGATGGACATCCTTCATGGCGGGCGCTTTGACGGGTTCGTCATCGTCTCATCCGACAGCGATTTTACCGCCCTTGCCAATCGCCTGCGCGAGGACGGGCTGACCGTCATTGGTATCGGGGAATCCAAGGCCCCGGAGTCGCTGCGAAACGTCTGCAACCGCTTTATTCTGATCGAGAACCTTGTCAGCGACGCGGAAACGACAAAAGAGCGCGCAGCGATCAAATCCGCCCTACCCCTCATCAAAGGCGCGATGGACAAGATCGAACAGGACGACGACTGGTACGCATTAGGTCAGATCGGGCAAGCCATCCAGAACGCGCATCCGGACTTTGACACGCGCACCTACGGGCATCGCAAGCTGTCAGAGCTGGTCCAGGCCCTCAAAGGCGTCGAGACCAAGAAACAGGGCAATCAGCTGATGATGCGTCTGACACAGTAAGGGCAAACAATGGACAACCTGCGCGGGGCAACCATCATGGCGCTTGCCATGCTTGGATTTGCCGTCGAAGACGCGGTGATCAAACTGCTGGCCGGGGCGCTGCCACTGGGTCAGATTATCGGGCTGCTGGGCGTGGGCGGCATGTTGGTTTTTGCCGCACTTTGCCGCCGACAAGGACAACCGCTTTGGGATCCGGGCTTTGTCGCACCGCCGATCCTGTTGCGCAATTTCGCAGAGCTCATTGGCACGCTTGGCTTTGTCACGGCCATTGCCCTCATCCCCCTCTCGACCGCATCCGCCATTTTGCAAGCCGCACCGCTTTTGGTCACGCTGGGTGCGGCGCTCTTTCTCAACGAGGCCGTGGGCTGGCGGCGCTGGGCCGCCATCCTGATTGGCTTTGCTGGCGTGGTTTTGATCATCCGCCCCGGCACTGACGGGTTTGACTGGCTATCGCTCTTTGCGGTGCAGGGTGTCATCGGCCTTGCTGTGCGCGATCTCGCAACGCGGCGGGTCAAGCCCACGGTCAGCTCGCTGCAACTGTCCTTCATGGCCTTTGCGATGCTGATCCCGGCGTCGGCCATCCTGCTCTTTTTCGGCGGCATCATGCCGGTTGCGCCAACCGTCGGCCAATCCATGCTGCTGATGGCCGCCGTGTTCATCGGCGCCCTCAGCTACTATGGCATCACCTATGCCATGCGGATCGGTGAGATCGGCTTTGTCACACCCTTCCGCTACTCACGCATGATCTTTGCCCTGATCATCGGCGTTCTCTTCTTTGGTGAATCGCCCGATATGCTCACGCTGATCGGTGCAGCCATCATCATTCTGTCCGGTCTGTACACTCTCTGGCGCGAACAGCTGGCAAAAAGGCAGACTGCGGCATGAAGCCTCTTGTTGTTAGCGCCACCATAAAGTTAAACGCTGCGTAACTTAAGGTCAAAGGAGCCTCTCCCATGAGCACCATCATCGACATCCACGCCCGTGAAATCCTCGACAGCCGGGGCAACCCCACAGTTGAGGTCGACGTGACACTCGAAGACGGCACCATGGGCCGCGCTGCTGTACCATCCGGTGCGTCCACCGGCGCATACGAGGCCGTGGAAAAGCGCGACGGCGACAAGGCCCGCTACAAGGGCAAAGGCGTTCTGGACGCGGTCGCCGCCGTGAACGGTGAGATCGCAGAGGCTCTGGTCGGTATCGACGCGACTGAACAGGTCGAACTGGACGCCGCGATGATCGAACTGGACGGAACCGACAACAAGGGCCGTCTGGGCGCAAATGCGATCCTTGGTGTGTCCTTGGCCGCCGCCAAGGCGGCTGCTGATTGGACGCAGCAACCGCTTTACCGCTACGTCGGTGGCACATCTGCGCGCATGTTGCCCGTGCCGATGATGAACATCATCAATGGTGGTGAGCACGCGGACAACCCGATCGACATCCAGGAATTCATGATTATGCCAGTCGCGGCCGACAACATCCGCGAAGCTGTGCGCATGGGCTCTGAAGTGTTCCACACCCTCAAGAAAGAGCTGTCGGATGCAGGGCTTTCCACCGGGATTGGTGACGAAGGCGGCTTTGCCCCCAACATCAGCTCCACGCGCGATGCGCTTGATTTCATTCTGAAATCCATTGAAAAGACAGGCTATACACCGGGCGACGACATTCACCTCGCTTTGGACTGCGCCGCAACCGAGTATTTCAAAGATGGGAAATACGTGTTCGCAGGCGAGGGCAAAACACTCTCGTCCGACGAGAATGCCGCATATCTCGAAGCACTGGTGAAAGACTACCCGATCATCTCCATCGAAGACGGAATGGGCGAAGACGACTGGGATGGTTGGAAGGCGCTGACTGACGCAATCGGCGACAAGGTGCAATTGGTCGGCGACGATCTGTTTGTAACCAATCCCGCGCGTCTGGCCGAAGGTATCGAACGCGGCTGCGCCAACTCGATGCTGGTAAAAGTCAACCAAATCGGCAGCTTGACGGAAACACTTCAAGCGGTCGAGATGGCGCATCGCGCGCGCTATACCAATGTGATGAGCCACCGTTCCGGCGAAACCGAAGATGCGACCATCGCCGACTTGGCCGTGGCGACGAATTGCGGACAGATCAAAACCGGGTCGCTGGCGCGGTCCGACCGGTTGGCGAAATACAACCAGCTGATCCGCATCGAAGAGATGCTTGGCGCAACCGCTGAATATGCTGGCGCGTCCATCCTGAAATGATGGTGCGCGTTGCAGCCGTTTGTTTTGGTCTGGCCTTCACGGCCGGACCAATACACGCGCAATCGGCGGCACAGACCTGCGCCAAGATGCAAACTGAGGACCGCCTTGGCCCGATCAACGTCGCGCAATGTCGGTGCAACTATTCTGTGGCTGAACAGGTGCTGGACCCGGACATTCGCGCCTTGCTGTTCGACGCCTGGCACAACGGCAACAACAACGTCGCCAAGATGGAACAGTTGCGCCCCAAACCACGGGTGAGGCGCCAATTGCGCACGATGGCCGAAGCTGTTCAAAAGCACTGCTCATGACGCTAACCGTTCGCAGCGCAACCCCATCCGACCTGACCGAATTGGCGCGCCTGTGTTGGGCGTATCGGGACATTCTGGTCGCGCGTTCCACGGCCTTCCCCACAATTGTGGAAACCTACTATGCCAAAGAGACCTATGCCGCGCTGATCGCTGATCTGCCCCGTATCCATGCCCGCCCCGCCGGTGACATCCTGTTGGCAGAGTTGGACGGCCACGTTGTCGGCTGCGCCATGTATTACCCGTTGGACATGCCCGGCGTGACAGAGATCAAGCGCATCTATGTCAACGAAGCAGCCCGCGGAACAGGTGCCGGGCGCGCATTGATCGAAACCGCAATGAAGCGCGCGCGCAACGATGGGTATACGCGGATGGTCTTGGATACGATTGCCCCTCTGACCGAGGCGATTGCGCTCTATGAGCGCGTGGGGTTTTCGGCCTGCGCCCCCTTCTATGAACCAGACCCGCAATTTGCCGCGTATCTCCGGTTCTTCGACCATCCACTTTAGTGATGCACCACTTGTACCCTTTGCGCACTGGCCATAGCCTGCGCGCATGACCGCTCAGGATATCATCAACAGGCTGAACCTGGCGCCGCATCCCGAGGGTGGCCACTATCGCCAGACGTGGGTTGCGCAGAACGATGGGCATCCAACCGGTACGTGCATCTACTTCCTGTTGGCCGAAGGGGAGCAAAGCCATTGGCACAAGGTCGACGCCACCGAGATATGGCTGTTTCACGCCGGCGCGCCGCTGATCCTGTCGATGAGTGAGACTGACAACGGCCCGGCGCGGGAACATGTCCTATCGCCCGACCTGACGCAGGGCGAGCCGCAGTTGATTGTCCCCGAAGGTCACTGGCAGGCCGCAAGAACCACGGGCGCATGGACGTTGGTGAGTTGTACTGTCTCGCCCGGCTTCACGTTCGACGGGTTTACGCTGGCCGAACCGGGCTTTGACATTCCCGGCTAAGCGTTGCGCGGTATGCTGACGGTCCCACCCCCAACGGCCGCACGCACGCCGGTGGTGCCCGGGCATGAGGTTGGCAATCCTCGGGCAACGCGCACGGCGAGGTAGGCAAAGGCCTGCGCCTCAAGCATATCGCCGTCTAGGCCCACATCCTCGACCGGTGCCACGGGACAGTCCAGTGAGACCGCCAACATCTGCATCAGCACCGGATTGCGCCGCCCTCCTCCGGTCACGAGAACACGAGATGGCGGCGCAGGGCAGTGTTGCATCGCCTCGGCAACACCAGCGGCGCACATGGCCGTCAGGGTCGCCGCAGCATCCGCATCGCTCAACTCGCTCACCAGTGCAATCATTTCCGAAAAATCGTTCCGGTCCAAAGACTTCGGCGGAATACGGGCAAAGTAGGGCTCGGCAAGGAACAACTCCAGCGCACCCGCTTCTACGGTCCCTTTGGCGGCAAGGGCGCCATCCTTGTCAAATGGCAGGCCCAGCCGATCCGACACGAGGTCATTGACAGGCGCGTTTGCTGGGCCAGTGTCAAAGGCCAGCAGTGCCCCCTCATCCTCAGGCTTTGCAGCGGACGGGTTCACCCATGTTAGATTCCCAACGCCGCCCAGGTTGAGAAAGGCAACCGGTTCTTGTGCGCCGATCCAGCGCGCGCATGCGAAATGAAAGAACGGTGCCAGGGGTGCACCTTCGCCGCCCAATTCCACATCTGCCGAGCGGAAATCCCACACGACTGGGGTTTGCAACCTGTCGGCCAGTGCTGCGCCATCACCGATCTGGAGCGTGCCTTGCATGCGGGGGGCATGCGCCACCGTCTGTCCATGAAAGCCAATCAGGTCGACCGCACTGTGAGGGGCCAGCACATCAACATGCGCGTCCATCACGACTTCAGACGCTTGCGGCAATTCAGGGCCCGTCCACTTGCCCAACGCTGCCCGCAAAACGTCCCGTTCGGTGTCTGTGTAAGGCCGGTACTGCGCCGGGCCAAACGCATGAATGCTCACACCGTCCGTGTCCAATACCGCCGCATCCACCCCATCAAGGGACGTCCCCGACATCGCGCCAAGTGCGCGGACCACACGCCCTTTTTCCCGGACCTTATCCATGGTCTTTTCCTTTGCCCCAACCCGCCGTATAGACTGCGCGAGGCCCGCCCCAAGGACAAGCCAAATGACGTATACCCCCCGATCCGATTTCCTGCACGTGATGCAGTCCCGTGGGTTTCTTGCCGACTGCACCGACATGCAGGCGCTGGACGACACATTGCTGAAACCGGGGCAATCGGCCTATATCGGTTTCGACGCGACGGCCAAGTCGCTGCACGTCGGCTCGCTCATCCAGATCATGATGCTGCGCTGGTTCCAACAGACCGGGCATAACCCGATCACGCTTATGGGTGGTGGCACCACCAAGGTGGGCGATCCGTCGTTTCGAGCAGATGAGCGCCCGCTGCTGGATGCCGCCGCCATTGACGACAACATCGCAGGTATCAAACGGGTTTTCTCCTCCTATATCGACTATGACAACGGCGCGCAGATGCTGAACAACGCCGAGTGGCTTGATGGTCTCAACTACCTCGATTTTCTGCGCGACATCGGGCGGCATTTCTCGATCAACCGCATGCTCAGCTTTGAGTCCGTCAAATCGCGGCTGGACCGGGAACAGTCTCTGTCCTTCCTCGAATTTAACTACATGATCCTGCAGGCCTATGACTTCATGGAACTGCACCGCCGCTACGGCTGTATCCTGCAGATGGGCGGATCGGATCAATGGGGCAACATCGTCAACGGCATCGATCTGACGCGCCGTGTGATCGACGGCGAAGTCTACGGCCTGACGTCCCCCTTGCTGACCACGTCCGATGGCAAAAAGATGGGCAAATCCCAGTCCGGTGCTGTCTGGCTGAACCCCGATATGCTCAGCCCCTATGAGTTCTGGCAGTTCTGGCGCAATACGACCGACGCCGATGTTGGACGGTTCCTCAAGCTCTACACCGAGCTGCCTCTGGACGAGTGTGACAGGTTGGGCGCACTGGAAGGGTCGGAGATCAACGAGGCCAAGGCACGTCTGGCCTCTGAGGTTACCACCCTGCTGCACGGCGCAGAGGCTGCCGCAGCCGCCGCCCAAACTGCGCGTGACGTGTTTGAGAAAGGGGGCGTGGGGGATGACCTGCCGACCTTGACGCTCAGTGCTGATGACGTCGCGGATGGCGTTTCCATTGTTCAGCTCATCGTGAAATCCGGCCTCGCCGGCTCCGGCAAGGAAGCCAAACGCCTGATCGCCGAAGGCGGGGCCAAGATGAACGATGAACAGGTGACCAACGCGGGCACCATGATCAGCGCCGACGCTTTTTCCCAGCCGATCAAGCTGTCGGCGGGCAAAAAACGGCATGCCCTCGTGCAGGTCGGCTAGCCAGCGTTACAGCCGGTCCAGCACCGCACGCGCGGCGCGCAAACCGGGGTCTTCGCCGCCTCGGCCCAGGCGGTCCATGGTCAGTTCCATCGCTGCCGCCTGCCCGCTTGGATCATCCAGCAACGTGTTCATGGCGGCCACTATATTAGGTACGGTAAATTTCTCTGCAATCACTTCGGGAACGACACGCGTTTCGGTCACATGATTGATCAAGCTGCCGGTATCCGTCACGGCCATGCGTTTGAGGATAAAGAGGGTCAGCCAGTGGAAACTGTAGGCACTGACCATCGGGGTGCCTGCCGCTGCCAGTTCCAATGCAACCGTGCCGGACGTCGCCAATGCCGCATCCGCTGCGGCAAAGGCAGTACGCTTGCGGGTAGCTGCGGCCTCTGGTGACATGCCAGATGGATCCAACACAATGGGCGCGACGGGCCAGTCTGACACCTCTGCCTTGACCAATTCCGCGACCGCCGGTGCCACGGGCAGGATCATACGCATTGCCGGACGGGTGGCGCTGATCTGACCAAGCGCCTGACCGAACACCGGGGCCATACGGCTGACTTCACCGCGGCGCGATCCGGGCAAAACCAACACCAAAGGGTCGGCCGCTGCGACCCCATGCTCTGCACGAAACCCGGCAATCTCTGCCGGGGTCGCGCGCGGCACGGTCGCCGCCGGATGACCAACAAAGTCACAAGCGATCCCTTCGGCCTCCATATACGGCGGCTCAAAGGGAAAAAGTGCCAGAACATGGTCGATCATCTGCGCCATCTTGGCTGCACGTTTGGGACGCCACGCCCAAACGGTTGGTGCCACGTAGTGCACTGTTCGGATATCCGACTGTGCTTTGACCTGTTTGGCCACGCGCAGACTGAAATCAGGGCTGTCGATGGTGATCAGCACGTCGGGTTTGGTGGCCACGACCGCGTCCGCTGTTTCCTTGATGCGTCGTTTGAGGTGGCGGTACTTGGGCAGTACCTCTGCGATGCCCATCACCGACAGCTCGTTCATGTCGAACTGGCTGGTCAGGCCTTGCGCCTGCATCAAAGGGCCGCCAATGCCAGCATACGCGACACCGGGTGCTAGCGTGTTCAGCCCCCCCATCAACGCACCTCCCAGTGCGTCCCCCGATGGCTCTCCCGCAACGATAAAGACCTTTAGCGCACCCACAGGAACATGCCCATCGCATCCAGGATCCGCACGACCTGGGGCCTGTCCAAGACAATCACCCCGCCCGCCTGGATCACGATGCCGTCCAGCCCGGCCTCGGCTGCGCGCATCGCAGTTGTGGGGCCGATCGTTGGCAAGTCAACGCGGCGATCCTGACCGGGTTTCGGCGCTTTGAACAAAATGCCACCTTCGGCCTGCGCACGCGCCTCCGCCACGGGGCCAGACAACCAGTCAGCGGCAAGATCAAGCGCCTCACCCACCTTTTCGACCGCAAACTGGAACGGGTCCAAAGGGATGTCCGGCCCAGAATAGGGCTCAGCCAACTCCGCCAGCATTGCATCCGTGCCGCGTGTATCTTCGCGTGCGATCACATCGCTGCCACGGATGACACAGGCCTGCCCAAGGTCTTGCTCTGATTGCTCGGCCAGGACCCGGCCCGCCAACTCTATCTGCGTCTCAATACCGGCTGTGGCCCGAGCCACCGTCGCGACACCTGTGCGCGGCAACAAGTCCGGCGCAAGATCGTGCGCCCCGCGTACGCGCAGCCCTGCCTCTTCGAAAATGTCGATGATGACGCGCAGCGCACTGTCTTCTCCGCCTGCCAGAACCGCCGCAAGACGCGGCACCAAGGGCGCGGTGCGGGCGTCGATCAGCGACGGATCAACGGTGGGCCGGGACACACCGCCGCAAAAACACACGTCCGTCACGCCACGGTCGATAAGGTCATGCAGAAAGGACCCCAGCGTCTCAATCCGGAACACAACGTCCACCGATAGTGTATCTGGTGTGTTGCCCTGCAACGAACAGACCAGAGGCGCGGCGTCCAGACTTTGAACAACAGCGGCAGGCAACCCTCCGCGACCTGCGACCAGTGCCAACATCAACGCGGGGTCAAAAACGACCGGTCGCTGTCGCCCAGAACAAATGCCACGATTTCGCGGACGTAGGCGCTGTCGCTTTCTTTGCCCAGCCGTTCGGCCCGGTCATGGAACGTGCCGTCACCTTGCGCCAACATCTGAAAGGCCGCGCGCAATGCTGTGATGTCAGAACGGGCAACGCCGCGCCGCTTGAGACCCACAAGGTTCAGACCATCCAACTCACCGCGCGGTGCCTGAACCAGCCCGTAAGGGATCACGTCATTGGTCACCATGGTGACCGCACCGATGATGGCACCACGGCCAATACGAACAAACTGGTGAATGCCAGACAGCCCGCCCACGATCACGTCGTCTTCCAATACGCAGTGGCCCGCCACCGCCGCCGAATTGACCACGATCACGCGGTCACCGACATGGGCGTCGTGCGCAATGTGACATCCAGCCATAAACAGTCCGTCATCGCCAATCTGCGTGACACCGCCACCACCCTCGGTGCCACCATTCATCGTGACATGTTCTCGGATGCGATTGCGTTTGCCGATGACCAACCTGCTGGCTTCGCCTTTGAACTTCAGGTCCTGCGGCACCTCGCCGATCACTGCAAAAGGAAAAACAACGGTTCCCTCACCAATCAGCGTCTGTCCCGTGACAACAACATGGCTCTTGAGCTCAACGTCCGGCCCAAGGGTCACATCGGCACCCACCACGCAAAACGGGCCGACGCGCGCCGATTTGTCGATCTGCGCGCCCGCCTCGATCACTGCGGAGGGATGGATCAGGTCATCACTCATGTCGCGGGCAAATCCATCATGGCGGTGAATTCGACTTCACAGGCCATCTCGCCTTCCACCTCTGCAACGCCGCTGAATTTCCAGACCTTTGCGCCCGGCTTGCCGCGTGTGGTTATCAGTTTCAGCATCAGCACATCACCCGGCGTGACCATCCGGCGGAATTTACATTTTTCGATGGCCATGAAGTAGACCAGCATTTCCTTGTCGGCCATGTCCAACGCGGTCCCGACCATCACAGCCGCTGTCTGCGCCATGGCCTCGACAATCGTCACACCCGGCATGATCGGTTTGCCCGGAAAATGGCCTTGGAAATGCGGCTCGTTCATCGTGACGTTCTTGATCCCCGTCGCCGAGGCATAACCGTCAATGTCCACCACACGGTCCACAAGCAAGAAAGGATACCGGTGCGGCAGGATACGTTGGATCAGCCCGATATCGGCGGTCATAAGGTCAGTGGACATGAGAAATGCGGGCCTTTGGTTCGTTCTATGTTGATGATGTGCCTACCAAGACGGGATGCGCCCCGCAAGCAAACCCTAGTCGCCCGCTGGCCGTCCATCGCCCAGAACGGCATCAATGCGCGCAATGGCGGCTTCTGTGATGTCGATGGCGTTTGCACTGACAAAGACACTGCGGCGTTCAAGGATGACGGCAGCGCCCGCCTCACGCATGATCGCTTCGAGGACGGGTGCGGCGGCATTGAGAAACCGATCACGGTTTTCTTCCAACTGCGCGGCAATTGCGCGGCTTTTGGCTTCCCGGTCACGGCGAATAGATTGCACACGGGCGTCAAACGCATCAGCCAGATTGCGAAAATCCTCTGGTGTCATCTCCGGTCGCTGGTCGGTCAATTCCTGTTCTTCGGTTTCAAGCTGCTCTTCCAGCACGCGGTTCTCTTCGGACAGAGCCGAGGTTTGCGCCTCAATGTCCTGCACCACGCGCTGACCAAAGGCACTGCCGCGGTACAGGCGTTCACTGTCGATGGTCAGAATGGGGCTGCGCACATCCTGTGCTGTCGCCATGGCAGCGATACACACCGCCAAGGCAACACATGCTGCGCGCACCCAGCCCATCATGGCGTCAAAACGTGGTCGAGATGGTCAGATCGAACTGTTGCTCGCGGTCAAATTCTTCTTTGCTGAGCGCATTGCTAAAGTTCAGACGCAGCGGCCCCACGATCGTGTCCCAGAAGATCGAGAACCCGATGACATGGCGGAATGAACCACCCTCGCCCACGACATCGCCCCCGGTCAGGTTCACATCGTCCAGATCCCACAGGTTGCCGACGTCGTAGAATACGCCACCCCGGATACCCAGTTCTTCGGGCAGACCCAGAGGGAATTCCGCTTCGAAGCGTGCGGCAAGATACAGGTTGCCACCCAACGGGTCAGTTTCGCCGCTCGCCAACCGGTCCCGAGGACCGATACCGCCGGGTTCAAAGCCGCGCAGAATACGCGGCCCGACGGTGAAACGGTCCACCGACCGGCTTGTCCCGCCAGAGAACGCAAGCAGACCACCTTCAAGCGAAGCCCGCAGTGTCACCTCTTCGTTAAAGGCCAAACGCTGGGCCACAACCTTACCGGTGGTACGGATGAATTCCTGGTCCCCACCGATCCCACCGAAATCCTGACCAAACTCGAACAGGAAGCCCGCAGTCGGGTTCAAACCCGAGGTGCGCGAGTCGTAGCTGTATGTGTAGCCGATGGACGACGACACGAGCGATCCGGCGTTGATCTCGTTCTGTACCACATTGCCGTGCACAACCGGGTCGCGCGCCAACATTTCATTGTCCAGATAGGTATAGCGCAGGCTCAGGCGGCCATTCTCACTGATCGGGAATGTGATGCTGGGCTGGAACCGCAACGACTCGCTGTCGTAGTTAGTAAAGCTCGAGTCACTCTCCGAGTAGAGAATGTTCAACCCAAAGGCCACGTCGCGACCCAGGAAAGACGGCTCAAGGAAATTGATGCCATATTGCTCGGCCTCTTCCGCAGAAGAAAAGCTGAACCCCAGCGTCTGCCCCCGCCCAAGGAAGTTACGCTCGGTGAAGCTGAGCGCCAGACCAAACCCATCCTCGGCAGAGAATGAACCACCGAAGTTCAAAGAGCCGGTTGGCTTTTCCTCGACATCCACGTCGATCACCACCTGATCCGGGCGCGAGCCTTCGCGGGCATTCACTTCGGACGTTTCAAAGAAGTCCAAGGCGCGAATACGCTCGGCAGAGTTACGGATTTCACGCGGATTGAACGGGTCACCTTCGGCAATCTTGAATTGACGGCGGATCACGCGGTCCAGTGTTGTTGTGTTGCCCTCGATGTCGATGCGCTCAACAAAGACGCGCGGTCCACGGCTGAGTACAAGTTCGACATCCAGCGTCAGATCACGGTCATTGCGCACCACACGAGGTTCCACCCGCAGGAAATCGACGCCATCGCGCACACCCTGCGCTTCCATCCGGGCAATCTCGGCTTCGACCAGCGACGGCGAATAGACCACACCGGGGCGCGCCTTGATAAGACGTTGATAGTCGTCGGCATCAATGGAAGGCAGGTCACTGACAACTGTGATGTCGCCAAACTTGAACTGCTGCCCTTCCTGAATGTTGAAAACCAGGAAGAAACCATCGCGCTCTTCGGTCAGTTCCGCATTGCTCGACAGAGTGCGGAAGTCGATGTAGCCGCGCGAGCTGTAGAAGTCGGCCAAGACCTGCCGGTCAAACGCAATCCGGTCCTCGACCAGCGTGTCTGTTTTGATCAGTGCGCGGAACAGGCCCGCTTGCTTGGTCTCGAGAACGCGGCGCAGGCGGCGGTCCGAATAGACACGATTACCGACAAAACTGATGCGCTCGATTTCAACAACGTCACCTTCGAAAATCTCAAACACGAGGTCGACGCGGTTGTCTGTGCGGCGGATGATGCGCGGGCTGACCCGTGCCGCGATCCGGCCTGCTGTCGTGTATGCCTCGGCAATGTTGCTGGCATCACGCTCGGCCGTTGCGGGGTTAAACACCCGGCGTTCCTGGCTTTGGATGATGGCCGACAGCGCTTCGTCATCAATCCTGCGGTTGCCCTCGAAAGACACCCGGTTGATCGTCGGAAACTCGACAACAGTGATGCGCAGCGTGCTTCCCTGCGGTTCGATCGACACGTTTTCAAAAAGGCCGCTCGTTTGCAGGTTTTGCAACGCGTCATTCACTTGGCCCGCCGTAACGGTCTGGCCCGGTGCGATTCCCGCACGGGTCAGGATCGCCGCGTCACCAATCCGCGTATTTCCATCCACGACGATGCGTGAGAATTGGAAATTCTGCGCCCAGGACGGTGCCGTTTGGCCCACCCATATCACTGAAATCAGTGCTAAAAATACAAATGCTCGATAGACGCGCCGTTGACCTGCAAGTGCCAACGCCCGCGCGCCCGATTTCCCCAGTCCCATGGTTTTGCCCCACGTGTTCAGACATCCAGTGACAAAGTGAGTAACGGGATTGGGAGGGGTTGTCAAAAGCAAGAAAGGCCCGCGTCAGACGCGAGCCAATCTGTCAGTCTGTGGATAACCCGTGCAGTCAGAGACTGCCGATCCAGGCCCCTGCTGCCAGCGCAGCCACGATCATACCTGCGTGCAGAACCCGGTCCCAGTTCAGCATCATCAAAAGGCTCAGGCCTTGGTATCCGCTTTGTATCGTTTGCATTGTCTCACCCTTTGCGTTGCGCGACAGCTACCGGGGAAATGCGGCACCATATTGAGCCAATTGTGGCAAGAAATGGGCAATCGCCCCTCAGACTCAGGGGCAGAACAAATCATTGCCCAGTGCAAAGACCATCAACGACAGCACCAACGCCAGACCAACAGCCATCAGGATGCGCAATGCACCATCACTCGGCGGTTTACCGGCCACGGCTTCGTAGGCGTAGAACACCAGGTGACCGCCATCCAGAGCCGGGATTGGAAACAGGTTCAACAGACCCACGGCCGTCGACAAAACAGCGATGAACCAGACAAAGCTTTGCACGCCCTGGCTGGCCATCGTGCCGGACACCTGTGCGATTCCAATGGGACCAGACAGGTTACAGGTGCTGATGGCACCCGTGATCATATGCCCGAGGCCAGAGATAGAGCCTGTGATGATCCGCCATGTCTGTTCGACACCACCCGTTACCGCTGCACCGAGGCCGGGTGCCTCTGTTGCAGGTTCAAACGCGTTGCCACTGGCAATCCCGATCCGCCAATGGGTCGCGAACCCACCATCGGCCTGCGGCTCGTCGACCCGTTTCGGTGTCAGCACCTTTTCGCTAAGTGCCCCGTCGCGCCAAACGGTCAGGTTGAGGCTGCGACCCTCCGACCCTTCGACGGCCTCCTTGATCTGGCCAAAGGCAAAGATCGGCTTGCCATCGACCGCAGTGATCACATCGCCCATTTCCAGCTCTGCCGCGACCGCCGCACTTTGGGGGCTGACACCGCTCACCAGCGGTGGGCGCAGATAAGGGCCCTGCACCACCGTGCGCTCCCCGCCTCGGTCAACCGTGTAGTCCAACACAGGCACTTGCGGCAGGTCGTTCATAAACGTCCCATATGCGGCATCGTTGATGCTCGGCACAGGCGCGCCATTGATCTCTAGGACAACATCGCCGTTCTGCAATTCCTGTACCGGTCCCGGCAAGGGGCGCAAATCACCCACGGTCAGAGGGTCGCGAATGATACCGTTGGAATACCCAACAATAGCAAAGACGATGATCGACAGGGCAAAGTTGAACACCGGACCCGCCAGTACCGTGGCCGCACGCGCCCAAAGCGGCGCGCCGTGCATCGTGGCACGCAAGGCAACCGGGTCTGACGCCGCGTCGGCCATGGCGTCGTCATCCTTGCCGGACGCCGCGTTGGCGTCGCCCGCAAACTTCACGTAGCCACCAAACGGCAGCGCCGCGATTTGCCACCGCGTGCCGCGCCGATCCATCCGGCTCCACAGCACCGGGCCAAAGCCGATGGAAAACACGTCTGCCTGAATGCCTGACCAACGGCCCACGATGTAGTGGCCGTATTCGTGGATCGCGACGATCACGCTGAGCGCAACAACGAAAAAGAAAATGGTCCAGGCAAACCCGCCAAACGCGGGGATCAGGGCAGAAATATCCAAGGGTGTATCCTGTTTATTGCTCGATCACGCGGCGTGCGGCTTGTCGTGCCATTTGGTCCGCATGGGCGACATTATCAAGGGTCATTGCGGCATCAATGTGGCTGGGGTCCATGGTATTGAGCACGTCTTCGACGATCTCGCCCATCCGCAGAAACCCGATCTGACCGGCAATGAAGCCGTCCAAAGCCGTCTCTTTGGCGGCGTTGAATACGGCCCCTGCCAGCCCGCCACGTTCCATCACCTCGCGGGCGAGGCGCAAGGCAGGCCAACGCACCTCGTCCGGCGCGCGGAAACTGAGCGTGGCAATCCTTGCGAGGTCCAGACGCTCAACCGGCAGGGATTGACGCTCAGGCCAATGCAATGCGTAGCCAATGGCGTGCCGCATGTCCGGTGGTCCGACATGGGCCATCAGTGCACCGTCTCGGAAACCGACCATCGCATGTATCATTGATTCCGGATGCACCAGCACTTCGATCTGATCGGGTCGCACGCCAAAATACTCACGTGTTTCAATCAGTTCCATGGCCTTGTTGAACATGGATGCGCTGTCAATCGTGATGCGTTGCCCCATGTCCCAATTGGGATGCGACGAGGCCTGTTCCAGCGTGGCGTCGGCCAAACGTTCCAACGGCCAGTCGCGGAACGCACCACCGCTTGCCGTTATGATCACGCGCTCGACCGCGTCCATATCCTCGCCCACGAGCGCCTGAAACACCGCCGAATGTTCACTATCCACGGGCAGGATGCGGGCGTCACAGGCTTTGGCCGTTTTCAGAATGAGGTGACCGGCACAGACCAGCGATTCCTTGTTGGCCAGCGCCAGCGTCACCCCCTGCTCTAGCGCCCGCAAACCCGGCGCCAACCCCGCCGCACCGACAATCGCTGACATAACCCAATCCGCCGGACGGCACGCCGCTTCGATCAACGCATTTTGTCCGGCCGCCGCCACAACATCCGAGCCCCGAAGCGCATGCCGCAACTCGTCCAGACGGCTTTCGTCCGCCGTGACGGCAATATCGGCGCGCAAATTCTTGGCGTCAGCAGCAAGCTGTTCGATGTTGCCCGCCCCCGTGAGCGCCACAACGTCGTAGGCGTCGGGATCACGGGCGATCAAATCAATGGTGTTCTGGCCAATCGACCCCGTCGCCCCAAGAATGGACACACGGCGTTTCACAAAACACCTCCGGGGAACCCGGCCACCTGCCCCAGCATCAACAGGAAAACAGACGCGCCCAGCATGCCGTCAAACCGGTCCAGGACGCCGCCATGGCCGGGAATGAGCGCCGAGCTATCCTTGACCCCCATCCGACGTTTCATCGCACTTTCGCCGATGTCACCCATCTGACTGGCCATGGACAGCGCGACGGAAACGCCGATCAGCTGCACAGTTGCCTCTGTGTTGATGGCAAAAACTGCGCCGACGATGGCCGCACCGATCCACCCGGCGACAGTGCCGGACCATGTCTTTTTGGGGCTGACCCGCGGCCAGAACTTGGGCCCACCCAAGGCACGACCCGCAAAATATCCAACGACATCCGTGACCACCACCACCATGACCAGCCACACCATCCAGCCAAAGCCGAGATCATCGCGCACCTGCATCATGCCGAAACCGGCCATCAGAACCAACACGGTAAAGATCATATAGGTTGAACGGTTCTGATTAAGCTGTCCGAGACCAACCATGCAGGGCGCCAAAAGGATCGGCATCGCAAAGCCAATCGGCAGATAGACCGCCAATAGCACCGCAATCGACGACACGGCCCCCAGTTGCAGTGCCAGAGTGGCCTGCGATGGCGACACCATGCGCACCAATTCCCAGATCATCAGCCCGCAAATCAACGCGACCAGAACATGGAACACGTCGCCGCCCATCCAGATGCCCCAGACACCGACCAGTACCATCAACAGGCCTGATCCCATGCGCGCCGCGAGGTCTGACCATTTCTCTGTCATGGTTTGACCCCACCAAAACGGCGGTCGCGCCCCCCGTAGTTGGCGCACAGCGCGGTAAACTCTGCCCGGCTGAAATCGGGCCACAACGTGTCGATGAACTCATACTCGGCATAGGCGGATTGCCAGAGCAGAAAGTTCGAGATGCGCGCCTCACCACTGGTACGGATCACCAGGTCGGGATCAGGCAAAACATAGGTGTCCAAGTATCTTGGCAGCGTTTCTTCATCCACGTCGTCGGGATGCAACTTGCCGTCCGCCACGTCCTGCGCCAACCGCTTGGTGGCCCGCGCCACCTCGTCCCGGCCACCGTAGTTCAATGCGATGGTCAGATTGACGGCAGTGTTGTTTTCAGTGAGCGTTTCCAACTCGTCCATCAGCGCGATGAGTTTCGCATCGAGCCGCACACGGTCCCCGATAAACCGCACCCGCGCACCAAACGCATTCAACGCCCGCGTTTCCTTGGAGATATAGCGCCGGAACAGGCTCATCAGCCCTGCAACTTCGACCTGCGTGCGTTTCCAGTTCTCTGTCGAAAACGCAAAGATGGTCAGATACTCCACCCCAATGTCCGGACAAGTTTCGACCACCTCTCGCACCCGTCGCGCACCTGCATGGTGACCGAACAGGCGGGGACGCCCGCGTTGCGTGGCCCAACGGCCATTGCCGTCCATGATGATGGCGACGTGTCGTGGGCCGGTATGTGCAGGGTCTGAGATAGCGTGTTCCTTGGATGCGTCTTGGTCTGTGCCGCTATGCGGGGCGCCGCCCTTTGATCCATCCGGGGCTCCGCCCTCTGAAGGGCCGAAAAGGTCCCCCGGACCTTTTCAAAACTGGCCCTTCAGACCTGCATGATCTCGGCTTGTTTGGTCTCAAGTGCGGCATCAACGGACTTGATGTATTTGTCCGTCATCTCCTGCACTTCTTCCTGCCACAGCTTTTCGTCATCTTCGGACATGCCGTCGGCTTTGGCCTTCTTGATCTGGTCCATGCCGTCGCGGCGCAGGTTGCGGATGCTGACACGGGCGTTCTCGGCATAGCTACCCGCGACCTTGCCCAGCTCACGGCGGCGTTCCTCGTTCAACTCGGGGATCGGCAGCATGATGATCGTGCCATTCAGCTGCGGGTTGATGCCCAATCCACTCTCGCGGATCGCCTTTTCGACCTTGTTCACAAGACCCTTGTCCCAGACATTGATCGTCACCATCCGCGGCTCAGGCACATTGACCGTCCCAACCTGGTTGATCGGCGTCATGGACCCGTAGGCATCCACCATCACCGGCTCAAGCATCGACGCCGATGCGCGGCCTGTCCGCAGTGATGCAAATTCGGTTTTGAGGTTCGCCATCGCGCCATCCATCCGGCGCTCAAGGTCATCAGTGTCGAGCATGAAGTCGTCAGACATCGCATTCCCCGTGTTTTTTCTCTTGGCCTCAAAGGCACTTGGTAAGGATATAGATCATGCCGCGTGCAAAATGCCAGCAGGACTTGTGCAATTACCCCTGCACGCGGGTAAAGGTGCCTTTGCCTTCAAGGATCTCCTTGAACCCGCCGGGCGTGTCCAACGGAAAGACAATAAGCGGCAAATTGTTGTCCCGCGCCAACGCAATGGCCGAGGCATCCATGACACCCAGACGTTTCGCCAGCACCTCGTCATAGGTCACCGTGTCGTATCGCACGGCATCATCGTGTTTGGCCGGGTCCTTGTCATAAACGCCATCAACACCGTTCTTGCCCATAAAGATCGCCTCGCAAGACATCTCGTTGGCGCGCAGCGTCGCGGCGGTGTCCGTGGTGAAATACGGGTTGCCTGTGCCGGCGGCAAAGATGCAGACCCGCTTTTTCTCAAGGTGGCGCACGGCCCGGCGGCGGATGTAGGGTTCGGCCACTTCGTTCATGGTAATGGCCGAGATGACCCGCGTGAACACACCCAACCCCTCTAGCGCGGATTGCATCGCCAGCGCATTCATGACCGTGGCGAGCATACCCATATAGTCAGCCGTCGTACGCTCCATGCCTTGCGCCGACCCTTGGAGGCCCCGGAACACGTTGCCGCCACCAATCACCATGCAGATTTCGACACCCATGTCGTGAACCGCTTTGACTTCGGCGGCGATCCGTTCGACCGTTGGCGGGTGCAGACCGTACCCTTGGTCGCCCATCAGCGCCTCCCCCGAAATCTTCAACATCACCCGGCCAAAGGTGGTTTTCGTTTCGCTCTCGCTCATGGCGCGCCCCCGCTCTTTCAATTTGCGCGCAACCTGTCCTAAAAGTGGCCGGTTTTCAATGGACCTCGACATATGATCCGCGACCTGATCCAAACTCTGCCGCCCGACCTTCCCGTGCTGATCGCGGGGCCCACCGCCTCGGGCAAATCGGCGCTCGCCCTTGCGATTGCGCAAACCCAGGGCGGCCACGTGATCAATGCCGATGCCAGCCAGGTCTACGATTGCTGGCGCATCCTGACGGCGCGCCCATCGCCCGAGGAAGAATCGCAAGCACCGCATCATCTCTACGGTCACGTGCCTTATGACGCGCCCTATTCGACGGGACACTGGCTGCGAGAGGTGACACCGCTTTTGCAGGGCACGCGCCCCATCATCGTTGGCGGAACCGGGTTGTATTTCTCCGCGCTGACCCAAGGGCTGGCGGATATCCCGGCAACACCCGATACCGTACGCCAAACTGCCGACGCGATGCCCACCGAGGCCATGCTGGCAGAGTTGGACGCGGAAACCCTATCCCGGATCGACAGCGCCAATCGCGCGCGTGTCCAGCGCGCCTGGGAGGTGCAGCAGGCCACGGGCCGCCCGCTGGCGGCATGGCAGGACGACGTCACTCTCCCAATTCTGGCACCCGGCACGTACACCGGCATTGTGATGGACAGCCCCAAGGATTGGCTGACACCCCGGATCCGACAACGCTTTGATCAGATGCTCCGCGGCGGCGCGCTGGACGAGGCGCGCGCGATGCATGAGGCCTATGATCCCGCTTTGCCGTCATGCCGCGCCATTGGTGTGACCGAGGCATTGGCGTTGCTTGCAGGCACGATGACCCATGACGAGGCTGTTGACTCCGCGACCATCGCAACACGCCAATATGCCAAACGCCAACGCACCTGGTTTCGGTCACGGATGCCCGATTGGCAACGTGTCTCATCCGCCACGCTCTCGACCTAGTTTACAATTTCCGCTTTGGCAGGGCCACTTGTCATGCAACATGAGGGCACACTTTACAGTTTCGAACAAAACGCGCTTTTGCATGTCCCTACCTCCAGTTCAGATTTCAACCCTCGCTCAGCTCACCGGCGGACAGGACTGGAAGCTGTCACTGGCCCACGACCGGCCTGCCCACATGCTGATCTGGCTGACACGTGGCCAAGGTCGGTTGTTGCTGAACGGGACGCGCCGGGGTGTTGGCACGCACAACGCCTTGTCCATCCCGGCCCACACATTGTTCTCGCTGGAAATGGGCCGTCAAAGCATGGGACTGGCCGCAGTGATCCCGGACGGCACCGATGTGCGTCTGCCGGATGGGCCACGGCAGTTGCGGATGCGGGACGTCACAGCCATCAACGAACTGACTGGATTGCTCGAGGCGGCGCAACGTGAGGCCAACACAGGACGCGCACTGTCGCAGGACGCACTGGATGCCCACGTGTTGCTGATGTCCGTCTGGTTGCGGCGCCAGATTGCCGAACCAGAGCATTTGCCACAGCCGATGAACGCCGCCGCCCGGCTGAGTGCAGCCTTCTGCAAACGTGTCGCCGCGCATCATGCACAGGGGCTCACCATGGCCGACCACGCGGCGGCCCTGAACGTCACCGCCACGCATCTGACGCGCGCCTGTAAGGCCGCGACAGGGCGCACCGCCGCGGACCTGTTGACCGAGCGGGTGCTGCACGCTGCGCGTTCCGCCCTGATCGAAACGGATGTCGCGATACAGGACATCGCCCGCCATCTCGGCTTTGGATCAGCGGCCTATTTCACCCGCTTCATGCAGCAACATACCGCCAGCACCCCCACAGCCCTGCGCAAATCCGCGCGCGGCTGACGGGCACCGAAATCCCGGCACCAAATTGATCATGTCGCAAACGAGATGATCAAATGTCGCAATTAGACTATGATTAACGTCCACGCCCCGTTGACGTGGCACATGATCTGTTGCCTCATGGTGCCAAAGGACAAAAAGAGCGGCACGGGACGCAGAGCTTGCAAACACATGGCAAGTCTCAGGCACCGATGCGCAAACCGGGGAAAACACGTGCAAGCACGACGGCAATGATCATCACATAGACATCGCCCGTATTGGGCCAATCCACGCGTGGCGCATAAAACGACGCCAACGACGATATCACCAGCAGCAACGTCTGCTTCAAGCCACCCAACAGGGGCGATTTATGGGACTATTCATTCTCAGACGACTGGGCGTGATGTTGCTGACGGCGCTGTGCCTGACCTTCATCGTGTTCTTTCTGACCAATCTCTATCCAAACCTCGAAAAGCTGGCCAAGACCCAAGGCAACTTCCGCATGACGGACGAAGCTGTGGCAAGCTGGCTGGGCGATCGCGGCTACACCGACAACACCTTTGTCAAATATGGCCGCTGGCTGGGTGTGGCCCCCGGTTGGGTGACCGAGAAAGAGGACGGCACGGTCACGGGCCAGTGTTTCCTGGAAAACACCGCCCCCGAAGAGCGCCCAACCTTTTGTGGCGTGCTGCAAGGCGACTGGGGCTTTTCGCTGGTGTTCAAGGACGAGGTTGGCAGCCTGGTGGCGACACGACTGGCCGCGACGGGCAAGTTGATGGGCTTTGTACTACTGGTCATGGTGCCCATGTCACTTATCGTGGGCGTACTGGCCGGGATGCGCGAGGGGTCTGGGCTTGACCGTTCACTGTCGACATTCTCGATCGCAACGACAGCCACACCGGAATATGTCTCTGGGGTGATCTTTATCGCGGTCTTTGCCTCATCCGCCTTTGGCCTCAAGTGGTTCAAGGGTTCGGCGACGCAGGCCATTGAAAACGCTACGTTCGAAAACTTCACCCTGCCTGTGATCACCATCGCGCTCTATGGGATGGGATATATCGCACGCATGACACGGGCCTCGATGACCGAGGTGATGACGGCGCAATACATCCGCACCGCTCGACTGAAAGGCGTGAGTTTCGGGAACATTGTCCTGAAACACGCGCTGCGCAATGCACTGATCGCGCCGTTCACAGTCATCATGCTGCAAATCCCATGGCTTTTGAACGGCGTGGTGATTGTCGAGACGCTCTTTAACTACAAGGGCTTCGGCTGGTTGCTGGTGCAGGCGGCGGGCAACAATGACATCGAACTTTTGTTGGCCGTTTCGGTCGTCTCTGTGGTCGTGGTGCTGATCACGCAGCTGATATCCGATATCGGCTACGTGTTCCTCAACCCACGCATCCGTATTTCTTAAGGGGGACCGGAGCAATGGAACCTTTGACGTGGACCGGGCCAATTGGCCAATTCCTCGATCCTGTACTCTACGTACTTGCGGGCCTGTTTGTCATCGCGGTGGCAGTCCAGATCGTTTTGAGCGTGGCAACAGGTGGGGCGCGGGTCGTGACCAACCCTGACGGCACGCTGAGTTCGGCGGGCGGACCCTATGACCTGTCGTCGACAGTGACGCGTTGGCTGGGCCTCGGCCTGCTGGCCGTGGTGGTCATCTATTTGCTGGTTGGCGTGGTGTCCGGGCCATCGGCGGCGGGTATCATCGGCGGCGTTAGCCAACAACTGCTGCCCGTCTGGGTCGCGCTGGTGCTGACCTTTGCCCTGTCGATCCGGTACAAGCGCAAGCTGGGTCTCTATGGCAAGCTCTTTGACTCGACTGTCGGGATGATCGGTTTTGCCTTGGTGATGTTCTGGGTTTTTGCTGGGGTGATGGCGGGTCTGTTTGACTGGATCACCACCCATGACAGCCTGAGCCAGGTGTCCGGCATGAAGAACAAAGTCCCCGGCACGCCACTGCGTGGCGCCGAAGACGGCAAATACCTCTGGTATTTGTTGGGGGGCGACAACCTGGCACGCGACGTGTTCAGCCGTTTGTTCAAAGGCGCCTGGGTCGTCGTGCAGATCGCGCCGCTGGCCACACTCTTCGCCTTTATGGTCGGCATCACCTTGGGCCTGCCCGCCGGGTACTATGGTGGTCGGTTGGACACGCTGTTGTCCTTTCTGGCCAACCTGATCCTCGCCTTCCCGGTTATCCTGCTGTTTTACCTGCTGGTCACACCAGAAATCGTAGCGACGGGCATTCCGAACTATATGGCGACCGTGTTGTTCATCTTTCCGCTGATCTTTGTCGGCGTTCTGTTGAACTCGCGTTACTACACCCAGCCGTCGTTCCGCACCCCGCTCTTGATCATCGTGCTTGGGGTGATGGGCTGGATTTACCTGTCGCTGATTTCCGACGGCGGGACCAAAGTGGCTGTGCTGCCCGAGTTTCTGGACCTGTTCGACATCGACGCCGGTATCCTCGTGGTGTTTGTGTCGGTGGTCTTTGTGAACGCGCCTACAGTGTTTCGGATCGTCCGGGGCCTCGCGCTGGACATCAAGACGCGGGACTACGTGGCGGCGGCGCAAACACGTGGTGAGGGGCCGTGGTACATCATGCTGTGGGAGATCCTCCCTAATGCGCGCGGACCGCTGATTGTCGATTTCTGTCTGCGCATCGGCTACACCACGATCCTTTTGGGCACCTTGGGCTTTTTCGGTTTGGGACTGGAAAGCGAGAGCCCGGATTGGGGCACAACGATCAACGCCGGACGCCGGTTGCTGTCGGTCTATCCGCATGCGGCCATTGCCCCTGCCCTGTCGCTGTTGACGCTGGTGCTGGGCCTGAATCTGCTGGCGGACGGTCTGCGCGAGGAAAGCCTCAAGGATTAAGCGCGGGGCTGGCCCCGCGACGGTGGGGTGAGCGTCTTTCACAGAAAGGCGCGGCCCCACACAGATGAAGTATGGGAGCCAAACATGGCGAACGGAGAAACACTTTAGCAACCGAGGGACTGGGGCTCTGCCCCAGACCCCGGAGTTTTTTTGGCAAGATGAAGAGAGCAATCTTCACGGCCGAACGGGAGACATGAAGATGGCGAAACTGGACTATGACGGCCCGATCCTCGAGATCGATAAGCTGAGCATTTCATTCTTTACGCGGCTGCGCGAGATCCCTGCTGTCATGGATTTTTCCGTGACGGTGCAACCGGGCGAGGCTGTTGGGTTGGTCGGCGAATCCGGTTGTGGCAAGTCCACCGTGGCTTTGGGTGTCATGCAGGACCTGGGCAAGAACGGGCGCATCGTGGGTGGCTCCATCAAGTTCAAGGGGCGCGATCTGTCCGAGATGAGCATGGAAGAGCTGCGCGACATTCGTGGGTCGGAAATCGCGATGATCTATCAGGAGCCGATGGCGTCGCTGAACCCGGCGATGAAGATCGGCAAGCAGTTGATGGAAGTGCCGATGATCCACCAGGGCATGTCCGAAAAGGATGCCTATGAGCGCGCCTTGCAAGTGGTCACGGATGTAAAGCTGCCTGACCCCAAACGCATACTAAACAGTTTCCCGCACCAATTGTCCGGTGGGCAACAACAGCGGATCGTCATTGCCATGGCCCTGATGTCGGAGCCGTCACTGTTGATCCTTGATGAGCCGACGACAGCCCTGGACGTGACGGTCGAGGCGGCGGTGGTCGAGTTGGTCAAGGATCTGGGCAAGAAGTATGGCACCTCGATGCTGTTCATCAGCCACAACCTCGGGCTGGTTCTCGAGACGTGCGACCGGATTTGCGTGATGTACTCCGGCGAGGCCGTGGAACGCGGCAGCATCGGACAGGTGTTTGACGAGATGCAGCACCCCTATACGCAGGCGCTGTTTCGGTCGATCCCCCTGCCCGGCGCAGACAAGAACGCGCGCCCGCTGGTGGCGATCCCTGGCAACTTCCCCCTGCCCCATGAACGCCCGCCGGGGTGCAATTTCGGGCCGCGCTGCGACTATTTCGAAGAGGGTCTTTGCAATGAGAACAAGGCGATCCCGATGTTCCCGGCCAATGACGATGCCAGCCACGAAACACGCTGTCTGAAGTTCAAAGAGATCGATTGGAACGCGCCGCTGGAACTGGCCGAGGTCAAGCAGAAGGGCGAGGTTGGCGATGTTGTTCTGAAGATGGACAACCTCAAGAAATACTACGAGGTGGCCGCCTCCGCCTTGTTCTCATCCGGTGAAAAGAAAGTCGTGAAGGCCAACGAAACGCTGAGTTTCGAGGCGCGCGAGAGTGAGACCTTGGCCATTGTGGGCGAATCCGGTTGCGGCAAGTCGACCTTTGCCAAGGTGCTCATGGGGCTCGAGACGGCGACCGAGGGAACGATCACGCTGGGCAACAAGGCCATTCAGGACGTTCCCATCGAAGAGCGCGACACACAGACCGTGGCGGATGTGCAGATGGTTTTCCAGAACCCGTTCGACACGCTGAACCCGTCGATGACGGTGGGGCGTCAGATCATCCGGGCGCTGGAAATCTTCAAGGTGGGCAAGAACGAGGGCGAGCGGCACCAGCGCATGCTGGAACTGCTGGATCTGGTGAAACTGCCCCGTGCCTTTGCCGACCGGATGCCACGGCAACTGTCGGGCGGACAGAAACAGCGTGTGGGCATTGCCCGCGCCTTTGCGGGCGACGCGCGCATTGTGGTGGCGGACGAACCCGTCTCGGCGCTGGATGTGTCGGTGCAGGCGGCAGTCACGGACCTGCTCATGGAAATCCAGCGTGAGCATAAAACCACGCTTCTGTTCATCAGCCATGACCTCAGCATCGTGCGCTATCTCAGTGACCGTGTGATGGTGATGTATCTGGGCCATGTGGTCGAACTGGGCACCACCGATCAGGTGTTCTCGCCACCCTATCACCCCTATACCGAGGCGTTGCTGAGCGCCGTGCCCATCGCAGATACGTCGGTCGAAAAACAGCACATCGTGCTCGAGGGTGATATCCCGTCCGCGATGAACCCACCGCCGGGCTGTCCGTTCCAGACGCGGTGCCGCTGGAAATCGGACGTACCAGGTGGTCTATGTGAAAAAGAAGTGCCGCCAGTCCGTCACCTCGCCGAAGGGCATCAGGTCAAATGTCACCTGGCCGATGACATTCTGGCGCGGATGGAGCCCGTGATCAAAATTGCGGCTGAGTAGCGACCGCGTCGTTCACGATGTCCTTGGCCGATGTGTATGTGCCGACGTAATCCCAAAAGGCCGGGATCGCGACATATTCCACGACGTACCGCCCCTCAACATGGTTGGCGGCCAGGACACCCAGCCCATAGGCTGTCCAGAATTGCAGACCGCGCTTTGACCCGCGGCCCAGAATGAGGCTCCAGAGAAACCCGATGGGGGCGATCAGGCAGGCCGCCATATAGGCGGCCAACTCATAGTCCGCCACGGCCAGCCCGTAGATCATTGGCCATTCCAGCGACATGAGGAACAACAGGCCGATGTTCTGTGCAAACAGGGTTCCAGCCACGCCGCCCGCAATGCCACCCGCCACAAGCATGTCGAAATGGAACCGGCGTTTCTTGCCATCCGCGTGGCCGCGTGCGCGCGTTTTCTGCATCGGCACCACGTCTTCCGCATTCCTCGGGGCGCCGCCATTGATGCGCGACACACGCTCTTCGAATGTGGATTGACCGGCTTTCATCATCTTGCTGCCCCTCGTGCGTGCTGATGACACACGACATGAGGGAAAGAGATGGCACGTTTAAGGCGAAAAAAGACCGATGCCGGGGCGTTCAAGTCCAAAGCAACCAATTGGTCAGACCACGGGTCACGACGGTTGCGTCAGCTGCCCCAGATGATCTTGACGTAGTTGCGGGTTTCCTTGAACGGCGGCACACCGTTGTATTTCTTCACCGCACCGGGCCCTGCGTTGTACGCCGCCAGCGCCAGACGCCAACTGCCAAAGGTGTTGTACTGCTGTTTGAGGTACTTCGCGCCGCCCTCGAGGTTTTCGGCCGGGTCCTTGCGGTCCACACCAAGGGACCGGGCCGTCGCGGGCATCAGTTGTGCCAGACCGTACGCCCCCTTGTGCGACAGCGCCTTGGCATTCCAGCCGCTTTCCTGTTGCACAAGCCGCAGGAACAAATCCTCAGGCACCCCATGACGGCGCGCGGCATCGCGGGCCACAGCCAGATATGGCCCCTTGTACTTGCCTTTGAACTTGGGGCTCTGCGTGTCCCACTTGGTCGGCGTGACCACCGTGGGCGGTTGCAGGCGGACCGAATTGGAATATTGCTTGGACGCGCGGTTATCCAGAATTTTGGTCTGCGATTTGAACAAGTTGGAGCGACTGCGGCTGGACACGCTTTGCGCCCATCCCGTCTCTGCCACCAGTGCCAGAATAACGGCCCCCGCCCAGACTGCCCGCATATGTCCCACACCCCAGTTGATGACCTGTCCGGTCCTTGGCGCACAATATACGGTTTTTTTGGCGATACGCTACCCTCTGTGGTTTTACGCGGGCTGAAGCCTGTGTAGGCTGGCAAAAATCACTTGCACGCGCGGAATCAGCGCGCAACCGTCTCGAAGGGAAGAACTATGGCAGGCTCGGTGAACAAGGTCATTCTGATCGGCAATCTGGGGCGCGATCCCGAGGTGCGCACATTCCAGAACGGCGGCAAGGTGTGCAACCTGCGCATCGCGACCTCCGAAAACTGGAAAGATCGCAACACCGGCGAACGCAAGGAACGCACCGAATGGCATTCCGTTGCCATCTTTTCCGAACCGCTCGCGCGCGTGGCCGAACAATACCTGCGCAAAGGGTCCAAGGTGTATATCGAAGGCCAGTTGGAAACCCGCAAGTGGCAGGACCAATCCGGCCAGGATCGGTATTCGACCGAGGTCGTGCTGCGCCCCTACCGGTCCGAGCTGACCATGCTCGACGGTCGTGATGGCGGCGGCGGTGGCGGCGGCAACTTTGGCGGCGGCGGTGGTGGTGGACAAATGGGCTATGACGATCGCGACGGCGGATATGGCGGCAGTGGCGGTGGCGGCGGTCAATCCAGTCCAGCCCCTAGCCGCGATCTGGACGACGAAATCCCGTTCTGATGACAGCTAATGCGCCGCGCGTTCGTCCGCTTGTTGCAGCAGACACCGACGCGGCGCTGCGTCTCTACAATGAACTGACGTTTGGACCGGCGACGCAGGATACTGCGGCCTTTGCCGCCGTTCTAGCGCATCCCGGCACAACCGTCTTTGGCGCGGAGCACGACGGCGATATCCGCGCCATGGTCACCTTGCACCTCATGCCGAATGTGACATGGAATGCGCGGCCTTACGGGTTGATCGAAAACGTGGTCACGGCGGCGAAATGGCGGGGCCACGGTCTGGGCAAGGCGGTGCTGACCCATGCCGTGCATGCCGCATGGGCGCAAAATGCCTACAAGGTCATGCTGATGACGGGCACCAAACGCGGCGCCATGGGGTTCTATGAAAGCGTCGGTTTTTCGTCCGAGGACAAGCACGCCATGGTGATCCGACAAAACTGACGGATCAGGCCAGCGCCTCCTCCAACACCGACAGAACCACCTCATGCGGCACATCCGAGGTCACAAACGCCTCACCAATACCGCGCGCGAGGATAAAGTTGAGCGTACCTGCGACGACCTTCTTGTCCTGCCCCATCAGGTCCAGCAGCCCGGCAGCATCCGGCAATTCACCGGGAATGTCGGCGATGTCTGTCTTCATGCCCATCGCCTTGAGATGCGCGCGCACCCGACTGGGATCTTCCTGACTGCACAGGCCCAGCCGCGCCGACACCTCAAACGCCAGACCACAGCCAACGGCCACCCCTTCGCCATGCAACAGGCGGTCGGAATACCCCGTCGCCGCCTCCAGCGCATGACAGAACGTATGCCCCAGGTTCAAGAGCGCCCTGTCCCCTTGCTCGGTCTCGTCACGGGTCACAATCTCGGCCTTCATCTCGACCGACCGTTTGACGGCCGCCACACGCAACGCCATATCGCCCGCCGCCATGGCCGGTGCATTCTGTTCAAGCCAGCCGAAGAACGTGGCGTCGCCCAACAGACCGTATTTCATCACCTCGCCATACCCGGCGAGAAAATCGCGCGTGCTGAGGGACGCCAGAACCTCCGTGTCCGCCAGAACGAGGCTTGGCTGATGGAACGCACCGGCGAGGTTCTTGCCCTGCGCCGTGTTGATCCCCGTCTTGCCACCTACAGAGCTGTCGACCTGCGCCAAAAGAGACGTCGGCACCTGCACAAACCGCACGCCGCGCCGCATGATAGCGCAAGCGAACCCGACGAGGTCCCCCATCACACCGCCACCCAGCGCCACAACAACATCGCGCCGCTCGACCTTTTGATCCAGCAACCATTCCGTAACCTGCCCCAGATGCGCCCAGCTTTTGGTGGCCTCTCCGGGGGGCAGTTCCAGCACAACGGTGTCGATCCCGGCCTGCGCCAGCCCAGCCTGCAATCCAGCCAGATGCAGCGCCGCCACGCGCGTCTCCGTCACAATGGCCAAGCGCGGACGCGGCAACATCGGAGCCACCAAAGCGCCAGCCTCGGCCAGCAGGCCTGGCCCGATCAGCACATCATAGGCCCGGTCCCCCAAAGGGACATGCACGGTTTCACGCATCCTGCACCTCCAACACGTCACGTCGATCGCGCAACAGCGTCTCGATCACACGGTCCACCATTTCCTCTATCGACAGGTCTGGTTTGGACACCACTTCCACATCCGCCTGCGCATAAAGCGGCACCCGCGTGGCATAAATCTCGGCCAGGGTCGCGCGCGGATCGGGCGTACGCAGTAAGGGCCGCGTGTCCTTGTGCCGGACCCGCTGCCACAAGAGGTCCAGATCCGCATTCAGCCACACCGAAACACCCCGCGCTGTGATGTTGTCGCGGTTTTCCTGCGCCAGAAACGCGCCACCACCTGTTGACAGAATGCCCCGTGCCTCATCCAGCAACCGCGAGATGACTTGGGTTTCACGTGCCCTGAAAAACGGCTCCCCGTCGCGCGCGAAAATCTCGGGCACGGTCATATTGGCCGCACTCTCGATCTCGGCGTCGCTGTCCAGAAACGGCACACCCAGCCGCAACGCCAGCGCGCGGCCCACAGCCGTCTTGCCCGCGCCCATCATACCCACCATCACCACCGTCTTTTTGAGGCGGAAGGCGGTCGCGTTCGACTGATATTGCTGATTTTCGCTCATTGCGCTGTCAATGACGTGATTTTACCAAAAAGGCCATATATGCTCTTGGCAAAACAAAGAATTCATTGGCACGTCGACGAGGCAGTTACATTCATGGGCCGACTATTCAAGCTGTTGATCTTCCTCATGATCATCGGGTTCATCGGGCTGGTGGCCTATGCGTATGTCGGCGAGTATTTCGGCGCCAATTTCTCGCCGCCGCAGACCGAAACGCGTCTGCCGGTGACACTTGATGCGGAATAGGCTGGCTCTCTGGTGCTGCGCAGGGGTCGTTATTGCGGCCAATGCGGCGGCGCAAGCCCCTGTTTCTGCACCACTAAACGTGATCGACTGGCTCGACGCGCAACCAACACCGTCCACGCCTGTTGCCCTGCCAGCGCCGTCCGAACCGGCGGTTGCTGATTCTGCACGTGTGCCGTCGGTCACTGTGGCACCGCTCGACGGTGAGGCGCCGAAACGGGTCGGGCTGGCCCCGGCAACCGTCACAGGCCTGCCCGACACCCTGTGGTCCGGCACTGACGGTCGGGCGCTGGCCCAACAGGTGCGGGACATGCCCGAGCTGCGCGTACCTGCCTTGCAATCGCTGTTCTACACTTTGCTCTTGGCCGAGGCGCTGCCCCCCGCCGACAATGCCGCCGACTTTGATCTGGCGCGCGTGACAGCGCTTGCGGACGTGGGCGCGCTGGAACCAGCCCTCGCGCTGATGGAACAGGCCAATCCGACGCAAAACGCGGCACATTTCGCGCGCTACATGGATTTGTCTTTGTTGACCGGCACCGAAAACGCCGCCTGCGCAACCCTGCGGGCCATGCCCGCGCTGTCACCCGGCAAGGCGCACGAGGTTTTCTGTGCCGCACGGGCGGGCGACTGGGACACGGCCGTGCTGCAACTGGGCACCAGCCGCGTGTTGGGCCTGATAGATGAAACACAGGCCAGCGCCCTCGAACGCTTCCTCGACCCCGAACTCTACGAGGGCGAGGCCGCCCTGCCCGTTCCGTCGCGCCCCGATGCCCTGCTCTTTCGCCTGTATCAGGCCATCGGCACCCCGGTTCCAACCCGCGTCTGGCCCGTCGTCTATGCCAATGCCGATCTGGCCGACACCGCCGGATGGAAGGCACGGATCGAGGCCGCAGAACGCCTTGCCCGCCATGGGGCCCTGCCCGAAAACCGGTTGCTGGGCATTCTGACCCACCGCCAACCCGCCGCATCCGGCGGCGTCTGGGATCGCGTCTCGGCTGTGCAGCGCTTCGAGACCGCGCTGCGCACAGGCAGCCCAACGGCCATTTCGAAAACCCTGCCGACCGCGTGGCGGCATATGCGCAAGGCCCGGCTTGCGGTGCCTTTCGCGTCCCTCTTTGCCGAAGACCTGTCCAAGATCGTTCTCAGCGGCCCATCCGCCGATATCGCCTTTGATATGCTGCTGGTCTCGGCCAGCTACGAATCCGCTGCTCAGGTGTTCCCGGCCCGCGCATTGCGTCACCCGCTGGCCACAGCGGTCGCCGCAGGCAGTGCGCCAGCAGATACGACACCACTGATCGGCACGGCGCAGGCCATTGGTGCGGCTTTTGCCGATGCGCCCCCGGATGCCAGCCTGATCGCCATGGCGCAGGACGGCGCGCTGGGGGATGCCTTGCTGCGCACCATTGCCCTCACGCAACTGGGCGGTGCGGGCGATGTGGCCCAGCTGACCACTGGCCTTGCCACGTTGCGCGCGCTGGGTCTCGAAGACGTCGCGCGGCGTACGGCACTTCAGGTGCTGCTCTTGGAGGACACGCAATGAGCCTCACCTGGATCTCGACCTTTCTCGATGCGCAGGCGGCAGAACTGGGGGCCGCGCGCAACACGTTGCTGGCCTACGGGCGGGACCTAAAGGACGTGCATGGCTGGCTGGACGGTAAGGGCCACACCTTTGAAAGCGCACAGCAATCCGACATCGAGGCCTATCTGATCCACTGCGACGCCCAGGGGCTTGCCAAATCGACCCGCGCACGCCGCCTGTCAGCGATCAAGCAACTCTACCGCTTTGCCTTCGAAGAAGGCTGGCGCGCCGACAATCCCGCCATCCAGATCGCCAGCCCCGGACAGGACAAACGCCTTCCCAAGACATTGGACGAGGCCGAGGTTGACCGCCTTCTCGAGGCGGCCCGTGCCTTTGGGCGCAACGCACACGACATTGCACGCGATACCTGTTTGCTGGAACTGCTCTATGCGACCGGCATGCGTGTCAGCGAGTTGGTCAGCCTGCCAGTCTCCGCCGCACGCGGCAACCCGCAGATGCTGCTGATCCTCGGCAAGGGCGGCAAGGAACGCATGGTGCCGCTCTCACCACCTGCGCGTGACGCACTGCGCGCATGGCTCACCATGCGCGATAGCGTTCAAGAGGCGGCCGAGACCAAGGGCCAGCCCCCCTCGCGCTTTCTGTTCCCGTCCCGCGGCGCAGCAGGACACCTGACGCGGCACTGGTTCTATGCGCGGATCAAATCGCTGGCCGTGCATGGCGGCGTTGCCCCGGACAAGGTGACGCCTCACACCCTGCGCCACGCCTTTGCCACGCATTTGCTGGCCGGTGGCGCGGATTTGCGCGCCATTCAGACCATGCTGGGCCACGCCGATGTCGCAACCACGGAAATCTACACGCATGTGGTGGATGAACGGCTGACGCAACTGGTGCTGGACCATCATCCGCTGGCGCGCGACGACACACGCAGCTCGGATGGCAAGACGTCTTCGGACGGCCAATAGCCCGTCTTCAGCGCCTTGTCATAGCCATGGATCAAACCGGCGGCCTGCATGTCTGCCACAGCCGCATCAACGTCATAGTCCAGCGCATGCAGCGACACTTGCCCGTCCTCCAGAACCGCATACCGCGTGCGCGCCGTCCCGTCGTGCGGAGGCATGCCCACCACTCCGGCGTTGATCCAATCCCCGCGCGACAGGTGCCGCACAAACGGAATACCGCTGTGGCCCGCCACGATACACGTAACCGGACCGATGGCCTGCTCGACCAGATCCCACTCTGTCTCGAACTCGGACGCAGGTGAAGTGGACCACAGGAACCGCGCCACATCCGACAAGGCCCCGTGCAGCACGGCATAACGGCGCCCGCCATGCTCAAAGCTCAGAATGTCCGGCATATCCGCCATCCACGCCCGATCCGCCTCTTGCACACGCGCGGACGCATAGGCGTACCAGGCGACAGACAGCAGATCACAGGCGGACCCGTCTTCGAACCCGCACCCGCAATCCAGCGCACCACGCGCCAACTGCAATTCGCAATTGCCCGCAACCACAGCGCATCCTGCGTCCCGGATCGCGGCAATCGTCTCTTGGGGCCGGCCGCAATAGGCAACAACATCGCCGGTACAGATCGGCACCGCCCCACGCGCCTGTGCCACTTCCAAAACCGCACGCGTGGCCTGCAGGTTGGAATACGGCCCGCCAAAGAGAACGACAGGTCCCACCATTTTTCCCAAATCATGATGTCGCACGCAGGCTCATCCCTTGATTGCATGACGTTGCACCCCCATAACCCAGAGCACAGCAAAGGATAAATCACGAATGGACGATCCCACCTCGACCCTTGACGCCGCGTTCTGGATGACCAGCGGGGTGATCTTGATGTTGCTTGTGATGTCGGGCTTTTTCTCCGGCTCGGAAACGGCGCTGACAGCCGCCTCGCGGGGCAAGCTGCGTGCGCAAGCCGACAAGGGATCGCGCGGCGCGGAACGTGCGCTCAAAATCACCGAAGACAACGAACGTCTGATCGGGTCGGTCCTGCTGGGCAACAACCTGGTCAACATTCTGGCCACATCGCTCGCCACCGCCATCTTTACCCGTGCGTTTGGCGAAAGCGGCGTGGCACTGGCCACGCTGGTGATGACGATCCTCGTGCTCGTCTTTGCCGAAGTGCTGCCCAAAACCTACGCCATCACCAATTCCGAAACCGCCGCCTCGCTGGTGTCCCGCCCCATATCGCTGGTGGTCACTGTGTTTTCGCCCATCGTGGCCGCCGTCCGGCTGCTGGTGCGCGGTGTCTTGCGCCTGTTTGGCGTGCAGATTGACCCCGACAGCCACATCATGGCCGTGCGCGAGGAAATCGCCGGTGCGCTGCAACTGGGCCATTCCGAAGGCGTGGTCGAAAAAGAGGACCGCGACCGCATCCTGGGCGCGCTGGACCTAGGCGACCGCACGGTCGAAGAGATCATGTTGCACCGCTCCGGCATCGAGATGATCAACGCGGATGACGAACCGCAGGCAATCCTTGAACAGTGTCTCAAATCGAACCACACCCGCCTGCCCGTCTACCGCGGCGAACAGGAAAACATCACTGGGGTCATCCACGCCAAGGACCTGTTGCGCGCGATGTACAAGGTCATTGGCGGGCCAGAGGGCGACGCCGCCGCGCTCAAGACCTTTGACATTGGCGAGGTGGCCATGCCGCCCTATTTCGTGCCGGAAACCACCACTCTGGACGATCAAATGCGCCAGTTCCTGCGCATGCGCACCCATTTTGCGCTGGTCGTGGACGAATATGGTTCGCTTCAGGGGTTGATCACGCTCGAGGATATCCTCGAGGAGATCGTGGGCGAGATTACGGATGAATTTGACCCCGACGGCGACCATCAGGTCAACCGTGGCGAGGATGGGCACTATCTGGTCGACGGCGCCATGACGATCCGCGACCTGAACCGTGCGACCGACTGGAACTTGCCTGATGACGAGGCGAACACGGTCGCGGGCCTTGTGATCCACGAGGCACAGATGATCCCCACCTCTGGCCAGGTGTTCAGCTTTCACGGCTTCCGGTTCGAGGTCCAGGACCGCGAAGGCAACCGGATCACCGCCCTGCGGATCAAGGCGCTGGAATAGCGCTCAGGCCGGTTCGTTCTGGCCCCGCAGCCAATCACGCACATCGTTCTGACGGCCCCGCGCGACGGGGACTTTCTCCCCGTCCGACAGTTGCAGGTGCCCGCCCTTCATGTCGCGCGCCGAGGTGGCGGCAACCCAATGGGACCGGTGCGTCTGAATACCGTCACCCGGCTCGACCTGCTCAAGAAAGGTCAACATACGCTCTCGCACGGTTTCAACACCGGCGGTGCCATGCACCTCAAGGTAGTGCTCTGCTGCCTTGATCCTCTGGATGTCACACAGGTTGAACCGCCGGCCACCCAACATCACCTTGCGCGCATCGGCCTCCGAACAGGCGCGCGCGCGCTGTGCGGGCAACAGCCACAACAGGGCAACCGTCTCAAAGATGTGCGCCACAATGATGTTCCGCACGTTCATTTGCCAGGTCATGATCCCGAACGGTGGGCGTTCGGTGCCAGAAATTAGCGTCAATACGGCCCCGGCCAGATAGGTCGAATACAGAACCAGCGGCGCAGACAACAACAGCAGCGGAATGGGCCGCTTAAAGATCGGTTGCCATACGCTATAGATCAGGAACGAGTGGAATTCGGATGCGGCGAGGTAAAAGCCAAGGCCAACCACCCAGAACGCCAAACGCAATTCAAAGCTGTCGAATTGCGGCAAGGTGACCGGATGACCCGTCGCCATGATGAAAAAGCCGACAATCACCAACAGCCAAAGCTGCCACGTGCGATAAAGCTGGTGCATTTCACGTAACGTGAAATGCGACACGCTGCCATTCGAGACATAAACGCGCACTTCGCGCGATTGAAGACGGCTCAACATGAACGCTGTTTATCACGTGACGCTAAATAGAGTAAACGGCTCTCGACGGCCTGTCAGGGGTGCGGTTGGACGACGTGTTGGGTGTCAGTATACAGGCCTGCCTCAATCAGTATGTCAAACCGCGCCGCACCCCGATAGCCGCTATCCCCGCAACCGTTCTCCCGACGCATCAAACGGCGGAGCGTCAAGGATAGTTGCCTTGTGCGGCTGTCCCAGCACCATCACGTCAACCCGGTCACCCGCCTGCGCGCCAGTAACATATCCCAGCGCGAGGCTCATTCCGACCGAATAGCCATACGCCCCCGATGTCACGCGACCGATGCCCTGCCCGTTCAGGAAAATCGGCTCACCCCCGGTGGCATCAGCGCCGGACGCATCAGTATCGGCCGCATCCAGGTGCAACAGTACCAGCGATTCGCGTGCCGGTTGCGCCATGACCTCCGCCACCGCGTTTTTGTTCAAAAACGGCTTGTCCAGTTTCACCAACCGCTCCAGACCTACCTCTTGCGGCCAGTATTCGGGGCTGTATTCCCGCCCCCACGACCCATAACCCTTTTCGATCCGCAGGCTCATCAAGGCGCGACTGCCCACAGGACCGATGCCCATCACGCGCCCCGCGTCGATCAACGCCGTGTAAAGGCGCGCCTGATCCGCTTCCGCACAGTGCAGTTCCCAGCCCAGATCGCCGGTAAACGACACCCGCAGGGCCAGAACCTCAATGCCCGCCAATTCAATGTGGGCGGACCGCATGAACGGCCAGTCCTCGTTTGACAGCGACGTATTGGTCAGGCGCTGCAACATCGCGCGGCTGTCGGGGCCAGCGACGTTGAAACCGCACATCGCCTCGGTCTGGCTTTGGAATTCAGTGCCTTCCGGCAATGGCACCTGCCGGAAGAACCGCTGGTGATAGCGTTCTGCCATGCCCGACCCGATGATCCAAAACGTGTCCGCCGCCAATCGCGTCACGGTGAAATCGCCAGCGATGCCGCCCCGCTTGCCAATCAGCGGCGTCAGGCACGACCGCCCCACCTCCCGCGGCATGCGGTTGGCAAACACTGCGTTCAGCCACGCCTCGGCCCCCGGCCCGGTGCAGCGGTATTTGGCAAAGTTCGAGATATCGATGATCCCGCCCCGATCGCGCAGCATCCTGCATTCCGCACCGACCGGCGCCCACCAGTTCTGACGGGTGAACCCGTCCGTGTCCTTGGCACCGGACGTATCCGCGAACCACAGGGGATGTTCCCACCCGTAGTTCAGCCCCATGACCGCGCCCATCTGCCGCTGCATGTCGTAGGCCGGGCGCACGCGCACCGGCCGCCCCGCCGCGCGTTCCTCGTTCGGGAAGTGGATCTTGAAACGGTTGGCGTATTGATCGCCCACACGCGCCTTGGTGAACGCCTTGCCGGCCCATGTGCCAAACCGCGCCATATCCCAGGGGAACATGTCGTATTGCATCTCGCCCTCGACCATCCACTGCGCCGCCAGCAGCCCCATGCCACCCGATTGCGAAAACCCCGGAATGATCCCGTTGCAACAGAAATAGCCCGTCAGTTCCGGCACCGGCCCGAACAGCACATTGGCATCCGGTGACCAGATCATCGGCCCGTTGATCACCCGCTTGATCCCCGCCGTGCCCACCACGGGCACACGGTCGATGGCCCGCATCATGTTGTCCTCGATCCGCTCCAGATCGTCAGCGAACAACTCATGCCCGAACCCCTGCGGCGTGCCGTTCTCCGCCCATAGTCGGTAGTCCTTCTCGTAGGCCCCCACCAACAGGCCCTGCCCCTCCTGGCGCAGGTAATATTCACCATCGCGGTCCGCCACCGACGGCAGACGGCGATCCATGCCCGCAATCTCGTCAATGGTCTCGGTCACGAAATACTGGTGCTCGGTCGGTTGCAGCGGCAGCTCGATCCCCGCCAATGCCGCCACCTCGCGCCCCCACAGGCCCGCGGCGTTCACCACCCACGGCGTTGAGATATCGCCCTTTTCGGTACGAACGATCCACGTGCCATCAGGTTGTTGCTCGGTGCCAGTGACAGGACAGAACCGGATGATCTCGGCCCCGTTTTGCCGTGCGCCCGTCGCATAGGCGTTGGTCACACCACTTGGATCGACATTGCCGCCTTCAGGCTCCCACATGATGCAACGGATGCCGTCATAGTCCACCAGCGGATGCAACCGTTCGGCCTCGGCCCGGTCCACCTCGTGAAACTTCATGCCATAGAGCTTCGCCTTGGCCGCCTGCAACCGCAGTTGATGCACCCGCGCCTCTGTCTGCGCCAGATAGAGCGATCCGGGTTGGAACACGCCGCACCCCTGCCCAGTCTCTTGCTCCAACTCCTTGTAGAGGCCCATGGTATAGTGCTGGATGCGGCTGATGTTGGTGCTGTCATGCAGACCGTGAATGTTGGCCGCCGCATGCCAGGTTGAACCAGAGGTCAGTTCGTCCCGTTCCAAAAGGACAACGTCGGTCCAGCCCAATTTGGTCAGATGGTACAGGATCGAACAGCCGATAACGCCGCCGCCAATCACGACGGCCTGTGCGTGGGTGCGCATGAGAGATGTGCCTTGCCTTGCTTTTCTCCGACCCAACCTGCGCCCAGCCTCGCGGCAAGGATTGCCCTTTCGCGACACATTGCGTCGCTCAGGGGCAAGGCGCCAAATTACGCGGTCGACCGGCCCTCAACAGTTGCACGCAACTGCGCGCGGTCTGACGGCCAGGTCAGCGCCTCCATCGCCCGGTCGAGGCAATCCTGCGCCATCGCTTCCGCTGCCGCACTCAGTTCGGCATCGGGGTGCGCCATCAACGCGCCGAGGCACCGTTGCAATCGCTGCTGCACCGTCACATCCCCGGCCCCGTCGCGCGCAATCCCGGAAAACGCATCCATGATCAGATCCGCCGCATCGAGGGGCTGCACATGCAGGCAATCGAACTGCGGTGACTGCCCGCCCCCAGCCTCATCCTGATAGAGCGACAGAATTCGGGTCGACCGGTTCAGCACGTCAATGGCCGTGCCAGGGTCATTGACCCCCGGCGACAGAGCTTTGGAACCGATCTCGGACATGACCAACAGACCAAAGCGTGGATCCTGATCATAGGTCCGCACATCGCCCAGCACGATCAAGGGCTGCACCGCAGCGGCCAATGCCTCGGCGTCGGGCGCCGTGCCCGTGACCCACACCAAAGGCGCGTTCAAAAACACGAAACTGCCCACGTTGCGGTGCAGGTACAGGGATACGCCGTGTTGTTCTGCGACTTCCTGCAAGGCATCGGGATAGATATGGCGGACATACCCACTTTGATCCGCGCGCAAACAGGTCGCACCCTCCGGCACCTCACCGTCCCAGACGCAGGCACCCAGACACGGGGTCGCAAGCCGTTCCTCGAATTGCGCACGGGTCATTTCCTCGACCTGGCGTGTGGTGTCCACCAGACTGCCCAGCGTCTGAAGATGCAGCACCCAGCGGATCAACGACCACACGACAAAGGCCAGCACAAGCACCGTCAGCCAGAACAGCACCAGCGCCCGGTCATCGACATAAATTCCGATCTCGCGCAGCACAATCGCCACAAGGGCATAGACATAGGCCCCGATGAACGCAGCCAGCGTGTTTTGCGTGACCGCGTCTTCCATGATCAGCTGATGCACACGCGGCGTCCACTGCGATGCGCTGGACCGATACACACTGACCATCACCGTCAGCGAAAACGTCGTCACCGCCAGCATCGCGTTGGCGATGATGTTCAACAATCGGTCGGCCGCAGCCCCCGGCACACGTTGCGCCATATCCGCAGGCACCAACGGCTCGACCAGTTGTGTCACCGCAAGGGCCGCGAATGACAGCAGCCCCATCAGCACCACCCGCACCCACAGCTTGCGCAACATGTACCGCGCGGCCTGCACCGCCGATCGAGCGAACCGGTCTACAATCATATGCCTTGCCTCACCCACGATCCTGATCCCGCCTGCAATTGCCATTCGCGACACAAGGTGTCGCGCCTGACCCGTCCGTCCAGTCCTGTCGCACACTAGAACAGGACAAGACATCATTTATCGGGACCTGATCATGCAAACGACAACACGTGTCGCAGTTATCGGAGGCGGCGTTGTGGGCGTCTCTGTCCTTTACCACCTGACCAAGCTGGGCTGGTCCGACGTGATGCTGCTTGAACGGTCCGAACTGACCTCCGGCTCAACGTGGCACGCGGCGGGCGGGTTCCATACGCTGAACGGCGACACCAACATGGCGGCCCTTCAGGGCTATACGATCAAGCTCTACAAGGAACTCGAAGAGATCACCGGCATGTCCTGCGGCCTGCACCATGTCGGCGGCGTGACGCTGGCCGACAATCAGGACCGCTTCGACATGCTGCTGGCCGAACGGGCCAAACACCGTTTCATGGGGCTGGAGACCGAGATCGTTGGCCCCGAAGAGATTGCGAAAATCGCGCCCATCACCAACACTGACGGCATCCTCGGCGCACTCTACGACCCGCTCGACGGTCACCTCGACCCCTCCGGCACGACGCATGCCTACGCCAAGGCCGCGCGCATGGGCGGGGCCACGATCCACACCCACACCATGGTCCACGAAACCAACCAGCGGGCCGACGGCACCTGGGACGTGGTGACGGACAACGGCACGATCCACGCCGAACACGTGGTCAACGCCGGCGGCCTCTGGGCGCGCGAGTTGGGGACGATGGCGGGCGTCTACCTGCCGCTGCACCCGATGGAACACCAGTATATCGTCACGGATGAGATCGCAGACATCTACACCCGCGACGCCGAACACCCCCACGTCATGGACCCCGCGGGCGAAAGCTATCTCAGGCAGGAAGGCCGCGGCCTCTGCATCGGCTTTTACGAACAGCCCTGCCGACCTTGGGCCGTCGACGGCACACCGTGGAGCTTTGGTCACGAACTCCTGCCCGACGACTTCGACAAGATCGAAGACAGCATCGCCTTTGCCTACAAACGCTTTCCTGTTCTGGAAACCGCAGGCATCAAATCGGTGATCCACGGCCCGTTTACCTTTGCCCCCGATGGCAACCCGCTGGTGGGGCCGGTGCCGGGATTGCGCAACTACTGGTCCGCCTGCGGTGTCATGGCCGGGTTCTCTCAGGGCGGTGGCGTGGGTCTTATGCTGGCGCAATGGATGACCCAAGGCGCATGCGAACGCGATGTGACTGCGATGGACGTCGCGCGTTTTGGGGACTGGATCAGCCCCGGCTACACCCGCCCCAAAGTGATCGAGAACTACCAGAAACGGTTCTCCGTCTCTTACCCGAACGAGGAACTGCCCGCCGCCCGGCCCAACCGGACAACACCGATGTACGACATATTTTCGGGAATGGGCGCTGTCTGGGGCCAGCAATACGGGCTGGAGGTCGCCAACTATTTTGCGCAAGGCGACGAGCCAACATTCGAAACCCCGTCCTTCCGCCGCTCCGACGCCTTTGCCGCCACCGCGCGCGAGGTCCGGGCCGTGCGCACCGGCGTGGGCATCAACGAAGTGCACAACTTTGGCAAATACAGCATCACCGGCCCCCGCGCCCGCGCATGGATCGACCGCATCATGGCCGGGCGCGTGCCCAAGCCAGGGCGCATCTCATTGACGCCGATGCTCAACACGCAAGGGCGTTTGATCGGCGACTTTACCCTGTCATGCCTGAGCGAAACTGAGTTTCAGATGACAGCGAGCTACGGTGCGCAGGCCGTGCATATGCGCCACTTTGATCAACATGAAGAAGACGGCGTAACCATCAAAAACATAAGCGATAAGCGGAACGGATTTCAGCTGGCCGGTCCACGCGCACGCGACGTTTTGCAGGCCTGCACCCGCGCGGATGTGTCGGACATGGCCTTTCTGGACGTCAGGACAATCACCGTTGGCATGACCGAATGTATCGTTCAGCGGGTCAGCTATACCGGTGATCTGGGTTTTGAGGTCTATTGCGATCCAATGGCGCAACGGCAGTTGTGGCAAACCCTTTGGCAGGCCGGACAGGCCCACGGCATGACCCTGTTCGGGATGCGCGCCATGATGTCACTGCGGCTGGAAAAGTTCTTTGGCTCCTGGCTGTCGGAATATTCGCCCGACTACACGGCGGCGGAAACCGGGCTGGATCGGTTCATTGATTGGAAGAAACCCCAGGCCTTTGTGGGTCGTGCCGCCGCCGAAGCCGAGCGTGCCAGCGGTCCTGCGCGCCATTTGTGTGCATTTGTGGTCGATGCCGAAGACGCGGATGTACAGGGCTACGAGCCGATCTGGGTTGATGGCGCCGTGGTTGGGTTTTGCACGTCCGGCGGCTATGCCCATCACAGCGAAACATCGGTGGCTCTGGGTTTTCTGCCAAGCGGAATGGCAAAGACGACCAGCCATGTCGAAATCGAAATTCTGGGCCAGATGCGCCCGGCGCGCCGCTTGGACACGCCGCTCTTTGACGCCGATGGCGCGCGTATGCGCGGGTGATGGATGTATTGGGATGAGGGGCGCTGCCCCTCAAACTCCCCGAGGTATTTGGGGCGAAAGGAAAGCAGGGGCACGCGCGTCTTTTGTCGTGGGTGCGAACGCGGTAGCGTGGTCAAGTGGCAGAGACCTTGGGGGAGGCAGACAACCATGTTGCCCATCTTGATCCTGGCCGCCGGCCAATCCCGCCGGATGCGCGGCGCGGATAAGCTCTTGCAGGATGTGGACGGTGTTCCGCTGTTGCAGCGGCAGTGCGCCATTGCACTGGCGGTGTCAGATGATGTGCGCGTGGCGCTGCCGCCCGCGCCGCACCCCCGCTATGACGTTGTGGCCGGATTGCCGGTGGATGTGGTGCCTGTCCCGGATGCAGCGGAAGGGATGGGCGTCAGCTTGCGTCGTGTCTTTGCGACGCTCTCGCCAGGCACGCCCTATGCGATGCTGTTGCTGGCGGATTTGCCCGATTTGACCGTGCCGGACCTGCATGCCGTCAAACAGGCCGTGCAAACGCATCCGGACGCATTGATCTGGCGCGGTGCCACGCCGGATGGGCGCGGTGGTCACCCGATGATCTTTGCCGCGAGCCTGTTTCCGGACATTGCAAAGCTGGACGGGGATGATGGCGGCAAATCCGTTGTGCGCGCGGCGGGTACGCGTGTGCATCACGTGTGCTTTGACGACAATCGGGCGCGCCATGATCTGGACACGCCCGAAGACTGGGCCGCATGGCATGCGGCGCGCGCGGATCGCCTTACTTGAGGCGGTCCACGATGATCTCTGCTTCGTGCCGTTTCAGCGACAAACGCGCAGCACCGTAGGTTTCCAGACCCGCCAAAGTCTCCAGCTCGGGGAACAGGGTCAGAACCTCGTTGCGCTGGTCGATGCCAATGCCCTTGAGCGAGTGATCGCCAGGCTGGAAGCTCTCGGACCATGCACCATCGGCCAGAACAACTTCGTGTTGGTCGAACATCAGGTGCAAATAGCTCACCGCGCCGGTCTGAACCTGATCCACACCGTCAAGGCCAGTCAGGTGCTTGGCGGCAATCAGCACTTCGCGTTCGTGGAACATCACCTCGGCCAGATCGGAATTGACCAGCATCCGGTGCTGCGGCGACACCAGCATGTCACGCTCGGGCAGACCATTGCCCAGAGCGCCCTTGCGGATGAGCACCGGCTGGAACTCGGGATGTGCCAGCATTTCCTGCGGCGTCAGGTCACGACGCCCGACCCAACGCAGGGTCTGTGCGCCATTGTCACGGGTAAAGACCTTGTCACCGGCCTCCAGCTTTTCGACCGCCACTTCGCCTTTTTGGGTCGCGATACGTGTGCCGGGGGTGAAACAGATGATGATCTGCTCGATTTCCGAATAGGTCACGCGGCGGGCCACGTTGCCATTGTCGTCGAGCAATTCAACGGTGCCGGATTCCGGCCCGCTCTGGATCACGTTGGCGCGCACACCGGTCAGATCGAGGATATCGATGTCGCTGCCATCGGCATCTTCGCCGCCGATGATCGTGTGGTTGCCGAGCCCGTCAAAGATGAACCGGTCAGAGGCCTGGCCCCCTTCGGCACGGTCATTGTCGGGACCCACTTCGATCAGGTCGGCACCGTCGCCGCCCAGCAACGTGTCGTCGCCCTGACCACCGGTGAGGAAATCCTCGCCCGCGCCGCCTTCGAGCAAATCCTGACCCTGACCGCCCTCAAGCGTGTCATTGCCTTCGCCGCCTTCGATGGTGTCATCGCCACCGTCGCCCAACAGGCTGTCGTCGCCGCCCTGGCCAAAGATCTCGTCCTGGCCGCTGCCGCCTTCGATGGTGTCGTCACCCGCTTCGATCGGTGTGACAACGGCATCGTCGATCAGGTCGCCCGAGAACGAAAAGCCCGAGTTGGTGTTCCGCGCCTCGAGGGTAAACTCAAGGAACTCGCGGTTTTCGAACGAGGCAGAGAACCACGCATCCTGATCGGAGGGGCTGTTTTGCTCTGTACCTGCTGCGGTGATCGTGCCGGCACCAGTAGAGACCGCCAGTGACGTGTCATCGCTCACACCAAACGCCGTAAAGCTGCTGGTGTTGATGGTCACCGCTTCCTGATCGCCGGGGCTGTTGCGGTCGAGGTCGTTGATGGTCGCGGTCGAATTCAACGCAATGGGGGTGCCTGTCGTCGCATTGGGCGAGTCAGGGATAAAGAACTCCATACGGAAGTCAGCCGTGTCACCGGTTCCGTTGCCGTTCATCAGAATTTCAAAGCCCGCACCACCCGACAGGTCAACCGTCAGGTTCGGATCGGATTTCGACACCAGAACGATGCGCGCAGAGACCTGCGTGCCATCTTCGAGCTGTGCAACATTCCGGTACACGGCAGAGTCGCCCGCCGAGTTGTTGCTGTCTTGTGGTGTCACAAGGTTGTTGATGTTGATGACCAGTGGGGTCGCGTCATTGCCGGGTGCAGTGCCTTCGCCGACATCACCAAACAGGGTGTCGTTGCCGCCACCACCAAGGATACTGTCATCACCGCCTTCGCCCGACACCAGATCCTGGCCGTTGAATGCGTTGATTGTATCGTTCTCGTTCCCACCCTGGAGAGTGTCGTTATTCGGTGTTCCGTTAAATATCGGCATGGCAGCAGCCCTTCACACAAAAGTACCTCAGAGAACGCATCTCGCCATCCCCCAACGGGTCAACACGTCTCAATATGAATTAATTCAAATCCGGTCGCATTTCAGGGGGAAAATGTTCAGATTGGTAAACCTCGGCCTAAATGAGGCAAAATGGTGCTGCAATGCAGCACCATACGGTTTCGGACTGGAAACAATGCCACGCATTTATGCGGATTAAACACGAAGAACGGGTGCAGCCCCCTGCCCCGTTCCCCGCGTCCCCCGCGAATCACGCGGGGAATGCTGCACATATTTTGAGTGTGCGCGAAGCGCTTGCTGATCAGGTCAGCAGTTGCGCTTCGTGCTTTTTCAGGCTGCGGCGTGCTGCGGTGTAACCCTCGATACCTTCGGCTGTTTCCAGTTCAGGGAACAGTTCCAGGATCTCGGCCCGTTGCGCGTCACCCATCGACGCCAGTGTCTGATCACCAGGCTGGAAGCTTTCGGTCCATGCGCCATCGGACAGGATCACCTCGTGCTGGTCGAACATCACGTGGATATATGTCGTCTCCGACACGTCCACGACGTCAATACCGTCCATGCCCGTCAGGTGCTTGGCCGCGACCAGAACTTCGCTCTCGTCAAAGTACAGCGCCGTCTTGTCGCTCGACATCAGCACACGGTGCTGTGGCGATACCAGCATGTCACGCTCTGGCAGGTTGTTGCCCAGTGCACCCTGTTGGATCAGAACCGGACGCAGGTGTTCTGCGCGGGCCAGCTCTTCACCGGACATGGCGCGTTGGCCGACCCAGCGTACTTCCTGGATGCCGTTGTCGCGGGTGATGATCCGGTCACCAACGGCCAGCTCTTCGACTTTGCGCTCACCCTGCGGCGTCGCAATCAGCGTGCCGGGGGTAAAGCAGGGGATGACGTTCTCGATGTTGGTAAAGGTCAGGGACCCCGCCGCGTCACCATTGGTGTCAAAGTAGTTGACCACACCGTTCTCAGGGTTGGTGGGATCGAACACCACGTTCAGCGAACCGCCACCAGGGGCCGAGCCGCGCAGATCCAGCGTATCGAAGTCGTCGCCACCTTCGTTGCCGTCGACCTCTTCGCCAGCGTTCACGTTGATGAACGTGTCCTGATCGTCGCCACCAGACATGATGTCGGCGCCACCGTTGCCACCGTCGATGGTGTCGTTGCCGGCACCCCCGTCGATCACGTCATCGCCGGTCGAACCGATGATGCTGTCGTTGCCGCCGTCACCGTTGATGGTGTCGTCACCAGTGCTGCCGTCGATGGTGTCGTTGCCTTCGCCGCCGTTCAGCACGTCAGCGCCGTTGCCACCGATGATGGAGTCGTTGCCTTCGCCGCCAAAGACAGTGTCGGCCTGACCACCTGCGTCGATGGTGTCGTTGCCTTCGCCGCCTTCGATGGTGTCGTTGCCTTGACCACCCAGCAGGCTGTCGTCGCCGATGCCACCGTCGATGGAGTCGTCATCGATCTCGCCGTCGATGGTATCGTTACCGATGCCGCCGATCAGCGTGTCATCGTCGTCCGCACCAAAGATCAGGTCGTCGCCTTCACCACCATCCACGAAGTCGCGGCCATTGTCAGGGCGCAGATCGGGGCCAAACGGGTTGGACCCGTCGTCCTCGATGTTCAGCGCGTCCAGACCCAACACAGGATCGTTGCCGGCATAGATCGTGTCGTTGCCGATGCCGCCAAGGATCGTGTCCTCGCCTTCACCACCCACGATGCGGTCTGCACCTTCGTCACCTGTGATTTCGTCGTCGTCGATACCGCCGTCGATCACATCGTCGCCCGTGCCGCCCACGATGGTGTCGCGGTCGTCGCCCGTGCTGATGGTGTCGTCACCGGCACCGCCGTCAACAAAGTCACGCTCGTTCTCGGCTTCGGGTGTCCCCTCTTCGCCGGTGAACAGACCCGGATAGCCCTTGTCGATGCGCAGATCGTTGTCGGGATCGCTGGACGTGATGCTGTCGTTGCCGTCGCCGCCTTCGATGCTGTCGGACCCGTCACCACCGTTGATGGTGTCGTCGTCGTCACCGCCTTCGATGGTGTCGTCGCCAGCACCGCCGTTGATCAGGTCTTCGCCTTCTTCGCCGCGCAGGATGTCATCACCCGGCCCGCCATGGACCTGGTCATTGCCTTCGCCTGCGAACACATCGTCGTTGCCTTCGCCAGCCACGATGGTGTCGTCGCCGCCGCCTGCTTCGATGATGTCATCGTTCGGGCCTTCGCCTGGCAGGATTTCATCGTTGTTGTCGACCATGTCGCCTTCGGGATCGCCGACATAGTCTTCGTCGATCAGTTCACCGTCATCGGTGCCCGAAACGATGCCGTCCAGCGGCTGCTCTTCGACCGTCACGATCACCTCAGCGGTGTCAAAGCCGCCATTGTCATCGGTGATGGTATAGCTGATGGTCGCAGGTCCTTCGAAACCGGGTGTCGGCTCAAAGGTCAGCGTGCCGTCCGCGTTGATGGTCACATCCCCATCAGGCGAGGTGGCCTCGGTCACACGCAGCGGATCACCGTCCACATCGCTGTCATTTGCCAGCACGGGGATGTCGACCGCCGTGTTGAAGGGCGTTGTGGCCGCATCGTCTTCGGCTTCGGGTGCGTCGTTCACAGGTGTGACTGTGACAACCAGCTCACCTGTGTCCGTGCCGCCGTTGCCGTCCGCGATCGTGTAGGTGATCGTGGCCTCGCCGTTGAAGTTCTCAGCGGGGTTGAAGGTCAGCGTGCCGTCATTGTTGTTGGTAACTGTCCCCTGGTCCGCCGGGACGGTGGCCGAGATCACCTCGAGCACATCGCCATCCGCATCTGTGTCGTTGCCGACGACATTCACGGTGACGGGCGTGTCTTCTTCTGTGGTATCCGCATCGTCCACAGCCACAGGACCGTCGTTGACCGCCCCAACCGAGACGATGGCCTCGCCTGTGTCGGACCCACCATTCCCGTCGATGACGGTATAGGTGATGGTCGCCGGGCCGTTGAAGTTCGGCGCAGGTGTAAAGGTCACCGTGCCGTCGCCATTGTCGACAACAGACCCCTGATCCGCAGGCACGGACACATCGCCCAGTTCCAGCGTATCGCCGTCCACGTCCGTGTCATTGCCCAAGAGGTCAACAACCACGGCCACGTCTTCGTCGGTGGTCTCAAGATCGTCCACAGCCACCGGATCGTCGTTGACGGGGTTCACTGTCACAGCAACTTCGGCTGTGTCTGTTCCGCCATTGCCGTCGGTGATGGCATAGGTGATCGTTGCTTCGCCGTTGAAGTTCTCGGCAGGCGTGAACACCAGCTTGTTGTCCACGATGTCCACGGTGCCCTGATCCGCAGGCACGGTTGCACCTGTGATGGTCAGCGGATCGCCGTCCGGGTCGGTGTCATTGCCAACCGCATCGATGGTCACAGGCGTGTCTTCGTCCGTGGTCGCAGTGTCGTTGACCGCATCGGGGCCGTCATTGACCGCGCCCACGTTCACGATGGCTTCGCCTGTGTCTTCACCGCCTTGGCCGTCCACCACAGTGTAGGTGATGGTGGCTGTGCCGTTGAAGTTCGGCGCAGGTGTAAAGGTCACGGTGCCGTCGCCATTGTCGACAACAGACCCCTGATCCGCCGGTACGGACACAGAGCCGATGTCCAGCGGGTCGCCGTCCACATCCGTGTCGTTGCCGATCAGATCGACCACAACCGCTTCGTCTTCCATGGTATCGGCCAAGTCGTCCACGGCAACCGGATCATCGTTCACCGGGTTCACGGTGACCATAACCTCGGCTGTGTCTGTGCCGCCGTTGCCGTCGCTGATCGCATAAGAGATCGTGGCCACGCCGTTGAAGTTCTCGGCAGGCGTGAACAACAACTCGTTGCCCACAACCTCGACCGTGCCCTGATCCGCAGGCACCGAAGCCCCCGTGATTGTCAGCGCGTCGCCGTCCACATCCGTGTCGTTGAACAGTGCGTCGATGGTGACGGGCGTGTCTTCGTCAGTTGTGGCCGTGTCGTTGACCGCATCGGGTGCGTCGTTGACCGGGTTCACAGTGACGTTGACGGTTGCCGTGTCGGTGCCGCCGTTGCCGTCGGAGACGGTGTAAGTGATCGTGGTTGGACCGTTGAAGTTCTCGTTCGGCTCAAATGTCAGCGAACCGTCGGCATTGATGGTCACGTCACCATCAGGCGATGTGGCATCGGTCACTTCCAGCGGATCGCCATCGGGATCGCTGTCGTTGCCCAGAACGTCGATGTCGACGCTGCCGTCTTCGTCTACGGTCGCTGTGTCGTCCGCCGCATCGGGGCCGCGGTTGATCTCGTCACCGACAACTTCTTCGATCTCGGTGAAGGTCAGCGTCAGACCGTTGGGGTTGCCCGCGCCATCCACGAACACCACGGTGCCGTTGATGCCGTTGCCGTTTGCGTCCGGTGTCACGTTGTCGAGGAAGAATGGCCCTTGACCCGTCAGGTCCAGCACGTCGAGGTCGGTGTTCAGAGCAGGGTTGGCGTTAAAACCACCTGCACCACCATCAACCACGTCACCCGCACCACCAAAGATAGTGTCGGCATCGTCGCCACCCGACAGGGTGTCGTTGCCTTCGCCGCCGGACAACACATCGTCGCCGGCTTCACCGAACACCATGTCGTTGCCCGCGTCACCGTTCAGCGTGTCGTTGCCGCCCTGACCGTGGATCCAGTCGTTGTCGTTGCCGCCATCGACCGAGTCGTCGCCCGACCCCATCCAGATCTCGTCGTTGCCGTCGCCACCAAACGCGGTGTCGTTGCCCGAGCCACCCAGCAGGATGTCGCGATCTGCACCACCGTCCAGCACGTCGTTGTCACGGCCACCTTCGAGACGGTCATTGCCGTCGCCGCCGATCAGCACATCGTCGCCATCTTCACCCTTGAGGGTGTCGTTGCCGACCATGCCGTCGATGGTGTCGTCGCCTGTGCCACCTGTGATCAGGTCTGCACCGCCGGGGCCGGTGTCGTCCTTGAAGTTGCCGTCACCAAAGATCGAGTCGTTGCCCGACCCACCGTCGATGGTGTCCGCATCCGAACCGCCCGAAATGGTGTCGTCATCCGCGTCGCCAAACAGCGTGTCCTTGCCGTGGCCGCCATAGATGTTGTCGTTGCCGTCGCCACCGTTGACCAGGTCATTGTCCGCCGAGGCCCACAGGTCGTCATTGCCGGTGCCGCCGTCGATGGTGTCGTTGCCGAACGAGGCTTCGACCATGTCGTCGCCCGCGCCGCCGATGAACAAGTCATCGCCAAAGTCTGCGCCACCCAGCGTGTCGTTGCCGTCACCACCGATCTGCGTGTCATTGCCCGCACCGCCAAAGATGCGGTCGTTGCCGTCGCCCCCTTCGAGGGAATCGTTGCCACCCGCACCCGTGATCGAGTCGTTGCCGTCTTCACCGAAAATGGTGTCGTCGCCTTCGCCGCCGTCCAGCGTGTCGTTGCCCGCCACACCTGCATCCGCGATGGGCGCGTCAAAGTAGACGTCGGTGATGTTAATGCCGCTGTTGTTTCCACCATCCTGGTCGTGCTCGATGACGATACGCGCCACCGGACCGGGAATGCTCACCAGCAGCGAATACTGCTGCGATGTGTCCTCGAGGTAGCCGCCATTGCTGTCAGCCGTGTCGTTGCCAGCCACACCGTCGGTGTCCAGCAGTGTCAGGCGGTCGCCGCCTTCCAGGTTGACTTCGATCTGGTTGCCCGCCGCGTCAAACGCTTTGATGCGGACCACGCCGTCGCCGTCGATGTCGTTCACGCGGAACGACACATCTTCCACCGGAGCAGAGAAGTCGAGCTGGTAGTCAGCCGAATTGCCGTGCCCGTTCAGGATGTTGTCGAGCGAGCTGTTGTTGTCGATCGCGTTGCCGTCGCCATCGATGTTGGCGATGTTCTGGCGGTCATCCGACTGGATCGTGCGCGATGCCGCAGACTGTTGCAGCACCGAGAATGTGACATCCACGTTGCCTGTGTCCTGCGTGAACCCGCCAACATTGTTGCCGTCACCAAAGGGCGATTTTTCCCACTCGAACACTTCGCGCTCGGTGACGCCTGCGTTTTCGCCAGCATAGTTGCTGTCGCCAAAGATCAGGTCGTTGCCGTTGCCGCCCTGCACGTCGTCGTTGCCCGACCCCGCATAGACGTCATCATTGCCTTCGCCCGCCTTGACGGTGTCGTTGCCACCCAGCGCGTCGACGATGTCGTCATTGGGGCCTTCGCCCGCCAGGATCTCGTCATTCGCATCAATGCGGTCACCCTCTGGGTCGCCGTCAAAGTTGGTGTCGATCAGGTTGCCGGTGTTGTCGCCTTCGACGATGCCGTCACCCGTTGTGTCGAACACCAGATTGTCGATTGCACCCGACCCGCCCAGGATCACGTCCATCCGACCCACGTTGTCGACGTCGAAATCGACAATGCGCTGGCCGTTGTTGCCCACACCGTGCACATCCACCTGTTTGATGAAATGGCCGTTGGTATCGTAGAATTTCACCCACGCGCTTTCCTCGATGTCGAGGAAGGTCAGACGGTTCACTGTCGACGGCTCGTCGAACACAAAGCGCAGCGTGCCGCCATGCGCTTCGTCGTCTGGATCATTGCTGTCGCCGTCTTCCGAGATGATCAACGCCTGGTTCAGGTTCGTCGTCTCCAGATCGTCGTCGCCACCTGTCGGGAGAGCGGTGTTAAAGGTCATTGCCTTGTTGGACCCACCGATGGCCGAGATGGTCACTCCTTCAGCGGCGAATTCGTTGTCTACGACAGTGCCGGTGGCGAGATTATTGAAATCAATAAATTTGGTCATTGGATGGGTCTCCTAGGCGTTGTTGCTGACGGCGCGCAACGCGGCCGGGTAAAAAATAGGGGTTGAAGAGACGGGCATGGACGTGTGCGCGCACAGTGCACCGCGGCCCCCAAAGCCGGTGCGCATCCTGGATTGCAAAAATCGGCACATAGCCATCTCCATCATTCACTCACTCAAAACCCAAAGGCAGCGATGCAACGGCAACTTGGGCGACCCACACACAACACGCGAAGAGGAGAGAATATGCGCCAGCACGGCTTACGCATGCGCCGAAATCAATCGACACGCGCACGTTCAGCAATCGTTGCAATGCAACGCAGCGAACACACAGTTCTCGTACCTTTTCGGCACGTCTTGTGCGGTCGCCCCCGTGACCTACAGACATCGCCCCCCAGTTGGGCAGGGATGTTCTTACGGTCAGGTTTGACGCAAACAAAGGGAAAAATGTCCGAAAAAAGTCACTATTCGCTCAACGAAAACTGAACAAACGGGACCGAATGTGGACAATACACAACCGACGGTAGCATCATTTCGCGCATCATGAATTGCAAAATCGGCGGAAATCGGCGGAACTTCCCGTGTTGCAAGGATTTGTGCTGTTTTTCGCTCAAATGCGATTCAACGCCCGGTTTCCGTTCCTGAAACAATAGTCGAACCCGTCTGGCGGCAATTTTGTGGCAGGTTTCTGGCTCAACCTGTCCTTAATTTCTGTCCAATACCCAAAATTTGCCTAGATTGTCGAAGAATCACTCCGCGCCACGCCACATTTAGCGAATCGAACGCGGGCGGATGTCCGCTCGCTACGGTGGCCTGAGACAAAACGCATTGACGCGTTAACCATGATCAATCGCCCCGCAGGCCTTGGCCCCGCTCACAGAGCGCACAAACCCCACGGCCGGACCGCGTCACAAGTCATGAATGTCGGGACAAAAAGGGGCGCCGCCGCGATCAAGTCCGCTGGCTGCACCCAGGTGACCTCCCCCGCAGCGCGCGGGATAGGATCATTCTCTTGCAATACTCAGGACGCCGCCTGAATTTTCGCCACCGCTTCTTCGGTGCTCCAGACCGCATGCGCCATGCAGCGGAAGTTGACCAGCGCCGCGAAATAGCCGTCATCACTGTCACGCCTCAAGGGACGTCCAGCATTTGGTCGCCAGCCCCGGACCCGGCGCCAATCTCCTCCCAATCGCCCGAGACAACGCTTTGACGGTGCCTCGAAGCGGGCTCTTACGGCGCGTTGGTGCTGTCGTTGCCGCACGTTTGCTCTTTTGGTTTGGAAATGCCGGACACCTGTCCGGCTAAACCGCAGATGGCCGTCGCGGGCCGAACCGGAGAGATCGGCGCTCTATTGCCTCTTTGTCATGCCTCGGGCCAAGTTGAACCCACACTGTGTGCCACTGTCCCTGGCACTATTGTCTGCGGTGCGCAGGACGCAGACATTGCACAGTTATGCAGCAAACGCCTGGAGAGAGCCCTTCTTGCGAATTTCTGCGCAGTGCGCAAAAGTCTCCCATAGAGGTTAAGGTGAATCAAGTTGCCGACATGGAACTCAACTGGAAGAGATCGTCAAACAAACAAAAGACCATAAGAACGGCAATCATCGGTAGTTTGGCAATTGTTGCATGTTTGATCTGGTATGACGACATTTTGCAGTGGAACAGGGGCAAAGGCCCTCTATTCCTGGCGACTTGCTGTGTTGGTTTTCCGCTTCAGGCTTTGTTCTACGGGTTCAAATGGCGCAAAGAGCGCGAAGAATAGTAATGAAACCAACTCGCTCTGTTGCGAACCGAGCATCTTCCGATCAAGCTCCGCCCTTAGGCTGGTATAGCCGACCTTCGCACAGAACAATCGAAAGGCAGCATAGTCCGCCCTTCGGTCACCTCACTGGCCAGACCCGATGTCCACTTCGGGCTGCTGGAAGACCTTGAGCAAGCAATGGTGAAAATCAGCCGAGCGGACGTTCAAGGCCATTTTCCCGTTTTTGCACTGCACGGCAGTTCCGACCAGAACACGAATGAATCGTGATGTGGAACCGTCTGACTATAGAGAAAAATGGCCGCCCCAACACGTGGGGCTAAGCCACTGAAAACCCTTGGTACCCAAGGCCGGACTCGAACCGGCACGCCCGCAAAGGCGGGGGATTTTGAATCCCCTGCGTCTACCATTCCGCCACTTGGGCCTCAGAACCCCCGATTAGCGAACTGGCACGGCAGGGGCAAGCGCAATCCGACTTGACCTGTGACGGTCTGCGTGGTCTGGCCCCGCTCATGTTACATCGTCTTTACAGTTGGACCATGGCCTGGGCCGACCACCCCCGCGCTCTGTGGATCCTGGCCATCGTCGCCTTTGTGGAAAGCTCGGTCTTTCCGATCCCGCCGGATGTGCTGATGATCCCCATGATCCTTGCCGCACCGCACCGCGCATGGCTGATTGCCGGCACCGCGCTGGTTGCGTCCGTGCTCGGCGGCCTCCTGGGCTACGCCATTGGCGCGCTGGCCTTTGACACGCTGGGCCAACCCATACTCGCCGCATTGGGCAAGGCTGACGCGATGGCCGAATTTAACATCCGCTTTAACGATCTGGGGTTCTGGGCCGTGCTGACCGCGGGGATCACGCCCTTTCCCTACAAGGTCATCACCATCATGTCCGGCTGGACCGGCATGTCGCTGGCCACCTTTATCGTCACCTCCATCATCGCACGCGGCTTGCGCTTCTTTGTCGTCGCGGGCCTGTTGTGGTATTTCGGCGCACCCATCCGCGACTTTATTGAACGCCGCCTGGGATTGATGTTCATTCTGTTCATCCTGCTCCTCGTGGGCGGTTTTCTGGCCGTGGGCGCGCTATGACGAGATCACACTATACCCTTGCCGCCGCGGGCGGTTCGCTGGCCCTGCTCCTTGGGGCGTTTGCCTTTCAACACCTGGGCGGCCTTGCGCCGTGCAAAATGTGCATCTGGCAGCGATACCCCCACGTGATCGCCATCGCGATCGGCGCGCTGGCCCTCTTTGTCCCTGCGCCCGCACTTTTGGCACTGGGCGCGCTGGCCGCACTGGCGACCGCCGGTGTCGGCGGCTATCACGTGGGCGTGGAACAAGGCTGGTGGGAAGGGCCCAGCACCTGCACCTCCGGCCCCGTGGGCAGCCTCGACGCAGACGCGCTCTTTGACCAGATCATGACGGCCCCCCTGGTCCGCTGCGACGACATCGCATGGGAATTTGCCGGGCTAAGCATGGCGGGATGGAACATGGTCCTCTCGCTTGGCCTCGCCCTTCTCTGGGTGCAGGCGCTGCGCCGCTAGGCCGATTTGCGCGTCGACAACAGCAACGACGTCTCGCTTGCAACCACGCCGTCCAGCCTGCGAATGCGAAACAGAACCGCGTCAAAGCTCTCCAGCGTGTCGGTCCCGATCTCGACAATCACATCCCAACGACCGTTGGTGGAATGTACCGCCCGCACCTCTGTCATGCCCTGCAACTGGCGTATGATTCGCTCGGTGCCGCGCCCCTCGATGCCGATCATCATCAACCCGCGCACAGGGTCCCGCAACGTGTCCTCGCGCAGCACCACAGTATAGCCAAGCACATCCCCCCGCGCCTGCAATTTCTCCAGCCGCGCGCGCACGGTGGTCCGTGACAGGCCAAGCCGCTGTGACAGATCCGACAGCGACGCCCGCGCGTCATGGCGCAGCACAGAAATCAACCGACTGTCCGTATCGTCCATAATTTGGCTCCGTTTTGTCTATTTCGGTTCCGATACGCACAAATTGTCCGCTTGTCCACGCAACGCTTTGAGCAGACATCCAAGGCAGACCACAGGAGGCCCAGATGCAAAGTCAAAACATTACCCTGATCGGCGTACCGCTGGATTGTGGCAAACGCAGACGCGGATGCCTGATGGGCCCCGACGCCTACCGCACGGCTGGCCTGTCGGAGGCATTGCAGGATCTGGGCCACACCGTGCGCGACACGGGCAATATCGGCCCCGACCCGTTCACCGCACAGGCACACGAACGTCTGCACGCGCGTGAAGAAACGATTGCCTGGACGCAGGCACTGTCACGCGCCGCACATGCCGCCAGCGACACCGACCTGCCCATCTTCATGGGCGGTGATCACGCCCTGTCACTGGGCACGGTCCACGGCATCGCCGCACATGCGGCAGAGCGTGGCCGCCCGCTCTTTGTCCTCTGGCTGGACGCCCACACCGACTACCACACGCCCGACACATCCGCCTCGGGCAACCTGCACGGCACCCCGGTTGGCTACATCACGGGCCGCGCCGGGTTCGACGGGTTCCCGGACGTGCCGCACCCAGTGCCACACAATCAGATCGCCATGCTGGGCCTGCGGTCTGTTGACCGCGCCGAACGCGCCGCCCTCGAAGACACGGACATCACCTATGTCGACATGCGCCACATCGACGAACATGGCATCGCCAAACCGCTGTCCGCCTTTCTCGACCGTGTGACCGCCGCGAATGGCCTGCTGCACGTGTCGCTCGATGTGGACTTTCTCGACCCGGCCGTGGCCCCCGCCGTTGGCACAACCGTGCCCGGCGGTGCCACCATGCGCGAGGCCCACCTGGTGATGGAGATGATCTGCGACAGCGGCCGCCTCACCTCGCTTGACCTGGTCGAGCTGAACCCCTTCCTCGATGAACGCGGACGCACGGCGCAAACCATGGTGGACCTGACCGCCTCTGCCTTTGGCCGCCGCGTCTTTGACCGCCCCACCCGCGCCTACTGAAAGGACCCGCCATGCTGACGCCCTCCGACAAAGCCCTCGTTCCGTTTGTTTCCGTCGACCACATGATGCAACTGATCCACCACGTCGGCCTGCCCGACATGCTGCGCGGCCTCTCGACCTATATCGCGGATGACTTCGCCCGCTGGGAACAGTTCGACAAAACACCGCGCGTCGCCAGCCATTCCGCCGAAGGTGTGATCGAACTGATGCCCACATCCGACGGCGAAACCTATGGCTTCAAATATGTGAACGGCCACCCCAAGAACACGTCCGAAGGCCTGCAAACCGTGACCGCCTTTGGCCTGCTGGCGGACGTGGACACCGGCTACCCCGTCCTGCTGACGGAAATGACCCTGCTCACAGCACTGCGCACGGCGGCCACATCCGCTCTGGTCGCCAAGGCGCTCGCACCACGCGGCGCCACCACCATGGCCATGATCGGCAACGGCGCACAGTCCGAATTCCAAAGCCTCGCTATGATGGCCATTGCCGGTGTCACCCATGTCCGGCTCTACGACATCGACGCAGGCGCGACGGCCAAATGCGCCCACAACCTCGCAGGCACGGGCCTCACCGTGACCACCTGCACCTCACCCGAGGATGCCATCGAAGGCGCGCAGATCCTCACCACCTGCACGGCGGACAAGGCCCACGCCACCATCCTGACCGACAACATGGTTGGCGCAGGCGTGCACATCAACGCCATCGGCGGCGACTGCCCCGGCAAGACCGAGATCGCGCCCGGCATCCTGACCCGTGGCGACATCTTTGTGGAATACCCGCCCCAGACCCGGATCGAAGGCGACATCCAGCAACTGCCCGACGATCATCCCGTCACCGAAATCTGGCAAGTGCTCGCCGGACAGGCGCAGGGCCGCACCTCAGACCGCCAGATCACCATCTTCGACAGCGTGGGCTTCGCTATCGAGGACTTTTCCGCCCTGCGTTTCGTACGCGACCAGGTGCGCAACACGGCGTTTTTCCACCCGCTCGACCTGTTGGCCGATCCGGACGACCCGCGCGACCTTTTCGGCATGCTGTCCCGCGCCAAGGGATAGCCCGCTGGCACTCCCAAACGCCCGCAGCGCCGGCACCGCAAGTCTGGTACCCAACGCAAATGACTGCTTTGCGGGACGAAGCGGACACCAAGCGTCTTGCAAGGAATGTCCGCTTTCTTTCACGGCTATTGATTCAGTCTGCTTGTGCGATCTATAGACGAAGAGGAGATAGGCGATGGCGTCGCCGCCGACGATCCGATGTCGGAAATCTCAATCCCCCATCCTGAACGCCGGGATCTTGCTTTGCCGTTATTGCGGTGAGGGAAGGTGACCTGAGCGAATAGGCGCACTCCCGATCCGACCAGACGGCCTGAACAGGAGTGAACCGATGGACGGAACATCCAAAATGGCCGGGCTCGCACGCCCCGATTTTCACCGTTTCCACCAGGGCGAAAAGGTCCTGCCCTTTGCTGATGCCGAATACGAGGCGCGCCTGGCTGGGCTTCGTGCCATTATGGCGGACGAAGGCATTGATGCCGTTGTGCTGACCTCGATGCACAATGTCGCCTACTATTCCGGTTTTCTTTACTGCGCGTTTGGGCGGCCCTATGCGCAGGTTGTGACCGCGACTGAGACCGTGACCTTCAGCGCCGGGATCGACGCGGCACAACCCTGGCGGCGAAGCTATGGCGACAACATCACCTACACCGATTGGCAGCGGAACAATTACTGGCGCGCCATCCTGTCGGTCACAGGACCGGGCAAAGCGATCGGGTTCGAAGGAGACCACATCTCCATCGCACAGAAGGCGCTTCTGGATGACTTCCTGGCCCCGTCAAAAACGGTCGACATTGCACTGGCTACAATGACGCAGCGGTTCCACAAGTCTCCGGCAGAGCTTGCATTGATCCGCGTCGGGGCCGCAGTGGCCGATGTGGGTGGTTACGCAATCCGCGATGCGATCAAGGCTGGCGTGCGCGAGATCGATGTGGCCATGGCCGGTCGCGATGCCATGGAGCTGGAGATCGCTCGGCGCTTTCCGGATGCCGAGTACCGCGACACCTGGGTCTGGTTCCAATCGGGCATAAACACCGATGGCGCACACAACCCCGTCACGGGGCGGGTGTTGCAGCGCGGTGATATCCTCAGTCTCAACACCTTCCCGATGATTTCGGGCTACTACACAGCGCTGGAGCGCACGCTCTTTGTCGAAACGGTCGACGACGCGAGCCTTGCAATCTGGGAGGCAAATGTCGCAGCCCATGAATATGGCATGAGCCTGCTCAAGCCCGGTGCGTCCTGCGGTGAGGTGGCCCACAGGGTCAACGAATTCTTTGACGAGCACGATCTGCTGCAATACCGCACCTTTGGCTACGGTCATTCATTCGGTGTGCTGAGCCATTATTATGGCCGCGAGGCAGGGTTGGAACTGCGCGAAGACATCGACACGGTTCTGGAGCCAGGCATGGTCATTTCCATGGAACCGATGCTGACAATCCCTGAAGGTCAGCCCGGCGCTGGTGGGTATCGCGAGCATGATATCCTGATCATCACCGAAGACGGCAACGGGAATATCACGGGTTTCCCTTACGGCCCCCAACACAACGTGATTGCCTAATTTCAAAGCTTGGTTTGGTCAGCAAAAGAAAACTGGCCAAACCAAAAGCAGACATTCGAGTATTGCGCAGCATTTGGTAGGTAAGGGCTCAAAGCCGACTTTCGCTGCATCCACAACTGCCGCAATGACCCAAAGTGCCCCTCACTGACATCTCAGCGTCTCTTTGGTTCCGCACGCCATATAAGGTAGCCACTCGACGGACGGCCTAGAGCGGGTAACGCCACCCTCCCCGGCAAGAACCCGGCGTCTTACCCAAGAGTTAACGCATCCCGGCAAACGTTAACGCGGCCCCATGGGTAAAGCGAAAGTTAACCCGTCGGAAAAGAAAAACTGCGCAGTTTGGGTGTCAAACTGCACAGTTTCCAAAATTCAACTCTTTTGAAGGGGTTTCGCGTCCCGCGGAACGTACACTTTCATACCTAAAAATGCACGTTTTTAACGCTCCGAGGCGCAATCGGCCACCGTACGCCGCGTTAACCCCTCAGTCGTCGCGGTGGACCTTCTCGCGGCGCTCGTGACGTTCTTGCGCCTCGAGGCTCATGGTGGCGATCGGACGGGCATCCAGACGCTTCAGCGAAATCGGTTCCCCGGTGACCGAGCAATAGCCGTATTCGCCCTCGTCGATCCGGCGCAAGGCGCTGTCGATCTTGGCGACCAGTTTGCGCTGGCGGTCCCGCGTGCGCAGCTCCAGCGCGCGGTCCGTTTCTTCGCTGGCGCGGTCGGCCACGTCCGGAATGTTGCGCGTCCCGTCCTGCAGGCCCTCGATGGTGTCGCGGCTGCCCGCCAGCAACTCGGACTTCCAGTTCAGCAGCTTGCGGCGAAAATACTCGACTTGCCGGTCGTTCATGAACGGCTCGTCTTCGGCCGGACGATAATCGTCTGGCAAGAACACTTCCTGTTTCATTTGCTTCCCCTCAATTCGACTGATGTTGGCCATCAAAGGTCCCCTAAGGTCTTCAGTGTACTGCCCCAACCAGCTCCCTGTCGCTGCGTCTATCCGAGGCACCGGGGATTGTCACTACCCATTCCCCTCACAGTTTGGCTAAAACATCCCTGACGCATAACGCTCCGCAACAGGATGATCCCACATGAAATTCCAAGGCACAGACGCCTATGTCGCAACCGACGACCTGACCATCGCCGTCAACGCAGCCGTCACTCTTGAAAGACCCCTGCTGGTCAAAGGCGAGCCCGGCACCGGCAAAACGGAACTGGCCAAACAGGTGGCCCGCAGCCTGGGTTTGCGCCTGATCGAATGGAACATCAAATCCACCACCCGCGCGCAACAGGGGCTTTATGAATACGATGCCGTGTCGCGCCTGCGCGACAGCCAGCTGGGCGAGGACAAGGTCCACGACGTCGCGAACTACATCAAAAAAGGCAAGCTTTGGGAGGCGTTCGAGGCCGACGAGAAAGTCGTTCTCCTGATCGACGAGATCGACAAGGCCGACATCGAATTTCCAAACGACTTGCTGCAAGAGCTCGATAAGATGGAGTTCTTTGTCTACGAGACCGGGGCCACAATCCGGGCCCGCCAACGGCCCGTCGTGATCATCACCTCGAACAACGAAAAGGAATTGCCCGACGCCTTCCTGCGCCGCTGTTTCTTTCACTACATCCGCTTTCCGGACATGGAGACGATGAAACAGATCGTCGAAGTCCACCATCCCGGCATCAAAGAGGCGCTCCTGACAACTGCCCTCACCCAGTTCTTTGAGATCCGCGACCAGCAGGGCCTCAAGAAGAAGCCCTCGACCTCTGAGGTGCTCGACTGGCTGAAACTGCTGCTGGCCGAAGACATGAGCGCCGAAGACCTGAAATCTGGCGGGGCGAATGCCCTGCCCAAACTGCATGGCGCGCTGCTCAAGAATGAACAGGATGTGCACCTGTTTGAGCGTCTTGCCTTCATGGCGCGCAGCCAACGCTGACGTAGACGCGGCCTGCGTCACCTTCGCTCAATCTGGGCGAGTCTTTTCGGTCACATTCACGGCGCTCGCCCCGACTTGGGGCGGCGTTGTGGATAAAATGTCTTTCTTTTGCCTTCAATGCTCCATACCTTGACCGTGATGAGAGGCGAAAACGCCCGCATCCAATATGCTAAAAGGCAGGCAGGCAGTATCAATGACCGGTTCAGACGCACTTGTTGTGCGCCCTTTATCTTTGTCGGATCGTCCGCAATGGGATGATCTGTGGGCGGCGTATCTCGCATTTTACGGCACATCCCGTCCCAAAGACGTTTTTGACACCTATTTTTCACGCCTGATTGGCAATGACCCCCAAGACTACAACGGCCTTGTCGCCGAATTGCGGGGCAAGCTAGTGGGGTTGACCCATTTTCTGTTCCACCGCCATGGGTGGAAGATCGAGAACACCTGCTATCTGCAAGACCTCTATGCCGATCCGTCCGTGCGCGGTCAGGGCATTGGCCGCAAACTGATCGAAGGTGTCTATGCCGCCGCTGATGCGGCTGGTGCGCCGTCCGTCTACTGGTCGACGCAGGACACCAACACCGAAGCCCGCAAGCTTTATGACCGCATCGGGACGCTGACCCCCTTTCTCAAGTACGAACGGGGATGAGCCAGATGCGACGTTTTGTTTTGCCCTTTGTTCTGTTGCTCAATGCCTGTGTGCCCGTCACGCCCGGTGACACGCCCACACGCGCCCTGCCCCAATCGAGCGACCTGCCGCCCATGAAAACCTTTGGCGCGCCGCGCCCTGCGCTGCCGATCCGGTCCAACAATGACCTGGCGCTGGACTTCATCGAGCTGAGCTTTCAGCTGGAATCGGGCCGCGAATTGCCTGTGTTCACGCGGTTCGAAGGCCCCATTTCGGTGCGCGTCACCGGTGCGCCGCCCGCATCCCTCGGCACGGACTTGCGCCGCCTGATGCACCGCTTGCGGACCGAGGCCGGTATCGACATCTATGAGGCATCGCCCAGCAGTTCCGCCAACATCACCATTGAGGCGGTGAGCCGAGCGCAGATCCGCCGCGCCCTGCCCCACGCCGCCTGTTTTGTGGTGCCAAACATCACAACCATCTCGGAATACAAGGCCAACCGCCGCAGCGCGCGCACCAGCTGGACCAACCTGCGTACCCGCAAACAACTGGCGATCTTCCTGCCCAATGACGCCAGCCCCCAAGAGGTGCGCGACTGTCTGCACGAAGAACTGGCGCAAGCCATCGGCCCGCTCAATGACCTGTACCGCCTGCCCGACAGTGTGTTCAACGACGACAACGTGCACACCGTGCTGACCGGGTTCGACATGATGATGCTGCGCGCCTATTACGCACCCGAATTGCGGTCGGGCATGTCCCGCGGCCAAGTGGCCAAACGCCTGCCCGGCATCTTTGCCCGCATCAATCCACGCGGCGAGCAATTGCCCGCGCAGTACGCCACACGCACCCCCCGCGCCTGGAGCCAGGCCGTGCAAACCGCGCTTGGGCCTGGTGCCACGAATGCCGCGCGCCGCACAGCCGCCGCACGTGCACTGGACATCGCACAGGCGATGGGCTGGCAGGATCACCGCCGCGCTTTTGCGCACTATGCCAATGGCCGTCTGCTGTTGTCCTCTGATCCCAAGGCCGCGCAGACCCATTTCCGCGCCGCGGACCAATACTATGCCGCGACACGCGGTGCTGACCTGCACCGTGCCTATGTGGCGACCCAACTGGCTGCCTATGCGATCACACGGGGTGACGGGGACAAGGCGCTCTTGATCCTGAGCCCGCACATTGATCAGGCCGCGCAGAACGAGAATGCCGCCCTGTTGTCGACGCTCTTGCTGTTGCGCGCCGAGGCGCTGGATTTGCAGGGTCGCACCGCAGAGGCACGCACCGTCAGGGTGGACAGCCTTGGGTGGGCGCGCTACGGATTCGGACCTGACTGGGCGGTGCGGGCCAAGGTGCGGGAAATCTCTTCTCTCAATCCTTTGAACGGATGAACTTTCTGCCCTAGGGGATTGAAAGGCAAGGTAATATGATCGTTCTTGTGGCTGCTCTGGCTGGGGCGCTAATTGGCGGATACACCGCGCGCAAACGCGGCGGCAATCGTCTGGACATGGCGCAATACGCGGCTGGCTATGCCCTCGCCTTTGTGGTGGTGGGGCTGATTGCCACAGTTGTTCTCGACCGCAACCTGCGGGGCTGAGATGTTTCTGCCCTTCTTTGAGGCCTTGCGCAAAAACAACGTGCCGGTTTCGTTGCGGGAATTCCTCGCCTTTCTCGAAGGGATGCAGGCCGGACTGGCCACCTATGATGTCGAGGCGTTCTACTATCTGGCGCGGGTCAGCATGGTGAAGGACGAGCGCAACATCGACAAGTTCGACCGCGCCTTTGCCGCCGCTTTTGAGGGGCTGGAGCAGATCAGCATCGAACAGGTGCTAGAGGCCGTGGACATTCCGCAGGAGTGGCTGGAAAAGCTGGCCGAAAAGCACCTGAGCGAGGAAGAGCGCAAAGAGATCGAAGCTTTAGGTGGCTTTGACAAGCTCATGGAAACGCTCAAGAAACGGCTTGAGGAACAGAAGGGCCGCCATCAGGGCGGCAACAAGTGGGTTGGCACCGCTGGTACGTCGCCCTTTGGCGCCTATGGCTACAATCCCGAAGGGGTGCGGATCGGCCAGAAGGAAAGCCGTCATCAGCGCGCGGTCAAGGTCTGGGACAAGCGTGAATTCAAGAACCTGGACGACACAGTTGAACTGGGCACCCGCAACATCAAGGTGGCATTAAAACGCCTGCGCCGCTGGGCGCGCGATGGTGCGGCAGAAGAGCTGGACTTGAACGGCACCATCCGTGCTACGGCTGAACACGGGTATCTCGACGTCAAAACTCGGCCCGAGCGGCGCAATGCGGTCAAGGTGCTGTTGTTCCTCGATATCGGCGGGTCGATGGATCCGCATGTGAAGATCGTGGAAGAGCTGTTTTCAGCAGCCAAATCCGAGTTCAAGCATCTGGAACACTTCTATTTCCACAACTGCCTGTACGAGGGTGTGTGGCGCGACAATCGCCGTCGCTGGGACGCGCAGACGCCCACGCACGAGGTGCTGCGGACCTACGGGCCCGATTACAAGTGCATCTTTGTGGGCGACGCCAGCATGTCGCCTTACGAGATCGCCTATCCCGGCGGAGCCAATGAGCATTGGAACCAAGAGGCGGGCCAGGTGTGGCTGGCCCGCGCGCGGGATCAGTGGGTGTCAAACCTGTGGATCAACCCGGTGCCCGAGAAATACTGGGGCTACACCCACTCCATCGGCATGATCCAGGAGATATTCGGCGCAGAGGCCATGGTGCCCATGACGCTGGAGGGGTTGAGCCGGGGGATGAAGACGCTGACGCGCTAGGCCGGGATACCCAGCGCGGTCAGGAACTCCCTGTTGTTTTGCGGCACCTCGAAATCAGGGTTGTTCAACACGATGGTCAGGGTGTCGTCGTCCGGTCCATTGGACACGCGCAGCACGATCTGGGATGCGATGCCGTCCACGATGTCGCGCTGTTCGACCGAGAAGTCATCGACGCTGATGGGTCGGCCACGTGCGTCTTCGAGCGCGCTGAGGTCGAGGATGTCGCCGGTGCCTGTGCCGTCAAAGTCCGGCTCGAACCCCACAACGGTCAGGACCGCATCGCCGGTTTGCGGGATCAGCACATCGGTCGAGGACACGGATTCCCCGAAATAGATGCGCGCGGCGTTGCCCTCGGCAAAGATCGTGTCGCTGCCTTCGCCACCCGAGGCATAGTCAATCAAGTAAGACGGCGCGTCTGCCGGGGCAAAGTTGGTGACGTGGATTTCGTCGTCGCCGTCGCCGCCGAATTGCAGGTCGAACCCTGCGCCGCCTGCCAGCGTGTCATCGCCCTCACCACCACGCAGGAAATCGCGGCCATCGCCGCCGTCAAGCACATCATCGCCCTCGTCACCGTTGAGCGAGTTGCCCCCTGCACCGCCGCGCAGGATGTCATCACCGCTGCCGCCGTTGACGGTGTTGCGGCCCTCGCCGCCGTCGAGCACATCATCGCCAGTGCCGCCATCAAGGCTGTCATTTCCGTCACCGCCCAGGAGAGTGTCGTTCCCCTGCCCGCCGTCCAGCAGGTCGTTGCGGATACCACCATCCAGCAGATCATTGCCCTGACGGCCCAGCAGCGTGTCATCCTCGCTGCCACCAAAGAGCGCGTCATTGCCGCGCCCGGCGTCAATCGTATCGTTCTGGCGGCCACCTTCGAGCGTGTCATTGCCGCCGTCCCCAAAGAGCTTGTCGCGCCCTTCGTCGCCCTGCACCTGATCGGCCCCGTTGCCTGCGCGCACGATGTCTGCGCCCGCGCCGCCCAGGATCTGATCCTGACCCGTGCCGCCAAAGATCTGGTCGGCCCCATCACCGCCAGACAGTAGATCGTCGTTCTGGCCGCCACGGATCATGTCGTCGCCTGCGCCTGCATCCACCGTGTCGTTGCCAAAACCGACCTGGACCGTATCCGCACCATCGCCGCCAAACACCGCATCGTTGCCTGCGCCAGTGTTTACAAAATCATTGCCCGCACCAGCATCAACGACGTCATCCCTGTTTGTGCCTTGGATCTCGTCATCTTGATCCGTGCCCAGGATGGCGGCACTGGCCAGTCCACCCATCAATAGCGCCATCAGCCCCAGCATGTCATTTCCCCCCATAGTTGGATTCAGATTACGGCCGACGCACCGCTGTGCAACGGTGATTTGACGGGCACCTGAAAACGTATTGTTTCCGATCCGGACACAATGACACCCCAAACGCGTGCGGTAACTGCCCGACAGACATGGAAAACCGGCACCACCTGCCCCATATGAGCGTGATGATCAAAGTGATGCCGATCCTTCTCGCGCTGGCCTATGGGGTTGCGATGTATCGTTTTTCCGCTTGGCGCACCGCGCGCGAGCTGGACGAGAAATCCACCGAGCTGGCCGATCCGATGTTGCGCGAGATGTGCAATCAACTGGCGCGCGCGCTGGATTTGGACCGCATCAAGGTATTCATTTACGAGATTGAGCCGGTAAACGGTCTGGCCGCGCCGGACGGGCGCATTTTCATCACGCGGGGTTTTTACAACAAATTCCGACGCGGCAGCGTGTCCGCCGCAGAGATGGCCAGTGTGATCGCGCATGAGTTGGGTCACGTGGCGCTGGGACACAGCCGCCGCCGGATGATCGACTTTTCCGGGCAAAATGCGCTGCGCACGGCGCTGGCCATGGTCCTGTCGCGGTTTTTGCCCGGCGTGGGCGTTTGGGTGGCCAATGGCTTGACCACATTGCTGGCGGCGCGATTGTCGCGGGGGGATGAATACGAGGCGGATGCCTATGCGGCGGCCCTGTTGACCAAGGCGGGCATCGGGATTGATCCCCAAATCACCCTGTTCGAAAAACTGGAGAGCCTGACGAAATCCAATGCAGGTGCCGCACCTGCGTGGTTGTTGAGCCACCCCAAAACGGCAGAGCGGATCAAGGCGCTCGAAGGTCTGCGCGCCAAGTGGCAGCTTGAGGGCTAGCTCAACCGCTCAACGGCTTTGCCAAAGCGGGGTAGACGGGCCTTTTTCATCAATGCGCGCATGGTCCAGTCATCGCCGGACAGGCGACGCGCCTCGGCCAGGACGGCCTGGGCCACAGGGATGATGCGATCGGGCTGCGCCTCGGCACAGCCTTGCAGGTAGCCATCGGGATCGACGCGCAACAGACCCTCTTCGGTCAGGATGTTGCGGGGGAAGTCCTTGGCGTTCATGGTCATGATCATATCGGAGGAGCCGTGGATGGCGGCGGCCAGGACGTGGATGTCGCCCGGATCGGGGAGCCAGAGGCGCTCTTCGAGTGCGGGGGGATGGCTGATGGAAGCGCGCGGCCACGTGGCGTTCAGCATTGCGGCCGTGCCCCGTGCCTGCACCTCGCCCTCGACGCCGTGACGGGCCGCGGCGCGCGCCCATTCCTCTACGATGCGGGGCGACCATTGCGGCTCAAAGAAGCCTGCGCGGGCTGCGCCAACGACCACTTCGCGCATCACTGTTGGATACAGGACATTGGCGTCGATCAGGATCTTCATAGGCGGAAGAACAGCGCCTTGAGGTAACCGCTTTCGGCCAGTTGTGGCAGGAGCGGATGATCCGGGCCCGCAAAGCCGGTGTGGATCAGCGCAGGTGCGCGTCCCGCCCGCCCAATGCCGCGCACACATGCGGTGCGGAACCGTGTCAGGTCGGCGGCGTGAGAGCAACTGCACAACACTAGAATGCCACCGGGGGCCACCAGCGGCGTGGCCAGACGCGCGATGCGTTCATAGGCGCGCAAGCCCGCCTCGAGTGCGGGTTTGGCGGGTGCAAAGGCCGGTGGGTCGCAGATGACCATATCAAAAGTAGCGCCTTCGTCGCCCAAGGCGGTGAGCACGTCAAAGGCGTCGCCTTGCCGGGTGTCAAAGCGGTCCTGCGCACCCATGGCAGCAGCGCCCTGCCCGGCCAGATCCAGCGCCGGAGCCGATCCATCCACACAGAGCGCAGAGGCCGCACCGCCCGCAAGTGCGGCAAGACCAAAGCCACCCACATGGCTGAACACGTCCAGCACGCGCGCGTCTCGCGCCATGTTGGCGGCAAAGGCGTGGTTGGGCCGTTGGTCAAAGAACAGCCCGGTTTTCTGGCCGCCTGTCACATCCGCAAGGTACGTGGCACCGTTCATAGGCACGTGCAGCGGCGCGTCGGGTGCCGTGCCGTGCAGCACGGCGGACACATCATCCAGCCCTTCGAGGTCGCGGGCGCGGCCACTGGCGTTCTTGATCAGCGTGTTGCAACCGACCACGTCGACGAGCGCATCGCGCAGCATGTCGATCCGGGTGTCGGCCCATGCGGCATTGGGTTGGGTCACACAGGTGTCGCCAAACCGGTCAATGACCACGCCCGGCAGGCCATCCGCTTCGGCATGGATTAACCGGTAGAATGGTGCGTCAAACAGCCGTTCGCGCAAGGCCAGCGCGCGGGTCAGACGGGTGGCAAACCATGCCGTGTCAACGGTGGCCTGCACATCGCGGTCAATGACACGAGCAATGATCTTGGACAGGGGGTTCACGGCCACCAGCGCGATGGGCGCGCGGTTTTCGTCCTGCAACTCGGCGATGGTGCCGGGGGCCAGCGCCTTGGTGCGGCGGTCAGTGACCACTTCGTTGGCGTAGGCCCAGGGAAACCCGTGGCGGATGCGGCGGGCATCGGTTTTGGGACGCAGGCGGATTACGGGGCGGTCGGATGCAAGAGAGGGCGCTGTCATAGCGCCCTCCTCTAGTTCGTTCGAGTGATCAGTGAAAGATCAGATTTGGTTCATCGCCTGGATCAGACCCAGACGCGGGTTCTGGAACCCCTCCTCGGTGGTCAGCTCCTGCCGGATCACTTCGGCGAGGTGGTTGCTGATGCGGACCTTTTGGGTCAGGCCACGGGCCTCAGCGGCGAGTGCTTGTTGACCGCCAAAGGCGTCGAGATCGGCGCGGATAAAGCGCGGGTCACTCAGGGCGGCACCGGTTTCAGCATCGCGCAGCGTCAGCGTGAAGGTGATGTTGTGCACGCCGCCAGTGGTATAGCGCGCCTTTTCGGTGAGTGCGTGAAAGCGGCTGACTTCGACGTCGAGGGCGACGGGCAGCTTGCCGTCCAGCGCCTCGGTGCCACGTGTCAGGGCGTCGTGAAAGATCTGTGCAACCTGGGCGTGGCGGTCACCAATGGGGTCCTCGCGCCAGACAATGTCACCTGCGGGCAGGTAGCGGTTGGCTTCGGACACCTTGAGGCTGCGCGGCACCCGCACAGTGATGTTTTCAACACTGACATCCGTCAGCAGCGACAGGTAGGCAGCGCCAGGACCTGCGTTGAGAGGTGCGCTGTCAAACGGAGCATTCCGCGAGGCGACATTCGTGTTTGCACAGGCCGAAACAAGGCCACCCATAACAAGAAGCATAACCAGTTTGATGCGTTTCATTTTCTTCTCCGATCCACGCAATTGTTTGCGCGCTTTCTTTTTGTTCAGCGTGAACATGATCGGAAACTGAGGCGCAATTGAGACAAAATGTGTTCAATTGCGCGATTGTTTTGCGGCATGCACCAATTGGACCGCGTTGCGCATCAATGGATCAATGCGCGCGGGATCGTCCCCGCCAGCCGCCCCGACGGCGCGGTGTAGCCATACCATCGCGGCCTTCGCGCAGCACTTGTGTCATGGGATGGTCGTTGTGATCGGGGCCATAGCGGTCCAACAGATGCGCAATCGCCGCCGCGTGGCTGGTGGCATCCGGCAGGCTGAGGGCCCAGTCGAGAAAGATCGTCCTACATTCCGGCTGCGTGATACCTTCGATGCGGTAAGCCTCGAAGATGAGGCCTTTGGGGTCCTGGGGTTCACCCTTGGTTGCCATGACGTGTTCGTCCTCTTTCTCAGCGGTCCAGCGCCGCCGCGATCAGCGCAGCACTGGTAGTATGTGCGCGGTGCAATGCGGCTTCGGCGTCCTCGGCCGACAATTGTTCCAGCGCGCGCAGGAACACGGCCATGCCCCCTTCACCCACGCGGCCATCGTCGGCGGGTGCAGAGCCGATGAGCCGCGTGACCATCTGCACGCGCCACAGCATCTCATAGATGTCGGCCAAAGACTGCGCGCCTGCGTCATCCAAAAGGCCAGCCGCGACGCAGGCCAGCAATCCGTCGCGCACCTGGCTGCCATCATGGCCTGTCATCACGATGCCCGCCTGCGCCAGCAGTTCGATGTCCTGCAGCCGGCCCGCGCCAATCTTGGCATCCCAGAGGCCGTCCGGTGCCTTGGCCGACGCAATGCGGTCGCGCATGTCGCGCAACTGGGTCACCACGTCAGCGCCTTCGCGCGGCGTGGACAGGATACGCGCACGCAGGCCGTGGATGTCGCGCACAAGGCTGTCCGGCCCCGCCACACAAGAGGCACGCACAAGCGCCAGATGTTCCCACAACCAGGCCTCGTTCTCCTGATAGGTCTGGTACGCGGCCCAACTCGTCGCCACCGGCCCCTGATTGCCCGAGGGGCGCAGGCGCATGTCCGCCTCATAGAGCCGCCCCTGTGCGGTTTGGGTGGTGACAGCCGTGATCAGCGCTTGCGTCAGCTTGGCATAGTAAGCGCGGGTATTGAGGGGGCGCGGGCCGTCGGACTGGTCGTGACCTTCGGCGTCGTAGATGACAATCAGGTCCAGGTCCGACTGTGCGGTCAACTGCCCTGCCCCAAGGCTGCCCATGCCGATGATCGCCGCGCCGCGTCCGGGCGGCGGGCCGTGGCGGCGGGCAAAATGGGTCTGGACCTCGGGCCAAAGGGCGCGCAGGGCCGCACGTGCGAGATCGGAATACTGTGCGCCCGCCTCGCGCGCGGTTGTCAACTGGCGCAAATGGTGCACGCCTATGCGAAAGTGCCATTCCTTGGCCCAGGCGCGGATGGTGTCCAGCTTGGCCTCGTAATCCGCAGCAGCGGCGAGTTTCGCAGCCGCATCAACGGTCAGGGCATCCTGGCCGGGCCAGGGTTCGAAAAAGCTGCCGCCAATCACCGCGTCCAGCACACCTGCGTTGCGCGACAGGTAGCGTGCCAGCGCGGGCGACGTCGCGGTGATGTCGACAAGCAGGTCGACAAGTTGGGGATTGGCCTCGAAGAGAGCAAAGAGCTGGACACCCGCAGGCAGGCCCGCGAGGAATCCGTCAAAGGCGGCAAGCGCCTCGTCCGGCTTGGCGCTGTCGGCCAGACGGGCCAGCAACACCGGCTCAATCCGGTCAAAAAGGGCCGCGCCGCGCGTGCTGCGCAAGGCGGGATAGCTGCGCCAACGTGCCTGCATGGCAGGGTCGAGCGTCAGTGCGGGCGCGGGATCGGGGCGAGCTGGCGCAAAGAACCCTTCGGTCTCGCCGTGGACTTCGGACAGCCTGTGGGTCAATTCCGCCTCGAGCGCGCTGCGGTCCATGTCCATCATCGCGGCCAGGCGTTCAAACCCCTCGTCGTTGGAGGGCAAGGTGTGGGTTTGCGCATCGCGGACCATCTGGACGCGGTGTTCGACTGTTCGGGCAAAGCGGTAGTGGTCGGCAAGCGTGTCCGCGATCTGTTCCGGCACCCACCCCTTGACCGCAAGCTGGCGCAGGCCCGGCACGGTTTCACGCATGCGCAGCGACGCATCACGTCCGCCAGCGATCAACTGGCGGGTTTGGGTAAAGAACTCGATTTCGCGGATTCCCCCGCGCCCAAGTTTCATGTTGTGGCCCGGCAGCGTGATTGGCCCGCCTGTGCCCTTGTGCGCACGAATGGCCAACCGCATGTCGTGGGCGTCCTGAACGGCGGCGAAATCAAGGTGGCGGCGCCAGACAAACGGGCTGAGATCCTCCAGAAACGCAGCACCTGCCGCGATATTGCCAGCGCAGGGCCGCGCCTTGATAAAGGCGGCGCGTTCCCATGTGCGGCCCAGGCTTTCATAGTACCGCTCTGCCGCGCCGGTCGACAGAACAACGGGTGTGACCGCCGGGTCGGGGCGCAGGCGCAGGTCTGTGCGGAATACGTAGCCATCAGGCGTCAGGTCGCTGAGTGCCGCACACATGTCCTGCACCGCCTTGACGCAGGCCTTGCGCACCATCGCATAGTCCGCCGCATCGTGCCGGGTTTCGTCAAAGAGACAGATCAGGTCGACATCAGAGGAATAGTTCAGCTCGAACGCGCCCATTTTGCCCATGGCCAGCACAAACAGACCCGGATCATCGTCCGGCAGTTTGCCGCGTTTGACCTGCAGTGCGAGGGCCGCTGACAAGGCGGCGTCACAGGCCATGTCGGCCAAGCGGGTCAACGCGCCCGTCACCTCTTCGAGAGACCACGCACCCCCGAGATCCGCCAATGCTGCCAGCAGAGCGATGCGGCGTTTGGACCTGCGCAGCTCTGTCTTGATCGTCTGCATATCGCCCTTTGGGGGCGTCAGCGCATCCGCCAACGCGGATGACACGTCGGTCACAGCCTCAGGCAGCCACGCGGCCTCGCGTTGGATCAGGCCTGCCAGATATGGGCTGCACGCCGCCGTTGCATGAACCAGATCGCGGGTTGGTGCATCCAGATCACCGCATGCGGCGACGGCTTCGTCCCCGCGCGGAGTATCAAAGGGACGGGGCAATCGGGTTATGGCATCAGACAGGCGCATGCCTGCACCATCCGGGGCCAATCCGGGCGCGTCAATGGCCCTTGCGCTTGGCTAGGCCATCAGGTCAACCTGCACACATGAGCAAGAGTTTGAAACGTGTGCGTGCGGCGCTGGAGGCCGCAGGCATGGATGCCAAGATCGAAGAGACACCCTTGGCGCGGTCAGCGGCAGATGCGGCCGCGGCCATAGGGTGCGAGATTGACCAGATTGCGAAATCCATCATCTTTCGCGGGGACACCAGCGGGGCGGCCATTTTGTTCATCACGGCGGGTGGCAATACCGTCGATGCAGCCAAAGCCGCACAGATCGCAGGCGAGCCGTTGGGCAAGGCTGACGCCAGCCTGATCCGCGCGCAAACCGGGTTCGCCATTGGCGGCGTGTCGCCTGTGGGACATATCAATCCAGTCACCGCGTTTTTCGATCCTGCATTGCTGAATTTCGACCGGATTTGGGCCGCTGCGGGCACACCACACCACGTTTTTGGTGCCAAACCGCAAGATATTTTTCGGATTTCAAACGCGGAAGCCGCTGATTTTACGTCATAAAACCGACGAATGTGAAATAGTTTTACATTTATACTTGTTCTGCCCTGCCCTGCGCCCCATCTTGTATAATGTGAAACACATTCACATACGCAATAACGCAGCCAATAGGGCCTTCGCCCACTCTCGTGAAAGGTTTGAAAATGACGTCCATGTCCACCACAGCCCCGGCACATCACACGGCGGGCGGCTGGTTTTCCAAGACCGAACGCTGGCTTGATGAAAAAGGCAAAGGCGCCTGGATCGCGGCCATGGTCCTTGGTTTCATCTTTTTCTGGCCTGTTGGCCTCGCCCTTCTGTTCTACATGATCTGGAGCAAACGCATGTTCTCGAAATCCAGCACAGCCCGCATGACCAACCCGCTTGCCACGATGCGGACCACCGGCAACTCTGCCTTTGACGCCTACAAGGCCGACACCCTGCGCCGCCTCGAAGATGAGCAGCACAACTTCGAAGCCTTCCTTGAGCGCCTGCGCGAAGCCAAGGACAAGTCCGAGTTCGACCAATTCATGGACGAACGGGCCAAAGCGGCCAAAGCCGAAGACTGATCCCTCCCCTCGCGGTCCCGCAATGCGGGGCCGCTTGACCCTTTCGAAACGGAACACGCCCGTGCATCTTGCTGATCCCATCACACAACCGCAATTCTACCGCGATGTCGCTGGCAAGCGTCTTATGGCGTGGGTTGTCGACACCATTCTTGTGGTCTTGATCTGTTTGCTGATTCTGCCGTTCACGGCGTTTGTGGCCATTTTCTTCTTTTTCGGACTGATCGGCGTCGTCGGGTTTGTCTACCGTGTAATCACGCTGGCGACCGGCTCTGCGACCTGGGGTATGCGCCTGATGGCCATCGAGATCCGCGACGCGACGGGTGCGCGCCTTGACCTCGGCCAGGCCTTTTTGCACACGCTGGGCTATACGATCAGCTGGGCGGTGCCGCCGTTGCAGTTGGTGTCGATTGTTCTGATGGCCACGTCGAACCGCGGTCAGGGTCTGACTGACATGGTTCTGGGAACAGCCGCCTTGAACCGACGCGCGCACGCCTAGACGCGGCGTTACACTCTTGCCACGCCTGACAGCCTTGGTATCATTGGGTGTAACCCGTACAGGACAGTCATGCGCCACACGCTCCCCCTTGCTCCGCAGTTTTATGTGACTGCGCCACAACCCTGTCCGTATCTGGATGGGCGGATGGAGCGGAAGCTGTTCACCGCGTTGCAGGGCGAAAATGCCGAAAAGCTGAATGACAGTCTGAGCCAGCAAGGCTTTCGCCGGTCGCAAAACGTACTCTACCGGCCATCTTGCGCGGATTGCTCGGCCTGTCTATCCGCGCGCATCGACGTGTCGGCCTTTGCCCCAACCAAGAGCCAGCGCCGCACCGCCAAGCGGAATGCCGATTTGGAACGGCGCGCGACCTCGCCCTGGGCCACCGAAGATCAGTATGACCTGTTCCGCACCTATCTGGACAGCCGCCACGCGGATGGGGGCATGGCCGATATGGACGTCTTCGAATTTGCCGCGATGATCGAGGAAACGCCGATCCGCAGCAGGGTGATCGAATACACACAGAGAGGCGCGGGCAGAGCACTGACCGGAGTGAGCCTGACGGACGTTCTGACCGATGGGCTGAGCATGGTCTACAGTTTCTACACGCCGGACGCGCCGCGTCGGTCGCTGGGCACCTATATGATCCTCGATCACATCCGCATCGCCCAAGAAGCCAACCTGCCCTATGTCTACCTGGGCTATTGGGTGCCGGGCAGTCAGAAGATGGGCTACAAATCCAAGTTCGCGGGGCTTGAGGTCTATCTGGGTGGACGCTGGCAAAAGATGAATGACCCGCAGAATTTCCGGCCCGACCGGCATCCGCTGTCCACCGACCCGATTGCAGAGCAGGTCGCGAACATCTCGTTGCCAGACACGCGGCCCACGGGCTGAACCACTCCGTCATTCACGACATCACTGATGCAAAAAGGGCGACCCGAGGGCCGCCCTTTTGTTTTTGGTCGAGGCCCGTGGCCCTGATCAGTTCGGGATCAGGTCAGGCACCAGTGTCACGATCCCCGGGAAGGTCCACAAGAGTGCCAGACCGGCCACCTGGATCAGGACAAACGGGATGATGCCGCGATAGATGTGGCCGGTGGTCACCTCTTTGGGCGCGACCCCGCGGAGGTAGAACAGGGCGAAGCCAAAGGGAGGCGTCAGGAACGAGGTCTGCAGGTTCACCGCGATCATGATGGTCACCCATTTGGGGTCAAAGGTACCGCCGTAAATGACCGGCCCGACAATCGGGATCACGATGTAGATGATCTCGAGGAAGTCGAGCACGAAGCCCAGGATGAACAGCACCAGCATCACGATCAGGAACACCGTGAACTCGTTGTCGAAGCTCTTGAGGAACTGCTGGATATAGTGCTCACCGCCAAAGGAGATGACCACGAGGTTCAGCAGCTGTGAGCCGATCAGGATGGTAAAGACCATCGACGTGACCTTCGCCGTTTCGCGCACCACCGGGGACAGAACACCGGAGGTATAGAGGATCCAGCACGAGAACAGCAGACCGAAGAGCGCGTAGAGATACGCGGCGTAGGCCACGAAGAACGCGAACCAACTTTGGGCTGTGACACTGTCCTGGTTGATCCGCAGGTCAAAGTTCACACCGACAAGGATACACACGATGATTGCCAGTGTGGACCAGATGATCACCTTGGGGCTGCGGTCGAGGTCCGTCAGCTTGCGGTAGGCGGCGAGCATGATCGCGCCCCCTGCCCCCAGCGCCGCAGCGGGCGTCGGGTTGGTGATGCCGCCCAGGATCGACCCCAGCACGGCCACAATCAGGATCAGCGGTGGGAAGACCACGCGGATCAGTTCGTTTTGCGCGCAGCGTTTCACCGCCTCGACCACACCATAGAGGATCAGCACATAGGGAATGACCATCACAGCCACATAGTACCCTGCCGTGTTCAGCGGGCTGATCAGGATGATGTCGACCAGCAAGGCCAGCACGATGCCGATGCCTCCGATGATCAGCGGGCGTGTTTCCCGGCTGGGTGCGATGCCGCGTGCCGTGGTCAGGATCAGGCCCAGCAGGATCAACAGGATGGCTGTGCCGGTGCCGATGGGGGCTGCGTTGTCGACCTTGGCCTGAACGGCCTCGGCAAACTGGTCATCCGTCAGGCGTTCCGATTGCTGCACGCCACCGGCGGCTGCGATCTCTTCCTGCTGTTGGACAGCGACATCCCATGCCTCTTGACCGTGCAGATCGATCATCGCCGCCTTACAGTCGTCGCCCACATTGGTGCGCAGGCTGGCTGAGGTGCCGATGTCGGAGAAGGCCGAGACCGTGGTGGACTGGCTGCCGACGATGTTGAGGTTGCCCAGCAGGATGGTGCCGACAATGATCAGGACAGGTGCGCCCAGGAACCATGTGAAACCTTCGGAGCGCGTGATGGGCTCGGCGTTGGTCGCACCCATTTCGACGGCCGGGGCCTTGTCGGGGTTCAGCAGCGCGTAACCAAAGGCATAGAGCGCATAGAGCAGTGCCAGCAGGATGCCCGGCAGCAGTGCCGCCTGGAACAACGTACCGACGGAGACAACCGCGGGCTCTCCCAGATAGGTCAGAGCATCAGTACACCCCACCGACTGCGCGCGGGCCTCTTGGGCGGCAGAATAGAGGTCGCCAGCCAAAGTCCCGAGCAGAACGATCACGATAGAGGGCGGAATGATCTGCCCCAATGTGCCGGAAGCCGCAATGACCCCCGTCGCAATCTCGGGCGAGTAGTTGTTGCGCAACATGGTTGGCAGGGCGAGCAGCCCCATGGTCACCACGGTTGCACCCACAATCCCGGTCGAGGCGGCAAGGAACGCGCCCACAACAACGATGGACACGGCCAGACCGCCGGGCAGCGGGCCAAAGACGCGCGCCATAGTGGTCAGCAGATCGTTTGCGATCTTGGAGCGTTCCAGCGTGATGCCCATCAGGACGAACATGAGAACCGCCAGCAGTGTTTCGATGGATTGACCGGCCAGAACACGTTCGTTCATGCGGTTCACAACAAAGGACACGTTCCGGTCCAACGCCACTTCCCAGCCATTGGGGAACACGGGTTCACCGATGCGCGGCAAGTCGGGGTATCGGAAGACGCTGATACTGTCCGCCTTGACCCCCGAATTCACGAGGTCCCTGTAGGCCTGCGTACTTTCGTCGATGGCCTGGTGGATCAGCAGGCCCGCGCTGTCGAGGGCGGCGATGATGCCAAAGGAGATGACCCCGGCCCCGGCGATGGCAAAGGCCACCGGAAAGCCGGAAAGGATGCCGCCAAAGAGGCAAACAAAGACGATGATCAGGCCAATTTCTACGCCATCAAGTCCAAACAACATTGTTCTGCCCTTACTTTACTTTGGCTGCGTTCGTGGTCTGCGCGCAGCGAACCATGGAATTGAGAAAACGCGTCATCAGTGTGTGCCCTCGTAGGCTTCTTCGCCCTCGCCGAGCGTGTCGCGGTCCAGGTATTTTCCCTCGCTTTCGGGGCCCTCCTTCCACTCGAGGTACGAGCGGTAGAAGAACGCGATGGCGTGCAGGAACACGAGGCCTGCAAAGGCGACAAGAAGGATTTTGAACAGGAAGTAGCCGTTAAAGCCGTTGGGGCTGAACCCGATGGTTTCGACGTTCCAGCGCACCGCGCGGGCCGAGCGTTCGGCGCGTTCCAGATCCCAGCTTGCGGCGGGTTTCGGCGTGACCAGGTGACGCCAAAGGAAATACCAGCCGTACATCCAGATCAGCGTGGCCGACGGCACCATGAACAGCAACGACCCGAACATGTCGATCACGCGCTTGGTGCGGAATTTCACGGCGGCATACACAAGGTCGACACGTACGTGGCCGCCCTGCACAAAGGTGTAGGTCACGCACATGCACACGACGAGTGCGTTGAACAGCTTGAGCTCTTCGGCGAACCACGAAATATCAAATTGAAGCGGGATACCGAACCCGAACGAGATGTCCGGCCGGGTAAAGATACGCTGCATGAAAACGATGACAATCTGTTGCAGGACCATCAGCAACCCGGCCCACGCAAAGAAACGCCCGGTTGTGTTGGCGATACCCTCCATCACCCGCACGCAGCCCCACATGAACTCGCGCTTCCACAGGCCAATGCCCGTGACGGTCAAGATCACTGCCAGCACTGCAAAGAAGAACTCGGTCGATCCGCCATAGTAGACGAATTTCATCAGCGACAGCTTGTCTTCGGGTGTGTTGTTCCAGCTGACCCAATCGAGCCATGCCGACGGGTGCGTGATGGCCCAGGCTATGTTGTAAAACGCCAAGGCAAGGCTTTGCAAAAACCAGACGACACCGTCGAACAGAGCCACCAAGGCCCCGCCGGTGTCAGCACCGTTTTCATTTTCCATCGAATTGTCCCCTGTCATCCGGTCGGACTGCAGCGCCGGATCACGTCAGATCGCAGGTATGTATGAACCGGGGGCCTGCACATGAGGCCCCCGGTCTTTGGGTTACGGATGTTGGGCTTAGCCGCCCAGCACACGCACGCGCTGTTGCACGTAGTAACCGTCGGATTTGTTGATCCAGCTTGCCGAGTTGGCGAGGCTTGCTTCGAACGAAGCGCGTGTTTTTGCAAACAGCTCGTCGCCCATGTTCTCGTCCATGACCTCGGCAGAGGCGGCACCGAACGCATCCCAGACGTCGTCCGAGAATTGCAGCGTCTTGACGCCCTGCTGTTGCAGACGGGCCAGAGCGGCACCGTTGTTGGCCAGAGTTTCCGACAGCTGGAAGTAGGTGACGGCGCGGCTGGCGTTCTGCAGGATCGCCTGGTGCTGCGGTGTCAGGTCGTTCCAGACGTCCAGGTTGACGTTGGCGGCCAGAGCCGAACCCGGCTCGTGGAAACCAGCAGTGTAGTAAACCTTGGCAACTTCTTGGAAGCCGGCGCGTTCGTCAGCCATCGGGCCAACCCACTCCAGACCGTCCAGAGCGCCCGAAGACAGGGCTTGGTACAGTTCGCCACCGGGGATGTTCTGAACGGATGCGCCCAGTTTGCCCAGCACCTTGCCGCCCAGACCGGGCATACGGAACTTCAGACCGTTGAAGTCGTCAGCGGATGCGATTTCTTTGCGGAACCAGCCACCGGACTGCGAACCGGAGTTACCCGCCAGCAGGCCTTTGAGGTTGAAGATTTCGCCCAGCTCGTCGTGCAGCTCTTGGCCGCCGCCGTGCTCGTACCAGTTGGTGACTTCCTGCGCTGTGCCGCCGAAAGGCACGGCGGTGTAGTAGGCGTATGCAGGGTGCTGACCGATGAAGTAGTAGTCAGCCGAGTGGTACATGTCCGCCTGGCCCGACGACACGGCGTCGAACACTTCGAACGCGCCAACCAGTTCACCTGGTGCTTTCTTGTCGATGGTCAGCTGACCGTCGGACATAGCCGACACGAAGTTTTCCAGATAGCTGGCCGCGTCATCCAGAACGGCAAAGCCGCGGGGCCAGGACGTGACCATTGTCAGCGTGCGCTTGCCCTGTGCATAGGCCGGTGCGGCCAGAGTGGTTGCAGCAGCGGCGGTGCCACCCATTGCAGACGTCTTCAGAAAAGAACGACGATCCATAGAGATACTCCTCCCAGATATGATGCTGCCCCCCTCCCGAGGGTCAGCGGATCGTTTCGAGTGAGGCCACACTAGCGATGGCCCCCGTGATGGGAATACCTAGTACTGCGTAGAAAGCGGTCAAAAATGCTGATGCGGTCAGAAATTTGCACCAATTTCACAGAACTGAAACACATTCCGAAACCTGTTAGCGCCAGCAATTGACTGTCGCAGTCTATGATTCGCCGCCCATTCGTCGTATCGAATCGGCTGTGCGAACTGTCCTTCCCTTCATGCGCCTCAGCTATGCGCAAAAGCTGTCACTGGTGGCAGCGGTGCCACTGATTCTCGCGGTGGCGGCGATTGCGTCGCTGGTGGCCGTACAGTCCCGTGCGTTGGCCGAGCGCGAGATACAGGCCCTGGAATCGCAGTTGATCGAGGCCAAGAAGCGCGAGTTGCGCAACTACGTCACGCAGGCACGCAACGGGTTCTACTTCATTTACGGCTCTGCCGCGCCCGACGATCAATACGCCAAGGATCAAGTGGCACAGATCCTCTCGGCCATGATCTACGGGGATGAGGGGTTCTTTTTCGTCTATGACTACGATGGCACCAATCTGGTGAACCCGCGTCAGACCGAGATGATCAACCGCAACCATATGGACCTGACTGATGGGCGCGGCACGCGTGTGGTCGCCAACCTGATCGACATCGCGCGACAGGGGGATGGGTACTTTACGCACCTGTGGCCCAAGCCGTCCAATGACCAAGAGGCCGAGATGATCACCTATGTCACGTCCTTTCCGTCCTGGCGGTGGGCGGTTGGCACCGGTGTTTTCATTGACGACGTTCTGACATCTGTGGCGGCGGCCCGTGCAGATGTGGAAACGCGGGTGCAACGGACCTTCTACTATATCTCCGGTATCACGCTGGCGGCGCTGCTGTTGGTGTTCGGCTCTGGCATGGCATTGAATTTCCGCGAGCGCCGCTTGGCCGATGCCAAGCTGAAAAAGCTGACGCAGCGGGTGTTCGACGCCCAAGAAGAAGAGCGCGGGCGCGTGGCGCGCGAGTTGCATGACGGGATCAGCCAGATCCTTGTAGGCGTCCGCTATGCGCTCGACACCACGCGGCGGCGTCTGGACAAGGGCAGCGGTGATGCCGAAACGCCCCTGCACCAAGGCATCGACAATCTGGGCACCGCCATCGCAGAGGTCCGCCGGATCAGCCGCGACCTGCGTCCGGGCGCGCTGGATGACCTCGGGCTGGGCCCTGCCCTGCGCGCTCTGGTCGAGGATTTTGCCAAACGCACCGGCACCGAGATCGAGTTTAACACCGTGGTGTTTCGCAACCGGCTGGATCAAAACGCCAAGATCGCCCTCTACCGCATTGCGCAGGAGGCGTTGACCAACATCGAACGTCACGCCGCTGCAACGTGTGTGTCGGTGGATCTACGGGGGCACAAGCGCGGGGCGACCCTGCGCATCTCTGACAACGGTGTGGGTCTCGAAGGCACGCGCCACCGCCGCGCCGCCGGGATCGGGCTGCGCAATATGCAAGAGCGCGTCGAACAGTTGGACGGCACCCTGCGCATCCTGCCCGGCAGCGGTTCGTATCCCGGCACGGTCATCGAGGCGACTGTGCCGCTGACCCACCTGCTCCCCCCCGAAGAAACGCCGCCCAGCAAAGAACAGGCCCGCGCATGACTGACACCCCCCAAACCTCCGCCACCCGTGTGCTGATTGTGGATGATCATCCCATGGTGGCACAGGGCATCCAGGCCGTTCTCGAAGATCACGAGGGCATCGACGTCGTTGGCACACTTAGCAATGGGCGCGCGGCGATTGATGCGTTGCAGCGTCTGGACCCGGACGTGATCTTGATGGACTTGAACATGCCCGAGATGGGCGGCCTGACTGCGACCGAGATCGTGCTGGAGCAGCGCCCCGGCACTCGCATCCTCATCCTTTCGATGCATGACAGCCCCGAATACATCTCGTCCGCGCTGAGCCACGGTGCCATGGGATATGTGTTGAAAGACGTACCAACGGACGAAATTGCACTGGCAATTGAAACGGTGATGCGCGGCGAGCGTTACCTATGCACCGGCGCCGAAGGGGCCATCGCGCCCAAGTCGAACGAGGCCACGGGTGCCTTGACCGGGCGCGAACAGACAATCCTGTTGCAACTGGCGCAGGGACTGTCGAACAAGGAAGTTGCCAATGCCCTTGATATCTCTGTCAGAACGGTCGAAACGCACCGCAAGAACATCAAGCGCAAACTGGGTATTTCGTCGACCGCCGGTTTGACCCGATACGCGCTGGAACATGGTGTTTTGCAAGGCACGGGGAACCCGCTCTAGGCGCGTCGACTAACCGAATCTTCACCAAAACGTGAGCAGTGTTTTGACATGATAAATGTCGCACGCCCCCCTGCTACAGCCTCTGCTGGTGTCACCAATACGGATGAGATGCAGTTTTTCGCCCACAGGCGCAGTGCGATTGATCTGGTCGCCACAACACGCGCACGTGCGATCCGGTCCGCCCTGTTCGGGGCTTACCTGTTTCGCACCAATCCCCTGTCCGACGAGGGCGAGGAAGCGCGCGCCGAATGGCGCAAGGTCCTGCGGCTGCAATATGATGCGCTGGTGCGCGCAGCAGAACTGGTGCAGGGCCGCGACCCCGAAGGTGTCATTTCACGCGAAGTCTGCAACTGGATCGGATCACACGGCGCGGCACATCCGCAGCACGTCGCCGCCTTTGTCAAAATGGCGGACCTGACAAGCGCCATTGTCGACGCTGCCAACACGGATGACGCTGTGGTGCTGGAGGCCGCATTGCGCGACCACTTTTTCTTTGGGCGCGGCGGGTTTTTTGAGACGGTGACAGAGTTCTGCGATGGGCTGTGGGCGGATCTGGATGCGGGCCGCCACGCCGAGGTCGCCGAAGCCATGGCCAAAGGCGACGCAATCGCCAAAACGCTGACCCGCTTGGAACATATCGGCAAACACGTGCGTCTGGTGTCCCTGAACGCCTCGGTCGAGGCCGCGCGCGTGGGCGATGCCGGACGTGGCCTGGGCGTCATAGCCGTTGAATTCAAAACACTGGCCGAAGAAATCCAAAGACTGGCCACCACCGCGCGGTGTGACATCGCCGGTATGACCGGGAAACAATCCTGATCACGTCGCAGGGCTTAAAAACCACACTCTGATTTCGCGAAATTGCCACCAGTGCAGATTTGACGAAACAATATGTCGTTTTTTTTCGACCCTGCGACACTTTTTTCGCCGAATTACATGTTGACGCCGTTTTTAGCCACGCATAGTGTCCCGTCACGCACAAGAGGGCCTCAGGCTGTGACAGAACTAGTCGTCATTGTAGGATCAACGCGCATGGGCCGGTAACGGATTTCCAGACCAAGACCCATGCGCCCCCGAACACCGGGGGTTTTTTTATGCGCAAAACCAGAGACCGCAATATCGGAGTACGCGGATATGACACGTCAAATGACCGGAGCGAAAATGGTGGTTCAGGCCCTTATAGATCAGGGTGTGGACACAGTATTCGGATACCCCGGTGGCGCCGTCCTACCCATTTATGACGAGGTCTTTCAGCAGAACTCGATCAAGCACATTCTGGTGCGGCACGAACAGGGTGCTGTGCACGCCGCCGAAGGATACGCGCGCGCAACCGGCAAACCCGGCGTGTGCCTCGTGACATCCGGTCCGGGTGCGACCAATGCTGTGACCGGCCTGACGGACGCGTTGATGGACAGCATCCCGATCATCGTTCTGACGGGTCAGGTACCGACATTCATGATCGGCTCTGACGCCTTTCAAGAGGCCGACACCGTGGGCATCACCCGCCCCTGCACCAAGCACAACTGGCTGGTGAAAGAGACCGACAAGCTGTCCGACGTACTGCACGAGGCGTTTCACGTGTCGACATCCGGCCGTCCCGGCCCCGTGCTGGTCGACATCCCCAAGGATGTGCAGTTTGCCACCGGGTCCTACAGCGCGCCCAAGCCGTCGACGTCCCATTACCAACCGCAGGTCAAGGGCGACATGGAGGCGATCACGGAACTGGTGGCTGCCATCGAAACGGCCAAACGTCCGGTGTTTTACACCGGCGGCGGTGTGGTCAATTCCGGGCCCGGTGCCAGCCAACTGTTGCGCGAGCTGGTGGATGCCACCGGTTTCCCGATCACGTCGACACTCATGGGGTTGGGCTGCTATCCCGCCAGTGGCGACCGCTGGCTGGGCATGTTGGGCATGCACGGTCTTTATGAGGCCAACATGGCAATGCACGGCTGCGATCTGATGATCAATATCGGCGCGCGGTTTGACGACCGCATCACTGGCCGCATCGACGCCTTTAGCCCCAAGTCGAAAAAAGCGCATATCGACATCGATCCATCGTCGATCAACAAAGTGATCAAGGCCGACATCCCCATCGTTGGCGATGTGGGCCACGTTCTCGAAGACATCCTCAAGGTCTGGAAATCGCGCGGTCGCAAGACCAACAGCGAAGCCGTGGCCAAGTGGTGGTCGCAGATTGATGAGTGGAAAACTGTCGATTGCCTCAAGTTCGAGCAAAAAGGCAAGGTGATCAAACCGCAATACGCGCTGGAACGGCTCGAGGCGCTGACCAAGGATCACGACCGTTACATCTGTACCGAGGTGGGCCAGCACCAGATGTGGGCCGCGCAATATCTGGGCTTCGAAGACCCAAACCGGTGGATGACATCCGGGGGTTTGGGCACGATGGGCTACGGTTTCCCTGCGTCGATCGGCGTACAGATGGGGCACCCGGATGCGCTGGTGATCAACGTCGCCGGTGAGGCGTCGTGGCTGATGAACATGCAGGAACTGGGCACCGCGATGCAGTTCAACCTGCCTGTGAAACAGTTCATCCTGAACAACGAACGCCTCGGCATGGTGCGCCAGTGGCAAGAACTCTTGCACGGCGAGAGGTATTCGCATTCCTGGTCCGAAAGCCTGCCTGACTTCGTGAAACTGGCCGAAGCCTTTGGCGCGAAGGGCATCATTTGTTCCGACCCTGACGATCTGGATGACGCGATCATGGAAATGATCAATCACGACGGGCCGGTGTTGTTCGACTGTCTGGTGGAGAAACACGAAAACTGCTTCCCCATGATCCCATCAGGCAAGGCGCACAACGAGATGCTTTTGGGCGAGGCCGAAACGCAGGGTGTCATTGATGCCAAGGGGAGTGTTTTGGTGTGAAACCTCTGGCCACTGGAGTTTCGACCACAGTGTTGAGCAGCCTGCTAGCGGCCTGTGCTGTTGAACCGACAATTATGGCCATGGAATCCAGTTCTCGTATCTCAAGAGACCCGGAACTGACGAGACGTGCGATGACGGGAAATACTTTGGGTGATTTTTCGTCTTTACACGGTTCTCAGTACACGTTTCATGCAGAGAACGGTCAGACTTTCCTATGGTATCCGGGAAACTCGAAGATTGTGAAAGGCCAATGGAAGCTACTCGTGCAAGACGATGGAAAGCCAGTCCGTTGCTACAAATATAGTTCGAATAGCTATAATCCCGTGACGGGGCTGCGCAGCGGACCATGGCGTTGCGTGCAGTTTTCAGGCTCTGAATTCCAAGGTTCTCGGATCATTGTCGGCGATCCTTTTGAACTGGCAAGCGGTCGAATTCCATTCCGTATGCAAAAACTAGAACACATACCTCCGCGCGAAATCGCAGAGCGCATTGGGATAAGACCAGAAAATCTCAAAACCATCACATCGGTAGGTCAACTATAATGTCAGCCCTAAAACTCAAAAAAGGCTCCACCAGCCACTCCGCCTATAACCTACGCCCCACATTTTCGGACGTGGTGGAGAAACACACCCTCGCCGTCTTGGTCGAAAACGAACCGGGCGTGCTGGCCCGTGTCATCGGTCTGTTCTCGGGGCGTGGCTATAACATCGAAAGCCTGACTGTCGCCGAAGTGGACCATCAGGGGCATCTGAGCCGGATCACGATTGTGACGGCGGGCACGCCGCAGGTGATCGAACAGATCAAGGCGCAGTTGGGCCGCATCGTGTCCGTTCACGAAGTCCACGACCTCACCGTCGAAGGGCCATCGGTCGAGCGCGAGCTCGCCATGTTCAAGGTCTCGGGCAAGGGCGACAAACGGGTCGAGGCGCTGCGGCTGGCGGATATTTTCCGTGCCAATGTGGTCGACAGCACGCTGGAGACATTTGTGTTCGAAATCACCGGAGCACCGGAAAAGATCGACGCCTTTGCCGATCTGATGCGCCCGCTGGGCCTGACCGAAGTGGCGCGCACGGGCGTTGCCGCCCTGCCCCGCGGCGATTAACGAAACGCCGCGTCGGGCTGCAGCAACCTTTGATGGAACGGCAGCAGCTCGTCGACGGTGCAATAGCCGCCTGATTTGCAAGCTTCCTTGGCGCGGCCAATATCTGTGCCAAGGTGCTCATAGACCATACGCACCACACGTTCGGCATCGGGCATATCCCGCACCGTCCGCGCCACGTATCCCACCCAATAGTTGTTCTCAAAAGACGTCACACGGCTGAGAAAGTTGAACGACGCAGTCATGGCATCCTTGCGCGAGATCATCGCAGATACGCCATCCTCATGGCGTACCACCAACCCGCGAAACTCCCGCGCATCGCGGTTCATACCAAGGCCCTGAGCCTCCATCGCCGCGCGCGCCTCGTAACCGCGCACGAAAGTCGCCCCGCCATCGCGGAACACCCACACCAGACCAACGACAAACCGATCCCGGTCCAGAAAACTGCGCCTAGAAAAGCGGTAAAAGCCTGACGGAAAGATGCTGTCGGACACGGTTTCGACGCCTGCGCCCAGAAATTTACCAAGGAACGGACCGGTGATCGGGTCATGCCCGGACGAGATACCCGAAACAGGTTCCAGCAGCACGCGCGCGTCCACTTTGAAAAAGCCGCAGATGCGCGCCAACACATCGGGACGCGGGAAACTTTCGCCGGACAAATAGCGGTTGAATTGCGTGCGGTTGATACCCAACTGGCGGGACAGCTCCGAGATGGACGGGTATTTTTGAGCAAGAATCCGCAGATTCTCGCCGAACATGCTGCGCAATTCCGCCGGTGATCTGCGCATTTCTGTCATAACTGTCTCTTCTTCGATCGCCAATAGAGCAGGTGAATTTCGCAACGTGACGCTCATTACACTGCATTTTTTTGCGTACTGACGCGTTTTAGCGTCAGGGGTGACGCCGAAATGCAACCAGACGATACCCGTATGGACACAAAATGCAAGCGCACGTTGCCGACTTAGCCATGTATTACACGTCTATAATTGAGTTTGATGATACCCGTCCAACTTTGGGTAGAAACATGATTGGTGTAATTCTCTGGAGCGATGCAGCCGACCAAAAGGCTGTCATTTGGTGTGAAGACCAAGGTGACCTCGCGTTTCTGGCAAATCCAGAACTTGCGGAGTGTGCTGATCCGTTCTTTCAGGTCGGTGACGTTGTCGAGTTTGACGTTCGAACCGAGCGTAATCTGCGTCTGGCGCGGAATACCAACCGGATCGAACATACGATGGGACATGCGTTGGCGGATGGACTGCGTTCGTTGGCGGACACGCCAAACGAGGCGGCGGGGCCCGCAGAAACGGCCGAGATCATCCCGTTTCGCATCGAACACGCGACGCGACCACTGCCGGGTGCCATCCCACAGCAACAACGGCGGGGTTGACGACGCGCCGGGCCCGACGCGTCGCACCGTGTCGGGTTCGGTAAAGTCTGGTCGAAATTGCGCATGCAGCGTCTGAACTGCCCGGTATGCTGGCACAAAGCTTGCCGGAGATGCTCATGGACAGGACAGACCTCAGCGCGGTGCAGCGCCCCATCAACGCGGCGCATGGCTTGCCCAACGCACACTATACTGACCCACACATCTATGACGAAGAGCGCGCGGCCCTTTTGATGTCCGGCTGGTCCGGGTTGGCCGTGGCGTCGGACGTGCCCGAGCCGGGCGATGCACAGCCCCTGACGTTCCTGGGCATACCGTTGTTGTTGATCCGCGACACATCTGGCGCTGTTCGAGTGTTTCACAACATTTGCCGTCACCGGGGTATGATTTTGGTCGACGCCCCGCGCAAGATCGAGGGGGCCATTCGGTGCCCCTATCACAGTTGGTGCTATTCCACATCGGGTCGCCTCGTGTCGACGCCACATGTGGGCGGTCCGGGTCAGAACACAGCGGACGGTATTGACCGCGCCCTCTTGGGCTTGATCGAAGTGCGCAGTCACATCTGGATGGACGTGGTCTGGATCAATCTGGACGGTGACGCACTGGCCTTTGAGGTCGCCAATGCCGATCTGTTGGCCCGCTGGGCCGAGTTTGACAAACCGCTCTATCACGGCGGCGCAGACAGCAGGTTTCAGCTGACCGTCCAGTGCAACTGGAAACTGGCGGTCGAAAACTACTGCGAGAGCTATCATTTGCCGTGGGTGCATCCGGGATTAAACAGCTATTCGCGTCTCGAAGACCACTATCACATCGAGGCCCCTGGCGCGTTTTCCGGGCAAGGCACAGTGGTCTACCGCCAACTGACGGGCGAGGATGGCACCACGTTTCCGGATTTCGAGGGCCTGGCGCCCAAATGGGACACCGCGGCTGAATACATCACCGCCTATCCAAACGTGTTGTTGGGTGTGCACCGCGACCATACGTTTGCAATCATTCTCGTGCCGCAAGGGCCCAGCGAGACGGTGGAAAACATCCATCTCTACTATGCCCGTCCCGACACCGATGCCGATTTGCGCGCGCGCAATACCGAACAGTGGAAACTGGTGTTCGAAGAGGACATCTTTGTCGTTGAGGGCATGCAGCGCGGACGCCACACACCGGCCTTTGACGGGGGGCGGTTCTCGCCCGCGATGGACGGGCCGACGCATCTGTTCCACGATTGGGTGGCAGGCCGCATGGCACGCCACCGCGCCAAACCACACGCGGCGGAATGACGGACCTGGATGACCGATTGCTGGCCGCACATGCACAGAATGCGGCAACAGATCTGGTCGACCTCTATCAGGAGGCAGCAGAGGGCGCGTCAGACGATGCCGCGCGCAGCTTTTTCCTCACCCAAGCCTATGTGTTTGCGTTGGAAACGGCGCATGTGGATGCCGCGCACTTGCGTGCTGCACTGGCCGAGATGGGCAGCGAACCCGCAGATCAGCGCGCGCCCGACGCGACCTGAGCATAGATGTGCCACGATGCGTGCCCCAACCATGGCAACACCACCAAAAGCCCCAACAGGGCGGGCAACATCGCCAGAAACAGCAGGGCTGCGATCAACATGGCCCACCCCAGCATCGGCGCACCCCACGTTCGCGCATAGGACAGGCTGGCCAGCATCGCCGTGACATAGTCGACCTCACGCGCCAACAGCAGCGGCAGGCCCAGCACGCAGATACCAAAGAACAGCAGTGCAAAGGCCCCGCCCACACCAGTGCCAAGCGCCAGCATCATCAGCCCGTCCACACTCAGGAACACGTCGAGCGACGTCGTGACGTTGACCATTGGTTTCAGCCCCAGAAACAGGGCAAAGATCATGTGACCGAGAAAGAACCAGAACAGCAAGGCCACCACCAGCAACATCGACAGCCATGGCAATTGGCGACCCTGTTCGGCCCGCAAACGTCTGAAAACCGCGCCCACGTCCGTTGGCAGCCCCGCACCGATACGGCGTGACACCTCATACGTGCCAAGCGCGCACAGCGGGGCCACCAGCGGAAAGCCGAACACCGCAAGGATCAGCCAAAACGTATGCCCCGCCCAAAGTGTTAGGCCCAACAACACCCATCCCGCAAACATGGCCGCCGCACCTGTGAGCAGTCCAAACATCGGAGCTGTACGAAAGTCCTGCCAACCGGCGCGCAGCGCGTGCCCGATAAATCCCTTTGGTGGTGCCTGAAACGATGGCAGACCCTGGGGCAGATCGAGGTGCGGTGCGTCGGCAGTGGTCAAGGCTGTTGGTTCTCCACCTGGTTGACTTGCGGCGGGCGTTGACTGGGCCAGTTGGTCTCTGTGTGCCAGCGGTCCGCAAGGCGCAGCAACATCGCATCACTGCCCCGTTTTCCGATCAGTTGCAGACCCATCGGCAGATCGTCTGGCCCGCCAAACCCCACGGGGATGTTGACCACAGGCAAACCGAGCAAGCTGGCCGCAATCACAACCTCCATCCATCTGTGGTAGGTGTCCATCGCATGCCCCGCGATCTCGCGCGGCCAATCCAGCGTCACGTCAAAGGGCCACATCTGCGCCGACGGCAACGCCAGAACGTCGTAGCGTTCAAACAGTTGCGCCGCCGTCTGGAACCACGCGGTCCTGTCCACACTCGCCTTGTGCACATCGGTTGCAGACAGGGCGAGGCCCCGTTCGATTTCCCAGATGGCTGCCGGTTTGAGGGCATCGCGCTGCGCGGGGTCCGCATAGATCGGCGCCAATCCACCAGCCACCGCCCAACTGCGCAGGGTGATCCATGACTGCCATATGGTATCCCGGTCAAAGGGGGCCGCCAGCGCATCGACCTGCATGCCCATCCCTTCCATCTCGGTCAATGCCCCCGCGCAGAGGTCAAGCACCCCAGTGTCCATCCGCAGCGCGCCGCCCCAATCGGCCAGCCAACCCAGACGCAGCGCACCAATCGGCTGGTCCATCTGGTCCAAGGCGGTGGCCTGGGTCAGACCATGTGGTTGTCGCGGGTCTGGCCCAGCCATTGTGTCCAGCAACGCCGCAAGGTCACGCGGGTTGCGCGCCATTGGGCCATTGGTGGCCAGTTGATGCAAAAAGCTGTCGCCCGCAGGCTCCGATGGCACCAAACCCCAACTGGGCCGCATACCATAGACGTTGTTCCACGCCGCCGGATTGCGCAGCGACCCCATCATGTCGGACCCGTCCGCGACACTCAGCATCCCTGTGGCCAGCGCAACCCCTGCCCCGCCCGATGAACCACCCGCACTGCGCGTCAGCTCATAGGGATTGCGGGTTGCGCCAAAAACGGGGTTATAGCTGTGCGAACCCAGCCCAAATTCCGGCGTGTTCGTCTTGCCAATCACAATCGCTCCGGCGGCACGCATCCGGGCCACGGCAATATCGTCAGCCGCTGCAACTTGCCCGGCAAAAAGGGGCGAACCCATAGACGTGGGCAGCCCCGCCGCATGCGCCAGGTCCTTGACCGCAATCGGGATGCCATGCAGCCAGCCCTTTGCAGGTTGCGCATCTGCGGCGCGGGCCTCTGCCATCAGTGTATCCGCGTCGCGCAGCGCGACAATCGCGTTGACGGACCCATTGACCGCGTCGATCCGTGCCAGCGTTTCGGCCATGAGGTCTTGGGCGGTCAACTCACCCGCATCCATACGCGCCCGCAGCGCCAATGCTCCAGCCTCGATCATTCTGTCCTCCTGCCGGGTCACGCCCACCCGAACGGCGCGCTAGTCCCCCTGCGCCTCGGCCCGCGACTTGCCCGACACATCCATCGCCAGGGTCGCCGCCATGAACCCATCCAGATCACCGTCCAGCACACCCTTGGTATCAGAGGTCTCGTGGTTAGTGCGCAGATCCTTGACCATCTGGTAGGGCTGCAAAACATAAGACCGGATCTGATTGCCCCAGCCCGCGTCGCCCTTGGCATCATGCGCCTCGTTGATGGCCGCGTTCCGCTTGTCCAGCTCAAGCTGGTACAAACGAGATTTCAACGCCTTCATCGCGATATCGCGGTTCTGGTGCTGGGATTTCTCGGAACTGGTGACGACGATCCCCGTGGGTGCGTGGGTGATCCGCACTGCGGAATCGGTTGTGTTCACGTGCTGACCACCAGCGCCCGATGACCGGTAGGTGTCAATGCGAATGTCCGCCGGGTTCACCTCGATCTCGATGTTGTCGTCCACAACCGGGTACACCCAGACGGAACTAAAGGACGTGTGCCGCTTGGCCGCACTGTCATAGGGGCTGATGCGCACAAGGCGGTGCACACCGCTCTCGGACTTCAGCCAGCCATATGCATTGGTGCCGGTGATCTTGTACGTGGCCGACTTGATCCCCGCCTCGTCGCCCGCGGTTTCGGATTGCAGCTCGACCTTGTACCCCTGCTTTTCCGCCCAACGCACATACATGCGCGCCAGCATCGACGCCCAATCGCAGCTTTCCGTGCCGCCAGCACCTGCGTTTATCTCAAGAAAAGTGTCGTTGCCATCGGCCTCGCCATCCAAGAGCGCCTCAAGTTCCTTTTGCGCCGCCGTCACCGCCAACGTCTTGATCGCAGCCTCGGCATCGTTGATGACCTCGGTGTCCTCTTCCATTTCGCCCAGTTCGATCAACTCAATATTGTCGGCAAGGTCCTGCTTGATCCGGTCATGCGTTTCGATGGCGTCGACCAGCATCTGACGGTCCCGCATCAGCTTTTGCGCGGCGTCCGGGTTATCCCACAGGTTGGGGTCCTCGACCCGCGCGTTGAACTCCTCAAGCCGATGCGGCGCCGTCTCGACGTCCAGCCGTTGCGCCAGCAAAGCCACGGATTTCTCAATCTCGCCAACGATGTTCTGTATTTCGGCGCGCATCTCAAATCCCCTGCAGTCCAGAGCCTTGAGATAGCCCATGGCCGGGTGCGCCACAAGGTCAGTCGCGCGACGTGGCTCACACTAAGAAACGTCTACGGGACGGTGGGTGGGGCGAATTTGGCGCGGGCCGCAGGCACGCACCAAAGAGCGTCACACAGCGTCAGTAAAGCCCGCCGGAACTGAGTGTTCCGAAATTGGCCTTTGGCCCGACAACCGCCTTCTTGCCGGTCGATGTGGTAACCTGACGGCCACCGCCGCCCGCCTCTTCAAACAGCGGCAAATCGGCCCCCATGGCAAAACCACCATCAAAGGTGATGCCGAATGTCGGCTCTTCGCCGTCGCGGAAATATTCCGCCACAACATTGTCGCCCGTTGCCGTATCGCTCAGGCGCGCGCCGGTGAACCGGTCAATCTTGATGAACCGCCCGCCGTCCGGCACCTCAAATGCGCCGCCGCCGTATTTGTTGATCGCCTCACGCATAAAGGTCGAGAACACGGGGCCACACATCCCACCACCCGATGCGCCTTTGCCCAGCGAACGCGGCTGGTCATAGCCGATATAGCATCCGGCAACGATGTTGGACGAAAAGCCGACAAACCACACATCCTTTGCGTCATTTGTGGTGCCAGTCTTGCCCGCAACCGGCACCGGCAGTTTGACCGTCTTGGCCGCAGTCCCGCGATCGACAACACCCTTCATCATCGACGTCAGCTGATAGGCGGTGATCGGGTCCATCACCCGCTCGCGGTCAGAAATCACCCGTGGCGCAAATCCCGGATCGAGGCTGGCCAGTTGCGTGCAATCGCGGCACTCGCGCTCGTCATGGCGATACACAGTGCGACCAAAACGGTCCTGAACCCGGTCCACCAATGTCGGCTGCACGCGCTCGCCCCCATTGGCAAACATCGCATAGGCCGACACCATCTGGTACAGCGTCGTCTCTTCCGCCCCCAGCGAGTTGGCAAGGAACGGCCCCATGTTGTCATAGACGCCAAACCGTTCGGCGTAATCCGCCACAACTTCCATCCCGACCTCTTCGGCCAAACGAATGGTCATCAGGTTCCGCGACCGTTCGATACCCGTCCGCAGCGGCGTGGGGCCATAGAACTTGTTGGACGAATTGCGCGGACGCCACAGTCCTTGGGGCGTGTTGATCTCGATGGGGGCATCGACCACAATTGTCGCCGGGCTATAGCCACTGTCGAGTGCCGCCGCATAGACAAAGGGTTTGAACGACGAGCCGGGCTGCCGTTTTGCCTGCGTGGCGCGGTTAAAGACCGAGTGCTGATAGCTGAACCCGCCCTGCATCGCGATCACGCGGCCCGTGTTCACGTCCATCGCAACAAACCCGCCCTGCACGCGCGGCACCTGCCGCAGCGTCCAGCGGATGAACGACCCGTCGTTGTCTGCCGTCATGGCCCGCACGTGGACAACGTCGCCCACTTCGAAATTGTCGACAAAGCTGCCTTTGACCCACTTGATGTCGTCGCGCGGCACAACCGGTTCCGGTTCGTCCTCGGTCCAGCCTTCGATGCCCACGCGCATCTGCCGGTCGCCAACGTCCAGCACCACCGCAGGACGCCACACACCATTCAGGTTGATGTCGCGCGCCACGCTCACATTCGCAAGCGCGTCGGACCAATTCTCCAGTGCGCTGGCCTCGATGGTTTTGCCGGTGCCGCGCCACACACCCTGCCCCCGGTCATAGGCTTCCAACTGGCGCCGCAACGCCTTGGCCGCCACCGGCTGCATTTCGGCGTCAATGGTCGCTCGCACGGTGTAGCCACCGGTAAAGAACTCGCCCTCACCAAAATCCTCGCTCAACTGGCGGCGGATTTCGTCGGTAAAGTAGTCACGCGGCGGCAGTTCGGCCTTGAAGCTGTCAAAGTCACCGTTCTGGACGGACCGCAGCGGCATCGCCATCTCGGTCTCATAGGTCGCAACATCCAGATACCCGTTTTCCATCATTTCCTTGAGCACAAAGTTCCGGCGCGACAGCAGCCGTTCCTTGCGGCGCACGGGATGGAAATCCGAAGGTGCCTTGGGCAAAGACGCAAGGAAGGCCGCCTCGTGCGGGGCCAGTTCACTCAGCGTCTTGTTGAAATAGGTCTGGCTGGCCGCCGCCACCCCATAGGAATTCTGGCCCAGGAAAATCTCGTTCATATAGAGTTCGAGGATCTTTTCCTTGGTCAGCGCCTCTTCGACGCGGGCGGCGAGGATGATTTCCTTGATCTTGCGTTCGGCCTGACGGTCGCCCGACAGCAAAAAGTTTTTCATCACCTGTTGCGTGATGGTCGAGGCGCCGCGCACATCACGGCCCCGGCTGCGCACCGCGTCGTAAGCGGCGGACCCGATCCCGCGCAGGTCATAGCCGTCATGGGTGTAGAAATTTTTGTCCTCGGCACTGATGAACGCCTGTTTGACCAGATCGGGGATCGTGTCCGCAGGCGCAAACAAGCGGCGCTCCTGGGCGAACTCGTCGATGATCTGACCTTCGCCGGAATAGATGCGGCTGATCGTGGCTGGTTGATACTGCGCCAGCGACTCGTGACTGGGCAAATCGCGCCCGTACATCCAGAACACCGCCCCCACAGACAGCGCCACCATGGCCGCCCCCATGGTGATGGTGGTGAAAATCCCGCCAAAGAAGGACAAAATGAACCGAAACATGACCGCTCGCACCTGTTTTGCAAAGGTTGCTTTGGCGCTCAGGTATACGCGACACGCCAAGGGGCGTCAAAAGCGATCTCAGGCGCAATCTCGCCGATGTGAACGCTATTGCCGCACCAACGGGCGGATCGCCAGATCATCGTCGCGCCATTGCAGGATGCCAGCGGCCAGCGCCTCGACCATAACCGCGCGCCAGACGGGGTCGCGCAGGTTGGCCAGATCGCGCGGATCCGACAGAAATCCGACCTCAATCAGCACCGACGGGATGTCCGCGCTCTTGAGCACGGAGAACGCCGCCTCGCGCAGCGGACGTTTGTTCATCGGCCCGCCTGCCGCGGCCATGCTCTCGATCAGCGCGGCGGCCAGCGTGCCTGTGCGTGGCATCGTTTCGGTGCGGGCCAGATCCATCAGCACCGACGCCACCTGATCATCCGTGCCACTCAGGTCCACACCTGCCAGAATATCGGCACGGTCGTGCTGCGCCGCCAGTTGTGCTGACGCGGCATCGCTGGCTTTTTCCGACAACGTGTAGACCGTGGCCCCCCGCGCCTGCCCCTGGCTCAGCGCATCGGCGTGCAGCGAAACAAACGCATCCGCGCCCACCTGATGGGCCAGCGCCACACGTCCGGGCAAGGACACAAAGACATCGCGGTCCCGCGTCAGAAACACTTCGACCCCGCCAGCCCGACGCAACACGTCGCGCAGCGCCAACCCGATATCCAGCATCAACTCTTTTTCGCTGGTGGTATCGCGCACTGCGCCGGGATCAACGCCTCCATGGCCGGGATCAATCACCACGACAAAGCTGTCCTGCTGTGCCGCGCGCGGCGGATCAGCGGCCTGCGCGCCCCAATCGGCATCCAGCGGACCACCGGCCTGGGCGGCAAATTCTTCTGCGGTGGCCGTTCTGAGCGCAATGGTCAGTGCCGCACGCCCGCTGGACGCCTCAACCGGCATCCCGATTTCCTCAGGCAGCATCAGCGTCGACAAATCCGCCACCAACCGCGACCAACCGGGCCGAAATGTGCCAAAGCGCACGGCAGAGACACGCCCCGGCTCGGGCAAGAGCGCCTCTGCGGATACACCGCCGAAATCAACCTCGCGGAAATCCACCACCAAACGGGCGGGATTATCCAGCACAAAGACCCGGAATGGCACGCCCTGGCTCAGCCCAAGCGTCAGCTCGGTCCCGCCGAACCACCCGTCCTCGATACTGCTGGCATCCAGATCGACACGGGCCAGACCCGACAGATCCTGCGCATGGCACGACAGCGCCATCACCCACATCATACATGCGACGAAAAATGCCCGCATCACACCGCCCTTTTTCGCTCAGCATAGGCCAAAGCCAGGACGGCGTGAATCCCCCTTCAGCGTTCGGCCATGAATTTCGCCAAACGTGCCAGCCCCTCGGTGATGTCCTCGGTGCTGCGCGCATAGGAAAACCGCAATGTGTGATGCCCCCGTACCGGATCGAAATCGAGGCCCGGTGTGACAGCAACGCCAGCCTTGTCCAGAATTTCGGCGGCAAAGGCGCGGCTGTCGTCAGTCAGGTCAGACACGTCCGCATAAACATAGAACGCCCCGTCAGGCGGCGCGATCTTGGAAAACCCGGCCTTGGGCAAACTGTCGAGCATGAGCGAGCGATTGACGCGGTAGACGGCCATGTTGCCTTCCAACTCATCCGTGGCATCCATGGCGGCAAGTGCTGCCACCTGGCTGGCATGAGACGCACAGATGAACATGTTTTGTGCAATCCGTTCGATCACGCGGACATGATCGTCCGGCACGACCATCCAGCCCACGCGCCAGCCGGTCATCGAAAAGTACTTGGAAAAGGAATTGATCACATAGACATCGTCGCTGACATTCAGCGCACTGACTGCTTTGGCCTCGTATTCAATGCCGTGGTAAATCTCATCGCTGATAAAACTGGCACCTGCCCCTTGGGCGGCGTCCACCAGCGCACCCATGGCGGCACGGTCGAGCATGGTGCCGGAGGGGTTGGCCGGGGACGCAACCAACAGACCGGCAAGGTCGAGACCCGCAAAGTCGGACGGCACCGGCTGCAACCTGTGTTCGGTCGCCGTGGGCAGATCGACCGGCACAAATCCCAACCCCTTGAGAATTTGCCTGTAGCTTGGATATCCCGGCGCGCCGATCCCCACCTTGTCGCCACTGTCAAACAGCGCGTTGAACGCCAATATGAATCCCCCCGACGCCCCCGGCGTGATGACCACGCGGTCGGGGTTGAGGTCGATGTCATACCACTCACCATAAAGCCGCGCGATCCGCGCCCGAAGCGCCGGCAACCCCAGCGCCACCGTGTAGCCCAAAGGCCCCGCCGCCATCGCGTCTTGCAGTGCGCGGATTGCCGCCTGTGGCGCACCGGTGCCGGGCTGGCCAACTTCCATGTGAATAATATGACGTCCAGCGTCCTCGGCGGCGCGAGCGGCCTCCATCACGTCCATCACAATAAACGGATCGACGTTGCTGCGGGTTGAGGTTCGCATGGGCACTCCTATGATCTGGGCCATGACCTTTCATACCCTTGCACGCTGCACGTCAATCCTGTTCCTCAGCCTGACCCTGACGTTGGTCACGGCCCTACCGGGGCGCGCGGTGTCGTTGCTGCGCGATGCGGATATGGAATACGCGCTGGCCCAGGTGGCGGCCCCGGTGCTCAAGGCCGCAGGGCTGAGTGCAACGCGGACCAAGATCCTGGTCGTCAACGACGGCACTCTGAACGCCTTTGTGGTGGGCAATGACGCCATTTTCATCCACTCGGGCCTGCTGAGCCGGATGGAAAGGGCCGACATGCTGCAAGCGGTGATTGCCCATGAGGCGGCGCATATCGCCAACGGGCACATCACGCGGCGCCTTGGCAATCTCGGCAATGCGCGGACGGCAGCCAGCCTTGGCACCGCGCTGGCCCTGATCGCTGCGGCGGCAGGATCAGGCGAAGGGGCGGCCGCCATCGCCCTTGGCACACAAAGCGCTGCACAACGCGCGTTTTTCCGCCACACCCGCGCCGAAGAAAGTGCAGCCGACCAATCCGGCGCGCGTTACCTGCGCAGCGCAGGCATTTCCCTGTCCGGCATGGCCGATGTGTTTCGCCTGTTTCGCGGTCAGGAAGTCTTGTCGGAACAGCGCCAAGACCCCTATGTGCGGTCGCATCCCCTCAGCCGTGACCGTTTGCGCGCAATCCAGGCCTATTCCGCCGCCTACCCGAGCGGTTCGGCGGACACGGCCTCCTACGACTATTGGTTTGCACGGGCCAAGGGCAAACTGACCGCCTTTACCCGCCGCTCAAGCTGGACGCTGAACCGGTTGGGCGAAACCGGCTACCGCGACATCGCCTATATGCGCGAGGCCGCCGCCCGGCACCGCGATTCCCAGACACGCAAGGCGCTTGCTGCTGTCGACAAGGCCATCGCGCTGCGCCCGAAGGATCCGTTTTACTATGATCTCAAGGCGCAAATCCTGATGGAGACGCGCAATTTCGAAGCCGCCGCAAACCAATCGGCACGTGCGGTGAACCTGCGGCCTCGCGACGGGTTGCTGTTGGCCAGCTATGGCCGCGCGCTTTTGGCCAGTGGCAAGACCAGCGCGGCGCTGAGCGCATTGGAACGCGCCCGTGCCATTGATTTCCGCGACGGATCCATGCTGCGCGATCTGTCGGTTGCCTATGCCAAAACCGGCCAACGCGGGATGGCATCGCTGATCACCGCCGAACGATATGCCCTGACGGGCCGCCTGAAAGACGCAGGCATCCACGCCAAACGCGCAACCGGCCTGCTGGCCGAAGGGTCCGGCCCTTGGCAAAGGGCGCATGATGTGCTCCTTGCGTCTGAACGCGCTGAAAAAAAGAAACGGAGATAACGCCCATGTTTCGCACTCTTGCCACTTCCGCACTTGCCCTTGCGCTGGCGTTGCCCGCGTCCGCGCTGGATCTCAGCAATCTGAGCGCCGAAGAACGCGCGATCTTCCGCGAAGAAATCCGCACCTACCTGCTCGACAATCCCGAGATCATCATGGAGGCCGTTGGTGTCCTGGAGGCGCGGGAAGCCGCGGCACAGGCACAGGCCGATCTGAACCTGGTGAGCGACAATGCCGCCGAGCTTTTTGATGACGGCTTTAGCTTTGTGGGCGGCAACCCGGACGGGGACATCACGCTGGTCGAGTTCCTCGACTACCGCTGCGGGTTTTGCAAACGCGCCCATGGTGAAGTGGCCAAGATGCTGGAAACGGACGGAAAAATCCGCCTAATCGTGAAAGAATTCCCGATCCTGGGCGAGCAATCCTTGCTGGCGTCCAGGTTTGCCGTGGCCACCAAGCAGGTTGCGGGGCCGGACGCCTATAAAGGGTTAAACGATGCGCTGATGACCATGAACGGGGACGTCAACATGCGCAGTCTGCGCCGGATGGCGTCGACCTTTGGTCTGGATGCGGATGCCATCGAGGCGCGGATGGACAGCCCCGAAGTGACGGAAGAAATCCGCCGCACCCGCGCATTGGCGCAACGGTTACAGATCACCGGCACGCCCACGTTCGTGTTGCAGGACGAGTTGCTGCGCGGGTTCCTGCCCTATGATGAGATGATGGCGCTGGTGGCTGAAAAGCGGGGGTGATTTGGTTTCGCCGCGCTGACGCTGCGGCGACCGACCGGGGGCTCTGCCCCCGGACCCCCGGAGTTTATTTGGCAAAGTGAATGAGCAGGCCCGCTATTGCGCGGCCTGGGCATTTGCGGCCGCGGCGGCATCCAGTTCGGCGGCTTTCTTTTCGACCTGTTCCACGATGTGTTCGACCATGGTTGCATTGTCCTGTTTGTGGCTTTGCTGCCCGGCCAGATAGACCATGCCGTGCCCGGCTCCGCCGCCGGTGAAGCCCACATCGGTCATCAGTGCCTCACCCGGTCCGTTGACCACGCAGCCGATGATGCTCAGTGACATCGGCGTTTTGATATGGGCCAGGCGATCCTCGAGGATTTCGACGGTTTTGATCACGTCGAACCCCTGCCGCGCGCAGCTGGGGCAGGAAATGATGTTCACGCCGCGGTGGCGCAGGCCAAGTGACTTCAGGATTTCATAGCCGACCTTGACCTCTTCGACCGGGTCGGCGCTGAGGCTGACGCGGATCGTGTCGCCAATGCCCATCCACAGCAAGTTGCCCAGGCCAATGGCCGATTTGATGGTGCCGGAGGTCAGCCCACCCGCTTCGGTGATCCCGAGATGGATGGGCGCGTCCGTGGCTTCGGCCAGTTGCTGGTAGGCGGCAGCGGCCATGAACACATCCGATGCTTTGCAGCTGATCTTGAACTCGTGAAAATCGTTGTCCTGCAGGATCTTGATGTGATCGAGACCGGATTCCACCATCGCGTCGGGGGTCGGCTCGCCGTATTTGTCGAGCAGGTGCTTTTCCAGACTGCCCGCGTTCACGCCAATCCGGATTGAGCAGTTGTTGTCACGCGCGGCCTTGATGACTTCCTTGACGCGCTTTTCATCGCCGATATTGCCCGGATTGATCCGCAGGCAGGCGGCACCGGCTTCGGCGGCTTCGATGCCGCGTTTGTAGTGAAAATGGATGTCGGCCACCAAAGGCACCGGGCTTTCGCGGACAATCTCGTGCATGGCCCGGGAACTGTCCTGATCGGGGACGGAGACGCGAACGATGTCAGCGCCCGCCTCTGCCGCCGCCTGGATCTGGTCGATGGTCGCCTTGGCGTCCGTGGTCAGGGTGTTGGTCATTGTCTGCACCGTGATCGGCGCGTCGCCCCCCACGGGCACGTTGCCCACCATGATCTGACGGCTTTCGCGTCGGTAGATGTTACGCCAGGGACGGATGTGGTTCAGCGACATGCCAGAAGCCTTGCAATTCAGGACCAGTTGTCAGGCAAGATAGACAGGCGCGCGCGCTGCGGCAATGGGCTGCGTCGCTTTAGTCTGCGGGTTGGGTGACGGCGAGCGCCTTGGCCTCGGCGTAGCGGGTCAACCCTTCGTCGCTGTCCACATCAACGGGCAGATAGGTCTCTTTCAACCCGGCGATTTCCAGCGGCAGGTTGGATGTCACGGAGCCGGCGGGGCCAACAGGGCCATAGAACTTGTCGTTCATGGCAAAATAGATCGCGCCGCTTTCGCCCGTGCGCAATGTGGGCGCCTCTTCGGTCAGCGGAGCCTCCCAGGTGTCGCCGGGCTGCATTGTCGCCTCGTAGATCACCGTACCGTCGGCGGCACGCACACGCACCCATGACGGGCGCACTGCAACCATCGTCAGTGCGGGGGCCACGTCTTCGACAACTTGCGGGACTGCCAGATCGGACAGTGCCGGATCATCGGACAGTGCCGCCGTCAATGTCGACGCATCAGGCGCATCAAAGGTTGGCGCAGCAAATGTGCCCAACTCGCGCGGGTCCAGCGTGGCAATGGGCGCATCGCGCGCCACCAGAACCGGCACGTCCAACGCCTGCGGACGGTAGAGGCGGTCCAGCACATCGGCGCGTGGCACATTCACGTCGGGCGTGAGCTCCACGTCCTGCGGGGCCGCACCACTCAGCGGGTCCAGATCAGACAGAACCACGGGCGTCTGTTCGACCGGCGCAACCTGCACGCGCTGCACTTCTTGCAACACCGAATAGCCGCCAAATCCAATACCGCCGATCAGCGCCAGCAGAACCAGCGAAGACCCAATGGCGCGCGGCTCGATCCGGGACCAGATGGCCTCTCCGGCTGGGACAAAGGGTGTGGCGGGTGCTGCAAAGATATCAGCGCCGGGACCTTTGCCCAGACGTTCTTCGCGCGATGGTTTCTTGACCACGGAGGCCTCGGCAGACATGCCGTGCGCCACCGAAAACCCGCTTTCGGCGCAGAACGCAGCAAAAGCCCGGTCGGGATCCATGTTCAGGTAGCGGGCATAAGAGCGGACGTAACCGGCAATGAAACCCGGTGTGTCAAAGGCGTCGGGATCGCATCCCTCGATGGCGGCGATATAGCTGGCCTTGATCCGCAATTCGCGCTGCACATCCAACAGGGATTTGCCCAGCGTGGCACGTTCGCCGCGCATGATGTCACCCAGACGCAGTTCAAAGTCGTCAAAGCCTTTTGGCTCTGCGACCTCTGTGTCTTTGATGATGCCGGATTTGCGCCCGATCATGCCGCTGCCCCACTTTTCACGCGTTAACGAACCCACACCACTCGATTCGCCCTGCCGCTTTTGTTTAACAGACGGTAACACATGGCAACGGAATTTGCGAATTTTAGTGAATTATCCGGTGCTTTCGGCGCGATTCAGCGCACAGTGAGACCACAATTTATCCATTGCGTGCACCAATGCATCGACTTCACGCGGACCATGCACCGGCGACGGTGTGAACCGCAAACGCTCGGTGCCGCGCGGCACTGTCGGAAAATTGATCGGTTGCACGTAAATGCCATGCTCTTCGAGCAGCATATCGCTCAGCATTTTGGTGTGCACCGGATTGCCCACCATCACCGGGACAATGTGGCTGCCGTGATCGATGATCGGCAGGCCCATCCCCTTGAGGCGCAACTTGAGCGTCTTGGCCTGGGCCTGATGATCGGCGCGCAGGTTTTCTGCTGTCTTGAGAAAGGCAACAGAGGCCGCGGCACCCGCCGCCACCGCAGGCGGCAAGGACGTGGTAAAGATAAAGCCCGGCGCATAGGACCGGATGGCGTCGCACATCTTGGCACTGGCTGCGATATAGCCGCCCATGACGCCATACGCCTTGGCCAACGTGCCGTTGATGATGTCGATACGGTCCATCAGGCCGTCACGTTCCGCAACACCGCCGCCGCGTGGGCCGTACATGCCGACGGCGTGCACTTCGTCGATATAGGTCAGCGCGCCAAATTCATCCGCGAGGTCGCACAGCGCCTCGATGGGGCCGAAATCGCCGTCCATGGAATAGATGGATTCAAACGCGATCAGCTTGGGCGCCGCCGGGTCATCCGCCTCGAGCAGCGCGCGCAGGTGATCCAGATCGTTGTGGCGGAACACACGTTTGGCACCGCCATTGCGGCGCACCCCTTCGATCATCGAGGCGTGGTTCAACGCATCGGAATAGATGATGAGACCGGGAAACAGCTTGGGCAGCGTGCTCAGCGTCGCGTCATTGGCGATATAGGCACTGGTAAAGAGCAGAGCGGCTTCCTTGGCGTGCAGGTCGGCCAGCTCGGCCTCCAGCCGTTTGTGATAGACCGTTGTGCCGGAGATGTTGCGCGTGCCGCCCGACCCGGCGCCTGTGGCGTCAATCGCCTCGTGCATGGCCTGCAACACCACGGGGTTCTGGCCCATGCCCAGATAGTCATTGCCGCACCACACCGTGATCGGCGACTTCGACCCGTCGGGGCGCGTCCACGTCGCATGCGGGAACTGGCCCTTTTGGCGTTCGATGTCGATGAAGGTCCGATACCGGCCTTCGTCATGCAGGCGTTGCAGGGCATCATCCAGTTGGGCGGTATAGTCCACGCGAGGCTCCATCTTGGTCGTTGTCCGTGCGCCACAGCGCCCGAACGTCTTAGAATGAATATAGACTGCACTTTCGCCCTTCAATGCTAATCAAATGCGCGTCATGTCGCAGGTCCGGTATTCCCGACCGCTGATGCCAGTGCGCGCGCACCCGCGCATTGACCCAAATCAATTGCCCCTCTGGACACTGCGCCGCGCGCCGCTACTCTCGTCGCAGCCACCCAAACAGCCCGGAGCCCCCATGACCCTCGACGCCGTCCTTTCCCGCATCGACACCGACCTGCCACAGGCCACCGACCGCCTGATGGAGTTGCTGCGCATCCCGTCGATCTCGACCGACCCCGCGTTCAAGGACCACTGCCAAACCGCCGCTGACTGGCTGGTGGCCGATCTGCAAAGCATCGGCATCGACGCAGAAAAACGGGCCACACCGGGTCACCCCATGGTCATTGGCCATGTCGAGGGCGACGGGCCACACCTGCTGTTTTACGGCCACTACGATGTCCAACCTGTGGACCCGCTGGAGCTGTGGGACCGAGACCCGTTTGATCCGCAACTCGAAGACACCCCGGCCGGGCAAGTCATCCGTGGGCGCGGATCATCCGACGACAAAGGGCAGTTGATGACCTTTGTCGAAGCCTGTCGCGCATGGAAGGCCGAACATGGCACCCTGCCCTGTCGCATCACGTTCTTCTTCGAGGGTGAAGAGGAAAGCGGTTCGCCCTCTCTGGTGCCCTTCATGCAGGAAAACGCGGACGAGCTGAAATCCGACCTCGCCCTGATCTGTGACACCGGCCTGTTCGAATCGCGGGTGCCTGCGATTGTCACCATGCTGCGCGGCCTGCTGGGCGAGGAATTGACCGTCACCGCGCCCGACAAGGATCTCCATTCGGGGATGTATGGCGGTGTCGCCATGAACCCGATCCGCGTCCTGACCCGTATTCTCGCCTCTCTGCACGACGATCAGGGGCGTGTGACCGTACCGGGGTTCTACGATGGCGTGACCGAACTGCCGGACGCGATCCGCAGCCAGTGGCAGGGCCTGTCCTTTGATCATGCGACGTTTCTGGGTGACGTTGGCCTGTCCGAACCGGCAGGCGAACAGGACCGCACCCCGATCGAAATGATCTGGTCGCGACCCACCTGCGACGTGAACGGCATCTGGGGCGGCTATACCGGTGACGGGTTCAAGACGGTGCTGCCCAGCGAAGCACACGCCAAGGTCAGCTTTCGCCTCGTGGGCGATCAGGACCCGCACAAGATCCGCGAAAGCTTCCGCAAGATGGTTCAGGACGCCCTGCCCGCCGATTGCACCGTGACATTCAAGGGCCACGGCGCGGGTCAGGCATCGACCACGGAAACCAGCGATCCAGCATTCGAGGCGGCCCGCGTTGCATTGAGCGACGAATGGAACATCCCCGCCGCCTATGTGGGCTGCGGCGGGTCGATCCCAATTGCGGGCCATTTTCAGGACATCCTCGGCACAACGCCCATGCTGGTGGGATTTGGCCGGGACGATGACCAGATCCACTCGCCCAATGAAAAATATGACCTCGAAAGCTTCCACAAAGGCATCCGCAGCTGGGCGCGTATCCTCGCGGCCCTCAGCTAAGGCACCGACCGCAAAGGATCAGGCCCATGCCCGTTTTCCACGCCGAGTGCGGCCAAACGATTGCCTATGACATTCAGGGGGACGGCCCGCCCGTCCTTCTGTTGCACGGCTTCCCGCAAAACCGCGCCATGTGGCACGCCATTGCGCCACGGCTGGCGCAGGACTTTACCGTCGTCACCGCAGATTTGCGCGGCTATGGGCTCAGCTCGAACCCCGCCGCGATGGCGGACATGAGCTTTCGCGCCATGGGGCGCGATCAACTCGGGCTCATGCAACACCTTGGATTTGAACGGTTTCACCTGGTGGGACATGACCGGGGCGGACGCACCGCACACCGATTGGCGCTGGATGCCCCCGACGCGCCACTGTCGCTGACGGTCATGGACATCGTGCCAACGCATCTGCTGCTCGACGACCTGACCCAAGAGGTCGCGCGCGCCTACTACCACTGGTTCTTTTTGGCCCAACCCGCGCCCTTTCCCGAAACCATGATCGGTCACGACCCGGATGCCTATTTCCAGAGCTGTCTGGCGGGCTGGGGTGGCGGCATGGCGGGTTTTGACGCAGGCGCACTGGACGCCTATCGCACCTCGTGGCGCAATCCCGATTGCATCCGCACCATGTGCAACGACTACCGCGCGGCAATTGACGTGGACTTTGCGCTGGACGAGGCCGATCTCGGCCGGTCGCTGACCATGCCCGCGATGGTGATGTACGGCGCGGATGGCATCATGGGGCGTGCCTTTGAGGTGCCCGCGACATGGGCCGACCGCCTGACCGACCTGCATCCGGCGGCAATGCCCGGCGGCCATTTCTTTCCCGACACGCACCCGGATGACACCTACCGCGCCCTGCGCGATTTCCTCACCCGCGTGGGATGACCCCACCGATCAGATCGTGCCGACGAACCGCTCCGGCAACACGTATTGCGTGCCATAGTCGGGCCGGTCAAAGTGGTAATACCCGGTGTCGCCGCGCGGTTTGAACGACCTCTGCATCTTGCGCCGCAAGGGGCGCATGTCGAACTCATCCATCATCTCCAGGCCTGCAAAACCTTCGAAGACCGCGCGATCCTCACCACGCGCTTCGGCAAACCAGTGACGCCCGATGGCTGCGTCCTTGACGCCGGCCTGCACTTCTTCGGTCACCTTGTTGCGGTGATCCATCACGCCGACATAGGCACCAAAATCGCAGAACTTCAGGTGCATCAGGTACAGGTCATCCGGCGTAAACAGCTTGTCCGCCTGCGTGAAATGCCCGCCCCGCGCGATCTTGACCGGGGCCGAGATGATGCACGGCTTGGAATAATGCGGGGCTGGCCGCACATGACGGCGCGGGCCGATAATGTGGTCGCTAATCTCGTCCCCTTCGACATCGACGCGGTGAATGACCTCAAGGCCCAGCGGCGTCAGCACCCGCCCCTCGGGCGCGGCTTCCAGAAAATCAAGCAGGCTGCCCCCCGCCTCCGGGTCACGCACCACCAACTCGTCGACATCGCCCACGATCACGTGGCGATAGTACCGCCGCAAACCGCCCACGATATTGTTCAACAGCCCCCAGCGTTTGACGTCGAAATTCTTGTGCGGATCACCGGGGATGCCGATGATGTTGCACCCCGCAGCAAGCTCTGCCGCCTCGGTCCCACGCCCGTGGTTCACGATATAGCAATTCTCGCGCCCGAACATCTCACCGTAGTGGCGCAGCCACGCCTTGAGGAAAAACGCGTCATCACGCACCATGGTTACGGCGGCCACTGTCTGCATCTGTTAAGGTCCTGCTCGGAGTTCGATTTTTCACGCAGTCTAGTGCATCGACCCAAACAAGAGAATCGTTAATTTGCCGCAAAGGCCGCCGATGCCCCTGCCCTCTGACTTTGCCACCACCGGCCTGCACGTGCACCGCACCGGCAGCACCCCCATCACCCGCTATCAGGTGCTGGGCGAACGCTCGTCGGGAACCAACTTTGTCAAACGGCTGCTGGGGCGCAACACCGGCCTGAAACCGACCGAGGCGCTGGGATGGAAACATGCCTTTCCACACATGATGGCCGTGCCCACCGATATGGCTGTGATCGTCGCCGTGCGCCGTGCCGACAGTTGGGCGCGCTCGATGTTCGCGAAACCCTGGCACACCTCCGCCGCGATGCAGGCCATGACCTTTTCGGATTTCATCCGCGCCGAATGGGACACCGTGATCGACCGCCCCCGCTATTTCGAAGGGCTGATCGAACCAGGCACCATCGGCACCCCCCTGCAACAGGACCGCGATCCGGTGACCGGCGCGCGCTTTGCCAACCTCTTTGCCCTGCGCACCGCCAAAATGCGCGCCATGATGTCGATGCTCGACCGCGACTGCACATGCATCGTCCTGCGGATGGAGGACGCGCAAGCCAACCCCCAGAACACGCTGGCCCGGCTGACCGCGGCCCTTGGCACGGATGCCCCGGTGACGCCCTTTCGGCCCGTGGTAAAACGGCTGGGATCGAAATTCAAACCTGCGGTGGACACGCGCCCCGACCTGCCCGCCACATGGGACGCGGCGGACACGGCCCACATGCGCGCGTCCCTCGACACCACGCTCGAAGCGCAGCTCGGATACAGCTATCCTTGACGATGTTCAGGGATGAAAGTGGCGCGGTTGACGGGGCTCGAACCCGCGACCCCCGGCGTGACAGGCCGGTACTCTAACCAACTGAGCTACAACC
>NZ_CANLAG010000008.1 GCF_947488715.1 uncultured Tateyamaria sp. | reverse complement strand
AAGGTCTTCCTTTCAGCAATCGCCCTCGCGGCAATCGTTATCTACTGGCTTTGACACTCAATGAGTCCTGGCCCTAGCTATGGTAGTTGTCTTGGCGTTCACGTCATCATACCAATCACCGTATGTCCAAAAAATTCGCTTTTCGCAACGTACAGAGATTCGTATGTCGACAGAAGTGCCATTCTTGAATCACACGGGTAAGGGGCCACCCTTAATGCCTCAACCCCCGCTCCGCATGTGCGTCCTGGCTGTCTAGCTGTCCCTCAATCTCTCTGCGACGGCCCTCGCTAAGGTCAAGCTCTGCTGTAAGCTCTCGTCCAGCGTCTTGTAGCTCGCCTCGTCGTTCAGCAATCCGCTCAAGGCCTTCATGGATTCGGCCTGCGAACGAATGAGCAAGGTCACGCAGTCTTTCAAGCCAGCCAGCTCCTTCTCGATCCTGCCGGTCGAGCGTGTCTCCAAGGCGGTCAAGTCCTTCGCGGAGGCCTCTGAGGCCGTCACCAACCGCTCGACGCAGGCGAGCAAGTCGCGTTCCAAGGCTGTCAGTTGGGTCATCTAGTCCTCCTCGATCCGAATGCAGGTCACGTGTTGGCCGCCCATCGTGCAGGTTCTCAGCCGCGTCTTCGACGGATCCAGGATCAGCTAGGTCCCCTCGGGCCGCTCGATCCGCGTCAGGCCCATCTCCGTCAGCTCCGAGCGTGTCAGATGCACCGTCCAGAAAAAGCTCGCGGCCATCATCGAGGCGATCCCGGTCAGTACCTTCGCCACGATCAGCCAGGGTGAGATCGTCAGCCAGTGGCGGATCGACCTCAGTCGCGTCTCGAACAGGCTCGCGGTCTCGGTCTGAAAGCGGCGCGTATCGCTCGCGATGGTATGCTGCGCGGCGCCCACAATGTTCTTCAAATCGATCCCGAAGCTCTTGAGGTGGGATGAGATCGAGGCGACGTTCTCGGCTCTGATCGTGTCGAGCTCCGCGTTCAGCTTCTCGCTCAACCGGGTCGGCTTGCCAGTTTTCATGGAAAAACTCTCCTTTCAGCCGCCAGCGCTCGCCGGTGTCGGGATCGCGGGCGGTGATGTAGGCCTTGCCGGTGCGCGGCAGGTCGAAGCCAACGTCCGTAACTGGGCCGGTCATGGTGGCGAGGCAGATGATGTGACTAAATTTACTCTGACTACGCAATTAGTCGCGAAGGCGATGGTCAAATTTAGTGAAGCTTGTCTAGGGTATTCCGCGATCAAGCCTCATCTGCCGAACTTGTTCTCTTAGCTGACTTAAGGCCACTGGAAACTTTGCATAGTCACCAGCAGGGTACTCCAAAAAAGAAGTATTATATGTTTCCGAATTAGCGTTTTTTAACGAAGGATGCTCGAATTTCGGAACTAATGCATAGTGTGGATTTGTAGAAGGCGACGACATATTAGTATTCTCCAAAATTAGCTGAATATCAGGGTCGCTCAAAGAATAACCTAGAAATAGCACCGTATTTACGGTCATCAGGGATTTCACGATATCAAAAAAACCAATATTCTCCGCTTGAGCTTTGAAAAATGACCGCCTATCCAGCACAATATGGTCTGTCTCTGTTATGCATCCATGTAGTTTGACGATACTGCGAACTGGCGAACGAAGATCGGCGAGAAGGCTCTTGGAAGTCTGTGTACGAATAGAATGACTTGATTCTCCACCGCTATAGTGGTCGAAGTTTTTCTCAATCAACTCATCGTAGTTAGTCGTAATAATTGTTTTGGGGTCGATTTGTAAGAGGTCGTTATAGATGTTACTCTTTGGCGAAGGGCGAAGTTGAAACTTATTGCGCAGCAAATTGTGCATGTCAGGAGCATTTACGCCTGATGTGATCAGTTCAGCAGCGTCTAGTAAGCGACCTTGGCGTATGAGTTTGGTTACCAGCCTTTTGCTGTTAGCAGTTGGCAACTTTTCGGATAATTCTTTGAGAAGTGCGCTCCAGGTAGGGAGCGACGGAACAGCAGCCTTGGAAAATCCCGAACCAAGGAAAACAACTACCCTTCGCTCCGCAGCCTCCCTTACCAGCGCATCTGGCCAGTCCACCATGTCCTATACCCTCGCCGCGACCTGCTCGGCAAGTTCTCCGATTATTTCTTTGTACCGTAGTGCTTGGCTGAACTGACTACCAACGAGTCCATCCTTGGACTTGAGCGAAATAATAGGAGCGTTAGCGCTCTGGGCAAGAGGAATAAGACTGTATAGGTTAGGCACATCACCCAAATGCGTGCCTTCATCGGGATGCGTCAAGAAGGTAGTCAGATATGTGTCGATTTCCGACGGAATATCCTCAAGAATCCTTTCATATGCTTTCGTTGGGCGGCGCACACCAGCTTTTGCCTTCGCAATATATTGCTGTAATGTAAATCCGATGAAACCCTCCGAGACAGGTATTGTCGTAGGAATAGAAAATTTTTCCAGCCCATTAGGGTTGAGGCGTTCGGACTGCTCCAAACCTACCTTGTAGTAATCGACCCAACCAGACATCCACCTTGAGATATTTCTGATCCCGAGTACGCTGAAGGCATCAGCGCCAAGCGGCGTGATAAAATGGTCTACGCTCAGCAGCACTGATCTGTTAAGAGCACCGAGCGACGGGCTCACATCGATAAACACAAAATCATAATCAGGCGTAACTCTTGCTAGATAGGATCTGAGCCAATTTGAGACCCGAAAACCGCCTGCCTTACCCGTGGGAAGTTCTGCCCATGCAGAAGAAAGCTGGTCTTCAAAAAGGGAGAACTTTGGGTGACCGGGAACAAGGTCAACACCAAATCTATTAGCCCGTGCCTTGAGCGGCTTTACTGATTTGTCAATATCCGCATCGCCATCGAGAATTGGTTGAACAATGTCCAAGATAGTTTTTGCACGGGTTTTTTCCTTGTCGCTTCCAGAAGGCCAGTACAGGTCAATAGTTTTAGTGTCCCCCAAGATGAATTGAGTCAAGTTGCATTGCGGGTCACAATCGACAACCAATACTCTTTTCTTCATTTCAAGGGCAAAGTAAGCCGCAATATTGCCAGTCAGTGTAGTTTTCCCAACTCCACCTTTATTGTTAAAGAAAGAAATTGATTTCACAGTGAACTCCAAATTGCTTCGGCTGCCAGTATCAAACAACGCGTTAGTGGTAGCAATGCTCAAGGTAACTTATCCACCAGAAACATGATGATCTGCTTGCGCGTAGCACTCCCGAACTTCCGTTCTGCACAAGCATTCGCCACCCGCCAGCTCATCGGATTGCCCCAAAAGCCGCACGGACGTGCGAATTTTGTACAGGTTTGTACGAGAATTCGGTCGTTTTCGGAGAATTCGGCGGAAAACGAAACGGGCGTTTCTCCACGCTTCTGCAGAACCCTTTGCAAATAAGCCATATTTTTCAGTTGTTTTTGGCGACCCCGGCAGGATTCGAACCTGCAACCTGCCCCTTAGGAGGGGGAACCGTATGAGAACAACATTCTGTAGTTAAACATTAAAAATTCGATTTTTCGCTTTTTGTGTAAGCAAATGTGTAAGTAAATCGAGGTTTCGAAGCAAGTGAGCGGTAAAACAGTCGCTGAACCGCACAAAACTCGAAACAGCATGGGCTAAGATGCACCCCTCAGAGGCTCAAATACGACCTCTGAGGAACTTTAGCGGCCCGAAGCACCATCTTCCGCACCTATAACCAAATAACTGCTCCTACCCTGCCTCTTGGACGCATGAGACCTCAGCATTCGGCCATTGCCTACAACCTCAGTACCGAAACCAGCTCGATCTTCGGCTCACTTGGGAGGTTTCCACTTGCATGATAGCATTGTGCAAATGGAAAAGAGCCTCTTGCAAGAAGACGCAGAAACCGGTTGGTTTCTGGAGATCACACCCAATGGCGTGGTCGAGAGACAAACACCAGCATTGCCCGTAATCGACATCCAATGACTGCGGCTATTCACGTACCAAAAACAAGCGTGGATTGGACGAGTTGAAGGTCAAAAATGCCTCCCCTCAAGGTACCGTTACTAATAACGGCACCTAGTTGTTTGCAAAACATGTTGCAAACAAACGATTTCCCCCGAATTGTTGCCGCCTCTTGCGAGGCGACGAACCACCACCTGACTAGCTGAACTTTCGACTCGCAGAGATCGAAATCAGCTTGCGCAATGACGCGCACCGCCCGGTGGTGGTTCGTCGCCTCGCTCGTTCTGGCATTCAAAAAATTTCTCGTCGTACCTCCTCGAATTTTTTGAGCCAGATCGGCGGGCAACAATTCGGGGGGAATGAGTGCGTGGCGTTGCCACGAAGAAACCCTGCGCCTAACGGCACAGGGTTCAAAAGTGGTGCTGGAGCCGTCATAAGAATGGCTCCAGAAATTTCGCCGGAACGGAGTCCGGCTTTTCTCCCTCCGGGAGGACGAGGGTACGAACGTAGACGTGTTGCGAAAGAACATGCGCTGCCGCTGGAGCGGCCTTGCGACCAGGGTCGTCACCGTCGAGCAACAGGAGGGCATGACGGATGCCAACCGTGCGGATGAGTTCGGCCTGCTCCGGCGACACTGACGACCCCATCAATGCTGCAGTGGGAATGCCCAGATCATGCAGGCGGATGGTGGACCAGTAGCCCTCGACGACGACAAGGAAGCGTTTCTCCAGCGTGAGCGCACGGTGCAGGTTCCACAGTTCCAAGGACTTGTGGAAGTCCTTGGGAAAGAGATAGCGCTCGGTGCCGTCCGGGATGTCTTCAGACGCATAGCGTCCGACGTAGCCGAGTGCTTCACCGTCCCGATTGTGCAGCCGGATGGCGATACGTCCCCGCATCAGCCCTGCCTTGCAGTAACCTAGCTCGAACCGTTCTGCCTGTTCGGGCGTGACATCCCGCGCGGCCAGAAACGGATGATCAAATTGAAGTTTGAGTTCCTTTTCAAACAGCGGATTGGCGATTGGTGGAGCAGGAGTGTCGTCTGCCGGTGGAGCAGATTTCGGGGCGGCTTTCACCTTTGCCTTGGTTTTGCTCTTAGGCGCGCTGGCGCGGCCAAACTCTTTCAGATCACGGCCCATGATGCCGACGGCAGTTTCTGCCGCCGCATACCGGGCTGTATGATCGTCCGTATCACCGCCTTCCATCAGAATGATGAAATCCAGCAAGTTGCCCTGGGCGTCACAACCGAAGCAATTGAACTTCTTGCCGGTCAGGTTGATGGAGCAGGACGGTGTACGGTCATCGTGAAAGGGGCAGTGGATTTTCACCTGAGCTGTGCCAGTGGGGTGATCGATCTCATAGTGCGTGAGCACGTCATGAAATGACAGTGCATCCCGCACCGCTGCGAAATCTATCCATGTTTTGCGGGCCACGGGTTATCCCTCCTTCGTCATGTCGATTTTATCCGCGATTCATTATAATTGCTGAGATTGATCTAACCGATTGACATGCTTGCAAGTAATGGCATGGCGGGGAGGTCGGGTGCGCGTGACCACGGATGGAAAAGCCGCCGAGCGACAGCGAGGGTGCGACGGCTTTGGGACTGGCACACGATGACCCAGACGTACTTCCGATTCGATCATTTGCGACTGATTTTCGTACCCGACCAGAAAGGTTTTAAGCGGTCTGACACCCATTTGGGACTGGTACCGCTCCCGCACGCATACCGCGTGGATACCTGACTTCCTTCGCACGAGGGCTCGTATTTGGGCGAAAATCAGTTTCAAGCTATGGATTCACGACCAGTTATTTTTGCGTCCGAGGACACCGATCACAACCCTAAGCCCCTGTATCTAACGGGGCAGCGGCGAGCACGACACGTGCTCATGTGCGGTGCCGGAGGACACGCCAAAGATCAGGTGCTGCGCGGTTTGATAGCGCAGGATATTTTCCATGGGCGTGGGGTGGTGGTGCTTGACGGTACAGGGCGTTTTGCGGCTGATCTTTTGCACACGGTGCCGCCCAGCCGGGCGCACGACACGATCTACCTCAATCCGACCCATCCTACACAAGCGATGGGATTTAATCCGCTTAGGGCGGTGCCGGTCGTACAACGCCCAAGGGCCGCACAGGAGATGTTGGAACTGTTCCGTCAGATTTGGGGGTTGAGCTTGGATCACCACCCGCTGTTGCTGACATTCTTGCATATGGCCTTGTTGGTGCTGATGGACGCACCGAACGCTACGATGGTGGCGTTGTACCGATTTTTTCAGGATGAAGCGTTTCGCGAACGGATCGTGGCCGGGGCGCGACCGGGCGTAGCCAAGACGTACTGGGAAGACTTCGCGACCTGGCCAAAACAAGATCGCCGGGATAAGCCACAGTCAGTGCTGACACGCTTGCAGGCGTTTGTGGCTGACCCACTCCTGTGTGGTGTGTTGGGGCAACCAAAAGCGGCGCTGGATTTTGCAGATGTGCTACAACAACAGCAGGTGTTGTTGCTCGATGTGCCACGCCGGGACATGGGGGCAGAGAGCGCCTTGCTCTTGGGCAGCCTGTTTGCAACGCGTCTGCGTTTGGCGGTGGAAACCGTATCACCAGCAGCAGCCGTTGCGATCTATGTGCCTGACTGCCACCACTTGCCGCCGTCGATCACCAGCCAGCTGTTTCAGACACCAGCCGGGCGCAGCTATGCCACATTGTCGCTGGGGGGATTGTTCGATTACGGCCCCGCCATCCGCTCCAGTTTTCTGGAGGCGGACACCTTGCTGGCCTTCCGACTGGGCAGCGATGACGCCCGCTTGTTGGCCAATCGGTTTGACTTGGCACAAACCGAGGAGGCGTTGCAGACATTGGCACCAGACAGTTTAGCGGCCTCACATATGCCCCATGAGCTGCGGTCGATTGATTACATCATGCCGCGCTTCAGGCAGCGCAAAGCGATCCTGCAGAGAAGTCGCAAGGCATTCTGTTCGAGGAGGGGCCTAGTCGCGGCGAAGCTCAGACGTGCGCTGTCATCGCAACAGCCTCAAAGCAAACTGGCGAAGAAACCAAACCGGCGCACTGCCAGGAAGACGGTTCGACCCACCGAACTAATAGCGTCCCAACGGGACGTGGGGAGGACGGTCTTCTCAACATTTCACGATGCGCCTGTTCGGATTGATACGGTCACAGAAACAACGGTTTCCGTTCGATTGATGGATGGTCAGCTTGTGGAGCATCCCCGAGGCCGAGAGGCTTAACAAAAAGCCATTTGCGTAGTATATTAGCAATACAATTCACATATTTATGTCATCCTCAACGGCAAAGTTCGAACTCTATAATATCCTGCTTGAGCAGGGGATTGAAAAGCGTCGAGCCGAAGCCGCCGTCAATGAGTTCGTCACTCGAGAAGAAGCCCGACACACGCTGGCAACTAAGGACGACATGTCTGCGCTCAAAGATCAGCTTCGGTCGGTTATCATGTGGGTCGCTGGATTACTTGTCGGGCAAATCGCAATCATGACAGCAATTATGGCCGTTATGTTCAGCATCTATTCTTAGCGACTGCCAACGCAAACGGTTTGCCGTCCTCAACACCATACATTGGGTAGTCTCTTTGGCTAAGGATGGTGTTATGATTGCAGCATGCGGCGCACCAAAACTCTCAAAGACCCAAAGCTGACTGTCAAATTGACGGAACGAGACAGGGTAATGCTGCGGGCCGTAATGGAGTTTCGGCTGGTAACAAACGACCAGCTAGCCCGGATCACGGGTACTCAAAAAACCACCCTGAATAAACGAATTCTATTGCTCAACCAAGCCGACTATCTGGATCGTCCAGATCAAGGAAATCGACTTTTTGAGCGTGACGCCGAACGCCCGGTGTTCAATGCCTTGGGCCAGCGAGGTGCGGCTGAGTTGGTGGCTGAGGGCGTCAGTTTTCCCGAAAAGAAGGGGTGGGGTTTTGCAAATAGAGAGATTAGCAGCAAAACTTGGATGACTCATCAATGGGGTACAGTCGAAAGCTATCTGATTTTTCGTGACGTGCTGAGCGGTGCTGGCCTTCGGCAAATTACGAGAGACGAGTTGCTTGACCGAGCATCGGTTGCTGCCAAGCAACTATCCGACCCATGGTGGTTTGCGACTCGTTTTGTGCATCCCGGCACTGGCATAACGAAGCGGCGTGGCACTCGATCCGATGCTCAATTTGCCATTGGTGACAGCCGGACTGGGGGTGTCGAAAGACGAATGCTGCAGTTTTTGGAGTTTGACAACGACACCACTCCGTTTGTCCGTAGTGACCCAGACCAATCGAGTATTGCTGGGCTATACCTTCGTTACGCCGACATGTACCAACGACAGCTGCATACCGAGCGGCTGGGTTTTAAGAATTTCCGGGTGCCGATAGTGGTCAATGCAGGGTGGGATCGGGTGCACAGTATGCTCGGCGTTTTTCAAAAGAATGCCAAACATCTGCTTCCCGCCAGTGTGTTTTTGCACACCACCTTCGAGGAGTTGAAGAGGCACGGGCCATTGGCGCCGATTTGGCTAAATGGCAAGGGGTCATCAGTTCTCTTGATCAAAGAATGATCGACGTGGGTAAAGTCAAATTTGCGGGACAAAGCAACGTTTCGCTACGGCTGCGCCAATGATTGCTTTGGCAGTTTTCTCACAGACACAGTACGGTCACATCGGGAGCTTGTCATAGTTGTATGTTTCATAGCACCCGATCTCGGCCCTATAAACAAGATCGCAATGCTCTCTAGTAGGCGAAAAGCGGGGTCCCGACACATTCCTAGGTGCGAAATCCTCGATCACACCTCTCTGATATCGCTCGCCTATCAGATTTAAATACGAAAGCAACCCATCAACCAGAAACTCTGTTTTTCCAATGTAATCGATAGGATTTTCGGGTGCTCCGGTGAATTCAGAAAAAAGATTGGTGAGATATCCTGGATGTTCAGAACAAACCAACTGCAAAAATTCTTCGAAACTAGAGCTCGCACAATCTGCGTCTATTATCCACCTCTCATCCCAGGTTGAATTTTTGCTCCGGTATCTCCAGTAAGAATGATACCAAGATATCGGATGCCTCACGAAAGCGCCGATTGCGCTAAACTCGCGGCCATAAAGAGCGAGCCTGCCATGGCCTCTTAGTTCTTCCGGGCCCAAAATAACATGAAACACCTTAGACTCTACCAAAACTGCCCTGAGCCAGACCGAACCAGCCTTCGGCGGAAGTAACAAAAGAGAATTTGTGTTTGGGAAGTATACTGCCATCTATACAGCCTGAGAACTCTCAAAATCAAGAAACTCATCTATTAATTGGCCAACTCTCTTCCAGAACCTTTCCTTGCCAAACGGACGCCGGATATACTCAAACTTCCGCTCCTTATTTTTATGAAATTCTCCGAGAGGAGCAAGAACAATAGGTGTGTTTTTTGAATGATTTGAACACTGCGCCAAAGTGAGTGTCTCCCGCCCAATATCTACTTCACTCTGATGAAACAATCCTTCCTCAATTGAGTAAAACCCATACTTATGAATGATCGTTTCTCTAACGTTTTGAATCCGATATGTGGATCCGGTCTCAATCAATACCGAATCTTCGTCAGAATATACAACCCTGAGACCTGTGTAGTCAGAGCCGGGGAAACAGTGATATTGCTTGTCTCGTAACGACCCTGAGACGACCAAACTTGATAGCTTGAAAAGATGCGTGTGGATAGGCCAGTTCGGGGCCTTCGGACGACGCTCAGTACTTGGCCAGTAGTGTAACCTTGTAACCACACCATCGTCGTCAAAAACAATACACGAAACAAACCCCAACGGATGCCAAAGAGGTTCAACACCAGCCGATATTGAAGCGAAATCTTCCTGAATTCTGTTAAGTGCTGATATGGCTCTAGCTCTCATAGGGGTTCTTCACATCATTGATTGCCGCAAGCAGCTCTTTTTCACCAACCGATCTGCAAATCTCTCCCATGCCGATGGTGGAGAAAAAGGCTGATACATCGGGCTCTGTTAACTCAGATATGTTCGCCCTATACGCAAGGATTTCTAAATTCACTCGTTCGCCTTGCCGTTGCGCAAAAGACATTTGGAGGCTGAAATGCTCATACATAAAGTGTTCGACATCAATGAGCAGAGCTGGCCTTCGCCGATCTTCAACTGTGACTATCATAGACTTATCGCTTGCATCCGTCCGAACCGGGTCAAAAACGGAGGTTAGATACAGATCAATTGAGGCACCCTTTGCGGAAACATACCACGCACAAATGAGAATCGTTGTGAGAACTTCATATTGAACGACTTGCAATGTGTATGTTCGCCCTTTGTCGATACCATTGATCTGTGCCCTATAACGGCTGTGTTCCTCACAGAGTTTTTTATCCCGCGGATCAATGATGCAGGCTGAAATCCTCATGTTTGTCTTGCTCGACAGTGTGGGCAAGACTTTCCCTCTCAAGTATCGGCCGAAGTTCCCCCGATACTGCCAAGCTCTTGCTTGCTCCAGTTGCTTTTCAAAAGCTGGGGTGATCTCTGTTGGAGATAAGTGTGCAAGCCCGTGACTTGTATTATCTGATGGCAAAAAAAACGCTACAAGTGCGAACGTGAACAGCGCCACAATAATAGCAGCTACAATGCTTTGAATGTACTGAGACGCTGAACTCTGTAGTGATCCCGGCGTAGCATTTTGGCCCAAAAAATACAGATCGGCTGCGGCCAATAAAATCGCGATGAGGACTAATAGCGCTAAGAACGTTCTTCGGTAGTGTATCGGTAAACTCAATACTCTTTTTGCGTCCAAATTCATTATTCTTCGCCTGTACGTCTGCCAGCTATCAGGATAGTAGGTTCACCTATCACACTCCATTGGGTTGTACGAAAGGTCAACTATATACATCAACAGAACTGTCCATTTGTCCATTTTGAGAAGCCTGACCGCGTTTCCGGACAAGCTTGCTTTTCGATGATCAGTCCTTGGCCTTCTCTTAACGGAAAACTTCCACTAGTTGGAAGTACAGCATACTGAAAATTGTTTCAGAGCGAATTTTTTCCGCGCTGCGGAGTCGGATTGCGACCGTTTCAACTAGTCGTACTTTGGCTCTTCATCGTCTTCGTACCAACCGTCACCATCGTCACCAAACATTCGCTGTGCGTTTGCCGCTAATTCCGCCTCAATCGCTGTTTGCGATTTCGTGTAGCGGCTGTCCGCGCAGAGCTGCTTGATTGTCCAATCAGTTTGGCCGGACAGCGGAAGGGCGGGCTTTACGTCTGCTGTGGTAAACCGCACTGGCTTTTCGCCAGGCAGAACGGCGTAAGCAGTGCGGGATGGGAGGTCGCGGATACTGACATTTCCCAAGTGCACCAGTTCCTCGAGGGAATACGTCGCCGTAGGCATAACTTCGTAGACGGTGCGTAGACTTTGAGAGCTACTCTCAATTTCTGACTCACTATATCCTTGTGAGAAGCTGGAACTGCTACCGCTCATTGAAGAGGAACCGGAGCTGATCCCATCGCCGCTAATGAAAGTATTTCCTGAGCTGTCGCCTGTTTCCGGGATGAAGGTGGAAACACCAGAAGAGCTGATTTCGCCTGAGGATGTTCCTTCCGCAGAGGATTCACTGTCAGTATGACTCGCGCTCCAGGTCTTGGCACTCGCGTGGCCAAACAATTCTATGACTTCCTGGCCGGTGGCCACGGGTTTGTTCATGATCTCCTTGGGTTGCTCCAAATCAAACTGATGACGGAAGAGTTGCCGAGCTAGAACCTCGGCGTTGTCATCTTCGTTCACACGAAAGATTACTTTGGCTTGAGCGTTTGCCATCACCGCGTCGTAGCAGTCATCAGAGACATTTTTGAGCTGCTGCAAGCGCTGATGGCTTAGAACAAAATGAAGTCCATATTTTCGCGTCTCATCAAGTGAGTTCGAGATGTCCTCGTTTATGAACGACCCGCATTCATCGATCACAGCGTACATTGGCTTGTTTTTGGCCCAGACAACATCGCGTTGTTTGGCTGCACTATAAAGTTCAGCCGTGATCATGGCTCCGAGCAGTTGGGCGTCTTGCTTTGAGAAATTGCCGCCCTCTGAAAGATTGACCAGGACGACGTGTTGCTTCTCCATCACTTCAGCGAAGTTCAACACCTTGCTGGTTTGTCCGATGATCGGGCGGATAGCTGGAGCCGTTACGAACTCGAACAGGCGGCTGCGCGTGCTTTCGAAGTATTCCCGAAACTCTTTGTCGCTGTACGTGTCAAACTCGGCCCATTCATCACGATACGCTTGCAGAGGGAGCTGTGCGGTTAAGCGTTGCCGCAGCTGTTTGTGACGAGTGCTGGTAAAAATGTTGGCTTCTAGAAGTGACAGCCGGTGGTACGCGAGGGCGTAGAGGGTGAGACGCAAACATTTTTTTAGACGTGGGGTTTCATCAACGTCGCCACCCCAGACCCTAACAATGGCGTTGATCATATCAGACACGCAGCGCGTCGGTTCACGATCTAAGGCGAGAGGGTTGAAGCCTACTGAGAAGTCAGAACGAGAGGGATCAATTAGGTGAACCTGGGGGGCGCGGTAGCCACTGGCCGCCAGCCACGCGACTAGGTTGTCATACACTTCACCGTGGGGGTCGATCAGGCAGACGCCGTAGCCTTTTGCGATTTTGTGGCGGAGTAAGTGTTCGAGAAAAAAGCTCTTACCGACCCCAGACGCGCCAAGCACTTGCATGTGTGTTGCAAAATGTTTTGGCTGTACCAAAAATTGCGGGGAAGTGTTCGTGGGGGCTCCAAGTACGAAGGTCATAGTTTAGCCAGCTCAGCTTCGAGCTCTTCTCTTTCTTGCACTAGGCCATTGGCACGCCGGGCAAGTTGCTGACTTAACTCGTGCGTCATCTCATCGCGCTCATTCTTTTCGTTAAATTCTTTGTCGATTTCGGCGATCTTTTCTGACGTTTGTCTAATTTTTTTCTTTAGTTTTTTGCGTCTAAGCGCAGCCTCATCAGCAGGAGAACTAGTCAATTTCGCTTGAGCGTTTTTTATTCGTAGTTTGGCTTCTAGCAAATCCGCAGTAGCGTTTGCTTGATCAACTTCGGTGAGAATTTTTAGGGTTTTTGCTTCGGCCTTAAAGCGCTTTGTCCGGGCGTTAACGTCCGCCAGTCTAAGATTGATTTCACCGGCTTCAATCGCCGCTTCATCTCGAGCAGCTTTCTCAATTTTTTGAAGGCCATCGCCAGACAGTCGGGCACTTTGAACTTTTAGTGCCTCATACGATTTGAGAAATTCTGTTCGGGCATCTACAGATTCCGTTGCAGCCTTAGTTTCAGCCGTCACCATCTTAGCCGATTGGCGGCGGGAATAACTTCTGATCTTACCCCAAAGCCCCTCCGCTTCGTTCGGATCACCTGGAATATGCACCGATGACGAGCGCCTCAATGCTGGCAGGAAACGCTTCTTCTTTTTGCCATCAGACATCGCTTTTCTTGACTTTTCCGTTAATTATCATATGCTTAATACACACTCCTTTGCCTGATCCAATGCTTTTTCAGAAATCAACTCTGTCGAGCATTGGTAGGGCAAAGGAGATCGTACCTGTGTTTAACATATCCAGAATTGTAAGTGAATTCTTCCAAGCCGCGCCGCGTTCGCTACTGACTGAAGAAATTTTGGCCGCGGAAGCGTACGCCAATCGCGCCGCCAACGTGGCAATAATGACTGCGTTGCAGCAAAGCTTGGCGCGCTGCGCTGACGCTCACGCGGCAGCTATCGGGCAAATCGATTTTCTCAGCGGAGCGGCAGGAGCCGACGCCAAGAAAGCGAAGAAAGCACTGAAGCGCGCTCATCGGGCTTTGGTGACGCAAGCCAAGGCTCGGTGGGGCAACGACGAGGTGGAGCTGGCGCTGGAAGAATTAGGTTTTCATCATCTGCGAGATGCAGATTGGGCACCATAACTAACGGGCACATCATTAATCATCTTGATTGGAGGTGTGCCTTTTTTTGTAATAGCGGCGTTTTTCAGCGCGGTACTTCCTCTCCGCTGCATCGGCAGCCTGCTCAGCGGCCCGTATGCGTTTAGCGTCTTCATTGGCCATTTTTTTCATGTCGCGTTCAATGTCTTTAAGATCATTGTCGACTGACTGTATGAAAGCATTCAGCTCTTCTTTCTCCAGCTTCGACTGGTGACGATCACGGCGTGGTTGACTGGCCTCTTTCGTAAAGGATCAAATTTGTAGGCTCGTAGCTGGGATACTGCACTGCGCGCAATTATGAACTGAAATATGCGATAGCCCACCGGTACATCGTCACGTGGATTTTTGATGTAGAAAATAGCGACTGAAAAGTAGGGGATTGCGAGTGTGACAAACAGTATGCCGATGCTGGATAGAGCTGTGACTGGGTTGGTTGTATGCGAGCTCAATACATAGCTGGTGTCTGTACCAATGATCAGCGTACCCACTGCAATGATTGGCAAAAAAGGAAACGCAACCACTCCCAGTATCGACCAGTAATCTTGGTCAAGCACAGCAATTAGGTACAGTAGAAATACCAAGAAGAGCACATAGTACACGAGTATGCCACGCAGCCACGTCATCGGATTGGTTTAACATTTCTAGCATGGGAACCGGATGAAAATCTGTATGGCCTTGGAGCGAAGCCAACCAGGCCGATCAATGCATCATAGGCAGTTGCTGAATTGTGGTCGATGAGTAGGGTTTCTTGAGACGTAAGTTGTTCACCACATCTAGTGTCTCTTGGGAAGCTGTCAGCTTTCTGCATAGGAGTACGTGTCAATCTATAGTGAACGAAAGCTGTTCGTTCGGACTGGTTCGAAAACCGTAAGACATGGGTGTCTATATGCGGTTTGGTTTGTCGCGGAGACTGCACCAATGGTCGTATATCTTGTGCTGGCTGCCAAATTCGGTTGCTGCCGCTAATGGAAATCTCTGCCAATACACCTGGCCAAGTGTACCATTGCGGGCAGGTCGCTAAAAACTGCCCGGACATCAAAATAGCATCAGTTGAGCTGTCGATTTCAAAGTACGAGTTGGGCGGTAGTGCAACCCGGGTGTACTCGAACCAGTGAGAGTGTTGGGGCTTTCCGATTGGTACGACTTTGGCCGCACGGTACAGAAGGGTAAGGCAGATTGCCAAACCGATACAGCCGCTAAGGCATACTATAAAGACTGTTCTTGACGCCATGTTTCTTACCGGTGCTCCAGCGTCGCCGCCAAACGATCATTACCACCGCAGCTTATCGAGTTCTCGGTTTTAGCAAAGGATCATTTTTGCGCGTTGGGTTGCTTGGCGTAGGGTGCCCAGAACGTGTAGAGATTGAGTGATCACTGCTTTGGAGCATCATGATGACGACAGACCTTTCTTGGTGGCAGAAGATACGGCACAATTGGCTGGTACGTTCAATCGAAAGCAAGAACGCTCATCGCGAGGGCATAGGCGCGGTGCTGCTGCGCGACGACACCATGGCTGATGTGACTGCGATCAACGGTTACATCTGGACACTGTACGATGGGCGGACTGTGACCGCCGCAGACATCGTTGAGGTCGGTGATCCGAAGTGGCTTTACAAGCTGCATTGTTGAAGTTTCACTGGCCTCGGATTCAGCGTCTTTTCTGTCGGCGATTATTATCGACATAACCTATTTTATGTCGATAATTTTGTGGCATAATTTAGGGTATGGAGTTGCCCAGTCCGAAGCGTGTTCCAACACTTGTGGAGTTCGGCAATGGTGAGCTTGATGCTCATGCTGCCTTTGACGTGCTGTCCAATGCTCGCGAAGAAAATGCGTGGTTGGCAAATTTCTCGTCTCACAACACTCGACAAACGTATCGACGAGCCATAGCGTCGTTTGTCGCCACGCTGGATATTTCGTCGCCTGACGATTTGTACAAGGTCAAGCAAGCACATGTGATTGCATGGCGCAGTTCGATGGAGGCCGCTGGCTTATCGCAAGGAAGCATCGCCAACCGTTTGTCATCGCTTTCGTCACTCTACCGGCATCTAACAGACACGCAGTTGGTTCCGGCCAATCCTTGCGCTGGTGTCAGACGACCGAAAACAGGCAACTTGGGTATTGGCGCAGGCAAATCCCCTACCCTATCGAGACGGCAAGTCCGCGCATTTCTAGACGCACCGGACACGCAAACAATTCAAGGGTTACGCGACCGAGCTTTGTTGCATGTCTTTTTCTACGTTGGCGCTCGGTGTTCGGAACCGGCAAAACTGCGGGTCAAGGATTTTGGGTATGATGCCGAGTTCCCCGTCTTGACGCTGACGATCAAGGGTAACAAGACCAATAGCGTCGCGATAAATCTCGAGTGTGCCAGAGCTCTTCGAGAATACTTGGACATTGCACCGCACGGACAAAATCCCGAAGCACTCCTGTTTCAACCCGTAAAAAATGGCAACAAAGGCGCTTCATTGCATCGGTCGCAACTATACAACTTGTTCAAACGATACGCGGTAAAGGCTGGGATTGACCATAATGTCTTCCCTCATATGGCACGAGCAACGATGATCACCTCTGCATTTGAAGCAGGCTGTGCCGGTGAGGACATTCAGCGTACAGTCGGACACGCATCGATCACGACGACCGAAGGCTACAACCACACAGCTCAAAAACACCGACAAAGTGCGAGCTTGAAGATTGGATACTAAAGCAAGCAGCATGGGCGGGAAGCCATCATTCGCTACGGATGCGAGTTTACAAAGGGCTCTCCCAGTAACCGGACGTTCGACACCCGTCCTCACTGCCATCTACTCCCGTGCAAGTGTTCTCCTGATCCGGCCCCCGCAGAATTTTTCGTTTTTTTCAGGAGCGATCCTGGAGCGACTATACCCAACGCATACTAAGCCAAGAAAGGCTTCACCTATTGAGTATCCCGGTAAGCCAGTTCGTTCCGAGCAAGTCTCAAAATACCTTCGACGCATTCATAGCGTTTAGTTTCAAACCAAATCCCCGTCAGGCCGAGGCTCGCCAGGAAGGCGTTTCGGTCCCTCAGTTCCTCCAAGGTTTCTGGACAAGACTCGACAACGAAATGTTGCGGGAGGTCGTCGCCGTGGTGGCTCGCCTTGATCGCTCTGAAGACCTGAATTGTCCGGTCGTTATGCAGACTGCAGCCGAGGAACAGCAGGCTGTTGTTGCGAAAATAGTAGTCGAGTAATTTCGGAATCGGCAGAGAAAGATCAATGTCTTCTGCACCATAGGCAGCGTCGTACTGATCTTTGCTCAGGACGCAGTGGCCCGGCCGACGAATGTCGCCGTGTAGCTTGACCAAGGTTGTCTTTTCCGCGTCAGGGAAGTCTGTTGCGTTCTCCCCTGTGATGATCTGAACAGGTTCTGGATTGCCGGTTTCGAAGGCCTGCTCGATTAATCGGTCGTAATTTGTTGTGACGACAGTGTCCGAGAAAAGTTCCGCCAGCCGAAAGACAACGTCCGGTATTGTGCCGTTGCGGTCAAACTCGTCGCGAATGTCCTGCACGAACACGTCTCGGCCGCGCAGGCCTACGATTTGCTCGATGACGCTCTCGTACTGGCCCTCTTTGAGAAGTTCCTTAACGGCTTCGCGTTCCAGACCGGCCGTTTCCGCCTGGTGCCACAAATGCCCCTCCCAGGACGAAAAACCACCGGGCACGGAAAGCCCTGCGCCAACGAAAGGAAGTGTGTCCATTGTCGCCAAACGGCCCAGGAGTTGATCAAAGCGCCGCTGGTTCAGTTCGAACCAGTGGTTGTCGTCACCCTCGGCAGGAAAGGCGTCTGCGAAGAACTGCTCGCACAGGACTTCGTGCCGCCTTTCCTTTCTGTATTCCCGGAACGCTTGGTCATAGGCTTCGCGGTCTCCGGCAAAGAACGCCTTGCTGGGGTCGGTTAGTTTGGCAAGCCCAAATTCATCTCGGATTTTCTCGCCGTCGTCGCCGTTCAGCCATTCATTGAAGTCTACAAACTTTTCGAAATGACTATGGTGATCTTCATCACACCAAATTTTCTCATTCGCGATCACAACTAGCTCCAAACAAGCCGCTGGAATGAATCTTTCAATTCAACATGTTGAAGTCTGAGGTTCCGCATTCTTTAATGTACTTGATCGGCTAGACTGTTCGCCAACTGTCGCTGTGTTCTGTGAGCGACTGGCAATTTGGCTAGCAATTGATCGCAGATTGCTAGCAACTGATGCACTCGAATTACAATTCTCCCTTGTTCTGCCTCCGGTGGAACCCAAACTGGAATCGTGTTCATTTTGGCCTGGTTCATCTTTGGTTGGGCTGTGCCTGTGACGTATGGCTCCAGTGAAATAGAATTGATGTAGATCTCCAAATACTGAAGAAAGATCTCAGTTTTTGCGCCTAAAACATGTGCATGATTGTTTACCCAGAATTTACCTCTGGCAATAAATGCAATTGGTGTGGAGCGATTGATCAAATTTGCGCCATCCTCTCCAATTAAGAGAAGGGGTTCGTCGAAAAGATAGTCGTCAATGCTATCAATGACTCCTGACGCGCCATAGTAATCATAACACCCTTGCCGCTTCTGCCGTTCACTCACCGAAAGCGGGACACGCTCCGAGTCTCGGGAAAAGACCAAGTTCCCAAAAAAATCAGCTCCCCAACCTGCTGGAAGATTGGTCAAGTCGCCTAGTGATGCCCTTTTGTCGATGCCCTTTCTAGACCTGCGACGACTCGAGTTTTCAAACTCCTCTTTCGCCGTTCGGGTTGCGCTTATGAAATTGGAGGCAGGTTGATCTTCAGATGATTGTGCGACAAGCTGTCCGGTCGTGGCGAGCTTGAGCACTGTTAGTTTCAGCTTTCTGATGCTCTCTTCAGTCGTGAACAGAGAATCGAAATTGGCTTCTAGGCGGGCCCAGTTCTGGGTGAGGTCCTCGGGAGTTTGGCTGTTTGTGAGAGCCGCAAGGCAGGTTTCCACGAGGGTCTGATGCGCCTTGAGACTGTCTGCGGCTTGCGCCTCCAACGTATCGCAAAGCCCCATCAGCTCATCAACCTTGGCCACGATGCGGTGCTGTTCAGCGGTTGGAGGAAGAGCAATTGGAGTGTCAGCGAAATACCATCGCGGAACGCGCTTTTGACCGGCTGAGCCGGTCATCACGGCCTTCCCGTTCTCTAAAAAGGACGGGGCCTTCAGATGAAGCAGGATAAACCGCGGAACGATTTCTTGGTAATAAGGTCTGGCGACATGAAGTTCAGTTGTGCCGGCTCCAACGCCATTATGCAAATTCGAGAATACCGCGGCTTTGCTGTTCTCGAAACAGGGCGTGATCTTTGCCAAGGCGATATCACCATCAGCAAAGTGCGTGTATGACTTCTTGATCTCGCCCCAGCGCCTTTCGGCATGATGATGTTCGCCGGTATGGCTTGTATGGATATCTGGCATCGGGACAAATGAGGCGAGAGTACTGTCTTCGACATCGTTGCGCGGGCTGATTTCAGCCAATGAGCTGAGGCGTGTCCATGCCCACCCATTTGGCAGCAAGAACCGAAATTCTTCCTCTGCGACTGGCGAGGCCCCCTTTTGATTTTTTACTTTCTTTTGCTTCACAAGGTCTAGGCGGGCTTGCTCGATGGCCTCGAGCAGATCGGTCGAATTACCCTCTTCAGGATCTTGGGGCACCAGTTTGCCTTGCACCGCAAGTTCCAAGACCAGGTCCCGCAACTTCTTGATGCCGTATAGGCTGATCCCTCCACCATTCCCGCGCCCGGCCCCGGACTTCTTCTCGATGGCTGAGGTCCAGATGTCCAAATGATCGGTGATCAGCTGACTTACGTCCGTCATGCGCGCGCCCCGTTCAGTGCGTCGGACAAGATCGTCTTCAGTTGGTCGCGTAGCGCTTGGATTTCATTTTGCGTGGTGGCGAAGTTTTCCAGCAGTTCGTCCGGGTCGTGATTGATCGCATCGCCAACGTGCGGGTTCTTTAGGTCGAAGTTGTAGCCCCGGGCCGCGAGATCTTCGGCGCTGATTTTCCAAGCCTGTTCTGTTTCGATCCGCGACTTAAAACCGTCAGCCTCATCGCCCCACCAGTCGATCTCTGTCTGGAATTCCTCAAACTTCATCGGCTTGGTTTTGTTGTAGCTGCTCACACCCTCTGGATATGGGTGCTCGTAGAACCAGACATCTTTGGTCGGCGTGCCTTTGGTGAAGAACAAGATGTTGGTCTTGATGCCGGTATAGGGAGCAAAGACACCGTTTGGCAGGCGAACGATGGTGTGCAGGTTCGCCTCTTCCAGAAGGGCCTGTTTGAGCCGTGATTTCATCCCCTCGCCAAAGAAGAACCCGTCTGGCAAGACGACGGCAGCCCGCCCATGTGTTTTCAGCAGTCGCAGGATCAACGCCATGAACAAATCGGCCGTTTCGCGCGTACGGTAGTGGGAGGGGAAGTTGTTTTCGATTCCATCTTCTTCCATCCCACCGAACGGTGGGTTGGTGACGATGACGTTCACGCGGTCCTTTTCGCTGTAGTCCTTATACGGGCGTTCCAGGGTGTTCCCGTGAACGATGCTAGAGGGCGTGTCGATCCCGTGTAGGATCATGTTTGTCACGCAGAGCATGTGAGGAAGGGCCTTCTTTTCGACGCCCCTTATTGAACCTTGCAAAACTTCTTCATCGGCTCCGGATTTGACGTAGTTCTCACGCTTGTGATCCACGACGCAGGCCAAGAAGCCACCCGTCCCACATGCGGGATCAAGTACGGTTTCATCAAGTTGAGGGTCTACTCGGTTCACAATAAACCGGGTGACGGCTCTGGGAGTATAGAACTCGCCTGCGTTACCGGCGCTTTGCAGGTCCTTCAAAATCTGTTCGTAGATGCTGCCGAAGGTGTGCCGGTCTGCAGTGTTGTTGAAGTTGATTTCACAGATCTTGTTAACGACCTGACGCATCAATGTACCGGACTTCATATAGTTGTAGGCATCCTCAAACACCCCGCGTATCACCTGGGCTCGCGCGGCTTGCGGCCCATGTGCAGGTAATTTTTCTTTCAGCGTGGGAAACAGCTGAAGGTTAACGAAATCTGACATTGCGTCGCCAGTGATACCCTCCGGGTCCTTTGCCCACGAGCGCCAGCGGATATGTTCGGGAAGAGGTGATTGGAAATCATCCTCCAACAACTCCATCTCGGCTTCGCGATCATCAAAAATCTTGAGGAAAAACATCCAAACCATTTGCCCGATGCGCTGTGCATCGCCATCAACACCCACGTCTTTGCGCATGATGTCTTGAATAGATTTTATGATGCCGGATACGTCACTCATTTATACGTCTGCCTGTTTGTAGATTTCTTGTTCAAGCTCTCTCAGGGCTTGTTCGTACTCGTCTTTACCTCCGAACACATCATTGATGATTTCAACGGGTGTTCCGATTGAATCGAAGGGCTGAAGGCGTAGCACTTTCGCACTTTCGATGGTGGTGATGCCTTCGTCTGCATACTTGTCCAACAACGCCGACAAGACAGCCCGAGCTTGTTCACCATACTTCGTGAAATAGTCCCGCTTCTTCACGTTTGTGGCACGCTCCTTCCGCGTCAGCGGCGGCTGTTCATACGCGATGTGGCACAATAGATCGAAGTCACCAAAATCCTTACCAACCTCAGCTGCAAGGTTCTCGAGAAGCACGCCATGTTCTTCGAGTTCTTCGATGATGGCCTTTTTCTTGTCAGCATCATTCCAAGTCCGGATGAAGTCGTGGAGAGACGCGTATTCCGAAAGTACCTGTTTCCGCGCGAAGTCCTTGTAGGATTCTGTGATCAGGTTTCCATCTGGCCCTAAATACTCAATCCGTTCGGCAATGATATTTGCGTCGACGCCACTGACGCGAATCTTGGTTGTGCCAACTGGGTCGTCGCCGCCAGGACCGTCGTCATCGTCGTCGGGACCATTTGGTGGATCAGGCGGAACAGGATCGTCATCGTCGCCTGGTGTGTAAATAACTACAGGGTCACCATCAAAATCAGGGTCTCGAAATAGATCGGTCGCCCCTTTGAAATCCATAATCGTGAAGAAATACTTGTTGTGCTCCTCATCGATCCGCGTCCCCCGTCCGATAATCTGTTTAAAGGTGGTCATCGAAGTGATGGTTTTGTCCAGCACGATGACCTTGCAGGTCTTGGCGTCCACGCCTGTGGTTAGGAGTTCTGAGGTTGTTGCGATAACTGGGAACTTGCTTTCTGGATCGATGAAATTGTCCAGCTCTGCCTTGCCCTCCACACTGTCTCCAGTGATGCGCATCACATATTTTGGATTGTCGAGAGCTAGCTCACCGGCTGCGTTAACAATTGCTTTTCGCATTCGTTCTGCGTGGTCAATGTCCTCGCAAAATATGATCGTTTTGGAGAACGGATCGGTAGCCCTTAGAAGCTGCATTACGCGATTGGCAACGAGTTTCGTCCGCTGGTTTAGGACGAGAATTCTGTCCATATCCTGCCGATTGTACTCGCGATCATCGATTTCTGCGCCCAGGTCATCGGTCATACCGGGTGGCGGTCTCCAACCTTCGACGTCCCGATCGATGTCAATCTTGACGACCTTGTATGGCGCTAGAAAGCCATCATCGATGCCCTGTTTTAGGCTGTACGTGTAAACTGGCTCTCCGAAGTATTCAGTGCTAGAGACATACTTCGTCTCCTTAGGTGTAGCGGTTAAACCGATCTGGATGGCACCCGAGAAGTATTCGAGGATTTCTCGCCAAGCAGCATCAGCTGCGGCGCTGCCCCGGTGGCACTCATCGATGACTACCAGGTCGAAGAAATCAGGCGTTACACTTTTGAATATTTTGTCACTCTGATCGGGGCCAGTGAGCGCTTGGTAGAGGCCAAGATGTATCTCGTAGGAAGGATCGATCTTGCGGTTTCTGACCTTGGTCATGACGGAACCAAAGGGCTTGAAGTCATTGACCAGAGTTTGGTCGACTAGGACATTTCGGTCCGCCAAAAACAGTATGCGCTTGGCTTCACCCGCCTTCCACAAGCGCCAAATAATCTGGAAGGTCGTGTATGTTTTTCCGGTGCCAGTTGCCATAACGAGCAGCACCCGGCGCTGGTCTTTGACAATCGCTTCAATCGTGCGATTAATTGCCTCCACCTGATAATAACGAGGCTCTTTGCCTGAGGAGTCTTCGTGATAGGGCTCAAGAACAAGGCTTTGGTCTTCGTCTGCAATCCCGCGAAATTCCTTGTATCTGCGCCAGAGCTCGGTGGGCGCGGGAAACTGATCAAGAGGAAACTCTGTCTCTATGTCTTCTCCAGCATTCGGAACCTTATTGTGGCCTGCAAAGGCGTCACCATTCGAACTGAATGCACTCGGTACTTCCAGCAACTCTGCATAACCAAGCGCTTGCTGAATGCCGTGACTCACGCCTACTTTGTTGTCTTTCGCTTCAACCACAGCGACGGGCACCGATGGTTCCCACGACAAAACATAGTCTGCGAATTTTTTCTTCTTCTTGTTTCGAGAAGACATATTTCCGCGCACAACAACAGGGCCCGGTGTAAGAGTCACTTCGCGCCGAATTTGTGTGAAAGGGTCCCACCCGGCATTACGAATTGATGGCGAAATGAAGAGATCGCAGATATCGCTTTCGCTCAATTTCTTCTTTTCGCTTTCATCCATGACAGCGACCCTGCGGAGCTTCAGTTTAGGTGATGCGGACAGAGTAACCTATCGGTTCAAATTCGCTAGTCGAAACTTGGGCTTAGGCATGGACCCGGATCTAGTCCAGATGCCTGTCTGCTAGTGCGCGCGTAACATGCCAACAACATCAACCTTTCTAGAGGTGTAGCTGCGGAAATTGGGCTATGGTTCTAACCACAATCTAAATCGTGAATGTCCGGTCTTGTGGCGTCCACTGGGTAACAGAATTTTTTTCGCAACGGGTCCGAACGAATGCTGCGCCAGTAAATGTCGCGGTTCTCAAGTCCGGTTTGTCCGCGATCCGCAAGTTAGACCAGCGTTGAACCGTGCATTTGCAAAGAATGTCCGGTAAGCGAGCGTGCTCGTGGCATCTTGGAGGCACGTCGAAGGTCTGGAAAGGGCCGCCTACGTCACCACGATCAATGCCTGATTAGAGGATGCTGGGATCAGTCCGAGCGGGTTTGGGAACTAGGGCACGAAGCCTACACCATTCGAACGGGAGTTATTCGAATGCAGCCTCGTATCATTGGTGAATTGACACACTTCGCATCTCTGGCACCATAGACCGAGCAACAAGGTGTTGCGCACCAGTTCTTGAGACTGGTGCGGCCAGTCTCGATCCCAACTCATTCTAGGAGACGAGGCTATGGCCTTTGCCGACCCACGGGAGGCCCGTGAGGTCTTCCTTCGTTCTTTCAAACAAATCGCGCCCGGCAGACATCGCTACGAAGTATGGCGGGACTTTGTATGCATGGCGGCATGTTCGCTGCACAACGGAATACAAAAAGATCAGAGGCGAGAGCACGAATACCTAGAGATCATCGGGCGCTACCAACCCCAAGAACAATTGGTTTTTCCAGAGCTAATGGCTTGCTTGGTTACAATGCTGGACGACGACCCTCGCGACGTGCTGGGGTCGATCTACATGGAGTTGGAAACCGCCAACAAAGACATTGGTCAATTCTTCACTCCGCCGGAGCTTTCTGAAGTTATGGCTCGGCTGACTTTCGGTGAGCACCTCGACGCGCTTAAAGCTCGGCGCTTCATAACTGTGCAAGAGCCTGCATGTGGAGCTGGCGGTATGGTCTTAGCATTGGTCAAAGTCCTGATTGATGCCGGTCACAACCCAGCCGAAAAGCTGTGGGTTCAGTGCATCGATGTAGATCGCTTGGCCGCGTTGATGTGCTATGTGCAGCTCGCACTTTGGAACGTTCCTGCAGAGGTGATTGTCGGCAACACACTTACCCTAGAGATGCGGGAAGTCTGGCACACTCCAGCTCACCTTCTTGGGGGCTGGAGCAGCAAGCTAAGACAACGTGTCGACGCACAGATCAAACTAGCTGAACCGCCGACCAATGAAAGTGCCGATTTTTCTGAGCACATCATCGATTGGCACGGGCAAAATCTAACCATTCGATTTTGCCCAGCTTGGCTTGGAGAAGAGACTGCTCATCTCGAAATACTAACCGAGGATCGAACGCCCCACCCCATTTCTGACACTGGATACAAATCGCACTTTGTACAGCTTCAACAGGTAGAGGAAGCTGGTGGGCCCGTTGCTTACGTTTTGGCATGGTTGCGGGTCGCGGACGATGGAAAGCCCAGGCAACTTTCGCTCTTTTGACCTTATGACGGGCACATTCAAATGTGCCCGTTTTCTGTGAAGACGTGCAATTTAGCTTGCCGCCACACCATATGGCAAAGTGGCCGTGCTACAATTATTGGAATGATAGAACCACACAGTACAGGTGCGCACCGTTTGCAACCGGTGGCCGAAACAAACGACGATCAAAGTGTTTGGCTTACTGTTTCCGAAGCCGTTTTACGTTGTACAGATCGTGGTCTTCCCCGCACTCCAAAGACAGTTCGAAAATGGGCCGCGCGATCATTTTCGTCGCCCGAAAACGCCGACATCTCGGTTCGGCGAGAAGATACAGACAATGGTTTTCGCTGGTCAGTTGAACAAGCGTCATTGGATCGAAAAATAAATGAGGAGTTAGAGTTCGAAGCGCGCAAATCCGGCAAACGGGTGGACACCGGTGCCAAGGCTTCCGCACCAGTTCCTGAGATTGATATGCTGCAAAATCTAGACGAACCACGTGCGAACCAGCCGGAACCAGTTCAAACAGGTACTGACATTTCCGAAGGTAACTCACGTATCGAGGAGGAGCTACGTGCACGGCTTGAGCAGACGCAGCAAGAGGTTGAATTCTTGCGTGATGAACTCAGGCATCGCCGAAAGACGGACGAAGCGTTGGGCAGTGTGATTGAAGCGTTTCGTCTAAACTCTGAGGCAAATCAGTCGCAAGCGTTGAAAGAAGGGGGCGGGCGCGAAAACGGCTCTTGGCAGCATTCGTCCCACCACGACATTGTGCGCAACACTCAGCAGGAGGACGCGCGCTAGTGTATAATTCCGACAAGGAATTATGAAGCAAATCGGCCAGTCGATCCGCGAAAGGAACATCATCATCAAGGGCGGTGACGCGCTGTCTCTGCGCGGCTTTACACAAGTGCCTAACGCAGTCCTCAAGAGCGAGGAAATTTCATCCGGAGCGAAGCTAGTGTACGCATTGTTGTTGTCTTACGCTTGGCACAATGACTTTTGTTTTCCTGGTCAGGAGACTTTGGCAAGAGACATTGGGATCGCGCGTGGAACAGTGAACCGGCATGTGCAAGAGCTTGCAGAAAAGGGGTTCATCAAGATTACACGAAAAGGTCAGGGCCGAGCCAATGTCTACGAGCTGAACCTAAAAGCACGTGTATTGGGCAAAAGGCGATGACATGCAGATGTCACAAATCATGACATCTAGATGTAACAAAATAGGGCCGCTAGTTGTCTCAAATTGTGACACTAAGAACACCCAGGGAAAAATACTAAGATATTAATATCTAATAATTTTTCAAAAATGAGGAGGGTGAATTTTCCTTCCTAACCCGTTGGTCACTTGGCTGGTCTTGGTTTGCGCACGTTGATCGCCGCCGCATCCAAGCTGTTCTTGAGATGAACTGCATAGTGCTTTTCAATCATCTCAACGCTCGTCCGGCAGTTTTTGGCAATCTGATAGATGTCCGCCCCTTCAAGCAAGCGGAACGAGATGTAACTGTGCCTCAAGGAATAGAGCGTACGCCTGTTGCCTTGGCGGTCGAACTTCAAGCCTTGCTCTTCTAGTATCCGGTTGAACTGCTTTTTGTGATCAGCAGGGAAGAGACGGTCGGTCGGCTCCGGCTGATTACGTTCAACCATCCTTTCATAAGGTCGAACAGCACCGGTGGTGCTTTTGCAATATCCTACCCCGCGCTTACCGCGCACTTCGATTTCGAGGATCGTTTCGCCGGTGGCGTCGTCTTCAACGATCTCGACATCCCGGTATTCAAGCCAGTTGGCTTCATCAGGACGAATACCGGTATTGGCCATGAACAAAACTTTGTCGTGCAGCTGCTCGGCAAGGTGGCGATGTTTGCTATTGACCATCGCCCTAATGTTTGCCCGCGTCGCGGTGTACAGTTGCTTGTACTCATCTGGCGAAAACCATGCGCGGTGCGACACTTTCGATGTGCTTCGGTAGGGAGCAGACATGTCTGGCATGTGCGACAACCATCCGTGCCGAACCGCTGCCTTGAGTGTCATTCGAAGCGTGACAATTTCTTTTTGGATCGTAGCAGCTGCGGGCGGCTTGCCACGATAACTCGATTGCATTCTGGCAAGTCGGTACTCTTGGATGGTTGTGGTCGAGATTTCCGCCAATCTCATCCGCCCGAAAAATGGTGAGAGATGTAGCCGCACATGATTTTGATGGTTCTTTAGACACTTGGGATTTCGCTCTCCCAACGTATCTGCTTCAAACTCGACTAAGAATTTTTCGGCAGCAAACGCAAAAGTTCGGTCATTCGGGAGCTCGCCCCGCGCCTGTTTTCCGCGAAGTGTCAGGTACCAGTCTTCGGCAAATTCTTTGGCAAGTCGAAGGCTTTCTTCCTTTGTGGAAGTGCGACGGTTCTTGCTGTTCATGTATGACGAGCATTGCCAAAAAGGGCTGTTTTCCCGCCTGTAAACGTGGACTTTCCCGCCCAGAATCGTGTGTTTTTCTGTTCCCACAGATCAAACGCCCAAAACTGTGAAAGTGTGTAAGTTATGTGAAAGGGTATCCGCCGCAATTTCGCCAGTCAAGAGGAGCTTCTAGCATTTGATTTCATGAGGTTTTTGGCGACCCCGGCAGGATTCGAACCTGCAACCTGCCCCTTAGGAGGGGGCTGCTCTATCCAGTTGAGCCACGGGGCCGCGCGAAAACTGATCTACCGCTCCTGCACGCAATTGTCACCTTTTTCGGCAAGGCGTCTTGTGCGGTCGCGCTTGAACTCCGGGCGAAATTGGCGGTAACTCAGTGCATAGGTAATTTCGAGGACAGCCATTGACTGATCGCGCCCAACGCCCGCTGACACTGCGCGATGTATCCGCCGCATCCGGCGTATCAGAAATGACCGTCAGCCGTGTGCTACGCAACCGGGGCGATGTGTCTGAAACGACCCGGCAAAAGGTGCTCAAGGCCGCGCAAGAGCTGGGCTATGTGCCCAACCAGATTGCCGGTTCACTGGCATCACAGCACGTCAATCTGGTGGCTGTTATCGTGCCATCACTGAGCAACATGGTGTTTCCAGAAGTGCTGACCGGCATCAATCAGGTGTTAGAGGACACGCCGCTGCAACCGGTGTTTGGTGTCACAGACTATATGCGCGACAAGGAAGAGCGCGTGCTTTACGAAATGCTGTCCTGGCGCCCCTCCGGTGTCATCATCGCAGGGCTCGAGCATTCGGATGCCGCGCAAGCAATGCTCAAGAACGCGGGCATCCCTGTGGTTGAGATCATGGACACAGACGGTAACCCCGTCGACAACATGGTTGGTATCTCGCACCGTCAGGCCGGATTGGACATGGCAAAGGCCATTCTCAAACAAGGGTATTCCCGCATCGGGTTTATGGGGACCTCCATGCCGCGCGATCACCGGGCGCGCAAACGGTTCGAAGGTCTGACCGAAGGTTTGGCCAAAGCAGGTGTCGAGATCGAAGCCCGGGATTTCTATGACGGCGGATCGGCGCTGGCCAAGGGTCGCGAGATGACCAAAACGATGCTGGACAGCAACCCCGATCTGGATTTCCTGTACTACTCGAACGACATGATTGGCGCGGGTGGCTTGTTGTACCTGCTGGACGAAGGCATTGATGTCCCTGGGCAAATCGGGCTTGCCGGGTTCAACGGTGTTGAATTGCTGCAAGGGCTGCCACGCCAACTCGCCACAACAGATGCCTGCCGTCTCGAGATCGGGCGCGCTGCCGCAGAGATCATCAGGGACAAGTCAGGGCCCGATGCGGATGCAACGCCCAGCCACATCACGCTGACGCCCAAAATCTCGTTTGGTGACACGCTGCGCCGCGCATTGCGCACCTAGGCCGATGTTCATCCTGTCGAACCAAGCCGCGCGGCGCGTGTTTCTGGATCGGCACGCCTTGTCGGAAACGCCACAGGGACCCGCAAACGGTGGCGCACTGCTGGACCTGATTGAGCGGTTGGGTTTTGTCCAACTGGACAGCATCAACACAGTGGCGCGCGCGCATGACATGATCCTGTTCTCGCGCAGGCCGCGTTACCGACCCAAGGCGCTCAAACGGCTCTATGAACATGACCGGGGCCTGTTCGAACACTGGACCCATGATGCCGCGATAGTTCCGCTCAAATTCTACCCCTATTGGCATTTGCGCCGCGAACGGGATGCCGCACGTCTGCGCGAGAAATGGTCAGAATGGCGGCGGGAAGGGTTCGAGGCCAAATTCCAACCCGTTCTGGACCAAATTCGCGATCATGGCCCCTGTTGTTCCGGCGATGTGGGCGAAGGCGAAAAGCGCGGCTCGGGCGGATGGTGGGACTGGCATCCCTCGAAAACCGCACTGGAGTATCTGTGGCGCAGCGGCGCGTTGCAGGTGGTCCGCCGCGAAGGGTTTCAGAAATACTATGACCTGACAGAGCGGGTGCTGGACCGCACGACCCAAGGCAATGCACCCGACACCGAAGAAAGCATCGACTGGTGCTGCCGCGAGGCGCTTGACCGTTTGGGTTCTGCCACCCACGGAGAGCTTGCCGCATTCTGGGACCATATTTCACCAGCAGAGGCGAAGGCGTGGTGCACTGCGGCCCTTGATCAAGGGCGTATCATTCAGGTGGGCATCACTGGGGTGGATGGGTCAGTGCGCCCTGCCTTTGCGTGGCCGAACTTGCCGGATGATCCCGCGCTGCACATTGCACCAACCAGCCGTCTGCGTGTTCTCAGCCCCTTTGATCCTGCACTGCGCGACCGGAAACGGGCGGAACGGCTCTTTGGGTTCGCATACCGTATCGAGATTTTTGTCCCCGAGCCGAAACGCACCTATGGGTACTATGTCTTTCCACTGATGGAAGGCGACCGACTGGTTGGACGGATCGACATGAAAGCGTTCCGCAACGAAGACACTCTGCGGGTCCGCGCGCTCTGGCCGGAACACAAAGTGCGATGGGGCAAAAGACGGCAAGCCGCGTTGGAAGTCGAGTTGGAGCGGGTGAAGCGATTGGCCGGGGTCACGCAAACAGCCTTTGACGACAATTGGTTGCGCACACCGGTTTAGTCCGATTGCACCCGGCAAAAGAAACGCTAGGCTGCGCGCATGACTAACCCAACCTACACCCCCAAGATCCAGTCCGTTGGGCTGAATGGCGTGCTTGTCACCTTTGGTGAACGGGCAACGGACGCGGCCAATCGTGCCGCCATCGCATTCCGCGGCGCTGTTGATGATCAGGGTTGGACCGAGGTGACGGAAAGCAGCAGCACGTTGGTATCCGCGTTCTTTCGCGTCGATCTGGCAGAGCATCGGTTTGACGGCATACGTGATCAACTGGCGGACATGTTGGCCGGTCAGGACTGGAGCAATGCGCCCTTGCCCGCCGGTCGCTCGCTGTGGACCATTCCCGCCGCCTTTGGTGGCAGCCGCGCGCCGCAACTGGCCGAAGCCGCAGAGGCCGCCGGACTGGACGAAGCGCAGGCGCTGGCCGATTTGACAGCGGCGCGACTGCGGGTTCTGACGCTTGGTTTTGCGCCGGGTCAACCGTACCTTGGAACATTGGGCGAGGCGTGGAACATTCCGCGCCAAGTCGGGCTAACCCCCAACGTACCGGCTGGTGCGCTCGTTGCCGCTGTGCGCCAGGTTTGCCTCTTTGCCAAAGATACGCCAACCGGGTGGCGCCATGTTGGCCAGACCGCATTCGCCTGTTTCCGGCCTAACGGCGCGACCCCTTTTCCGCTCTCCCCCGGTGACGAAATCCAGTTCACCGATGTGTCCGAAGCTGAACTGGCCCGGATCGAGGCGCACAATAGCGACGGTGCGGGCGGTGCTGTGCAAGAGGTGCTGGCATGAGGGCGCTGATCGTACATCACGCGGGTCCGGGCGTCGCGGTACAGGATCTTGGTCGTCCCGGTTACCTCGCTATGGGCCTGACCCAAGGAGGGGCCGCCGATCTGCGCGCCGTTCACGAGGGGGCGGCCCTGTTGCGCCAGAGCGTCGAGTGTGCCGTTCTGGAAATGGTCGGGACCGGCGGCACGTTCGAAGCCACCGAGGACATCCGCATCGCCCTGACCGGGGCTGTGATGACCGCGCAAATTGACGGCGAGACGGCAGCCTGGAACGCAAGCCACTTGGTGCCAAAAGGTGCGAAACTGGTGATCGGGCCAACGCGGTCGGGGACCTATGGATACCTGCATGTCGGCGGCGGGTTCGCGACGGATGCCGCGCTGGGGTCACGTGCAACGCATCAATCGGTCGGCCTGGGCGCTCTTGTCAGCACAGGTAACACGCTCGCCATTGGCGCAGACAAGGGCCGGGACACCGGCATGACTTTGACGCCCGATGCACGGTTCACCGGCGGGACGGTGCGCATTGTACCCAGCATGCAAACCGAGGACTTTGACCCCGCCATCCGCGCGCGGTTCGAAGACACTACGTTCCGCAGAGACCCGCGCGCCAATCGCCAGGGCGTGCGCATGGACAGCGACGGCGAAGGGTTCTCTAACCCCAAGGCGCTCAGCATCGTCAGCGAAGTGATTGTGCCGGGCGACATTCAGGTCACTGGCGACGGCACCCCGTTTGTCTTGATGGCCGAAAGCCAGACCACCGGGGGTTATCCACGCATCGGAACGGTATTGCCCTGTGATTTGCCCCGCATCGCGCAGGCACCCGCGGGTGCTGAAATTCGATTTACCTTCCTGACGCTTGAGGAAGGGGCCGCACAACAGGCCCGCGCCACCGCCGAGGAACGCAAGCTGTCGCAACAGGTTGCACCTTTGGTCCGGGATCCTGCCACGATGCAGGATTTGCTGTCCTATCAATTGATTGGCGGTGTTGTATCCGCCGCTGACGCGCCACTTGACGAAGGATGAACATATGCAGGTCGATCTGAACGCGGATATGGGCGAAAGCTTTGGCCCCTGGAAGATGGGGGATGACGCGGCGTTGCTCAAAACGGTGACGTCCGCGAATATTGCTTGTGGTGCGCATGCCGGGGACCCCGACGTGATGGCGAGCACCATGTCGATGGCAATCGAAAACGGTGTCGGCGTCGGGTCGCATCCCGGTTTTGCGGACATCCAGGGCTTTGGCCGTCGCCGGATCGACATGCCGATTGCGTCACTGCAAAACTCGATCCGATGCCAGGTTGGCGCCACACTGGGGATGGCCCGTGCGCTGGGTGCCGAGGTCCGGCATATCAAGCTGCACGGTGCTCTTGGCAACATGACCTCGGAAAACGAAGAGATGGCGCGCGCCTGCTACGAAGCCGCGCTATCTGCACATCCCGGCGCGATCCTGATGGTGTTGGCCGCCACGGCACAGGAACGTGCGGCACGCAGCCTTGGCGCGGCATTTGCCTGCGAGATTTTTGCCGACCGGGCCTATAACTCTGATGCAACCCTTGTGGATCGTCGGTTGCCGGGCGCGGTCATCCACGACGCGGAACTTGCAGGCAAACGGATGGTCGAAATGGTCAAGGCACAGGCGATCATCACCGAAGACGGCACCCGGATCGACACGCCCATCGACAGCATCTGCTGTCACGGCGACACCCCTGAGGCCGTGGACATCGCCGCAAGCGTCCGCCGCACGCTCGAGGCCGAAGGGATCGCGGTGCGCACCTTTGACGGGCGCACCGGTTGAGATCACAGAGGTGCGCAGTGAATGCGCACCCTACACCAGCTCTGCATCTGTCATGATTTCGACAAGCGCCGGGCCATCGACGTCCAACGCTTTTTGCAACGCGGCTTGGATCGCATCCGACGACACGACCTTTTCCCCATGCGCGCCGCAAATCTTGGCAAAGGCGGCAAAGGACGGGTTGTGCAGGGACGTTTCCCACACCGGCCATTCGCCGGATTTCTGCTCTTTGGTGATCTTGCCCAGCTCGCCGTTGTGCAAGAGGACATGGGTGATATCCATGCCGTATTTGACAGCCGTGGTCAGTTCCATCGCGTATTGACCAAAGCCACCGTCACCCGAGATCGAGATGATCTTGCGGCCCTTGAGCCAGTCGAAATCCTGTGTCGCCGCCCACGCACCCATGGCCGCAGGCAGGCCGAAACCAATGGATCCGAGATATCCTGACATCAGCACGCGCTGGCCCTTGGTTTCGAAATAGCGGCCAAAGGAGTAGGTGTTATTGCCCACGTCCACAGCGATGATCGCATCCGCCGGAGCCACGCGGCTGAGCGCGTCAAAGATGGCAAAGGCGTGGATGCCCTTGGCCGTTTCCTCCTCCATGCGGGAGCGTTTCTCGCGCCGCCAGATGTCCCAGCGGCCCGCCAGTTCGGCGATTTGGTCTGGCGCATCGGCGGGTCGGGACAACCCGCCCTTGATCGCATCGCAGAACGCGCCGATCTCGGCCCAGATGGGCAGGTCGACGGGGTGGAACTTGCCCAGTTGCATCCGTTCAAAATCCACCTGGATGATCGGCTTGGATGGCTCGATCCCTGTGTGGTTTGAGAACGACGTGCCAAGGGTCAGGATCAGGTCCGCCTCGTTCATGAACCACGACGCAATCGGCGTACCGGAACGGCCCAGCACACCGGCGGCGTTGGGGTGATCATCCGCGATCAGCCCCTTGCCCTTGAACGTGGTCAGCACGGGCGCGCCCAGATCCACGGCCAGTTTCTCGATGGCCTCCATATGATCCCAAGCGCCGTGGCCGATCACCAGAATAGGCCGCTTGGCCCCGTTCAGCATCTTGAGCGCATCGGCAACATCATCGTCCGACGGCTTGACCACCGCGCGGCCCATACGCCCATCCGGCGCCGATGCGGGCGCGTCCGACGCGTTGGTCTGCATGTCATCAGGAAAGATCAGGTGCGACACGTCTCGCTCGACCAGCGCGTTCTTCATCGCCAGCGACACCAGTTCAGAATGTTTCGACGTGCTCAGCACCGTCTGGCTGAATCGGCTGACCGCATCAAAGGCCGACGCCAGATCGATGTCCTGGAACGCACCGGGGCCAAAGACCTGCGTTTGTACCTGCCCGGTCAGCGCCAGCACCGGCGCGCGGTCCACCTTGGCATCCCAGAGTCCGGTGAGCAGGTTGGTCGCCCCCGGCCCCGCAATGGTCAGACAGCCCGCGGGATGCCCCGTCAGCTTGCCATAGGCCGATGCGGCAAAGGCGGCGGCCCCTTCGTGCCGGATGCCCACATACTTCATCTCGCCCGCCTCGACCCGCATACGGATCGCATCCGCCAGGCCGAGGTTCGAGTGGCCGACCATGCCGAACACGTGCTTGATGCCCCAGTTCACCATGCTCTCGGCCATCTGGTCGGACACGGTGCGCTCATGCGGCGGCTCGGGCTCAAGGCCCACAAAAATCTCGTCGCCCTCGATCTTGAGCGGATAGATCTTCTGACCCGTATCCTCATGCCCGCCCGGAGGCGCCCCTGTCAGCGGATCAAAATCCCAGCCGTGCCACGGGCAACGGATCCAGCATTTGCCTTCTTCGCCAACTTCGATCGACCCCTCGCCCAAGGGTCCACGCTGGTGCGGGCAGTGGTTGTCCATCGCAGCCCATTGCCCGTCGAAATGCGACAGACAGATGGACACAGTACGCGCCGTCACGGTTTTCACGCGGCCTTCGGGCAGGTCGCCGGTTTGACCCACGCGGATCCAGTCGAGTTGATCGGTCATGCTACACCTCCAAACGGGACACCCGAGATTTCGGACATGTCCTTTTTCCACGTGGTCAGGTCATCGATATTGAATTTCGACAGGTGATCGTGGCCACAGGCCCGCGCCATCACCTGCATCAGCTCGGTCGACGCCTCAAAGAAGTTGGCCAGTTGCCGCGCAGATTTCTCGACCACCAGCCGATTGACCAGATGCGGTTTCTGGCTGGCGATGCCCACGGGGCAATTGTTGGTATGACACGCCCGCATCGCGATGCAGCCAATGGCCTGCATGGCCGAGTTCGACAATGCCACCGCATCCGCACCCAGCGCCAGCGCCTTGATGAAATCCGCCGGTTTGCGCAACCCGCCGGTGATCACCAGCGACACGTCGTGCCGCTCCAACCGGTCCAGATGCGCGCGGGCGCGGGCCAGCGCGGGGATCGTCGGCACCGAGATATTGTCGCGGAAGATGATCGGGGCCGCGCCGGTTCCCCCGCCACGTCCGTCCAGAATGATGTAGTCGACGCCGACCTCAAGGGCCGCGTCGATGTCTTTCTCAATATGCTGGGCCGACAGCTTGTACCCGACAGGAATACCCCCTGTCCGATCCCGCACCTCGTCCGCGAAATCCTTGATCTGTGCGGTGTCCGTCCAGTCCGGGAACCGCGACGGTGAAATCGCATCTTCGCCCTCGTCCAGCCCTCGGACGTCGGCAATCTTGCCATGCACCTTGTTGCCGGGCAGGTGCCCGCCCGTGCCCGTCTTGGCCCCTTGTCCGCCTTTGAAATGGAACGCCTGGCACTTCTGTACCTTGTCCCAAGAAAACCCGAACCGCGCCGACGCCAGTTCGTAGAAGTAGCGCGAGTTCGCCTCCTGCTCTTCGGGCAGCATCCCGCCCTCGCCCGAACAGATGCCCGTCCCGGCCAGTTCGGCGCCCCGCGCCAGCGCGATCTTGGCCGGCTCCGACAGCGCGCCATAGGACATGTCGGACACGAACAACGGGATATCCAGCTTTAGCGGTTTCTGCGCGTTGGGGCCAATCACCACTTCTGTCCCGACCGGATCGTCGTCCAAGAGCGGCGGCTTGTGCAGCTGCGCGGTCAGCAGCTGAATGTCATCCCAATCGGGCAGTTGCACGCGCGGCACGCCCATCGCATCGACCGCACCGTGGTGGCCCGTCTTGGACAACCCGTCGCGGGCGTATTGCCGGATCAACCCGGCATAGGGTTCCTCCTCGGTGCCATGCGCCGTGTCGGCATAAAGACCCAGGTAATCATCGCGGTTGAACGGTTGAGGGTTGGCGTGGCCCCACGCATTGATTTCGTCCGCATCGACACAGATGTCACCGCCATCCAACCAGCTTTTGAACTTGGGCAGCGCCTCGTCATTGGCGTATTCGCTGACCCCGCTGTCGAGGCGGTAGTCCCAGTCATGCACCCCACAGATCAGGTTATCGCCGCGCACAAACCCGTCCGACATCAGCGCCCCGCGGTGCAGACACCGTCCGTAGAACACCGATATGTCGTCATCAAACCGGACAACCACCAGATCGACTTCGCCAACAATGGCATAGGCCGGGCTTCGGTCCGGAAGGGCAGAAAGTTGGGCAACGACGTGTGGTGTCATGAAGGCGTCCTGAATTGATGTGTCCGCCGAAACTGACACATGCGGCATCAGAAATCACATCACAATTTCAGCCCTTTGACCCTGTCACAGACGCAAATCACTTTGGTCCTGATCAAAAACGGCCTTCATGTCGAAAAAGACACCGTTCTCTGTCAATTGCGCCCGCAAACCATCTGCCCCAAGCGCGACCAGATTGTCATGCGACACCGCGAGGATAACGGCATCATATGCCCCCTGCGCCACGGGCATGTCCGGCAACAGGTCAATGCCATGCACCGCGCGCACTTCGTCCGCATCCGCCCACGGATCGTGCAGGTCCACGGTCAGGCCATAGCTGTCCAGTTCGCCCAGCATGTCGACGACCTTGGTGTTGCGAATGTCGGCGCAATTCTGTTTGAACGTGATCCCCAGCAACAGAATCCGCCCTCCATGCACGCGCGCCTCACGTCGGATCATCGCCTTGATCAACAGCGACACCGCGTGCCGCGCCATCCCGTCGTTGATCTCGCGCGCCATGCGTATGATGTCGGGGATATGCCCCGCACTGATCGACTTGTGCACGAGGTAATACGGGTCAACGCCGATGCAGTGCCCGCCGACCAATCCCGGCGAAAGGCGGTTGAAATTCCACTTGGTCGCCGCCGCGTCGAGCACCGCGGCAGTATCCAGCCCCAGATGCGAAAAGATGATCGACAACTCGTTGATCAGCGCAATGGACACGTCCCGTTGCGTGTTCTCGATCACCTTCGACGCCTCGGCCACGCGGATGGATGGGGCCAGATGCGTGCCCGCCGTGATGATCGTGCGATATAGCGCGTCAATGACCGCGCCTGCCTCCGGGGTCGATCCCGACGTGACTTTGCAGATCTTGGTCAGTGGCCGTTCCTTATCGCCCGGATTGATCCGCTCCGGGCTGTAGCCCGCGTAAAAATCGGTGTTCAGCACCAGACCCGATCCCGCCTCGACCAGCGGCAAACAATCGTCTTCGGTAGCACCCGGATAAACGGTGCTCTCGTAGATGACGATGTCACCCCGCTTGATCACCTGCCCAATCGCCCGCGATGCGGACAGCAACGGCCCAAGGTTCGGCTGGCGCTGGTTGTCGATCGGCGTGGGCACGGCGACGATGTAGACATTGCAGTCCGCGATATCGTCCAGCGCACTGGTGAATGTCAGATGGGCCGCGCCGCTCAGGTCGTCGACCTCTCCGGTGCTGTCATTCCCCCCGGCCAACTCGGCCACACGCGCAGCGTTCAGATCATAGCCCACGGTGTGTCTTTGGTGACCAAAGGCCACAGCCAGCGGCAGCCCGACATAGCCCAGCCCGATCACGGCCACGCGCATATCATCCAGGGCAGGAAGGGGGGCAGCAGTCATCGCGGGCACCTGTTTATTGCGTTAGTCCTGCCTAACCGCGCGGGCAGGCAGGCGCAATATGAGGGCACCCCGCGCATATTGAAGGGGGCAAGGCGCACAACAGCGTGAGGCTCAATCGCCAAAAATTGCCTTGAACCGATCCACACAGGCCCGAAACCCCGCCTCAAAGTCGCCATTGCCGGGGTGATAGACGCTCTCGAAACTGATCACACCATCGTAGCCATCCGCACGCAGCGCATCGGCCATGGGCGCAAACAGCGGCCCCAATTGGCCCTGCCCCAACTCGCGCACCTCAAGCATGGCGCGGGGTGTGTCCACCTGCACATCCTTGACATGGACGTGCCCCAGATAACCGCCGCGCACCTCTTCGTACCCGTCGGGATAGGCCAGCTCGTGACACCAGCAATTGTTGGCCGGATCCCACAGCACCTTCAGCGCGTCGCGGGCGTCCAGCTCATCAATCAAACGCCGCGCGGTGTAGTTCGAGTTGACCATCGTGCCATTGCCCGTCTCGACCACCAGCGTGATACCCTCGGCGCGGGCCAGCTCGACCGCGGGGGCGATCATCGGCGCCATCGTGTCCCACGCGCCATGCGCCACGTTCCACTTTTCCGCGCCATGCGACCCCCACAGGATCTGTTCCTTTTTCTGGGTCATGATCCGCACCAGCGGACTGCCCACCACATGCGCCATGTCGATCACCCGTTTCAGCGCATCCATGTGCTGTGTGTGCAGCGCGTCGCCCGCGCGATTGGCGCTGGTGGTCCCGGCAAAGATATGGCGGCTGAGGCAGGACACCGGCTTGCCCCGATCACGCAACAGCGCGTCGATCTCGCGGATCTCGCCTGCGCTGTGATCGCCTACCTCGGTATCGCCGACGAATTGCAGCTCTGCATAGTCCAGACCAAACTCATCCATCACATCGACGGCATGGGTCAGATCGCGGCTGATCCCGTCGGTAATGACCCCCAGCTTCATCGCGTCACCTTGGCCGCGTCGCGGTGCAGCTCCGCGCCCACGATCTCTTCGATCACCTGCGTACAGGTCCAATTGTCACCGTCGGGATAGCGCGTGCGCCCGGCATGAAACACCTGCATCGCCGACGCCGCCGTATGGAGCGGCACGCCCAACTCCTCGCCCAAAGCCATCGAGATCGTCAGATCCTTGTGCATCGTGTTTATGTGGCTGCCCGTGCCCTCAAACTGCCGATCGATGATCTTTTCCAACGCGTTGTTCACGACCCCGCACCCCGCGGACGAGGTGGAGAAGACATCGAGGATCACCTGCCCCGGCACGCCCGCCTTGGCCGCCAATGCCGCCGCTTCAAACGTCGCCGAAAACTGCGCGCCGATCAGCGATTGCAGGCACGCCTTGACGGTCTGACCATCGCCCGCATCCGTGCCCACGCGGTGGATATTGGCGGACACCGCCTCCATCACAGGGCGAGCGATGTCCATCGCCACATTTGTACCCGCCGCCATCATGGTAAGCGTTCCCGCCTGCGCGCCCGGAAATCCGCCCGATACCGGGCTGTCGATCAGGTGCAGGTCTCGGCCCCCAAGGCCATGGGCAATCGCCCGCGCCTCGGCCGGTTTCACCGTCGCGGTCAGCAGGATGACGCCGCCCGGCGCCATCGTCTCGGCCAGCCCGTCGGGGCCAAGGATCACCTCATGTGCCTCCGCGCCCTTCATCACCATCACGAAAACGGCCTGCGCATTGCGGCCCACCTCCGCCGTAGACGTAGCCGTATGGCCGCCCATCTCTTCGAACGCGCGCTGCCGGTGGTCCAGCAAGTCACGGCCCCATGTCTCAAATCCATTTGCGATCAGGTTCTTGGCAAGCCCGCTGCCCATGTCACCCAATCCGATCACACCAACTGACGGCATCAGCTGCTCCTCTTTGTGGTTCGTTTTCAGGGTGGGGTTTCACGTCATGCGCGGACGCCGAGCAGGTCCAAAAGACACCCCCTGCCCTATCGCGGCGCGCAGTGCGCGCGGGTCCACGCTAGCACAGGATTGCTGCAAAACGAGCGTTTATTCGATGTCCACCGGCGTGCCGGTGCGGGCGGCGGCCTTGATCGCCTCGATCACCTGCACCGCGCGCAATCCGTCCGCCGCAGACACCAGCGGCGCGGCCTTGCCTTCGATCACGTGCGCGAAATGGCCGATCTGCGCAGCAAGCGAATCCGCCAACGGCAGGGGCACGCGCGTCTGATCAATCGGCGCCCACCAATCCGGCCCCTCGGCCTGTGACCATACGGTCAGGTTTGGCAGCGCCAGTGACCCCTGCCGCCCCCCGATCAGATAGGCGGATTGATCCGTCTTGGGATAGGCCGGGTTTTCCCCCGCCGTCAGCTCCCAGCTCCACGGCCCAAGCGCCACGTCCGACAGGTTCAGCGTCCCCAGCGCGCCGCTGGCAAAGCGCAGGATCGCCACGCTCACCTCCTCGGCTTCGGCCTCGCGCACTGCGTTGCTTTCAAAGGCCTGCACCTGCGAAACAGGGCCACACAGGTGCATCAACACATCGACGTCATGGATCAGGTTGATGAACAGCGGCCCGGCCCCCGCCCCCTGCCGCCACGCCGCGTCATAATAGTGGTCCGGCTTGGGCAACCAGCACTGCCCATGCACCGTCGTGATCTGTCCCAAAGCCCCCGAGGTGATGATCTCACGCGCCTTGGCAACGATCGGATTGTGCCGCCGGTGATGCCCGACCAGTACAGGGACACCTGACTGCGCAGACGCCGCCACGATCTCCGCCCCTTCGGCGGCGGTCCCGGTCAGCGGCTTTTCGATCAGCATAGGTGTACCCAGCCCGATCAACTCCATCGCCATGGGCGCATGCAGCGCATTGGGCACGGCAAGGATCACCCCGTCCGACATCCCTGCCAGTTCCGCCAAACTGCCCGCACGTGGCCACGGCCCATCCTCGACCACCGGGTCGAACACCGCCGACAGTTGCACCCCTGGCGCGCGTTCAATGGCGGCGATATGTTGCTTGCCGATCAACCCGGCACCGGCCACCCCAACCCGTATCATGCAAGTGCCGCCATGATGCCGCGCAGCTCAGCCAACCCGCGCATACGGCCGATCAGCGGATAGCCCGGCAGGCTGTCGCGTGTACGGTCCATCAACAATTCCTGCCCATGATCAGGCCGCATTGGGATGGCATGGTCATCACGACCCTCCGCCCGGCGGCGCGCCTCTTCAGCCATCAGCGCGCGCAACGTCGCCACCATATCGGTGTCGCCCTGCAAATGCGGCGCTTCGAAAAAGCTGGCCCGCGATGGGTCCGGGGACGGCAACCGCTTGGTGTTGCGCAGATGGGCAAAGTGAATGCGCGGCCCCAGCCGACGGACAAAGTCAGACGCATCAAATCCGGGATCAACCCCCATGGACCCTGTGCACAGCGTCGCACCATTCGCAGGCGTATCCACTGCTTCGATAATGCGCGCGTAATCATCCGTCGTGGACATGACCCTCGGTAACCCCAACAACGAAAACGGCGGGTCGTCCGGATGGCAACACAGACGCATGCCAAGGCGATCAGCCACCGGTGCCACCTCGGACAAAAAGTCGATCAGGTTCTGCCGTAACCGATCCGCAGTGATACCATCATAGGTCGACAACCGGGCGCGCACATCGTCTAGCGTCCAACCGTCATTGGCCCCCGGAAGGCCCGCAATGATCGTGCGTGTCAAACGCGCCCGTGCGTTTTCATCCAGTGACGCTAAAACCTCTGTCGCTGCTTCGTGCACATCCTCTGGATAGTCGTCCCGCGCATTAGCACGGCCCAGGATGTGCATGTCGAACGCCGCAAAGGTGGGCAAATCGAACAGCATCGCGGTACCACCGTGGGCTTGTGGCGCGCGCATCTCGGTGCGGGTCCAGTCGAGGATCGGCATGAAATTGTAGCACACCGTTTCGATGCCTTCGGCGGCCAGCGCGGCAAGGCTTTCCTTGTACGCATCAAGATGCGCTGCCATGTCTGGCCCTTGGGTCTTGATCGCCTCCGACACGGGCAGGCTTTCGACCACTTCCCAGCGCAAACCAGCTGCCTCGATCAATGTCTTGCGTTCCGCCACAGCCTTGCGTGGCCAGATCTCTCCGGGCGCAAATTGATGCAAGGCGGTGACCACACCAGTCGCGCCCACCTGCGGCAGGTCTGACAATTGTGTCGGGTCATCAGGGCCGAACCAGCGCCAGCATTCGATCATGGTTGCCATCCTTTTGTCATCGGGTGCGTATCTGGCAGAGGCAGTTCAATGCGTGCGCCTGTGCGATGCGATGCATAAATCGCGGTGACCAGCGCAATCGACCTCGCCCCGTCCTCAAATGTAACAGCCTGATTGGCCTCACCGCGCAATGCCTTGGCGATTTCCGCCAGACCACCCACGAAACCTATGGGCGCATCAGCGCAACCCGCTACGATCTTATCCACCTGCGCCTGTTGTGCGGAGTCGCGGGCGTCAAAACGCCATGTACCTTCGGACGGGCTGTACGGGTGCGTATCTGACGTTGCTGTCAGGTGCTCATAGACCAGACGCAACCGCGTTTCATCCGTCGCAGCACCCAGGGTGATCGAACTGGTGGCCAGGCCACCCCCTTCCAGATCAAACAGTATGGCGGCGGTATCCTCGGTCTCGATCGGGTTGATCAACGTCCCCAGCCGCGCGGTCACGCCAGACACCGGCGCCATCACATGTGACAACAGATCGTGCGCATGGATCGCGTGACCCAACACGGCACCCCCCTGCTCTCCGGGCCAGGTGCCGCGCCACGGTATCGCATAATAATCCACGCCACGGTTCCAATGGGTTTCAATCGCCGCCGCCCGAGGCACGCCCAACAGGCCCGCCGCGCGCAATTGCGCCAAAGCGGAAAAGGCGGGTCCAAACCTGTACTGGAACACTGGAAAGACGTGCCGACCTGCGTCTTGCGCTGCTGCACGCATCTCGGCAATCTGGGCCATGGACGTTGCCAGCGGCTTTTCACAGATCACGTGTTTACCGGCTGCAAGTGCTGCAAGGGTGATCGGGACGTGCAAATGCGGAGGCAGACAAATGTCGATCACGTCGACATCCGAAGCCAGTGCATCGTCAATCTCTGTCAGCCCAACGATGTCGCCATCACACAGGGCCGCCAGCCGGTCTGCATCCTGATCCACCAGATGCGTGACTTGGAAATCATCCAGCGCGCGGTAACCGTCCAGATGCTGCGCACCGATGCCGCCGCCCAGAATGGCAACCCGGATCATGCGTCACTCCGTTCGGCCAGAGCCTGTGCGTCCAGCGCCAGTTCCATCACGCGAAAGCAATGCGCCTGCGTCATCGCCGTCTCAGTTCGGTGCGCGATATCATCTGCCAACCGTCCGAAATAGGGCAGGCCCGCGTCGCGCCCATCCAGCACCTCGCATCGGTCTCTATTCACAAGGACAACGCTGTCGGTGCCGTCGCGCCCGCCAACATCGATGTATTTGCGCAGCTCGATATAGCCCTCTGTCCCGAGCAGGGTCAGCCGCCCGTCCCCCCAATTGGGCAGGGCATCGGGCGTATACCAGTCAACCCGGATATACCCGGAGGCGCGGTCAGACCGCAGGCTAAGTTCGCCAAAGTCCTGCAATCCCGCATCGGCTAGGTTCGCATGGTTGGCCACGTGCGCCATTGTCACCTCGGCAGCGTCAGACCCGGTAAAATGCAGGAACTGGTCAATCTGATGCGACGCGATGTCGGTCAAGACGCCGCCGTATCTTTGACGCTCAAAAAACCAGTCGGGCCGTGTCGCACGGTTCAACCGATGCGGCCCCAGACCCGTCGTATGCACAACACGACCAATGGCACCGTCCTGCACCAATTGGTCCGCCAGCGTGACGCTTGGCACCTCGAACCGTTCGGAAAAGTTGATGGACCAGATGCGGCCAGTTTCGGCCACACAGGCCTTGATTTGATCCAGTTGCGCGTGGGTTGTACACCCCGGCTTGTCCGTCATCACGTCGTGGCCCGCCTGCATGGCACGCACCGCAAGCGTGGCACGGTCCGCAGGCACCGCCGACACCAGCGCCAAATCCGCCCCGGCCCCCAAGGTCGCCTCGAGCGTGTCAAAACGCGGCATATCGGGGAACCGTTTCACATAGCCTTCCAATGGCTGCGGATCACCCTCTGTCCAGTACCCCAGACACCGCGCGCCGACGCGCTGCATGTTTTCGGTCATGCCGTAGATGTGGCGGTGGTCCAACCCCAGCGCAATGAAACTCAGGGACATGTGGGTACCTCTTCGGTTGTGCCGCGCCGGGCGGCTTGCTCCATGGCGTGAATGACGGCGTGCACGTGCAGCGCGTCAGAAGGCGGCGCAAGAGGTGGGCGATCATCGCGCAGCGCCGCCGCAAAATCCTCGATCACCGCCTGATGCCACGCATGGGTGAACGCCATCGGATCAGCACCCCCACCCGTTCCCGCATCCGCGGCAGGTGCGCGCGTCTCTGTCGCGCCATCATGCCAGTCGATGCGCAGCGTGTCGCCAGACAGATGCACCTGCGCGCGTGTCGTGGTCAGCGCAATGCTCTCTGTGGTGCCGGGATAGGCGCACGTCGTCGCACTCAGGACACCTGTCGCACCCGATGCAAAACGCAACAGCGCAGATGCAATGTCTTCGGCCTCCATGTGGTGCAGCGGGCTGGTCTGCATCTGCGCCTGAACGCGCGCAACAGGCCCGGCAATCCAAAGCGCGAGATCGAGCGTGTGGATGGCCTGGTTGATCATCACACCACCGCCATCACGGGCATAGCTGCCGCGACCGGGCGCATCGTAATACGCTTGATCCCGCCACCACGGCACCCGAATGTCCACATGGACAATCTCGCCCAGCGCGCCAGTGGCCAAACGCGTCCGCAAATCCTGCGCCGCCGCACGGGTGCGATGCTGGAAACAGAGAGCGAGCGGCACATTGGCCTGCACATAGGTCGCAACAATCCCGCGTGCGGCCTCCAACGTGCGCTCAATCGGTTTCTCCATGAGAGTGGGAATGCCCGCGTGGGCCAGCGCATCCGCAAACGGGGCACGCGCATCGGGTGGCGTGATCAGGATCGCCATATCCGGCTCTGATGCCAACGCCGCCGCACTATCTGTGAACGCAGAAACCGGATGCCCAACCGTCTCGGACGCAGCGGCGCAAAACGCCGACGTTCGGTCAGGGTCGCGACCCAGAACACCACTTAACCGCACACCGTTTCCGGCATCCCGCAATGCACAAACATGGGTCTGGGCAACCATGCCCATCCCGATCAGCAACACGTTCATTCTTGTCCTCCCGATTTGCAGAGTGGCGGCATTTATCACATGCGCCAAGGGGCATTCGTGCTAGTCTGCGCAAAAAGGGAGAGGGCGGAATGGTTCTGAAATTATCGGGTGTCGCAGAAACGCTTTATGCCGGGATAAAGGACGCGCCAATCGTGTCTCCGCATGGGCATTGCGACCCGTCCTGGTTCGCAGATGACACAGCCTTTGCAGACCCGGCAGAGCTGTTGGTGATCCCTGACCACTACGTGTTTCGCATGCTCTATTCGCAAGGGGTTCCGCTGGCCGATCTAGGCATAGGTGTTCCCGCCGAGGACCGCGACCCGCGCGCGATCTTTCGGCTATTTGCATCCCATTGGCACCTCTTTCTCGGCACACCGAGCCGCACCTGGATCACCTATGTTTTGCAAGAAACACTGGGCTGCCCGCATGACCTTGGCCAGGACACGGCCGACGCGGTTTATGACCATGTAGCGACCTGGCTGGCAGCGCTCGAAAACAAGCCGCGCAGCCTCTTTGAACGGTTCGGGATCGAATTGCTTGCCACAACCGATGCCGCACTCGACGATCTGCACCATCACGCAGCAATCCGCGACAGCGGCTGGACCGGGCGCGTGGTGCCGACCTTTCGACCGGACGCAGTGCTGGACCCCCACGCTCCGGGATGGACGGCATCAATCACGGCACTGGGTGCGATGACGAACACGGATACGGGGACGTTCGACGGATTCCTGACAGCCTTGCGCGCACGCCGCGCCGCGTTTAGGACAATGGGCGCAACCGCCACGGATCACGCCATCGAAGACCCGCAAACCATATGGCTCGATGATCCGGCTGCCGTGTTTAACCGCCTACGCGCGGGTGACCTGACCGAGGCTGCGGCGTTCCACGGCCATATGCTGATCGAAATGGCACAAATGTCGCTGGAAGACGGGCTGGTCATGCAACTGCACGCCGGCAGCCGCCGCAACACCAATCGCGCGGTGCTTGACCAGTTTGGACGCGACAAAGGCGCGGACATCCCCGTCGCTGTGGACTGGGTCCGCGGGCTAGAGCCGTTGCTGAACCGTGTGGGCAATGACCCGCGCCTGACGCTGATCCTCTTTACCTTGGACGAAACGACCTATGCGCGCGAATTGGCCCCGATGGCCGGGCACTGGCCCTGCCTGCGAATTGGCCCGCCCTGGTGGTTCCACGACAGCGCGGCAGGCATCGCTCGCTATCTGGACCAGGTTGTCGAAACGGCGGGCTATTGGAACCTTGCCGGGTTCAACGACGACACGCGGGCCTTTCTGTCGATCCCCGCGCGTCACGATCTGTGGCGACGCGCCGTTGCTGTTCACCTCGATGCGCAGGTCGCGCGCGGGTATTTCGACACCTCAACCGCCGCCGAGATTGCCGGGCTTCTGGCCACCGATCTGGCGCGCAGCACATACAGGTTGGACTAGACCATGCCACGCATTCTACACCTTGGCGTCGGCAACTTCTTTCGCGCGCATCAGGCGGACTATACGCAATCCAGCCCCGGCTGGCGCATCACCGGCGTCAGTTTTCGCAGCCCGACCATACGCGACGGTCTGGCGGCGCAGGACTATGGCTACACTCTGTTGATCAAGGATCGCAGCGGCAGCACATTGCGCAAGATCGACGTGCTGGACCGGATGCTCGTGGTGCCCGAAAACCCTGATAGCCTGATTGGCGCCATTGCCGACCCCGACGTCGCAGTGATCACAGTAACCGTGACCGAGAAAGGGTATCACCTCGGCCCGGACGGCAAGCTGGACACGCAAGCCGACGCCGTGCGCAGCGACCTGAACGGGGGCGCTTTGACGCCCGTGGGCGCGTTGGCCCGTGGGCTCGCCCGACGCACAACACCGGTGACGGTTCTGTCCTGTGACAACCTGCCGAACAATGGCCCCAAGCTGCAATCCGCCGTCATCGACTTTGCGCGCCTTGTCGGGCTGACCATCACCGCACCGGTGACATTCCCCGCGTCCATGGTTGACCGGATCACACCCGCCACCACCGACACCATCCGCGCCGAAGCGTCAGACCCGATGGCCGTCCCCACCGAAGCGTTCAGCGAATGGGTGATCCAAGACGACTTTGCCGCCGCACGACCCGACTGGCCCGGCGCGCAATGGGTGCAAGACGTTGAACCCCATGAAATGCGCAAGCTGCGGATGCTGAACGGCGCGCATTCATTCCTCGCCTATGCTGGCACTCTGCGTGGCCATACCTATGTCCACGAGGCAATCGCGGATCCGACCCTGCGCAATACGGCCCGCACACTGATGCAAGAGGCGGCGGCGACACTGCCCGATGCCGTGCGTGCGCAGGCGGAGAGTTACGCCGACGCGCTGCTGGACCGGTTCGAGAACCCCGCGCTGCATCACCGGCTGCGCCAGATCGCGATGGATGGCAGCCAAAAGATGCCCATACGGATCGTCGACACCCTGCGCCAGCGCAAAGGACAAAACAGCCCAGCCCTGGCCGCGGCCATCGACGCCTGGTGCGACTTTGTCAGAACAGAGGTCGCAGACGGGCGCACGCTGGATGATCCCATGGCGTCCGACCTGCAATCCGCATGCGGCACCGCTGATCCCGGTGCCGCGCTCAAGGCAGTGATCGGCGCACCCTAGCGTGGCAGGATCGCCCCCTTGTGACCAATGACCTTGGAGGCGAGGTTATGCCCCGCCTTCAACGCCTCGGCCTGTGACCCTCCGGTCAACAGCGCACCCAGATAGCCACCGTTGAAACTGTCCCCGGCGGCGGTGGTGTCGACAACCGTCTCGGCAGCGGCATATGGATGTTCTGACCCGGTCTTGAGACACAGCGGCCCCGACGCGCCTCGTTTCAGAGCGCCAGTGCGCTCCATCATGCGAAACCGCATGGCGATGGTTTTGTCATCTTCGCCGGTCAATGCCTGTTCATCGTCAATCGACGGCAAGGCGATGTCAGTCAGCGACCAGATCGCAGCATTGGCGGCAATCGCCGTGTCCTGATCAATCCACAACTGCGGACGATAGTTGCTATCATAGCAGACCCGCCCACCCTTTTTGCGGAACCCCTGCAGGAACCGCATCAGCGCCGTTCGGATCCCCGCCGACATGATGGCCAGCGTGATCCCCGACAAGTACAGAACGTCATAGCCTTCAAGCCCGCTGAAATCCGCGCCCTGATCCGTCGCGAACATGCGCCGCGCGGCGGAACTGTCGCGCCAATAGCTGAACGACCGCTCCCCCGCGTCGTCGGTGGTGATGGCATAAAGGCCCGGCATCCGCTCCGGATCGCGCTCGATATTGCCTGTCCCAATCCACTCCGACCGAATGAACTTTTCGATCTGATCGGAAAACTGGTCCGTGCCCAACCGCGTGATGTAATCCACCTCGATCTCCGGCGCGGACCGTTTCAGATAGATCGCCGTGTTCAGAGTATCCCCCGCCACGCCCACCTTGGCCGCGGTCGCACCGTCCATCGACAGCTCGACCATCGCCTCGCCGATCGCTCCAACTTTCATGGCAATTCCTTTCGCGCCGTGCGCCGCCAGATGATCAGTCCGGACACCACAATGATCGACGCCCCAAGCAGCGTCCACTGGTCCGGTACATCATTGAAAACCACATAACTCGCAACCGCGAGATACAACAGGAAACTATAGGTGTAAGGCATCAGCGTGTTGGCCGGCGCGTAGGTATGCGCCCGCGAGAAAATCTCGTGCCCGGCCCACCCGGCAATCCCCAACCCAATCAACAGCCCCCATTCCAGCCCGCTGGCCGGAGGCACCCAGACCCAAACCGCAAACGGCGCCAGCGTCAGCGCACCAAAGGCGCCCATGTAGAACTGCATCGTCTCGGCGGCGACCACGCCCGCAATCTTGCGCGTGATGATCGAGTACAGCGCCAGCGAAAACGCATTGTAGACGTTGAGCAGCGCAATCCAGTGAAACGCCGCATCAAAGGGCCGGATCACCACCAGCACGCCCATGAACCCCAGAATGATCGCAAACCACCGCCACGGCCCCACCCGTTCGCCCAAAAGCGGCCAGCTCAGCGCGCAAACGATGATCGGGGCCGAGAACATGATCGACCCGGTCACCGTCAGCGACAGGTAGTTCAACGTGATAAAGTTGAACAATGTGGCCGAAGCCAGCAGGAACCCCCGCGCCAAAACGAGGCCCAGGTGATCGGTCTGAAAACTCGACCAACTGACCCCCTGCCGCAGCACCAAAAGGGTTGAGATGACGAAATGCGGCGCATAGCGCATGAACGCCAACTGAAACGCAGGCAGCCCGGCCAGCACCAGCCACTTCACCGACGTGTCGATGACGCTGAAAAAGGCATAGGCCGCCAGCGTCATAACGATGCCCAGCGCGGCGCGGTCCTGTTGTGGATGTGCCGCGATGGCCATCAATTTGACCCCAGCTATTTTTTGAAGCGGTCGGCGTAGTAGTCGACCATTTGCGACACCATGTCGTCGGCGCGCCCGTTGTCGCGCGCATCGCTCAGCGCGCCCAGCGCACATTTCGACATGACAGACTCTGCGCCCGCATCCGACGCCATTTGTGCGTAGTATCCGACATCCTTGGCTGCGTTCTTGATGGCAAAGGCCAGTTGGTTCGGGTCACCGTCCACACCGTAGCCTTTGACGAAATCCATCATCCCGGACTTGAGCGGCCCCGCCGCCATCACGTCATAGGCCTGCTGCCGGTCGACGCCCATGACATCCGCCATGGCAAAGGCTTCGGCCATGGCATTGGCGACAGTCATGCCGAAAAAGTTGTTGATCAGCTTGATCGTATGCCCGGACCCCAGCGCGCCCAGATGGAACACGTTCTCGCCCAGATCATCCAGCACCGGGCGCACAGTGGCAAAGGCACCCTCGTCTCCCGAACACATGATATTCAGCAGCCCATCGACCGCATGGGACGGGGTCCGCCCCAAGGGCGCATCCAGGTAATGCCCGCCCGCTGCAGCGACCTCTTCACCCAGCGTCCGTGTGGACCCCGGCAGGGACGTGCCGAAATCAATCACCACCGCACCGGGTTTCAGGCCCGCGATCACACCATCATCGCCCCGCATCCGCGCCTCGACATTGGCAGAGGTGTCCATGCACAGCATCACGATATCGCTCGCCTCGGCCAAGGCCTTGGCAGTCGTGACCTCTGCCGCCCCGCGTTCCACAGCGCGGTCCACATAGGTGCGCGTCCGGTTCGCGACCACCGTCAGGCCATAGCCCTGATCCTGCAACCGCCCCACCATGGCGCCGCCCATCAGGCCCAGGCCGATAAATCCGATTGTTGGCTTGCTCATCTGTCGTTTCCTTTTCCGGGAATGGTATCAAAGGCGCGTGTTTTCAGCCCCTTCTGGATTTCATAGATCGAGATCGGCACATCCGGCTGTGGTTGCGGAATGCGGATCGGAATGTCCTTGAGGCGCGGCGTCAGCGTCGGCTCACCGCACAGCATGCGGGTGTTGTAGTCTTCGATACCGTCCCATTTCGTCATGCTGCCCATGATCGGAAACGCATCCGCCGCCATCATCTCATAAAACAGAATGCGCCGCGCTCGGTCGCTGGTGTTCAGAGCGGACCCATGCACGATCCGCCCGTGATGGATGCTGACCGACCCCGCAGGCCCCGTCAGGGCCACCGCATCCGCCGGGTTCAGCCCGTTCTCCTCGGGCAGCATCGCACCGGCAAACACGCCGTCCACATGGTGATCGAACACCGGCCCTTTGTGCGATCCCGGATACACCATCAGCGGCCCGTTTTCCTCGGCCATGTCGTCGATGCAAATGCCAATGGCCAGAATGTCGTCATTGGTGTGAGGATAGAACGCATAGTCCTGATGCCATTCCACCGCCGCGCCGTAACCCGCTGATTTCATGTTCAGCTTTGTGGTGTGCAGCCGCAGGTCCGGCCCGATCAGGTCACGCGCAGGGTCCAACACATGATCCGAATACATCAGCTCCCGCACCACATCAGAAATCATATGCGGCAGCTTGATCCGCCGCAGGCGCGGGTCGTCGGCGGTATGGCTGTCCTCCAGATCCAGACGCTCATTGCTTGTGGTCATCGTCGCCGCTTCGGCCTCGAACCGGGTGATCTCGTCCCTTATCTTTTGCAACCAGTCGGGCGGGATCTGGTTTTCGACCAGAAGAAAGCCGTGTTCCTCGAACTGCGCCTTTTGTGCGGGAGTCAGACACTCCATCACATCACCGCCCCGATCTGCCAGGGCACGAACTCGTAGTCGCCCAGCCCCTGCGCCTCGGATTTCGACATCTCGCCCGAGGCCACGCGCAGGAACAGCTCGTAAATCTCGCGACCCTTTTCCTCGAGGCTGACACCGTCCGACAGCATCGCGCCCGCGTTGACGTCCATATCCTCGATCATGCGGCCATACATCTCCGTATTGGTCGCGACCTTGATCGTGGGGGCGGGTTTTGAGCCAAAGGCCGACCCCCGCCCGGTGGTAAAGCACACAAGGTTGCAGCCCCCCGCGATCTGCCCGGTGACGGACGCCGGGTCATATCCGGGCGAGTCCATAAAGGTGAAACCGCGCGCCCGCACGATCTCGGCGTATTTGTAGACACCGGTCAGCGGGGTGGTCCCCCCCTTGGCCGCAGCGCCCAACGACTTTTCAAGGATCGTGGTCAGCCCGCCGGCCTTGTTGCCGGGGCTTGGGTTGTTGTCCATGCTGCCCTTGTTGCGCGCTGTGTAATCCTCCCACCATTTGATCAGACCGATCAGCCGCTCACCCGTTGCCTGATCCACCGCGCGGGCGGTCAGCAGGTGCTCGGCCCCGTAGATCTCGGGCGTTTCGGCCAGCACACCGGTGCCGCCCTGCGCGACCAACAGGTCCGTCGCATATCCCAAGGCGGGGTTCGCCGTGATCCCCGACCACGCATCCGACCCGCCGCATTGCAGCGCGACCTTCAACTCCGACGCCGGACACGGCGTGCGCTGCGCCTGGTTTGCGATGGGCAGCATCGCGGCAACCTTCTCGATCCCCTTCTCGACCGTGCGGCGCAGCCCCGCGACCGACTGGATGTTCATTGTTTGGAACGTTGGCCCTTGTTTCAGGCCCCACGCCTCGAGCAGCCAGTCGATTTGGTTCATCTCGCAGCCCAGCCCAACCATCAGCACCGCCGCGTGGTTGGGATGCGCGGCATAGCCCCACATGACGCGCTGCAACGCCTCGAAGCCGTCACCGCTGTCAGCCATGCCGCAGCCGGTGCCGTGGACGAACGCCACAACCCCGTCGACGTTCGGATAGTCGGCCAACAACTCGGGCGTGAAATGTGCGGCAATCATGCGCGCCGCCGTCGCCGAACAGTTCACCGAGGTGACAATCGCGATGTAGTTCCGCGTGCCCACGGACCCGTTTTCGCGCCGGTAGCCCATGAACGTGTCGGGTGTCCCCGCGGGGACAGGGCGCAGGTTGGTGGCAAATTCATAGGCCACGTCGGTCCCACGGAACGCCACATTGTGCGTGTGCACATGGTCACCCGCCGCGATGTCAGTCGCCGCATATCCGATCACCTGCGCGTATTTGCGGATCGCCTCACCCGTTGCCATGGCGCGCGTCGCGATCTTGTGGCCCGACGGGATCAGCGCGCGCGTCGCCACGCCGTCCACCATCACGCCCACCTCAAGGGCGCGGGTGGCGGTCACCACGGTGTCACTGGGGTCTAGTCGAATGAAATCCATGGCTTACGCGCAGACAGGGCTGTCTGCGTCCCAACGGTGAATAGGAATGTGAGGGGTCATGGCCAGCCGGTCGCGCGCGGCAAACCACGCATCGCGCCAGACGCGCCAGTCGCGCAATTCGGTCTCGGGCGCGGCACGGCTGCGGGCGACAAAGCTGGGGAAATGGTCACGGCCCGTGGGTTGCCCCGTCACGTTGAACCGCAGGTCAAACGACCATCGGAACCCATCCGACAGGTTGGGCAGGGACGCATGTGGCACCAGCGGGTGAAACAGAACCACGCCGCCCGACCGCACCGGCAGCGGCACCGCGCGGCCCGTATCCAGATGCTGGGGCGCAATCGCCGTCTGCACCTGCGGACAATGCGGCAGCAGCCCGTCATCGATGCCCGGTACAACTTGCAAACAACCATTTTCGACCGTGGCATCGGTGATCGCGACCCAGGCGGTGACCATGTCCGTCGTGTCCGCCGTCTCGTGACCCACGCCCCGATCCTGATGCCAGTCGGTGCGCGTGATATGCGCGCGCACCTCGTCCTCGGCCAGTTGAGGCGCAGGCGGTTTGATCCGCACATGCTGGATCGGGTTCGACGTGATCTCGGGTCCGATCAGGCTCTGGACCGCGTCAAGCAGCCGGTCCTGCACCACCAGATCAAAAATCGCAGGACCAAAGTGCATCGGGCAATCGGGCGCAATCTCGTCCCCCGGCAGGCTGATGTCCATTGGCTGAAACCAATCGCACCCGGTGGCATAGGACGCGCTCAGCTTGCCCCAGAAATCCAGACCTGTCCCCGCGGGGACACGCCCCTGCGCGTGCCAATCGGCATAAAGACCATCCAGTAGCTCCGAATATTCCCCCCTCACAGCATCGATGACCAAAGACGGAATGACGTCTTCGATCACCAGATACCCTTGGGTGTTGAACTGCGTGACTTGGACCTCGCTCAGCATGATCCCATCCTAGAGCAGGATCGAAATGATCGGCGGCCAGATCAGCAACACGGACAGCGCAATCAACTGGATCGCAATGAACGGCAGGAACCCTTTAAAGATGTCCGTCAGCGTGATGTGCGGCGGTGCCACCGATTTCAGATAGAACGCCGCAGGACCAAAAGGCGGGCTGAGGAATGACACCTGCATGTTCATACAGAACACCACCCCGAACCAGATCGCCACGTGGCGCGGGTTCAACTCTCCAAAGAGGCCAATCTCGTCCAGCGGCAGTTTCAGCACGATGGGCAGGAAGACCGGAATGATCAGCAACACGATGCCAACCCAATCCATGAACGCACCCATGAACAGCAGGATCAGCATCATGAACAGGATCACAACCATGGTGGGCAGTTCAGACCCCACGATGAAATCCGCCACATAGGTCGGACCGCCCGCAATGGTGTAGGCCCCGGCCAAGGCGGTGGCACCGATGGTCACCCACACAATTGTGCCGGTGGATTTCAGCGTCCGCATCAGCGAATCCCAGACCAATTCGGGCGACGCTTCGCCGCGCAGCACCGCGATCACGAACACAGCCATGGCACCCATGCCAGCCGCCTCGGTGATGCCGGTGATGCCACCATAGATCGACCCCATGACAACGCCGATCACGACGATGGGCGGCACAAGCCCCTTGCCCATCGACCAGCCCAGCGCAGTGCGCGCCCGGCCAAAGACAAAGAACATCAGCGCCATCGAGATGCCAAACATCACTGCGAAATAGCCGATATACTCCGCCGTACCCCAAAAGGCCGCGTCGCCTGTGTTGGCCGCATTCGAGCCTGAGAATTCAAAGAACGACGCGCGCAGGAACAAGGCCGCTGTGAACCCGGCAAAAACCACGTTCATAAAGGCCCCGAACAGCGCCCACTTTTCGCCCCCGCGCGGTTGCGATTCGAGGTCCGCCTGTTCGGCCAGCAGCTCGTCCCGCTCCTGGATTTCCGAAGGGCTCAGGCCACTGCGCGCATCAAAGACGGCGAGTTTCCGGGCGATGGTTTCCTCGGGCAGAGGCGCGTCCTCGGGTTTCAGGGTTGTGCGGATGATGATGTAGATGATGATGAACGACGCCAGCATGAAACCGGGGATAAAGGCGGCGGTGAACAGCGCCTTGATCGAAGTTTCTGTGATCAAACCGTAAATGATGAGAACGATGGACGGCGGGATCATTGTCCCCAAGCTACCAGAGGCACAGATCACCCCGATGGCGAGGTTCTGATTATAGCCCAGCCGCAACATCTGCGGCAGCGCGATCAGGCCCAAGAGGACAACCTCGCCCCCGATGATGCCCGACATCGCGGCCATGATCACAGCCATGATCGACGTCACGATGGCGATGCCACCACGGGTGCGGTTCAGCCAGACGTTCAGGGATGAATACATCTCTTTGGCGATGCCGGACCGTTCCAGCAGGGCCGCCATGAAGATGAAGAGCGGAATGGATATGAGGACGTAACTGGTTAAGACGTCCCCGTATATGCGCTGGGGTAAGATGTTGAGCGGCCCCGAACCGGGTCGCCCGGTCAGCAGTCCCTCACCCCAGAGGCTGGGGTTCATCAGCAGGGCGGGCTCGAACTTCATGAACAGAACCGCGACAGCCATAAAGGCCGAGGCAAAGCCAAGCGGCATACCGATGGCGAGCAGCAGGATCAGGCCCAGCATCAGGACCAGTGAAATTGTACCGACGTCCATGACTTAGTCCCCTGCCACTTGCGCTTTGATGCGCTCAATTTCTTCTTCGTCGAGGTCTTCGCCGCCGTAATGCACCTCGTCCTTGTTCCAGTCCGAGATCAGGTTGACCACGGCCTGCACCGCGACCAGCGACACGATCAGCAGAACCATCGGTTTCATCGTGGCAGGGATCGGCGGGTCAAAGGCGGTGCCGAAGGTTTCCCAGCGGTAGAATTTGTCGAACGCCTCGCCATAGCCGCCGTAGCAGAGGAAAAAGGCAAAGGTCAGGATGCATGTGGTCGAGATCACGTCAAAGATCCGCTGCACCCAACGCGGCACGACATCGTACAGCAGGACAATGCGGATGTGGCTGCGCTGTTGCATGGCATAGAGGCCCGCACACAGGAACACGAACCCGGCGAGCCACAGCGACATCTCGTTGGCCCAGAGCGTCGGCGCCTCGAACACGTAGCGCAGCAGCACCTCGAACAGCATCACACCGGTCAACAACACGATCAGCATCATGGTGACGCGGCCGATGAACACGGCCAGACGGTCGGCGGGCTTCCAGCTTTCGAACTCCATGCCCGCGCGTTGCACGGTGCGGACGCCGAAATAGGCGGTGATGGGGATACCGATCAGGGCAAGCCAGTCAACAATGTCAGCGTAGCCACCAAACAGACCGCCGAGGCCGCCACTGACGTCCACGCGGTTGAACAGGGCCAACAGCTTGTCGAACTGGGACGCATCTGTGGGTGGATAGAATGTGAGGGTAAAGGCAGGCATATGCCAGATCACCCAGCCCGCACATAGAATGAAAGCCAGTGGCACAAGCCATTCGACCGGAGTGCCGGAGCGCACCTGCATCGTCATATCCCCCTGTTTCTTGAAAATCCCGAGCCGGTCTTGCCGTCGCCTTCGGGATGGTTGGGGCCCCGCGCAAGGCAGGACCCCAAGATCGCTTACTCGGACACGAGGCCCAGCTGAGTCAGATAGCTCAGGTGCGCTTCAACCAGAGCCTTGGCTTCTGGTGTGTCGGCGAACTCGGGCCATGTGGCCTGTGCCGCGTTGCGGAACTTCTGCAGCTCATCAGGTGCCCACTGGGACAGCGTCACACCATCGGCGCGCAGTTGAGCAGCCGCTTCGGCGTTCTTCTTCTCGAACGTCAGGGCGGTGCGCAGTGCGAGTGCTTCCATGGCGACCTTCATGATGGTCTGGTGCGCTTCGGGCATCGCGTCGAACACGGCCTTGTTGCACGCGAGGTGATCCGAAGGCATCGAGTGGAAGCCGGGGAAGTTGGCGTACTTGACGATGTCATAGAGACCCAGGCCAACGTTGTTGGCGAGGCCCGATGCGTCCGCACCGTCGATGATGCCTGTTTCCAGAGCGGTAAAGATCTCGGTGAAGTCCATCACGATGGGCGAGGCGCCCAGCTTTTCAAAGATCTTGGTTTCCATGCCGGGGGGCGACCGGAATTTCCAGTCTTTGAAGTCGGCAACCTTTTCGATTGGCTTGGACGAGGCGAAGGATTCCTGGCCGTAGACCCACCAGCCGATCAGCTCCATGCCGTACTTGTTGTACAGAGGTGCCGCCGCTTCACGACCGCCACCGAAATACAGCCAGCTCAGCTGTTGGTAGGGTGTTTCATAGCCACCCATGATGTCGCCCACGAATTGGAACGCGGAGTTCTTGCCGGTCTGATAACCGCCACCGGTCATGTCGCAGTCCAGGATACCTGTCGCAGCCGCGTCAAACGTCTCGACCGATTTCACAACGGACGAGCTGTAGAACATCTCGACCTGGATACCGCCACCGGACATCGTCTGGATGTCTTCGACATACTGTGCGGCCAGCTTGCCCGACACAGTTTCAGGGGCATAGTGCGTTTGGATCCGCAGCTTGGTTTCGGCGTGGCCGTCGGCCATCGCTCCTGTTGCCGCAAGCGTAGCGGCGGCGGCGACACTGGCCGCCTTCTTCATGAATGTCATGTTTTCCTCCCAGACAAACTTGTGTGCGCACGAACAGAGGTCTTGGTTGCCCCGTTTGACGCTCGGTAAAGAAAGGCTATGCGCAGAGGCCCCCGTTCGACAACAAAAAAATGAAATTCGAGGTAATTTCGAGATTTTGATGGAATTTCGAAATTTTGTAACTTACCGTTTCTGCATCACGCTGACCAAGTTGCACTGCCATGTCCTATGATGCCGACATTTTCGAGACCTTGCGCCACAGGCTGATGACGAATGGATTCGAGCATGGGCAAAAGGTGCGGGCAGAGCATTTGCGGCTGGAATTCGGCTGTTCCGCCAGCACGATTCGCGAAGTGTTGTTCCGCCTTTCGACCCTGGGTCTGGTCGAGTTTCGCGAACAGCGCGGGTTCCGTGTGCCGGAGCGGTCGCGCAAGGTTGTGCATGAACTGACCCACATGCGCGTCCTGCTGGAAGCGGAAGGTACGGCGATGTCCATCCGGCTGGGCGGCGTCGCCTGGGAGGCCCGCCTGACCGCCGCACATCACCAACTCAGCCACCTCGAGATGCGTCTGCAATCCGCACCGGATACCGACCCGTTTGTCGATCTATGGTTCGACGCGGAACGGCATTTTCACGAAACACTGATTTCCGCCTGTGGTTCGGATGCGCTGCGTGCGGCGCACCACCAAATCTACTGTCGTTTCCGGCAGCAATTGATGGTCGAGGACCGGCAATTCGACTTTATCTCGAACAACATCAAACACCACCAGCAGATCCTGGATGCCGCCATGTCAGGTGATGAAGCGTTGACGCGCCGGAAAATCCACGACCACCTGGCGCGCCATTTGATCATGCCCGCGGACCTCGAAAGCGTCTAGATTAAGGCGCACCAACATAGCGCACCTGACTACCGGTCGTTCAGGTCCTCTTCGATGTAGACATCGATAATATCGCGGAACGACGCTTCCGCCTTGAACCCCAACGCCGTCGCGCGGTCCGGTGCGAAATTACGCGGCCATCCATCTACGATCTTGGCAATGGCAGGGTTCGGTTCGGGCTTGATCAACGCCACCACATTGTTTCCCGCAACGTCGCGCAGCGCTTCGATCTGTTCGGCAACCGTGCAGGACAGCCCCGGCAGGTTCAGCGCCCGCCGTCCCTCAAGGCGTTCGGTATCCAGCGTGCCCGCATGGGTCAGGAACCCCGCCGCCGACCGGGGCGAGGCATGCCAGTGTCGAACGGTGTCGGCCACCGGCAAAATCGCCTCTTGCCCGTTCAGCGGCTCGCGGATGATGCCGGAAAAGAACGACGACGCGGCGAGGTTCGCCTTACCCGGTCGCACGCAGATCGTCGGCAGGCGCAACGACAGTCCGTCGATGAACCCCTTGCGGCTGAAATCCTGCACCATCAGCTCGCACGCGGCCTTTTGCGCGCCATAGCTGGTCTGCGGCGAGGTCAGGAATTCGTCCCCGATCTTGTCCGGGTAAGGCCCGCCAAACACGGCGATGGAAGAGGTGAACACCACGCGCGGCACATAGGCCCCGCCGGTGGCGCGGTGCTGAGCGCGCAGGGCCTCGAGGAAATGCCACATGGGCAGCATGTTCACCTGCCAACCCAGATCGAAATTGGTCTCGGCCTCGCCCGACACGATAGACGCGAGGAAATAGATCACGTCGAACCGTTCGGCGGCCAGCGCGGCCCCCTCGGCCTGCACCGACAGGTTGCCCACACGCCGGTCCGTGCCGACGCCGCCGTCGGGGAATGCGATGTCGTGCAGGGTCAGCGTGACGGGCGTGCCGTCCAGCCCTTCGGCCTCCAGCTTCTGCGCCAGTTTCTGGCCGACCATGCCGCCGCCACCCAGGATCAGAACACGGGTCATGCGCCGCCCTCCTGCTGGGCCTTGAGTTCAAGGTAGAGGCCCGAGTGATCCCGGTCCGCCCCGTCCATGTGATCCACGAAATGCGCAAATCGGTCCCGGACGCCCTGGGTCATCGGCAGGCTCAGGCCCACTGATTCGGCTTCGCCCAGCACGTTGTCCAAATCCTTGAGCTGGAATTTCGAGAGTCCGCCAGGTTCGAAATTTCCGGTCGTCATGCGTTCGCCGTGCTGTTGCAGGATCACCGAATCGGCGAATCCTCCCTTGAGTGCTGCGCGCAGGGCAGCGGGATCTGCACCGCCTTCTTCGGCCAGCAACATCGCCTCGGCCACCGCGCCGATGGTCACGGCCACGATGGTCTGGTTGCACAATTTCGACAGCTGCCCGGTGCCGGTTGGACCCACATGCACGGGGCGGCCCATCACCCCCAGCACGGGTGCGGCACGGTCGAAGTCCGCCGCCTCACCGCCCGCCATGATCGCCAGCGACGCGGCCTCTGCGCCCTTTGTGCCACCGGACACAGGCGCATCAAGAAAGGCGACGCCCTCGGCCTCGAGCAAGGCGCGGGCATCGCGCGCCTCAGCGGGTTTGGTGGATGACATATCGATCCAAAGCGCCCCGGCGCCCAAGGCCCAGGACACCTCTTTGATCATCGCAAGAACGGTGGGGCCGTCGCTCATCATGGTGATGATGATGTCGGCGTCGGTCACGGCATCTGACGCCTTGGCGACAACCTTTGCCCCATTGGCCGTCAGGGGATCGGCCTTGGCCTGCGTCCGGTTCCAGGCGGTCACAACGACCCCGGCCTGCGCCAGATTGCGCGCCATAGGGAACCCCATCAAACCCGTGCCCAGCAGGGCCACCTTCTCAAACGCCATCGCGTGTCCTCCAATTTGCCGTGACGTCTGGTCAACAGTTCCGCCATGTCCTACGCTAACACCGAACGCAGGTCACGGGCCAGCGCAACACCTGATCAGGATGGGGGGACCACATGGGCCGTTTAGACGGAAAGCGCGCGCTTGTGACCGCGGCAGGCCAAGGGATTGGCCGCGCCAGCGCCGAAGCAATGGCCGCAGAGGGCGCACAGGTCTTTGCCACCGACGTCAACGCTGACTTGCTGGCGGGCATGTCCGACGGCATCGAAACCTTTGCACTCAATGCGATGGACCCGGACAGCATCATCGCAGGCGTCGAACGCGCGGCACCTGACGTGCTGTTCAACTGCGCCGGGTTTGTGCACCACGGTGATGTGATGACGGCGACGGATGACGAATGGGATTTCGCCTTTGACCTCAACGTGCGGTCCATGTTCCGCACAATGCGCGCGGCCCTGCCCGGCATGGTCGAGCGCGGCACCGGATCGATCATCAACATGTCGTCCGCCTGCTCGTCCGTGATCGGCGCGCCCAACCGCTTCATCTACGGCACCACCAAGGCCGCCGTGATCGGCATGACCAAATCCGTGGCCGTCGACTATGTGACCAAGGGCATCCGCTGCAACTGCATCTGCCCCGGCACAGTCGAAAGCCCAAGCTGGCATGACCGCGTCAAAGCACTTGGCGAACAGGTCGGCAGCTACGAAGAAGCCCTCAAACAATTCGTGTCACGCCAGCCCATGGGCCGCGTGGCCACCGCACAGGAAATCGCCAACCTCGTTGTCTATCTCGCCAGCGACGACAGCGGTTTCACCACAGGACATCCCCACATCATCGACGGAGGCTGGTCAGGACAATGACCAAACGCATCGGAATAGAAGATCTACGCTCGCGCAAATGGTTCATGAACCCGGACAACCCGGAGATGACCGCGCTCTACCTGGAACGCTACCTGAACTACGGCCTCACACGTGAGGAACTGCAATCCGGCAAGCCGATCATCGGGATCGCACAGACCGGCAGCGACCTGTCGCCCTGCAACCGCCACCACCTTGAGCTGACCAAGCGGGTGCGCGACGGCATCATCGCGGCGGGCGGCACCTGCATTGAGGTGCCCGTGCACCCCATTCAGGAGACCGGCAAACGCCCCACGGCCATGCTGGACCGCAACCTCGCCTACCTCAGCCTTGTCGAAACGCTCTTTGGCTATCCGCTCGACGGCGTTGTGCTGAACATCGGCTGTGACAAGACCACACCCGCCCTGCTGATGGCCGCCGCCACCGTGAACATCCCCGCCATCGCCCTGTCGGTTGGTCCCATGCTGAACGGCTGGTTCCGGGGTGAGCGTACCGGGTCCGGCACAATCGTCTGGAAGGCCCGCGAAATGCTGGCCGCGGGCGAGATTGACGACGATGGGTTCATGGAACTCGTCGCGTCCTCCGCGCCCTCCGTCGGCTATTGCAACACGATGGGCACGGCCACGACGATGAACTCGCTTGCCGAAGCCCTGGGCATGCAACTGCCCGGCGCTGCCGCCATCCCCGCCCCTTACCGCGAGCGTGGCCAGATCAGTTACGAGACCGGCCGCCGCATCGTCGACATGGTGTGGGAAGACCTGCGCCCCTCCGACATCATGACGCGCGAGGCGTTCGAGAACACGATTGTCATCAACTCCGCCATCGGCGGGTCAACCAACGCGCCGATCCACCTGAACGGCATCGCCAAGCATCTCGACGTGCCGCTGAACAATGACGACTGGCAAAGCGTCGGTCACGAGGTCCCGCTGATCGTGAACATGCAGCCTGCGGGCGAATATCTGGGCGAGGATTACCAACATGCGGGCGGTGTGCCTGCAGTCATTGGCGAATTGATCGCCGCCGACCTGCTGCCGCACCCCGATATCGTCACCGCAAACGGCAAGACCATGCGCGAGAACTGCGGCCACGTCCGGTCCGAGGACACCCGCGTGATCCGCTCCGCCTCTGATCCGCTCAAGGAACATGCCGGGTTCATCAACCTCAAGGGCAACCTCTTTGACAGCGCGATCATGAAGACATCCGTGATCTCGCCCGATTTCCGCGCGCGTTATCTGTCGAACCCCGACGACCCCGAAGCGTTCGAGGGTCGCGCCGTGGTGTTCGACGGGCCAGAGGATTTCCACCACCGCATCGACGATCCGGCGGAGAACATCGACGAAAACTGTATCCTGTTCATGCGCGGCGCAGGCCCCAAGGGCTATCCCGGCGGGGCAGAGGTCGTGAACATGCGCGCGCCCTCCTACCTGCTGAAAAAGGGCATCGACGCGCTGCCCTGCGTCGGTGACGGGCGGCAATCGGGCACCTCCGGCTCGCCCTCCATCCTCAACGCCTCGCCCGAGGCGGCGGATGGCGGCGGTCTGGCCCTGTTGCAAAACGGCGACCGCGTGCGGATCGACCTCAAGAAATGCACGGCCGACATGCTGATCGACGCATCGGAACTGGCGGCACGCTCTGTCGCGCTGGCCGATGCCGGTGGCTTTGGCACGCCAGACAGCCAAAGCCCGTGGCAAGAGATCTTCCGCGACCGCGTCGGCCGCTTTGACGAGGGCATGACCCTGCGCGGGGCGGACGCCTACCAGGATATTTCGCGTCGTCACATGCCACGCGACAACCACTGAATTTCGAGACGAACAAAGGACTTTTGCAATGAAACTTGTACGCTTCGGCGATATGGGCGCCGAAAAACCCGGCCTGATGGATGGCGATACGCTGCGTGATCTGTCGGGTGTGATCGACGACATCGACGGCACGACGCTGGGCGATGACAGCCTCGCCAAACTGCGCGGCATCGACCCCGCCAGCCTGCCTGCCGTGGGTGGCAACCCCCGCATCGGCGCTTGTGTCGGCAACATCGGCAAGTTCCTGTGCATCGGCCTGAACTATTCGGACCACGCCGCCGAAACCGGCGCGGACATCCCCGAACACCCCATCCTGTTCTTCAAGGCGAACTCGGCAATCGTTGGCCCCAATGACGACGTGGTCATGCCGCGCGGGTCCGAGAAAACCGATTGGGAGGTCGAGCTGGGCGTCGTCATCGGCACCACCGCCAAATACGTCAGCAAGGAGAACGCGCTGGATCACGTGGCGGGCTATTGCGTGGTCAACGACGTGTCCGAACGGCATTTCCAGACCCAGCTGACCGGTCAGTGGACCAAGGGCAAATCCTGCGACACGTTCGGGCCGACCGGCCCCTACCTCGTGACGCGCGATGACGTGCCGGACCCGCAGAACCTTGCCATGTCGCTCGATGTGAACGGCAAGCGGATGCAGACGGGCAACACGTCCACCATGATCTTTACAGTGGCCGAAATCATCGAACACCTCAGCCAGTTGATGACGCTGCACCCCGGTGACGTGATCACCACAGGCACACCCCCCGGCGTGGGCATGGGCATGAAACCGCAGACCTTCCTCAAGGTGGGCGACGTCATGGAACTGACCATCGAAGGCCTGGGCACCCAGCGCCAGGAGGTCAAACAGGATGCCTGATCTGCTGCAAATCGGTGGCATCACCGACGCCATGCGCGACCGCCTGTCCGAACGGTTCACCATCCACCAGGCCACGGGCGACTATCCGGCCGAGGCGATCACCCACATCGTGACCAACGGCCATGACGGGGTGCCGGCGGACGTGCTGGCCAAGTGTACCAACGCCAAAATGGCCGCGAGCTATGGCGTGGGATACGACGCCATCGACACTGACGCCTGTGTGGAACGCGGCATCATCGTCACCCACACGCCCGACGTCCTGAACGCCGAGGTCGCGAGCACCACGATCATGCTGATGCTCGCCAGCTTCCGCAATCTGCTGGCGGACGAGGCGCACGCCCGCTCCGGCGCGTGGGAAACGGACGGCAACGCGCCGCTGTCGCGCAGTGCCGACAACCGCCGCGTGGGCATCCTCGGGCTGGGCCGCATCGGTCAGGCCATCGCGGACAAGCTCAAGGCGTTCGACGCCGACATCCACTATCACACCCGCAGCCAAAAGGACGTGCCGTACACCTATCACGACACGCTCGTGGGGATGGCCAAGGCGGTCGAGGTGATCATCTGCATCACCCCCGGCGGTCCCTCGACGAACAAGATCGTCAACGCCGAGGTGATGGAAGCGCTCGGGCCACAAGGCACGCTGATCAACGTCTCGCGCGGGTCGGTGATCGACGAGGCGGCCATGGTCGCGGCGCTGCAATCGGGCAAGCTGGGCTATGCCGCCCTAGACGTGTTCGAGGAAGAGCCCAAGATCCCCGACGCGCTGAAAACCATGTCTAACGTGGTCCTTCTGCCCCATGTGGGCAGTGCGACGGTCGAAACCCGTGCCGCCATGGGCGCGCTGGTGGTGGACAATGTGCTGAGCCACCTCGACACCGGCAAAACGCTGACACCCGTGCCGGAAACCGCGCACCTGAACGGCAGCTAAAGCCCCACAAACATCAAGGCCAGCGCGTCTCGCGACGGCTGGCCTTGAAACTCTTAGGGTGCGCCTTCACGGCGCACCGCTACCTTAGATGCTTACTCGGTTGGACCCAGCGCGTTCAGACCCTTGAGGATGTCGATGGCATAGGCCAACTGGTAATCCTCTTCGCGCAGCTCGGCTGCGGCTTCGGCCTTGGCACGGTCTTCCTCGATCTGACGGATTTCGTCTTCGCTCAGCGAGTCGTTGTTCAGGCTGCCGCGCAGATCCGCTTCGGACCGCTGGCCCACGGCGCTTGCAGGCTCGTCCTCTTCGGCATCAGGACGGCGACGCGGCTGTTCCACCACGATGTCCGGGCTCACGCCCAGCGCCTGGATCGACCGACCCGACGGCGTGTAATACCGCGCAGTGGTCAGGCGCATAGCCCCCTCACCGCGCAGCGGCATGACCGTCTGGACCGACCCCTTGCCGAAACTCTTGGTGCCCACAACGATGGCGCGGCGATGGTCCTGCAACGCACCCGCCACAATCTCTGAGGCCGAGGCAGACCCACCGTTGATCAAAACGACAATCGGTTTGCCCTGCGCCAGATCGCCGGGCTTCGCGTTGAACCGGTCGCCGTCTTCGGGATTGCGGCCACGGGTGGACACGATCTCGCCCTCTTCCAGGAACGCATCCGACACCCGGATCGCCTGTGTCAGCAAACCGCCGGGGTTGTTGCGCAGATCAAGAACAAAGCCGTCGACATTGTCCATGCCGCCCAGCTTCTCCACCTCTTCTTCCAGCTTGGACACAAGGTTGGGCGTGGTCTTGTCGTTGAATGTCGTCACCCGCAACACAACCGTCTCACCTTCGCTGCGGCTGCGCACGGCCTGCAATTCAATGGTGTCACGGATGATCGACACATCGAAGGGCTCCGTCTCGCCTTCGCGCACCACGGTGATGATGATCTCGGACCCAACCGGCCCGCGCATCCGCTCAACCGCCGCATCCAGCGTGTATCCCAGCATCGACTCGCCATCCACATGGGTGATGAAGTCGCCCGCCTCGATCCCCGCCTCTGCGGCAGGTGTGCTGTCGATCGGCGACACCACTTTGATAAAGCCTTCTTCCTGCGTGACCTCGATACCCAGACCGCCAAATTCGCCGCGCGTCTGCACCTGCATCGCTGCCGCGTCGTCAGGCGACAAATAGCTGGAATGCGGGTCAAGCGATGTCAGCATCCCGTCGATGGCTGCCTCAATCAGCTCTCCGGCCTCGACTTCTTCGACGTACTGGTTGCGGATCCGCTCAAAGATATCGCCAAACAGATCAAGCTGCTCGTAGACGCTCGCGTTGTTGGCGCTTTCCTGTGCCAGCAGCGGCCCCGCAATCTGGGTGGTCGCAATGACACCCGCAACGGTACCGCCAACCGCGGCCATGACGAATTTTTTCATTTCTGTCTATCCATCCTGTTCGGTGCTGAACCACGTAAGCGGGTCCAATGGCACGTTATCCTGTCTTACTTCTATATAGAGCGTTTCCGAAGCCCCAGCGCCACCCCCTTCACCACCTGTTGAAAGGGCGCTCTCGTTACTTTGACCCGGCAGCCCACCCATCAGGCCCAAAGGCGTGCCCGCAGCGATGATCTGACCCGCCTGTCCATAGGTCACGCCCATGCCCGCCAGCACAAACAGCGTCCCGGGTCGCGGCTCCAGAATCGTGACGGTGCCGAAATCGAGCAGCGGCCCCACATAACGCAACGTCGCCGCCGTGGGCGCGGTGACAAGCGCACCGGGGCGCGTCGCCAGCAGGATGCCGGGACGGGTGATGCCCGCTGCGTCCGGCTCACCCGCCTGACGCAGGATCAGACCACGGGCGGGCATGGGCAGGGCACCAATCTGTTCATCCAGGCTTGGCGGTGCCCACCCGACGTCGTCAGATGTGATGCTGGACAGACCGCTGGAAAAGGCATCCAGCGTTTCGGACGATGCAATCAGGATCGCGGTGCGCACCGGGTCCTCGGTGAACCGCCGGGGCAGGTCCGTGCGTTCCGCCATGGCCTGGTTCAGGGCTGACCGTGCGGTCTGCACCTCGGCCAGTCCGGTCTGCAACTGCTGTGCGGCCTGTTCCTGAAGCTGGCGCAGTGTCTCGACGTCGGCCAGATCACGGCGCAACCGGTCCGCCCGCTGGTTCAGGGCCGGGGTCAATTCGGCCAGCAACATGCCCGCACGTGCCGTCCCGTTTGGCCCATCAGGGTGCAGGAACGCCGTGGGCGTCTGACCCGGCGCAATGGTCTGAAGCACGGCCAGCAGTTGCGCAATCTCGGCATCGCGCGCCGACAATTGCCCCCGCAACTGCGCCTCGCGGATCGCCGCACGGCGCAACCCGGCGCGCATCGCGGACAGCCCGGCCTCATAGGCCTGCACCGTTCTGGTCAGTGCGCGCACCCTGTCCCGCGCGCTGTCGGCCTCTTGCAACTGGATCGCCGCCGCACCCAACTGAGCGCCCGCATCACGTGCCAGCGCGCCTGCATCCTCTTGGGCTGTGGCTTGCAGCGTCCACAGGCAGAAAAGGGCAAGGGCCGCGAGATACCTCATGCAATCAGGCTCTGCCCTGTCATCTCTTCGGGTTGGTCCAAACCCATCAACTGCAACACTGTGGGCGCCAGATCAGCCAAGCGCCCGCTGTTGATCTCACCCCCCGCGCCGATCAGCGCGACGGGGACAAGGTTCGTCGTATGCGCGGTGTGGGGCGCGCCGGTGTCGGGGTCGATCATCACTTCGCAATTGCCGTGATCCGCCGTCAGGATCATGGCACCCCCCGCCGCCTCCAGCGCGGGCAGCACCCGGCCAAGGCCCGTATCCACCGCCTCGCAGGCGGCAATCGCGGCGTCCAGATCGCCGGTATGGCCCACCATATCCGGGTTCGCATAATTCACCACGATCAGGTCATAGCCATCCTCGATCGCCGCGATAAACCGGTCCGTGACCTCGACCGACGACATCTCGGGTTGCAGGTCATAGGTGGCCACGCTCGGCGATTTGGGCATGGCGCGGTCCTCGCCCGCCTCGGGCGTTTCCTCGCCACCGTTCAGAAAGAATGTCACATGCGGGTACTTCTCAGTCTCGGCCAGCCGGAACTGCCGCAACCCGGCCTGTGCCACCCAGGCCCCCAACGTGTTCACGATCTCGGGTTTGGGGTACACGGTGGTCATGTAGGCTTTGTGCGCCTCCGAATAGTCGGCCATGCCCATGACCCCCGCCCAATCGGGCCGCTTGCCAGCTTCAAACCCGTCAAAGCCCGGATCGCCCAGCGCCGCCATGATCTCGCGCGCGCGGTCGGCCCGGAAGTTCAGACAGAACACCCCGTCGCCATCCTTGGCCCCCTTATAGCCGTCCATGACCGTGGCCGGGATGAACTCGTCCGTCTTGTCCGCGGCATAGGCGGCGTCGACGGCGGCCTTGGCCGTTTCCGCCACCGGCCCGTCCGCCTGCACCATGGCGCGAAACGCCGTTTCCACCCGGTCCCACCGGTTGTCCCGGTCCAGCGCGAAATACCGCCCCGTCAGCGTCACGATCCGCGCGCCCACAGGCAGCGCGGCATTCAGCGTCTCAAGATATCCCAGCGCCGATTTCGGCGCCACGTCCCGCCCGTCCGTCACGGCATGGATCAACACCTCCAGGCCCGCATCCACACAGGCCTTGGCCGCTGCGATCATGTGGCTGATGTGGCCATGCACCCCACCATCCGACACCACACCCATCAGATGCGCGCGGCCCCCAGCCTCTTTGATCGCTGCAATCCATGCAACCAACTGCGCGTTGTGAAAGAAACTGCCGTCCTCGATGGCCAGATCAATCTGTCCCAGATCCATCGCCACCACGCGGCCCGCGCCAATATTCGTATGCCCCACCTCGGAATTGCCCATCTGCCCGCGCGGCAGACCCACATCCGGCCCATGGGTGATCAGGGTGGCGTTCGGGCACGTCTCCATGATCCGGTCCACATTGGGCGTCCGCGCCAGTGCAGGCGCGTTGCCTTCGCTCTCTTCGCGCAAACCCCAGCCGTCAAGGATACACAGAACAACGGGTTTGGGCGGAGGTGACATGGAACGAATACCTTTGGAATGCGCAGTGGTCCTGCGTTCTAACCCGCAGCCGCCACCATGGGAAGCAGCCTTGCCCCATGCGCGCAACGGTTTACTCTGATCCGCAGCAAAAGGGGTCACGGAATGAGCGAACACATGCTGGTGCACCTGAACGTCGTCCGCCCCGTGGGTGCGTTCAGCATCGACCACCCGAATGCACAGTACTTCTTTGCCCAGCTGCCGCTGGTCTTTGCGCAGGCCCGCGCCGATGACGACCTGCTGTGGCACAACCACGGCGCGCGGATGCCCGATGGCAGCTATACCGACACAAACGGGATCATCGGCCACAGATCCGACCGGACCGAGGACAACATCCACATTCTCACCATGGCGGGCTGGCGCGATCTGGCGGCGATGCACCGCTTTACCTACCGCGAACCGCTGCACCGCGACGGGATGAAGACGCTGCGCGACTGGGTCGACAGGTCCGAGGGGCCGACCATGGTGATGTGGTGGGCCCCGCGCGGCACCCGCGTGTCGCTCGAGGCGGCGTGGGACAAAATGCAGATGCTGCGCAGGGACGGGCCGGGGCCTGACGCCTTTACCCTGCAACAGCGGTTCGACCCACCGGGCTGATCACGCGATCCGGTCCGGCAGACCGCGCCCATTGTTCCACCACCGATGCGGGTTGTCGCGGTTCGGATCATAGGCCGCGCGGCTCGCCCAATCCTCGCGCAGGAAAATCACCGGTTCCTCATAGTGGTGCACCGCCAGAATGGCGTCCATCACCCGGCCCAGCACATCCACGTCCCGCTCGACCGAAATCTTCAGCTCCACCATGGGATAGGTCTCGGTGCTGCCCGCCGCGAACCCCGGCACATGGGTGGTGGTGGTCGACCCGGCCTCTGGCTGTGTCGTTTCGCACCCCACGGCGGAAATGCTGGCATTGCGCTGATAGCGGCCGTAGCCCAGCGGATGCACCGCCATCACCGCATCCAGAATGCGATCGGTGTCCTCGGGCAGGGTCTGGATCTCCAGCGTCCAGACCGGGACGAACCGCCCCGATCTGGCCTTGTAATTGGCAAGTGTGGTCATGGTCTGCGCCTCTCAATCGGGGTTGCCGCGGGTGAAACTGATCTTGGACAGGTCGGGGGCCTGTTCCGATGTGGGCATGACCTCGACCGGGGCGGCGCCGGGGGTCAGGATGTGACGCAACAGGCCCACGGGATGCGCCCGCAACGTCAGGCGGGTCGACACGTAATCCTCCACCACCTGCTCGCCCAGGGTCATCTCGGGCAACAACGCGGTGGGCTCATCCACGACCTCACCATCCAGATCGGTCGCAAACAGGGGCAGCACGGGACCGGGCGCAATCGCCTTGGCCTCCCAGAGCGCTTCGCGGCGGGTGATGCCCGCGCTGGCAAAGGCATCCGCCTCTGCCAGCCGCACGATGATGCCAGGGGCCAGACCCGCGCGTCGCCAGATGTCCTGCACGGATTGATACCCGTTGCCCCGCGCGGCGGTCAGCCAACTGGCGTCCTCCTCGCTCAACCCCTTGATCTGCCGGAACCCCAGCCGCAGGGCCAGACCGCCCCGCCCATCGGGTTCCATCGCATTGTCCCAAAAGCTCGCGTTCACACAGATGGGCCGCACCTCGACCCCATGTTCACGCGCATCCCGCACGATCTGGGCGGGGGCGTAAAACCCCATGGGCTGCGAATTGAGCAGCGCACAGGCAAAGATGCCCGGATAGTGACACTTGATCCAGCTTGACGCATAGACCAGCAGCGCAAAGCTCGCCGCGTGGCTTTCGGGAAATCCATAGCTGCCAAAGCCCTCGATCTGGCTGAAACACCGCTCGGCAAAATCATCCGCATACCCGTTCCTGCGCATCCCCCTGAGGAACAGCGCGCGAAATTCGCTGACGCTGCCATGCTTTTTGAACGTGGCCAGCGACCTGCGCAGCCGGTCCGCTTGGTCCGGCGTGAACCCAGCGCCCACAATGGCGATCTGCATCGCCTGTTCCTGAAACAGCGGCACGCCCAGCGTCTTGCCCAGCACCTGACCCAACTCGTCCGAGGGAAAGCTCACCTCCTCCTCTCCGTTCCGGCGGCGGATATAGGGGTGGACCATATCGCCCTGAATGGGGCCGGGGCGGATGATGGCGACCTCGATCACCAGATCATAAAAGTTGCGCGGCCGCATCCGGGGCAGGAAATTCATCTGCGCCCGGCTTTCCACCTGAAACACCCCGATACTGTCGGCGGCGCACAGCATATCGTACACGCGCGGGTCCTCGGGCGGCAGGGTGGCGAGGGTATAGTCCTGCTGGTGGTGCATCCGCAGCAGGTCAAACGCCTTGCGGATACAAGTCAGCATCCCAAGGGACAGCACATCGACCTTGAGGATGCCCAGACTGTCGATGTCGTCCTTGTCCCAGCAGATGACGGTGCGGTCCTCCATCGTGGCGTTTTCGATGGGCACCAACTCGTCCAGACGCCCCTCGGTGATGATGAACCCGCCCACATGTTGGCTGAGGTGTCGGGGAAAGCCGTTGATCTCATGCACCAGTTCGATGGTTTGGCGCAGGCGGCGGTCGCGGAAATCGAGGCCGATCTCAGCCATGCGCTCGGCCTCCAGCCCCTTGGTGGAAAAGAAACCCCAGAGTTGCGAACTGAGGGCCGAAATCGTGTCTTCGGTCAGGCCCATGGCGCGGCCCACCTCGCGGATCGCACGCTTGCCCCGGTAATGCACCACGGTCGCACACAGGCCCGCGCGGTGGCGGCCATAGGTCTGATAGATGTGCTGGATCACTTCCTCACGGCGTTCATGTTCGAAATCCACGTCGATGTCGGGCGGTTCGTCCCGCGCCTCGGACACGAAACGCTCGAACACCATGGTGCCCATCTCGGGCGAAACGGACGTGACGCCGAGGCAGTAGCACACCACCGAATTGGCCGCCGACCCGCGCCCCTGACACAGGATGCCCCGGCTGCGCGCGAAATGGACGATGTCGCGGACGGTCAGGAAATAGGGCTCGTATTTCAGCTTGGCGATCAGGGTGAGTTCGTGGCGTAGCAGCGTCTGCGCCTTTTCGGGCGCGCCGGAGGGATAGCGCCATTTGAGCCCGGCATAGGCCAACCGCTCAAGCCGTTGGCCGGGGGTCTCGTTGTCGGTGATCTCGGATGGGTATTCATAGCGCAGCTGGTCCAGAGAGAACGTCAGACGTTGAGCCAGCGCGCCCGCCCGGTGCACCGCCGCCTCGTGCCCGGCAAACAGGCGCAGCATCTCGGCCTCTCCGCGCAGCCGCCCCTCGCCATTGCTCAGCGCGGCACGGCCCAGCGCGTCGACCCGGCATTTCATGCGGATGGCGGTGACCACATCGGCCAGCTTGCGGCGCGAACCGTGGTGCATCCGCGGCCCGGCCGAGGCCAGCGTGGGCAAGCCAAGGCGCTGCGCCTGGTCGGTGATCCGGTCAAAGCGCGCGGTGTCACGGCCATCATAGTGCGGCACCATCAGCACATGGATGTTTCCCGCAAAGCGGCGCGTCAGCCGTCCCGCCGTTTGCACCCAATCGCCCGCGCCGCCCTGCACCGTTTGCGCATGTGGCCAGAGGAGCAGGTGAAGCCCGTCGGAAAACGCCTCAAGGTCGCGCAGCTGGATATCGCAGTGGCCCTTGTCCGCCCGCAACCGCCCCGCCGAGAGGATGCGGCACAGGCTGCGCCAGCCCGCGCGGTTTTCCGGCAGCACCGTGATCGGCGGCGCATCCGTAAACACCAGACGCGCAGCGGGGATCAGCCGCGGTGTCACAGTCACCGATGCACGCGGCGGGGCAGAAATATGATCAGGGCGTGGCGGCCCAATCAGACCATGAAGCGCGTCGAACGCGGCCCGTTCCTTGACCGCGCGGGCGATGACGCGGGCCTGCGTGTGCGCCCGCACAATCCCCGCAACAGAATTGTCATCCGCAATCGCCAGCGCCTCCATGCCCAAAAGCGCGGCCCTGTTCACATAGTCCTCAGGGTGCGACGCCCCCGTCAGAAAGGTAAAATTCGATGTGATCGACAGTTCGGTGAACATGGGACACGCAGATTCGGTGATGGCAGGCACCCATTATATTCACTTTTTGTTCTCATTTGAACGGCCAGATTTTGCACAACCCCAGACCCTTTGGGCACGGTTGCGCATCATCCGGGTCGCCGGACATGCCCGCCACAGGGCAAAGTCCCCTCAAAGGAGAAACCCATGCCCACATTTACCGCCCTGCCCACCGATACCGTTCACGCCTTGCGCGCGGGTGGACCCGACGCATTTGGCAACCCGCCGGAACAGGCCGTGTCCGACGGCGGCGGCAATCCCTGCCGTCACTGCCTGCGCGACATCCCCAAAGGCGCCGGGATGCTGATCCTCGCGCACAAACCCTTTGACGGCACACACCCCTATGCCGAAGTCGGGCCGATATTCCTGTGCGCCAGCGACTGCACACGCGGTGGCGGCACCGACCTGCCCGAGATCCTCGGCACCTCGCCGGATTACCTGATCAAGGGCTACTCCTCAGACGACAGGATCGTTTATGGCACCGGCGCCGTCACACCGACGCCGCACATCACAGCGCAACTTGAACAGATATTCGCCCGACCCGATGTCGCCTATATCCACGTGCGGTCGGCACGCAACAATTGCTATCAATTGCGCGTGGATCGGGACGACTAGGCCCTTGTCTGACCGCAGCCCTTGGCCCATAAACGCGCCTGCATTGCGCCACAGCCAAGGATCGCCGCCATGACCATAGATGCGCCGGAAACCAAAACAGTCGACAGCACCCGCGTGGCCTGTGACGGCGGCGAAGGCGCGCTGGGTCATCCGCGTGTCTGGCTCCAGATCCCCGAGGACTCCGGCTGGGTCGAATGCCCCTATTGCGATTGCAAATACGTGCTCAAGGGCGGCCCGGCAGACTGACAACCCAACCGGTTGACCAGGGCCATCACCGACACATGAAATAACCTGCGCTCTGGCGCGCGGCCTAGTCGTCGATCATCTTGCGGATCATGGCATCGACCTGCGTCTGAACCTGTGCATTCGCCAGCTCGATTTTTTCAGACAGCTCACGGATCTCTGCGGCGATGATGGCAAATCCACGGCCCTGTTCCCCAACATGCGCCGCCTCGATCGATGCATTGATCGCAATCAGCCCGACGTTTTGGGAAATCTCGCTGATCTCGCGCAGGGCCTGCCGGGTGTCATCGCCAGTTTTCTGGACCGCGCTGCGCCGGGTCGCACGGGCGTCTTGCAGGTCCGCGCTCAGACGATTGACGAGGCGGGCAAAGTGCAGATTGAAATCCCCCGCCGCAATCTGTGTCATTGCCCGTAGATCCGCGGGGGTACAGGTCCCTTCGGCGTTTTTGCGCGCCAGCCCATCGATCACGGTCACGAACCGCTCCATCTGGGCCACGCTGTCGGGCATGTCGGCCACAACACTGTGCAACCACGCCAATGCCTGCGGATCGATCCCCAGGTCGTTGCCGGCACCCTGCAACAGCCGCACGCCGGACCACGCCCCCGGCAGCGCACGATCGACACCGGCGACGCAGGCGTCGTGATCCTCTTCGCCTTCGAACAGCATACCAGCGGCGCAATACAGGCCCACGCGCGCGCAATGCGATCGGATCATCTCTACCGCGCGCAGCAATTCAATACAGGCGGTAATGCCAGTGGCACCGGCTTGCTGGCCCAAAACGTCGGTGACGTCACTCAATCGCGATTGCATGTTCATGGCGCTGTTGTGCCAAAATCAGTTTAACAAATGCTTGTGCTTTCCCCCCTTGGGGATTCGTGGCACATCATCCCGACACAGCGGGTACAGGGGGTTTTTCACATGGCGTTTGGCAAGGGGCATCACCTGCATCTGATCGACGGGTCGGCATTTATCTTTCGCGCATACCACGCCCTGCCGCCGCTGACGCGCAAGTCCGACGGCTTGCCCATCGGCGCTGTGTCCGGCTTTTGCAACATGCTCCAGCGCTATGTCGAAGGGAACCACGGCCCCGACGCGCCGACCCATGTGGCGGTGATCTTTGACAAGGGCAGCCACACGTTCCGCAACGACATGTACGACCAATACAAGGCCAACCGCGATGCCATGCCCGAGGACCTGCGCCCGCAGATCCCCCTGACACGGGCGGCGACCGAGGCGTTCAACATCGCCTGCAAGGAAAAAGAGGGATACGAGGCCGACGACATCATCGCCACCCTCGCCGTACAGGCCCGCGCCGCCGGTGGGCGCTGCACCATCATCAGCTCCGACAAGGACCTGATGCAGCTGGTGGGCGACGGCGTCGAAATGCTCGACGCGATGAAGAACAAGACCATCGACCGCGACGGCGTGTTCGAGAAATTCGGCGTCTATCCTGATCGCGTGGTGGACGTGCAGGCGCTGGCCGGCGACAGCGTCGACAACGTGCCCGGCGCGCCGGGTATCGGGATCAAGACGGCGGCCCTGCTGATTAACGAATACGGCGACCTCGACGCACTGCTCGAACGCGCGGGCGAGATCAAGCAGCCCAAGCGCCGCCAGACACTGATCGACCACGCCGACCAGATCCGCCTCAGCCGCGACCTCGTCCGCCTCGACGAAAACACGCCGCTCGACTTCACCCTCGATGACCTCGAGGTGCGCGACCCGATCCCAGAACAGCTCATGCCGTTCCTGGCCGAGATGGAGTTCCGCACCCTCACCAAACGCATCGCCGACAAGCTCGGCGTCGACACGCCCGAAATCAAGGACGCGGCCCCCGCGCCCGCCGACGCCCCCGAAGCGCCAAGTTTCGAGAACAGCACCTACGAACACGTCCAGACCGCCGATGCGCTGCAAACCTGGATCGACCTGATCTATGAACGCGGCTACGTCGCCGTCGACACCGAAACCACTGGCCTCAATGACATGACGGCCAGTCTGGTTGGCATCTCGCTGGCGGTGAATGCGGGCCACGCCTGCTACATCCCGCTGACCCACAAACAGGGCGGCGATGACCTCTTTGGCTCCGACGACCTGGCACCGGGGCAGATGCCGCTCGAACAGGCGCTCGAGATGCTCAAACCCGTGCTCGAGGATGACAGCATCCTCAAGATCGGCCAGAACATGAAATACGACGCCAAGATCTTTGCCCAGATCGGCATCACCGTGGCCCCGATCGACGACACCATGCTGATGAGCTACGCGATGCACGGCGGGCTGCACAATCACGGCATGGACACCCTGTCCGACCGCTATCTGGGCCACACGCCAATCCCGATCAAACCGCTGCTGGGGTCAGGCAAATCGGCGAAAACCTTCGATCAGGTGCCCATAGAGGACGCGGTGACCTACGCCGCCGAGGACGCCGACATCACCCTGCGCCTCTGGCAACTGTTCAAACCGCAATTGCACCGCGTGCAGGTGACAAAGGTCTACGAAACCCTCGAACGGCCCATGGTCCACACACTGGCCGCCATGGAACGATCCGGCATCAAGGTCGACCGCGATACCCTGTCGCGCATGTCCAACGCCTTCGCCCAGAAAATGGCGGGGCTGGAGGATGAGATTTACGAATTGGCAGGCCGCAAATTCAACGTGGGCTCGCCGAAGCAACTCGGCGAAATCCTTTTCGACGAAATGGGCATCGAAGGCGGCAAAAAGGGCAAGACAGGCGCCTATGCCACCGGCGCCGACGTGCTCGAAGACCTCGCCACCGAACACGAACTGCCCGGTCGCGTGCTCGACTGGCGGCAACTGTCGAAACTCAAATCCACCTACACCGACGCGCTACAGGACCACATCAACCCCGACACGGGCCGCGTGCACACGTCCTACTCCATCGCGGGCGCGTCCACCGGGCGGCTCGCCTCCACCGATCCGAACCTGCAAAATATCCCGATCCGCACTGAAGAAGGCCGCCGCATCCGCGAGGCCTTTGTGGCCGAGCCGGGCAAAACCCTCGTGGCCCTCGACTATTCCCAGATCGAATTGCGCATCCTCGCCCACATCGCGCAAATCCCGGAACTGAAACAGGCCTTTGACGACGGCATCGACATCCACGCGCTGACGGCGTCCGAAATGTTCGACGTCCCGCTGGACGAAATGACGCCCGAGGTCCGCCGCCAGGCCAAGGCGATCAACTTTGGCGTCATCTATGGCATCTCGGGCTTTGGCCTCGCCCGCAACCTGCGCATCCCGCGGGCCGAGGCGCAGGGCTTTATCGACCGCTACTTCGAACGCTTCCCCGGCATCCGCACCTACATGGACGACACCAAGGCGTTCGCAAAGGAACACGGCTACGTCCAGACCCTGTTCGGCCGCAAGATCCACACGCCCGAGATTGCGTCCAAAGGCCCCCGTGCAGGCTTTGCCGCCCGCGCCGCGATCAACGCGCCCATTCAGGGCACCGCCGCCGACGTCATCCGCCGCGCCATGATCCGCATGCCCGCCGCGATCAAGGACATCCCCGCCGCCATGCTGCTCCAGGTCCACGACGAACTCCTGTTCGAAGTAGAGGACGGCGCAGTGGACGACCTGATCGGCGTCGCCCGCGAAGTCATGGAAAACGCCAACGACCCGGTAGTGCATCTGGACGTGAAACTGACCGTAGACGCAGGCCAGGGCCAGAACTGGGCCGAGGCGCACTGACCCTCCACACACCAGGTTGAAACCAACCACTACCACCACATAGCACGCAGAACGATCATTCTGCTTGATTCAGAATGATCGTTCTGTTAAATCCAACGCTATGCCTAGAACCACCGCTCACACCAACGACGAACTCACCGAACGCGCCCTGCTCCAGTTTTGGCACCACGGCTTTCACGCGACCTCCATGGATACGCTGGTAAAGACCACAAATGTCAGCAGGCACGGAATTTACACCGCCTTCGGTGGCAAGAAACAGCTCTTTCACGCCTGTTTCGAAAGGTATCAGGACATCGTCGTAACGCCCGCCTTTGCCTGCGTCGAAGAACCCGGTGCCGACCTGTCCGCCATTGCGCGGTACTTTGAAACCCAGATCGCGCGTGGCGCAGAATCCGGCCTGCCCGGACCCGGCTGTTTCGTCGCCAACGCCAGCACCGAAACCGCGCCACACGACGCCATCACACAAACAAAGGTGGCACAGCACAATGCCCGCCTGCGCAACGGGTTTCAAAACGCGCTCAGCAACACCGGCATGGCACCCCCGTCGGACCGCACCGATGCTTTGGCACAGGTCTGTGTGGTCTTCACAAACGGCCTTTGGTCGATGTCACGCACAACCACGGACGCCGATGCCCTGCGTGCCGCCGTAAAAACCTTTCTCGACACGCTAAAGGCCGACCTCACATGAACGCCGTACTCCAACCCCCATCCACGTTGCGCGCGCCTCTGGTCAGCGCCCTGATTGTCAATTTCATCTGGATCAACCTGTCCGAGGTCTTCCGCTATTTTGCGTTGATCATGCCAATGATGCGCGATGCGTTTCCCATGATCCCCGATGTGGCGCCCATGAACCTCCCGGTCTTTCTGATCTGGGGGCTGTGGGACACGATCCTGGTGGCCACCGCCACGATCATTCCCTGGCTTGCGCTCGCCACCTTTGGCGGGACGGTCAAAACGGCAGTTCTGGCCGGAACGGGTGTCTGGGTCGGTGTCTTCGGGATTCTCTGGCTGGGCCTGTTCAACATGAACCTCGCAACCCCCACCATTGTTCTGACCGCACTGCCGCTGGCGTGGCTGGAAATGACCGTGGCCGCACTTGTGGTCTGGTGGTTCTGCAACCGTCCAACCGCCATCACGCCATGACCAAAGCCCCCGCCACCTTCCTGCCCCTCGGCACGTCTGATGACGTTTTCACCGCCCAAAAGGGTACGCTGCGCTGCACGGCCATCCGGTTGGCGTCTGGCGGGCTGTGCCTCTATAGCCCCGTTCTGGGTCTGGATGCCGCCGCATGGCAAAGCCTGCGCGCCTTCGGACAGGTGACACACCTGCTGGCACCCAACCACTACCACAACAAAGGGCTTGCCGCGTGCAGCGCGACGTTTCCCGATGCAAAACTGTGCTGCACACTGGCGGCCATGCCACGGCTTGAGCAGCAAACGGGCCTGTCGTTCGAACCACTCGACACGGCAGACATCGCGCTGCCGGCGCAGGCCAGCTTTCTCGAACCGGACGGGCTGAAAACGGGAGAGATCTGGGTTCAGATGACAACCGCCGACGGCGCGCTCTGGATTGTGACCGACGCCTTTTGCGGTCCAAAACGCGCGCCCGGAACAGTTGTGGACACGCCCGAAATGCCGGGAACATTTCCAAGGTTCGGGATCAAGGATCAGGCCGTATATCAGGCATGGATCGCGTCCCAACCCAGCCTCGACCGCCTGACCACCATTGTCCCGTGCCATGGGGCGGTGATCTCAGGCCCCGACCTTGGCCCGGCCGCGTTGCAACTGGTTGAGGATTTGTAGCGACGCCACCACCACGAAACGCAGTGCGCGCTTGCCCATTTCAGCGACCGCCTGCCATCAGGCGCCATGGTGCGGCCCGCACAGTTAACATCCGCTACCAGACCGTGCGCCGCCCCATGCCTTTGGAAATGCAGCACAATCTGGAAAACCTGTATATTGCGTGACCCCGGCGCGCACCTTGTCCCCGCGGGGACAGCACCAGAGTTTCCCCGCGGGGACAGAGCTAGTCCGCGCGGGTCAATGCCCCGACCATGCGACGCGCCAGCGGGGCCACGAACAGCACCACGGGAAACGCCACCACCCAACTGGGCAACCAGCCGCCCATCCACTGACCAAAGAACCCCGGCACGATGCCAATGGTCACCAAAGTCGAAATGCCGGAAACGATGAACGACATCATCCCGCTTAGCAGAAATCCAAAAACAATATGCGCGTATCGTGCGGGGATCATCACGGGGCTCCTGTCGCGTTGGTTGCCTTGTCCTACGCCCATCCGGTCGTCGGGCAAAGTGCGCCCACGCACAGGGTCAGCGCATCCAGGCCAGACCACTCTCGGTGCGGGCTGCGGGTGTGTACTCGGCACTTACCCAGCCGTCATAGCCGCTGGCGTCGATGGCGTCGAAAAGGGCTGGAAAATCGATCTCACCCTTGCCGGGCGGACAACGATCCGGCGCATCGCCGATCTGGATGTGGCGGATCAACGGGCGCATCGCTTGAAACGTGCCCAGCGCGTCGCCGGTGATCACCTGTGCATGATAGCTGTCGTATTGCAGGCCCAGATTGGGCGCATCCACCGCGTCGATGATGTCTGCGGCCAGGTTGAAATCCGACATGAAATACCCTGGATTGATGCCTACGTTCAGCGGCTCCAGGGTCAGGCACAGGCCCTCGGGCAAATTATCCGTCGCACGTCTGAGGTTGTCGATCATGGTGGCCCGCGCCTCCGGGCCGCTGCCATCCCCGCTCATCACGTGGATGATCCCGGCGCCCAGCGCCTGCGCATAGCGGGTGGCGCGCCGCATGTCGTAGTCAAACCGCCGCTCTCCACCCGGTTGGGCCGCAAACCCGCGCGCACCGCCGGTATAGTTAGGCCCCGGCGCATTCAGCAGCACCATCTGCAACCCGTTGCGGCGCAGCGCCTTCTGGGTCTCGGGCGCGGGCACGTCATAGGGAAACAGAACCTCGACCGCCTCAAACCCGGCCTCTGCCGCAGCATCGAACCGGTCAAGATAGGGCAGTTCGGCCCATAGATGCGTGAGATTGGCAGCAAATCGCGGCATGTTTGAAACCTAGCTGGTGCCGTTCGTCGGCGCCATCAAAAGCTCGGGCCGATCCGGCGCAGTGCCACATATTCGGGCAGCGATCCGCCGAACCGCTCAGGGCAGCTCATCCGACGGGATGATCCCAAAGAACGCGCCTGACGACCATACACCGAACCACCCGTCGTGATGCACACCCAGATCCACCAGCCGGTAAAAGCTCTTGCGGTCGATCAGCGCCTCCAGATCGGAACGGATCAGGATATAGGGCGACGGCTCGCCCGTGTCGGGATCACGCACCACGCGGATCGGATGCTCCGGTCCCGCGACGGCCACGTCATCCACGTGGGTGCTGAACGTCAGCACCTGCGCATCGCCTTGTCCTGCCGCCTCGAAATCCTGCGCCACAAACGGCGCGTCATCCACGGTGATCCCGACCTTTTCCACCGGGGTGACGAGGAAATATTTCCCGTCCTCCCGCTTGAGAATCGATGAGAACAGCTTGACCAGACCTGGCCGCCCAATTGGTGTGCCTTGATAAAACCACGTCCCGTCCCGCGCGATCCGCATATCCAGATCACCGCAGAACGGCGGATTCCACAGATGTACCGGCGGTAAACCGCGTGTTTTTGCAGCGGTGATCGACGCAACAAGGCCTTCTGCGTCTGGTGTCACGGTTTTTTGTCCACTCATATGTTTTGCCATTCCATCCTGAGGCAATAGGTTGTGAACTAGCATATATCCCTAATGAAAGAGATGTCATGACCACTCCCGAGGACCTGGTAACCGAAATCGAAGCACTGGGGGGCAAGCTGGCCGAGGCCAAGGCGTCGATCACCAAGCGTTTCATCGGCCAGGAACGCGTCGTGGACCTGACGCTGACGGCGCTCTTGTGTGGCGGCCACGGCTTGCTGATCGGTCTGCCCGGTCTGGGCAAGACACGGCTTGTCGAAACCCTCAGTACGGTGATGGGCCTCGATGGCAGCCGCATCCAGTTCACGCCCGACCTGATGCCCGCCGATATTCTGGGCTCCGAGGTGCTGGACACCGCCGAAGACGGCACACGGTCGTTCCGGTTCCTGCCCGGCCCGGTGTTTTGCCAGTTGCTGATGGCGGACGAGATCAACCGCGCCTCGCCCCGGACCCAATCCGCTCTTTTGCAGGCGATGCAGGAAAAGACGGTGACCGTCGCCGGCCAGGACCGCCCGCTGGGCGTGCCGTTCCACGTGCTCGCCACGCAGAACCCGATTGAACAAGAAGGCACGTATCCGCTGCCCGAAGCGCAGCTCGACCGCTTCCTCGTGCAGATCGACGTGCTCTATCCTGACCGCGCGACCGAGCGGGACATCCTGCTGGCCACCACCGGCACCGACGACGCACAATCCACCGCTGTGTTCACGGGCGAGGAATTGCTCGCCGCACAGACCCTGTTGCGGCGGATGCCCGTAGGCGATGGCGTGGTCGAGATGATCCTCGATCTGGTGCGCGCCTTCCGCCCGGATGAACCCGATGCGTCCGAACAGGTCCGCGAGACGGTGGCCTGGGGCCCCGGTCCACGTGCGGCACAGGCGTTGATGCTGGCCGTGCGCGCGCGCGCGCTGTTGCAGGGGCGTCTGGCCCCCTCTGCCGAGGATGTGGTCGACATGGCCCGTCCGGTTCTGAGCCACCGGATGGCGTTGAACTTTGCCGCACGGGCGCGGGGTGACAGCCTTGCCGACCTGATTGACACCACCGCCGCCCAGATCAGCCGCCAAGAGGCTGCGGCGTGACATCCCCCCTTGCCCTGCGGGAAAAGGCCGAAACCCAGGCCGCGCGCCTGCCTGCGCTGCTCGCGCGGGCAGAGCAGTTGGCGGGGGCTGTCCTGTTGGGCGATCATGGCCGCCGCCGCGCGGGCATGGGGGACGATTTCTGGCAGTACCGCCCGGCGCAACTGGGTGACAGCCGCCGCATGATCGACCACCGCCGCAGCGCGATGGGCGACGTCCAGTTTGTGCGCGAACGCGAGTGGCAGATTGCGCAATCCGTGATGCTCTGGGTCGATCAGGGGGCTGCGATGCGCTTTGCCTCTGGCGATGCCCTGCCGACCAAGGCCGAGCGCGCGCGCGTTCTGGGACTGGCCGTCGCGATCCTGTTGATCCGTGGCGGCGAACGGGTTGGGCTGACAGGCACACGGCTGCCGCCCCGGCGGGGCAACCCGCAGATCCTGCGTCTGGCCGAGATGTTTTCCGAGGATGCTGAGGACGACTATGCCCCGCCCGAACACCGGGCCATGATCCCCCATGCCCGCGCGGTGTTCATCTCGGATTTCATGGGGGATATCGCCGATGTGCGCACCGCGCTGACCAAGGCGGCAGATCGTGGCGTACGCGGCGTGTTGCTGCACGTGCTGGACCCCGCCGAAGAGGCGTTTCCCTTTCGCGGGCGCACCGTGTTTCAGAGCATGGGCGGCACGATCGAACATGAGACACTCAAGGCGTCCGAGCTGAAGGACCGCTATCTGGAGCGGTTGGCCGCGCGCAAGGCAGAGCTGCAACACCTGTGCTCGGTTGCCGGGTGGCAATACGGGCTGCATCACACGGAAACACCAGCGCAGGCGGGGCTGTTGTGGCTGTGGCGTGCGTTGGATGGCGGGGCGGGACGCGCATGACCATCTTTGGACCCATCGGTTTTGCCGCGCCCTGGTTGCTGGCCGCCCTGTTGGCCCTGCCGATCCTGTGGCTGATCCTGCGCGCCATTCCCCCGGCACCAATTCGCAGGCATTTCCCCGGTGTCGCACTGCTGTTGGGATTGCAGGACGACGAGGCGGTGTCGGACCGCACGCCGTGGTGGCTGCTGTTGCTGCGCATGTTGGCGGTGGCGGCGATGATCATCGGGCTGGCGGGTCCCGTTCTCAACCCCGAAGACGACGCGCAGGCGGGCGATGGCCCGTTGCTTGTGGTGCTGGATGGCAGTTGGGCGGGTGCCGCGCGCTGGTCGCGCCAGATGGACGCGCTGGGGTCCGGGCTGCGCCGTGCAGGGGCCTCGGGCCGCGAGGTTGCTCTGTTGCACCTGTCCGATCCCGAACCGGCTGTGTTTCAGGCGGCCAACGCGATCACCACGCGCCTGCCCGGCATCACGCCACGGGCGTGGCAACCGGGTGACGTGACTGACATCACCGCCGCCCTGCCCGAAGGTACCTTTGAGACGGTGTGGTTCAGCGATGGTCTGGATTATCCCGCGCGCAGTGATCTGCTGGACGTACTTGAGGCGCGTGGCGACGTGCGGGTGACGCAGGCGGTGACCGACGTGGTGGCCCTGACGCCCGCGGCTTACGTGGACGGGCAGATCGAACTGACCGCCATCCGCGCCACGCCCGGCGATGAACGCGGGGTGACCGTGCTGGCGCAGGGGCGTGACCCTGCGGGGAATGCCACAACGCTGGCGAGCGCAAACGCGGTCTTTGCCACCGGTGGCACCACCGCGCAGACGGCGCTGGCCCTGCCCGCCGAGCTGCGTGCGCGTGTCACCCGGTTCGAGGTGCAAGCGGCCAAATCCGCCGGAGCCGTTACGCTGGTTGATGACAGCCTGCGCCGCCGCGAGGTTGCGCTGATCGCCAGCCGGGAAGGCCGCGAAGGGCTCGAGCTGTTGTCGCCACTGCACTATCTCGAACGGGCGCTGGCCCCCACCGCCGACCTGCTGCGCGGGGCGTTGATGGATGTGCTGCCCGCGAACCCGGATGTCATTGTGCTGGCCGATGTGGCCACCCTGTCCGAAGGCGAGGCCGAGGCCATTTCCGATTGGGTCGAACAAGGCGGGCTGCTCTTGCGCTTTGCCGGACCACGCATCGCCGCCAGCGACATCAGCCGCGTCGAGGAGGACCCGTTGATGCCCGTGCGGCTGCGGTCCGGCGGGCGCAGTGTCGGCGGCGCGATGAGTTGGGGGTCACCCAAAACGCTCGCACCGTTCCGCGAAGGCTCACCCTTCTTTGGACTGGACCTGCCGCAGGATGTCGCCATTTCCGCGCAGGTCATGGCGCAACCCGATCCGACACTGGCCGAACGCGTGATTGCCGAACTGAGCGACGGCACCCCACTGGTCACGCGCAAGCGCAGCGGGCAGGGCCAGATTGTCCTGTTCCACGTGACCGCTAATGCCGAATGGTCGTCGCTGCCGCTGTCCGGCCTCTTTGTCGAGATGCTGGAACGACTGGCCGTGTCCTCGGCCAGCGCCACCCCCTCGGCCGAGGATCTGGACGGCACCATCTGGACGCCGCAGGTGGTCATGGACGGCTTTGGCACCCTGTCGGATGCGGGCACGCGGCCCGGTGTGGCGGGGCCTACGCTGGTGTCTGACCCCGCGGGGCCGAACCTGTTGCCCGGCGTGTACGTGTCCGGTGATCGCAGTCTGGCCCGCAATGTCCTGACGCCAGACGCCACGTTGACGCCGACCGAATGGCCCGCGCGGATCCCTGTGACCGGGCTGATCACAGCGCCCGAACAACCGCTGGGTGGCATGCTGCTGGCGCTGGCGATTGGCCTTTTGCTGGCGGATGTCATCGCATCACTGGCGCTGTCTGGCCGCCTGTTCGGCTCTGTGCACGGCACCAGGACCGCCGCCATCCTGTTGGCCGGATTGCTGGCCCTGCCCGCGCCGCAGGTTCAGGCGCAGCAGGCCGCCGATGCCGAGATCGCCGCCGCAGCAGAGGTTGTTCTGGCCCATGTTCTGACCGGCAATCGCCAGATCGACGAGGTGGCAGAGGCCGGGCTGCGTGGGTTGTCGGACACGCTGTTTTTCCGCACGTCTGTCGAACCGGCCACGCCCATCGGGGTGAACCTCGAAACCGACGAATTGGCGTTTTTTCCGATCCTTTATTGGCCCATCACGCCCGACCAGCCGCGCCCGTCCAGCGATGCCTATGCCAAGCTGAACGACTACCTTCGGTCCGGTGGTCTGATCCTGTTCGACACGCGCGATGGCGACATCACCGGCTTTGGTGCCTCAAGCCCGAATGGGCGCAAGTTGCAGGACCTTGCCGCACCGCTGGACATCCCCGCGCTGGAACAGATCCCGCGCGATCACGTGCTGACGCGGACGTTCTACCTGTTGCAGGATTTCCCGGGCCGCCACATCGGCGGCGATGTCTGGGTCGAGGCGGCACCCCCCGGTGCCGAACAGATCGAAGGGATGCCGTTCCGCAACCTCAACGACGGGGTAACGCCCGTGGTGATCGGCGGCAACGACTGGGCGGCGGCCTGGGCGGTGACACCGACGGGTCAGGCCCTGTTGCCCGTCGGGCGCGGGTTTGGCGGCGAACGGCAACGCGAGCTGGCCTATAGGTTCGGCGTGAACCTGATCATGCATGTGCTGACGGGCAATTACAAAAGCGATCAGGTCCACGTGCCTGCCTTGCTGGATCGGTTGGGACAATAATGACCGGAACCGTACTTTTTGCACCTTTGGTGCCGTGGCCCGTGCTGGCTGTGCTGGCCGCGCTGGTTGTTGTGGCGACGGTGTTGGCCGTGCTGCGTGGGCTGAGTGGTTGGGCGTTGCGGGGTGTGGCGGGCTTGATTGTGCTTGCCGCGCTGTCGGGCCCCGCGTTGCAGCAAGAAGACCGCGCGCCGCTGGCGGATATCGTGATCCTTGCCGAAGACCAGAGCGCCAGCCAACAGTTGACCGACCGCCCCGGCCAGACCGATGACACCGCCATGGCGCTGGCCGCAGCGCTTGAGGCCCGCGAGGGCACCGAAGTGCGCCGCGTGACCGTCCCCGACGGCGAAGAAGACGCAGGCACACGCCTGATGACGGCCCTATCCGACGCCCTGTCCGAAGAACCGCGCGCGCGCGTCGCGGGCCTGATCGCCATCAGCGACGGACAGGTACACGACCCCGATCTGGCGCTGGACTTGCCCGCGCCGCTGCACCTGTTGCTGACGGGGCGCGAGACGGATTGGGACCGCCGGTTGCTGGTCAAGAACGCGCCCGCCTTTGCCATTATCGGCGAACCCGTGACCCTGACCCTGCGGATCGAGGACAGCGGCGCCGCGCCCACGGATACCGGGCTGGCACCCATCGACATCTCGGTCGACGGCGCGCCCGCGCAGCGGTTCAACGTGCGCATCGGAGAGGACATCGACCTGCCCGTGACCCTGCCCCATGGCGGGCGCAATGTGATCCAGTTCACCGTGCCGGAAGCGGACGGAGAGCTAACCGACCGCAACAATACCGCGCTGATCCAGATCAACGGCGTGCGCGACCGCTTGCGCGTGCTGCTGGTGTCGGGCGAGCCGCATGCAGGCGGGCGCACATGGCGCAACCTGTTGAAATCAGACAGTTCTGTGGACCTCGTGCACTTTACCATCCTGCGCCCGCCGGAAAAGCAGGACGGCGTCCCCGTGGGCGAGCTGTCCCTCATCGCCTTTCCCACCCGCGAGCTGTTTCTGGAAAAGATCGACGATTTCGACCTGATCATCTTTGACCGCTACAAACGGCGCGGCATCCTGCCTGCGCTCTACCTCGACAATGTGGCGCGCTATATCCGCGATGGCGGTGCGGTGCTGATCGCGGCGGGGCCGGACTTTGCAGGCGCAGACAGCCTGTATCGCTCGCCTCTGGGCAGTGTCATGCCCGCGATGCCGTCCGCCCGCGTGCTCGAAGAGGCGTATCGCCCGACTGTCTCTGACATCGGCGAACGGCACCCGGTCACCACTGGCCTGCCCGGTGCGGGTGACTGGGGCCGGTGGTTGCGCCAGATCGACGTCGAGGCCCGGTCCGGCACGGTGGTCATGGAGGGCGTGGACGAGCGCCCGCTGCTGGTGCTTGACCGTGTTGAAGAGGGGCGCGTGGCGCTGCTTGCCTCGGATCACGCGTGGCTGTGGAACCGTGGTTATGAAGGTGGCGGGCCGCAGTTGGAGCTGTTGCGGCGGCTGGCGCACTGGATGATGAAAGAGCCGGAGCTGGAAGAAGAGGCGCTGACCGCGGCGGCCACGGGCCAGTCGATGCGCATCCTGCGCCGCACGCTCAAAGAGACAGTGCCGCCGGTTGTGATCACCGCGCCCGATGGCACCCAGACCGAGCTGGAGATGACAGAGGCCCAGCCCGGCCAGTTTGAAACCCGCTTTGATGGGCCAGAGATCGGGCTGTATCGCCTAGAGAACGGCGATCAGTCCACGGTGATCGGCCTTGGCCCCGCCGCCCCGCGCGAGTTCGAGGCGACGATTGCGACGGCGGATATTCTGGGGGACCGGGTGGCGGCAACGCGGGGCGGTGTCCTGCGGATCGAAGACGGCGTGCCACGCGTCCGCGCAGTGCGTGCTGGGCGACCTGCTGCGGGGCGCGGTTGGATCGGAATCACGCCGCGTGACGCTTATGAAACGCTGGATGTGCGGCAGACGCCGCTGTTGCCCGCGTGGCTTGTTCTGTTGCTGGCGGCCGGGTTTATCACGGCTGCGTGGCTGCGCGAGGGCCGCCGTTAATCAGGGGCGCATCTCGACCGACACCCGCGCCGACCGGCCCGCCGCATCTATGACCGCAATGTCGGAAAACCCCGGCTCGAGCGCGCCTATGTGGATCGCGCGGCTGCGCTGGCGGGCGGCCACTGGCACGCCGTTGATCAGGACCGTGAACGGGGCCGCGCCCCCATCGACCTTGACCACCGTGTCCGCCTGGGCAAGCCGCGCGCCATCGGGCGGAAACGCAACGGAGGGGCGCGCGATGTCCTGGGCCGCATGGCCGAACCGGCGCAGCGGTGCGGGCAGGGCCGCAGTGGTCAGGACCAGCGTATCCGCAGGTGGCGGAGGTGCAGGCGCGTAGTCGGGCTTGAGACGGCCGAAGGCCTCGAACAGGATCGGCGCCGCGTGCGCGCCACCAAAGGCACCCGGCACCGGCGTGCCGTCCGGGCGACCCATCCACACACCGATCACATGTTGCCCATCGAACCCCACAGCCCAGGCATCGCGGTGGCCGTAGGATGTACCCGTCTTGTAGGCCAATCCCGCCCGCGCCTGTCCCGGCGGCGCGATACCGCGCAGGATGTCCCCCACTTGCCACGCTGCACGGGGGGCCAACACCTGCGCACCCGTGGCACCCGTCGCATCGGTTGTCCGCAAGGGCGTATCACGCCCCAACTGTGCCAGCCCGGCATAGAGCCGCACCAGGTCCTCGAGGCTGAGACCCACACCGCCCAGCGCCACCGCAAGCCCCGGCGCGCCCGTCAACTCCGGCTCGGCCCCAAAGGCGCGCAGACCCGCCATCAACCGCTCTGGCCCCAGCGCGTCGGTCAGCGCCACGGGCGGGATGTTCAGCGACTGTACCAGTGCGGCGCGCGCGGTCACGTCGCCGCGAAACTGGCCGTCAAAGTTCTGTGGCGCATAGCGGCCAAAGCGGGTGGGCCGGTCGGCAAACACGGTCTCGGGATGCGCCAGCCCCCGGTCAAAGGCCATCGCGTAGATCAGCGGCTTGAGTGTAGAGCCCGGCGACCGTTTGGCCCGCGTCATGTCGACAAAGCCCAGCGCGCCATCGGCATCCGAATAGAAGGGCGCGCCGATGCGGGCCAGCACCTCGCCTGACTGGTGGTCGGCCACGATCAGCGCCATGGACACGCCCGGCCCGGCCCCGGCGGCATGGGTGCGGACCAGCGTTTCCATCTCGCGCTGGGTGCGGCCATCGAGGGTGGTGTCAAAGCGGTCCGCCAGTGGATCGCCCAACCGCAGCGCATCCGCCAGATGCGGCGCGTGCCGGGGCAAGGGGCGCAGCGCACGCGGCACCGGCGCCGCTGTGGCCGCCGCACCGACACGCGCCAGAACGCGGTCCCGCGCCTGTTTCGCAGCCTCGGGAAAGCGGTCGGGCCTGCGCGCCTCGGGCGCCTGGGGCAAGGCCACCAGCAGTGCGCTTTGCGCGGGCGATAGGCGTTGCGGTTCTTTGCCAAACCACAGGAGGGATGCGCTGCGCACGCCTTCGATCCGCCCGCCATAGGGCGCGTGTTGCAGATAGAGATGCAGGATTTCGTCCTTGGTAAGTTGCCGTTCAAGCGCCCAAGCCAGCCGCATCTGGCGCAGCTTGCCCCGCACCGATCCGGTGCCGGAGTTCTCGAGCAACCGCGCCACCTGCATGGTCAGGGTCGAACCGCCCGACACCACATCCCCCGCCCACACGGCCTGTCCCAACGCGCGCAGCATCGCGCGGCCATCGACACCCGCATGGCGGTAGAACCGCTTGTCCTCGTAGGCGATCAGCATGTCGACAGAGTCGGGGTCCACCGCACCGGGTGCCACGGCCAGACGCAGCCTCCCGTCCTCGACCGCAAAGGCGCGCAGCAGACGGCCCTCGCGGTCGCGCATCTCGACCGACGTCTCGGTCAGGGTCGTGGGCAACACCGTGCGCGCCACCCATGCGTCCCAGCCGTCGCGCAGTGCGGCGCTGGACAAGAGCGTCAGGCCCAGGGCAAAGCAGAGGCGGTGGGCAGCCCTCACTCGGTCACAACCGTGCGGGCCGTGGCGGTCACGGCACGGTATTCGGCGCGGTACATGTCCTCGACCAATGCAGCAGGGTGATGGAAGTCGCCGGGGCTGACCGCGCGGGCAATATAGGCCAGCACAAAGGGTTCGGCCCCCTGATGATCCACAGCGGCGAGGAACCGGTCAGAGCGAAACTCGGCATGTTCGACAGGTGCAGGGCGCAGCCAGTCGAGGCCCCGCACATCGCCCGAGCGGATCAGGTTGGGGTTGTCGATTTCGATCCCTGCGGGCAGCGGGTCATCGACAATCAGGCGTGCGCCCACCTCTTCGAACGGTTGGACGCGGATCACGATGACCCGGCGTTCCCCCACGGTCCACGGCCCCACGGCCGCGCCACCATCTAGGTCAAAGGACTGGCGCGTGATCGCATAGCCGTAGCCGCCCGCCTCCGGGGCGATCTCTGGCACACCCAGTGTGGTCAGGGTCACGTCCTGTGCTGTGCCGGACACATTGCGGATCACCGACGTGGGCATGCCCGCCCTGCGCGTCTGGACCACCGGGCCGGGCACGGCCACGTCATCCACGCTGAGTGCGGCAGGCCCCTCACCGGACCGCAGCGCCTGCGCCGCCATCAGAACCTGCGCGGCCTCTTGGGTCGAATAGCGCCCCGTGCCACCTGTGACCCGTGTGGCCAGTCGGGCCTGATCGACCCGCGTGCTGCCCGCCTCGGCGGCGAGGTGCAGCACACCGGCGGCGTCACGCAGGCTGGTGCCAAAGTCGCGGCGCAGGGTGGTGTGGTCGGCGGAGGCGGTCAGCGCCATGTCCTGCGCCAGACCAAAGAGCCGGTCGGCCCGCGTCTGTTCGCCGTAGCTGGCCAGAGCGGCCCCCAGTTGCGCCCGCGCGAGCGGCGTGGCCAGTGCCGTGGCCTTGGTATCGGCATAGTAGCGCAGATCGCCCATCGACGCGGCCCCGTTGCGAGCCAGAACCATCAGCGCATAGGCGATATCCTCGCCCCCTGTGTCAAAGTCGGGGGCATAGTTGATCCGGTTGCGCAGGTTGTCGAGCGCGAGGCGCAGCGCCGCATCCGGCACGTCAAAGCCCTGCATCTGCGCGCGGCTGAGGAAGTCGGTCACATAGGCGTCGAGCCAGAAGTCACCAGACTGCGCCCGCCAGAGGCCAAACGCGCCGTTGCTCGCTTGCCGGGTGAGGACACGGCGGACCGCCTGATCCACGCGGGCCTGCACATCGTCGAGGCCCGCAGCCCCAGCGGTTTGCGGCAGATACAGCAGGGGCATGGCCGCCGACGTCACCTGTTCGGTGCAGCCGTAGGGATAGCGGTCAAGCTGCCGCAAGAGGCCCGGCATGTCGAACCGCGCCAGCGGCCCGGCGGCCAGCGTGGCCTGTGCGGTGCGGGGGAGGAACCCGGTCAACACATTGTCGTCAAAGGTCAGTGCCTCACCCACCCCCAGCGTGAAGCGACGGGTCACCGACACTGCGGGATCATTGGCGCGCACGCCCAGCGTCAGCTCTTTGGTCAGGACAGCGCCGTCCGGGGTGGTCAGGGCCACGGCGATCGTGTGGTCGCCAATTGCGTTAGCGGTCAGGGGCAGCGCCACACGCACTGTGCCAACGGCGGCCAGCGTGATCTCTGACGGGGCTGCGCCCAAATCCAGACCCTGCGCCGAGACGGTCAGGGGCATGGCCCCCACAGCGCCCTCGGCGTGCACGAATTCGAACATCACGCGGCTTTGGTCACCGGGCGCGAGAAAGCGCGGCACGGCGGCAGAGATCACCACCGGGTCGCGCGCGATCAAGTCCTGTTGCGCCTGTCCAACGCCGTCTGCGGACCACGCCACGGCCATCAGGCGGATTGTGCCGTTGAAGTCGGGGCGCGGGATGGTGATGCGTGCCGTGCCGTCAGGCCCAACGGGCACGGGGCCAGAGAATGCAGCCATCACCGCCTCGGTCGGTGGCGGGGCCTGCCGTTGCAGTCCCGCGTTGGCGTCACCGCCAGAGCGTACCGTGCCCGGCGCGCCGCCACCTGCGATCAGTCGGCCATACATGTCGCGCAGATCGACCCCCAGCCGCCGCTGGCCAAAGTAGTGGTCTTGCGGGGCCGGTGCCTGGAACCCCGTCAGGTTCAGGATGCCCACATCAACTGCCGCGAGGGTCACGAAACCTTCGGCCCCGTTCAGCCCATCGACCTGCACGGTGACATCAGTGGTGCCGGCCTGTCCGGGGGTGGTGTCCGGCGCGTCGATCTCGACACGCAGTGCGGCGGCACCGGGGTCGATGGTGGCGTGCGCCACACCCAACACGCGGGCGGGGCCACGCTCTGCCCCGCCATCGCCGCGCAGGACCGATGCGGTGACATAGGCGCCGGTGCCCCAGTCTTGGGTCACGTCCAGCGGAATCACGGTTTCGCCCGCAGCAACCGGGACGGCCTGTCGCGCGATGACGCTGTTTGACAGGACCGACACCAGCGCCACACCGTCAAACGGGGCCACAACGCGCACCTGCGCAGTGTCGCCCACCGCGTATTGCGCGGCATCCAGCGACAGGGCCAGGCGGTCGGGCGTGCTGCTGCTGTCACCGCCGCCGTACCATCCGGCGGCAAAGCCGACCGAACTGGCGGAATAGGGGCCGTCGACACGCTCCACCACCAGCTCGTAGTCGCCCCAATCGGTGTCCACGGTCAGCGGTTGCGGGGTGTCGTTCAACTGCATCTCGCCGCGCGCCACGCGGATGCGGCGCGTGATCGGTTCCCAGTTCCAGTTGCCATAAAGCTGATACCACTGATACCGCGTCTCGACCCGGTTCACCGTCCATTGCACCGGCATTGGCCCACCCACGGACACCAGGTCAAAGGTGGCTGTCGCGCCTTCGGGCAGGTTGTCGTCAAAGCCGGGTTTGATCCCCGCCAAAGGCCCGCCTGACGCAATGGGCCGCGTGATCGTGCGTTCGACCGGGCGGCCACCGCTGTCGGACACCCGGATGCTGGTCACCGCCTCCAGAAGCACGTCCTCGGCTGTAACGTCGGGCAAGGCATAGCTGACCGTGGCGCGGCCTGTGGCGTCGGTGCGCCCGCCGTCGAAATAGGTCCGCTGCACCGAGAATGGCGCGTCGTGGCGGCCAAAGCGATACCCGGCCCAGCCCTCGATGCTGTCGCGCCGCTGCACGCGCACGTCGCCTTCGACCTGCAAATCCGCCCCCGGTGCACCAAAGAGATAGCGCGCATCGACACGCACCACCGCAGGGGCCGCCAACCGCATCCGGTCATCGGCCATTGCCAGATCGACATCGATGCGGTCCGGGATGAAGTCCTCGACCAGTACGGTTTGCGTGGCCAGCGGAGCGGCGTCCAGATCGCCCATCACATCGATCCGCCACGTGCCGCGCGGCGCGCTGGCCGCCAGTGGCAGGGACAGGACGTGCCCGCCCTGTTGGTCGGCGGTGCTGGTGGTGCGGCTGTATTCCACGCCGTCCGGGCGGCTGAGGATCGCGGTGAGCGGCAGGCCCGCCACGGCGCGCACACCGGTGTCGCGCGCCAGTGCGGTGGCGTGGATCGTCGCACCGGGGCGGTAGGCACCACGGTCCGTGGTCAGGAACACGTCAACCGGCGGGGCGGGTGGGCGTCCCTCGACACCGCGGTCGGACAGGTCAAAGGCCGGATCGGTGAGCGGCAGGAACACATAGTCGTCGCCGGTTTCAACTTCGATCAGCGCAGGGGCGGCGGACCCGCGCCCCCGCGTCAGGCCTGCGCCAAATCTGGCAAAGCCGTCTGCGTCCGTGGCGGCCTCGGCCAGCACCGCGTTGGCGCGGGAAATCAGGCGCACTTTGGCATCGGTCACGGCACCTGCATCGCCCAGCGACCGCACCGCTGCGGTCAGGCCGTCACTGCCCTGCCAACTGCTCACCCCCAGATCGGACAGAACGAACCACTGCGCCACTGCGGGCGCATCATCACCCGCCGGACCCGGTGCGCGCGCTGTTAGCACGTAGACACCCGGCGCTTGGGTGGCGAGGACATCGCCCAGCGGCAGGCGCGTGCGCATGTCTGTGTTCAGCGTGTTGGCAACCGTACCGGTGCCACGCCAGATCTCTTCGGCAATTTCAGAGCGGAACTGGTCCTCTTGCCACTGCGAGAGGGGCCGACCAAAGAGATCGCGGCGTAGCGATGGCACCAGATTGCGGTCACTGACCCGGCTGAGGACCAGCGCCACCTCGGTCAGGTTGACCGTTTCCACGGGGATCGCGGCACCCGCGTTGCGGGGCAGCACATAGCTGCGCCCCGGAAAGCGGACCGATGGCGTGCGGTCGCGCACATAGAGCGTGAGTGTGACGTCCTTGTGCAGCGCCTCCTGCTCTGCGCCGGGCAGACCCGAGCGCAGCGTCACGCGGTAGCGTTCGCCGTGCCGCACCCCGTCGAGGCACAGATCATTGCCATCCGCCTGCACCACGAGGCCCGGCACATCGGTCCGCACAAACGGCTCATAGTCGACGCCCGCCTGCACCAGCGGGTCGGAAAAGGTGGCGCAGATGCGGGGGGCGGCGCTGTCATTGTCGACCCGCGTGTCCGTCACCCGGAACCCGTATTTCTCGATCGCCTCGTCCAGCGCGGCCGCAATGTCGTCACGCGGTTGCAGGGACTGCGCCAGACGCAGCGCGCGCACCGTGTCGCGCCCCCGGCCATTGACCTCGAACGCATCCGCAAGGATTTCGAGTGCACTGACCTGCGCACCCGGCGTTGCGGCGCGGATGTACCCGTTGATCGCCGCAGGCACCGCCGCACGGCGTGCCGTTGAACGCGGGCGTGCCGCAACCGTGTCGCCCAAGCGCAGCGCCACATAAGCATAGCGCCCCCAAAGGTCCGGCGCATCAGTCAGCGCCACCGCCGCTCCCGTCCAGCGCAGGGCCTGCGCACGGTTGCCGTCTTGCCACGCACGTCGCGCCGCGTCCGTCAGGGTATCGACGCTTTGACCGTTGACGGGGAACCGCGACCCCATCTCGCGCGCCATCTTGAGGGCCGCGGCGCGGTCCTGATCGGTGAGGTTCAGCGCATCGGCCCGTGCCACGGCTTGTGCGTCGGCACCCGGCACAGCCGCCACACGCTCCGCTGACAGAGCGCCCACATAGGCCGTCTGATCGGTGATTGCGGATTTGGGGAAACAGGCGTTTGACCGGCTGTTGTAGGTAAAGGCGACACAGGCACCATCGGCGCTGCACGCTCGTTGGCAGGCGTCGAACGTCGTATCAAACAGCGCGGTCCGGTCCGAGCCAAAGAAATCCACGTCCTGCGTGACCACATAGCGGTGATCCGGTACCAGCGATTGCGCATGGGCAAGGCTCAGCCAGAACACGGACATCAGGGACAGGAAAACAGAACGCATCGGAACCTCCGGGTGGCAGACAGAACGTTACGGGCCAAGCCTGCCATGCCGGGTGCGGCCCATGCAAACGATTCACCCTCGGGGGTTAAGGGCATATTCACCTTCGACATGACATACCGATGCGCGAATTGTGTGGCGGAGCACGCGAATGAGCCTTGCAAACAAGCTGGCCGAGGAACGGCGTGGCAGACTGGCGGCTGAACGGCTGCTTGAGCTGAAACAGGCGGAATTGTCGGCCGCAAACCGCAAGCTGGGCCGCCATGCTGCGGCGTTGCAGGGTGAGATCGTCGAAACCCGCGCCGAGGTTGCCACCGTCAAAACGGAAAACGAGCGGGTCAAGACCGAGTTGGGGCAGGCCAACCAAAAGGTCGAGATTGCCGAGCGCCGATTGTGGCATTCGGTCCAGACGATCACGGACGGCTTTGCCTTTTTCAACTCCGACAACCAGATGATCGCCGCGAACGAGGCGTATCTGGCCATTTTCGACAGGATCGAGGCGATCCGCCCCGGCGTGAACTACGTCACCATCCTGCAGGTGCTGACCGAAGAGGGGATTGTGAACACCGGCAGTCTGGCGGCCGACGATTGGCGTCAAATGATGACCGAACGCTGGCTGTCACCGGAACTGGCGCCCATCACCGTCCGGCTATGGAATGACCAGTACATCAAACTGGTGGACCGCCGTGGGCAGGGTGGCGACATTGTTTCGCTGGGCCTGAACATCACCGAGGCGGTCGAGTACGAGAAACAGCTCAAGGCCGCCCGCGCCGAAGCCGAGGCCGCCAGCCGCGCCAAGTCTGCGTTCCTCGCCAACATGAGCCATGAAATCCGCACCCCGATGAACGGTGTGGTGGGCATGGCCGAACTGTTGGGTGATACCGGCCTGAACGAAGAACAGCAGCTCTATGTCGACACGATCCGCAACTCTGGCGAGGCGCTGCTGGTCATCATCAACGACGTGCTCGATTACTCCAAGATCGAGGCGCAGAAACTGCAACTGCACCCCGAACCCTTTGACCTTGAGCGCAGCATTCACGAAGTGATCATGCTGCTCCAGCCCACGGCCCGCGACAAGGGGCTGACGCTGTTGGTGGATTTCGACCTGTTCCTGCCCACCACCTATGTGGGCGATCCAGGGCGCATCCGGCAGGTGCTGACCAACCTGATGGGCAATGCCGTCAAGTTCACCGCCGAGGGGCACGTTCTGGTGCGCGTGACGGGCATTCCGGACCCCGACACCGGCCATGCGGACGTCACGATTGTCATCGAAGACACCGGCATCGGCATCCCCGAGGACAAGATCGACCACATCTTTGGCGAGTTCAATCAGGTCGAAAACGAGCGCAATCGCCAATTCGATGGCACCGGCCTCGGGCTTGCGATCTCGCAACGTCTGGTCAAGCTGATGGAAGGCGAGATGTGGGTGACCTCCGAGGATGGCGTGGGGTCGTGTTTCGGGTTCCGCATTCCGCTGTCACTGAGCGACAAGGCGTTGCCGGAACATCCCCCGGTGCCGGATGGGCTGCGACGGGTGCTGGTGGTCGATGACATCGAGGCCAACCGCACCATCCTGCAAAGACAGTTGGAACAGATGGGGCTGGGTGTGGTCTGCTGCTCCTCCGGTGCAGAGGCGCTGCGCAATCTCGACCAGATTGACCTGATCCTGACCGACCACAACATGCCCGAGATGGACGGCCTGGAGTTGGCCGACGAAATCCGCAAATCCGGCTGCGACACGCCGATCCTCTTGCTCAGCTCGAACCCCAGTTTCGCGTCCAATGATCCGGGTGCCGCGCATCTGCATGCGATCATGCAAAAACCCGTGCCACGCGCCGATCTCTTTGCGCGGCTGCAATCGGTGGGGCCACTAATCAGCGCGGACGAGGCGGCGGCGGTCCCGGTGCCACGGCGTATGCGCGTCCTCGCCGCCGAGGACAACAAGACCAACCAGTTGGTGTTCGGCAAGATGGTCAAGGACGCCGATATCGACCTGAAATTCGCCAACAACGGCGTCGAGGCAGTCGAGTACTTTCAGTCGTTCCAGCCCGATCTGATCTTTATGGATATCTCGATGCCCAAGATGGACGGCAAAGAGGCCGCGACCAAGATCCGTGAGATAGAGGCGTCGTCAGGCGGTCACATCCCCATTGTCGCCCTGACCGCGCACGCGATGGATGGGGACGATCAGGGGATTCTGGCCTCAGGGATCGACCACTACCTGACTAAACCGCTGCGCAAGCCCGAGATTCACGGCAAATTGCGCGACATGTGCCCGCCAGAGGTCACGCCGCCCTTTCCCGAAACCAGCGAGGACGCCGCCTAGTTCACTGGATAGGGCCGTACAAAGACCGGACGCTCTGGCGCGGACAGATCCGGCTGGAACACGTAGCCATCCGCGTCAAAGGCTTCGACCCCGGCGCGGTCCGTCACCCGGTTCTGCACGATATGCCGGGCCATCGCACCCCGCGCCCGTTTGGCGAAAAAGCTGACGATCTTGGGGCCTGCACCTTTGTCTTCCATGAACACCGGGGTGACCAGTTCGGGTTTCAGCGTCTTGACCGGGACCGCGCCGAAGTACTCTTGGCTGGCACAGTTCACCAGCAGTTCCGCGCCCACGGTTTCGGCCTGCGTGTTCAGCGCCTTGGCAATATCCGTGCGCCAGTAGTCATAAAGCGACGCACCCCGCCGCGTTTTCAAACGGCTGCCCATTTCAAGGCGGTAGGGCTGGATCGCATCAAGCGGGCGCAGCAGGCCGTAGAGCCCGGACAGAATCCGCAGGTGGTCCTGCGCATAGGCGGTGTCGTCGTCGGACAGGCTGGCGGCGTCGAGCCCCTGATAAGTGTCGCCGGCAAAGGCGAGCATCGCGGGCCGCGTCACCTCTGTACCCGGCGCGTCGGCAAAGGCCTGAAACCGGTCGCGGTTCAGGCGCGCCAGATCATCGCTGAGGTCCATCAGCGCCTTGAGCTTGCCCAGCGTCAGATTGCGCGCCGTGCGCGCCAGCCGCACCGCGTCGTCCTGCATCGCGGGCGCCGTCATCGCCACGTCCCGCTCTGCCCAATCCAGCCGTTTGGCCGGGGAAATCACCACCAACATATCGCTACCCCCAATGTCTTTCGCCGCATTTAGCCCGCGTCCCGCAGGACGTCCAGAAACGCAGGCCCGAACCTCTCGGCCTTGCGGTCGCCCAACAGCCGTTCGAGTGCGGCGTCGTCGCCGGGGCGCAGCTGCGCGACCTTGGCCAGTTGCGAGGCCGAACAGCTCAGCGGTTTGTCCGTGCCGTCCGCCCCACGGGCCAGATCGGCCTGCACCGCCAGCAGTTGATCATAGATCGTGCCCGCACTGTGCCCCGCCAACTTGCGACGTGTGGGATGCAACGCCGCCGCCTCGCCATTGATCACCTCAAGGAACGCGGTGCCGAATTTCTCCAGCTTTTTCGCGCCAATCCCGCTGATCTGGGCCATTTGGTCCAGGTTGGCGGGGCGCCTTTCGGCCATTTCGATCAATGTACGGTCCGGGAAAATGACATAGGCCGGGACCTTGGCGGCCTCGGCCAGCCCGCGGCGCTTGGCCTTGAGCGCACTGAGCAGCGGCGCGTCCTCTTCGGAAACCATCGCCTTGACCACCGGGCGACGTGCGGCGGCGGCTTTGATCGTGTCCTGCCGCAGGGTGATCCGCGCCTCGTCCCGCAGGATCGGCAGGGCGGCATCGGTCATCCGGAGCGCGCCATAGCGGTCGGGATCGGGCCGCACCAGATCGTGCCCCATCATCTGCCGGAACACGGCCTGCCATTGCGGTTTGGTATATTCGCGCCCCACGCCATAGGTCGGCAGGCTGTCATGGCCGCGTTGGCGGATCTTGTCGGTCTGGTTGCCCAGCAGGATGTCGATCAGGTGACCCGCGCCAAACCATTCCTCGGTCCGCAGCATCGCCGACAGCGCCTTGCGCACCGCCGTGGTGCCGTCGAACACCTCCGCCGGTTGGTCGCACAGATCACAGGTGCCGCAGGTCACTTGCGTCTCACCAAAATACCCCAACAGCGTCTTGCGCCGACATTCCAGCGCCTCGGCCAGACCCAGCAGCGCGTTGAGCCGCGCGTGATCCGCCATGCGCCGTTCGGGCGGGGCCAGCCCCTCGTCGATCTGGGTGCGGCGCAGCTTGATGTCGTCCGGGCCAAACAGCGTCAGCGTTTCAGCCGGCGCGCCATCCCGGCCGGCGCGCCCGATCTCTTGATAATAGGCCTCGATGGATTTCGGCAGATCCGCGTGGGCGACCCAACGGATGTCGGGCTTGTCCACGCCCATGCCAAAGGCCACCGTCGCGGCGACGATCAACCCGTCCTCTTGTTGGAACCGGCGTTCGGCGATGCGGCGGTCGTCCGCCTCCATCCCGCCGTGATAGTGGATCGCGCTGTGCCCGGCCTCGCGCAGCGCCTGCGCCAGCGTTTCCGTCTTGGCCCGCGTGCCGCAATAGACGATGCCCGACTGCCCCTTGCGCGCGCTGGCAAAGTTCAGGATCTGCGCGCGCGGCCCGTTCTTGGCGGCAAAGGCGAGGTGGATGTTGGGCCGGTCGAACCCGCGCAGGAACGTGCGCGGCTGCGCCCCGTCGAACAGCTTTTGAACAATCTCGACCTGCGTTTCCGCATCTGCCGTGGCGGTGAACGCGGCCAAAGGTACATCGAGGGCGCGGCGCAACTCGCCAATGCGCAGGTAATCCGGGCGGAAATCATGGCCCCATTGGCTGACGCAATGCGCCTCGTCCACGGCGATCATGTTCACGCCGATGCGGCGCAGCATCCCGATGGATGACCCCGCCGCCAGCCGTTCCGGCGCGATATAGAGCAGCTTCAGCTCGCGACGCTCCAGCGCCTCCCAGACGGCATCGGTTTCCTCAGGCGTGTTGCCAGAGGTCAGCGCCCCCGCCTGCACGCCCGCCTCTTGCAGGCCGCGCACCTGGTCCCGCATCAGCGCAATCAGCGGCGAGATCACAACCGTGACCCCCTCGCGCATCAGCGCAGGCAGTTGAAAGCACAGGGATTTGCCGCCACCCGTCGGCATGATGGCAAGACAGTTCTCGCCCGCCGCAACAGCGTCAACGATCTCCTCTTGCCCCGGTCGATAGCCATCGAACCCGAAAACATCCTGCAACAGCGTGGCAGCGCTGGCCATGTGTCAAAACCCTGTCAAATTTTATGTAGTCTGCTCGTTGGATACAGACTCACATTTTAACAGCGCGTGAACAAGACCTGCGCGCGGCGGGCTTACAAGAAAATGGCGGGCAGGATGATGCTGCGCAGGGCGATCAGCCCGACAAAGGCCACCAGCGGCGCAAGGTCCAGCGGATGCGTGTCCGGCATGAACCGCCGGATCGGGCGATAGATCGGTTCCAAGAGCTTGTTCAGGCCGGTCCACAGCTGCCCGACAAAGGGCTGGTGCATATTGAGCACCTGAAAGCTGATCAGCCAGCTCATGATGATGTGGATGATCATGATCCAGTAGACGACGCCCAGGATCAGGTCGAGCAATTGATAGATCACCAGCATGCGCGGGCTCCTTTTGACTGTGCACAAGACCTAGGCCGAAGGCGCATGTGGCGCAAGGTCACGCAGGCCAGGCATTGAATTTTCGCCGCAGCGCCGCATTTTAAGACCACAGGAGTTAAGCCCATGTTTCCATTTGTCCGCCTTGCCAAAGAGATGGTGAAAGCCCGCCGTCAGCCGCCCCTTGGGCTGACCGATCTGCATGTCACGCAGCACCGTGTGTGGCCGTGGGATCTGGATGGGTTTCTCGAGCTGAACAACGGGCGGGCGCTGACGCTCTATGATCTGGGCCGTTTGGGTCTGGGCCAGCGGGTCGGGCTGATCGATACCCTGCGCAAACAGCGCTGGGGCCTGACCATGGCGGGATCGTCCGTGCGCTATCGCCGAAGGTTGCACGCGTTTCATAAGTTCGAGATGCGCAGCCGCGCGGTCTGCTGGGATGACAAGTTCACCTATCTCGAACAGTCGATGTGGAAGCCCGATGGCGAATGTGCGAGCCACGTGCTCTATCGCTCAGCGGTGACGGACAAGAATGGGATCGTGCCGCCGCACAAGGTGCTCGAAGCCATGGGCCAAGACGCGGTGTCGCCGCCCATCCCGGACTGGATCGCCGCGTGGATTAAGGCCGAGGCCCAGCGCCCCTGGCCCCCCATGCAGGACACCACGCCTGCGCCACTCAAGAGCGTCGCGTAAACCTTTCCTTGCTACTGGGCGTTCGGCCTGCTTTGGTCCCGTTAACAAAAAACGGGGGGACGGGGCGTGGCAGAGATCAGCCTGAAGAAACGCATTTGGGGATGGTTCTTTTTTGATTGGGCCAGCCAACCGTACCACACCGTTCTGCTGACATTTATCTTTGGGCCGTTCTTTGTCTCGCTGGCCAGCGAGAGTTTCATGGCCGATGGGATCGAGACGGAGTTGGCCAAGGCCAACGCGCAGGCGATGTGGTCCTTTACCCTGACAATCACCGGGTTGCTGATCGGTTTTGGTGCGCCGATCCTGGGGGCCATGGCGGACACGGGTGGGCGGCGGATTCCCTGGGTCATAGGCTTTTCGCTGATGCTGGTCGCGGGAGCGGGCAGCCTGTGGTTCACGGCCCCGGATGGCAGCAACCTGACGTGGATGCTGATGGCCTTTGCCTTTGGGTTTATCGGGGCTGAATTTGCGCTGATCTTTATCAATGCGCAGTTGCCGACGCTGGGCACGGACGAAGAAATTGGCAAGATTTCCGGATCGGGATTCAGTTTTGGTTATGCGGGCGGGGTGTTGTCGCTGTTCCTGATCCTGCTGATTTTTGTCGAGCAGCCGAATGGCAAGACGCTGATTGGGTTGGACCCGCTCTTTGGTCTGCTGGACGCGGAGGCGCGTGAAGGCACGCGCAGTGCCGGACCCTTTGTAGCGATCTGGTTCGTGGTGTTCATGGTGCCCTATTTCCTGTGGGTGCGCGATGTGGCGCCCACGGATGCGCGCACCTCGGTTGCGGCCGCGCTGTCGCGGCTTTGGCGCACCATTCGCGCCCTGCCTGCCAAGCGGAGCCTGTTCACCTATCTCGGGTCTTCGATGCTTTATCGTGACGCGTTGAACGGGCTCTACAGTTTTGGCGGGACCTTTGCCCTTTTGGTGCTGGATTTCAGCGTTGTGCAGGTCGGTGTGTTCGGGATCATCGCGGCCATTGGTGCGTCGGTGTTCAGTTATGTGGGCGGTGTTGCGGACAAACGGTTTGGCCCCAAGCCTGTGGTCATTGCATCGATCTGGGTGCTGATGGGCGTGTGTTTCATGCTGGTGAACCTGTCACGCGACAGCATGTTCGGGATCGAGTTGGCCGCAGGGTCCGCTGTGCCGGATATCGTGTTCTACATCTGCGGCGTGCTGATCGGTGGTATGGGTGGCGTGATCCAGGCTGCGAGCCGGACCTTGATGGTGCGCCACAGTGATCCCGCCGCACCCACCGAGAGCTTTGGCCTCTATGGCCTGACGGGGCGCGCCACGGCGTTCATGGCACCGTTCCTGATCGGTGTCGCCACAGCGGTCACGGGCAGCACGCAGCTCGGGGTATCGCCACTGCTCTTTCTCTTCCTTTTGGGGCTGATCATGCTACGCTGGGTCAATCCCAAAGGTGAGGTTTGATTGTGTCTTCTGTTCGACGTTCGCTATCGCTGATTGCCACACTTGTCTTGTGCGCCTGTGCGGGCGGGGCGGATACGAACATTGACGGCACGCCGTTGCCGGATGTCGATCCGGCCACGTTGCAGAACATTGCCAAAGGTCAATTCGGGGCCAAGCGCCGCGCGTCGGCGCAGGCACCTGCGCCGCTGGGTGGCTATGCGCGGGGCTGCATCGCGGGGGCCGAACAGCTGGCCGAGACCGGGCCGACATGGCAGGCGATGCGCCTGTCGCGGAACCGCAACTGGGGTCATCCCGAACTGGTGGACTATGTGCAGGATCTGAGCCGCAAGGCCGCGGCGCAGCCGGGTTGGGCGGGCCTCTATGTCGGTGACATGAGCCAGCCGCGTGGGGGGCCGATGCTGACCGGGCACCGTAGTCACCAGATTGGGCTGGATGCCGACATTTGGATGCTGCCTGCGCGCAACCTGACCCTGAGCGCTGCAGAGCGCGAGAACATCAGCTCGATCTCGACCCGCCGGGCCAACGGGGCCTACACCAATTCCAACTGGACCCGCGCGCATCACGAGATCATCAAGGCCGCCGCATCAGACAAGCGCACCGCGCGCATCTTTGTCTTTCCCGGCGCCAAAGTGCAGATGTGCAAGGACGCCAAGGGGGATCGGTCGTGGCTGCGCAAGGTGCGACCGTGGTGGGGGCATCACTATCATTTCCATGTACGGCTGAACTGTCCCCGTGGGGACAGTGCGTGTGTCAACCAGTCACCGCCCCCACCCGGTGATGGGTGCGCCGACGCACAGCAGTGGGTCGACAATATCCTGAACCCACCGCCGCCAAATCCCAACGCCCCTGCCCCGAAACCGCGCCGCGAGCTGCGTGTCGGGGACTTGCCGCAACAATGCGCTGGCGTTCTGGCCTCGCGCTGATCTGCATCGCCGGAACCGGCGCTGCGGACACTCTGAGCCACGTGCAGACATGGCCTTTGTCTTCGGAGCGGCGGGATTTTGGGGGTCTGTCGGCCATCGAGATGGTGGACGGCAGTGCCGCTGTGGTGCTGTCCGACCGGGGGGCCGCCTTTGCGCTGACGCTGGACCGGACCACGCGGCGCGTCGAGATCGACAAGACCACGCAGCCTCATCCGGCCCGCGACAGCGAAGGGCTGGCCCGTAGTGGCGACACCCTGTTTTTCAGCTATGAGGGACCGGGCGCGATTGTGGCCCATGACGGCACCGAGGTTCCACCGCATCCCGACTTTGCCACCTATCCGCCCAACGGGTCGCTGGAGGCCTTGGCCGCAACGCCGGATGGCACGATTTACACCCTGCCCGAACGGTCGGGTGACCCCGCGCGCGGGTTTCCGGTCTATCGGTATCGGGACGGTGCGTGGGACATCGCCGCCACCCTGCCGCGTGAGGGTCCGTTCCTGCCTGCGGGGGCGGATGTGGGGCCGGACGGGTTGCTCTATGTTCTGGAACGCGCGTTCACACCGCTGGGGTTCCGCAGCCGCATTCGCCGCCTCGACCCTAACGCCCCGGATACAATCGACACCCTGCTGACCACGCCCGCCGGGCGGCACGACAACCTCGAAGGGCTGGCGATCTGGCAATCGGAGAGCGGGGCGACCTGCCTCACGATGGTGTCGGACGACAACTTTCTCTCCGTGCAGCGCACCGAACTGGTGGAATACGCCCTGACGGAAACGCTTGCCTCGGGCGGCACCTGCGACTAGAGAGCGCCCGTCCGGCATGTCGCCGGGCCAAGTCGCCGCAACCTTGCAAAAACGGGCACCTTATTATGACACGCGCACACCTTCCCGGCATTATTGCCATGGCCATCATCGTTGTGGCCTCTAACGTTCTGGTCCAGTTCCTGTTCGGCAACTGGCTGACCTATGGAGCGTTCACCTATCCGCTGGCCTTTCTGGTCACTGACATCATGAACCGCGTTTATGGCGCGGGTCCGGCGCGCACGGTTGTGTTCGTCGGCTTTATCGTCGGCGTGTTCTGTTCGCTGATCGGCACCCAGATCATGTTGCAGGGCGATGGGTTCACCTATCCGGCTGTCACATTCCGCATTGCCATCGGGTCGGGCCTTGCCTTCCTTACCGCGCAGTTGCTGGATGTCGGTATCTTTTCGGCGCTGCGCCGGGGTGCGTGGTGGAAAGCGCCGCTGGCCTCGACCATCATCGGCAGTTCGGTGGACACGGCGATCTTTTTCACCGTCGCGTTTTCGGCAAGCCTGACCATGCTGGAGCCGGGCAATGACGTGTCCTGGGCCGGTGAGGTTCTGCCGCTATTGGGTGTGGGACCTGAAGCCCCGTTGTGGGTGTCGCTGGCCGTCGCCGACTGGATGGTCAAGCTGAGCCTCGCGCTTATTGCGTTGGCACCGTTCCGCTGGCTGACGGCGAATGCGCCGACGGCTGCCGAAATTCGTTGACTTTCATCGGCGCTGTGCCACCATCGGGTTGAGTTCAACAAATCGGAAGGAGGTGATCCAGTGTCAAGAAAGGTATTGGAGAGAGGTGTCGGAACAACTTGGGAGGTCGCCTGCTGAGGCAACCCTTTGCGGTGAGGACCGCCAAGTTGGTCGGTTGACCTAACCGACACAACCTCCGAAACATTTCGAGAAGGGCCGCCCCGGTGAGGAGCGGCCCTTTTTCGTTGGTGTGTTGATCAGGCGGCGATGGCGCGGGCCTGCAGCGATTGCCAGGCCAGAGCAACGTCATCAAAGGTTTCGGCCTGCACGGGCAGAATGCTGTCGAGCATGTCGATCATCTGGTCCGCGGAACCCGGCGCGTTGACGACGACGTAGCGGTCGACATGGCTAAGCGCGCGGAAGCGGCTTTTGATCACGTCCCAGTCCCAGCTTGCGCCAAATTCGGTCCCCTCAAAGCCGTCAAAGATCATCAGCATGTCCACCTTGTCCGTGTGTGCGTCGAACACGGCGTTCATGTGTTCGGCCATGGCCTCCATCGCGTCGTCGGAAATCTTGCCGCTGATGCGGAAGGCATAGAGGTCGGGGCGGTCGGTGGCGATCTGGGTGATACCCGGTGTGTTGAACATGATTGCTCTCCATCGTTAATGTGCGTTGGAGGGGAAACGCGCTTTCACCGGTGCGGGTTCCATGGGATGAACACGGTATGCTGCGGATCAGTGACGATATCAGTATTCAGGATTGGGAGCTGAGCGAGAGCTTTGTCCGGGCGTCAGGGCCTGGTGGGCAGAACGTGAACAAGGTTGCCACCGCAGTCGAATTGCGGTTCGAGGCGGCGCGGTCGCCGTCCCTGCCCGGTCCGGTCAAGACGCGGCTCAAGCGGTTGGCGGGGCGGCGCTGGACCCTTGAGGGGGCGTTGATCATTCAGTGTGACGAGACGCGCAGTCAGGCCCGCAACCGCGATATTGCGCGGCAGCGGTTGATCGATCTGGTGCAAAAGGCGATGGTCGCCCCAAAACGGCGCATCGCCACCAAGCCCACGCTGGGATCAAAAAAGCGCAGGCTCAAGGCCAAGAAAGTCCGCGGCGAGGTCAAAGTGATGCGCGGACGGGTCGATCCGACGGATTAACCCAGCGACAGCAGGTCGAAGGACGAGCGTGTCGAGGTGCCGCCGGAATAGTCCGGGCTGTAGCTGCCGATTCCCAAGGGTTTGAAATTGTCCTGAGTCACGTCGTGTGACCCGCCTCCGCAGGCGGCGACACCGCTGATGGCGGCCAGTGCGATAATCAAAAAGGTATGTTTCATTGTTCTGCTCAATAGCTCTGTTTGCTTGTGTATTGTTGATAACATGCCCCTGAAATGTGGCGGCCATGGGGCATTTGTTCGGGAATAAGCGACAATTTGCATGTTCACTTCGAGATTGGTCATGGGGTGACAAAGCCGGGCAAAGCGATCAAAGCTGGCGCGACCCCTTTTCCCGCAGGACATCATGCGCCCCACCGACCGCACCGGCCTTGCCATTGTTCTCAGTCTTATGGCGCTGGTGCTGTTTGATGCGATGGGGCTGGTGATCAAGCATCTGTCCGCCAGTTACAGTGCCGCCGAGTTGTCGGCCTGGCGCAACCTTTTTGGGATCATCCCGGCGGTCGTTGCCTTGGCGATGTCGCGCGGCTGGCACCAGTCGGGGCGCAGGATGCGGATGCGGCAGTGGAAGCTGGGCCTGAGCCGGGGTGCGGTGGTGACGTTGGCGCAGCTGTGTTTCTACCTGTCGCTGGGCAAGATGGAATTCGCCACCGCCTCGACCATCACCTATGCCAATGCGTTGTTTCTGACCGCCTTATCGGTGCCGTTGCTGGGCGAGCGGGTCGGGTTGGTGCGCTGGGGTGCGGTGAGCATCGGGTTTGTCGGCGTTATGCTGGTGTTGCGTCCGGGGTCGGATGCGTTCACGCCCGTGGCCTTGCTGCCCCTGGGGGCGGCGGCGCTATATGCGCTGGTGACGGTGCAGGCGCGGACGGTGGATGATGATGTGCCGACGCCCCTGGTCAATCTCTATTCCTCGGCGGCGGCGCTGGTGTGTTCGGTGCTGCTGGCGCTGGCACTGGGCGGGTTTTCCCCGATCCGGAGCCTTGCCGATTTCGGCTGGATCGTCGCGATGGGCGGGTTCGGGGGCACGGCGGTTTTGTTGCTGGTGGTCAGCTACCGGATGACAGAACCCAGCAATCTGGCCCCGTTCAGCTATTTCGGCATCCCGCTGGCCTTTGTGCTGGGCTGGGTGTTCTTTGCCGAAGCGCCCTGGGATGCGCTGTTCCCCGGCGCGCTGTTGATTGCGGCCGGGGGGCTGATGATCCTGTGGCGGGAACGCCGGATGCAGCGCGGGTCAGAGCAGTGAGATGCTCGACCGGGCGGAGTGTGCCTCGCGGGCCAGTTGCGACGTGGCGCTGAGGTGCCAGTCAAGTCCATCCTGCCCCTGACGCGTGGCGTCCTCGAGGTTGGCGTGGGCCTGTTCGGCGTTGTGGATTGTGGCGGTCAGCGCCTCGGCGATGCGCGCGCGGCTTTGGCGGATGGCGTCAACGCCGGTCTCGTAATCGGCCTGTGACAGGGCTTGCGCGTCGCGGCGGATTTTCAGGTCCTGCAATTCTGCGTCCTGTTCGGCCAGCAGGTCCGGCAGGCTGAGTTGCAGCGTGTCCATTTGGCCGTTCATGCCGCGCACACTGCGCACCAGCGCATTGGCGGATACCAGTTCGACCCGCTTGGTGACTTCGCGCTTGCCCTTGGCGTGGCCGACAATCGCGCCGGTTGCGACACCTGCTGCGGCGCCTGTCACGCAACGATTTGGCGCGTTGGTGACGACAGCGATACTGCACCCGACCAAGGCACCCTGTGCCGCTGATTTCGCGGTCGAGCGGCGCACGAGGTCGCGTGCCATCCGGTTCAACGCCTCGGCCTGATCCTCGATCTCGGTGGCGTCCACATCGGACGCCGATGCCGTCAACAACCCGGTATCAAGGCGCGTTGTATCCTGCGCACCCGGCGCGCATGCCCCAAGCGCAGCCACGAAGACCAATGACGGAATTAGGAGAGTGCGTTGCATTAATCTGCCCGTTTCTTTTTGAACTTGGGCCGACGGCTATACGCACAATGTGGTCAATTTTAGGCAATTGTCCGAAATTCGGAAACGCGCGGCATTTTCAACCGCAGGTCTATACAACCACGTCCATTGCATCCTGCGCGCCTACATCGAATACGCGCTTGTAGCGGGCGATCTCGTCCTCTGGCCCCATCGCCTTGTTCGGGTTGTCGGAGAGTTTGACGGTCGGGTTGCCGTTGGCCGACACCGCCTTGCACACCAGCGAGAACGGGGCCAGGCGGTCGTCGCGGGTCAGGCCCTTGAAGTCGTTGGTGAGCATCGTGCCCCAGCCGAAGGATACCTTGACCCGGCCTTTGAACTGCTTGTGCAGCTCGATGATCTTGGCCGCGTCCAGCCCGTCGGAGAAGATCACCAGCTTGTCGCGGGGGTCTTCGCCGCGGTCCTGCCACCACTTGATCGCGACCTCGGCCCCGGTGGCGGGGTCGCCGCTGTCGATGCGGATACCGGTCCAGCCAGCCAGCCAGTCGGGCGCGTTGTCGAGGAACCCTTGGGTGCCGTAGGTGTCGGGCAGGATGATGCGCAGGTTGCCGTCATGTTCGTCGTGCCAGTCGCTGAGCACGTCATAGGGCGCACGGGCCAGCGCCGCGTCGTCCTGCGCCAGCGCGGAATAGACCATGGGCAGTTCGTGGGCGTTGGTGCCGATGGCCTCGAGGTCGCGGTTCTTGGCGATCAGGCAATTGGACGTGCCGGCGAATTGGGACCCCAGCCCCTCGCCCATGGCCTGCACGCACCAGTCCTGCCACAGGAAGGAGTGCCGCCGCCGGGTGCCGAAATCCGCCACGCGCAGCCCTTCGTGGCCTTTGAGCTGCTCGATCTTTTCCCACAGCTTGGTCATCGCGCGGGCATAGAGCACTTGCAGTTCGAACTTGCCCATCTCGTTGAGGACAGCGCGGCCGCGCAGTTCCATCAGTACGGCGAGCGCAGGGATTTCCCACAGCATGACCTCGGGCCAGGACCCTTCGAAGGTCAGCTCGTATTGATCATCGCGCCGCTCGAGGTGGTAAGTGGGCAGGCGCAGGGCCTCGAACCAGTCCATGAATTCGGGCGTGAACATCTGGCGTTTGCCGTAGAACGTGTTGCCGCGCATCCACGTGCTTTCGCCGCGCTTCAGCGACAGGGACCGGATGTGGTCCAGTTGTTCGCGCAGCTCGCCTTCGTCGATCAGTTTGGCGAGGTGGACGTGTTTGGATCGGTTGATCAGGGAAAAGGTGACCTGGGTGTCCGGTTTGTTGCGGAACACCGATTGGCACATCAGCAGCTTGTAGAAATCCGTGTCGATGAGCGACCGCACGATGGGGTCGATCTTCCATTTGTGGTTCCAGACACGGGTGGCGATATCGACCATGGAGTATTCCTTGAGACTGCGTGCACAGTTGTGCCGAACCGGGGGCGCAAGGGCAAGTCAGGTGAGCGTGACACCCGCTGCCGCCATGCCGTCGCGGGCGGCGGCAAGCGATCCGTCGAGGTCGATGGCGCGGCAGAGGTCCATGCGGACGGTGACGTCAAAGCCGAGTTTCGCCGCATCCACCGCCGAGAAGTTGACGCAGAAGTCCGTGGCCAGCCCCACCATGGTCAGAGCTGTGATACCGCGCGTGCGCAGGTATCCGTCGAGGCCCGTGGGGGTTGTTTGGTCGTTCTCAAAGAAGGCGGAGTAGCTGTCGATCTCGGGCCGATAGCCCTTGCGCACGATCATGTCGGCGCGGTCGGCGTTCAGGTCCGGGTGGAAGGCCGCGCCGTCCGAGCCTTGGACGCAGTGGTCGGGCCAGAGCACTTGGGGGCCGTAGGGCATGTCGATCAGGTCATAGGGCGCGCGGCCTGCGTGGCTGCTGGCGAATGAGGAATGGCCGCCTGGGTGCCAGTCCTGCGTCAGCACAACCGCCTCGGCCGTATCCATCAGCGCGTTGATCCCTGCCACGATGCTGTCGCCGCCCGGTACGGCCAGCGCGCCGCCGGGGCAGAAGTCGTTTTGCACGTCGATTACGATCAGGGCATGGGTCATTTCGGGCTCTCCTGCGTCTGTTGGTCCCTTCTTTGCATCGCCCCACCCCTTGCACAAGGGCCGGGGCATCGCCTATTTCCGCCACATGTTCACCATCGCCGCCCTGTACCACTTTACCCGCTTTGCCGATCCCGCCGGGTTGAAACCTGCGTTGCTGGACCTGTGCGCGGCGCAGGGTGTGCGCGGGTCGCTGTTGCTGGCGCCCGAGGGGATCAACGGGACGATTGCGGGGCCGCGTGCGGGCATTGACGCGGTGCTGGCGCATATCCGCGCCCTGCCCGGTTGCGCCGATCTGGAGCACAAGGAAAGCCAGAGCCCGACGCCCCCCTTTGGCAAGATGAAGGTGCGGTTGAAGCGCGAGATCGTGACCATGGGCCAGCCGGATGTCGATCCGGCCGCGCGCACCGGGCACTACGTCCAACCCGCCGACTGGAATGACCTGATCACCCGCGACGATGTGGTCGTGATCGATACGCGCAACGATTACGAGGTGGCGATTGGCACCTTTGAGGGCGCGGTCGACCCGCAGACCGCCAGCTTTGGCGAGTTCCCGGCGTGGTGGGAGGCGAACAAGGATCGGTTTCACAACAAGAAGGTGGCGATGTTCTGCACCGGGGGCATTCGCTGTGAAAAGTCGACGAACTACCTGCTGGGTCAGGGGGTCGAGGATGTGTACCACCTGAAGGGCGGCATTCTGAAATACCTCGAAGAGGTGCCGGAGGCCGAGAGCACCTGGGACGGGTCCTGTTTCGTCTTTGACGGGCGGGTGAGTGTCGGGCACGGTTTGGCCGTGGGGCCGCATTTGCTGTGCCATGCGTGTCGGCGGCCCATCCTGCCCGAGGATCGCGACAGGGCGGAATACGAGCAGGGCGTGAGCTGTCATCACTGTGTCGCCGAGACCACGGATGCCGACAAGGCGCGGTTCCGGGAGCGGCAGAAACAGGTGGCCCTGGCGCGCGCGCGCGGGACCGATCACCTGACCGGTCAGATGGTGCCTGACAAGGGCTGAGCCGGTGCGCGCGGGCGGCTGCGGCCCAAAAGCCAGACCATGATCGCGATGTTCAGCCCGTTCCACACGATGCCGTTCCAGAACGCCATTTGGTAGCTGCCGGTGACGTCATAGACCCAGCCCGACATCCATCCGCCCAGCGCCATGCCCATGATCGTCGCCATCAGCACAAAGCCGACCCACGTGCCTGCATCCCGCGCGGGCATGTATTCGCGCACGATCAGCGCATAGCTGGGCACGATGCCACCTTGGGACAGGCCAAAGACGAGGCTGACCACATAGAGCGAGATGAGCGCGTCCGACGGCAGGTAGAGCGCCAGCGCGATGGCCTGAAGGACCGACCCCAGCAGCAGCGTGCGCACGCCCCCCAGCCTGTCCGCCAGCAGGCCGGAGACCAGCCGTGAGGCCACGCCGCCCAACAGCATCAGAGACAGCATTTCCGCGCCCACGGCGGGACCATAGCCCAGATCGACACAATAACTGACGATGTGGACCTGTGGCATTGACATCGCCACGCAGCACCCGACGCCCGCCAGCCCCAGCAGGCAGGCCAGCGCGCGCGAGGACAGGCCGGAGGATTGCGCGTTGGAGAGGGCGGCGGCCTCGGCCATTTGGTGGGCGGTGTCCGGCACGGCACGCCGCAGGGCAAAGGCCAGCGGCAGCACAACCACCAGCGTCGCCAGGGCCAGCACCGCGTAGCTGGCGCGCCAGCCGTCCTCGGCCAGGACGCGGGCCAGGACAAGCGGCCAGATCGCCCCCGACAGGTAGTTGCCGCTGGCCACGATCGCCACGGCGATGCCGCGCCGTTTCATGAACCAGTGCGAGATGTCCGCGATCAGCGGTCCGAAGCCCACGGAGGTGCCAAAGCCCACCACAAGCTGTGCCAGTGACAGCCACAGGATCGACCCGCTGAGCATGGCAAGGCCGTAGCCGCCCGAGATGATCAACCCGCAGACCACCAGCACCGGCGTAACGCCCCATTTGTCCACCGCGCGCCCGACAACAAAGTTGCCCACCGCGAAACCGATCATCGTCAGGGTATAGGGCAGGCTGGCATCCGCGCGGCTGACGCCGAACTCGGCCTGCACGGCGGGCATGATCACGATGATCGCCCACATACCCGCGTTCGCCACCAAGGCAACCATCAAGGTCAGGCACAAGCGCGTCCAGGAATAGGTGCTGTCATGGGTTGCAGAGGTCATGCCGCACAGTGCGCAGGCACCGCACGACAACACAAGGCCGCAAGACATTTGCCGACAATTCGAGATGTTAAGCCTGCCGTAACAGCGGATGCGTTACCCCTTGGCTTGGGTGAAAAATGAGGTGTGGGATATGAGCGCGCAGGCAAATGTGCGGCCAATCATCATCAAGCGCAAAAAGGTCGTCGGTGGCGGTGGTCACCATGGTGGCGCTTGGAAAGTGGCTTATGCGGACTTTGTGACCGCGATGATGGCTTTCTTTATGTTGATGTGGCTGCTGAACGCGACAACGGAAAAGCAACGCAAGGGCATTGCCGACTACTTTTCGCCGACGATCCCGATCAACCGGGTGTCGGGCGGTGGTGATGGCAGTTTTGGCGGCGACAGCGTGTTTTCCGAGGTGACTTTGCCGCAGAATGGCACTGGTGCCTCGTCTCAGCGACCGACGGAATCACGTCAGGCCCGCGGCGAAACCGGCATGTCCGATACAGGCGATGCCTTGGCCGCGCAGGACGAAGCGTTCGAGTCCCTTGAGGCCCAGTTGATCGGGCATGGCGGCGAATCCAAGGTGATGGACAACGAGATGCAGCACATCACTACGCGGCTAACTGACGAAGGGCTGGTGATCGAGATCTTTGCCCTGGATGACACGCCTCTGTTCGAAGGCGCGACTGATGAACCGACACCTTTGTTGGAAAACCTCGCCCGCCTGATTTCGGAATCGACCCGCATGGTCGAAAACGGGATCGCCATCGGCGGCCACGTTCAGGCGCAGCCGATTGTGGTGGCGGAGCGGTCTACGTGGAAACTGTCGGCGGATCGCGCGACCACCATGCGCAAATTGCTTGAGGATTTTGGTGTCGCCGACGCGCGAATCCAGCGTGTCACAGGGCATGCCGATCGCGAAAGAGCTGTGGCGAACCCAATGGCCACGCGCAACAACCGGTTGGAAATCGTGCTTTTGCGCGAGTGATATAGGTCGGATTTTATCTGTTAGCCCTACGTTAAGCAGGCGCGCCTATCTGTGGACCCAATTCGGGTTGATACAGCAGAAAGGCGTGTCCATGACCATTTCCTCGTCCCTCAATGCAGGCGTTGCAGGGCTTCAGTCGAACGCGACGCGTTTGGCGTCCATCTCCGACAATATCGCGAACTCTTCGACCTACGGGTACAAACGGGTTCAAACGGATTTCCATTCGATGGTGATTTCGTCCTCTGGCGGGACATATTCCGCGGGTGGTGTGCGTGCGACCACGTCGCGGGTCATCGACCAGAGCGGTTCGCTGGTGTCGACATCGAACGCAACTGATCTGGCGGTGCGGGGCCGTGGCATGCTGCCTGTTGCGCAGGCCGCGGATATCGAGGTCGCCAACGGCGATCCATTGATGCACCTGACGACAACCGGGTCGTTCCGTACGGACGCCGAAGGGTACCTGGTCTCTGAATCCGGGCTTGTTCTGCTGGGTTGGCCCGCACAACCCGATGGAAATGTTCCGAATTTCCCGCGTGATACATCCGCAGGGTTGGAGCCGGTTCAGATCAACGTGAACCAGTTCTCGGGTGAGCCGACGACGCAGATGTCACTGGGTGTGAACCTACCCGCGACTGATACGGACGCTGGTGCCGCAGGCGAGGTGCAGTATCTGTCTGTCGAGTATTTCGACAATCTTGGCACGTCCGAAAACATCAATATCAGTTTTACCCCAACTGTTCCGGCCACGGGATCGTCCAACGAATGGACGGTTCAACTGACCGACTCGGCGCTGGATGGCGCGGTGATCGGGGAATATGTGCTGACATTTGATGACAGCCGCACATCGGGTGGCACGTTGGCGTCGGTGACCACAACCAGCGGCGGCGCCTATGACCCGGCCACCGGGTCGATCATCGTGAACGCCGAAGGTGGGCCGCTGGAAATTGACATCGGCATGCTGGGCGACAGTGACGGCATCACACAGCTGTCCGACAGCTTTGCGCCGGTTTCGATCTCCAAAGACGGGTCGCCGGTGGGCAACATGACCAACGTCGAAGTGGACGCGAACGGTTTTGTCACAGCGTTCTTTGACACTGGCATCAACCGGACGATCTATCAAATCCCGCTGGTCGACTTGCCCAACCCCAACGGCATGGTAGCACTGGATCAGCAGACCTATCTGCCCTCACCCGAAAGCGGCAGCTTTTTCCTGTGGGATGCGAGTGACGGGCCAACAGGCGATATCGTTTCCTACGCACGTGAAGAAAGCGCCGTGGATGTTGCGGGTGAACTGACCGCGATGATCCAGACCCAGCGTGCCTATTCCTCGAACGCCAAGGTGATCCAGACCGTAGACGAGATGTTGCAGGAAACCACCAACATCAAGCGCTGACCTGAGCGCGTAGCCCAATGACCCATCGGAAGGCCGTGTCATGACCATAACAAGTGCACTGAATTCTGCCATGTCGGGGCTGCGCGCCGCGAGCCGTGCGTCGGAGCTTGTTTCAAGCAACATCGCAAATGTATCCACACCGGGCTATGCGCGCCGCACTTTGTCGGTATCCTCATCAGAAATCGGCGCAGCGGGTGGCGTCAGGATCGACGGCATCCAGCGGCATGTCGACGCCCAGGTGATCGCTGACCGTCGGCTTGCGGGATCGGAGTTTGGATACCGGTCAGCGACGACCAACTACCTGTCCCGGATCGAGGATCTGATCGGAACGCCGGATCAATCCGGGTCCCTGTCTGCCCGTTTGGCGGATTTTGAAAACAGTTTGATCACGGCGGCAAGCCGCCCGGATGCAGCTGAACGCCTGGACGCTGCAGCGCACAGCGCACGTGACCTGGCGGTGGCGGTGAATTCTGTTGCGGACGGCATCCAGACCGCCAGAACAGCGGCCGACAGTGAAATTGGCGCTCAGGTCACGCGCCTGAACGACGCCTTGCAGGCGGTTCAACTTTTAAACTCGCAAATCTCGGGCGCAGATGCGCGGAACGCGGATACATTCGCCCTGCAGGATCAACGGCAGGTGTTGATCGACGAGATCTCGGAAATGGTGCCGGTCCGTATGATCGAACGCGATCACGGCGCTGTTGCCTTGTATTCGACCGGGGGCGCCATTTTGATCGATGGGCGTGCAGCAGAAATTGGGTTTGAGACGTCAAACGTCGTCACACCCTATATGTCGATCGACGATGGATCTTTGTCCGGCCTCACCATCAACGGATTTGCGGTCAACACCACATCGACGGGCGGTCGCTTGCAAGGTGGCACCTTGGGCGCGCAATTCGAAATACGCGATGAATTGGCGCCAGAGGCGCAGTCAAAAATCGACGCGCTTGCCCGTAATCTTGTTGAACGGTTCGAAGATGCCGCCGTGGATCCAACGTTGTCCCCCGGCGATCCGGGCCTTTTCACGGATGATGGGGCACCACTTGATCCAGCGGCAGAAACCGGTCTGGCCAATCGCCTGAGCATCAACGCGCTGGTCGATCCAACACAGTCCGGAGAAACGCGCATGATGCGTGACGGATTGGGATCGGTGGCACCCGGACCGGTTGGCGATTCCACCCTGCTCAATGCGTTGAACGCCGCCTTGTCGGATCCAAGAATTGCAACTTCGGGGAGCTTTGGAGCATCCGCCTTGTCCGCGGGCGACATGATTGCAAGTGTCGCGTCGCAACTTGGCTCTGACCGACTGCGCGAGGATCAAAAGCTCAGCTTTGCTTCGACCCAGTTCTATGAACTGACACAGCGCGAATTGGCAGGGGGCGTTGATACCGATGTCGAGTTGCAAAACCTAATGATCATTGAACAAGCCTATGCCGCCAACGCGCGCGTGATCGAAACCGTCGACCAAATGTTCGACTCGTTGTTGAGGATCTGAAGATGAGTAATTTTTCACTCGGCGACTTGGCCCAGACCTTCATGCTGCAACGACGTGGCGCGGCATTGAAGGCTGACATGACACGATTGAACGAAGAGTTGGCCACGGGACAGGTCAGCGATGTGAAATCCGTTTTGGCTGGAAATGTCAGCTATTTGGCAGACATCGAAAAGGATCTACGCACCCTCTCTGGCTATGGCGTCGCGGCATCCGAAGCGGCGCAATTTACGAACAGCGTTCAGATCGCTTTGGAGCGTATCGACACAAATGTCGGCTCACTAGGCAGTGCATTGGTCACCACCGCTGGTAGCGCGTTGGGCCCCGTTTTGGATCAATTGTCGACGGATGCGGAAACAAACCTGCGCGCCATTGTCAGCACGCTCAACACAGCCACAGGCGGTCGCGCGTTGTTTTCTGGCGCCGCGTCGGACCAACAGGCGATCGAAAGTGCGGATGTCATCCTGACTGGTTTGAGGACCGCAATCGCAGGCGCAACATCCGCAGACACTATCAGAGCAGCGGCGCAAGCGTGGTTTGACGACCCGGTAGGTTTCACGGCGACGGCGTATGGCGGTGCCGACACTGACATCAATGCCTTTCGAGTGTCGGAGGACGAAGCGGTAAGCGTTCAATTGCGTGCAGATGACCCGGTCATTCGGGATGTTTTGATGAATACGGCGCTGGCTGCACTCGCTGGCAGCGCGTCACTTGGGCTGAGCACGGAAGAACAACAGACACTGTTGGCCGAGACCGGATCGGAATTGTTCACCGTTCAATCATCGCTGACCGCAACACGCGCTAATGTGGGTGCGGCGCAGGCGCGGATAGACACCTTGATGACGCGCAATGCCACCGAAGAAACGGCCCTGACACTTGCCAAGGGCGCTCTGCTACAGGCCGATCCTTACGAAACCGCAACAAACCTGGAGGCCGTACAATTTCAGCTTCAAAGCCTGTACACCTTGACCGCGCGCATGTCCGATCTGTCTTTTGTGAACTTCATCAGATGAGGTTTCTTTTTGGACTCTTGATTTTGGTCTTTTCCGCGCATGCGGCCATAGCCAGTTCGATCCGCATCAAAGATCTGGTTGAATTCGATGGCGTTCGAGGAAACGATCTCGTCGGATACGGCTTGGTTGTCGGCCTCGACGGCACTGGGGACGGGCTGCGAAACGCGCCGTTCACCGAAGACATCATGACAAACATATTGGAACGATTGGGCGTGAACGTCACAGGGGAACAGTTTCGCCCCAAGAACGTGGCGGCGGTGTTTGTAACTGCGACCCTGCCTCCATTCGCGCGCGCAGGATCACAAATCGACGTCACCGTGTCTGCGATCGGAGACGCCAAGAGCCTTTTGGGTGGCACGCTCATCATGACCCCATTGAACGCGGCGGACGGAGAAATCTATGCTGTGTCGCAGGGCACCATCATTGCTGGTGGCGCTGTTGCAGAAGGTGACGGCGCCCGGGTCACCCAGGGTGTACCAACCGCCGGCGTCATCCCATCGGGTGCGCGGGTCGAGCGCGAGATTGATTTCCAATTGAGCAGCTTGGCAGACATGCGTTTGGCGCTGCGCGATGCAGATTTTACAACAGCTGCCCGCATCGAAACTGCAATCAACGCCAATTTTGGGCGCCGTGTTGCGACCATGTTGGATTCTGGCACTGTAAGTTTGGACGTAGAACGGACAGGTATGCGATCAGTTGCTCATGCGCTCGGAAGGATTGAAAACATTGAAGTTGAGCCTGAGCGAAAGGCACGCGTTGTTGTCGACCAAAGGTCTGGAACGATTGTCATGGGAAGTGACGTACGCATTTCTCGCGTGGCTGTCTCACAGGGCAATTTGACACTTCGCATACAAGAGCAGCCAATCGCAATTCAACCAAATCCCTTCGCAGAAGGCGAAACGGTGGTCGTTCCTAGGACGACCGTCGACATTCAAGACGAAGAAGGGCCAGGGTTGGCCGAAATACCGGACGGCGCGTCTTTGTCGGAAGTCATCGGTGGGTTGAATGCACTAGGTGTCGCTCCGCGCGACATGATCGACATTCTGAAGAGCATCAAAGCTGCTGGCGCACTTCATGCCGAGTTTATCGTGCGGTGAGCTTAGGATCAGTTAGAAAACCCGGGCCAACATGGGCGGTTTGAGAATAGAATACCGGCTCTGTGCTTCTACTACTCAAGTAATGTCTTCTGTCTCTCCAACCGGAACTCTATGGCTCTCGACTGCAGTGATGGGGATCACTAGCGGCCTTAGGGTCAGGACCCTAGCACTGGGATCTAAGCTACCAGGGATGGGTAAGCCAAGGAACCTCAGCCAAGAGGGGGCAGACTTCCACAAATAAATCTGTGATGCTGGTGTTGCTTTGTCGCCCTAATCTTTCGGGGACTTTGGACTCTCCGACCGCTAAAAATAGCTACGTACCAGACTACCTGCGATCAAACTCCATCCATCCGCTACCACGAAAAATGCCAGCTTAAATGGGAGCGAAACGATGGCGGGCGGCACCATCATCATCCCCATGCTCATTAGGACGGCAGCGGCAACCAAATCTATGATCAGGAAGGGCAGAAAAATGAGAAACCCGATCTGAAATGCGCGCGAAATTTCGGACAGAAGGAAGCTTGGGATCATCACTGAAAGTGGTGCATCAGGCGTCAGGGGTAACCCTTGGGTATCGGGTCGCAAGTCGGCCATTGCCTGAAACGTGTCTTGATCGAGGCGGGCGGCCATGAAGTCACGAAACGGCGCCAGAGTTCTGATAAACGCGGTCTCAGGGTCAATCGCTTCATTGGTGAGCGGTTGGAGGCCTTCAGTCCAAGCCTGCGCGAAGACGGGTTCCATGACAAAGTAAGTTAGAAACAAAGCCAAGCTGACAATGAGCATATTTGGCGGCGATTGCTGTAGCCCAATGGCCTGCCGCAGAATGGACAACACAGTTACCAAAAACGGAAAACAGGTCACCATGATCGCCAAACCTGGCGCCAAACTGAGCACTGTGATCAATGCAATCAACTGGAGCGTGCGGGCGCTCAGCGACGTTTCATCGCCAAGCGAAATGGCGATATCCTGCGCCCATACTGTGGCGGGAAACGCGCAAAGCAGCGCGATCAGACACCACCGAACCAGCATCCGTCAGACGCCTGCTGACAGATCAAGCACTTCGGTCAATCGGACGACCAATTGTCCATCATCTGAGCCTTCTGCTTCTTCGAGCGTGCCGCGCGCAATCAACTTGTCCCCGACGAACAGGTCCACAGGGTCATCGACACGCTTGTCCAATGTCAGAACGGCGTTCGCACCCAACATGACCAGGTCACGAACCAACGGGCGCGCGCGCCCCACGGATACTGTGATTTCAATGGGGACTGCCGTGAACGGGTTGTGTGTGTCTGATGCCAGCGACTGAGTGTCAGGTAGATCCGCCATTGCGCTCCTCCGGAGATTGGGTGTCGAAAAAGGCGTCGATCGCCGCCCGAATGTCTGATGTGACCTTGTCGAGATTGATTTCAGTTTCGCGTTGACCGAGACGCACAACCACCTGAGTGGACGCCATCAGCGGGTCGGTAATGAGTGTAAACGGTTCGGGCAATTGATCGGCCAACACGCCTTGGATGGGGTCTTTGGCCTCTGGCGCGACGACCACTTCGATCGGCCGATCCAAAGCCTCGCGGGTCGTTCCAACGATTTGATCCCGGACATGTGTGCCCAGACTGGCGTGCGCCATTTGTGGCAAGATGATCGAAACAACTTGCTCCATGATCGTTTGCACCGACGTGTTCAGGGTGGCACGCAATTCGTGATAATCGAACGAGGCGGCTTGCAGGCTTGCGGCCAGGCCCGATGAAACATGGGTGAGCGTGTCGGATTGCGCCTTTACTGCATCTTCCCAGCCGGCCTGATATCCAGCCTCAAAGGACTCGAGTTTGAGATCTTCGATTTCTTCGAGATTCGCCTTTTCGCCAACGTCTTTTGCAGGTTGCGCGGTGCCAAAGTCCTGGAACAGATGTGACGGAACCATTACGCCCGCTCCTCTGAATCTTCGAGCCAGCTGCGGAGAATTTCAACGGTTTCTTCCTGACGATCACCAATCATGGCGCGCAGCCGCTCGACGGGATCGGTGGGCTCAATCGCACCGTTCGGATCATCTGAGCCGAAGTTGAGCGCAGACACATCGGGGAGGTTCTCAGGATTGCTGCCCCCCATCATCGGAATGTCAGGAAATGCATCATCTGCATCGTCAATCTCACCTGTGAGTGCTGCAGAATCGGGGGTGGAGGGCGGCAAGCTGAGTGTATCGGCGGACCCGTTTTGCACTGGCCGAGACAACACCGGGCGCACAACAAACAAGCCCAAGACAAGCGCAACAATCGCCAAAATTGCCATCTGAATAGCTGACATGACGTCCAGCTCGAAACGATCAAGGAGAGACGATTGCACTTCGGTCCCGGCTGGTGTCACCGATTGCAAAGCCATGGATTTAATAGTGATCACGTCGCCACGGGACTCGTCGAAACCGACAGCAGAGGCGACCAATTCGCGCAGCGCCTCCAGCTCCTCCGGCGACCGCGCCGATTGATCGACGTTAGGCGCCTCGGCTGTTACGGGTTCATTGACAAGCACTGCAACGGTGATCCGTTTGACTGCACCCGCCGACCGCGTGATAGCACGCTCCGTTTCCGACACTTCATAGTTGATACGTTCGCGGGTCTCGGAGTTCTGGGATGATGCGCTGTCACCTCCCCCGCCTTCGGCGTCTGGCAAATTGGACGCGACGGTCACATCGCCGTTGCCAGCTTCGTTCGAGTTGCTGGTTCTTTCCTCAGTGTCCGTACTGATGACGACGCGCGACGCGGGATCAAACCGCCGTTCGCGGATTTCCTCTGTTTCCGTTACTGTGTCGACGCTGACCTCGACTACAGCATTGCCGAAGCCGACACGCGCCTCGAGGAGGCGTTCGACACGCTCTTTGAGCATCTGCGCTTTATCATCTGCACCGGCCGCGGGCACCGCATCATCTGCCGAGCCAATCAATGTGCCATTCGCATCAATTACGGCGACATCTTCCGGCGCCAGGCCAGACACGGCGGACGCCACCAGAAAGCGAATCGATTTCGCCTGTTGAGAGGATATTGCAGCGCCATTGGGCGTCACCGAGACCGATGCCGTTGGCGTGACACTGCGCTGGAAAGGGTTCGACCCGGTCGACGCAATATGAACGCGTGCCATCGCGACATTGGGGCTGGATACAATTGTCCGAGCCAACTCCCCTTCTTTGGCGCGCCAGTAGGCTGCGTCGAACATTTGTGACGTGGTGCCAAAGCCGGACAATGAATCCAGTAACTCATAGCCGCGGCTGCTGTTCGCAGGCAGCCCTTCGCTGGCCAGCGTCATCCGCAACTGATCGCGGTCGGTGCTGTCGACAAAGATCGAGCCGCCGCGGACCTCAAAGGCCACGCCACGCTGTTCAAGAGAACGCACGACTTCACCGGCAGCGCCATTTTCGAGCCCCGCGTAGAGCAGCGTCATGGACGGTGCCGTTGCGATTCGCGACATCGCCAACACCGCAAAAAAGACCGCCACTGTCGCCACGACAACTGTAATTTGTCGTTTGATATCCAGAGTCATCCAGACATTCAGTAATTGCTGCACAATCGCCTCCGTCCTGCCGCGCGTTCTGCCCGACGTTGACCCAGCAATGACTGATCAGCCTTAACAATCGGTTAGTTGATCTGTGCCAAAGATGTTTTCGACATCATTGGATGGGACACAAATGACAGACGCAGTGGCAGAAGCCCCGCAGGAGACCCCTAAGTCTTCAAAGTTGCCTTTGATTCTCGGCCTGGTTGCCGCGCTGCTTGGCGGCGGCGGCGGTTTTTACGCGACATATTCAGGGATGTTGTTTGGTGACGAATCGACCGAGTCGGCCGAGCAAACAGACACCGCACCAGATGCTCTGCCTGATGTGGCATTTGTGGCAGTTGACCCGATGGTTGTCTCACTGAGCCCCGGCGCACAGAGCAGACACCTAAGATTCCGCGCGCAATTGGAAGTCCCATCTCAATACGCGTCCGATGTGGAATCGATTTTGCCGCGTGTGGTGGATGTGTTGAACGGATATCTACGCGCGCTCGAAACGGCAGACATAGAAAGCCCGTCTGCACTGACTCGACTGCGCGCGCAAATGCTGAGACGCGTGCAAATCGTGGCAGGGCCCGGGCGTATCAACGACTTGCTGATTATGGAATTCGTGCTGAATTGAGGACAAAAGATGGAATTGATTGCTGATATCCTGTTGGCGTCAGGCGCGCTTGGTGCCGGATTTTACTGCTTTGTTTTGGGGCGCCGATTGAACCGGTTCAACAACCTTGAAAAAGGAGTGGGCGGTGCGGTCGCAGTCTTGTCCGCGCAGGTCGACGATCTGACCAAGATGCTGGCGGCGGCACAAAATACCGCTGCTGAGTCAGCTGAAACACTCAGCGATATGACGATGCGCGCGGAACAGACGTCGAAGAAGCTCGAGCTTCAAATGGCGTCGTTGCACGATATTCCTGAAGTGAAACCAGCGCCAGAGCCGCAACCCGTGTCAGCACCGGAAACAAGCAGTGAACCCATCTTTACGCGCCGCGTGGCAGGGGGCCGGTAATGGCAACAAAAACTCGCAAAAGACGTTCGATGGCCGGACGTGGCTCTATCTTGCTGATCTCTGCATTACTGATTGGTTCAGCCGCGCTGCGTATTGCGATTGGCGCGGGCGCAGCGGTTGCCGAAGCAGATTTAGGCATGCAACTGGTCTTGCCGACCGAACAGTCAGAAGCAACCAAGACAACCAGCGATGATACACAGCAGGTACAGTCGCTGCTGGAAGCGTTGCAAGACCGTGAACAGGCTGTGAAGAAAAAGGAAATGGCTTTGGAGATGCGCGCCAAGGCCCTGGAAGTGACGCAAATCGAAGTTGAGCGTCGCATGGACGCTTTGCAGCAAACGGAAAAGCAACTTCGCTCGACCCTCGCCTTGGCACAAACGGCTGCAGAGGACGACCTAGCGAGGCTAACGACGGTTTATGAAAGCATGAAACCAAAAGACGCGGCGGCACTTTTTGGCGCGATGGAGCCTGAGTTTGCGGCTGGGTTTCTCGCCCGGATGCGCCCTGATGCCGCCGCCAAGGTCATGTCAGGACTCGATCCACAAGTGGCATATTCCATCAGTGCAATCCTTGCTGGACGAAACGCAAAAGCCCCTAAAAGCTGACACTTGGACAGTGTTTGTTAACTGCCCTCTGTCAGATTGCAGATGTCAAAAATGAGGGATTCTTGCTGTGGTTGGAATAATCGGAATTGTTACGATTTTTGTCATGGTTTTCGGCGGCTATCTCGCCGCTGGTGGCAAAATGGGGATCATCCTCAAGTCCCTGCCCTTCGAAATGACAATGATTCTCGGCGCGGCTGTGGGCGCGTTCCTCATCAGCAACTCCATGTCCGAAGTGAAACATACGATGAAGGACCTTGGAAAAGTGTTCAAAGGTCCAAAGTGGCTGCACGAAGACTACAAGGACCTGCTCTGCCTTTTATTCGAGTTGATAAAACTGGCGCGCCAAAACCCTGTCGCGATCGAAGAGCATATCGAGGATCCGGAGAACTCGACGATTTTTTCACGCTACCCCAAAATCGTAGCCGACAAAGAAGCGACTGCTCTCATCAGCGACACAATGCGCTCAGCCTCGATGAACTACGATGATCCGCACCAGGTCGAAGAGGTCTTAGAAAAACGGATCGACGCAAACATGCATCACGCCCTGCACTCGAGCCACGCGTTGCAAACTGTCGCGGATGGTTTGCCTGCCTTGGGAATTGTTGCGGCTGTTCTTGGTGTGATCAAGACAATGGCCTCCATTGACCAACCCCCTGAAATTCTCGGTAAACTTATCGGCGGCGCTTTGGTTGGGACCTTTCTGGGTGTTTTCCTTGCTTATGGCCTCGTGGGGCCATTCGCATCCAAGGTCAAAGCCGTTGTCGAGGAAGATGGTCACTTCTACCAACTGATCCGCGAGGTGCTTGTTGCGAACCTGCACAACCATGCCACCAACATCTGCATTGAGGTCGGTCGGCAAAACACTCCATCACACTGTCGGCCATCATTCTCAGAGTTGGAAGATGCGTTGAAGGCAGTCAAGCAAAACGCAGCATGAACATGCGTGTTTGGAGCCTACTGCTGCTGGCATTTTCTTCACCCGCATTTGGCCAGGAGATCAATGTCAGATCTGGTGCACATGATGGATTTGCGCGCGTAGTTTTGGATACCTCCTCGGCGAGAAACTGGCGTGTGGAGGATACACAGGACGGAGCTCGTGTTGTTATTGCGGGTCACTCAGGGGGCTTTGATACAAACCAAGTCTTTGATCGTATTGACAGGACCTACATTCGTGCCGTTCAGAGCACGAACAACAGCATTGCCTTTGAATTTGCCTGCAACTGTGTTGCTGAAGCCTTTGCACAAGGGCCCAACATGATTGTCATTGATGTTACGGCCAAACCGGACACGCGAGAGGTCACAGAAGTAGATAGCACTCTAAGTGCGGACCTGCGCTTCGTTGGCGAGCGCACCTTGCGATTCACTTCGGGGCGCAACCAAGAAGAACAACCTGCGCCCTCCAGACGAACCCTTCAAGAGCAGACGGTTGCGCTTGAACCAGTGGAAACTGACCAAGCTATCGCCGGAGGCCAGACATTGGACGGAGACGTGGGCGAAACTGCGCGCTTGCAGCAAGCTCAAAGTAAGATTGTGGAGAGAATTAGTAGCGCCGCAACACGTGGCCTGTTGCGCCCAAGCAGATCTCAAATCGAACTACCAATTGCGTCAAATGACCCACAAATCGACGTAACAATTTTTGACTCGTCACTGGCTGAACAGACAAGTTTGACCGTGGATACACCGACAGGTGGGAATGTAAGGGTGTCATCCAGTTCGGACATCCCGTTCCAAAATGATCGCGCTCTCACCACATCGACCACGTTGGGTGTTAGATGCATCGATCCAACACTGGTTGACATTAATGCTTGGGCACCAGAACACAGCTTTGCTTCCGAAATAGCTGAACTACGAGCCGGACTTTTCACAGAGTTTGATCGACTAGACGATGAGGTCGCTAAACGCCTGGTGCGCACGTACATCTATTTCGGGTTCGGAGCCGAGGCGCGACAAGTTTTGCATATGAGCGGCGACTTGGCTGGGGCAAATGCTCCACTGTTGAGTATGTCATACATTCTCGAGTACGGGCATGAACGCGATGCTGACTATTTTGAACACTTCGTTGACTGTGACAGCGATGTCGCGTTGTGGGCGGTTTTGGCCGCCGATCGACTGGAGCCTTCGCAGACAATCAACGTGAATGCGGCGCTTCGCGCTCTGACCGGATTGCCGGTACATTTGCGGTCATTCGTTGCAGCTGAACTTAGCCGAAAGCTGCTAGAATATGGAGATGAGGCTGCAGCGTCCGCAGCGCTACGAAGCGTTGAACGCACAGCGGAGCCACTCTCTGCCAATGCAAATCTAGCGAAAGCGAACATTGAGCTCGCCCAAGGTCAGACGGATTTGGCTCAGGAACGACTTGTCCAAGTTGTGTCTTCCAATGCTGAACAATCCGCCGAAGCACTTGTGAAATTCGTCGAGACACAACTTGAAGCAAACGGGGAAATTGGGGCTGACGTCGCAACGCTGGTGGAAGCCTATGCACTTGAGATGCGCGATGACCCGCTCGGGGCAGATTTGCGGCGCGCTCATGCCTTGGCGTTGGCGAAATCAAATCAGTTTGAGGAGGCATTTTCGACGCTACACCGAATTCGTGAGCGGGCAAACGCGGACAACGATGACGAGCTTCGTGGGTCGCTACTGGAGTTGTTGAGTACGAATGCGGATGATGTTGTGTTTCTCAATATCAGCTTTGATCAAACTGCTGTGTCACCTGAATCGATCCCTATGACCACCAGAATGAAAATTGCTAAACGATTAAATTCTCTAGGGTTTGCAAGACAAGCTGAGCAAGTCGTGTCTGCCGGAGCCCTATCACCAGAAACTTCCGAACAGAAAATTTTGCGCGCCGAACTCTCAATGGCTTTGTCTCGACCGTATGAGGCGATCGCGCATTTACATGGTGTTTCGGGCGAGGCAGCAGATACTCTTCGAGCGAAAGCGCGATTGGCAGCTGATGAATTTGAAGAAGCTAGCAGAATCTATTCGGAAATCGGCGATGCGGAGAACCACACAAGGTCGGCCTGGCTGTCAGAAAACTGGGCCTCCATGATCGAAGAAACCGCTGAAGGGTTCGGCCCCGTGTCCCAAATTGCGCGAGAGACGCTTGATACTTCGGCAGACGCGCAGGGCATGCTTGCGCGGGCCGCGGCGGCAATTTCTCAAAGTGAATCTACCAGAGATACGTTGGCAGCTTTTTTGAAGTCAGACGCTCTCAAACCATAGGGTAACGGCCTGATATTACGGCCGTTTGGTTACGATTTATAAACCACGAATACAGTATCCATGAAGCGTCATAGAACGTGACGGGTCAATCCATGGATGGGTCGCGAATGAGCGAATTTGTATCAAAGTGCATGACGAAACCAGCGGACGCGTATCTTTCCAAACCAGAGTTATTCAGCTGTTCGCGGCGCGTGTCGGCCGACACGCCTAACGTCATCGGATACACCAATGTCTGACAGAGCAGTCAAGTTTAGCGCGGCTGCTCTCTTCAACCCGACCGTTCTGCTCGCAGTCGCTTTGATGGCTATCATCGTGATGATGATCCTGCCTATGCCAGCATGGGTGCTCGACATTGGATTGGCCGCCTCCTTCGCCCTCGCAATCCTTATTTTCACCATCACACTGTTTATCGAACGCCCCCTCGATTTCTCCGCATTCCCTACAATTTTGCTGGCATCATTGATGCTACGTCTTTCTCTGAACGTTTCATCAACCAAGTTGATCATTGGGGAAGGTCATACAGGGACACAAGCAGCGGGCGATGTGATCCAAGGGTTTGCCCAGTTCATCATGGGCGGAAGTGTCTTTCTCGGGCTTGTCGTGTTCTGTGTTCTGTTGATCGTGAATTTCATGGTCATCACGAAAGGTGCGACGCGTATGGCCGAAGTTGGCGCACGTTTTGCATTGGACGGCATGCCCGGGAAACAACTCGCGATCGACAGCGACATGTCCGCTGGTGCGATCACCCATCAGGAAGCCAAATCTCGTCGCGAGCTCGAACAGTCCGAAACGACATTCTTCGGTTCATTGGACGGCGCATCAAAATTCGTGAAAGGGGACGCTGTCGCAGGCCTCTTGATAACCTTGCTAAACCTGGTTGCTGGACTCGTCATGGGCATAGTTGTCCACGGCATGCCGCTCGCAAGTGCCTTTGAAACCTACGCAATTTTGACTGTAGGTGACGGACTGGTTTCGCAAATCCCCGCAGTCGTCATCTCGATCGCATCAGCATTGTTGCTGGCACGCGGGGGCGCGAAGGGTGCAACAGATACCGCAGTGTTCGACCAGCTCGGCAAGCACCCCGCAGCGCTCACCACGGTTGCCGTTTTGATGATGATGTTTGGCTTGTTTCCAGGTCTTCCATTCATGCCCTTCATGGTCGGCGGAATCGGCTTGGCTGTCGCGGCATTCTTCATGAATAAGCGCCTGAAGAAAGCAAAGTTGGAGCCCACGGACATCGCAGATCCAGTCGAAATTGCTCCAGAAAAAACCCTAGGTGATGTGTTGGAACTGGACGATATCCATGTGGAATTTGCGCCCGACCTCGTCAACTTGGTTCTTGATCCCGGCACCGGTTTGGACGCCCGCATTTCCAACATGCGCACACATGTTGCATCCGTTTTCGGGCTGATTTTGCCTGAGATTCGACTGACCGATAATCCTGGACTGGATTCTGGCGTCTACGTGCTGCGCATCCAAGGGGTCCAACAGGCACAGGGCACGCTGCGCTCTTCAGAAATTCTTGCTTTGACCCCGGACAACGAGAGTTTGCTGCCCGCAGGCCAAGACACGACAGAACCGGTTTACGGCGCGCCAGCGCGGTGGATTGCAACTGCTGACCAAGAGACAGCAGCGCTTTCTGGTATCACAATGGTCACGCCAACCGAGATTCTGGCCACCCATCTGCTCGAAGTCGTGAAACGTAATTTCAGCCGATTGCTCACTCTGAAGTCTCTGCGGCGCCTTTTGAACGAAATGACCACCATTTCAGATCCGGGCCGCGCAGAGGCCAACAAGAAAATGCTGGATGAGCTTATTCCAGACAAGGTGCCGGTTGATGTACTGCACGCTGTCTTGCGCCTCCTTTTGGATGAACAAGTCTCTATTCGAAACCTGCCGCTGATCCTCGAGGCAACTGCCGAGGCACGCGCGGTCAATGCGCAACCGGAAGCGATTTGTGAGCATGTCAGGCAGCGTTTGGGCTTCCAGTTGGTCGCGGAAATCCGACGGCCTGATGGTAGCCTACCCTTGATCCAACTCGCGCCCGAGTGGGAAGACACCTTTGTCAGTTATCAGGTAGACGCGGATCGTGGGCTGGATGTTGCACTGCCACCGGATCTCTTCAATCGTTTGGCCGAAAACATGTCAGAAAAGCTGCACGATGTAAGTGAACAAGGCGTGTTCCCAGCTGTGGTGACCAACACGCGACGTCGGCGTTTTGTAAAAACACTCATGCGCGCCAAAGGTATTTCAAACCCGGTCCTGTCGTTTGAAGAAATCGGCATTGATGCACGCCCCGCGCTTGTCGGTGTTGTCGCGGCGTGATGGGCCTTTCCGAATTCTTGGGGTTGATGAACGATCAACTTTGGATCGGTTTCATTGTTTTTCTGCGCGTCGCCGCCACGATTTCGCTCATTCCTGCGTTCGGGGAGCGGACTGTACCGATGCGCATTAAGCTGACCATCGCCATTGCTTTCACGCTCATCGTGGCACCCGCCCTCAGCATTGCAGCGCCGCCATATTCATTTGGTGTTCTGCCTCTAGTCGTTTTGACGGAAACGCTGGTCGGTGTTCTTTTAGGGCTGGGCATCCGTCTGTTTATTCTTGCACTGCAAACGGCCGGTGCCATCGCGGCGCAATCGACATCCCTCTCGCAAATTCTAGGCGGCGCTGCGACAGAACCTTTGCCGGCCATGGGGTATGTCCTGACCGTCGGCGCGATCGCATTGGCGGTTATGACAGGGTTACACGTCAAAGCCGCACAATTGCTGATACACTCCTACACACTACTGCCCATCGGGATTTTCTACGGAGGCAGCGATGTCGCCGACTGGGGTTTGCAGCAGGTCGCGCGGGCTTTCGAGTTGGCTTTCGTGTTAGCGGCGCCATTCGTTTTGATGTCCGTGCTCTACAACCTGGCGCTCGGCGTCATCAACAAAGCGATGCCACAGCTTATGGTCGCTTTTGTGGGTGCTCCCGTCATCACACTTGGCGGTTTGTTCCTTTTGTTTCTTGCTGCGCCAACAATGCTGGGGGTCTGGCTCTCTGCTCTTGATACCTTCATGGCAAACCCGTTTGGAGGGCAACCTTGAGCGGACAGGACGACGATACCGACAAGTCTTTTGATCCGACGCCGCAAAAACTCCTTGAGGCGCGCAAGAAAGGCGAGATCGCACGTTCGGCCGATTTGCAAACTGCCGCCGCCTACGCAGGATTGACCATCGCGTTTTTGGCTTTGGGTGCGCAGGTTGTGTTATCCTTTGGCACACATCTTCAGGTCATCCTCGACCAGGCATCAGAGTTGTCGGACGTCGTTTTCGGAGGAAACCCGACAGCCACAATGGGCGGCATCCTTTGGCATAGTGCCTTGGCCCTTTTGCCAATCTTCACTTTGCCCGCGATAGCCGTTTTGGGCACAATCCTTGCGCAACGCGCGTTTGTAGTCGCTCCGTCCAAATTGCAACCCAAGCTCTCGCGGGTTTCGATCCTGCAAAACGCCAAGCAAAAATTTGGACGTGGCGGGTTTTTCGAGTTTGGCAAGAGCTTTGCCAAACTCGTGCTCTACTCTGCCTGCCTTGCATTGTTTCTCAATGCCAGATTGCCCGACATGGTATCCGTTATCCACGCGGGTCCTGGCGCAGTCGTTTTGATTCTGGCTGAGTTGTGCGTGGCATTTTTGCTCGTCGTTGTATTGATCAGCGCCTGCCTCGGCGCGATTGACGCGGTGTGGCAACATCAAGAGCACATTCGGAAAAATCGCATGTCTCGCAAAGAGATTATGGACGAGACCAAGAATTCCGAAGGCGATCCGCATATGAAACAGGAGCGTCGCGCCCGCGCGCAGGCCATTGCAGCACAGCAAATGATGGCCGACGTGCCCAGCGCCGATGTCATTATCGTCAACCCGACACACTACGCCGTCGCTCTCAAGTGGTCACGGGCGGCAGGAACCGCGCCGGTTTGCGTCGCCAAGGGGGTAGATGAAATCGCATTGAGGATAAGAGAAACCGCAAATGAAGCGGGCGTCCCAATTCACAGCGACCCACCAACAGCACGCGCCCTGCACGCTGTAACATCCATTGGCGACGAGGTTGCGCCGGAGCACTACGAAACCGTGGCAGCCGCCATTCGGTTTGCCGATCAAATGCGCGCGCGTGCGAGGCAAGCGACATGGTAAGCGATCTTGATCAAGTCCGATTGCTGACGACGTTGAAATACCAAAAAAGCGAGGCTGCGGTCGCGATATTGAACGCAAAGGAAGCAGAATTGCGTGCAGAGCTTAAAAGGCTTCGGGATTTGACGGTGGAGACCCAATCGCAGCAACCGGAACATGCACAAATCAGAGCAATTGGCGCGGATGTGATCTGGCTGCGGTGGTTGGGACAAGCTCAAAGGCAGCTCAATATCGCTTTGGCTCAGGTCCTGGCGGAGAAAGAAGGCCTCATGGCGCAGCACCGGCGCGCGCATGGCAAGAAACTGGTCGCAGAGACTTTGGTTGAGCAGGCGCAATCAACACATCAAAAGGCATCCCGACATGCGGCACTCGATCGCGCGATCACACACATGGTGCACAGGGAAAAGAGTTAGTCAGTAGTCTTGGCGTGCAATTTCGATGATCAGCACGTCAGTGATCCCGTCACCCATGTCTTTTTGCGCCACTTCGCGCAAAGCGCCACGCAAAACAGCCAGGTTGTTGGCGTTGGTAAATGCACCGTCAAACCCCCCAATGTTTGCATGATCAAACAACACCTGAAGGAATGAATCGCGCAGTTTGGGTTCGCGCGCATAAATCAGATCTTTTTGCCCTGCGGGAACCTCCAGGCTGAGCGACATGACAACCAAACCTTGGACTTTGTCGCCATTGACGATCGGCACGACAAACTGGTTGTTCATTTTTACATATTCACGATCGAGCTGTGGCTCGTCTTCGGCCTTTTCCTTGACCATGACATCCGGCGTTTCGGCGTCTTCCGTCATTTCAACGGGCTCTGGTGTCGGACGCAGGAAAATGCCGGCGCCGACTCCGGCACCTGCACCGATGAGAAGCAACACCAAAGGAAGAAGTTTCTTGATCATGATATGCTCCTAAAAGGGCAAGACCGCATCGAGCACCTGTTGACCAATGCGCGGTTGCTGAACATCAGTGATTTGGCCACGCCCGCCATAGGACACGCGCGCGGACGCGATCTTGTCGTAGGTGATTTCATTTTGCCGCGAGATATCTTCTGGCCTGACATAGCCAGAGACCAACAGTTCACGCATTTCGAAATTTACGCGTAGTTCTTGCGAACCCGAAATCGACAAAACACCATTGGGGAGGATATCCACGATCGTCGCCGCGACCCGCAGTGTGAGCTTTTCATTACGCTTGACCGAACCGTCGCCACTTGAGCTGCTGTTGGAATTGATGGCCACCAATTCCGAACTCGACGCGCCTTCGGGCAGCTTGTCATCGAGCCGTTGGGGCAAGCCGCCAAGCTGTGGGATGCCAAGGGACTCTGAACCGCTGCGAGACCGGTCCGTTTCGTTTGAAATCTCGGCGCGCTCATCAATCTCGATCACGACGGTCAAGATATCGCCCTGTCTCACTGCGCGGCGGTCACCCAGCAAAGAGGACCGCTGACCGCTCCAAAGTGACGCTTGATCCAGTGCCGTCTGCTCTTCGATCACAGCGGGCAGAGCCGTCGACACCATGGCCGAATGCTCTCGGGTGGCGAGAGGATTTGAGAACGTCGGCGCTTTGCCAATGTGATCTGACCGACCACAAGCGGCGACGCCTCCCAGAAGGGCAAGCGTGAATGCGATGTGGACAGCTTTGGAGGGTGAAACATCAGTCATTGGGTTACCTTTATGGAGCCGTCATTCTGGACAAAACCGAACAGAGTTGCGCGAGAACTGAGGTTCATAATCCGCACGCGGTCGCCAATCCCGCCGCGTTCAAGCGCGCGACCCTCAGCGGTAATCGTCAATGCGCCGGTCCGGAAATGAAGCGGCACAATCTGGTTTCTGTGTACCAATGCAGGAGGTCCGATGCTTTCAAACGGAATGGGCCGGCCAGCATAGAGAGCAACCCGCGCCTCTTGTCCGGCGACATCGGCAATGCGGTCAAACATGCCGTCTTGGGTGCCCGCCGCGATCCGCAGATCGGCAGTGGTAATGACGGTACCCGGTCTGAGCGTACGGGTTGGCGTCACGACATCGGCGCACGCCATCGTGCCACCCACGAGAAAGAGGAAAAGCCACCGCATCATCGTATCTGCGTCATCGCGCCCATCATCTGATCGGCGGCCGAAATAACCTTGGAATTCATTTCGTATCCACGTTGCGCGGCGATCAGATCGGTAATCTCGCGTACGGCATCGACCGAGCTTTCCTCGAGAAACCCTTGGCGCAGCGTACCCAGACCATCCAAACCGGGCGTCGAGACGATTGGAGGTCCGGAGGCCTCAGTTTCTACAAAAAGGTTGCTGCCCAACGCCTCTAGGCCTTTGGCATTTGTGAAACCCGTCAGATTGAACTGACCGATCAATTGCCCCGCAACTGCTTCGGCAAAGTAAGCGTACACCTCGCCATCGCCGCTGATCGAAATACTGCGGGCGTCCGCCGGTATGACGATGTCGGGCGCAACTGGGTAGCCATCCGAGGTTACAATCAGGCCATCGCCTGTGCGCTTGAGCCCACCATCACGGGTGTAGGCGGTTTGCCCGGATGGCAAAGTCACTTCGAGATAGCCGTTGCCATCAATGGCCACATCCAGATCGCCTCCCGTCGCAGCAAGAGACCCTTGCGCTAGATGAACGGAAACCGCTGCGGGTCGAACGCCCAGCCCGAGTTGCACACCAGTTGGCAACACCGTCCCATCGGACGCGTTGATCGCGCCAGGTCTGGTCATCTGTTGGTAGTGGAGATCCGCAAACTCTGCGCGACGGGTATTGTACCCGGTCGTGCTCATGTTCGCGAGGTTGTTCGAGATTGTCTCCACCCGCATTTGTTGGGCCAGCATCCCGGTGGCAGCGATCTTAAGTGCGCGCATCTCGGTCTCCTCAGTTGGATTTCAACATGGCATCCATCGCTCGACGGACGCGTTCATCTTCGGAATCGAGAAAGCTTTGGCCCATCTCATAGGCGCGTTGAATCTCAATCATCCGGGTCAATTGACCGATCGGATTCACGTTCGATGCCTCGACGAAACCCTGCAGGATACGTCCGTTTTCCGCGGGTTCGAAACCGCCGGGCGCATCAAACATCAAGCCAGATCGGCGCGTCATGTCGCCGGCGTCAATTGGTTGGACAAGGCCTATCTGCCCAACCAGGTTTCCATCTGCACTGATCGTTCCGTCCGGTGATACGGAAATGCTGCGCGCGTCTGGTGGGACAAAGACGGGCGCGCCGCCGACGTCCAGAACCCGCAGACCATCAGCGGTAACCAAGTCGCCTTCGCCGTTAGGAGAAAACCCGCCCGCACGTGTCAGGCGTTCGCCCTCCGCCGTTTCGATCAGGAAATAGCCATCGCCTTCGATTGCGAAATCAAACGTGCCGCCGGTTTCGGACAACGCGCCCTGTTCAAAGGACGTCTGGCGGACGTTGCCCTGCCCCATTGACAAGGATGCACCACCTTGAATGCCATGAACATATTCAGAAAAAATGACGCCTTCTTGCCGGTATCCGGTTGTGGCCGTGTTTGCGATGTTGTTGGCAACAACCTGCATTTCACGCATGAGACCCGACTGTCTCGTCAATGTGATATAGCCTGTACTGTCCATTCTAGCCTCCGATGATGAGCGGAATGATGCGGTCGTGAAAAAACGAAACCATGGTCTGTGTCATGAAGCCCATCGACATCCAGAAAACGACCATGATGGCCGCGAGTTTCGGGACAAATGTCAGCGTCATTTCCTGAATAGAGGTCAGCGCCTGGACCAGCCCGATGGAGACACCTGCAACCAGTGCAACCGTCAGAATGGGGATCGAAACGATGACCGCCACCCAAAGGCCCTGCCGCATAGTGTCAAAGAAGATGACCTCGTTCAGCATGCTAGACCGGCATCCTCAGAATTTCCTGATACGCTTCGACCACCTTGTTGCGCACGGTCACAGCGGTCTCGACCGCAAGTTCCGTCTGGGCCAGGGCCTGAACCAAAGCGTGGGGATCGGCATCCCCCACCATCGCTTGTTGCGCCACTTGTTCGCCCTGCGACAAGGTTTGCGCGAAATCCATGGCCATGCGCCCGAACATGCTGTCGCCGGGTGTGTTACCTGGCTGCGTTGCAGGCCGGGACGCGGTGTAGTTTTGAACTGCGGAAAGTGCTGCTGAATCCATTCTGGATCTCCTTGAAACGCGCCGTTTAGCGGCGCAGCAATTGCATCAAGCCGGACGACATCTGCCGGGCCTGCTCAAACATTTTCAGGTTTGCTTCATAGCTTCGCTGCGCCTCTCGTGCGTCCGCGAGCTCGATCAGCAGATCGACATTTGAGCCGTCAAAATGACCGCTCTCGTCTGCCATTGGGTGCGACGGGTCGTACACCCGTTCCAAAGGTCGGTCGTCCAGTGACATTCGCCCAACTTCGACCCGCGCGACGCCTTGTCCAGCATCGAATTCTGTACGAAACGGCACGGTCTTGCGACGGTAACCCGGCGTGTCAGCGTTCGAAATATTCTCTGACAAGTGACGTAGCCGCGATGCCTGCGCCTGAAGTCCGCTGGTCGAAACGGAGAGCGCTTTGGTAAATTCACTCATATTGAAACCCTTTATTGCCGCCCGAGGCTGGACCGAATGACGTTCATTGCTGATTTGTAGATCGCCAGAGAACGGTCATGCTGTCGCTTGGCTTCGGTCGCGCGCATCATCTCGGTTTCGATGGACACAGTGTTGCCATCCGGCGCGGCAAAGCTTCGGTCTTCGCGCATCACACCTTCCATGGTGCCCTCGGTTGATCCGTGCATATGCCCGGACCGCGTGGCACGCTGCATCAAGGTCCCGCTTTCGCTGGGCGCGTACATTTCTTGGAAACTGGGTAGATCACGGCCGACATATCCGGGCGTGTCAGCATTGGCCACGTTCTGAGCAACAACGGCTTGTCGTTGACCGGCATGGGTCGCCATCGCGTAGGCCGTTTCGAAAACGGTAAGGTTCTGGAACATCGGGGCTTCTCCCTCGAGCAATTTCAACCAAGGCTTAACTGTGATTCCCTAAAAAACAGTTGCAGCCATTCGGAGAACCCAATGCAGCAATCTGTACGCATGAAAGCCCTGCAACGGCATTTGTCGGCCCTTCAACCTGTGCGGTCGGTGGGGCGCGTCATTGGTGTTCAGGGGGGCGTTCTCACCATTGCGGGCCTCGGTCACGACGCGCGGATTGGGGATCGGGCAGAAATTACGCGCCGAGATGGCAAAACGCTGACCGGTGAGGTTGTTCAGCTGTCCGAAACGGATGCGATTGTTTTGCCGGATGCCTCGGTCACCGGCGTGTCGCTGGCAGATCGCGCAACGCTGAACCGAAACGTGGGCATTTCACCCGACATCACTTGGATGGGTCGCATCGTCGACCCGGATGGCGCACCGTTGGATGGCGCGCCGTTGACCCAAGGCCCCGTTCCGCGGCCCTTGCAGTCCGCGCCACCGCCTGCCGCTTCTCGCGGTGCGCTGGGTACGCGTTTGGACACCGGTCACGTGGTTTTTGACACAATGCTGCCAATCGTACAGGGGCAGAGGATCGGGTTGTTTGCCGGTTCCGGCGTTGGCAAATCCAGTTTGATGGGGCGCCTGGCGCAAGTGATGACAGCCGATATCGTTGTGATTGCGATGATTGGAGAGCGTGGCCGCGAGGTCCGCCATTTTGTAGACGATGTTCTAGGGCCAGAAGGTCGTGCGCGCGCCATTGTTGTCGCAGCGACGTCAGATCAGGCACCCCTTTTGCGGCGCCGCTGCGCCTGGACCGCAATGGCAATCGCAGAGCATTTTCGTGATCAGGGTATGTGTGTCTTGCTGCTCGCAGACTCGATTACGCGTTTTGCGGAAGCCCACCGAGAAGTCGCGGTAGCCGCTGGGGAAGCACCTGTCTTGCGCGGGTACCCGCCATCGACGTCGCACATGATCATGTCATTGTGCGAGAGGGCCGGTCCCGGCGGCGAAGGTCAGGGCGACATCACAGCCGTATTTAGCGTTTTGGTAGCGGGGTCCGACATGGATGAACCGATTGCGGACATTTTGCGGGGCGTGCTGGACGGTCATGTCGTGCTTGACCGTGAAATCGCCGAGCGCGGCCGATTTCCCGCCATCGATATTTTACGTTCCGTTTCGCGGAGTTTGCCTGCAGCAGCATCCGAGGATGAAAACGAAGCGATCTCGCAAACACGAAAACACCTGAGTGTATATGCGAAAAACCAGATGATGATTTCTGCTGGCCTCTATACCCAAGGCGCTGACCCTGAGATTGACGAGGCAATTTCGCTCTGGCCCAGTTTGGATGGCCTTATGGCGATGACGCATTTCCAAGGGTGTCAGCACAGCTTCGACCAGTTGAAACTGGCCCTGCGTCGAGGTGCTCGGACAGCTATGACAACTCGTGCCAAACCGCGAAAACCCTAGGTCAGTGCGCTTGTCAGCACTGATTTTTGAGCACTTCACAAACTACGAACTGAGAAGCGTCAACGCAATTGATGCGCCAGACTCGCCTGCCCCGCCATTCGCGATTTGGGAACGCGCAAGATATGTTGTGATCAAGCGATCCATGATTTCCGGATCTGCAAACTCCGACGGGTCTGACACACCAAAACTCCGCTGTGCTCTGTCCTGGAACACGCCCAGTTGCAGATCAATGTCCGCCTGACCAAAGGACGAAGGCAAGCCGAACGCAGTTTCAAACATGGTACGCAACGGGGGCTGGCCCATGATGCTGAACCATTTTTGCGCTTCCGACCCGGACCCTCCGACGACTTCATCAAGGGTACGTTGGGCATAAAGAGCAATACGCATTGTTTCATCTTGCGCACCGGCAGCAATTTCAAAGCTGTTTGCTTGAAACCTGTCAACTATGCCTTCGGCAAATCCAGAGCGTAGGCTGCCACGGATTTCCCCAGGTCCAAGGCCAAATGCCGCGGAAAACTCAGTGTAGCGGGAATCTGTGAATCGGTTGGCCAGTGCATCATCCGCCGTCGTGCCCTCTTCGAGCATCTTTTGGATGAAGTAACGGTTGTCGATGTCGTCCTGCAAACCAAATGCGCCAAGTGCAACGGTCAACAGTTGACGGTCCGAAACCAGCTCTTCGGCGCTTGTGACCGAACGGATCTTTTCGACAAAATGGTCAGTGTCCCGTTTTTGTGCTGCCGATTGAGAGAAAGTCTCAAGCTGCTGATCGTAGGTCCGTTGGAGAAATTGCCATCCAACAATACCCGAAGAGACAAGAACAGGCTGGAACATCGTTAAGCTCCGGCTGCCAACAGGCGCTCTTCTCTGGGCAGAAGCATGCGCAATGCCTTCAGGCACCGATAGTGATCGTCAACCACAAGAGCGTGCGACGCCAGATCCAGGTGTTTCCGACTATCCGGGTCTACAAAAACCTGGCTCAACTCTTCGATGTGACGCAGCAGGGCCGGTCGAGCATCGTCTTTTACGGCATCGCCTGACAGGACCAGTTGAACGGCGTAGCAGACGCGTCGAACAGGCGTCTTGGCTTCTTCAGGGTGGATGGCATCCCGCAGACGCAAGATATTCGCATCAGGAGTCAGAATGGCGAGACGGCTGCGACGATCACCGTTCTCGATGACGGCCCCGTTGATCAGAACGCGCTCTTTGGGGCTCAACTTCAGAATTAGACCACTCATACCGGCGCACCTTCTGTTTTGAGACCCCGCAGCAGCGCCATATTGATTTCCAACAATGGAAGAACCGAAGCCTTCTTACGCAGAACCTGGCGGGTGTGTTGGCGGGTAAAATCGGCAAGATACGCGATGCGTGCCTTCAACTCAGCGGGAAGTGGGTTCTTCTCGTCTGATACATCCACGACAAGAGCGGTCCACAGCCGTTGGTTCGTGTGCAGCGCTTCCGCAAATCCGGCATAGTCCGACTTACTGTTGACGGCTCGGTCACGAAGACCTTGGGTCACGCGCGCGATGACGTCATATTCGGCGCGCCTGTCACTTCGTGTGGAAACGGCATGTTCGTTGTAGCCGCGCATTGCTTGAGACGTCGCGTTCACGCTTGCACCCATTGAAAAGAGAAAAATATCAGGGGCGAGGCGCTAGACTAGCGCCTCGCCATAATCGCTTAACGGAAGAGCGACAGGATGGTTTGCGGCGCCTGGTTTGCAATCGACAAGGACTGAACACCCAGCTGCTGCTGTGTTTGCAGCGCCTGCAAACGGGCCGAAACTTCTTCCATGTCGGCGTCCACCAAGGAACCGATGCCCGACTTCAGCGAGTCCGACAATTGCCCGATGAAGTCAGACTGAGTCTCAATCCGGTTCTGTGCCGAACCAAAGGTGGCTGCCGCGTCGATAGACGTCTGGATCAGAGCATCAATTGCGCCCAGAGCATTGGTTGCGCCCGTATCGCTGGTCACATCAATGGTTTGCACTGCGGCCAGACCATCAGTCCCGCCAGCACCCGGTGTTCCACCTTCAGACACTTCGGTGAACACCAGGATTGGATCAGCACCACCACCGGCAGTGTTCCCGATGCGCAGAACATTGTCAGCCCCTGTACCTGCCGGATCGACGGTCACGGTGTAACCTTCACCCGAGTCAGTCGCCGCGTCAAAGAAGGACTGGATCTGGTTGGCCAGCTGGCTGGTCACATCGTTCACACTGTCATCCGCAGTCGCGACATATTCGAACGTGCGAATACCCAGCGTGCTGCTGCCATCGGCAGTGTTGATGTTTAGGTCATCCAGCGTGATGCTGTAGCTGACACCCTCGGCAACCTGGCCGAACGTGAAGTCCAATGTGCCACCGTCAGCAATTGTCGACGTCGCTGTCGCGGCATCATCACGGTCGTAGTCGGTCGCAAGGACGAAGTTGGTATCGTCTGCCCCAGCCTGAATGTACTCGTTGGCGACATCTTGATCACCACCACCGGCGGTCGCTGTACCCGCAGCCGTCGTACCCAGAGCTTGCGCGGAAACAGTGCCTGTAACGGCAAGGCTTTGACGATCAACCGAGATCTGGCGATCCGAGACAGTGCCGTCCGACGCACGATCCAGCGAAGACAGGATGTTCAGCGCATCGGTGCTGCTGCCATCAATCAGGTTCAGGCCATTGAACTGTGCCGCGCCAACAACCGAGCTGATCTGATCTTGCAGAGCGTCGATATCCGCCTGGATGGCATCACGATCAACGTTTTCTTCTTGGGCGGCAACGATGCGGCCCTTCATCTCGGTCAGAAGGTCGGTGACGGTTTCAGATGCGTTACGCGCAACAGCGACTGTGCTTTCGCCCAGCGACAGGCTTTCCGACACGGCTTTGAAGCCCGCGACGTCCGATTCCATCACCTTGGAGATGGCCCAAACGGCCGAGTTGTCCTTGGCGCTTGCAATGGATTTACCGGTCGAAATCTCGCCCTGTGTCATTGCCAGGTTCTTGTTGATGGATTTCAGTGTCTGCAACGCAACCATTGCGCTGTTGTTCGTGAGAATGCTCGACATGTGCATTTCCTTTTATCTCGGCGCTTTGCGCCAGGGTTTACATGCCGCCCCACAAAAGGGGCGGACCAATGCCGTTCTGACAGATGCACACCCTTTTTCAGGACCATGCGCCACTCTTTCCGAGTGCACGGACACCATGGCGTCCCAGTCCCTAATGGAATCCTAAATCACCCCATCCAGATGTCTCGGATTTGAATCAACACAATCACGCCCGCTTCTCCACAGACCGTTCCGTTCGAATGTCCACCTGGGTCTTTTTCCCCTGCGCGTCATAGGTTTCCAACGATTTGCGCACACGACGAATTGCGGCAAGCCTGCGCGCCACCGAACGCACACCTTCCAGCGCGGAATTCAGCAGATCCTGATTGCGGGCAACCTTGTTTTGCAAGGGCAGGAATGACTGAGCATCCAGCGCGTCCTCGCGATTCAACGCATCGATCAAGCGTTCCTTTCGCGCGTGAAGCCGCGACACATCATCCAGATTACCCTGCAGCAAGGCGGCACGTTCAGCGTCAAGAAGATCGTCGAGGGCGTCCACGATATGGGCGATGGCATCATCCTTCATTTTGGCGCTCCTTCAGCGATTCATACAGTGCCTCGGCAAGCCCGATTCCACCCGTTTTCACCAATTCCTCTGCCTGCGCCTGAACCAGAAAAGATGAAAACTGATCCTCACCTGCGCCGCCACCCATGCTGTCACGGGATTGCCCAAGACCGGCAGACTTCAACATTTCCGCCAGAAACGTCGCTTCGAGTTTCTGCGCAGCGCCAAACAAGTCAGCGTTTCGCTCAGGTTTCCGCGCAGTCGCGCCAGAAACAGCCAGTGCAGCGTCCATTCCAATATCCTTTCAATTCGAACGATTTTCCGGAGCATGGCAGACGATCGGTAAAGAACCGGTAACTATCCCTGAGCCATTGTCGGTGTGACGAGGAAGAAATCCCGGAGCACCGCATGGACTTACCGCTGTTAAACGACGCAAAGCCGCAAGCGGTGCATGCACGAGCGTCAGACGCCTTGGTTTTGGACGCGCGGACAGGTGAGACATTCGAGGCGACATTGAACGCGCAGCGCCCTGTTCCAGACGTTGTCACAGTTCGCCAAGATGCCCGTGTCCCGCTGCGTACTGACAAGACAGATCATGATAGCGCGAAAGCGCCCACTGGCGCGGATCAAGACCAACAACCCTCAGATGATCCTGAACGGGAATTGGAAGCTGGCAGAACGCATCAAGATGTCGACATCGACGCCACCGAAAAGGCGCGAACCACTGGTTTTGATGACCGAGCGGTGGCGCGTGACGCTCCGGAGAAGGTTCATCGATCTGCTCATCCGTTGGATGAAAACGACGCGCTGTCGCAGAATGAAGTTCCTCCAAAGGAAAGCGCGCGCGTTCCTGCAGAGCCGGAGCAACTGGTTCATTCAGAGGTCCGGACAGCCACCGAAGTACCTGGCCCAGAGCGAGCCTTTGTGGCCAAGACTGAAACCATTGAAAAGCATGTCGATCGAGGTACAGGGGCAAAGGCCGTCGACGTTCCAAAAGCTACGCCAACCGCCCCGCATGAAAACGCCGCTCCATCGCCGATAGACAAGGCGGCCGATATTGACCGGACGCGGCAACACTCGCTCGAACCCGTTCCAGTGGTTCCAGCGCGGTACTCTACCCCCATCGAAACGGCGATCCGGACGGAAATCGAAACCCCTGTGCCGTCTTCGAAAACGGTCAATGCGCCCGCGGGTCAAACTGCGCAGTCGCTTGGTCAGGTTCGACCCGACGCCCGTGAGGCGATCCTTGCAAAACCGGGTCCAGACCCCGACTTGCAGACACGTCAAGATGGCAGGCCTCTTGCACCGGCACCGACCACACCTTCTTTGACAAAGGCACAAGCACACTCGCAGGTTACTAAAGCAACCCCACAAAGCGCTACACCAAGTGTTGCGCAAAACGTAGGTGTAGTTGAACGTATCGCGCCTGGCGAAGTTGCGGCCAAGGTATACATGCCCACTCAAGGGGTCGAAGTCGCTGCCACGGCAAAAATTGCGCAGCAAACACGGCAGCCTCTGGATGCAGACGTAACTACAGCGGCAAAACTTCAGGCCGGATTGCCATCCGACAATAGCCATACGCAATTGCCCAATCGAACTTCACAACCTGATGTAACTGTCAAAACCAACCTCGACGATGCGCCCGCGACAAAGCCCATTCCGTCGACGACTGCTACGGGGACAGCAAATCACCAGCCGATGACCACGCTTGAACGTCACCTGTCTGGGCAAGCAGCGACTCTGACACTGCCAGCGAGGAAACTGGAAACGGATTTGTTATCCCCACGCATGACTCCAGTTCGTCGCGTGAGTACGCCCCGCCATGAAACCAGTTTTGTCGTGACCAGACTGGAACACGCCCCGCTCACCTCAAGAACACCAACTGAGTCGCCGGAAACACGTCCATCACCAATGATGTCAAAGTCGGATGCCCTAGTCGAAGCGTACCCGGTGCAAGTCAAAACCGACGGGCTACCGATGAAAGATATGCCGACCTCGACCCAACTGCCGTCGACTGTCTGGGGTCGTGAAACTGCAACCTCGGCATCGGCATCGGCATCGGCATCGGCATCGGCATCGGCATCGGCATCGGCATCGGCATCGGCATCGGCATCGGCATCGGC
>NZ_CANLAG010000007.1 GCF_947488715.1 uncultured Tateyamaria sp. | reverse complement strand
TGGCGCGGTTGACGGGGCTCGAACCCGCGACCCCCGGCGTGACAGGCCGGTACTCTAACCAACTGAGCTACAACCGCGCATTTGCCTTTCGGCGTGCCCATTTCTCCGGGACCAGAGAGCAGCAGTGGCGCGGTTGACGGGGCTCGAACCCGCGACCCCCGGCGTGACAGGCCGGTACTCTAACCAACTGAGCTACAACCGCCCGCTGCGTTTCGCGGGTTTATGGCGCGACTTTGGCGGCGTCAAGCAGGCTTTGCGCGGTTTTGCAAATAATTGGGCCCGTGGCACCCATGCGCCCCCTTGCCAGTCCGGGTCGCAAAGGCAATCCTCGACCAAGGTGCAAGGGGGCAACACGCCATGACAGACGCAGAACAAGCTTTTGAGGCCGCCCGCGCCGAAATCCTCCGCGTCCGCGCGGCGGGGGAAGATCATCTGGATTTAAAGGCTGACACTTACAACGCCTTGACCACCCTGCCGACCGAGATCGCGATGCTGGACAGCGTGACTTACATCGAACTGGACGACACCCAGATCACTGACCTGTCGCCCCTGGAAAGCTTGCAAGGTCTCACTCGCCTCGACCTGATAAGCACACCAGTCACAGACATCGCACTGCTCGCTCGGCTGGCAAACTTGACGGAGCTCAACCTCGACAACACAAACGTCACAGACATCACATCGCTGGCCGGGCTGGCAAACCTGACGAGGCTCTACCTCGGCTACACACCAGTCACAGACATCACACCGCTCGCTGCGCTGGCAAACCTGAGGGCGCTCGACCTCAGCAACACGCCAGTCACAGATATCGCGCCCCTCGCTGGGTTGGCAAACTTGGCGACGCTCTACCTCAGCGGCACACACGTCACAGATATCGCGCCCCTCGCTGGGTTGGCAAACTTGGCGACGCTCTACCTCAGTGACACACACGTCACAGATATCGCGCCCCTCGCTGGGCTGGCAAACCTGAAGATGCTCCACTTCAGCGGCACACACGTCACAGATATCGCGCCCCTCGCTGGGCTAGCAAACCTGAAGATGCTCTACCTCAGCGACACACCAGTCACAGACGTCGCACCCCTCGCTGAGCTGGCAAACCTGACGATCCTCGACCTCAGCAACACACAAATCACAAACATTGCGCCTCTTGCCGCTCTGTCCGACCTAATCGAACTAAGCATAAAAGGTTCACACGTACAAGATCTGCGCCCCTTGATCGGGCTTGAGCGTTTGGGGGAAGAAGCGGCACTTGGACTTTTGTACGAAAGCACCCCCGCAAGCCGCGCGACACCGGAACTGACCCGTCTGTCCCACGTCGAAGACGACGACCACGCCAAATGCTACCGCGACACGCGCGAATATCTGCTGACTCTGCCGCCCTACCCTGAACCACTGCCGTGGGAGGTGTCTGAGGACAAACCGGACATCCCCGCAAACCGAACCGCCCCGTTGCAGGTTGTCGAGGTCGATGGCGTTTTGCACCGTGCCTCACCCGGCGACGGACTGCCCACAGACGCCTCGGACCTTGCCCGCCAGGGGTGGCAGGCCTTGCGCGAATTCCTTGAGGACCTTGAGGACCAGCGCGTGCGCATCGGAAACGCGATGCCGCCGCTTGAACGGGCGCTGACCCGTTTGGACACGGCATTGACCGGCGACTATGCCGAGATGAACGCCGTCGCCATCGGCACGCACGGCAACCGCGTCATCCGACAGGCGGGCCTGTCAGATGAGGTGCTGGACGCAACCGATGCCGCCGACATACAGGAATTCGCCGCCGCACTTGCCCTGTTTCTCGAACGGTTCTCCGACTGGCGCACCTACCGCGACAGAGCGCTGGACCACCCCGTGTCCGCCGAGGATGCGCTGGACGCCGCAAAAGAGATCGAGGATGTCCTCCGTGACCTGACAGACACGCCAGAAGTGGCGCCGGACATTCCCCAGAACCTGAACGACCAGATCGCGGATGTGCGCGAGGCCCCGGATGACCCGATCCCGTCCACGGGTCTCATCGCGTCGTTCAGCAACGTGGCCGCGGGCCTATTGGGCCGGATTGTCCCGATCTGGAAAGCCTGTGCGGCAGAACTCAAAGACATCGGCGGTCAGTCATGGGGCATCGCGAAAAAAGGGATCGCCGCAACACTGGGCGGGTCAGCCGTGCCGCTTGTCTTGCTGGGTCTGGACCTCTTGGTGACAAAGGGCGCGACATTCGCCTCACTGGCCGCGAAATTCCCGACCCAGCTTGGCTGGCTGCAAAAACTGCTGCAAGCGCTGGGGTTGCTCTAACAGACGGGTCACTTCTCCGGCAGCGGAATGAACTCATCCTCATCACCGGGGGGCAACTGGAACCGGCCATGCGCCCAGTCGCCTGCGCGCCACGCCTCCTTGGCCGCCTCGATCCGCTCTTTGGAGGAGGCCACGAAATTCCACCAGATGTGCCGCGATCCTTCCAGCGTCGCCCCGCCCAGCATCATCAGCCGCGCGCCCTGCGCGCCCGCCTGCAACGACATCGCATCTCCCGGACGGAACACCATCATCTGACCCGCATCATAAGTCTCGCCCGCGACCGTCACCGACCCATCGACCACATAGACACCCCGGTCCTCATGGTTGTCGGGCAGCGGGATACGCGCCCCAGCCTCAAGGACCGCGTCGGCATAGAACATCTCGGAGAACGTCTCCACCGGGGCCTTCTCGCCCCAGGCATCGCCAAGGATCAGCCGCACCTCTTTGCCCTCGCCCTCCAGAAACGGCAGCGTGTCCTTGGGCGCGTGCTGGAAATCTGCCGGATTGTCCTCGGCATCCTTGGGCAGCGCCACCCATGTCTGAATACCAAAATGGTTGTGCGGGTTCTTGCGGATCTCGCCATCCGTACGCTCGGAATGGGTGATGCCGTGACCCGCCACCATCCAGTTCACCGCCCCCGGTTCGATCCACTGATCGGTGCCAAGGGAATCGCGGTGGTGGATCTTGCCCTTGTAAAGATAGGTCACCGTGGCCAGCCCGATATGCGGGTGCGGGCGCACGTCGATGCCCTTGCCAGTCACGAATTCCGCAGGCCCCATCTGGTCAAAGAAAATGAACGGCCCCACCATCTGCCGCTTGGGCGCCGGCAGCGCGCGGCGCACCTCGAACCCGCCCAGGTCCCGCGCACGCGGCACAATCACAGTTTCGATGGCATCTACGGCGTCGCCTTTGGGGCAATCCGGATCCAGCGCGGGATTCCAGCTCATGTGTCAGCACTCCGTTCAGGTTGTACCCGCCAAGATAGCGCAAGCGCACATGCACACAACACTTATGAGCACAGACCTTCCGTGCGCGCACGCGCAAATCGCGTCAGCGCCCATGCGCCGGGTGATGCGAAAAACTGTCATTTGCATCCCCCGCGCAATCTGCGATGAAACTAGAAACTGGCCCCTCGCCGGACTGAAATCGATTTTGCAAAGGAACATCACATGACCTCACCCAAACCAAATGTGGGCGCGCAGATCGAACCGATGACCTTCCCGTGTCTCGGACCAACAGGGGACATCGCAATTGGTCAGGCAAAGGATCGCTGGACCATGCTGTTTGTCTATCGCGGGAAACACTGCCCGCGCTGCAAGCGGTTCCTGAACAAATTGAATGCAGCCTTGCCAGCCTGGACGGACGTCATGGACGTTGTTGTCGTCTCATCAGACACACAGGAAAAGGCCGAGGCCGATTTGGCGGAATTCGGTTGGGACTTTGACCTGTGTTACGGGATGACCGAAGCGCAGATGCGCGCGCTGGGGCTTTATGTGTCTTCGCCGTTGTCAGAGGCTGAAACCACGGGCCTGTTCGCCGAACCGGGGGCCTTTGCCATTCGCCCCAACGGGACGTTGATGCTTGTTGATATCTCGAACGGTCCCGCGGCGCGCCCTGATCTCGAAGAGCTCTTGGATGGTATGAAATTCAACATCGAGAATGACCGCCCCGAACGCGGCACGGCTTGACAACGGGCACCCCGCCCTATCAAAGTCACTCGAAATAGTTCGGATGCGTTTCGTGGATAAAGGCGATTGTCTCATCCAACCGGGACAGATGCTTGCGCATGGAACTTTGCGCCTGCTCAAGACGGCCCGAAGCCATGCCCGCCGCAATCTCGCGGTGCTCTGCCAGAATGGCCTCGGCTTCGCTGCCTTTCTCAAGGCTGAGCAGGCACAACCGATCAACCTTCTGCTTACATTCGAGCATAACCTCGAACGCCAAAGGATGGCCGCCCAGCACATAAATCAGCTTGTGAAAATCGTAGTCGAGCGCGTGAAACGCTGGCAAATCGCCGTCGCGCACCGCCTGTTCCTGCAAAGCCAGGTTTTCGGCCAACTTCGCCTCGCGCGTTGCGTCCCATACCTGGATTGCGCGGTTCACGACCTCAAGTTCCACCGCCATCCGCACCAGACGCGCAAGCTCGATCCGCTCCATTGAGAAGCCGCGCACTTCGGTCGCCTTCTGAGGTCGAATGACCAACAACTCGTCTGTTCCCAGCCGCGTAAAGGCGTTTCGAACAGGCTGCCGAGAGACCCCAAAACGCCGCGCAACTTCCGTCTCGGACAGCTTCGTTCCCGGAAGAATTTCGAGCGAAACAATCTCGTCATGCAGTTTTTCGTAGACCGCGTCGGTTGTGGTGCGTCTTACAATATCTTCCACGGTTTCTCGCCCAAGTCATTTTCCAATTGTCGACCGTCGCCTCATCAATGCTACGCTAAGGCAATGAAAAAAATCAACTTTTCCCAATATCTATCGCATATAGACGAGCAAAGTGCTTACCGCAAGAAAGGCGCTGACACGGGTTATGTCAAGCCGGACCAACAGTCAAAAGCTGCTTGTTGACAAAACTTGGATACTAGTCTCCTTATTGAGAAAGCAGCGATTCCGGCTTGGGGGAGAAAGGTGCCGCAAGGCGCATTCCCCCCCTGTAAGTTTTACCGCCAGATGCTGTCGGAGAAACATAAGGGAGGAGAACCTATGACATTTACAAAATCGCTTTTTGCGACCGCAACTGCGATCGCTTTGGTGGCGGGTACAGCATCCGCTGACAACTGGCGCGCCTGGAACATCCACAACGACGGCCACCCAAACACCGCCGCAATGGACAAGTTCGCAGAGCTGGTTGACGCGGCCACAGGTGGCGAAATCACCGTCGACGTGTTCCATGGTGGCGTTCTGGGTTCGCAACCCGACGCGCTCGAGCAAGTGCGCATCGGCGCCATCGAGGTCGGCAACTTCAACCTCGGTCCCATCGGTCCGATGGTAAAAGAAGCCAACCTGGTGTCGCTGCCTTTCATCTTCAAAAGCGTGCCGCACATGTTCCGGGTTCTGGAAGGTGAAGCAGGCCAGACCGTTGCCGCCGCCATGGGCGACGCTGGGGTTTTGCCGCTGGCATGGTTTGACGCCGGTGCGCGCTCTTTCTACAGCCAAAAGCCGATCAACACCCCTGCGGACGTTGAAGGCCTGAAAATCCGGGTGATGAACAACGACCTCTACACCTCGATGATTTCGGCCATGGGCGGCAACCCGTCACCGATGGCATTCTCCGAAGTGCAGCAGGCGCTGAAGACCGGTGTTGTGGATGGCGCGGAAAACAACTTCCCATCGTTCAAGAACGTCGGCCACTACGAGGTGACAACGCACTACTCGCTGTCCGAGCACCTGATCATTCCTGAATGCATCTGCGTGAACACCGCGAAATTCAACGCGCTGTCCACCGAAATGCAGGACGCCGTGCGCGGCGCTGCTCAAGAGGCGGCACTGGTCCAGCGTGAGCTGTGGGCCGTAGGGTCCGAGCAGGCACGCAAAGACGTTGAAGCGGCAGGTATCGCGGTGAACGAAATTGCGGACAAGGCACCGTTCCAATCCGCCATGGACAGCGTTTATGCCGACTACCTGGCAGCAAACCCTGACATGAAGGCACTGGTCGAGATGGCCCAAGCCACCGAGTAATCGGCGGACATGCCATAATACCAGAGCGCCCGGCTCCTTCAGGATGCCGGGCGCTTTGTTTCAGTGGAGGCTTTATGCGCGACCCAAAATCACCACCCGGTTTTCTCAAGCCGATGGACAGAACGCTGGATTTTCTGTCCCGTGTCTGCGTCTTGCTGGCCGGCATCGCCATTGTCATCATGACTGTGATCTTCGCCTGGCTGGTGTTTGGTCGCTACGTTCTGAATGACACCCCCACTTGGGTCGAACAGGTCTCGCTTCTTCTGGTGATGGTGATTGCCTTTCTCGGCGCAGCCGCTGGCGTTCACAACCATACGCACCTGTCTGTCGTTGTGTTCCGCAACATGGTGCCTTCGTCCGTGCGCACCGTCTTTGTCGTTATCTCTGACATCCTGATGGCCGGGTTTGGCGGCATGATGTTCTGGTACGGGCTCGAATTGACCAAATTCAAATGGAACACGCTGATCCCGCTTATCCAGTGGTCAGAGGGCCTGCGCTCTTTGCCCCTGACCATCAGCGGCGTGTTGCTGTTTCTGTTTTCCACCGGCCACCTTGTCCGCCTGTTTTTGGGCCGTGACGAACGCCAAGACAATATAGATCAGGGTTAGTCATGGGACTTATGGTGCTTCTTGGGGTGTTTGCCCTGTGCGTCGTGATCGGCGCGCCTGTTGCTTATGCGCTTGGCATTTCTGCGCTGGCTGCGTTCTGGTTCGAAGGCTTGCCGCTGTTCGTCGGATTCCAGCGTATCGTGTCGGGGATCAACGTCTTTTCCCTGATGGCGATCCCGTTCTTTATTTTCGCCGGAGAGCTGATGTTCCACGGCGGCATCGCCATCCGGCTGGTCAAGTTCGCCCAAGCGGCCGTCGGGGCTGTGCGCGGTGGCCTCGGCATCGTGAATGTATTTTCGTCGATGTTGTTCGGGGGCATTTCCGGGTCCGCCATTGCCGACATCTCGGCCCTTGGGTCGATCCTGATCCCGGTGATGAAAGACAAGGGATATGACGCAGATTACGCGGTGAACGTCACCGTGACGTCCTCCATCGCGGGGATCATCATCCCGCCAAGCCACAACATGATCATCTTTGCCCTCGCAACCGGCGGCGCCGTGTCGATTTCCAAACTGTTTCTGGCAGGCGTTGTGCCGGGCGTGCTCATGTGCTGCTGCCTTGCGCTTGCGGCCTATGTGGTGGCCGTCAAACGCGGGTACAAGGCCGAACAGTTCCCCGGCTGGACCGCACTTGCCATCGCCTTTGTCGGCTCCATTCCCGGCCTTTTGACGGCTGTGATCATTGTGGGCGGCGTCTTGTCCGGCGTCTTCACGGTCACTGAATCGGGCGCCTTTGGTGCGATGTATGCCTTTATCGTGACGCTCATCGTCTACCGCAGCCTGTCCTGGGAGGCGTTCAAAACCGCCGTGATCTCTTCGGTGCGCACAACGTCGATGGTGATGATCCTGATCGCCTGCGCGGGCGCATTTGCCTACATGCTGACGTTCAACCGCGTGCCAACCAAAACGGTCGAATTCCTGCTTGGCATCACCGAAAACCCGATCCTCATCCTGTTGATGATCAACGCAGTACTGCTGCTGTTGGGCATGATCATGGACATGGCCGCACTGATCCTGATCTGCACACCGATCTTCCTTCCTGTGATGAACATGCTGGGCATCGACCCCGTGCAATTTGGCATGATCCTGTTGGTGAACCTTGGCCTGGGCCTCTGCACGCCCCCAGTTGGCACCTGTCTCTTTGTCGGCTGTGCGGTCGGAAAGCTTCCGATGGAAAAGGCGGTCAAGACGATCTGGCCCTTCTACCTCGCGATATTCTCGGCACTCATGTTGATCACATTCATACCGGCGATCTCACTGACGCTGCCAAATCTGATCATCGGACCATAGGAGAACGTGATGCTTACGTTGCAACGGTTGGACATTGACGACGCGAACAGAATGATCGCGGGCGCACGCGCCAAGGCCGTCGAAATCGGTGTGCCCATGTGCATCGCGGTCACGGACGAAAGCGGCAACCTGATCGCGTTTGAACGCATGGACGGTGGCAAGATCACCAGCATCCAACTCGCCATCGACAAGAGCTTTACCGCCTGCGGTATCCGAAAAGGGACCGATGCGCTGGGTGCTGTCAATCAACCCGGCGAACCGGCACACGGCATTTCCTCAACACTCGGCGGGCGCATGGTGACAGTTGCCGGTGGCCTGCCGGTATTTCACCAAGGCGAGGTGGTCGGTGGCATTGGCGTCAGCTCAGGCTCACCTGCACAAGATCACGTCGTGGCACAGGCCGGCGCCGAGGCCTTCACCTAACCCCATGGAACGGCCAGACCTTCAAAGGAGAATGACATGACCAAACCCACAATCGGCTTTATCGGACTTGGCCTAATGGGCGGTAACATGGCCGAATGCCTGCAAAACAACGGGTTTGACCTGGTCGTTATGGGACGCAACAAAGAGGCGGTTGCCGCCACCGTCAGTCGTGGTGCTGTTGAGGTTGCGACCCCAAAGGCGCTGGCCGAGGCAAGCGATATCGTGATGCTTTGCGTCACCACATCCGACGTTGTCGAGGCACTGGTCTACGGCGACGATGGCATCCTCGCAGGCATCAAGGATGGTGCTGTCGTCATCGACTTTGGCACCTCGATCCCCGCGTCCACCCGCAAGATCGGCGCTGATCTGGCCGCCAAGGGTGCGGGCATGCTGGATGCACCTCTGGGGCGCACACCCGCGCATGCCAAGGACGGTTTGCTCAACATCATGGCCGCAGGCGAGATGGAGACATACGACAAGGTGAAACCGGTCCTCGACGTCCTGGGCGAGAATGTTTTCCACTTGGGCGCACTTGGCGCTGGACATGTCACTAAACTGATCAACAATTTCATGGGCATGACAACCGCCTGCACGATGAGCCAGGCCTTTGCCGTGGCCGAACGCGCCGGCATCGACAAGCAACAGCTCTTTGACATCATGTCAGCGGGACCGTCCAATTCGCCCTTCATGCAATTTTGCAAAAACTACGCGGTGGACGGTGTCAGCGATCTGGGTTTTTCCATCGCCAACGCCAGCAAAGACATCAGTTACTTCGTCCAGATGACCGAAGACATGGGCACACGGGCACAAATTGCCGAAGGCACCGACGCCAACCTCAAAGCCGCATTGGCGGCCGGGATGGGCGATGGAAACGTCCCGGAAATCTTTGATCTGTTCGTGAAGCAGTCGCGCTAGGGTGATCGACTGAGTCAAACATCCAGTCGTCACGGATACGCCCGAAATAAAGCAGGATATCGAATACAGCATTCAGGGATGGTGGATCGCGCAAGGCTCAAACTCCCGACGCAGAGTGGCCGCGCAGCGGACGCGCGTACGTCGGGCTACCCGCTCAGCACAACGGGGCAAGATCAAACAATCAGGAGGGCGGTGGTGGGTCGTGAGAGGCTCGAACTCCAGACGCAGAGTGGCCGCGCAGCGGATGCGCGTACGTCGGGCAACCCGCTCAGCGCAACGGAGGAACATCAAACATTCAGGTGGGCGATGGTGGGTCGTGAGAGGCTCGAACTCCCGACATCTTCGGTGTAAACGAAGCGCTCTACCAACTGAGCTAACGACCCGATGTCGCCGTATTAGCCAAGGCGCGCGGAGGCTTCAAGCCCCTTCCGACAGACATGTTTGGATCCCGCCAGATACCGCATAAACAACGCCCTGCCCCCCCGGCAGATCGGCGAACGCACCGGGCTCCAACCCCAACGCGTGACAGCGCAGCATCCGTGACGTGATCCCATGCGTGACCAGAACCGCAGGGCCGCGCAAGGTCGCCAGAAACGCACCTGTCCGCACATAAAGCGCCTCTAATCCTTCGCCGCCCGGCGCTTCGTCGTACCAGGTCAGATCGCCGTGATGATCGAACAACTGCGGCCTTTGCAACGCAATCTCGGCGCGCCGCACACCCGTCCAGGCCCCCATTGTGATCTCGGACAGGCGCGGATCAGTGGACACGTCGCGCCCAGGCAGTGCAATCTCTGCCGTGGCGCGCGCGCGGCCTTGCGGGCTAGACCACAGCGCCCAACCGTCCAGATTCAGACCCGCCAGCAACCGACCCTGCGCCTCAGCCTGCGCACGCCCGGTGTCGGTCAACGGACTGTCCATCTCGCCCTGCATACGGCCCTCGCGGTTCCACTCGGTCTCGCCATGGCGCAGGATCAAAAGGTCGGGGTAGGTCATGGCCTTCGCTACTGCGACAGGCGGGCTCGGACAAGGGGCAACATGTTTTCGCGCACCGCGCGCACTGCGGGCGCGTGGCGCGTGCGCGGATGGGTCAGGCACCACAAGGGACGCGTGCGCACCTCTGTTCCCGCACGGCGCCCTGCGGCCAAACATGCAGGCACCCAACCGCGCCCCAATCCTGCGACAACCGCCGCAACCACCGCCGACTGATCCGACACCCGCAGCCCCACAGATCCCGCTTCGGCCTCTGTCCACTGGGCCTGCGGCACATGCGCCATCTCTGGAATGTACCCGATCCACTGCGCACCCGACCCAGCCACGACAAAATCCACATCACACAGCTTGCGCGCAATGACGTCTCCGCCCGCCTCCGGACGGGCAAGGCGCAGGGCCACATCCGCCTCGCCATGCAACAGGTTGAAACTCTCATGCGCCCCAATCACCGACACGGAGACATCAGGGGCCAAGGCGCGCCATTGCGGCAAAACCGGCACCACAGCTGCGGCAATCACCCACGGCACAGACGTCAGACGCACAGCACCGCGCGGGCCAACGGTGCTTTGCCTGGTGGCCGCAACCTGTGCAGCGGCATCGGCCATGGCCTGTGCATGGCGCATGACCACAGCCCCCTCATCCGTCACGCCCCCGGCCGCACCACGCCACAACACCTGACCCAACACCCGTTCCAACCGGTGCACATGACGCGCCACTGTCGTCTCGTGCTGGCCCAACGCACGCGCCGCCGCGGCAAAGCTGCCCTCTTCCACAACCGCGCGAAACACCCGCACGTCGTCCCATGCCGCTTCCTGCATTTTTGCAATGTCCTCCTGCACGTCCGCCAATGGCATTCGAATTTGCGCAGGCCTACCCTGACCCACCACAACAGGAGATCGCAATGCCTTACCTTATTCTGTTCGAAGATGCCCCCGACCACGATCACATACGCCGCGCGCATATGTCCGAGCACCTGGCGTTCTTGTCAGAAAACGCGCGTCACATCAGTTGCGCCGGGCCTCTGTTCGACGGTGACGTGGGTGCTGGCGGGGCGTGGCTGGTGTCGACCGAAACCGCAGACGCGGCGCAGGCGCTTGTGGAAGCCGATCCATTTTGGCCAACGGGCCTGCGGAAATCTGTGCGGATCTTGCGCTGGCACCATGTTTTTGCAGATGGTCAGCCAACCCAGTGACGCTGTGCCCAGCTCACTGCCCGGCTGAATTTATTCGGCGTATCCGCCAATCAACCAGCTACAAAACAATCAAACGCCGCACCTGACCAGGCCAACGCTAAACAACGGACGTAGAAGGAGAATGGTGGGTGATAAGAGATTCGAACTCCTGACATCTTCGATGTGAACGAAGCGCTCTACCACTGAGCTAATCACCCTAAAGCCCGCGCGTCTTAGCCAAGTGCGCGGGCGCTGGCAATAGGGCCAGAAGAAAAACCTATTCCGCAGCCGCAGCTGTGGTGTCAGCAACGGCCTCAACGCCATCCATGTCCTTGGCATCGGGCTGCGATTCCAGCGGCGGCAGGTCTTCGGACTGGCGGATTTTGGCAATCATCATCTTGCCTGTCGGCAGTTTCTTTTCGCGGTTGATCTTCACCTTGCCCAGCGGTTGCAGGTTCAGCTCACGACCATCTTGCAGGGCCGACCCCAGAACCGAAAGCATGGCTTCGACCACCGGCTTGACGTCTTTCTTCTTCATGCCGGACTTGGCGACCACTGCGTCGACCAATTCCTTCTTGCGCATCATTGGCCCGGAAACGACCGGTTGGGGCGTCTCGACAACAACGGGCGCCGCCGCTGTTGTGGTCGCCGTCTTGGTCACAGAGGACTTGGGTGCTACCTTGGGCTTGGTTGTGCGGGTCGACGTGGTCTTGGTGGATGTCTTGGTTGTGCGGGTCGCCATTCTGGGCCTCATTATATGTGTTACTGCCTGCCACGCTCATATCCTGAAACCTCACAGATTTCCATATAAACGGAACAAATGGAGGTATTTAACCTGCATTGTGGCGCAAGCATCAACAATTCAGAGCCGCACTACCAAATACACCGAACCATAAAAAAGGCGCGCAAACAAATGTCTGCGCGCCCTTCTTCATCTCAAACAAGGATCAGTGCGCGACAGCAGCCGCCCCTGTATCTCGCGCCGCGGCTGCCGCAGCGGCTGCCGCTTCTTCCGCGGCCTCGTCCCATTCGATCGCATCCGGCACAGCCGTCAACGCGCGTTCCAGAACTTCGGTCACATGCGTCACAGGAATGATCTCGAGACCTTCCTTCACGTTGTCCGGAATGTCCGCGAGGTCCTTGGCGTTTTCCTCGGGGATCAACACCGTCTTGATGCCCCCCCGCAGCGCCGCCAACAGCTTCTCTTTGAGGCCACCAATCGGCATCGCGTTGCCGCGCAACGACACCTCACCCGTCATGGCGATGTCCTTGCGCACCGGAATACCGGTTAACACAGACACAATCGACGTCACCATCGCCAGACCGGCAGACGGCCCATCCTTGGGTGTTGCGCCATCCGGCACGTGCACGTGGATGTCGATCGTATCGAATTTCGGCGGTTTCACACCGATCTCCGGGCTGATCGAACGCACGTAAGACGAGGCCGCGTCGATCGACTCCTTCATGACGTCACCCAGCTTGCCGGTGGTCTTCATCCGACCCTTGCCCGGCAGCTTGAGCGCCTCGATGTGCAGCAGATCACCACCCACCGACGTCCAGGCCAGACCGGTGACAACACCCACCTGATCGTTCTGTTCGGCCAGACCGTAGCGATGCTTGCGCACACCCAGGAAATCGTCGAGGTTTTCAGGGGTTACAACAACCTCTTCAACCTCTTTCTTGATGATCTTGGTCAGCGATTTACGCGCCACCTTGGCAATCTCACGCTCAAGGTTCCGAACGCCAGCCTCACGGGTGTAGTACCGGATGATATCCGCCAGTCCCTCATCGGTCAGCTCGAATTCCTTACCCTTCAGGCCGTGGTTCTTGACCTGCTTGGCAATCAAATGCTGCTTGGCAATCTCGCGCTTTTCATCCTCGGTGTAGCCCGCCAGCGGAATGATCTCCATCCGGTCCAGCAGCGGCCCAGGCATGTTATAGCTGTTGGACGTGGTCAGGAACATCACGTTCGACAGGTCGTATTCCACCTCAAGATAGTGGTCCACAAACGTGCCGTTCTGTTCCGGGTCCAACACCTCGAGCATGGCCGACGCCGGATCTCCGCGGAAATCCTGTCCCATCTTGTCGATCTCATCGAGCAGGATCAGCGGGTTGGTCGTCTTGGCCTTTTTCAGCGCCTGAATGATCTTGCCGGGCATCGAACCAATATAGGTCCGACGGTGACCGCGAATTTCGCTTTCGTCACGCACACCGCCCAACGAGATGCGAATAAACTCGCGCCCCGTGGCTTTTGCGACCGACTTGCCGAGGCTGGTTTTACCCACACCCGGAGGACCGACCAAGCACATGATCGGACCTTTCATCTTCTTTGAGCGTTGCTGCACAGCGAGGTACTCAACGATCCGCTCCTTGACCTTCTCAAGGCCATAGTGATCGTCATCCAACACCTTCTGCGCGCGGCCCAGATCCTTTTTCACGCGGGATTTCACGCCCCACGGGATCGCCAGAATCCAGTCCAGGTAGTTGCGCACAACCGTGGCTTCGGCGCTCATGGGCGACATGTTCTTGAGCTTCTTCAGCTCCGCTTCGGCCTTTTCACGTGCCTCTTTCGACAGCTTGGTGGCCGCTATTTTCTCTTCAAGTTCAGCAACTTCGTTCTTGCCGTCCTCGCCATCGCCCAGCTCTTGCTGGATCGCCTTCATCTGCTCGTTGAGGTAATATTCGCGCTGCGTCCGCTCCATCTGGGACTTCACGCGCGTTTTGATCTTTTTCTCGACCTGCAGCACCGACAACTCGCCCTGCATCAGGCCGTACACTTTCTCAAGCCGCTCGCTCACGCTCAGCGTCTCAAGCAGGTCCTGCTTTTGATCCACTTCGATGCCCAGATGCCCCGCCACCAGATCAGCCAGCTTGGCAGGCTCCGTGGTCTCGCCAACCGCGGTCAGCGCCTCTTCGGGAATGTTCTTCTTGACCTTGGCGTAACGCTCAAACTCTTCGCCCACCGACCGCAACAGGGCCTCTGTGGTGGCCATATCACCCGGCATTTCGGTCAGATACTCGGCGCGGGCCTCGAAAAAGTTGTCGTTTTCCAGATAATCAGTGATGCGCACACGTGCCTGCCCCTCGACCAGCACTTTGACCGTGCCATCGGGAAGTTTCAGCAATTGCAACACATTGGCCAGCACGCCAGCCTTGTAAATGCCGGAGGTATCAGGGTCGTCAATCGACGGGTCCACCTGGCTCGACAGCAAAATCTGCTTGTCATCCGCCATCACCTCTTCGAGGGCGCGGACCGATTTGTCACGGCCCACAAACAGCGGCACGATCATGTGGGGAAACACCACGATATCGCGCAACGGCAGCACCGGGTACGAGGCGTTGAGAGGCTCTTGCATGCTCTTATCCTTGTCATTGGCAAGACAGTGCGGTCCCGCATTGCGGCAACCATGGACTGTCTCCTCGGGTTCGGACTGCTTGATCTGTGTGCGCAGCCTCTTGGTTTCAAGGTGTATCCTGACGCGCTCACGACAAGGGTGCAATGGGATGCAGCAAACTGTCCCCAGATTTTTACCACACGTGCCTGTGCCAGCGGCACTTGGCGGCACAATATGCAGCCCCCCGCGTCAAAGTGCGGCACTCCGCGCGCCCAGACAGAATTTCACACGCTCAAGGCCAATCCACACACCAATTCAATCGCCGGGGACGGTGGGCGGGGCGTCGTGGGTCGCGCATGCGGCACACGCGCGCCGGTCCCGGCGCTAGACCAGCGTGGCCACAGCCAAAAGTGACACGGCAAACCAGGACACGGATATCACTGCAAATTTCATTTCATCCCCTCCCCAGGGCAGGTTTCGACTGTTCCTAACGCACAGGCCGTACGCACGCGACGGAGGTATTCCTGACCCCGCCCGCCCGTTCACAGCCGCATATCCACGTTTTGCGACCGCGCCGCGGCCAGATCGGCCACCGCCTGCGCCCGCAGCGCATCGGCCAGGGCCGCCACCTGCCGGTCCGCCGCCGATGGCTCCGCAGGGGCCAGGGCCGCCGATTTCACAACTTCCATCTTGGAAATGGTCGCACCCGGATCCCCGTCCACGGGCGACACATCAATGGACACCGCACCGCCAACAGCATATTGCCGCCCATCGGGTCCCGTCTGATAGCTATAGGTCGGCGCGCCCGCATACTGACCGCCCACCGCCGCATGCGCCTGCTCATGGCGCCGCACTTCGGCATCACGCGCCCGCAATTCCTTGACAACCGCCTGTTCCGGCGCGGTCAATCCGCTGGCATCAGTCTCTTCATCCGGGCGCGCAACAGCATCACCCGCGCCCAGCCCCGCCTCACCAGACACCGCGCCACGCGCCGACGCACCACGTTCGGGCGCACGCACCACATCCGCGCGCGCGGACCCAGCACGCTCCGCAACACCGGGATCCGCCTGCGCCGCCACACGGTCCGCAACATCCCGCTGCCGCTGCTGGATCAGCGCCGCCACAGCAGTCCAATCCGCCCCTTGTCCAAAGTCGATCGCATCCATAACCCCCGACCTTGCCCATAGCGGGTTAAGGTCAGGTTACGAAAACAGGCCACCGGCGCCGATCAAAGCCGTTCGATATCCCCATCCGCGCGCCCCGCATGGAACGCCGCCTGCCACGCATCAAACGTGCCCGCCGCAATTGCCGCCCGCATGCCTGCCATGATCTCTTGGTAATAATGCAGGTTGTGCCAGGTCAGCAGCATCCCCGAAATCATCTCCTGCGCTCGGAACACATGGTGCAGATAGGCCCGCGAATAATGCGCACAGGCCGGACAGCGACAGTCTTCGTCCAAGGGGCGCGGATCATCCGCATGACGCGCGTTCTTGATGTTGACCACACCGCGCCGCGTGAACACCTGACCGGTGCGCCCCGACCGGCTGGGCAACACGCAATCCATCATGTCGATGCCCCGCGCCACAGCACCTACAATGTCATCGGGCTTGCCCACACCCATCAGGTATCGCGGCTTGTCCACGGGCAATTGCTCCGGCGCATAGTCGAGACAGCCGAACATCGCCTCCTGCCCCTCGCCCACGGCCAGACCGCCCACGGCATAGCCCTCAAATCCGATCTCTTTCAGCGCCTCGGCACTTTGGCCGCGCAGGTCTTCTTCCAACCCGCCTTGCTGGATACCAAACAGCGCGTGGCCGGGCCGGTCCCCAAACGCCTCACGCGACCGCCGCGCCCAGCGCATCGACAGCTCCATCGACGCCGCAATCCGGTCCCGGTCCGCAGGCAGCGCGGGACATTCATCGAAACACATCACGATGTCCGAGCCGAGCAACCGCTGGATCTCCATCGACCGCTCGGGTGTCAGCGCATGTTTGGACCCGTCAATGTGGGATTTGAACGTCACGCCCTCCTCGGTCAGCTTGCGCAGGCCTGCAAGGCTCATCACCTGAAAGCCACCGGAATCCGTCAAAATCGGCCGGTCCCAGTTCATGAACTTGTGCAAGCCCCCCAACCGATCGATGCGCTCGGCGGTGGGGCGCAGCATCAGGTGATAGGTGTTGCCAAGCAGGATGTCGGCCCCCGTCGCGCGCACACTCTCGGGCATCATTGCCTTGACAGTGGCGGCCGTGCCCACAGGCATAAAGGCCGGCGTGCGGATCTCTCCACGCGGGGTCGAAATCACCCCGGTCCGCGCGCGGCCATCCGTGGCATTCAGATCAAAGGAAAAGCTGGTCATGCCCGCCTGCTAGAGCCGCGCGGCCCAAGGGTCAAGCCACCGCCCCTTGACGCGCAACGTCAAGGCTGCAACCAAACGGATCATGCGCATCGCCGTGATCCTCGCCGGTCTTCTCAGCATGGTGGCACTGGCCTTTGGCTGGGCGGCCAGCCTGCACCGTGCCGCCGATACCGTGGCCATGTTGCGCCCCATCCTGGGCCTGGTGATCCTGCTGGCCGCCCTTGCCGCACGCGGCCCGGCCCTGCGCCTGATGTTCATGGTGACGGGTGGGCTGTCGCTGGTCTCCGTCCTGATCTTTCTGCTGCCACAGGCCCCCGGCACCGACATGCGGCTCTATTCTAAAAACGTCTGGTTCGGCAATGAACAGACCACAGCCCTGGCAGAGGACATCACAGCCGCCCAAGTCGACGTTGTTATGTTGCAGGAACTGTCGGGCCAAAACCGGGGGATCATCGACCAACTGACACCCGATTTCCCACACCAGCACATCTGCAAGTTCTCCGAATGGTCCGCCATGGCCGTCTTGTCGAAGCACCCCTTTGCGGCACAATCGCTCTGCACCGGTCAACGCGCTCTGGCAGCGGCCCGGATAGATCTGCACGGCCAACCGGTCTGGGTCGTTTCCACCCACATCCCCTGGCCCTGGCCGTTCGAGAACGCAGATGCCGAAACCAGCACCGAGGCCCTGCTCAGCTCACTGACAGGCCCCATTGTGGTGGCCGGTGATTTCAATACCTTCCCATGGTCCGGGCGGCTCCAGCGCATCCGCAGGATCACGGACACACGGATCGCCGGTCTCACGCGCCCCACCCTCACCTACCGCCATGTGCCGCTGCCGCTGGACCATGTGCTCGCACCGGGCGGTGGGTCCGTCACCAACCGGCCCCTGCTGGGTGGCGATCACCACGGGATCGTGGCGGATGTCTCCCTCTGACAACACCCGCCACGGTTGCCCCGCGCGTCGCCACCATGCTACCTAGGGCGTTCACGACGTCGCGGGGGGATGCACCATGGACACGCTGAATTTCGGCTGGGAGGAATGGATCAGCCTGCCCGACCTCGGTCTGCCCGCGCTCAAGGCCAAGATCGACACAGGCGCGCGCACATCCGCCCTGCACGCCCACGACATCGAAGTCTTCGGCCCCGCCAAATCCCCCAAGGTGCGCTTCAACGTCCACCCGATCAGCGGCAAGGATCACGTGGCCATCACCTGCTCTGCCCCTATCCTCGACCGGCGCGAAGTGACCTCGTCCAACGGCGAGGCGGAACTGCGCTATGTGATCGAAACCACACTCGCCGTCGCAGGCCAGTCCTGGCCCATCGAGGTGACGCTCACCGACCGCTCGTCGATGACCTCACGCATGCTGCTGGGCCGTCAGGCCCTTGCCGACCACATTTCGATCACCGCCTCGGAAAAGCGCCTGCAGCCAGAGCTCAGCTACGACGTCTACCACTCCTCCGCCATGCGCAAGGTCGCCCCCGCCCGGTCCCTGCGCATCGCCGTGCTCAGCCGCGAAAACAACTACTCCACCCGCCGCCTCGTCGAAGTGGGCGAGGCCCGCGGCCACACGGTCGAGGTCATCGACACCACCCGCTGCTACATGGCCATCAACGCCATGGCGCCCGAGGTCCACTACGACGGCAAACGCCTGCCCCGCTATGACGCCGTGATCCCGCGCATCGGCGCCTCCATCACCAGCTACGGCACCGCCGTCATCCGCCAATTCGAAACCACCGGCACCTACTGCGTCAACGGCTCGGCAGGCATCACCGCCAGCCGTGACAAACTGCACGCGCACCAGATCCTCGCCTCCAAGAAAATCGGCATGCCAACCACGGCCTTTGCCGCCTCGCCCAAGGATACGGCCAACATCATGGGCCTCGTGGGCACCGCGCCCGTGATCGTCAAACTGCTGGAAAGCACCCAAGGCAAAGGCGTCGTGCTGGCCGAAACCAAAAAGGCCGCCGAAAGCGTCATCGACGCCTTCCGCGGCCTGCGCGCCAACTTCCTCGTACAGGACTTTGTCAAAGAGGCGGCAGGCGAAGACATCCGCTGCCTCGTGGTCGACGGCAAGGTGGTCGCCTCCATGAAACGCACCGGGGCCGAGGGCGATTTCCGCTCCAACCTGCACCGGGGCGGGTCAGCCACGTCCGTCCGCATCTCAAAGGAAGAGCGCGAAACCGCCGTCCGCGCCGCCCGCGTCTTTGGGCTTGGCAAGGCGGGCGTCGACCTCCTGCGCTCCGAAACCGGCCCCAAGGTGCTCGAGGTTAACTCCAGCCCCGGCTTTGAGGGTATCGAGAACGCCACCGGCAAGGACATCGTGGGCCGCGTCTACGACATGATCGAAGCCCGCGTAAAACCACGGCCCGTGCGCAAGCGGGGATAAGGGTTGGGGTCAGTTCCTAGGATTTCTAATCCGGGATTGCGCAGAAAGCGGACATGACAAAGCCGAGCGGACGGCTCATTGCGGTCTTTCGTTCCAATGGCAAAACCGCCAAAGTTTGCACTGCACCGGCAATCCGTCCAATAATGGACGCAACCTCCATTAACCCTGTTCGTTTTGCAAACGGCCAACCGGAACAAGGTGACCTGCACCTCATGAAACCGCATCAGCCGATCGTCAATCGCGGCGCACAGATGTTGCGGCAGTCTGATGTCCAGGCAGAGCGGATCATTGCCCGCCTCAGAATGGTGCTGTCAGCCGCATTGTTCTTTGGTGTGCTCGGTTTGCTCGTCAACATGGAAAGCGCCGGGCTTGGCATTCGTCAATTCGAATTGGCGTTCCTGTTGGTCGGCGCCGGCGCTTATTTCCTGATGGGGGCCGTTAACTTCTATTTTTCCCATCCGGATCGCTTCCGATTCTGGCACAGTTGGCTTTTCAATGCCTTGGAAGTGGCGTTGCTTGGGTTCCAATTGTTCATCGACGTGCGCAGTGACGGCACGCCGTCCTTGGTCGCATTGGCCAGCCCGCTGGTATTGGTGGCCACTCTGGTTCTGTGCGTTCAGGCCCTGAGGTACCGCGTAGAACTGCATATTTTCACAGCCACGTTTCTGATCGTGGTGTGCGCAAGCGTGACATTCTACAGCCCCCTTCTCGATACGCCATGGAGCGCGTCCGTGATCGAAGAAATGCGCGTCCTCTATTCGCCTCCTCCAAACGTGATGCGCATCGTCATCCTTGCCACGCTTGCGCTTGTCATTGGAACGGCTGTCTATCGATCCCGCCGACTGGTCGAACGTGTGGCCAAAGAAGTGGAAGACGCCAGCAATCTAAGACGCTTTCTGCCCAGCGAATTGGGGTCCGACCTGAGTGACGATGCTCTGCAAGAGCTCAGGGTGCCGCAGCGAAAAGAGGTCGTTGTCGCCATGATCGATCTGCGCGGCTTCACCGAGCTAAGTGACACTCTATCGGCCAACGAAGTCGCGGATATTCTATTGTGGTTCCGCAGCATGGTCCTTGACGCTGCCGAGCGGCACAACGGCGTGGTCGACAAGTTTGTTGGCGATGGGGCCATGATGATCTTTGGCCTGCATGATGACCCAACCCGCGCGTCTTTCAACGCGCTTGCCGCTTTCAACCACATCAGTGACGCGGTCGACAAAAGAAACGCCGACCGGAAAAAAGGCGATGCAGAGGTTGCAATCGCCGCTGGCTTGCACTCCGGCCCCACATTGGTCGGTGCCTTTGGCGACGACCGCCGTCTGGAATTCACCGCTTTGGGCAAGACGGTCAACATCGCATCCCGTCTCGAAGCAATCGCAAAAGAAAACGGCATGCGTCTGGTTGCATCACAAGCCGTTCTCGCAGAAAGCGACGCCTTCGCCGTCAGCTTACACAGTCTTGGACCCGTCACCGTGCGTGGGATCGCAGACCCGATACAGATCGTCGGCCTAAAGAAATAGAGATTGCATGTTTGGTCGGGCGCCAATTTTAGCGGCAGTCACGCGCCATGCCCACCGTACGTCCCGTTAACGCACCGGGGCATCCAGCCCCTTTACCCCCCGCACCCCTATCCCTATATAAACACTCAGGATCATCCACGGGGCCGACATGAACCAACCGAACGAACAGCTCGAAGGCACGCCGCTCATTGCGCCGTCCTCCACCGACCATCCCCTGCACGAGGCTGTGGTCGAGGCCTGCCGCTCGGTCTATGACCCCGAAATCCCGGTGAACATCTTTGAACTCGGCCTGATCTACACGATCGATATCAATGCCGAAAACGAAGTCCGCATCATCATGTCCCTCACCGCACCCGGCTGCCCTGTGGCCGGCGAAATGCCCGGTTGGGTCGCCGATGCCGTCGAGCCGATCCCCGGCGTCAAACAAGTGGACGTCGAACTGACCTGGGAGCCGCCTTGGGGCATGGAGATGATGTCCGACGAGGCGCGCCTCGAACTGGGCTTTATGTAACCCCAAGCGTCACAAAACCATCACGCACCCTTCGGGTATCCGTTACACGGCACAGTCAAACTGTGCGCGTCGGCGCCACCGCGATCCCCATTCCGGATGCTGACGCACCGCCCTGACACCCCGCACCGTCACAGGCGATGCCCAGGGCCGCTGCACCCCCGGCGGCCCTGTTCGCGGTGCCTCACAACCTGCGCAGCACCCACATCAACATGCGCCGACGCCGCGCCCGACGCTTGCGATTTTGCATCTGCTCTTTCATTTCTGCAAATACCGCGCGCTCCTGATCATAAATCGACAGTGTTTCCATAGAGTTGTACGGATGTTTCATAGGGTCGCCTCCTGTGCTTCACCCAACATGGCAGCTCGCAACACCCATTGTCAGAGGCCAAAACCGCACCTACTCTTGCATTTATGCAAATCACCGACTGGACAGACCTGGGCCTCTTTGCCGCCGTCGCCCGCAACGGGTCACTGGCAGCCGCCGCACGCGAAACCGGGCTCAGCCAGGCCACCCTCTCGCGCCGCATGACCGCGCTGGAACAGCGCATGGGCCGCCGCCTCTTTGTGCACGGCACCGCCGGATACACCGCCACCGCCGAGGGACGTGCCCTGCTGGACCGCGCCAAACGGATGGAGGCCGCCGCCCGCGACATCGCACACTGGACCGCCGCCCAATCCGGGCCACCACGGGTGCGCATCTCTGCGGGGACATGGACCGCCGATTACCTCGCCCGCCACCTGTCCGACTTTTGGTCCGCCAGCGCGCCGTGGACACCCGAATTTGTCAGCTGCAACAAAGAGTTGGACATCGAACGCCGCGAGGTCGACATCGGCGTGCGCAACCGCAGGCCCACCCACCCCTGGCTCGCCGGGCGGCGCACCGGAACGGTGGAACACGCGGCCTATGCCACCAGCGGCGACATCACCGGATGGATCGGACCCAGCGACGACACCGCGTCCCTGCCCTCCGAGGCCTGGACCGTCACCCACCACGGCGCAGACATGGTCGCCATGTCCAACGAACCCCAGGTGCGCATGGCGCTGGCCTGCTCGGGCACCGGGCGGGTTGTGTTGCCCACCTTTGCAGGTGACCGCGTTCCCGAACTGGTGCGCGTGTCGGACGTCATCGATGCCCTCACCGCCGAGGAATGGCTGGTCTGCCACCAGGACACCCGCCACGATCCACCGATCCGCGCCGCACTTGATGCGCTGTCATCCTGCCTGTCGCGCCCGCGCCCCTTGCAAGCCACCGGCCCAAGCCCTACTTTAACAGTCGGATAAACGAGGCTCCTCACATGTTTTCGATCCCCGGCAAACAAGCCGTCAGCATCACAGACCGTGCCGCAACGCAAATTTCCAAACTCATGGAAAAAGAGGGCCATTCCGGCCTGCGCATCGGCGTGAAAAAGGGCGGCTGCGCGGGCATGGAATACACAATGGAATATGTCGAAACCGCTGATCCGAACGACGAAGTGGTCGAACAGGATGGCGCGCGCGTTCTGATCGCGCCCATGGCGCAGATGTTCCTGTTTGGGACGGAGATCGACTATGAAACGTCGCTGCTGGAATCCGGGTTCAAGTTCAACAACCCCAACGTGGCAGACGCCTGCGGTTGCGGCGAAAGCATCTCGTTCAAGGGCGTCGACGAATTGGCCGCCGAACGCAGCAGCTGACATGGCCGTCTCGGACGAAGAGATCGAACACGTCCTCGACCTCTTTGCCGGGCTTGGCCCCCTCACCACACGCAAGATGTTCGGCGGGTTGGCTATCTATCGTGATGGCACGATCTTTGCCCTGCTGATGTCCGACGGTCGCACCTTGATCAAAGGTCAGGGCGAGATGCAGGACAGGTTTGACGCTATGGGTCTCGAACGCTGGACCTATGCCCGTCCGGGCAAGTCGCCCACGGCCATGCCGTACTGGCACCTGCCGGACAGCGCGCTCGATGACGCCGATGAGGCGACAGAGCTTGCGCGCGCGGCCTTGGCGCATCTCTAGGCACCGTACGCGCCCGGCTCTCGCTGTTTGACGCGAGCATGCACCGCTATCCCTGAAACGAAAATGGCGCACCCGTTCCCACAGGTGCGCCACGTTTTGCGTCCATGCCGCAGCATGAACCATCATTTCAACGCTGATCAGCCGTTGATCCAGGACTGAACGGTGTCTTTGTTGTCCGCAATCCAGTCTTCGGCCACTTCACGCGGGTCGCGCTTGTTTTCGAACATCTCGACAATCCAGCCGTTGATCTCGTCGCCGGTGAACTGCACATTCGACAGCATCTTGGCGGCGGCGGGGTTGCGCTCTTCGAGGGACGCGGAATAGGCCACAAAGATCTCGTTCGACGCGATCACGCAGTTGAACTCGGACACTTCCAGCCAGTCTTCGGCATCCAGATCCACGTCTTCACAACCGTCGCTGCGCGCAGGCTCTTCCACGGCGGTCAGATCGTATTTCACGTGGATCGCCTCGGGTGTCCAATAGTAGAACAGCTGCGGCTTGCCGGACGTGTAAGCGGCCTCAAGGCCCGCTTTGAACGTGTCGGCGGAGACGATGTTCGGCTCCCACAGACCGTCGAGGCCATAGGACTTGAACTTGATCTGCCAGCGCTTGGTCGACGCCCATGTCACGTCACCGGCCCAGTATTCACCCTTGCCGTTGCCGTCCGTGTCGAACATCGCGGCGATCTCGGGGTTCTTCAGGTCCTCGATGGTTTTGACTTTGTCGGTCATGTACGAGGGCACATAGATGTTGGAGGTGCCGTTGTAGGGGCTGTTGGTCTTTACGGTCTGGTTGCCGTCGATGTACTCGTCCCACAGCGCCTGCTGGTTGGGCATCCACATGTCGGTGAACACGTCGATGGACCCGTCACCCTTGTCCATGCCCGCCATGATGACAGCCGCCTGGTTCATGCCCGACACGATTTCGGCGTCACCACCCATCTCTGTCTCGATGATCGTCGACAGCACGTGGCCGATGGCCTGTGCGCCGTTCCAGCTCAGATCGGAAAAGGTGACTTTCTCCTGGGCCGAGGCCCCGGCGGCGGCCAGCGCCAATACGCTTGTAAGCGCGGTTGTTTTCAACATGTTCATTTGGTGTCTCCCGTTTTTGTTGAACTTTGATGAGTGGTTTAAATACGGCTGAAAGAGTTGCGGATCCCCTTGAGAATGCGGTCGATCATCATCGCGACCAGCGCAATCGCCACGCCCGCCAGCAGACCCTTGCCCGCATTCGCGTCGCCCAGGGCCGAGGTCACAATGGCCCCCAAACCTTCGGCGCCAATAAAGGCCGAGATGGTCGCCATCGACAGCGCCAGCATGATCGTCTGGTTCAACCCCGCCATGATCGACGGGATCGACATCGGTAACTCGACCTTGCGCAGCAATTGCCGTTCCGACGCACCGAACGCCAGTGCGGCTTCCTTGGTGCTTTCCGGCACTTGCAAGATACCCAGCGCCGTCAGCTTGATCATCGGCGGCATCGCAAAGATGACCGTGGCCAGAACCGCAGGCGGCTGCGAGATGCCAAAGAACGCGACCGCAGGCACAAGGTAACTCAGCGACGGAATGGTCTGCATCACATCCAGGATCGGCTCGGTGATCCAGCGGAACCACTTGTTCTTGGCCATCCATATGCCAATCGGCAGCCCCACGAACACACAGACCGCCGTCGATACGACAACCAGGGCCATTGTCTGCATCGCGATCTGCCACAGCTCGAACAGGGCCAGGAACCCAAGCGACGCGCCCACAAACACCGTGGTACCCCGCCCCGCAAACGCCCAACTCAGCGCCAGGAACAGGAAGGCGACCACCGGCCACGGGGTCTGCATAAACGCAACCTCAACCCGGATCAGCGACTGCCGCAGCACATTCGTCATCGCATCGAAAAAGCCCGCGTATTGCGCCCGCAGCTTGTTGATCCCGATGTCGATGCTTTCGGCGGAATAGGTGAACACCGTCACTTTGCGGCCCTCAACCGGGTCCTTGACCTGCGCGATGACCTTTGTGGCCCCCTCTTCACCGGCGGCAATGGCCTCTTCGTCGGCCACCCGGCGATAGGTCACGTCCGCAGGCGGGTCGAGCCGCGCCAGCGTCGGGAAATCGTCGATAAAGGCACAATCAAACCGGTCCGCCGTGGTGATCGACTGGAAATCGTTGACCTGGTCCCGCTCCCGACCCAGATCGCGCACATCGCGGCGCAACTGGCTGCGCTCTGCATTCTGCGCATCTGTCCGGGCTTCGATGGCGTCAAGCGCATCAAACCGGGTCTGCATGTCCAGAATGTCGGCATCCATCGACGTCAACAGCGCGGTCACATCCCCCGCACCATAGGCCGGCATCAACTGACCAACCGCCTCACCGGCGCGCATCTGGTTGAAACAGGCGCGCTCGTCCAGACGCAGCTGTGTGGCCCGGTAGGTGGTCAGCGGCGCAATGATCGCCACCACAACCAGCCCGACAACCAAACGCTTGAAATTCACACCACTGGGCACCGCATGATCAATCCGCCAGCGGGAATATTGCGAGAAATACCAACGGTTTGCGCTGCTGCCCATCCACAGGCGACCCGCAACAAACAAAATGGTGGCGGCCCAACCGTAGTTGGTCACCCAGGTCGAATAGCGCGCAACCAGCGTGCTGTTTGCCGCCGCATCCAATTGGGCCTCGGCCAATAGGGGCGAGAATTTGATCACCTGCATCAGGCACACCAGCGCCAGCACATCAATCGCGAGCGAGATCCAGAACAACAGCCAGACACCCCGCGCCGCGGCCCACGCCCATGGCACAATCAGCGCCCAGATGTTCTGGTGCCACCGTGGCAGGCTGCCGCGCTGGACCTTTTCAAAGACCGACGCGTAATAGGGTTCCGCCTGCTCTACAAATGTCCCGATGGACACGTCGCGGTCTTCGATTTCGATTTGCTCCGCACCGCTCATGCCTCGGACCCTCCCTGCAAACCACGCAGCAGCGTGTCTTTTGTAACGATGCCGACAACCGCGCCATCTGCTTTGATCAGAACGGGTTTGTCAGACCCCGTGCTCAGCCCGACCAGCGTGTCCAGATCGTCCTCAGGGGCCGCCTCCGGGCAGCCCGAGGACAGATCAATGCCGCCGCTTTGGGCTGTGTAGGCGTCGACATCCGTCATGATCTTGGCCGCAGACACCAGCTTGAGCCGCGAGATGCCCGCGACAAAATCCGCCACGTAATCATCCACCGGCGCCGTCACGATGTCCTCTGCGGTGCCAATCTGCACAATCTCGCCGTCCTTCATGATGCCGATGCGGTCGCCCATGCGGATCGCTTCGTCGAGGTCGTGGGTGATAAAGACGGTGGTTTTCTTGAGGTTCTGGCTCAGCCCCAGGAATTCGTCCTGCAGGTTGCGCCGGATCAGCGGGTCGAGCGCCGAAAACGGCTCGTCCATCAGCAGGATCTCGGGGTCCGCCGCCAAGGCGCGCGCCAGGCCCACCCGTTGTTGCATCCCGCCCGAAAGCTCGGCAGGCAACCGGTCGCCATACCCATGCAGCGACACCGTCTCCAGCGCCGCATCGGCCTTTTGCGCCCGCGTGTACCCGTCAATGCCGCGCAGCTCCAACGCAAAGCCGATGTTGTCGCGCACCGACCGGTGCGGCAGCAGGGCCATGTTCTGAAACACCATCCCGATCTTGTCCGCGCGTGTGGCCCGCAATTCCTCGGTTTTCATCGCGCCGATATCTTCGCCCATGATCCGAATGGTGCCGGCGGTTGGTTCAATCAGCCGGTTGATGTGGCGCACAAGGGTGGATTTGCCCGACCCCGACAGCCCCATCAAACAAAAGATTTCGCCTTCCTCGACCTGAAACGACGCGTCCTTGACGCCGACAACAGCGCCGTAGCGTTCCAGAACTTCCGCCTTTCCGATGCCGTCCTTGCGGATGGCACTCATGGCTTCGGCCGATTTCTGGCCAAAGATCTTCCAGACGTTTTCGAGTTCTACAACACTCATGCACGCGCTCTTTCTCTTTTGGGGTCAAAGAACGGGACTGGCACGACTGTGGCGCTCAGCCGCTTCATCCGCCCGTCCAACAGACCAACTTCAACTTCTGTGTCGGGTGATGCAAATTCGATCGACAGTCGGGCCATTGCGATGACCTGCCCCAGCATCGGGGATTTCGTGGCGGATGTGACCTCACCGATCTGGCGCTCGTCCATATAGATCGGACAGCCCGTGACCGGCACATCGGTGGATTGGAACTGCAGGCCCACCAACGCGCGCCGTGGCGCTTGCGCATTGCGGCGCAGGGCCTCGTGTCCCACAAATTCGGTTTTTTTCAGATCAACGGCAAATCCCAGCCCCGCCTCAAAGGCGTCATGGCCCGGCGCGAACTCGGCACCGCTTGCCGCCAGCCCCGCCTCGATCCGTATGACGTCCAGCGCCGCAGAGCCCATGGGCTTGATGCCGAACTCGGCCCCCGCCTCCATCAGCGCGTCCCACAGCGGCAAGGCCGCATCGCGCGAACAAAAGAGCTCGTACCCCAACTCGCCGGTATAGCCACTGCGCGTCAGCATGAACGGCACGCCGTCCCGGTCATTGAGACGCCCCACCGTCGCCCCAAACCACTTGAGCTGATCAAGGTTCGGCACATGCGGCTGCGTGAACAGCACCTTGCGCAGGATGTCGCGCGACCGCGGCCCCTGCAGCGCAAGGTTCGGCAGCGCCCCCTGAAGGTCGTGAATGCGGACCTGGAAACCATGCTCTGCTGCCAGCTTGGTCAACCACGTGCCGCTTTCTTCGGCCCCGCAACACCAGCGGAACAAATGATCCGACAGGCGGAACAGGGTCCCGTCGTCGATCACCTCGCCGCTGACATCACACATCAGCGCATAGGTCCCCCGCCACACGGCCAGGCGCGCAATGTCGCGCGTCATCGCCAGTTGCAGCAGCCGCTCCGCATCCGGCCCGATGATGTCGAACTTGCGCAGCCCGCTCATGTCCTGCAACGTTGCCGCCTCGCGGCACGCCCAATACTCCCCATGCGTCCCATGGCTGGGAAAGGACACCGGCGCCCACAGATCGCGCGCAGGCGCAAACTGCTCTGTCAGCGGCGCCAAACGCGCGTGAAATGCGGATTTTTGAGAGATTTGCATCGGCGCATCTTCTTTCTTGCGGTACGCAACGGCCCGCGTGATCTTTGTCTCTGGCCGGTAGATGCGCACATGCACGTCCGTCGGATTCCACCCGTTGATCGGGTCAATGTCATCCGGGCACGCCGTCGAGACGCACACCAGATCATCCAGCGCCGTCATCGCGACATAGTCCCCCGGCCGCGACCACGATTCCGCAGTCTGAAGGTGATGGTGCGGATCCACCCAGGTGTTCCAGAAAAAGTTGATCGCCGGCCAACCCGCACGCGCAGCCACCCCATAAGGCCCCAGCGCGCGCGAGATATTGTCCGAACAGTTCACATGCCCCGGAAACCCGCGCTCTTCATAACCGCGCCCCGTGCAGGCCAGACCAAAGGTGTCGTGCCGCCCGCACGTGTCCTGCATGACCTGCAAGAGCGGCGCCATCGCCCCATCGTAAAACTTGTCAAACAGCCCAGGCCCCGGAAACGCGCGCCGTACCATCGATCGTGTTGTGGTCCCGTCGATCATCCATTCGGCACCCGCATCCAGCGACCTGGTGCGAAAGGCCTGAAAATCCGAACATTGCTGGCCCATCACATCGATGATCTGCAATGTCTCGCCCTTGCGCAGCTCATAGGCCTGCGCTGTGGCCCGGTCGACCGTGAACTCGTCGCGCACGTCCCCCAAAGGCTCTGGCAGGTGCACCGCCCCCGATGCGCGCTGAACGCTGACTTCGATCGCCCCGGCGGACCGGCCCTCGATCAGATCATCATCAGACACCGGCATCAAAACAACAACGTCACAGGTCACCGGCGCACGCATCACCAACGGCTCGGACAGCGCATCGACCACCACGGCGGCCAGCCCGTCCGCCCAAGGCGCGCCGTTGCTCTCCAGCCAACCGCGCAACGCCCCATGTTCGAAATCCGCCCCCGGCACTGAGGACACCGGCGGCAAGCCAAACTGCGCCTCGATCCGCGCACCGTCCGTCCCGAACACCGCAATGGCAATCGGGTCGGCAACCGCGCCCGTGCCCATCTGCACAATATCGCCCTCGGCAAGGGTCAGACGCAGACAACCGCGCGGCTGAAGAAAGTGCCGCGTCGGCGCATCGGTGTTCTGAAATCCGGCAAAATTCCGCCCCAGACCGTGATGACCCATGTTAGAAAAACTGCGAATGGTGGTGTGTTGTAGCACGGGGTCAAATGTCTCAGAATCGTCTGTGAAACTGGTTTCAAGGTTTGTGTAACCAGTTTCATAAGTCAACAATTACTGTATTGTGCCGGTCGGCCCAATCAAAATGGTAGGTGAATGCCTCAACTTCGACCAAAAACGAAAAGCAACATGCGCGACGTGGCCCGTCATGCGGGCGTGTCCGTGGCCACCGTGTCCCGCGTGCTGAACGGGACGGGTGTGGTGTCCGCCGACACCCGCAAACGTGTCGAGGCGTCGGTGGACACGCTCAACTTTGTGCCAAGCCCCTCGGCCCGCGCCATCAACAGCGGGCGCACGTTCATGGTCGGCGCACTGGTGCCGACGCTGGATCACGCGATCTTTGCCCGCTACCTGCACGCCCTCGAAGAGGAACTGGCCCTGTGCGGCCTGTCTCTTGTTGTGGCAACCACCGGCGGCAACCCAGAACTAGAGGCGAAACGCGCCCAAGATCTGATGAACCTCGGCATCGAGGGGCTGGTTGTATCAGGCATCACCCGCGACCCGGCTTTTGAACAAAATGTGCGCCGCCGGGCCCTGCCGGTGATTGCCACCTCCTATTTTTCGCCGGAGCACGACCTGCCCACCATTGGCTATGACAATGCCGAAATTGCCCTGATGGCACTGGATCATCTGGTGGATCTGGGCCACCGCAATATCGCGGTCATGCACGGCCCTGTGCGCTCCAACGACCGCACACAGGCCCGGATCGTCGCGCTACAGGCCCGTCTGCCCTCGGGCGCGCACATTCTCGAATGTCCCCTCCACTACGAAGCGGCGGCAGACCTCGCCAAACACGTCGTTCAAAATGAGCGCAGCGTGACCGCCCTGCTCTGCGCTTCGGACGTGCTGGCCCTGGGTGCGCTCTTTGGATTGCAATCCATCGACGTGTCGGTTCCCGACGACATCTCCTTGATCGGTATGGAAGATTTGCCCGCCTCGCGCACCACGTCCCCCGCCATCACAAGCGTGCGTTTGCCGCTCGACGATATGGGGCGTCACACGGCCAATGCGATGCGCGCCTGGATCGAACAGGGCACGCGGCCCGAGGCGCTTAAACTGCCTTCACAGTTGATCCTGCGCAGTTCAACCAGCCCTGTTTGATAGGAAGGGGTCTGATGGGTTCGGGTCTGATCCGACCCTCAATTCACCCACCATCTGCGCCACAAACGCACGCATAAACGCCACGCGTTCCGCCGCAATCGCCCGTGCCGGTTCGGTGTGCAGTGTCTCTGCGATCCGGTACAATTTGACCTCAAAGTGGTCCAGCGCATAGGCTCTGTCGTCCAGCGCCCGCGCGTCGGCCAACGGATCACCGCCATGCACGAGGCCCCGGCCCATCTGTCCCGATACGCCGAAACACCGCGCAATCCCGATCGCCCCCAGTGCCTCCAGACGGTCCGCGTCCTGCAAAATGCGCGCCTCCGCTGTCTCGCACGGCACGCCCGCGGAAAAGCTGTGGGCGGATATACAGTGATGCACCTGCTCTTGACCCGCGATCCCGCGCGCCTGCATCCACGCGACCGCATGATCGGCTGATAGGGATGCGGCCTGTGCCCTTTGTGGATCGTCTTTGGGCAGGTTGATAATATCGTGCAGATAGGCCGCGATCATCAGCACGTCGCGGTTGACGGGGTACGCCATCTGATCCGCAATCATGCCACATGTCGCCCAGACCCGCCGCACGTGCCAGATGTCATGCGCACCGTCCGTTTGTCCGGCCCAGACCCGATGCACTTCGGCTTCAAGGTCCGCCTGCAAGCTCATGTTTTGTCTTGCAAATGCACATATGTCGCGCGGAACCGCGCGCTCAGGTGATCACCGGCCAACATTTCTTCGTCGCCGCCCTTTGGGGCAACATTGGTGTCATAAGTCGGGTTAAAGAACATCGGTACCGAAATCCGCTCGGCCATGCCACCCACCACCCGGTGCGGCGTGGCCTTGACCGCCCCGTCCGTCCAGAACTCCAGCATCTCGCCAAAGTTGATGATAAAATCTCCCGGCGGCGCACTCAGCGGGATCCAGCCCCCGCCACGCTTGCGCACCTCCAACCCCGGCGACCCGTCCGTCGCCAGCAAGGTCAGACAGCCATAGTCGGTGTGCGTCGCAATCCCGAAATCCTTGGCCCCCGCCCAGTCGGGCCGCGCCGGATAATAGTTGCCCCGCAACAGCGCCATCGGCGTGTCAAACGCCCTGTCAAAATGCGCCGCATCCGCACCAATCGCCGTCGCAATCGCCCGCAGCAAACCTTTGCACACAGTGATGGCATCCGCGTAATAGTCTGAAATCACACGCCGAAATGCGGGATCATCCGGCCACTGGTTCGGCGCATAGAAAATCTTGGTCGCCAGGGCATGCCCCTCGGGCAACTGGTACCCAATGTCAAAGAACTGCTTGTAGTCGGGATTGGCATCCGGATCGACCTGCTCGGACCCTGCGGCCCCCCACCCCCGGTTCGACCCCGTGCGCGCCATATCCAGCGCCCGCTTGGCCGTCTCCGGCTGGCGAAAGAACGCGCGGTAGGTCTCGATCACCTCCTGCACCCGCGCCGCCGACAAATCCGTGTTGTGCACGGTGGCAAAGCCCACCCCAACCGCCGCCTCTCGCAGGGCCGCAAGGCTCTGCGCGTCGCCTTCGGCCAGTTTCTTCGCATCCAGTCGTGGGATCATCACCTGCCCTCTCCACTCGTTCGGCCACGCCCTAGCGCAGCCGCGCCCCCGATGCTAGGACCAACCCACATCGCACATCACCAAACGAGGGCACGCATGGGACGCAAACTGGCAGCAGGCAACTGGAAAATGAACGGCACTCCGGCCATGCTGGACGGCCTCAAAACCCTCTCGGCCCCGAACGGCACCCAGGTGCTGATCTGTCCGCCAGCCCCCCTGATCCACCGCGCGGCGCAAATCGCAGGCCCCGTCGCCATCGGCGGCCAGGACTGCCACACACAGGCCTCAGGCGCCCATACGGGCGACACCGCCGCCTCCATGCTCAAGGACGCAGGCGCCACATATGTCATCGTAGGTCACTCCGAGCGCCGCGCCGATCATGCCGAAACCAACGCCCAAATCCGCGCCAAGGCCGAAGCTGCCTATGCCGCAGGCCTCACCGCCATCATCTGCATCGGCGAAAGCGAAGCCGAACGCCTCGGTCCCGACTGCCTCGACATCATCGCGGCCCAGCTTGACGGCTCCACCCCCGACGGGGCCACCGCCGACAATACCGTCATCGCCTATGAACCGATCTGGGCCATCGGCACCGGCCGCGTGCCCACCCTCGATCAGATCATCGAAACCCACGACATGATCCGCGAAAAACTGACCAACCGCTTCGCAGCCCAAGGCACAACCATGTCCATCCTCTACGGCGGCTCCGTCAAACCCAGCAACGCCGCTGAAATCTTCACCGCACAGAACGTCGACGGCGCCCTCGTCGGCGGCGCATCCCTGAAACCCGACGATTTCCAACCCATCATCGACGCCCTCGCCGCCTCCTGATCTTCCTTTCGCGGCAAATACCTCGGGGGGATGGCGCGCATAGCGCCAAGGGGGGCAGCGCCCCCCTTTCACTTCAACAGCAGGGGGGCAGCGCCCCCCTGAACATCGTGTCGCGCGCAGCGCGTCATTTTCAAAAAACGCGCCGCGCAAACCTTACACCTACTGCACGATAATCTCCGGCCCCATCATCAAAGTCGGCAACCAGATCGAAATGGCCGGGATATAGGTCACCATGATCAGGAACACGAAGAGCACGGCCAGGAACGGCAGCGCTGCGCGCACCACCCGCATCATGGGCATCCCCGCCACCCCTGAGGTCACGAACAGGTTCAGACCCACAGGCGGCGTGATCATCCCGATCTCCATGTTCACCACCATGATGATGCCCAGATGGATCGGATCAATCCCCAGCTCGATGGCAATCGGGAACACCAGTGGTGCGACGATCACCAACAGGCCCGACGGCTCCATGAACTGACCACCGATCAACAGGATGATGTTGACGATGATCAGGAACACAACCGGCCCAAATCCCGCATCCAACATCGCACCCGCAATCTGCTGCGGGATCTGCTCATCGGTCAGAACATGCTTCAGGATCAACGCATTGGCAATGATGAACATCAGCGTCACGGTCAGCTTGCCCGCCTCAAAAAACGCGTTCTTCGTATCGCGGTGCACCAGCGCCAGCGGCATCCGGGCAAAATCCGTGGCAATCGCCACCGGGTTCAGGTCCAGACCGCGCAGCACACGTTCCGCCGCCGCCCCTGCCGCTGCAAGCGCAAAACCGATCAGAACGGATGTGGTCAGATCGAGACCGCCCGCCACCAGCCAGATCAGGATGCCCAGAGCCAGGCCACCCATCAGCGTGATACCGGTGAAATTCCCTGCGCGCGGCGCATCCTTGGAAAACGGTCCCATGTCCCGATAGATGAAACTGGCAATCAGGAACGAATAGACCGCCGCAACCGCCGCCGCCTCCGTGGGGGTAAAGATACCGCCATAGATGCCGCCCAGAATGATGATGATCAGGAACAGACCACCCGAGGCCGCAGCCGCCGAGGCACCTACTTCACCCCAGCCCAACCAGTCGCCCTTGGGCAGGTTCTTGATCTTGGCAATGGCATAGATGGTGATCATCAGCATCGTACCGGCCATCAGACCGGGGATCACACCCGCCAGAAACATCCGGCCCACGGACACATCCGTGGCCGAGGCATAGACGACCATCACGATGGACGGCGGGATCAGGATGCCCAAGGTACCCGCATTGGCGATGACACCCGCGGCAAAATCCTTGGAGTAGCCCACCTGCCGCATGCCCGCGATCACGATGGACCCGATGGCCACCACGGTCGCCGGGCTGGACCCCGACAGGGCCGCAAACATCATACAGGCGAACACACCCGCAATCGCCAGACCACCGGGGAAATGCCCCACAACGGCGATGGAGAACCGGATGATCCGCTTGGCCACGCCACCGGTCGACATGAACGTCGAGGCGAGGATGAAAAACGGAATCGCCAACAGTGTGTAGTGGCCCGCCATCGCCTGAAACAGCGTCTGTGCAATCGAGGCCAGCGAGGTATCACTCAGCACCAGCAGAAATATGATCGAGGACATGCCGAGGCTGACAGCAATCGGCACACCGATCAGCATCATCCCCACGACAAGGGCGAAAAGAATTGCAACTTCCATGGCTTAATCGCCTTCGTTCATGTGTTTGACGTCTTCGATCGCATCTTCGGCCTCATGGCTCACGATCAGACTTGTGGCGTGGCCTTTCCAGACCCGCACGGTGGCCTGGACAAAGCGGAACAGCAGCAGACCCATGCCAAAAGGCAGGATGAAATAGGGCATGAAGCGCGGGATTTTTTCGTACGCCTCGCCTTCGTTCATGATCGGCTCGATCCACTGCAGCCAGACGGGATGCGGGATGTCGACCGTCTCGTACCAGCCGCGATAGGATGACCGCTTCATCTCTTCGAACCCGGTCGGGAACCAGCGCCCGGTGGTCTGCGGCAGGTTCGCAAAGTTGGCCCAATAGTCCCAGGCGCCCTTGAAGACGAGAAACGCATAGCCGATGCAGATCGCACCCGCGACCAGCGCAATGATGCGGCGTGTGGCCGGGGAAAACAGGTTGATAACCGCGTCCACACCGAGGTTGGCAGTGACCTTGACCGCATAGCTGACCCCAAAGAGGACGAGCCAAGCAAACAGGAACGTCACCATCTCCAGCCCCCAGATCAGGCCGGTGTTGTAGCCATAGCGCAGCACGACATTGATGAATGTTATCAATGTCATAAGTGCCAGAAGGATGGCGATGGCCGTCTCTTCGATTTCGTTGACCCAACGGCCAAACCCGGTGCCCGGATCATAAGCGCCTGCCATGGTCCTGCCCTTTCCCCACAATGTTCAGAAAATAGATCGGGTCCGGCGCGCAGATGCCGCCGGACCCTGTGCCAGCCTTAGTTGGTGGCGGCGTTGATCGCCTGAGCGGCGTCGATGTTGTCCTGGCCCACGTCGTCCTTGAACTCATCCCAGACGGGCTTCATCACGGCGACCCATTCGGCACGTTGCTCGGCTGTCAGCGCGCGGACCACACCACCGGCGTCGATCACGGCCTGCTTGGCCTCTTCGTTGACCTGGAAGGCCTGCGTATTGCGCGTGGTGGTCACCTCTTCGATGATGGTGGCCAGCTGGTCACGCGTGTCATCTTCGAGGCTGTCCCAGAAGTCGGTCGAGGTCACGACGAGGTAGTCGATGATGCCGTGGTTGGTCTCGGTTGTACCGTCCTGCACCTCAAAGAACTTCTTGCCGTAGATGTTGGACCAGGTGTTTTCCTGACCGTCCACAACGCCGGTTTGCAGCGCGCCGTAGACTTCGGAGAACGCCATCGGCTGGGGCGAGCCACCCAGAGCCGCCATCTGTGCCTTGAGCACATCAGAGTTTTGCACCCGGAACTTCAGACCATTGGCATCCGACGGAGAGATCAGCGGCTTGTTGGCCGACATCTGCTTCATCCCGTTGTGCCAGAACGCCAGACCCAGCAGGCCGCGGCGCGTCATGGATTCCTTCATCGCCTGACCGGTCTCGGAGGCCTGGAACGCGTCAACCGCGTTGATGTCGCGGAACATGAAGGGCAGATCGAAGATGCGGAACTTCTTGGTGAACTGCTCGAACTTCGACAGCGAGGGTGCTGCCAGTTGCACGTCGCCTTGCAGCAGCGCCTCGAGAACCTGATCGTCGTTGTAGAGCGTCGAGTTCGGGAACACTTCCATGCAGGCGGTGCCGTTCATCTCGTCGTTCACGCGCTGTTGCAACAGCGACGCCGCGATCCCCTTGGGGTGCTTGTCGGTGTTGGTCACGTGGCTGAACTTGATCACGATCTCGCCGGAGTCGCAGGCGGCGGCAACGGCGCCCGCGCTGACGGTCAAGGCCAGGGCGGCAGCGGTCAAAAATTTCATAATGTCTCCTCCCAGAGAAATGTTGTGAAACCGTTTGTCCCCGCGGGGACAGGCCGCCACATAAAAGCAGACCGCGCGGTGCGTGCAGCATAAAGTTCTTGGAAATATCTGGAGAAACGACACCAACGACATAATAACAATGCCTTACGCGTATACCTTCATCTCACAAAACCGATACTACACGCGGCTATGTGCGGTTTCCCGCACGGCCCCACGCAACACTGTGCGGATTTCCGCACAGTGTTAGCGCCGGTAGTCCTCGGCGCGAATCCCGTAGCGCTTGAGCTTGTCGTAAAACGTCTTGCGCGGCAGTTGCAGCGCCTGTGCGGCGGCGCTGGCATGACCGTTCTGGCGCCCCAATGCGGCAATGAGCAAGGACCGCTCGACCCGCGCCATCTGTTCGGCGAGACCTTGATCGGCGACTTCGGCGGCGTCTTCGGGCATGCCCAGCACAAAGCGCATCGCCGCACTCATCAGTGACCGCGCATTGCCGGGCCAGTCCTGCGCCATGAGTGCCGCCATGTGGTCGGGACCCACCTCGGGCGGGGTCAGACCCGCCTGTTCGGCGGCTTGTGCGACGTAGTGACGAAAGAGCACGGGAATATCCTCGGGGCGTTCGCCCACAGAGGGGATGCGGACGGGCATGACCTCGATCCGGTAGTAGAGATCGGCGTTGAGCGCGCCCGCCTCGACCGCAGCGGCAAGGTCGCGGTTGCTGCCTGCGATCAGACGTGCGGCGCTGCCGGCCTCCAGCGCTTCGAGCAGGGCCAATTGGCTGGCGGCGGGCAGATGGGTGATCTCGTCAAGAAAGAGGCTGCCGCCCTCGGCCTCCTTGATCGCCTCGGCCAGCGCCTTGGGGCGCAAGTCGCTGGCGGCGCGTTTGACAAAGGCGGCCTTGGACCGGAGCGAGGACAGGTGGATGACCTCGGCCACCTTGGAGATACCAGTGCCGGGCGCGCCGGTCACCAGCACCTCGGTTTCCAGCGGGGCGACCAGACGAACGCGGGCGCGCAACCCGTCAGCCAGATCGGAGGTGCCAAAGAGCATGCGCGAGGCGGGATCGCCGCTTTCTACCAGTTTGCGCAGGCGGCGGTTTTCCAGCACCAGCGCGCGGGATTTGAGCGCGCGTTCAAGAACGGACAGCAAGTCACTGGGCGCACAGGGTTTTTCGAGGAAGCCAAAGGCGCCCTCGCGCATGGCTTGCACGGCCATGGGAATGTCGCCTTCGCCGGTGAGCAGGATCACGGGCAGGTCCGCATCCACTTTGCGCGTGTGGGCCAGCAGGTAGAACCCGTCGCGGCCCGGCATGCGAATATCCGACAGGATCACGCCGTCAAAGTCGCGGGTGATATGATCCTTGGCCACCACGAAAGAGGCCGCCGTGATGGGCGCGTAATCCGCCAATTCCAGCGTTTGCGCCAGCGCGTCGCGCACGGCGGCGTCGTCATCGACCACCAGCACCTGAACGGTCATGCCGCGTCCCTTTCTGTCCATGGCAGGAGTTCGACGGTGAATTCCGCCCCCTGATCGCTGTTGCCGCCACGGATCTCGCCACCAAAGCTCTGGACGATGCCGTAGGAGATCGACAGGCCCAGCCCCATGCCTTCGGAGGCGCCGACCTCTTTGGTGGAATAGAACGGGTCAAACACGCGGTCCGGCACGGCGATGCCCGGCCCGGTGTCGCGGATGGTGACCGAGGCCCCCGCGATCGACAGGGTCAGGCGGCGCGTTTCGGTGCCCGCCATGGCGTCCACCGCGTTGGAGATCAGGTTGACAAAGACCTGCCCCAGCCGCACCTCGCCCCCCGAGACCCAGACGGGCGTGTCGGGCAGATCGAGGTCGAGGGTGACATCCTCGCGCCGGATACGGGGCATGGTCAGTTCCACGGCACTTTGTACCACGGCAACCAGATCGACGCGCACAGCCGGTTCGCTTTCCTGCCGGGCAAAGGCGCGCAGGTTCTTGATGATGCGGCCCATGCGGTGGGCCATGTCGGCGATGCGGCCCAGGTTTTCATCCGCCCGGTCGGGTTTCGATTTGGCGAGGAACTGTTTGCCGTTCTCGGCATAGGTCTGGATCGCCATGAGCGGTTGGTTCAGCTCGTGGCTGAGGCCCGCGCTCATCTGCCCCAGCGCCGACAGTTTGCCCGCCTGTACGAGGTCGGCCTGCGCGCGGGCAAGGGCCGTTTGTGCCTCTTCGCGTTCCTCGGCCTCGCGGCGCAGTTGGGCATTGGTATCGGACAGGGCGGCGGTGCGTTCGGCCACGCGCTGTTCCAGCAGTGCGTTGGCATCGGCCAGTGTGCGGCGGCGTTCGGTGGCCAGAAAGAGCAGCGCACCGAAAGCAAGGCAGAGCCCCGCCACGGCGGCGGCTTGCAGCGTGGCAAGGCGGCGGGCCGGGGCCACATCCACCAGCGCCTCGCCCGTCATACCGATCACCGGCAGCGCGCGCACAAGGTGCAGCGCGTTTTGCGGCAGGTACGGCCCCCACCCCATTTGCCAGACCTCGTGGCGGCCCAGGTGGTAGCTGTCGAAGGGCAGTGGCGGGCCGAGGTCGGGCACGAGGCCGGGCGCATTTTCGGGCCGTTCCCAGAACACGATTTCGGAGCGGTTGGTGATGAACACGCGGTCTTGCGCGTCGGTGAAGAACACCGCCGGGTTCGATCCGACCCAGTCCCATTCGATGCCTGCGAGGTTGGCGGTGACGACCACGGCCCCCTGTACCTTGGACTGGGCGTTGAACACCGGGGCGGCATAGGCGAACACGCGGGCACCTGCGGGCGTTTTGCCGTTGCCCCAACCGAGCGCCCCTTGGGTTGCGCGCTGGACCAGCGGGGCGATGTCGACGCCGGTGGGTGTGGGCCGGGCCGAGGCCATGACGTGCCCTGTGGCGTCGGTCAGGCGGATGTCCTCGGCAGCGGTCTTGTCGGCAATCTCGAGCAGCAGCGCCTCGGCGGCGGCGACATCCTCGCCTGCGAGCACCGCGCCCACTTGCGGGTGGTCGGCCACAAGCACAGCCAGTTCGCGGTAGCGTTGCAGCTGCCCCGTCAGCCGGTCCGAGGCGAGGGCGAGGTCCGATGCGCCCTGGCGCGACAATTGGTCCAGCGCCTGGAAGTAGCCATAGCGCCACACACCCGCCGCCGCCGCGGCGACGACGGCCACAAAGGCCAGCACAACGCTGACCCGTCTGAGGAGACCCGATGTCATGGGCGCACCCTAGCCGCGGGCATCGGGGCTTGCCAAGCGCGCGCGGGGCTGAGACATCTGGGCCATGTTGATCCAATCCCCCCATGACCCCGATTTCGTGCAGGACCCCTATGCGTTTTACGATGCGGCGCGGGCGGATGGCCCGGTGCAGTTCTGGCAGGATTACGGGATGTTTGCGACCTTTGACCACGCCACGGTGCACGCGCTTTTGCGCGACCGGCGGTTGGGGCGTGCAGTGCCGGGGCGCGGGGCCGCGGCGGCGCATTTGACGGATTTCGACGCAGTGGAGCGGTATTCCCTGCTGGAGCTGGAGCCGCCCGAGCACACGCGGTTGCGGCGGTTGGTGCTGCATGCGTTCACCTCGCGGCGGATTGCGGCGCTGGAGGGGGACATCAGCGCCATCTGCGCCGACCTGCTGGCGGGGTTGCCCGCGGGGCCCTTCGACCTGATCCCGACCTATTGCCAGCTGGTGCCGGTACGCGTGATCGCTCGCCTCTTGGGTGTGCCAGAGGAGATGGGGCCGGACCTGCTGCGCTGGTCGGCGGCGATGGTGGCGATGTATCAGGCGGGGCGCAGCCGTACGATCGAGGACGCCGCCAACACCGCCGCCGCCGAGTTCACAGCCTTCCTGCGCGGATATATTGAAGAGCGGCGCAATGACCCGCGCGACGACCTGATCACCGAGCTGATTGCCGCCGAAGACGGCGGCCAGACCCTGAGCATGGACGAGATGATCGGCACCTGCATTCTGCTGTTGAACGCCGGACACGAGGCGACGGTGCACAGCCTTGGCAACGCGGTCAAAGCCCTGGTGGACCGCGGCGCCACAGACGCCCTCGCCCATCCCGAACGCTGTGTTGAAGAGGTCATGCGCTATGACCCGCCGCTGCACATGTTCACGCGCCACGTCTACGAACCGATTGAGGTCGGTGGTCACAAGCTCACCCCTGGTGACGAGATCGCGCTGATGCTGGGGGCTGCGGGCCGCGATCCGGCGGTGTTCGATGCACCGCACCGGTTCGATCCGACCCGCGCAAAGAACCCGCATGTCGCCTTTGGCGGCGGCCTGCACTTTTGCGTCGGCGCACCGCTGGCCCGGCTGGAAATGCAGATCGCCCTACCGATGCTCTTTGACGCGATGGCCGATCTGCGCATCACCGAGACGCCCATGTATGCCGATAGCTACCACTTTCACAAACTCGACCGCCTGATCGTCACCTCGTGAGTCGGGACTGGGTCAAGGATGGCCAAAGGCCACCGCCAAAGGCGGCGTGTCCTTGACGCGGGCGCGACTCACAACACCTTCGAAAAAGTCTGTTTAAGACGCACCGCGCCTTAAACGACCTCTCAGCAGAATATCCAAACAATCCAACCCGCGCAGCGTCAGAAGCAGAGCGTCGCCTCACCACTGGCTGAATGAAAAATGCGCGGTAGCGCGCAATTGGATCACGTCTCCAGCGGGAGCATCGTGGTGGACTTGATCTCTTCCATCGACAGCAGCGCCGTCACGTTGTGCACCCGCACCTCCGAGATCAGCGCCTGGTAGAACGCGTCATAGGCGCGGGCATTCTTCACCCGCACCTTGAGGATATAGTCGATGTCACCCGCCAGACGGTGCGCCTCTTGCACTTCGGCCCGGTCGCGCAGGGCCTGCAGGAATTTCGCCTGCCAGTCGGCCTCGTGCTCGGAGGTGCGGATGAGGACAAAGAAGCACGCCTCGAACCCCAGCGCCTCGGCATCCAACACGACGGTCTGCTGACCGACCACCCCCGCCTCGCGCAGCTTGCGAATCCGGTTCCACACTGGCGTCTTTGAGGACCCCACCGCACGCGCAATATCGTCCAGCGACTGACTGGCATCGCGCTGCAACTCGGCCAGAATTTTGCGATCCACGTCATCAATGCGAACAGACATTCCAAAGCGCTCCAATTCGGGAAACAGGCGTTCTGCGCCTGCAAAGAGATGGAACAATCATCCTTATCTGCGCCACTGTCTAGCGTCAAAGTGGGATAATTTCCTATATTGGGGGTCAGAATTTACGAAACGAGGCACAGATGAACCATTTTCCCATCTTCCTGAACACTGCCGGACGGCGGATTGTTCTGTCGGGTGGCGGCGATGCCGCTCTGGCGAAACTGCGCCTGCTGATGAAAACCACGGCGCATATCTCGGTCTTTGCGCCTGACGCGGACGATCAGATCAAGATCTGGGCCGCCGAGGGCAAACTGCGCCTGATCGACCGCGCGATGGAGCCGGGCGATGCGATGTGCGCGGCCCTGTTCTATGCCGCAGACGAGGACGCCGCCGAGGACAAGCGCACCGCCGCCATCGCCCATGCGGACGGCGCGCTGGTCAACATCGTGGACAATCTGGCCGACAGCCAGTTCATCACCCCCGCCATTGTGGACCGTGACCCTGTCACCGTCGCCATCGGCACCGAAGGGGCCGCCCCCGTGCTGGCCCGCGCCATCAAGGCCGACCTCGAGGAACGCCTGCCCACGTCGCTTGGCACGCTGGCACGGATTGGCAAAGCGTTCCGCAAGGCGGCTGACGCCCTGCCCTTTGGCCGTGCGCGCCGGGACTTCTGGCGTGACTACTATTTCAATGCCGGCCCCAAGGCTGTCGCGGACAGTGTCGAGGCTGTGCAGCCCGCGCTGGACAACCTGCTGGCCGATCACCTGCTGCGCGAGACGCGCAAGGGTCACGTTGCCTTTGTCGGTGCGGGCCCCGGTGATCCCGAACTGTTGACCCTCAAGGCGCGCAAGGCGCTGGATGAGGCCGATGTGGTGATTTACGACCGCTTGATTTCCAAGGAAATCCTCGAACTGGCCCGCCGCGAGGCGACCATGCTGGACGTGGGCAAAGAGGCCTTTGGCCCCTCGACCCCGCAGGAGGTCATCAACGATCTGATTGTGGAGCATGGCCTCAAAGGTGCCCAGGTTGTCCGTCTGAAGTCCGGTGACGCCACTGTGTTTGGCCGTCTGGACGAGGAGATTGAGGCCGTGACCGAGGCGGGTGTTGATTATCACATTGTGCCGGGTATTACGGCGGCCTCTGCTGCCGTTGCCTCTATTGGTCAGTCGTTGACGCGTCGGGGCCGCAACTCTTCGGTGCGGTTCCTGACCGGTCACGACACACGCGGCTTTGCCGATCACGATTGGCGCGCACTGGCACAGCCTGGCGAGGTTGCCGCGATCTATATGGGCAAGAAATCCGCCCGCTTTATTCAAGGACGGTTGCTGATGCACGGGATCGATCCGGCCACGCCGGTGACTTTTGTGGAGAATGCCAGCCGTGCGGATCAGCAGGTCCTGTCGACCACCGTGGCTGAGATGGAGCCGACACTGACCCAAGCCGGTCTGGGCGGCCCTGCCCTGACATTCATTGGTCTGGCCCCGCGCGCGGCGCTTGCCGCCATTCCCGAGATCCCCATGCCCCAAATGCCCGAACAGATTCAGGAGGCGCACTGATGCCCAAGGCATTCACCCCCAAAGTGGTCACCGCCAATCACCTGTTGGCCGGCGACGTGATTTATCAAACCACGGATGGCTGGACACGCCAGTTGTCCGACGCAGAGGTGTTGACCGATGAGGCCGATGCCGATCTGCGTCTGATCGAGGCCTCGCAGCAGGTTGATGTGGTTGTGGGCGCCTATCTGGCCGATGTGGCCGTGACAGACGGCGTGCCCGCCCCCACCCATTTCCGCGAAACATTCCGGGCCACAGGCCCCAGCAACTATGCCCATGGCAAACAAGTGGACTTTGCGACGGGCGCATATGAGGAAGCTTCCTGATGTATAGCTATTCCGAATTCGACACCGCCTTTCTGGCGGAACGCAACCGCCAGTTCCGCGCCCAGGTTGAGCGTCGCATCTCCGGTGCGCTGACCGAGGACGAGTTCAAGCCGCTGCGCCTGATGAACGGTCTCTATCTGCAACTGCACGCCTATATGCTGCGCGTGGCCATCCCTTATGGCACGCTGGACAGCGCCAAGATGCGCAAGCTGGCCGAGATCGCTGAGCGCTGGGACAAGGGTTATGGCCACTTCACCACGCGCCAGAACATCCAGTACAACTGGCCAGAGTTGAAGGACGTGCCCGACATGCTGGACGCGCTGGCAGAGGTGGGCATGCACGCCATCCAGACCTCTGGCAACACGATCCGCAACGTGACCGCCGACCATTTCGCAGGGGCCGCAGCGGACGAGATTGCCGACCCGCGCCCCGTGGCCGAGCTGATGCGCCAGTGGTCCACCGACCACCCCGAGTTCCAGTTCATGCCCCGCAAGTTCAAGATCGCCATCACCGGCTCGCCCAACGACCGCGCCGTGACCAAGGCGCATGACATCGGCATCCGTATGGTAACCCGTGACGGGCAACGCGGCTACGAGATCATCGTGGGTGGTGGCCTGGGCCGGACGCCGATGATCGGCAAGGTCATCACCGACTTCCTGCCCGAAGCAGACCTGCTGCCATATCTCGAAGCCGTTGTGTCCGTCTGGAACCAGATCGGCCGCCGCGACAACAAGTACAAGGCGCGCATCAAGATCACCGTGCACGAGCACGGCATCGACGAAATCCGCCGCCTGGTCGAAGAACGGTTTGTGGAAACCCGCAAGACCTTCTCGGGCGTGGATGTCCAGATGCTGCGCGAGATCGAAGACCACTTCGCCGCACCCGCGTTCAAGACCGCGTCCGAGGCACCGTTCAAGGACGCCTATCACAACGACCCCGTTTTCCGCAGCTGGGCCGACACCAACCTGACCGCCCACAAGGCGCCGGGATACAAGATCGTGTCGATCTCGCTCAAGAAACACGGGGCCACACCCGGTGACGCCAGCGCGGACCAGATGCGCCTGATGGCCGATCTGGCGCAAGACTACGGCCACGACGAATTGCGCATCAGCCACGAACAGAACGTGATCCTGCCCCATGTGCATGTGTCCGATCTGCCCGCCCTGCACGCGCGCCTCAAGGATGCGGACCTCGCCACCGCCAATATCGGCTTGATCAGCGACATCATCGCCTGCCCCGGCATGGACTATTGCGCGCTGGCCACGGCCCGCTCGATCCCGATCGCCCAAGAGATCGCCACCGCCTTTGACGACCTCAAGCGCGAGCACGAGATCGGCAACCTCAAGATCAAGATCTCGGGCTGCATCAACGCCTGTGGCCACCACCATGTGGGCCACATCGGGATCCTGGGCCTCGACCGCGCGGGCGTCGAAAACTACCAGATCACCCTGGGCGGCGATCACACCGAAGCCGCCAAAGTGGGCGACCGCGTCGGCCCCGGCTTCTCGGCGGATGACATCGTGCCTGCGGTGGAACGGATCGTGGACACCTATCTCGACCTGCGCAGCGACGTAGACGAGGCGTTCATCGACACGTATCGCCGCACGGGCCTCGCCCCCTTCAAGGCGGCCCTCTACCCCGAAACCAAGGTCGCCGCGGAATAGGCTCTGATGCTTCATTGTTCCCCAAATATGCACGGCCCAACACAGCCCGAGGCGCAGGTGATGGTCAGCGCGCTGAACGCGAAACTGACCCATCACGGCGCCACGGATGTGCTGCGCGCGGCCTTTGAGGCCGTGCCGGACATCGCATTGGTGTCCAGCTTTGGGGCGGAATCGGTGGTGCTGCTGCATCTGGCGGCGATGGTAAAGCGGGACGTGCCGGTGATCTTTATCGACACCGAAATGCTCTTTGCCGAGACGCTGGTGTACCAGCAGGACGTGGCTGAACGGCTGCGGCTGGAAAACGTGACCGTGATCCGTGCGGATGACATTGCAGCGCATGACCCGGACGGCACATTACACCAACGGGATACCGATGCGTGCTGTGCGCTGCGCAAGACCGTACCGCTGCAACGCGCACTTGCGCCTTACGGCGGCTGGATGACGGGGCGCAAACGCTACCAATCCGGCACACGCGCGCGCCTCGAGTTCTTTGAGGTTGAAGACGACACGGGCCGGATCAAGGTCAACCCGCTGGCCCGCTGGGCGCCGCAGGATGTGCGCGATTACATGGACGAGAACCGCCTGCCCCGGCATCCGCTGGTGGCGCAGGGCTATCCCAGCATCGGCTGCGCGCCCTGCACCTCACCGGTGGCTGAAGGCGAAGACCCCCGCGCCGGACGCTGGCGCGATACGAACAAGGACGAATGTGGCATCCATTTTGTGAACGGCAAAATGGTGCGCGTAGGAGAAAGCAAATGACAATTGTTGTGACAGATCAGGGCTTTGGCCCGGACACTTGGGACGGCGGCTATGCCCCTCTGGGCGAGGCGGCCAATGATGCTGCGGCCCTGGATGTGCCCAGTGATGCGGACCCGGATCAGATCCCGCTGAACGCGGACATCATTCGCGTGGATTTTCCCAGCTTTGCCGACGGGCGCGGGTTTACCATCGCCCGGATGTTGCGCCTGCGCGGCTATCAGGGGCGTTTGCGCGCAAGGGGCCACGTGATCTCTGATCAATATGCCATGGCCCGCCGCGCCGGTTTCGACGAGGTCGAGATCAGCCAGGCCCTCGCGGCACGTCAACCCGAGGACCAGTGGGTTTTCCGCGCAGACTGGCAGGCCCATGACTATCAGTCGCGGCTGCGTGGCGCGTCCAATCACTAAGGTGGTGCGCCTGCGCACCTGATACAGATCAAGGCGCGCGACCATTCGCGCGCTTATCCCGTTACAAAACCCTTCCCAAATCGAGAGGCGCAGGTGTAAACCTGCGTTGACACACCCATGACCGAGCAAACACCCGTGAACCAAGCCAGCGCCGTGAAGGCGACACCCGCCCTGCCCGATGCCCAGACCGTGACGCAGGTCACGCACTGGACCGACCGTCTGTTTTCCTTCCGCGTGACGCGGCCTGCGTCGTTGCGGTTCCGGTCGGGCGAATTTGTGATGATCGGCCTGATGGGCGAACCGCACCCCGAAACCGGCAAGCAAAAGCCGCTGCTGCGCGCCTATTCCATCGCCTCGCCCAGCTGGGACGAAGAGTTAGAGTTCTATTCGATCAAGGTGCCCGACGGCCCGCTGACCTCGCGGTTGCAGCACATCAAGGTGGGCGAAGAGATCATCCTGCGCCCCAAGCCCGTTGGCACCTTGGTGCATGATGCGCTGTTGCCGGGCAAACGGTTGTGGTTCTTTGCCACTGGCACCGGGTTTGCGCCTTTTGCGTCGCTCTTGCGCGAGCCACAGACTTATGAGGATTACGACGAGGTCATCATCACCCACACCTGCCGCGAGGCGGGCGAGCTGGAATACGGTGCCAAGCTGATCGAGGATCTGAAGTCGGACGAGCTGTTGAACGAGCTGATCGGCGACGGGTTCTGGAAGAAGATCAAGTACTACCCCACCACCACCCGCGAAGAGAGCCCAAAGATGGGCCGCATCACCGATCTGATGAAGTCGGGCGAGGCTTTCAGTGATCTGGGTGTGCCGCCATTGAACCCTGACACGGACCGCGCGATGATCTGTGGCAATCTGGCGTTCAACCTGGAGCTCAAGGACATGTTCGAGGACTACGGCCTCGAAGAAGGCGCCAATTCCAAGCCTGCGCATTACGTGGTGGAGAAAGCGTTCCTCGACTGACGCGTTTGCGACATGTGGAGCGAAGAAAAAACCGCGCCCCGGTCACTCCGGGGCGCGGTTTTCTTTTGCGTGTTGGTGGGCGCGTTGTGCGCCCGGTGACGGATCAGAGACCCATCGCCTCTTTGACCTGATCGAGCAGACCTTTGAGCAGTTCAGGGTTGTCCTTTGCCTGCTGGAGGCCGGCCTTGAGCGTGGTTTTCTGCAACGCACCGATGTCAGAGCCGTCGATCATCTCGGCGACCTTGTCAAAGTTGAAACCGTCCACAGTCAGCAGGTCGGCGATGCCGGTGCTGGCGGCTTCGGTGCCTTCGGCAGCCACGTCTGCGGCTTCGTCCACGGCCTCGGTGGCTGTTTCAGTCGCTGTTTCCGTAGCTGTCTCAGTGGCAGCATCAGTTGCGGCCTCTGTTGCGCCTTCGGCGGCATCCGTTGCCGCTTCGGTCGCGTCCGTAGCAGCGTCTGTTGTGGCCTCCACAGCGTCCGTCGCTGTGTCGGTCACGGCTTCGGCTGCATCAGTGGCTGTCTCTGTCGCGGCCTCAGCGGCGTCCGCAGCGGCGTCTGTGGTCGCTTCAACAGCGTCTGTCGCAGTGTCAGCAGCCGCATCAGCGGTGTCTGTCACAGCATCAACTGCATCGGTCGCGGTGTCGGCCACTGCGTCCACAGCATCCGATGCTGCGTCAGTTGCCGCGTCCACTGCGTCACCACCGGTCTCGGCCAGCGATTGTGCTGCGTCCGTAGCTGCATCAACCGCCGTATCAACCGCATCACCCGCAGCGTCCACGGCCTCTTCGGCAGTTTCGGTCACGGCCTCTACGGCCGTCTCAGCCGCATCCGTGGCCGCCTCAACTGCACCTTCAACAGCGCCTTCGGTTGCTTCAACGGCCTCACCCACGGCGTCGCTTGCGCTTTCCAGAGCGGCGGGCGCATTCACGGCCTCAGCGGCCTCGGTCACAGCCTCTTGGGGTGTTTTGCCGGAGAAAAGCAGATACCCGCCCCCCACGATCACAACCGCAACAATTATCCAGATCAGATTCTTCATGATACGTCCCCTTTGATTTTGGACTAACGCACAACATGCGTCTTGAGTTCCCGGCTGTCAGATGCGCGTCCACAAAGAAAGGTGCAAGGGGGAAAATCCGCGATTTCGGCGCAGTATGGCCGATTTCGAGGGTTGAAGATGCACCGGTCAAGGTCTACCTTCCGGCCTCAAATTTCCGCAACAATCAAGGACAACCACCATCGCTCGCAGACCACACAACGCGCCGCCTCAACGTGACACCGGCCCGCGCGTCAACGACAAGATCCGCTCTTCCGAAATCCGCCTGATCGGCGCAGACGGCGAAAACGTCGGCGTTGTCACCCCGGCCCGCGCCATGGACATGGCCGAGGATGCAGGTCTGGACCTGGTCGAAATCTCGCCCAACGCAAATCCGCCCGTGTGCAAGATCATGGATTTCGGCAAGTTCAAATATGAGCAGCAAAAGCGCGAGAGCGAAGCCCGCAAGAAGCAGAAGGTCATTGAGATCAAAGAGGTCAAATTTCGGCCCAACACAGATACCAATGACTATGACGTCAAGATGCGGAACGTGTTCAAGTTCCTGGAAAACGGCGACAAGGTGAAGGTCACTTTGCGGTTCCGCGGTCGCGAGATGGCGCACCAGAACCTTGGCCGCGAGCTGCTGGAGCGGGTGGCCGAGGACACCAAGGAACATGGCAAGGTCGAGAACTTTCCCAAGATGGAAGGTCGCCAGATGGTCATGCTGATCGGCCCCCTGCCCGCTAAGGGGTAACGCGCCCGCATCTGACCCCGATACCCTCTCATCGCATTTCTGACGAAATACGATTGCCGGGTGACGCCCCCGCAAGCGCGGGGGCTGAGAAGGTCGTCAGATGGTCATGCTCATCGGACCGCTGCCCGCCAAGGGTTAAGCCGATTTCGCAGCAAGTTTTGTCAGGGCGTTGCATATGCGGCGCCCCTTCTTTTTGCGCAGTCAGCACGTGCAGACAAAACTGCCTGTGTGCCTGTGTGCCTGTGACAATGACACGTCTGTGATGACCGGGGACGGATGGTCCGCGCCGCCTTGACGCCGCCCCTGCCGCGCTAGAGTAAGGGCCTGTTACCGCTCACAGCCCCTAGGAGGTCCCATGCCCGCATTTGCAAAATATCCCAGCCTTGATGGCGCATCTGTTCTGATCACCGGCGGGGCCTCAGGCATTGGGCGTCTCACGGTCGAGGCCTTTGCCGAGCAAGGTGCGCGGGTCGGATTTCTAGACCGGGACGCGGATGCCTCCGCAGAGGTGAGCGCGGCCACAGGTGCGGCCCACGCCCTGTGCGATCTGCGCGACATCGAGGCGACGCGCAGCGCCATCGCAACGCTGGCCGAAGAGGTCGGCCCCTTCACCGTTCTGGTCAACAATGCCGCGCGCGACGACCGCCATGACTGGCGCGAGGTGACGCCGGAATACTGGGACGAGCGGATGCAGACGAACCTGCGCCACATGTTCTTTGCCATTCAAGCGGTGGCACCGGGCATGATGGAGGCCGGCGGTGGATCAATCGTGAACCTCGGGTCAAACTCCTGGTGGGAAGCAGGCGGCGGGTTCCCGGCCTACACCACGGCCAAGGCGGCGGTGCACGGTCTGACCCGCACCATGGCGCGCGATCTGGGCGATCACCGCATCCGCGTGAACACGGTCGTGCCGGGCTGGATCATGACGGACCGGCAAAAGGAGCTGTGGGCCACACCCGAGGCGCTGGAGGCGCACCGCGCGCGCCAGTGCCTGCCCGATCTGATTGACCCCGTCTATGTTGCGCGGATGGTGCTGTGGCTGGCCTCGGATGACGCTGCGATGTGCACGGCCAACAATTTCATGGTCGAAGCGGGGTCGATCTGAGCCCCTAGGCTTGTGCGGCAATGGCGACGATCTCGATCAACGTGGTGCCACCGTCGCCGATATCGGCCCCCATGCACGCCCGCTGTGGCCAATGTGCAGCGGGGCCGATCCACGGCGTCCAGACCGCATCCATCTGCGGTTTCATTGTCATGTCCTGTAGGTAGATCGTGACTTGCAGCAGGCGGGATTTGTCACTGCCTGCCTCTGCGAGCCGCGCATCAAGGAACGCCAGCGCATTTGTGGTCTGTGCTGCGATGCCTTGTGCCGCGTCAGGATCATAGGCGACAGCATAGACCAGACCGCCATGGGTCACGGTCAAGCTGCGCCCGGCGACCGGGGCAGGCCAGCGTTGGATCGGGGATGGCAAGTGCGTCTCCGTTTCATGCAAAAGGCCCAGAGATTATCCGGGCCTTCGTCGTCGTTGTTCGGGATGTTAGCTGGCAGCAGCAACCGCCCGTTTGGTCATTACCGCACACAGATGCGCGCGGTAGGCACCGGTGCCATGCAGATCGTTGATCATGTCATCGCCGCTCAGAGACAATCCGTCGATGGCATTCGCAGAGAAGTTGGCGGACAGCGCGGCCTCGGCCTCGGCCCAGCGGAACACGCCGTCATTGCTGGCCCCGGTGATGGCCACGCGCACGCCGTCAGCATATTTCGCGACAAAGACGCCCACCAGCGCAAAGCGCGAGGCAGGTTGCACGAACTTCTGGTAGTTCGCGGCCTCTGGCACGGGGAACCGGACCTCGGTGATGATCTCGCCCTCATCCAACGCGGTGGTGAACATGCCCTGGAAATAGTCGTCGGCCGCAATCTCGCGGCTGTTTGTGACGATGGTGGCCCCTGATCCAAGTGCTGCTGCCGGGTAACAGGCGGAGGGGTCGTTGTTGGCCAGGCTGCCGCCGATGGTCCCGCGGTTGCGCACCGCCGGATCCCCGATATGGGCCGCTGTGGATGCCAGCGCCGGGTAGGCCCCCGCCTCTGCTGCCACGGTGGCATGGCTCGTGGCCCCACCGATACACAGCGCACCGTCGTCGCCCGTGCAAACACCCTGCATCTCGGAAATGCCCTTGAGGCTCACCAGCTTTGTCGGGCTCGCCAACCGCTGCTTGAGCGTGGGGATCAGGGTCTGCCCGCCTCCCAGCGCTTGTGCGTCCTCGTCTCCCAGAGCCGCAACTGCATCCGCAACTGAACTGGGTTTTGCAAATTCGAAGTTATACATCTTCAGGTCCTTCTTCTCGGCAACATGATCCTTGTCATCTTGCCAAATAAACTCCGGGGGTCCGGGGGCTGGCCCCCGGTCCTGCCCTTTCCATTCAGCCGTTCATCGCCGCCCAGACACGATCCGGCGACAGGGGCATGTCCACATGGGTCACATCCTTGCCCGCCGATTGCAGCGCATCGACCACCGCATTCACCACCGCAGGCGGCGATCCGATGGCACCGGCCTCGCCGCAGCCCTTGACCCCGAGCGGGTTGTGGGTGCACGGCGTCTGGCAGGAATGATCCACCGAGAACATCGGCAGGTCATCAGCACGCGGCATCGCATAGTCCATGTAGGACGCGCTCAGCAACTGGCCGTTCTCGTCATAGGCACAGTTCTCAAGCAGCGCCTGCCCGATCCCCTGCGCCAGACCGCCATGGACCTGACCCGTCACAATCATCGGATTGATGATGTTGCCAAAGTCATCTGCGGCCGCAAAGCGTTCGATACTGACCTTGCCGGTGTCGGGGTCCACTTCAACTTCACAGGCGTAAGCCCCTGACGGGTATGTGAAATTCGACGGATCATAGAAGGCCGTCTCTTCCAGCCCCGGCTCGATATCCTCGAGCGGATAGTTGTGCGGCACGTAAGCGGCGAGGGTCACATCCCCCCAGGCCACGGACTTGTCCGTGCCCGCAACCGAGAACGCGCCGTCCTTCAGCTCGATATCCGTCTCGGATGCTTCGAGCAAATGGGACGCGATCTTCTTGGCCTTGTTGATGATCTTTTCCGTCGCACGGACCATGGCCGAGCCGCCGACCGCAATCGACCGCGAGCCATAGGTGCCCATGCCCATGGGTACTTTGGACGTATCGCCGTGCACGATCTCGATCATGCTCTCATCAATGCCGATCATTTCGGCCACCACCTGGGCAAAGGACGTCTCGTGCCCCTGCCCGTGGGAATGCGAGCCGGTCATTACAACGAGGCCCCCGGTGGCATTCACCCGCACGGTGGCGCTCTCATACAAACCAGCACGCGCGCCCAACTGCCCCACGAGGTTCGACGGCGCGATGCCGCAGGCCTCAATATAACAGTTCACGCCCAGCCCGCGCAGCTTGCCGTTTTTCTCGCTTTCGGCACGGCGCGCGGCGAAACCGGCGAAATCGCCCATCTCTTCGAGCTTGTCCATGGTCGCGTGATAATCCCCGGTGTCGTACTCGACCGCCACAGGCGTGGCATAGGGGAATTCGGTGATGAAGTTCTGACGACGCAGCGCGATGGGATCCACACCCAATTCGCGCGCGGCCTTGTCCACCACACGCTCCAGCTGGAACGTCGCCTCGGGGCGGCCTGCGCCGCGATAGGCATCGACCGGCACCGTGTTGGTGAACACGGCCTTGACGTTCACATAGATCAGCGGGGTTTTGTAGTTCCCGGCCATCAGCGTGCCGTGCAGCCATGTGGGCACCGACGGCGCAAAGGTCGACAGATAGGCACCCATGTTGGCATGGGTTTCCGTGCGCAGCGCGGTAAAGTTGTTGTCCGCATCCAGCGCCAGCTCGATCTTGGTCACGTGGTCGCGGCCATGGGCGTCCGAGATGAACGCCTCGGACCGGGACGACGTCCACTTGACCGGACGGTTGCAGGCCTTGGCGGCAAAGGTACAGAACGCTTCCTCTTGATAGTGGAAGATCTTGGTGCCGAACCCACCGCCCACATCGGGGGCCACGACGCGCAGCTTGTGTTCCGGGATGCCCAGAACAAACGCACCCATCAACAGGCGGATCACATGCGGGTTCTGCGACGTGGTATAAAGCGTGTGCTCATCCGTGCCACGGGCATAGTCACCCACCGCCACGCGCGGCTCCATCGGGTTGGCGACGAGGCGGTTGTTGATCAACTCAAGCGTGGTCACATGGGCCGCGTCCTCGAATGCCTTGTCGGTGGCGGCCTTGTTTTCCTCAACAAAGCCCCAGTCGTAGCAGAGGTTATTGTTCAAATCGTCATGCACCTTGGTCGCGCCGTCCTTGAGCGCGTCCTTCATGTCCACAACGGCGGGCAGTTCGGCGATGTCCACGTTGATCGCCTCGGCGGCGTCACGGGCCTGGGCCAAGGTCTCGGCGACCACGGCGGCGATGGGTTCGCCCACATGGCGGACCTTGCCCTGCGCCAGCACGGGGTGTGCCGGTTCCTGCATGGGTTCGCCGTGTTTGTCGGTCACCTGCCAGCCGCAGGGAATGGAGCCTACGCCCTCGAAATCCGCGCCGGTGAAGACCTTGACCACGCCGGGCATGCCCTCGGCCGCGCTGGTGTCGACACTGGTGAGCGTGCCATGTGCAACGTCAGAGCGCAGGAAAAACACATGCGCCTGACCGTGCAGGTTGATGTCGTCGGTATAGTTTCCAACGCCGGTCAGAAACCGTACGTCCTCGCGCCGCTTGCTGCTGGCGCCGATGCCTCCGTCTTTTGGCATAGTTCATTCCTCCCTGATGTGGCGGTGCGCAATGAATGCGCACCCTACGGTGTGGACCTGTGCCCTGCCGCCGTAGGGTGTGCGTTTGCGCGCACCTTTACTATTCTGCGGCGATGGCGCCGACGTCCTGACCGGATGCGGCCATGATCGCTTTGACGATGTTATGGTAGCCGGTGCAGCGGCAGATGTTGCCCTCAAGATATTCCCGCACGTCGCTTTCGGACGGTTTCGGGTTGTCCTTGAGCAGCGCCGCCGCCGACATCACCATGCCCGGCGTGCAAAAGCCGCATTGCAGGCCGTGGTGGTCCTGGAACGCCTGTTGGATCACATTGAGCGAGCCGTCTGCGTTGGCTTGGCCTTCGATCGTGGCAACATCCGCGCCATCGGCCTCGGCCGCGAGCATTGTGCAGCTTTTGACCGCGACACCGTCCACGTGGACCACGCAGGCCCCGCATTGTGACGTGTCGCAACCCACATGTGTGCCGGTCAGTTTCAGCTCATCCCGAAGGAAAGACGACAACAGCGTGCGCCCCTCGACTTCACCAGACGCAGCTTTTCCGTTCACGGTCATGGTGACCTGTGCCATGGCATCCTCCCTTTTGGCATTCTTGTTTAGAGGGAGTTAAGCATGGCGATTGGCCGTTGAGAACAGAAAACTTTGTGTGTCCCCGGAAATCGCAAGATCGTGCAGATGTTTAGGGGCCGGTGCTGCGCGGGCGGGGCCGTGTGGGAATTTCCTTGAGCAGGCCACCCACCCCCATGGCCGAGATGTCGCCTTGTACCATTGCGATCCCGCAAGCGAGCCGCTCAAGCACCCAGTCCGCCCCGTTGAGTGCGGGCGAGCGGGCGCAGCCCGGCAGTCCGATCACAGGTCGCCCCGATAGTGTGCCGAAAAACAGCAGATTGCCGGGATCAACCGGCATACCGTAGGCCGTTACCGTGCCGCCCGCCTGTCTGAGCGCCTCTGGTGCCACATCGCAGATGTCGGATGTCGCGGAGGCCGTCAGGATCAGGATCATCTCACCCTGCGCCTTCCGAATGGCGCCCGCGAGTGCATCCGTTTCATGCGCCACCACGCAGCGGTCATCCAGTGTGATCTCAAGGCGGTCCAGGCGGCCCGTCATCGCGGCACGGCCTTTGCCCGGCGGTGTGTCTGCGCCGACGCGGGTTTCGATCAACGTGGCGGTTTTGACCGTGGGCCGCGCTACGGACAAGGCGCTGCTGGCCACGGCGCAGGCGCGGTCCAGATGGGTTTGCGGCACTGCGTATGAGATGATTTTGATCGTTGCGACCATCGTGCCTGCGTCCACGCGGTGAAATTGCGGGACGGTGGCAAGTGTGATCATGGGATCGACCGCGTTCAGCGCGGCCACCGCGCTTGCGTCCACCTGAACCACGCCCGGACCTGTTGCATAGAGGTTAACGCGGCCCGCACCGGCTGGCGCGATGCGCAGGCCCTGTTCTTTTTCATCCACGACAATTGCGTCGGCCAGCGCAGATGCCGCGGCGTTTTCTTCGGTATCGCCGGTCTCAAGGCGCGCAACCACGAGGGTGTGGTGCCCGGCCGCTTCAAGATCTTCCACGTGGGCGGGCGTCAGCACTGTGCCTTTGGGCACGCGCCCGGTTGAGGACGGCATCGAATGCGCCAGGATTGCACCGGTGGCCGACCGTATCGGCACAGAGCCAAAGATCATGTTGGACGCCTGAGGCGCTGTATCATCTGCGCCAGGATCGACACCGCAATCTCGGGCGGGCTGGCCGCGCCAATGTCGAGGCCGACAGGCCCTGCAATGCGCGCAATGGCGCTTGTATCAAAGCCTGCATCCTCAAGCCGCGCGACCCGCTTGGCATGGGTGCGGGTCGACCCCAGCGCACCGATGTAGAACGCGCCGGAGTTCAGCGCCACGTGCAGTGCCGGGTCATCCAGTTTCGGGTCATGGGTGAGCAGCACCAGCGCAGTGCGCGTGTCCACGCCGACCTCTGCCAATGCCGCATCTGGCCAATCGTTGATCACCCGTTCGCCAGGGAACCGGGCCTGCGACCCAAAGGCCTCGCGCGGGTCGATGATCACGGGGTCGTAACCCGCAATACGCGCCATCGGCACGAGGGCCTGCGCGATATGCACCGCGCCCACAATCACCAGACGCAACGGCGGGTTGTGGATCGCGACAAAGGTGCGGGTGTCCTCTTCGACGCCCGTGCGGTCGCTGGCAAAGCGTGCAGCATGCCCGCTTTCGTCCAACCGCCGTTCCCAGTTTTCCAGATCAACCACATAGGCAACCGGGGTGCGTGCCGCGCGTGCGGCCACGAGTTTATCCAACAGATCAAGAGGCATGGCGGGCCCGACGGGTTCAACCAGCACCTTGATCGTACCACCACAGGCCAGCCCAACGGCAAAGGCATCATCATCGCTGACACCAAATTCCAACAGGCGTGGCTGACCGTCTTCGATGGCCTCCATCGCCTCGACCACCACTGCGCCTTCGACACAACCGCCGGACACCGACCCCATCATGTCGCCTGCGCCTGACACGACCAATTGCGCACCGGCGCGGCGCGGCGCACTGCCCCAGGTCTGCACAACCGTTGCGAGGGCCGCGCCCTGCCCCGCCTGCACCCATGCCAACGCCTGCTCCGGCGCGTCATCCAAACTGGTCATACCTTGTGCCTTTCGTTGCGCCTGTTGGCCCGGCACCAACCGTATCGCCAGCCCGTTGCGGGACACAAGCCCCGGCCATGCACAGACCAGCCGCACCGCAAGTGCTTGCGCCCCTGCACCCTGCGCCTTACATCTGGGGCGAGACAGCCGGAGATGCCATTCATGCCCATGCAAGCCCAGGAAATCGAGGATCTGATCCGCGAGAGCTTTCCCGATGCCAAGATCACCATCACAGACCTGGCCGGTGACGGAAATCACTACTCGGCCGAGGTTGTGGACGCGTCCTTTGCCGGAATGAACCGCGTGCAACAACACCGCGCCGTGACCAAGGCGCTCAAGGGCAAGATGGACGGCAGCCACGGCGAATTGCACGCACTGGCCCTGACCACCAAGGCGCCTGCATGAACCAGCTATGCCGGATCCTCTCTGCGCCCTTCCGGCGTGGGCCGCGCAGGCCGCTGGCCGCGCGCCGCCCGGATCGCCAGACCATGGGCCAAGAGCACGCCGTGCCCCTGGGCATGGAAGCGACGGATCTGGCACTGGTCGACCGGGTGAACCGCAAAAACGACGCGCTGGAACGCGTGACACTGCCGCGCAACGGGCAGGACCGGACCCTCAGTGGGTTGTCCGGGGCCAGCACCCTTATCGACCCGATGCCCGAGGACGAAACCTATGCCGCGCGGTACCACCGCGCCTACAACAAGAAAGAAGATTGACATGAGCGACGCCAACGCACGCATCTCCGAAACCATTCAGGCCAACAACGTGGTCCTGTTCATGAAAGGCACAAAGTCGATGCCGCAATGCGGCTTTTCCAGCCGTGTGGCAGGCGTGCTGAATTACATGGGCGTGGATTTTGCCGACGTGAACGTGCTGGCGGACGAAGAAATCCGCCACGGGATCAAGGATTTCTCCGACTGGCCCACGATCCCCCAGCTTTACGTCAAAGGCGAGTTCGTCGGCGGCTGCGATATCATCACCGAAATGACCCTGTCGGGCGAGTTGGACACACTCTTTGACGAAAATGACGTGACCTATGACAAGGACGCCGCCGACAAAATCCGCGAAGCCAACGGCTAAGCCGGGCGGGCGCACGGACACGTGCGCTATTCCACAATAGCGTAAGGCGCGCCCGATCAGGGCGCGCCTTTCCTTTTGGTCACAGCTTGGTGGCAGGCGGTGATTAGCCCGCTTTTTCCTCGACATCGGCGGCCAGCGCTTCCGCACGCGCGGCCAATTCGGCCAGCGTGTCCGTTACCGCCTCCGGCACCACAGGCACCTCGATCCGCTCCGGCTCTGGCGCGCCCATGGTGCGCAGCCCTTCCAGTTCCGCCTCGCGCTCGGCCAATTGGGCCTGCACCTCGGAAATCTTGTCCTCGACGCTTGCCGTCTTGTCGGCCAGCATCAGCCCGGCCATCAGCAGCATCCGCGCCTCGGGCATACGCCCGGCCTGATCGGCCAGCACCTGTGCTTCGTCGTCCAGCATCTTGGCCGCCGCGTGCAGATAACTTTCCTCGCCCGCCTGGCAGGCCACGGCGAATTGCCGCCCACCGATGTTCACGGTCACTTCGGGCATCAGGCCTCCTCCTCTTCTTCGGGCGCGTCCAGTTGATCCAGAAGCGGCGTCAGCGCGCCGATGATGCTGGAGGCTTCGGCGACGTCAGCAGCACGTGCCGCCCGCAACGCCTCCAGTTCGGCCATCATTGCCTTGTTGATCAGGTGCGGCTCGCCCACGCCTTCTTCGTTGGCACTGCGCAGGGCCGCGTTCGACGCGCGCAGTTGTTCGTTGGCCTGGCGGAGCCGTTGCAATTCGAGATCCAGATCGGCCACGCGGGATTGCGCGGCGTCCGCCTGGGCCTTGGCCTCTGCGGCGGCGCTTTCCTGCCGCTCTGACAGTTTGCGCACCCGTTCAGACAGTTGCGCATTGGCCAGTTTCTCGTCCTCCAGTGCCGCTTCGAGTGTCGTCACGTCTGCGCCGCCCGATGCTTCCATCGTGCCCAGACCGGTTGCAATCCGGTCCATGGCCGCTGTCAGCCGCTGTTGAAGGGTGTCTAAGTCGCTCATCCCCGTGCCTGTCCCCTTGCTGTGGACCGATCCGACGGACCTGTCCGTGTCCTGTTTTTGACCCGAGGCCCGCGAATCGTTTGCCGGCCCGGATGGTCCTTAGTCTAGCCAATGCCCGCGCCAAATGCGCCCCCCTTTGCGATCAACCACTTGCACGGCGGCATTGAAGTGCCGGGACATCACGGGTGCCGCCGGGCTTGCGCGCAGACATGCAGATCGCCTTGATCTTTGGGGTTTGGCTGGTATTGAGCCTGAAACCCATTTGCCCAGAGGACAACGCCCCGTGGATCTGACCGCCCTTCGCACCGCCCATCCCGAACACTGGTCCAAGGCGACCGCCATTCGCGCCCTGACCCTGGACGCCGTCGCTGCGGCGAATTCCGGGCACTCCGGCATGCCGATGGGGATGGCGGATGTGGCCACTGTCCTGTTTGAAAAGCACCTGAAGTTTGACGCATCTGCACCCAACTGGCCCGACCGGGACCGGTTCATCCTGTCGGCGGGTCACGGGTCGATGCTGCTCTATTCGCTGCTGCACCTGACCGGCTACGAAGACATGACGCTGCAACAGATCAAGGATTTCCGCCAGTGGGGCGCGATCACGGCGGGTCACCCTGAATACGGCCATGCCGGTGGGATCGAGACCACAACAGGCCCGCTGGGCCAGGGCATCGCAAACTCGGTCGGCTTCGCCATGGCCGAAGAGATCATGCGCGCGCACTACGGCAAGAAGGTTGTGGACCACTATACTTATGTCATCGCGGGCGACGGTTGTTTGATGGAAGGCGTCAGCCAGGAGGCCATCACGCTCGCGGGACGTCATCAGCTGTCCAAGCTGATCGTGTTCTGGGACAACAACAACATCACCATTGACGGTCCCGTGACCCTGTCCGACACCACCGACCAGCCGCAGCGCTTCAAATCCGCAGGCTGGGCCGTGATCGAGATCGACGGCCATGACCCCGAGGCCATTGATGCGGCCATCACCAAGGCCAAGAGCCAGGGCAAGCCCACAATGATCGCTTGCAAGACGCACATCGCCCTGGGCCACGCAGCACAGGATACGTCCAAGGGCCACGGCGCGCTGACGGATGCCAACCAGATGGCGGCGGCCAAAGCCGCTTATGGCTGGACCACCGGCCCGTTCGATGTGCCGGCTGATGTCAAATCAGCGTGGGAAGCCATCGGCGCACGCGGCGCTGCGGCCCGCGCGGAATGGGAGGCCCGCTTTGCCGGTCTGTCGTCGAACAAGCAGAACCAGTTCAACCGCGTCATCGCCCGCGACGTGCCCAAGAAACTGTCTGCCACCGTCAAGGCGTTCAAAAAGCAGATGTCGGAAAGCGCGCCCAAACTGGCGACACGCGCCGCATCCGAAAAGGCGCTGGAGGTGATCAACCCGGTTATGCCAGAGACCGTGGGTGGATCGGCAGACCTCACCGGATCCAACAACACCAAGACCGGCGATCTGGGTGTCTTTGACACCGACAATCGCGGCGGGCGTTACGTCTATTGGGGTGTGCGTGAACATGGCATGTCTTCGGCGATGAACGGCATAGCGCTGCACGGGGGCATCCGCCCCTACGGCGGCACGTTCATGTGTTTCACCGACTATGCGCGCCCCGCGATGCGTCTGGCCGCCCTGATGAAGATCCCCACCGTGTTCGTCATGACCCATGACAGCATCGGCCTAGGCGAAGACGGCCCGACCCACCAGCCGGTCGAACATCTGGCGATCAGCCGCGCGACACCCAACACGATGGTGTTCCGCCCCGCCGACGCTGTAGAAACCGCCGAAAGCTGGGAACTGGCGCTGTCGGCCACCGAAACGCCATCTGTTCTGTCGCTGACCCGTCAGGGCCTGCCCACCGTGCGGACCGAGCACAAGCTGAAGAACCTGACAGCCCAGGGTGCCTATGTGCTGGCGGACGCCGAAGGCAAACGCCAGGTCATCCTGATCGCATCCGGGTCCGAAGTGTCCATCGCGATGGAAGCCCGCGCCAAGCTGCAAGAGGCCGGGATCGGGTGCCGTGTGGTGTCCATGCCCTGCATGGAGCTGTTTGCGCAGCAGGATGAAAGCTATCGCCGCAAGGTGCTGCCTGCGGGTCCTGTGCGGATCGGCATCGAAGCGGCCATGCGCCAGGGTTGGGATCGGTGGTTGCTGGGTGAGCGCGGCAAGTCCAACAAGGCCGATTTCGTCGGCATGGATGACTTTGGCGCCTCGGCCCCTGCGAATGTGCTGTTCGAGAAATTCGGCATCACAACCGACGCAGTGGTCGAAAAGGCCAAGGCGCTGCTGTAACCGGCCCACATCCGGGCCTCCGCCACGCGGGGGCCCATCCAACCGGGACAGCAGAAATGACCGACATCCCCGACGCATCCTCCCGGTTTCAGGACAGCCTGCCGGTTTCGTCAGACGCGCTGATGCAGCAGTTGACGGATTGGGGCATTGCATTCTCGCGGCACGATCACATCCCCCTGCGCACGGTTGAGGAATCCAAGACCGTGCAGGACATGTTCCTGCCGACCGAGGCAGGCGGCGGGCATATCAAGAACCTTTATTTGCGCGACAACAAGAAGCGCAACGTGCTGCTGGTCGCCGAACAGGACCAGCAGATCGACCTCAAGACCCTGAACAAGACGCTTGGCACAGGCCGGTTGTCGTTCGGATCGGCAGAGCGGCTGATGGAACATCTGGGCGTGCGGCCCGGCGCTGTGACGCCGCTTGCGATGATCAACGGCGCAAAGACCGGCGTGCAACTGTTCATGGATGCAGGCCTGCGCGACTGTGCGCAAATCTACCCGCACCCGCTGGTCAACGACCGCACGCTTGGCATGACTGTCCCGGCGCTCGAAGCGTTTTTTGAACAGATCGGCGTGTCACCCACCTGGGTGACACTCTAGACACTGCTGCGGATCAGATGGCCTTGGGTGCCAATGCCCGCCAGATCGGCGTGATCACCTTTTCCCCGATGGGGATCAGGACAAAGCCGAGGGCCAGACCAAGGATGCCGTTCATCGCGGCCTTGGCAAACCATTTGACCACACCGGACGCATCCCCCACCGCTGCGCTGATGGACTTGGCAATGCCGTAGATCACGTTTTCAGGGCCGTGCCAGCCCAATTGGGCCGCGCCGTGAACGATGATCTCACCACCCACCCACAGCATCGCCGCAGTCCCGACAATCATCAGCAGTTTCATAAAGCCCGGCATCACGGCAACAATCCCCCGCCCAATCGCGCGCGTCAGACCCAACCGTGCGCGTGCCATGGCAAGGCCCACATCATCCGCTTTGACGATGATGGCGACGGAGCCGTAGACGGCGACGGTGATCATGATGGCGACAGTGGCTAATGTAGCGGCTTCCATCCAGAAGTTGCTTTCCGGGATGGCGGCGAGGGAAATCGTCATGATTTCGGCCGACAGGATAAAATCAGTTTTGATCGCGCCCTTGGCTTTTTGCTCTTCGAGGTGCGCAGGGTCTTCGACGGTGTCGGCCTTGCCTTCGTAATCCTCGTGACCGTGCCCCCACCCCAGAACATGCGCGACCTTTTCTGCGCCTTCGAAACACAGGTAGGAGCCGCCCAACATCAGAAGCGGCGGGATCGCCCAAGGCGCAAAAGCCGAGAGCGCAAGCCCGGCAGGGAGCAGGTAGACCAGTTTGTTGATCATGGAGCCGCGCGCGATACGCCAGATGATCGGCAATTCGCGGTCCGCAGAGAACCCCTGGACATATTTCGGCGTCACGGCGGCGTCGTCGATCACCGCGCCTGCTGCTTTGGACCCCGCTTTGGCCGCCTGCCCGATCACGTCATCGACCGATGCCGCCGCCACTTTGGCGATTCCCGCCACGTCATCCAGCAATGCCAAAAGTCCGCTCATTCCGCCGTCTCCCTGTTGCGCGCCTTACGTTAGCGCATAACACCTTGTGTTGGTTCCGCATACTGTTAGCGCCAACTGTATACCGTTTGCCACGTTTATCGCTAACACTTTGTTTTTCCGCGCCTTTAAGGGTTCTCATGCCGCGGTGCGGCGGCTATCACGCCCGTGACACACAAGCTGCCGTTGCGGAAGGACCATCACCATGACAATCAAAGTTGGCATCAATGGGTTTGGGCGCATCGGACGCTGCACACTGAACCACATCGCCACATCCATGCGCAATGACATCGATGTGGTGGCGGTGAACGCCACGGGCCCGCTGGAAACCGCGGCGCATCTGATGAAATACGACAGCATCCATGGCCGTTTCCCGCACGAGATCACAGTGTCCAACAACACGATGGATCTGGGCCGTGGGCCGATCCGAATGATGTCGACCTATGACATGAACGAGCTGGACTGGGACGGCGTGGACGTGGTGCTGGAATGCACGGGCAAGTTCAACGACGGTGAAAAGGCCAACATCCATTTCGAACGTGGCGCCAAAAAGGTGCTGTTGTCTGCGCCCGGCAAAAACGTGGACAAGACGGTTGTGTTCGGCGTGAACGATGACCTGCTGGCGGCCAATGATCGGATGATCTCGAACGGGTCCTGCACCACGAACTGTCTGGCCCCGCTGGCCAAGGTTCTGGACGAGGCGATTGGCATCGAGCGCGGCGTGATGACCACGATCCACAGCTATACCGGTGACCAGCCCACGCTGGACCGCCGCCACGACGATCTCTACCGCGCGCGGTCGGCGGCCATGGCGATGATCCCCACATCCACTGGAGCGGCCAAGGCGCTCGGCGAGGTCCTGCCCAATCTGGCGGGCAAGCTGGACGGCACCGCGATGCGCGTACCCACGCCCAACGTGTCCGCCGTGGACCTCACATTCGAGGCGGGCCGCGATGTGACCAAGGAAGAGGTCAACGCCGCCGTGGCACAGGCCGTTCAGGGGCCGATTGGCCGCGTTCTGGCCTATGATGACGAACAGAAGGTCAGCATCGACTTTAACCACACTGAACATTCGTCGATCTTTGCACCCGATCAGACCAAGGTTGTCGGCAACCGGCTGGTGCGTGTTCTGGCATGGTACGACAATGAATGGGCATTTTCCGCACGTATGGCCGATGTGGCCGTGGCGATGGGCCGCCTCGGCTGATCAGGCACGCGGACTTGCAAGGATCGGGCGGGGCTGTCACAACGGCCCTGCCCTTTTTGCATTCAGGCCCATCCGATCCATGACCAACAGCAACGCGATCTTTCTTGGCCTTTTGATCATCGGCGCGATCACGGTGGACGTCATGCTGTACGGGTCCGAACACCTGGTGTTTCTGGGCAAAAAATTCGCCGAACTACTCGAATGGATCGCATTCTGGCGATAGGTCGCACTGTGTTGTGCACCCTGCCCGGTTGACAATCCGTCTCGCATGCCTTTGTTAGCGGTAACGGCGCGGGGTATTCTGACCCCGTTGCTTCAGACTGTATTCTGACGCCAGACATGGGGGATACCATGGCCATCAAAGTTGCAATCAATGGATTTGGCCGCATCGGTCGTAACGTGCTGCGTGCGATTGTGGAAAGCGGACGCACAGATATCGAAGTCGTTGCCATCAACGACCTGGGACCGGTCGAGACCAACGCCCACCTGCTGCAATATGACAGTGTGCATGGCCGGTTCCCGGTGCAGGTCAAAACATCCGCCGACAGCATCGACGTGGGCCACGGCCCCATCAAAGTGACGGCAGAGCGCAACCCGGCTGACCTGCCTTGGGCGCATGTGGACATCGTGCTGGAATGCACGGGCATCTTTACGTCCAAGGACGCGTGCCAGGCGCATCTCGAGAACGGGTCGAGCCGGGTACTGATTTCCGCCCCCGGCAAAGATGCGGACAAAACCATCGTCTACGGCGTGAACCACGACACCCTGTCCGGGGATGACGTGGTGGTGTCGAACGCGTCCTGCACCACCAACTGCCTGACGCCCGTGGCCAAGGTGCTGCACGACCAGTTCGGCATCAAGCGTGGGTTCATGACCACCGTGCACAGCTATACCGGCGACCAACCGACGCTGGACACGATGCACAAGGACCTCTACCGCGCCCGCGCGGCGGCCCTGTCGATGATCCCCACCTCCACCGGTGCTGCCAAGGCCGTGGGTCTGGTGATGCCCGAGCTGAACGGCAAGCTGGACGGCGTGGCTATCCGCGTGCCCACGCCCAACGTGTCTTGCGTGGACCTGACTGTCGAAGTGGACGGTGACGTGACCATCGAGCAGATCAACGCCGCGATGTCCGCCGCTGCAGCCTCCGGCCCCCTCAAGGGTGTGCTCGGTGTGACCGACGCGAAACTGGTGTCGATGGATTTCAACCACGACCCACATTCGTCGATCTTTGCCACCGACCAGACCAAGGTGATGGACGGCAACATGGTGCGTATCCTCAGCTGGTACGACAACGAATGGGGTTTCTCGAACCGCATGGGTGACACGGCCGTCGAGATGGGCAAGTACCTGTAATCCCCGCACAATCGAACACGGAAAAGGGCGTCCAAACGGACGCCCTTTTTTTGGTCTGGATCGAGGGTTCCTGCGTTACCCGATGACGATCTGGCCTGTCATATGGGGATGGAACACGCAGAAATAGGTGGTTTCCATGTCTTGCGTGACCACAATCTCTGCCGCCTGAGAGTTCCCGATTTCGCCCGTATCCCACCCGAACGCGTCTGCCGTCGCCGTATGGGGCGCCAGGTCGTCATTGACCCAGCGGATGGTATCTCCCACCTGCACCTCAATGCGCTCCGGCACAAAGACAAAGCTGGTGATGCGCACCACATGCGTTACGGGATTGGCGGCATAGGCGATGCCCGCGCTGGAAGCGGCTGCCGCAGCAGCCGCTCCCGTCAAGACGGCACGCCGTGTCTTCAACGGACCCATCAGTGGTCGTGGTCCAGGCCTTTTACCATCGCCTCGGCGTGTTTCTCATGGGCCTTGAAGATCTCAAGCCCTTGCTCGAAGAGCGCTTTGACTTCGGCATTGTCGATGTTGGGGATCATGGTGCCTTCGACCAATGCGTTGACCTCTTTGTGGTAGGCCAGTTCGTTCTCGGCGTAGGCCATGTCGAACGCGTCGCCTTCCAGCTTGACGAAGTCGGCCACGATCTTGTCCGCACGCGCGTCCAGAGCCTGGCTGACTGCGTTGTCCTGTGCCGTTGCACCAAGCTTGTCCAGCAAACCCAGCGCCGCTTCGTTGACCGCTTCGTGGTCGCGGATCATGGTGCGGGCAAACTCGTGGATGTCCGGGTTCTTGGACAGCGCCAGCGCCAGATGCGCATAGCGGATGTCGATGTTGTCGGCTGTATAGGCGATATGGGCAAACTCCAGATCGTTCATGGCAGCGATGTCTTGGGCCTGGGCTTGCGCGCCGACCATTGCCGCGGCAAATGCCAGCGCAGAGATGATTTTCTTCATGAGGGGTCCTCCGGGTTAAGGTTGTGTGCCCCCTAACTAGTGGCGGCATACCCCCCTCGCCCATGTCACAGCGTTCGCGAGTCAATGCCGATCGTTCAATCCGTTGAACGGTCAGGCCCCGGCACGGTTCAGGCCGCGCGCTGGCAATCAGCAGAGCAATGATCTCTGCACCTATGCGTTATGCTTGGATGGTGAAATAGGTTTGCCCGTGGGTCAGAAGACGTTAGCCAAACCGCTCTCTCAACGCGTCATTCACCAGCGGTGTCACGAATTTGCTGACGTCCCCGCCGAGGCGCGCGATTTCCTTGACCAGCTTGGAGGCAATCGCCTGATGTTCGGCCTCAGCCATCAAAAACACTGTTTCGATGCTGTTGTCCAATTGGCGGTTCATACCGACCATCTGATATTCATACTCAAAATCCGCGACAGCCCGCAGGCCGCGGATGATGGTCTGAGCGCCGACGTCGCGGGCGCAGTCGATCAGGAGGTTTTCAAACGGGTGTGCGACAATCTCGGTGCCGGTCTGCTCACTGAGCTTGGCGCACTCCGCCTCGATCATGGCGACGCGGTCCTCTAGCGGGAACAACGGCCCCTTGTCGCGGTTGATGGCGACGCCGATGACCAGACGGTCGACCATGGGGCTGGCCCGGCGGATGATGTCGATATGACCCAAGGTGATCGGGTCAAAGGTGCCGGGGTAAAGGCCGATGCGCATGGGCGGCTCCGTCAGTCGTCGTTTCCGCACTGCATCATTTCACGGCGCTGAATGCAAGCGCGGTCAGTGGCCCATGATCATGCCTTGCAGCGCGTCCTTTTCCATCGCCAGTTCGGCGAGGCGCGCCTTGACCACGTCACCGAGCGTGATCAGCCCAACCAACTGGCCGTCCTCGAGCACAGGCATGTGGCGAAACCGACCATCCGTCATCTTTTGCAGCACCGCGTCCGCACTGTCGTCACGCCCGCATGTGACAAGTTTGACGGTCATGAAGCTGTCCACCGGGTCGGACAGAATCGCCCCACCCCGTTTGGCCAGCACGCGCACGATGTCACGCTCGGACAGGATGCCGTCCGCGGTCACACCGTCGCTGGATATGACGACTGTCCCGATTTTGCGTTCGGCCAGGATGCGCGCGGCCTCTGACACTTTCGTGCCGGGCGGGACGGTCACAACCGCATCATCGGATTTCGCCTTGAGAATCTGGTGGACAAGCATGGTCTGGGTCCTCGCGCTGACATTTCCGTGACCCCAGCGTCAGGTGCGAAGCGGGTCCGTGTCAAGTCTGGACACAGCCGATGGTTGAATGTAGGCGTGTCGTTTGCAGGGTAAACGCGTCGGGCGTTTCTCATGTGATAGATCAGAAACCACCCTCAGTGCATTGTTTTTAATTTACTTTGCCTTCTAGCCTGCTGACTTCAGCCTTGATCCCATGGGACAGCAAGTCGGCAATTCTTTGCAGTCGGCTGTGTTCCTGATCTGCGGCGTGCCGGATCAAGTAGAAGCTGCGCGTGAGTGAAAACGCATCCGTCAGGACTCGCTGCACCCCCGGCGCGGCGTCGAGCGCAAAGTCATGGACCACGCCAATGCCTGCTCCCTGTCGTAGGATGTTCAACTGTACCGCAACCGAGTTTGACGCCAGCGCCACGCGGGCCACACCGACATCCGCCAGATAGTCCAGTTCCTGATCAAAGATCATGTCGGGGATATAGCCGACAATCTGGTGGTCCCTGAGGTCTTCCAGCCTGCGGATCGGCGCAGTGGACTGTAGATACCGGTCACTCGCGGCAAAGTGCAGCCGGTAGTCCGTGATGCGCTGAACGGTTAACCGCCCTGCTGTTGGCGCACTGACCGCGATGGCAAAGTCGGCCTCGCGGCGCGACAGGTTGACGACACGCGGCAAGGCGACGATCTGAATGTCGAGCGCGGGATGTTGATCCACAATGGCGGCGCAGACCTGCGGCAGGATGTAATTGGCGCAGCCGTCGGGCGCTCCTATCCGCACCTGACCGCTGAGGGCGGCGGAATGCGGCCCCTGATCTGATTGGCGCAAGGCCGACAGCCCATCGGCAGCCCCACGCATTGCCGCTTCGGCGGCCTCGGCGCTCGCCAGCAACCGCTCGCCCGCCATTGTAACGGAATAGCCCTGGGGGGATTTCACAAACAGGGCAGCGCCAAGGTCGCGTTCCAGACGCGCGACGCGACGCCCGAGGGTTGCCGCGTCCAGACGTACTGCTTTGCTGGCGCCTGACAGCGTTTCGGCTCGCGCAACAGCCAGAAACAGGCGCATGTCATCCCAGTGCATCGTGGTGTCACCCTCTCTGTATTTTGCATTTTTGCATTACTATTTTGCCCAGTTGCCTCTTTTACCCTCTATTTTGCAAGACTATCCTGCCGCTCAAACCGGACATGACCCGGACCCATTTTGCTGGCGCGCAGGCGCAGGAGGACACATGCAAGAGCTTTCTCACTATATTGGCGGCGCCCACGTGGCTGGAACGTCCGGACGGTTTGCCGACGTGATGAACCCGGCCACCGGTGAGGTGCAGGCCAAGGTGCCGCTGGCATCGACCGAAGAAGTCGCGCACGCCGTCGAAGTGGCAGCTCAGGCACAGCCCGCATGGGCGGCTGTCAACCCACAGCGCCGCGCGCGCGTGATGATGAAGTTTGTCACCCTGCTGAACCGCGACATGGACAAGCTGGCCGAGGCGCTGAGCCGCGAGCACGGCAAGACGCTGCCGGATGCGGCGGGTGACGTGCAGCGCGGGCTGGAAGTGGTCGAATACTGCATTGGCGCGCCCCACCTGCTGAAAGGCGAGTACACCGACAGCGCCGGCCCCGGCATCGACATGTATTCCATGCGCCAGGCGCTTGGGGTCACGGCAGGCATCACACCCTTCAACTTTCCGGCCATGATCCCGATGTGGATGTTTGCGCCCGCCATTGCGTGCGGCAACGCCTTCATCCTCAAACCCTCCGAACGTGATCCGTCTGTGCCGCTGATGCTGGCCGAACTGATGGAAGAAGCGGGCCTGCCCAAGGGCATCCTGCAAGTCGTGAACGGCGACAAGGAAGCGGTAGATGCGATCCTGCACGACGATGTGATCCAGTCCATCGGCTTTGTCGGGTCGACACCGATTGCGGAATACATCTATGCCACCGGCTGTGCCAACGGCAAACGCGTGCAGTGTTTCGGTGGTGCCAAGAACCACATGATCGTGATGCCCGACGCGGATATGGATCAGGCGGCAGACGCCCTTGTCGGCGCAGGATACGGTGCCGCAGGGGAGCGTTGCATGGCCATTTCGGTGGCCGTACCCGTGGGAGATGAAACCGCAGACCGCCTGATTGAAAAGCTGGTGCCGCGCATCGAAAAACTGAAGGTTGGCCCCTACACTGCGGGCAAGGATGTCGACTATGGCCCCGTTGTGACCGGCGCGGCCAAGGCCAACATCGAACGTCTGGTACAAACCGGTATCGACCAAGGTGCCGAGTTGGTCGTCGACGGGCGCGATTTCAAATTGCAGGGCTATGAGGACGGCTATTTCGTCGGGCCACACCTCTTTGACCGCGCGACCAAGGACATGGACATCTACAAGCAAGAGATTTTTGGCCCCGTGCTGACCACTGTGCGCGCCCAGTCTTACGAAGAGGCGATTGGCCTTGCCATGGACCATGAATATGGCAACGGCACTGCGATCTTTACCCGCGATGGCGACACGGCGCGTGACTTTGCCAACCGGATCAACGTTGGCATGGTGGGTATCAACGTGCCGATCCCGGTGCCGCTGGCCTATCACACCTTTGGCGGCTGGAAGAAATCAGTGTTTGGCGACCTGAACCAACACGGCCCGGACGCGTTCAAATTCTATACGCGCACCAAAACAGTGACGGCGCGCTGGCCGTCTGGCATTAAGGAAGGTGGAGAGTTCTCGATTCCCGTAATGGAGTGATATGCCAGTCATCTTCCGCATATTTCCGGATCGCGGTCTGGTTGTCGTTCGGTATTCAGGCCTGGCGGCCATCGACGATACGATGGCCGCGACCCAAGCCTATACCGCGCACCCGCACTATGCGCCCGGTCAAAAGCAGCTCGTGGACCTGAGTGGGGTCACGGGCTACGAAAAAGACTATGTCCGGTTCATGATGATGCAGGCAAGCAAGGCCGGAAGATTTGCGAATGCGGGCATTCAGTCGCTGGTTGTGTATATCGCACCGACCCCGATCGCCCAGGAAATGAGCGCGCTGTTCATCCGGTCTTGGGATGATGTGGATGCGGTTGTTCCTATGGTTCAGCATTCGGAATCCGAGGCGCTGGCGCTGTTGGGACAGCCCGAAACCACCGTCGATGCGCTTCTGACCCCCGCGGACGGACGTGCCTTGCAATAATCTGGCAAACATCAGAATTTAACGTATGTTCAATTCGGACGAACATGCGGAGGGAACACCATGGATTTTGCCCTGACCGAGGAACAAACCGCCATTTTCGATATGGCATACGCTTTTGGCCAATCAGACATCGCGCCCTATGCCCGACAGTGGGAGGCCGATGGCACCATCCCCAAGGATTTGTGGCCCAAGGTCGGCGCGCTGGGGTTTGCATCGCTCTATGTGTCTGAAGACGCCGGTGGATCGGGGTTGTCGCGTCTGGACGCCACGCTGGTGTTCGAAGCCCTGTCGATGGCTTGCCCGTCTGTGGCGGCCTTCCTGTCGATCCACAATATGTGTGCCAAGATGCTGGACAGCTTTGGCGATAACGCGCTGAAGGCGCGCGTGATGCCCGGTGTGCTGAGTATGGAGACTGTGCTCAGCTATTGTTTGACCGAACCCGGATCGGGGTCCGATGCCGCCGCCCTGCGCACCCGTGCGGAGCGCACAAACGAAGGCTACACCCTGAACGGAACCAAGGCGTTCATCTCGGGTGGTGGCTATTCCGATGCGTATGTTTGCATGGTCCGCACCGGTGAGGATGGTGCCAAAGGGGTGTCGACCGTCTATGTCGAAGACGGTACTGACGGGCTGTCTTTTGGCGGGTTGGAAGACAAGATGGGCTGGCGCAGCCAACCTACGGCGCAAGTACAGTTTGACAATTGCGACATTCCAAGCGGCAATTTAGTGGGTGAAGAGGGACAGGGTTTCAAATATGCGATGATGGGGCTGGATGGCGGCCGTTTGAACATCGCCGCCTGTTCCTTGGGTGCCGCACAGACCGCACTGAGCACGACACTGGATTACATGGGCGAGCGCAAGGCGTTCGGCCAGCCCATCGACCAGTTCCAGGGGCTGCAATTTCGGCTCGCCGATATGGAGATCGAGCTGCAAGCCGCGCGCACCTTCCTGCGGCAGGCGGCGTGGAAGCTGGACAACGGCGCGCCGGACGCGACCAAGTTCTGCGCCATGGCCAAGAAGTTTGTGACCGAAGCCGGATCGAAGGTCGTAGACCAGTGCCTGCAACTGCACGGCGGCTATGGGTACTTGGCCGATTACGGGATCGAGAAACTGGTGCGGGATTTGCGCGTGCACCAGATTTTGGAAGGCACAAACGAGATCATGCGGGTCATTGTGGCGCGAGAAATGTTGAAGAGCCGGTGATGCTGCTCAAATCAATTCACGATGCGGCATGGAACCACGAGGCTTGGGCTTTGGAAACTGGTCGCAATTGGCCCCGCATCAGTGCACTGCCAATCGGTTCACTCGCAGTATGGCCAGCCATCGCAATTGCAGCCTATCTCAATGTACATTCTGTTTTGACCTGGGCTGAATCTGGTGGCTGGCTTGATATCTTCCTATTGATTTCCAAGCTCTTGGTCTCTTTTTCGTTCATAGGTTGGCTCTTTATCGTCGCAGTCCCACGCACGATTGTGAGCTTACTGTACATCATCCGACTGACGGCCACCGGGCGTTCCTCGGGTGTTGACGCACGAATTGAATTCCTTGGAAGCAGCCGGCGGAAAAACTTGATATGACTGACATCTCTATCCGCGTCTCAGGCCGCGCGGGCCGGATCACCTTGCAACGGCCACATGCGCTGAATGCCATGACCTACGAGATGTGTCTCGCCATCGAAGGCGCATTGGACAGATGGGCCACAGACGATGCGGTGCAAGTTGTGGTTCTGGATGCCGAAGGCGACCGCGCCTTCTGCTCGGGCGGGGACATTGCTGAACTCTATGACACCGGCACCAAGGGCGATTATGCCTACGGCCAAAAATTCTGGGCCGACGAATACCGCCTGAACCACAAGATCTTTCACTATCCCAAGCCTGTCGTCAGCTTCCTGCAAGGGTTCACAATGGGTGGCGGCGTGGGCATCGGATGCCACGGGTCGCACCGGATCGTGGGCGACACGAGCCAGATTGCCATGCCCGAATGCGGCATCGGTCTGGTTCCGGATGTGGGCGGGTCGCTGATGCTGGCCCTCGCGCCGGGCCGGTTGGGTGAATACTTGGGCACCACGGCGGCGCGTATGAATGCAGGTGACGCCATTTTCGCGGGCTTTGCCGACCACTACATCGCCGAAGGACATTGGCCCGCCCTGATCGAAACGCTTGAGCAGACAGGCGATGTCGCCTGTGTCACGGACGCTGCAACCGCCCCTGCCCCCGGCCCCTTGCAAGACGCGATGCCCGACATTGACCGGCATTTCCACGGCGCGTCCCTGTCGGACATTCAAACGACCTTGCGCGCCGACGACAGTGACTTTGCCCGCGACACGCTGAAACGGATGGGGCGCAACAGCCCGCTGTCCATGGCTTGCGCGATTGAAACCCTGCACCGTTTGCGCGGCCCGTCCCTAACGCTGGAAAAGGCGTTGGACCTCGAATACCGCTTTACCGCCCGTGCGATGGAGCATGGCGATTTCCTCGAAGGGATCCGCGCCGCGATCATCGACAAGGACCGCAGCCCGAAATGGCAGTTTGCCGAAGGTGACGTGCCTGCCACTGCGATCAGCAAGATGTTGATGCCGCTTGGGAAAATGACACTGAAACTGGGAGGATCAGGGATGCAGATCGGGTTTATCGGACTTGGCAATATGGGCGCACCGATGGCGGCCAACCTCGCCAAGGCGGGGCACAACGTCACCGGGTTTGATGTAGCGGGCACCACAGCCGAGGGCGTGACACAGGTCGCCACCGCCGCAGAAGCCGCGGCAGGCCAGGACATCGTGATCACGATGCTGCCCAATGGCGACATCCTGCGCAGCGTCGCCGATACCGTGATCCCTGCCATGACCGCAGGTGCGACGTTGATCGACTGTTCGACTGTCGATGTGGAAAGCGCCCGCGCCGTGGCAGCTCAGGCTGATGCGGCGGGTCTTGGCTGTGTCGACGCGCCGGTGTCGGGCGGCATTGGCGGCGCGGCAGGCGGAACGCTGACATTCATGGCAGGCGGAAGTGCCGCGGCATTCGAGGCCGCCAAACCGCTGTTCGACATCATGGGCCAAAAGGCCGTGCATTGCGGCGATGCGGGCGCGGGCCAAGCGGCCAAGATCTGCAACAACATGATCCTTGGCGTGACCATGATCGCCACCTGCGAGGCCTTTGCCCTCGCGGACAAGCTGGGGCTCGACCGGCAAAAGATGTTCGATGTGGTCAGCACCTCGTCAGGATACAGCTGGACCATGAACGCCTATTGCCCTGCGCCCGGCGTCGGCCCCACCAGTCCGGCGGACAACGGCTATACGCCGGGATTTGCCGCCGAACTGATGCTCAAGGATCTGGGCCTGAGCCAGCAGGCCGCCGAAGCCACAGACGCGGACACCCCTATGGGACAAGCCGCCCTCGCCCTCTATCGTCAGTTTGTCGAAGACGAAGACGGGCGCGGCAAGGATTTCAGCGCAATGCTGCCCCGGTTTGAGACGCGCCGACGTCCAAGCTAGGCAATTGTGGCAAAATCAGAACGGACACGCATGCGAACCCATACGGATGCGTTTCCCAAAACCCTTTCTATCAAAGGGTCGTGCGCTGGTTTCCAAACCATGCACAATCCTAGGGACTCCAAGTAAATTGTCCTAAAATTGTCGTGATCAGTGCAAAAATTGGCTTTGATCGTCCGGCATCTTTGCGCCGTTGCCCACCCAAATTCCGGGCAGCGGAGGACAGAAGACAATGCCAACAGCAACAGAGCTGCCGATCAACACGGCAGCCACCGCAACAGACATGGCCACCACCATTTTCGGCAATGGTGTGCAGGTCAACAGCGCGACCTATACGGGCGATCAGCTCAGCTCAGGCACGTATTCCGACGGGGATGCCGTGTCGCCAGAGGCAACGCCGGGTGATACAGGCGTCATCCTATCCACCGGGTATGTCACCGATTTCACCAATTCGGATGGCACCACAAACACCAACCAGGCGGCAGGCACGTCGACCAACACCGCAGGTGTGGACGGGGACGCGGATTTCGAAGCCATTGCGCCCGGCTCCACCTTTGATGCGTCTTTCCTCGAGGTGAATTTCACGCCGCAAGGCGATTTCATCACCATCGACTTTGTTCTCAGTTCCGAAGAATACCCGGAATACGCCAACTCGCAGTTCAACGATGTTGTGGGTGTCTGGGTGAACGGGGTGCAGGCCACCGTGACCGTCGGCGACGGCAACGCATCCATCGGCAATATCAACGGCAACACAACGCAAAACCTCTATCAGGACAACACCGCGGACCAGTTCAACACCGAAATGGACGGTTTCACCATCACCCTGACGTTTGTTGCCCCGGTGATCCCGAACCAACCCAACACGCTCAAGATCGGCGTAGCGGACGTGGCGGACAACTCGTACGACACCAACCTGCTGATCGCGGGTGGATCAGTGCAATCGACCATCGTGGCGCAGGATGACGCGGTTGTGCTGGGCAATGACGACACCAAGGTGATCGACGTCCTGAACAACGACAGCTCGACCGGTGGCGCGCTGACGATCACCCATATCCAAGGCACGCCGGTCGTTGCAAACCAACAGGTCACCCTGAGCACGGGACAGGTCATCACGCTGAACGCGGATGGTACCCTGACTGTCGATGGCGACAGCGATGCCGAGACGATCTATTTCAACTACACCGTCGAAGACCAGAATGGCGCGACCGACACGGCGCTGGTCGAGGTCGAACAAGTCCCCTGTTTCGTGATGGGTACGCTGATCGATACGCCAGACGGCCCACGACCGGTTGAATCACTGCGGGCGGGTGACTTGATCCTGACTGCGGATGATGGTCCTCAACCCGTTCGGTGGATCGGGCGCAAGGCCGTCGCGGCCAAAGGCATGCACCGCCCCGTTCGGTTGCACCGCGGCGCCCATGGCGCTACCCGCGATTTGTGGCTGTCACAACAGCATCAGGTGGTTTTGACCGGGTATCTACCGCAATTGCTGTTTGGTGAGGATGAGGTGCTGACCAAGGCAAAGACGCTGGTCAACGGCCGCGATGTGGTGATGGAAGACCGCTGGGATGTGGTCACGTACCTGCACCTGTTGTTTGATAGGCATCAGATCGTGCAGGCCAATGGCGTGGCCTGCGAAAGCTATCTGCCGGGTCCGATGACCATGGGCGGGTTTGATCCCGAGACCCGCGCAGAGATCGCCGGATTGTTCCCCGAGATCAACGACCAAGGCATCGGTTATGGACCAGCGGCGCGCACGATGATCAAAGGGTTTGAGGCGCGTGCGCTGATGGCCGCGTGATTATTCCGCCGCCACCTTGCGCGCTTGCAACATCGGTTTGAGGTAGTGGCCGGTATGGCTTTCTGCAATCTCAGCCACCTGTTCCGGTGTGCCGGTGGCCACGACCTTGCCGCCGCCATCGCCGCCCTCGGGGCCGATGTCGATGATGTGATCGGCGGTTTTCACCACGTCCAGATTGTGTTCGATCACCACAACCGAATTGCCCTGATCGACCAATTCATGCAGCACTTCCAACAACTTACGCACATCCTCAAAATGCAGACCTGTTGTCGGCTCATCTAGGATATAAAGCGTCCGCCCAGTGGAGCGTTTGCTGAGCTCTTTCGACAGTTTCACCCGTTGCGCCTCGCCGCCTGACAGGGTTGTCGCCTGCTGGCCCACCTTGATGTATCCCAGACCAACACGCATCAGCGCGTCCATCTTTTCGCGAATGCTGGGCACCGCCTGAAAGAACCCTTGGGCATCTTCCACCGTCATATCCAGGACGTCGGCAATGGACTTGCCCTTGAATTTGATCTCAAGCGTTTCGCGATTGTAGCGCGCACCCTTGCAGGTCTCGCATTCTACATAAACGTCGGGGAGGAAGTGCATCTCGATCTTGATAACACCGTCGCCCTGACAAGCCTCGCAGCGCCCCCCCTTGACGTTGAAGCTGAACCGCCCCGGCTTGTAGCCGCGCGCCTTGGCCTCGGGCAGACCGGCAAACCAGTCGCGGATCGGGGTGAAGGCCCCGGTATAGGTCGCAGGGTTCGACCGCGGCGTCCGCCCAATGGGCCGCTGGTCGATGTCGATCACCTTGTCCAGATGTTCGAGGCCTTTGATCGTCTCGCAGGGCGCGGGCGTCTGGCGCGCGCCGTTCAGCGCCATGGACGCGGTTTTGAACAGCGTTTCGATTGTCAGCGTGGACTTGCCGCCGCCCGACACGCCGGTGACGCAGACAAACTTGCCCAGCGGGAAATCGACGGTCACGTTTTGCAAGTTGTTGCCGGTGGCCTTGACCACCGTCAGCTTTTTCTTGCCCTTTTTGCCTTTCCGGCGCTCGGTCGGCACTGCGATCTCGCGTTTGCCTGACAGGTAGTCACCGGTGATCGAGCCACTGGCCGCCAAAACATCCGGCGTGCCATGCGCCACAACTTCACCGCCATGCACACCCGCGCCCGGTCCAATGTCGAACACATAATCAGCTTCGCGGATCGCCTCTTCGTCATGTTCAACCACGATGACGGTGTTGCCCTGGTCACGCAGATTTTTGAGCGTGCCAAGCAGGCGGTCATTGTCGCGCTGGTGCAGGCCGATGGACGGCTCGTCCAGCACGTATAGAACCCCGGTCAGACCAGAGCCGATTTGCGAGGCCAGTCGGATGCGTTGGCTCTCGCCACCACTTAACGTGCCACTTGAACGAGACATCGTAAGATACTCAAGACCCACGTTATTCAAGAACCCTAGACGCTCGCGAATCTCTTTCAGGATCGCGCGCGCAATCTCGTTGTTTTGTGCGGTCAGGTGATCCGGAACGGTCTGACACCAGGCAAATGCCTCGCGAATCGACATCTCGACCACATGTCCCACGTGCAAAAGATGCTCGGGATCATCGGCGGGGCCAATCTTGACCGCCAGCGCCTCTGGCCGTAGGCGGAAACCGCCGCAGTCGCCGCAGGGGCGGTTGTTCTGGTAACGCTCAAATTCCTCGCGGACCCAGTTCGAATCCGTCTCACGGTACCGACGTTCCATGTTGGGGATCACCCCCTCGAACACGCGCGTCACCTGATAAACGCGCCCGCCCTCATCATAGCGGAACGGGATTTCCTCATCGTGCGACCCGTACAGGAATACCTGCTGCACATGCTTGGGCAGGTCTTTCCACTTGGTCTGCGGATCGAATTCGTAATGTTTGGCAATCGCCTCGATGGTCTGCAGGAAATACGGGCTCTTACCCTTGCGCCATGGGGCCAGCGCGCCGTCATAGACCTTGAGCGTCTGGTCTGGCACCACGAGCCGTTCGTCAAAGAACAGCTCTTGCCCCAGCCCGTCACAGGTTGGACAGGCCCCAAAAGGCGCGTTGAACGAAAACAGGCGCGGCTCAATCTCGGGGATGGTGAAGCCACTGACAGGACAGGCGAATTTCTCGGAGAACGTCGTGCGTACCGGGTCACCTTCGCTTGGCGCAGTCTCGAGGATGGCAATGCCGTCGGCCAGATCCAGCGCGGTGCGCAAGCTGTCGGCCAGCCGCGTCTCCAGCCCTTCTCGCACGACGATCCGGTCCACCACGACGTCGATGTCATGGCGGAATTTCTTGTCCAGCGTCGGCGGCTCGTCCAGCTCGTAGAACGACCCGTCAACCTTCACCCGTTGGAACCCCTGCTTGCGCAGTTCGAGGAACTCCTTGCGGTACTCGCCCTTTCGGTCGCGGATGATGGGGGCCAGCAAATAAGCGCGCGTCCCCTCTTCCATCGTCATGACGCGGTCGACCATGTCCTGCACTTGCTGCGCCTCAATGGGCTTGCCGGTGGCGGGTGAATACGGCGTGCCGACACGCGCAAAGAGCAGGCGCATGTAGTCGTAGATTTCGGTCACGGTCCCGACGGTCGAGCGTGGGTTTTTCGACGTCGTCTTTTGCTCGATGGAAATCGCGGGGCTGAGGCCGGAAATATGATCCACATCCGGTTTCTGCATCATGTCGAGGAACTGCCGCGCATAGGCGGACAGCGATTCCACATAGCGGCGCTGCCCCTCGGCATAGATCGTGTCGAAGGCGAGCGAGGACTTGCCCGACCCCGAAAGCCCAGTGATCACCACCAGTTGATCGCGCGGAATGTCCACGTCGATGCCCTTGAGGTTGTGCTCGCGCGCGCCGCGCACCTCGATATTCTTTTGCTCGGCCATATCAGCCCCCCGGATTAACGGTTTGTACATAGGTCAGATGGCCGTGACAGCCAATGAAAAAAGTAGAACATTGTGCGAACATGTTTGCTGCTGTCATGTGCTGTCAGCACGGCGCCGCGCAGCCATCCACGCGTGGGCCGCAATGCCGCAGGCAAATACAGCCACGCAGGTCCACACGAGCCCCGGAAACCCGGCGGCCCCCAGCACCAGCAGCAGCACCGGCGTGCCGAGCGTATTGCCAAGGTTTCCCGTCTGCGCGAGGCCGCCGTAAGCCTGGCTTTGATAAGCGGCGCCCTCATTCAACTGCGGCACAGCGGCAAAGCTTGCGCCCTGCACCAGCCCAAGTGCGCCCGCAAGCGTCAGACAGGCCGCAGGCAGCCCCGGCATCGCCCACAACCACAAGAGCGACGCAATACAGGCGGCAAAGCCAATCTGCACCAACATCACCGCCGTGATGTAGCGCAGCAAAAACACGCCAAGCGTCAACGACACGGCAATCGAGGTCAGCGGCATCGCCCCCATCACCCAAGCCCGCCATTCCGGCGCGATGTAGGGCGGCAGGACAGTCAGGATGGCGAGGAAACAGAAGGTGTAAAACATCCACCCCGCCCCAGGAGCCGCGATGCGCGGGGATCGGTAGATTGCAACATGATCGCGCGCGATCCCGCTGACGGCCAAACGCCCTTCCGGCGGCACTTCGAGCGGGCGCAGGAACACAGTCAGGATCACCGCGAATGCCATCAGCCACAGAGCGTGCGCGATGAACAGCGCGGGCAGGCCCTGCACCTCGACCAAGGGTAGGCCAAGTGCCACCAGCAAGGTAAAGGCGACGGAGAAAAACGTGCTCCAGAGCGTCAGGGTAAATCCCCTGTGCCTGTCTGCGCTAAGCTGTGCGATCAAAGTGGGCGCGGCCACCACGATGGCCAGATGCGACACGCCCTCAAGCCCGCGGCTGAGCAACATCAAGGGCAGGCTCGGCAGTGTTGCCTGAAACAGCGACAGCGCCGCCCCCGCCCAAAGCGCCCAAAGCATTGCGCGGCGGTACCGGATGCGCGCCACGACCAGCCCAGCCACAACGCCCAGCACGATGCCCACAAACCCGACCAGCGACACGATGAACCCCAGCGCGGGGCCCGCGTCGGGATAGACCTGTGGCAGACGGTCAAAGATGATTGAGATTTTGGCGTATTGCCCCGCCGCCCCCAATCCCGCGCCCCAGAGGGCAAAGACAAGCGGGAATGAGGTGCGGTCGGTCATGGCTCCGGGCTACGCCTGAAAGCCGGTCGCTGCAAGGCCGCGATATGTGCGCGGCCCGCGCCCTACATATGGATCACGCGATCATAGGCGTCCAGCACGCTTTCGTGCATCATTTCGGACAGGGTCGGATGCGGGAAGACCGTGTGCATCAGGTCCTCTTCGGTGGTCTCCAACGCCTGACCAACCACATAGCCCTGGATCAGTTCGGTCACTTCTGCACCAACCATGTGCGCGCCCAACAGCTCGCCGGTCTTTTCATCGAAAACCGTTTTGATCAAGCCTTCGGGCTCACCAAGTGCGATGGCTTTGCCGTTGCCGATGAAGGGGAATTTGCCAACTTTGACCTTGTAGCCCGCCTCTTTTGCCTTGGCCTCGGTCAGGCCCACGCTGGCCACCTGTGGGTGGCAATATGTGCAGCCCGCAATGGAATTGGGTTTGATCGGATGCACGGCGTTCTTGCCCGCGATCAATTCAGCGACCATCACGCCCTCATGGGACGCTTTGTGGGCAAGCCATGGCGCGCCCGCGATGTCCCCGATGGCAAAGATGCCGTCGACCCCGGTGCGGCAATATTCATCCGTGACCACATGGGTCCGGTCCACCTTCACACCAAGTTTCTCAAGGTTCAGCCCTTCGACATTGCCGACGATGCCGACGGCCGAGATCACCGTGTCAAAGTCCTGCTTCTCGACCTTGCCGCCCACTTCGATGTGGGCTGTGACTTTGCCCTTGGCGCGGTCCAACTGTTTGACCATCGCTTTTTGCATGATCTTCATGCCCTGCTTTTCAAAGGCTTTCTTGGCAAAGGCACTGATTTCAGCATCTTCGACCGGCAGGACGCGATCCATGACCTCAACCACAGTCGTGTCAGCGCCCAACGTATTGTAGAAGCTGGCAAATTCGATGCCAATTGCGCCCGACCCGATGACCAACAGCTTTTTGGGCATCCGCGTAGGCGTCAGCGCCGCCTTGTAGGTCCAGACCAGTTCGCCATCGGCCTCAAGACCCGGCAGTTCGCGCGCCCGCGCGCCTGTGGCCAGGATGATGTTCTTGGCGGTCAGTTCTTCGGTGCCCTTGTCGGTCTTGACGCTGACCTTGCCCTTGGACGGGACCGTGCCCTCGCCCATGATCACGGTGATCTTGTTCTTTTTCAGCAGGTGCTGCACGCCGCCCGACAGTTGCCCGGCGATCTTGCGGCTGCGGTCTACAACGGCTGGCAGGTCATAGCCGATGCCATCCGCCTTGAGGCCAAATTCCTTGGCGCGGTGCATCAGGTGGAAGACTTCAGAACTGCGCAGCATCGCCTTGGTCGGGATACAGCCCCAGTTCAGGCAAATGCCACCCAGATGTTCGCGTTCGACCACGCATGTGTTCAGACCCAGCTGTGCAGCGCGAATTGCCGCCACATAGCCGCCTGGCCCGGAGCCGATCACCACAACATCAAAGGATTTCGCCGCCATATCAGTACCCTCGCAAAAAGCGCCACGTCAGATTTAGTTTACCGTTAAACTATTTTTTTTCCAACCTCAACGCAACCAGCCCGCGACAAATCGCCTGACGCAAGGGAATGCGTCAGGTGCGGTGCAAATACGGTGATGTTACGTGGGTCCGTCAGGCTGCGGTTTTGGCCTGGAGCGCGCGCAGTACACTGCCGTAACCACCCGCCTCAAGGTGGGCCAGTTCGGCGGCGGTGGATTTGCGACCCAAGCAGGCATTGCGGTGCGGGAAGCGTCCGAATTGCCGGATCACTTCGCGATGCGCCTGCGCATGCGTCAGGAAAGTGTCGTCCTGCATGCGCTCACAGATCAGGCGAACGGCCCGGTCCTGGTCACAGAGGTTCTCGGAATGCTCGAGTGGCATGTAAAAGAACTGCCGCGCAGGCAGGTCGACCCGCATGTCCCACCCTTTGGCGATTGCGGACTTTGCAGCGGCCAACGCCGCCCGGTCCAACGCAAAGGCGCGGCTGTCGTCGCGGAACATGTTGCGCGACAGCTGATCCGTCAGAATGATATAGGCGAGCGCGCCATTGGGATATGTCAGCCACAGGGCAAATTTGCCTTCGGCAGCGGCCTGCCATGTGGTTTCAAAACGGGCGCGTATGGCGTCATCAAGCACGTCGTCTTGTGAATACCATTCGTTCGGACTGCACTCATCCAACCAAAACTTCAAAACCTCGTCCGGACCAACCATGGTGTTCGCTCCCACTCTCCATGCATACCGTTACGTCACCGTTACATTGGTTACATGTGTGAACCCAATCACGAAATGCAACACCTGCGACATATTACGCGGCATGCGTGTCTTCCTCGTCTTCGAGATCGGACTCGATGGCGTATTCCTGAGCGATCTCCATCGCCACAGGTGTGGTCGACGCCTGGGACATCACCACGTAAGAGCCCGTCTCATCCAGTGGGATCGTGGCCCGCTGTGTCATCCGGTAGCTGGCATAGGCGACCAGCACTGCAAACAGCACCGCCGTGAACAGGTAGAACCCGGCCGGGCCCACGTTCTCCATCAATGCGCCGACGATCAATGGTCCGAACACCGCACCCAGCCCGTTGATAAACACCAACCCGCCGGAGGCCGCGGCCATATCGTCGTGGTCCAGAAAGTCATTGGTGTGCGCAATCAACAGGGAATAAAGCGGGTTCGACATGCCGCCCACGATGAACCCGGACACCAGCAACAGCGTGAAACTGCCGCCCAGCGCCATGCCGAGGACCGACCCACCAAAGCCGACAGCCGCCACAGCCACAACCAGAACGCGCCGGTCGATCCGGTCGGACATCCACCCAATTGGATATTGCAGCACCACCGCCCCGACAAAGAAGATCGCCACAAAGGTCGAGATTTGCGCTACGCTCAAACCAACCTGCGCGCCGTAGACCGATGCCATACCGAACTGCGCCGAAAACACGCCCCCCAGCACAAACATCCCCACGACACCCAGCGGTGACACATTTGCAAGCGCCCTGAGCGTCATCGGCTTGGTCGTGTCAAAGGCCGGTGTCGGGCTGATCGACAACAGGATCGGCGTGATCGCGATAGACACCAGCACTGACGGGATCACAAACAGCACAAAGCCCGACGGGTCCGCCGTCAGCAAAAGCGCCTGACTGGCCACAATGCCCAACGTCTGCACGATCATGTAAAGAGACAGCGCCTGCCCACGGTTCGAATTGTCCGCCGCATCGTTCAGCCAGCTTTCCGCCGTCACGTAGACCGCGGAAAAGCAGAACCCGATCAGCACACGGCCCGCTGTCCACACCCAAGGGTCCGCAAACGTCGGGTAAAGGATCATCACCGCCGAGATCAAAGAGGCCAGCGCCGCAAACACGCGCACGTGCCCCACCCGCCGGATCATGCCCGGCGCCATGCGGCTGCCGCCGAGGAAACCGGCAAAATAGGCAGACATCACGATCGACATCTCGAGGGTCGAAAACCCTTCGATCTCGCCTCTGACACCCAACAGCGTGCCCTGCATGCCGTTGCCGACCATCAACAGGAACATGCCAAGCAACAAGGCCCACGCGCTGGTCAAAACTTGCATCATGGCCGATCACTCCTTGGCGGGTGTGTCTCTCACCCGTGTCACAGGCGATGGTCCGTGTCAGCAGATTTTGCGACCTCAGGATGTCGGTTTTGCGTCTTGTGCCTGCGGCAGAAGCAGAGAGGCGTCGCCGTAGGAAAAAAAGCGGTATGCGTTGCTCACTGCGTGGGCATAGACCGCGCGCATCCGTTCCGTGCCCATGAGGGCAGACACAAGCATCAACAAGGTGGATTTGGGCAAGTGGAAATTGGTCATCAGCCCATCCGTCGCGCGAAAGGTAAAGCCGGGGTATATAAAGATATCCGTCTCCCCTTCCCAAGCATGAAAGCCACCATCGCGTGCCATCGTTTCGATCAGGCGCAATGCGGTTGTGCCGACCGGGATCACACGCCCGCCGCGTGCGCGCGTGTTGGCCATGGCCTGTGCGGCACCCGCGCTGACCTGACCCCATTCGGAATGCATCTTGTGAGTGGTGACGTCGTCCACCTTGACCGGCAGGAACGTGCCCGCGCCCACATGCAAGGTGACATAGGTGACCTGCACACCGCGCGCATCCAGCGCCTGCATCAGCGCATCGTCGAAATGCAGCGATGCCGTTGGCGCAGCAACAGCACCGGCATTGCGCGCCCAGATTGTCTGGTAGTCGGTCTTGTCCTGCGCGTCCGCCGGTCGTTTGGCCGCGATATAGGGCGGCAAGGGCATTGCCCCCGCCGCATTCAGTGCGGCGTCAAAGTCGTCACCCGACAGATTGAACTGCAACAGGCCCTGCCCGTCTGTGACCCCTGTTAATGTGGCAGACAGTTCGTCGGAAAAGCGCACCGTTTCCCCGATCTTCACCTTCTTCAGCGGTTTGACCAGCGCGGCCCAAGTGCCGTCCGCGCGCGGCTCAAGCAGCGTGACTTCGATCTTTGCAGTGGTATCGCCCTGCGTGCTGGTTCGTGCGCGGGTGCCAAACAGGCGCGCGGGGATCACCCGCGTGTCGTTGAGCACCAAGAGATCGCCGGTGCGCAGCCAGTCGACCAGATCAGTGACCACCTGATCATGGGTGGCCTTCCCATTTGCCACCAGCAGGCGCGCGGAGGACCGCGGCGATGCGGGTCGGGTGGCAATCAGGTCTTCGGGCAGGTGAAAGTCGAAATCAGAAAGTTGCATGCGCGCGGCGTATCGCGGTGCTCACCGTTCATCAAGCTCTTCTCGACGCTCGCGCAGGCGGCGCTGCGCGCGTGTCTCGGCTTGCGGTTCCGGGGCAAAGGCCTCTGGCTGCACAGGAGCTGCGGCATCGCCTTCGACTTGCGGCAATTCCGGTGCCGGTGCGCGAAAGATCTCGCGGAACATACCCGGCGTCAGCGCCGACAGCGGATTGACCTGCACGCGCGGGTCCGTGACCGGGCCGCGCAGCCGGTAGTTGAACCCGATCAGCCCCTCGCCCTTGCGGGTCAGGATGCTGCCGATCCCGTTAAGCAGGAACAGGGGCGAAATCACGCCCTGCATGTCCAGCACCGAACGCGTCACGTCATACGTGCCGTCCATGGACAGCCCCATCGACGGTCCTGTGGCACTGGCGCGCGTCAGCGCCATTGTACTGGGGGTCAGGCGAAACGCGGCCTCAACTTCTTGAAAGTGGATACCGCTGCCGCGCATCTGTTCGAGCAGGCCAATGATGCTGACCGCATTCAAGAGGGCCGCAATGGCAGGCGCGTCGGTGATCCGGGTTTCAGTGACTTCAAGCGTGCCGTCAAAGCTGGCGGCCCCCACGGGCAACAGGGTCAGGGACAACGCCCCACCACGCGCTTGTTTGAGAATACCGGCAGATGCGGCGACGCCGCCCGCGTCATCTGACCTGATCCTGATGGCGCTGCGCCCATTCTGCGGCAGGACCTGACCGCGCACCACAGTGCCGCCATTCACCTGCGCGCGAAATTCACCGTCGAGGCCGCGCGTCATGTTGAACTGGCCCTCCAAACCGGTGAGCGAGATCGAGTCGGTGATCTGCAAACGATCAAGGGTCAGCGTGATCGGCCCGCCGCCCTGCTGGCCACCCGTGCCCGAACCCGAGCCACCGAAATCGGCCTGTCTCAGGTCCAGCACGCCGCCCCGTACAACCACGCCCGGTGGATTGCGCCCACGCCCCACCAGATCAACAGGCGCGCGCAACCACTGTCCCACCTCGACCTGAGAGAACCGCGCCCGTTCCAGACCGCCGCCGGGGGTCAACGTGATTGCCCCCGTGGCCTTCAGACCCGGTGCATCCAGTCGCAGCGCATCGACCGTTGGCGTCGCACCGAGCGTGCCAGAGATCGACAATTGCCCAGCCGTTCCAGCCGCCTTGCGCCAACCCAGAGGTGGCGATGACAGGCGCACGCCGCGCAAATCCGAGGTGAGGGAAAAAGTAGGTGTTTGCCCGCCAACGGGCAGGCCCACCACGATCTCGCCCTCGCCCTGCCCTGTGACTAGGCCATCGGGCAGACCGAGTTGAAACGCCTGAATTGTCCGCTCTGATAGCTCAAGCGTTCCGGCCACTTGACCGGGCTGCGGCGTGGTCGAGATCGGCTGGGTCCAGACGGCATCGAATGGCACGCCGTCCAATGTGCCGGGGCCAGAGACCGCAACCTGCGCGTTGGACGCGGTGACCCGCAACGTGTCCGCCGCCAACCTGCGCCCCTCGATGAGTTGCGTGCTGATCACATTCCGCGCCGTTCCTGTGGCGTCATAGATCAGGTCCGACGTCTTCAGCCCGGATTTGAGCGGCAGCGCCAAGGTGCCTGCCATTTGCAATTGCCCTTCGGCGAGGCTGGGCGCGAGCCCCGCCTTTTTCATCAGGTTCAGGGGCGGCTGATCCAGCAGGGACAGTGCGGATGTCACAGACCCCGATGCCTCAAGCCGCACAACCGCGGGCGCGCCATCCCGCGCTGTGACGTCCGGGATGATAAAGGACGACCCGCCCACTTCGACAATGCCGCCCTCGGGTGCGGTGACCTGTCCCGCATCGACCGACACGACAAAACGTTGGTCCAGCAAACTGGCCGTGCCGCGCGCATTTTTGATCGGCGGCAAAGTCTTGACGTAGCGCACATGCGCATCGTCATAGGCAAAGCTGACATAGGCGTTGGTCGGCGTGTCCGGCGCGTCCCGCAGCACGAGATCCACGTCGCTCAGCGTCCCGCCCAACAGGTTCTCGGACAGCCACGACCGCGTTTGCGGCACAAACTGTTCCGGCCAGAGTTCCAACAACCGATCCGGCGACAACGTGTCGACCTGCGCGTCAAGCGCATAGCGCCAACCGGCATCCGCCGCCTCCAGCATGCCGCGCGCCAGCAAGACCTGCCCGCCATCACGGAACACGGCCTGCCCGATGTCCAGATGGAACGGCGCCAGCGTCAGGCGGAAATCCATCTCGGCCCCGTCCAACACAACGGGCGCTGGATACAGCGCGTCGGGATTGGCCGCCAAGCGGCTGGCGCGGAACTGTCCCACCAGATCGTCCAACGCGCCGCTGTCATCCAGCCCCAGCACTGTCTGCCCCTCGATGCTGCCTGTGATCCAGGCGCTGTCGACGGACAACTCGCTGAACTCGAGCACACGGTCATCCGGGTCATAATTGAAATAGCTGCGCGCCGACGTGAACGGCACAGGCCGCGTCGCATCCGTGGGCTGAATGACCCCGGCCCCAATGCCCAGCGTCACGTTCAAGGGGGCCAGCGTGCCATCGCTATCGATCCCGCCACGCATTGATCCGGAGATCGGCGCACGCAGCACATCCAGCCAGGCAAAGGGCGGCGCAAGGGCCGCAATGTCACCTGCAGACACATCCGCAACCGTGGCACCAAAAGACGCGGCCGCATCCCCGATCCGGCTTTGGTAATTGGCCTCAAGGGTCGCGACCCCCTGCCCGCCGCTCAACAGTGCTAGGTCCGATGTGATCCGCACCGTGTCGTCGTCGCGGGTCAAGCGCATGCGCCCGCCATCCATTGTCCATGCCTGGGCAGACCGCACATCCTCGATCCGCAGGGTCATCGCCTGAACATCTGCCGATTGCAGCGCCGACAGCGCGGGCAGTGTCAGCAAGTCGTCGATGCTTTCGATCAATTGGGCAAAAGTCGCGGCCTCTTGCGTGGGCGAGCTGAGGTCGACGCCCCCCGACAACACAACCGATCCATCCACCTGTCGGCGCAATTTCCCGAACACACCGCTTATGGTGATGTCGGACGGGCGCAACTGGCCTTGCAACAGGTTGTCCATCGACACACCCGCACGCAATTCGCCGAATGCCACAATTTCCGCGCCTGCCGCGTTCACGAACTGCACGTTGGTCATGCGCGCGCGCGGAACCAGGCCCTCTTCGACAACCAGCTCCAGATCGTCAAACCGCAACGACGCTGTGCCAAGCGCATCGGCCACCCGCGCCTCAATCCGGGCGCGCAGCCAATCCGGGGCCGCAACGGGCCGTCCGATCAACACATATATCACCGCGCCACAGATCGCTGTGACGCACAGCGTCAGCAAAACACTGCCCAACCCGAGGCGACGCCACAGGCTTTTGCGGCGCACGGGGCGCTCGGGCGATATGGGTTCCGCGCTGCTCATGTCTTTATTCTTGTCCGCACAGCCCTATCATGCCAGTCACAACTTTCCCAATTGTCACGAAAAGGTTCTGATCCGTGCTCGACATTGCGACCCCTGCCCCTGATTTCACCCTGCCGCAAAGCGACGGCACCGACGTGACACTGTCCGACCTCAAGGGCGGTCCGGTGGTTCTATACTTTTATCCGCGCGACGACACACCCGGCTGCACCAAGGAATCCATCGCCTTTTCCGAACTGCTGTCAGATTTCGAGGCCGCAGGCGCCAAGGTGTTCGGCCTGTCCAAGGACGGCGTTGCCAGCCATGCCAAATTCGCCGCCAAACGCGACCTTTCTGTCCCGCTCTTGTCGGACGAAAACGGCACGGTCTGCGAGGACTATGGCGTTTGGAAGGAAAAGAACATGTACGGCAAGAAATACATGGGCATCGAACGCACAACCTACCTGATCGATGCCAACGGCGACGTGGCTATGGTCTGGCCCAAGGTCAAGGTACCGGGTCACGCCGAGGCTGTTCTTGCTGCGGTGCAAGCCCTGTGATGATGCCGCTGGCGCAGATGGCCGAGGCGGTTCTGCGCACGGCAAACGGACGGGAAAAAACCGCCCTGTCCCGGCGCTATGCCGCCGAGTGGCGGGCGGCACGCGCGGCTGGTGACAGGCCAGAGATTGGCACCGCCGCGCCGCCCATGCACCCGGCCCGACCGGCTGCGCCCGAACTGCTCAGCCCACGCGATGTACCGCGCCGACGCCCCGGCAGTCCCGAGGGCCGCATCGCCTTGTTGCACGCGGTGGCACACATCGAATTGAACGCGGTGGACCTGCACTGGGACATCATCGCGCGCTTTACCGACGTAGAAATGCCCATTGGCTTCTACGATGACTGGGTCAAAGCCGCAGACGAAGAATCCAAACATTTCAACCTGATGTGCGATTGTCTTGAGGAAATGGGCAGCCACTATGGCGCTTTGCCAGCCCACGCTGGCATGTGGCGCGCCGCCGAAGACACCGCCACCGATTTCATGGGCCGCCTCGCTGTTGTGCCCATGGTGCTCGAGGCGCGCGGGCTCGATGTGACGCCCGGCATGATCGAGGTGTTTCGCAAGGCCAAGGCCGACAGCGCGGTCGCAGCCCTCGAAAACATCTATGCCGAAGAGGTCGCGCATGTGGCCTACGGGTCCAAGTGGTTCCACTTTCTGTGCGGGCGACACAACCTTGACCCAAAGGACGCCTTTCACGAACTGGTACAACGTTACTTTCACAGCCCACTCAAACCGCCCTTCAACGAAGAAAAGCGCGCAGAGGCCGGACTGCCCCCGGATTTCTACTGGCCACTTGCAGTCGCGGACTGATCCGTATGGCGCGCATTGGCGGTTTTCCGCCAATTTGACACAATTCCGCACCACTTACCGCCCCAAGCTGTGATGAGACTTGCCGCCAAAGGGCGACATCCTTATGCACAGGCGTCAAGGCACCGTGTTGGGGGATGTGAGTGCCGCAATTGGGATGGGACAAAGGACGAGCGCAGTGCGAACACGCCTCGGCATCAAATGGCACGGTCTGCTGGAACACTATTTTCCAGAGCGTCGGGTCTTTCTCAAATCGGACAATGACACGCGTTTCATTCGGCTGCGGTCTGGAACGCAACTGGTGGCATTCGCCGGCAGTTCTTTCGTGGTCGCCTGGGCGATTGTTGCCACCGCCATTCTGCTGATGGACAGCATCGGTGCCGGGAACTTCCGCGAACAGGCCAAACGGGACCAGCGCACCTATCAGGCGCGACTGAACGATCTGTCCGCCCAACGTGATGCCCGCGCCGAAGAAGCCCTGGCCGCACAAGAGCGGTTCAACGCGGCACTGGCGCAAATCTCTGTCATGCAGTCCGAATTGCTCAGCTCTGAAACACGTCGACGCGAACTTGAGACGGGCATCGACGTGATCCAATCCACGCTGCGCGGCACCATGCAAGCCCGCGAGGATGCACGGTCTGAGCTGGCGACATTGCAAGAACAACTCGAAACCGGCACGGGCGGCACCGCACTGGCCTCTGCCGGAGGTGGCGCGCCCATGGATTTCGTCGCCGAGGCGCTGGCACGGACCGCGGCAGAACGTGACAAGGTGGTGCTGGACGCACAAGACGCACTGCTGGCCGCCGACGCGATGGCCGCTGAAATCGCGGTGATGAAAGAGCAAAACGACCAGATTTTCCGCCAACTCGAAGAGGCGATGACGGTTTCGGTCGCGCCACTGGACAAAATGTTCCGCGCCGCCGGGATGCCCACCGACCGCATCATCGAACAGGTACGCCGCGGTTATTCCGGCCAGGGTGGCCCACTGACGCCCCTGTCCTTCTCTACCCGCGGCGAAGAACCCAGCCCCGACGCCCTGCGCGCCAACCGTCTGATCAACCAGATGGATCAGCTGAACCTCTACCGCATCGCCGCGCAAAAGGCGCCCTTTGCGTCCCCCGTCAAATCCGCCTTCCGGTTCACGTCATCATTCGGGTTCCGCCGCGATCCCAAAACTGGTGGCCGCCGGATGCATAACGGGGTCGATTTTGCCGCCAGCAACGGCACGCCGCTCTATGCAACAGCGGACGGCGTTGTCACGTACTCGGGCTGGCAGTCCGGCTATGGCCGGTTGGTTAAAATCCAACACGAATTTGGCATTGAAACCCGTTATGCACATCTGTCGAAACTTCGCGTGAAAGTTGGCCAAAGGGTCTCGCGCGGGGATCGGATTGGTGATATGGGAGCCTCTGGACGGGTGACCGGCGTGCATTTGCACTACGAAGTCCGTGTCGGCGGCAAGGCCGTCAACCCGATGATCTATATCAAGGCAGCGAACGATGTTTTCTAAGAGCAAAATCAACGAACCCGGCCCCAGCACTGACGCAGCAAAACCGGCTGCTCCGCCCGCACCCGCACCCGCCGCGGCCCCGAAACAGAGCGAGTTCAAGGCAAGCGCCCCCAAGGCCAAGCCCCCCGCCTCGATCCTGTCGGCGGACCTGCACATAACGGGCAACATGAAAACCACCGGCGACATCCAGGTCGAAGGCACCGTCGAAGGCGACATTCGTGCCCACCTGCTGACCATCGGTGAAAGCGCCACAATCAAAGGCGAAGTCATCGCCGATGACGTGGTCATCAACGGCCGCATCGTCGGTCGTGTGCGTGGCCTCAAGGTGCGCCTGACATCGACCGCACGTGTCGAGGGCGACATCATTCACAAGACAATCGCCATCGAATCCGGCGCTCACTTCGAGGGTTCCGTGCAACGTCAGGACGATCCTCTGAACTCCGGTTCGGCCAAACCCAAGCACGCCGCAGCACCCGCCGCGCCGCCTGCTGGCGAATAAGCCACCCGGATCACACCCAATACGGGGCGTTGCAGTGACATCTGCGACGCCCTTTTTTTCATGCCTGCCTTTGGGCGCTACTGGCCCAGCATCCACGCCCCTTCGGGCCAGAATGCGTGAAAGGCAAAGGCGAACATGACATCATGCGGCACATCCTGCCCTGATGTATCGCGCACACGGATGCTGCCGACATCACGGCCCTTGTCGATGCGCGGTGTGTCGAGGGCCGACGCCTGGCCCGCGTGCCAACTCAACGTGATCCCTGCCTCTGACAGGTCGCCCAACGCGGCCAGTCGTGACAACGGCCATGCCCGATCCCCCACACGGACCACGCGCGCAAGCGGCGCGATGCCATGGGGCGGCGGGTCGCCGGAGTACAAGAACGGTCGGTGGCTGCTGTCATAGCGGGAATAGGGATTGCGCCTGTAGTCCCGATTGTGGGGCGGCTCCGCCATCACCAGACCGTCCGGGTGCGCCGCCTTGAACTCTGCCCAGCTTTCCATCCACGTGGGCATGTGGGTCAACGCAACGCCGGTCATCTCACCAACAATGCCGCGACCAACCGCCTGCTGCCACCAGCTCTGGGTTTCGCGGTCATACATGATCATATCCGAATTGCGCAGCTTGCCAGACACCCCAAAGCTCAACGTGCGTCCCTGCACCCGCCGATCAAACGTCATGCCGGAATTGCACAGCGGGCAGAACGTCACCGCCACGGGCACGCCGCCAATGCTGTCATTGACGATCTCGTGCCAAATCAAATAGCGGATTGGATAGGCGCGCGCCCGCGCACCCTCCATCGCCATGGTGATCACCGGTTCGCGCGCACCCAAGCCTCGTTTCTTCGCCGCCTCGACAAATTGCGGCGCGTCCAGCGCTGGTATGCCGTCCTTGGGTGGGCCGCCCGACAGTATCTCAACCCAGTTGCCAATGGATGTTTTGCCAAAATCCGTATCCGGCCACTCGTGTTTCCAGAAACTGGGATCGGCAGATGCAACCACGCTCATCCACAGGCCGGTCAAAATACTGGTGATCAAGATCCGCACGCCCACCTCCTCTGCACATGCTGATGCAGTGTGGCTCAGGCCCTTGCCAGCGCACAACCAACCCCACGCAGACGTGAAAAAGGGCGCATCGCCAGATACGCCCTTTCACATCTCAAAAACTGATTTTTCTCAGTCGGTTACGACAACTTTGGTCATACGGTCCGGCTCGCCTTCGGAAATGGCGCCACTGCGGGGGTGTCCGCGTTTGATCGCCTGAACCACATCCTGACCATCCGTCACACGCCCCACGACCGTGTACTGACCGTTCAGAAACGGGCCCGGCTGGAACATGATAAAGAACTGCGAGTTGGCGCTGTTGGGCGACTGCGACCGGGCCATGCCCACGACGCCCGTGTCAAACGGAACGTCCGAAAATTCCGCTGGCAGATCAGGCAGGTCAGACCCACCCGTCCCGGCACGGCGATAGTTGTAGCCGTCCGTTGCGTCGCCAAACTGCACGTCACCGGTCTGTGCCATAAAGCCATCAATCACCCGGTGAAATACAACACCGTCATACTGACCTGCTTCGGCCAATGCGGTGATCTGGGCCACGTGTTTGGGCGCAACGTCTTCGAGCAGATCGATAGTGATCGTGCCGTTTGCCTCCCCCGCCACAGTGACCTCAAGGCCCGTGGCCAGCGCAGGTGTCGCGCCAGCAACGGCCAAAGCAGCGATCAGGTTACGCAACATCTGCAGCCACCTTGACGCTGATCATGCGGTCAGGCTCCGCAGGCGGCTCGCCGCGCGTGATGGCATCCACGTGTTCCATGCCCGCCACGACCTGGCCGTAGACGGTGTACTGACCGTTCAGAAAGTCGTTGTCCTTGAAGTTGATAAAAAACTGGCTGTTGGCGCTGTTGGGGTTGGCCGACCGTGCGGCACCAAGGCTACCACGTGCATGCGGGATCTTGGAGAATTCGGCCGGAACGTCGGGCTTGTCCGACCCACCGGTGCCCGCCATGCGGATGTTGAACCCGTCTTCCATGTCGCCGTGTTGCACATCACCGGTCTGGGCCATGAAGCCGTCGATGACGCGGTGAAACGCGACGTTGTCGTACTCGCCCGCGCGGGCCAGTTCCTTCATCCGCTCCACGTGCTGTGGCGCAACGTCAGGCAACAACTGGATGGTGACGGTGCCACCTTTCAGCTCCATCAGGATTGTGTTTTCGGGGTCTTTGATATCGGCCATGTCTGCCTCTTTCTGTCTCAAGCTTTGGTTGGACATATGCCGATGCGGCGTCCGGGACAAGTAACGCGTTGACGTTCTGGCCGATTGCCGCGATGCAATGCGCGACCTAACGGAAGCTATGACCAAGGAGCGCACGATATGGGCTGGAAAACGCTGGACGACATGGACCTTCAGGGCAAACGGGTTCTTACCCGCGTCGACATCAACGTTCCGATGGAAGATGGCCGCGTCACCGACGCCACGCGCATTGACCGCATCGTGCCCACGATCACTGACATCCGTGCCAAGGGCGGCAGCCCCGTACTGCTGGCGCATTTTGGGCGCCCCAAGGGGCAACCCAGTGCCGAATTGTCCCTTGCCCAACTGGTCCCTGATCTTGAGGCCGCGTTCGGCTGCCCTGTCATCTTTGTCGAACGGCCCAGCCGCGATTTCATCGACGCTCAGACCAGTGACGCGGTGATCCTGGTCGAAAACACCCGCTTTTCCGCGATGGAAGAGGCAAACGCCCCCGAAATGGCCGGGTTTCTCGCCACGCTGGGTGACGTCTACTGCAACGACGCCTTTTCCGCCGCTCACCGCGCCCATGCCTCGACCGCCGGTGTCGCCGCGCATCTGCCCTCCTGTGCCGGGCGCTTGATGCAGGCCGAACTGCAAGCCCTCGAAGCGGCCCTATCCAACCCCAAACGGCCCGTCGGCGCGGTTGTCGGTGGTGCCAAAGTATCGACGAAACTGGACCTGCTGGAAAACCTGGTCAAAAAGATCGACGTGCTGATCATCGGTGGCGGCATGGCCAACACCTTCATCGCCGCCCAAGGCGCGCAAATGGGCGCGTCCCTGCAAGAGGCCGATCTGCACGACACGGCCCGCGCCATTCTGGCCGCTGCCCAAGAGGCCGGATGCCGTGTCATTCTGCCCAGCGATGGCCGCGTGTCCCGCGCCTTCGCCGCAGGTGCACCGCACGACATCATTCCGCTGAACGCGGACACCGTGCTCGAGGATGATCAAATGGTGCTGGACGCCGGTGACGCCGCCGCATCCGACATCGCCGCGGCCTTTGCTGAGCTGAAAACGCTGATCTGGAACGGACCGCTTGGCGCCTTCGAGATCGCACCTTTCGACACGGCCACCGTCAGCGCCGCCAAAGCGGCTGCACAGCGCACCGCCTCTGGTGACCTGATCACCGTGGCCGGGGGCGGCGACACTGTTGCGGCGCTCAACCAGGCCGGCGTGGCCGACGACTTTACCTATATCTCGACCGCAGGCGGCGCGTTCCTGGAGTGGATGGAGGGCAAGGAACTGCCCGGCGTTGCAGCCCTCATGACATAGTCATTCTCCCGCGCTTGGCAGCCCGGCCACGCGTCCCCATATTGCCCCTGTACCGAAAAACACAGGGGCAGACATGGCTTGGACATTGATCACCGGCGCATCCGAAGGACTGGGCGTTGAGTTTGCGCATATCGCAGCCAAGGAAGGCCGCAACCTGATCCTGGCCGCGCGGTCCAAGGACAAGCTGGACAAGGTCGCAGAAACCGCCCGCACACACGGCGTCGAAGTGCTGGTTGTGCCAACAGATCTGTCTGACCCGGACGCCGTTGACCAGTTGTGGTCCACCGCCACCGATGGACGCAAAGTCGATGTTCTGGTGAACAATGCGGGCCTTGGCTACAACGGCCCCTTTGCCGACGGGCAAGGTTGGAGCCGCGAACTCAGCTCGATCAACGTGAACATGATCGCCCTGACCCGCCTGATGAAACTGGCCATCCCCCACATGCAGGCACAGCCCAAGGGCCGCATTCTCAATGTCGCGTCCGTCGCCGGGTTCACCCCCGGCCCGAACATGGCCGTCTACCACGCAACCAAAGCCTATGTTCTGTCGCTGTCCGAAGCCGTCGCCGAGGAATTGCGCGGCTCGAACGTAACCGTGACGGCCCTTTGCCCCGGCGCAACGGCCACCAATTTCTTTGAGGATGCGGACATGCACGGCGTGCGCCTGCTCAAACTTGCCAAACCGATGAAGGCCTTTGACGTGGCGGAGTTGGGCTGGCTTGGTGCACGGATCGGGAAACGGATCGTGGTGCCCGGCGCCATGAACAAGGTTCTAGCCGCCCTGCCCCGCATTTCCCCACGTGGTCTGACCACGCGGATTGCCGCGCAGATCATGGGAAAACACTAGGGCATTGAATCAAGGGGGATTCCCAAGGCGAATCACCTGTGCCATACTGCTCCAAACCGCACAAAGAGGCGGACCAGAGGCAAAGCACATGACCCGCACCGCGCGCCCCGCACTGGGGACATTTATCTTTTTCGCAATCGCCTTTGCGTTGGCGATCTATTTCACCTTTGCCGCTGTGCAGGGGGATTACGGCCTGTTCCGCCGTGCCGAAATTGATGCCGAAGCGCAGGACCTCGCCCAACAACTGGCCGCCGTGCAGGCCGAAGTCGACGAGATGGAAAACCTGACGCGCCGCTTGTCTGACGACTACCTCGATCTGGACCTGCTGGACGAACAGGCGCGACGCATGTTGGGCGTTCTGCGCAGCGACGAAATCGTCATTCGCTAAAAACTCATATTTTTCCATGCTCTATGGTTAGGCTGCCGTTGCGGCACATTGACACTCGCGTGACGGGTCCGAATCCTGTAGAGAATAGTTTAACGCTAAACTATTCCTGCCCGGAGGAGGACTGCCCCCATGGCCGCGCGCAAAGCCACAACCAAATCAAACGTGTCCGCGGAGGAGCTGAAAGGCTACTACCGCGACATGCTCCTGATCCGCCGCTTCGAAGAGAAAGCGGGCCAACTCTATGGTATGGGTTTGATCGGGGGGTTCTGCCACCTCTACATCGGGCAAGAGGCGGTTGTCGTCGGTCTCGAAGCCGCCGCCGAAGAGGGTGACAAGCGCGTCACGTCCTACCGCGACCACGGTCACATGCTGGCCTGCGGCATGGACCCCAACGGTGTGATGGCCGAGCTGACGGGCCGCGAGGGCGGATATTCCAAAGGCAAAGGCGGCTCAATGCACATGTTCTCGAAAGAGAAGCATTTCTACGGCGGCCACGGGATTGTGGCGGCACAGGTGCCGCTGGGTGCGGGTCTGGCGTTTGCCGACAAGTACAAGGACAATGGCCGCGTCACCTTTACCTACTTCGGTGACGGCGCCGCCAACCAAGGTCAGGTCTATGAGGCCTACAACATGGCCGAGCTGTGGGACCTGCCCGTCATTTTCGTGATCGAGAACAACCAATACGCCATGGGCACGTCCACCAAACGGTCGACCAAGTCGCCCAGCTATTGGGAACGCGGTGCCGCTTACGGCATCCCCGGCGAGGAAGTGGACGGTATGGATGTGCTCGCGGTCAAGGCCGCTGGTCAAAAGGCCGTCGCCCACTGCCGCGCAGGCAAAGGGCCATACATTCTCGAGATCAAGACATACCGCTACCGCGGTCACTCGATGTCTGACCCGGCCAAATATCGGACCCGCGAAGAAGTGCAAAAGATGCGCGACGAGCGTGACCCCATCGAGGCAGTGCGTTCGATGCTGCTGACCGGCAAGCACGCCAGCGAGGATGACCTGAAGGCCATCGACAAAGAGATCAAGCAGATCGTAAACGCCTCGGCTGAGTTCGCAAAAGAGAGCCCGGAACCGGCGCTCGACGAGCTTTGGACAGACATCTACGCCGACGATGCGGCACCGCAGAACGCGTAAGGGAGAGACAGACAATGGCAACCGAAATACTCATGCCCGCCCTCTCGCCCACCATGGAAGAGGGTACGCTGGCGAAATGGCTTGTTAACGAAGGCGACACCGTGTCGTCAGGCGACATCATGGCCGAGATCGAGACAGACAAGGCCACGATGGAGTTTGAGGCCGTCGACGAAGGCACCATCGGCAAGATCCTTGTCCCCGCGGGGACAGAGGGTGTCAAAGTGAACACGCCAATCGCCGTTTTGCTCGAAGAAGGCGAAGACGCCAGCGACATAGCGGCAAGTGCTGCCCCTGCCGCCGAAGCCGCGCCGGCCGCCGCCGCGCCTGCTGCCCCAGCGGCCACCAGCGCGGCACCCGAGGCGCCCGTGTCCGACACCAGCCCCGACTATCCCGAAGGCACCGCGATGAAATCGCAAACTGTCCGCGAGGCCCTGCGCGACGCGATGGCCGAAGAGATGCGCGCGGATGAAAACGTATTCCTGATGGGCGAAGAAGTTGCGGAATATCAGGGGGCTTACAAAGTGTCCCAAGGTCTTCTCGATGAGTTTGGCGCCAAGCGGGTGATCGACACCCCGATCACGGAACACGGGTTCGCAGGGATCGGCGTCGGCGCAGCCTTTGGCGGTCTGCGCCCCATCGTCGAGTTTATGACGTGGAATTTTGCCATGCAGGCGATTGACCAGATCATCAACTCTGCGGCCAAAACGCTGTATATGTCCGGCGGTCAGATGGGTGCACCCATGGTGTTCCGTGGACCCAACGGCGCTGCCGCGCGCGTGGGCGCCCAGCACTCGCAGGACTATGCAGCATGGTACATGCAAGTGCCCGGCCTGAAGGTGGTGATGCCCTACTCTGCCGCCGACGCAAAAGGTCTGATGAAGACCGCGATCCGCGACAACAACCCTGTGTGCTTCCTGGAAAACGAAATCCTCTACGGACGTAGTTTTGATGTGCCGGACATGGACGATTTCACCATTCCGTTCGGCAAGGCCCGCATCTGGCGCGAAGGCACAGATGTCACGTTGGTGTCGTTTGGTATTGGCATGCAATACGCCTTGGAAGCAGCAGAAAAGCTGGCCGAAGACGGTATCAGCGCCGAGGTCATCGACCTCCGCACGATACGTCCAATGGATACGGCAACGATCATCAACTCTGTGATGAAAACCAATCGCTGTGTGACTGTCGAAGAGGGATGGCCGCAAGGGTCTGTCGGCAGCTACATCAGTTCCGTTCTCATGCAGCAGGCGTTCGATTACCTCGACGCGCCGGTCATCAACTGTACTGGCAAGGACGTTCCGATGCCCTATGCCGCAAACCTCGAAAAACACGCGCTGATCACGACAGACGAAGTGATCGAAGCCGTGAAACAAGTCACTTACCGCTAAGGAGCCGCAGACATGCCGATAGAAATTCTCATGCCCGCGCTGTCTCCAACAATGGAAGAAGGCACGCTCGCGAAGTGGCTGGTCAAAGAGGGAGACACGGTGTCTTCCGGTGATCTTTTGGCCGAAATCGAAACCGACAAGGCCACGATGGAGTTCGAGGCCGTGGATGAAGGCGTTGTGGGGAAAATCCTGATCGCTGAAGGGTCCGAAGGGGTCAAGGTAAACACCCCAATCGCTGTTTTGCTGGAAGATGGCGAAAGCGCCGACAGCATCGGCGAAGCCAGCACGCCAACTCGGGAACCCGCCCAAGAGGCGGCGAAAGAACCCGATCCAACACCGCAGTTTGCAGCGGCCCCTACGCCCAAGACCAAGGACGGAGCCCGCGTGTTCGCCTCACCGCTTGCGCGCCGCATTGCTGCGCAAAAAGGTTTGGACCTATCCGCGATCAAAGGCTCTGGTCCGCATGGCCGCATCGTCAAATCGGACGTTGAGAACGCGACAGCTGCGCCAGCGAAAGCTGAAGCACCTGCTGCTGCAACCGCAGCACCTGCGGCGCCAGCATCGGGACCATCTGGCGACGCAGTCACCAAAATGTACGATGGGCGCGACTACAAAGAGGTCAAGCTGGACGGTATGCGCAAGACAATTGCCGCGCGCCTGACAGAAGCCAAACAAACTGTACCCCACTTCTACCTGCGGCGTGACATTCGCCTGGATGCCTTGCTGGAGTTCCGCGGCACGTTAAACGGCCAATTGGCTGAACGTGGTGTGAAACTGTCGGTCAACGACTTTATCATCAAGGCCTGCGCGATCGCATTGCAGCAGGTGCCCGACGCCAATGCAGTTTGGGCAGGTGACAAAGTACTGAAACTGACCCCCTCGGACGTCGCAGTCGCCGTCGCGATCGAAGGCGGTCTGTTTACACCCGTGTTGCAAGATGCGCATCACAAGTCACTTTCCGCCTTGTCCGCGGAGATGAAGGACTTGGCAGGCCGGGCACGCGATCGCAAACTGGCGCCACATGAGTATCAAGGCGGCAGCTTTGCAATTTCAAACCTGGGGATGTTCGGCATCGACAACTTCGATGCTGTGATCAACCCACCGCACGGCGCGATCCTCGCGGTCGGCGCAGGTGTCAAAAAACCGGTCGTTGGCAAAGATGGCGAACTTGGCATTGCCACAGTGATGTCGGTCACGCTGTCCGTTGATCACCGCGTCATTGACGGCGCGTTGGGCGCACAGCTGTTGCAGGCGATTGTCGACAACCTTGAAAATCCGCTGTCGATGCTGGCGTAACTGCCAAACACAAAAAAAGGGGGCTGCGGTAGGTCTACCGCTGCCCCCTTTTCTATTTGCCGACCTAGCGTGGTCAGTGATCTTTGCCAAGCATATGGTTCATCGAAACCGAAGGTTGATCACAACCTGCTTCGCCAACGATGCGCGCTGGAATGCCCGCAACCGTCTTGCACTCAGGGACCTCTTCCAAAACGACAGATCCCGCAGCAATCCGACTGCAATTCCCAATTCGAATGTTGCCGAGCACTTTGGCACCTGCCCCAATCAAAACGCCGTTCCCAATCTTGGGATGCCGATCTTCCTCTTCTTTGCCCGTACCGCCAAGCGTTACCGAATGCAGCATCGAAACGTTGTCACCAACGACTGCAGTCTCGCCAATCACAATCGAATGGGCGTGGTCGATCATGATCCCACGGCCAATGCGTGCCGCCGGATGAATATCGACACCAAAAATTTCAGACACGCGCATCTGAAAGAAGTACGCCAGATCATAGTGACCTTCGGTCCATAGGAAGTGTCCAACCCGGTACGCTTGAACGGCCTGATATCCTTTGAAGTAAAGGATCGGCTGAACGAGGCGGTGGCACGCCGGATCGCGCTCATAAACGGCAACCAAATCCGCACGTGACGCAGCCACCAAGTCAGGAGACTTCTGGTACGCCTCTTCCACAATCTCACGTACGACCACCATCGACATTTCATTCGATGCCAACTTTGCAGCGATACGGTAGGACAGCGCCTTTTCGATCGACTTGTGGTGCAGAATACACGCGTGAACAAAACCACCAATCAGCGGCTCATCTGTCACAGCTTGTCGCGCTTCCTCGGTGATCTGATCCCAAACCGGGTCAATTGCAGAGATGTTTGTGCCTAGGTTTGCCATGGTTCATCCTCTCGCGCCTTCCATACTCTACATAGGCGCTAATCTCCAAACGCAAACCCGTGATGTATCCAATCTCGAAACGCGATCATTCGTCTTGATCACGCTTCGCCCCGTTTCTCATGTCACGCGACCAACGTAAGGTCAGCAAATGGCCCAGCCCCGAACCGGGCCGAATTTTGCGCAACCTGCACATTGAACATAGAACCGACCAAACCGTCCGCGATTTGCAAGGACGACGGATATGTCCAAGAGGGTGAAGACAAAGCAAGCTCGCGCACCACTTCGCCGCTGCGCATCACCCGCAACGTGTACACTTCGCTTTCTTCACCGATCGGCACTTCGGGCAGTTCCCAATCGTCTCCGTCCACACGTGTGCGGCGGATCCACGTGAAGTGGAAATCCATACCCACACGCGTCGCATTAAAGTGGCTGGGTCTGTAGGGACGCAAACCATTGCCATCAAATGCATGAACCGCCTCGGAATAGGAAGGATCGTCCACACTTCGTTGTGCTGGTCCGACACGATAGGTCTGCGCAATGCGCCTCAGGTTCGGTGCCAGTTCAATCTGTTTTGGTATGCCGTTGAACAAAACACACCAGGACCCAACAGGCCAAGCCTCTCCGTCTGTGCGTTCGGATCCAAACTGTCCACGCAGACGATGGCTCAGCAGATAACGACCGGGCGCGATCAGCGTGGCGTCCCGAAACTGCAACAGTTCCCAATTATTCGGTGTCCCGTCGCCAATGGCGATCAAATTCCCACCATTCAACAGTGCCGCATCGGAAATCGAGGACGGCGTTCCGTTTGCAAACCCAACTTCCAACGCTTCACCATGATCCACGATGCCCGATGGAGCAGGCCCAAGAGCGTTGCGCGTAAAACCTATGCCTGACCGAGCTGCCACTAGTGTATTCAAGACAAAGTCAGTGTCTGTTGCCGACTGGTAAACTGCAACGCTGCCCGGCCAAGGCGAGCCAGTAACCGCAATATAAGGCGCATGTTCAACTTCGGATCCGGAAAGCAACGGCAAATCCAGAAAGGTTGTCGTCAGTGGAACAGGTGGCACGAACTCCCGGACGGCCGCCAAGTCATCCGCCAGCTCCGAAGGAGTATAGACCTCCGGTTCAATCCGCACCGCTTCAAGCAGCTGCATTTCGCCCTGTTCTACCCGGTCCACGCGGTAGCGCGATGCACCCTCTGATTGCTCGGGCGACAATTCGATCACATCCCCCGCCCCGACGCCGATCATCGACGGCGGCAAGGCCAGACGTACTGTTTCGCGCGACACCCGCGCCTCTGTCAGCCAACGCTCAGCAATTTGCCGTCCTTCGGGCCGTGTCAGCGCCATCGGCAAATCCGAGGTCGACACCGAATGCGTCGCGTCGTCAGCCAAGATCGCTTCTTCAGACAAGACGTCAAAATTGCCATCCGTTTGCACAAATCTCAACCGCACACGCCCCGCCAAATCAGCATCAGACTCCCGTGACTGTTCCGTCGTGCCATCCAAATCTGCATTCAAGGCCAGCGTTTCGGGATTCAACACAACCGGATCCTGCCCGTCTCTCATGACAAACCGCAGCACACCGTCCCGTTCAATCGCATCAAACGCATAGCGCAACATCAAGGGTTGCAATGCCGAACGCGCATCCGAAACCTCTTCCACCAGATACCCACGCACATGCCCATGCAACTGGCTGGTGTCATAGTCTGTCAGCCCAGCGCGCTCACAGATTTCACCAACGACCGACGCAAGCGTGCGTGCCGACGTGCGCCCATTGATCCAATGGCCGCGCGGATAGTTCACACCATCCGACCACGTGCTGAGTGAATTGGGGAAAAACGGATAAGGCCGCGCATCCCAGGCCCAAACAAATGCACGGCTCATATCCACCATGGCCGCTCCGTATTCCTGGGAAATCGGGTTGTTCGAAACGTCACCCCAGTAACTGTGCATAGCCCGAAGATATTGCTTCTGGATCAGGTCATCGCGCGCACCGTTCGAATATTTCGGCAGGCTGCTTTCAGACGACTTCTGATCGAGAAACTTGTTCGGCTGGTTGGTTCCTTTATCGACCGCGGCACAGCCGAGCTCGGTAAACCAGATCGGCTTGGAACCCGGCTCCCATGCCGTTGGCTGATCAGAACGCACGCCACCTACGCGCTCGTGATGCGCGTTTTGCCACCAGTTCCGAATGTCCTTGTACCGCCACACCCATGGCTCGCCGTTGGCACCATCCTCAATTGGCGTGCGTATCTGGGCCGCATCTGCCTCGGGCGAATGGTAGAACCAGTCAAACCCCTCTCCGCCTGCAACATTCGCTTTCAGGTAGTCCAGATCGTAAATGCTCGGCCACTCCTGCGCATCCAGATGCGCACGGCCCTCGCGCCAATCGGACAGGGGCATGTAGTTGTCGATGCCGATGAAGTCGATATTGTCATCTGCCCAAAGCGGATCGAGGTGAAAAAACCGATCGCCGCTACCGTCCTGTGGCTGATAGCCAAAGTACTCGGTCCAGTCTGCCGCATAGCTGATCTTGGTATCCGGTCCCAGCAACGCACGCACTTCTGCCGCCAGCGCACGCAGTTTTTGAACAACGACAAACTTGTTGTTCGCACCGCGAATTTGGGTCAATCCGCGCAACTCTGACCCGATACAGAATGACTCCACGCCACCCGCGTAGGCACACAGGGCAGCATAGTGCACAATGAACCGTGACAACGACCACTCATCCGGCGGACCGGAATAGGTAAAGGTCGGCCCAGTGCCAAAATGCACTGCTTTGACCGTGCCAAAAAATGCGTCCACTTCCGCTTCCGCCGCCAGCGTCCCGTCCGGGGAACCTTCGACGCCCGGCGCAGTGGACAATGTGATCCGACCCCGCCAAGGCAGATGCGGCTGCGTGCCGCTTGGATCATAGGGATTGGGCAGCGTGTTATCGTCCAGTTGATCCATCAGGATAAAGGGGTAGAACATCACGTTCTGTCCTGCAGCGTTCAGCGCTTGGATCGCTTCCACAACGGCCGTGTCCGCGGGTGTCCCGCCATAGATCGGGCGATCATCAACGCGGGGAACTTCTTCGACCCAGTGCCGCGCAGTATGCGACACACCCCAAGGCATATTTTCGCCATCGATGTCTTTGCGTTCGACCTTCGGTTTCAACTCGCAACTGCCACACCGCAGATCGTTGCCAAACCAGGACACGATCAGAGAAGTCGCCTCGCAATTGGGCAATTCCTCAGTCAGCGCATCCAAAGACTCTGAAAAGTCCGACCGACCCGCCGGCGTGTTCACGTTGGCGCTCCAACGGCCCATATTGCTGTCCAGATAGTTCACCGGCGTCGTGGCCAGCGCGTATTCACCCGTCCCCGGCATCAGCGCAACACCGCGAATGGCATGCGTCATCTCTTCGTCTGCGCCGTCCTCGCCGGGTTGTTCCGGGCGAATGACCTCGAATGAAAACTGCGGCACACGGTTACCAAAAGGCCCCAAGGCAAGGTTTTCCAAGACCACATAGGCCGTACCGCGATAGGCAGGCACCTGCCCCGCCCCTTCAATCGCCTCGATCAATGGGTCGGGCAGTTGGTCCTCCGCACCCGAATAGAACCGCATGTTCAAATCGTTCACAGCCACTTCTTCGCCGTCCGCCCAGACACGGCCTATGCGGGTGACCTCGCCCTCGCATACCGCCAGCGCCAAGTGGACCGAATAGCTGTATTCCTTCGTGGCAGGCGTAGATGGCCCCGCCCCTTTGCCAGATCCCGGTGTCACGTTGACCGTTTCAATGAAATCAGACGCCCAAATGACCTGCCCACCCATGCGCATACGCCCATAGAGCTGCGAAATCGCAGCACCCTCACCGGAATTGGTCAGACGAAACCGATCCACCTTGCCGTGTTCGACAATGTCCGACCCCTGCCCCATGACACGTTGGTCAATCACCCGGCCCAGGGTTGCACCCACGGCCCGCCCGATGGCCACCGAAGAAAGACCGGCAAAGGTGCCTCCCAGAGACCCGCCAACAGCCGCACCAGCAGCAGAAAGTACAACAGTCGCCATCAGACGGCCTCCTCATTCGGAAATTCAAATCGGGCAACAATACGTCGTGCCCAAGGGCTGCTCAGCGGGCTTTCGACAACCCCATGGCCGCTATAGGCATGCACAAACGCAGGTGCCCCACCGATCTCGGTCTGTACGCCCAGATGCTTTGCAACAGACCCGGCGCGCATACGGAACAAGATGACGTCACCCTGCCGTGCGGCTTCAAGCGGCTTGGCCCGCAAATGGCGCAAAGCGGCCTGCCACAGCCACTCCTCGCCCTGCGGCTCGGACCAGTCCATGGTATAGGCGGGGGGGCGTTCGGGTTCGGTCCCGATCACGTCGCGCCAAATCCCGCGCACCAACCCCAGACAATCACAACCCGCCGACTTCGTGGCCATTTGATGGACGTAAGGCGTCCCGATCCACTGGCGCGCATGATGTACGATCTGTTCAGATGTCGTGCTCACCGCAGGCTCCCCCCGGAATTGGAACCACTGCTCTTGGGATAGGCCATCACCCAATCATCGCTGGGCAGATCAGGAAATCCTTGGAAATTGAGCAGGTTGTTGAACTTCAAACGGCACGTTTCGAACCGCTTGTCACACCCCGCTGTCAGGCGCAGTTGATCGCCGGATGCAATTGGACCACGAATGGGTTCCCACAACTCGATCCGGCGCACTGTCCCGTCAAAGACGTCATGCTTGACCATACCCCACAACCCGGCGGCATCGCCTTCCAACACATCGAGACGCCCGCGCTGGAACCAGCCGGGCTCAAAGCCCGCCAACATATCCCACTCAAACACCCGCCCATCAGTGATCCGATCCGCAGGCCCGTCATGGCGGTAGCCGGGCTCGGACAAATCGAACCGGCACTGACCGTCACCCAGAACGGCGGTACATGGCTTTTGGTAAATACGCCCAAGTGGACGGTTCAACGCTTCGGTCAAGCCACGCAATTCGGCGTGAAACGCTCCGCCTGCACGGCGCAGCTCACCAATCGTGCCGCGAAACTGCAGCCACCGCACATCCGGATCCGCCCAGTTCACCAACCACGCGCGCACCTCTGCCCCGTCAAATCGACCGGCCTCGATCTCATCCTCGCGAATGGCCGCATCCGTCAGCGCACCCAAGGCTTCGGTATTGTCAACACTCAACCCGGTGCTTTGCGCCAACGCAGATGCGGACAGACCCGTCTCAGCCGAGAATGAAATCCCGTCAAAGGCCAGTGTCCGGTCGTGGTCGGTAAACCCAAACGTCACGCCATCGGTGCGCGAAATGGCCCAGGCCCGGCACAACGTCGTCAAACCCTCGGCGGCATGCGCCAGAAACGCTTCACTTTGCCCGCTCATCACACACGTACCTCGATGATCGGCACATTCGGTACGCTGCCCGCCTGAAAACTCGATACCGACGTCTGGATCTGGTCGGTGCCAAACCGCACAGGCACGTCAAACTCAAATCCCGCCGTGATCTCGACGTCTTCTTCGGGGGCATGCTGAAACGTGACGATACCGGTGGACACATCCACCTCATAATCCACGCCTTCCTTCATCTCATCCCGACCCAGACCAATTCGCACCGAACCCAGCACGGGTTTGCTGATCGGACGCGCATAGCTGTTGTCGCCGGACCGGTAGACCTTGAGCAAAGGAAAAGCATCCTGCACCGCGTTGCCACGGGCAATGGTCTGATCATTGAAGGCAGGCTCGGCGCTGGCTGCCGAAGACTTGAAGTCCGACCAGTCCTTCCACCGAAACCCGTACATCTGACCCATTCGGGCCTCGAAAAAGGAAATCAGCGTTTCGATGTCATCCAACGACCGCAGCCCAAGCCCCGCGTCATAGCGGCGGCGCGAATGCGCCCAGGGTGTGTTGCGCTCTTCGTACCCGTTGGCCAGCGTGACCACCTCAGTACGGCGTTCTGGCCCGCCAACTGAACCAAAGCTCAGCGACGCGGGAAAGCGAACCTCATGAAATTGCATCTCTTTAGCTCCCCTCAAGTTCTATCGGTTACGATTGGCCCGCCCGAGGGCCCGGTTCATCTGTGCGGCAATCTGGTTCTGGGATCGTGCAAATCCCTGCACATCGGGCGTGGTGATGTTCATCACGATCGACGGACCCGCAGACCCGCCACCGCGCACACCCAACTTGCCATCCGGCCCGCGCGCCAGCGGCATGATCGCCTCCGGCCCGGCCTCGCCCATGACGCCCATACCGCCCCGCATGCCAAAGGGTGTGGCCTGACTGACGATACCGCCACTGGCAAAGGGCATGACACGCCCCTGACTGAACGGCGCGCCGTCGGCAAAAGGCAGAATGCCCTGTACCAACCCACCAACACCGCTCGCCAACAGCCCGCCCACATGATCTGTGACGGGCTTGATGGCGGCATTATACGTGGCGTTGATCATCGAATTGGCGACGGTTTCCAACGCATCCGACAGGGTCATACCGTCGAACACCAAACCGTCAAAGGCCGAGCGCAAACCCCGCGACAACCCTTTCTCCAGGGTCGCCACATCCTTGCCCGTTGCGGCCAGGCTCTCGCGCATCCGCCGCAACTCACTGTCGAAACTGGTGACCATGATGGATGTCGCATCCAGGGTCTGGCGCAAGCCATCCGTGTGCTCGTCCAACCCCTCGATCTCGTCTTTGTAGTCGCTCATGTCGCGCTCCCTTCAGGTGCCGCATCGGGCGCCTTGTCCGGCCAGGCAGCCATCAGCGCCTCCAACCCGTTGCTCAACAACGGCGCGGACTTGCCCGGATCACCCAGCATCACTTGCAGTTCCGCAGGGGTCAGCGCCCAGAACGCATCCGGCGTCAGGCGCAAGCCCTGCATCCCGGCCCGCATCAACGCGGGCCAGTCCAGTCCGTCACTCATGCGCCCGGCACCACAAAGGCACGGGCGATCAACTCAGCCGCAGCCCGCGCCGCAGCCATCGGACCACCCTCGATTTCCGCATGATCCAGCGCGTCAGGTGCCACCGGACAATTGCCACCGCGCAGTCCCGCCTTGAGCAAGGCCAGGACGTCACCACTGGAAAAACGGCTCTGCTCGAACCGCTCCACCAAAGCGATCAACGACGGCTCTGCCAGGGCGTCTTCCAGCCCCGCCAACGCACCAAGGGTCAGGCGCATCACGCACGCCTGTCCGTCGATGACCAACGTCACCTCACCCCTCCACGGATTGCTCATCAGGCAACAAGCGCCGTAAAGGTCAGCGCGCCCGCCGACGACAGCGACAACTCGTACGTGGCCTCACCGTTGTGGTTGCCGCTGTACTCGAGCGAGGTCACCTGAAACGGCCCCTCGATGATGCCAAAGTCAGGCACGATCACCTGAAAAGCAGGTGTTTCACCGTCAAAGAAGATCTGGCGCGCACGCTCGTCCGTGCCTTCGTCCTTGAACACACCCGATCCCGAGATGTTGGCCGACCGCACACCAGCGCCCGCCAACAATTCGCGCCACCCGCCCTGGCTCTCCAGGCTGGTCACATCGACGGTTTCCGCGTTAAAACTGACGCGCGTGGCCCGCAGGCCCGCAATGGTCTCGAACTGCCCGTCCGATGTCATGTCGACCTTGATCAAAAGGTCTTTTCCGTTCTGAGCACCCATGGGTTTTCTCCGTTTGAAGCAAAAGGGTTAGTCGTCTTCGACACGCGCGCGAAATGTCAGATCGATGCGGCGGCCAGCGCCCTTGTCGATCATCACCGCACGCGCGCGGTCAAATTTCATGGACACCAGGCGCCCCCGGCTCAACGCCATCTCGGCATCGTGCAACACGTCACACACGGCACCCGCAGCCACCTTTGCGGCGTAAAACCCGGGCACGTCAGTGACGACCGAAATCACGAACCGATGCGCGGCACCTGTGCCTGTCTTGTCGCTCTCCGCGCGGACCGTTTCAGGCCCAAGACTGACATAAAGACTGGGCAAGGCACCGCTGGGCAGCGCGTCATAAACCGCGCCCCCCACGGCCTCACCCACATCCGGGTCTGCACTGACAGCGGCAAAGACGGCCGACTGCAACGCGGCGGAAACTGCGTAACTCATGCCACCACCTCTTCGTCTGCCATGCACACCAGATGGCGGCCTTCGGGGTCCCGCTCGGCCACAGAGCGGATGTGAAACACACGCCCCCCGTCGCGAAACCGCTGTTCAGGGACGGGGCGCTCGGGATGACCACTCGGCGCGCCGCGCACCACAATCTGATAGGGCACCATCGACACCGGTGCCGCCGCCACCTGAAGCGCCCGGCCCGTGCGCGCCGTCAGCTCTGCCCAGACCACACCCAAAGGTGTCCAGGTTTCGACAAAACCACCGGCGCCATCAGACACACGACCCGGACTTTCCAGCGTCAAACGGCGATTGAGACGCGGCGCGCTCATGTTGTGCGCCCGCCCAGGCGCAGGGGCTTGTACCGCTCGATCAGGCTGGTCACACCAAACGGCATACAGCCCTCGCTCAGGCTCGTTTCATCCCGGTACTCGTAATAATGCGCCGCCAGCAGCATGACCGCCTGCGCCAGATCCGCAGGCACATCCGACCAAACCGCGCCGAACCCGGCGGTAAACGCCACCGACACGCTGCCCGCCGTTGGTACAACCGGCAAACAAGCTGCAACGGCGCGCACACGCGGCCGATGTGTGTCGCGCTCCAACCAAAAGGCATCGTTGCCCACCGGCGTGGTGCCGCCTGACCGGTCAATCAGCGTCACACCTGTCACCGCCGACACCGGTGCAACCGGCAACGCCTGTGCATCCGCCACGGCCCATTCCGACACCGTCAGCGAAAACGCGCGCTCAAACAGTGCCTTGCCCGTGCGCGCCTCGATGGCAGCAACCGCCGCCCGCAGAAAGCTCGTCAAAACAGCGTCTTGCACGCTGTCATGGCCAAAACCGCTGCCCAGACGCAGATGCGCCTTGAATTCTTCGACCGGCAACGCCCCATCAGGCACTGTGGTCTCTTCGATCAACATCATGGAACATCTCCACACGAATTCTGCCCCTCACCCCAATCAAGTCCGGGCGCGCGCCAGTCCGCATTGCTCGGACGGAGGGGAGCAGCTAGACAACACGGCGCACATCCAGCGCGCACCCGGTAACCAGGGGCAGGCCATCGCCCACCCCCGGCCATCCACTCCCACCCGTTAGGCGGTCGCGAATTTCAGCAGCTTGATCGCGGCAAAGTCGCTCACGTCACCGCCCACGCGCTTGGTCGCATAGAACAGGACGTGCGGCTTGGCGCTGAAGGGATCACGCAGAACACGCAGATCGGGACGCTCGGCCACGGTGTAGCCGGCGGCGAAATCTCCAAAGGCAATGGCATCGGCACCGGTTGCGGCGTCGGGCATGTCTTCGGCGATCAGCACGGGATAACCCATCAGAACCGCAGGCTGACCGGCAGCCAGACCGTCGGTCCACAGGAAACGGCCGTCATTGTCCTTCAGCTTGCGCACGATGCCAGCGGTCTTGGAGTTCATCACGAAGGTCGCGTTGGCACGGTATTCGGCACCCAGCGCGTAAACCACGTCGATGATCGCCTCGGCGGTCACGTCACCGTCCACACCCGTAGGCACATAGCCGAGGTTGCCCCAGGCCCAAACGTCATTGTCGACCGATGTGTGCGTCAGGAAACCCTTGGGCTTGTCGATGCCGTCGCCGGACACGAAAGATGCCGCCTCGGCGCGTGCAAACTTGTCCGCGATGCGACCGGCCAGCCACGCTTCGATGTCAAACGCCGCGTCATCCAGCAGGCGCTGCGATGCCTTGGGCAGGGCCGACAGCTCGTGCAGCGGGATGGTGATGCGGTCGATGGACGGCGTGTCCGTCTCGGTCAGGCTGGCCGTTTCGGTGGCCCAGCCGGTGCCCACATCGCCGTGGTCGACCAGCACGTCATAGGACGTCGCTTCGACATTGACGACGGATGCGATCGAACGGATCGACGCCGTGGCGTTCAGAACCGATTTCACGCTCTCCGATGTCTGCGGATCGACGAGGTAACCGCCATCCGAATTCACCGCTGTCGACAGCGATTTGCCGTCCAGCTCAAGGCCGCGCAGGCCGTCATCTTCGCCCGAACGCAGATAGGCGTTGAACGCCTTCTGATGAGGGGCCCCAAAGTCGACGGCACCGGCCAGAGGGGTGCGCGCCGCAGTCATGTTTTTCCGATCCAGCATGGTCAGTCGCTCTTCTGTTTGTTGAAGTTTGGTTTGAACGTCGGCTTTGAAGCCTTTCAATTCGTTGACGAAACCGTTCATGGCTTCGGCAACCTCTTGGACTGGGGACAAACCTTCCCCGGCCCGAGCCTTGATCTCGGTCTTGCTCATAAGCATGTCCTTGATGGTGGGTTGAAATGGCGTGCGCGTCAGCGCTGTGCCAGGCTTTCGCGGGCAACCCAAAGGGCCGCCGCCATGTCACGCAGCGTGTCATCGTCAAACGCGTTGCGTTCTTCCGATTTTGCCGACACCCGCGCACTGGGCAGCATCGGGAACGTGACCAAAGACACTTCCCAAAGCTCCAGTTCAGTCAAGAGCCGCTGGCCCTTGTCGTTCTTTGTGGCTTTCACCGTACGATACCCGATGGACAGCCCGTCGATGGCGCCCGCCTGGATCAGGTCCATCGCCTCGCGGCCCTTGGCCACCCCCGGCAGCAAACGGCCCTTGACCCACAGGCCCCGGCCATCCTCGCGGACCTCGTCCCACACACCGATGGGAAAGGCCGGATCGTGCTGCCACAGCATCTTCACGCTGCGCCCTTCGACGGCAATCGCACCCAGCGACGCCGCATAAGCGCCCGCGCGCACAACGTCCCCGCCTTGATCGCAGGCACCAAACAGGCTGGCATAGCCTTCGATCACGTGATCATCCTGCACCTTGATGCCGTCGCCAAAGCGCGCAAATTTTGTCTCCAGACCGGTCTCTGCCTGCATCTGTTGTCTCCTTTTCAATGCGGAATGGCCGCCATGATTGATTGAAACCCGGTGGCCAGAATGACGGCGACCACGCCGTACACGGTCAGCCACAGCCGCTTCTCCAGCCGCTCCATCAGCTCTTCGAGCCGGTCGAGCCGCTTGCCCAGGTTGTCGAAATGCACCTCTGTCAGGCGTTCATGCGCCTCCAGCCGCAGACCGGGCGCACAGGCGAACCGGTCCAAACCGCCGTCATCCATGGCCCTACTCCTCGGCCAAGGCGGGCAGCCCCAGCATCCGGCGCTTTTCGGCCTCGGTCAGGAAATCGGCCTGCACCACCCGCGCCCACTGCGCATCGCGTTCCGCCGACAGGGCCGGCACTTGATCCAGATCGGGCGCCAGCACCACATCCTCGCCGGTATGCGCGCCCAACCACTCGGCCAGCGCCGCCGCTACCCGCGTGGCCAGCGGCAACACGGTCAGCCGGTAAAACGCCCGGTTGGCCTCCTGATAATTGGCGTAAGTCGCATCGCCCTGGATCCCCAACAGCATCGGCGGCACCCCAAAGGCCAAGGCGATCTCGCGCGCGGCCGCCTCCTTGGTTTTCTGAAACTCCATGTCGGATGGAGAGAACCCCATAGGCTTCCAATCCAAACCACCCTCCAGCAACATCGGACGCCCCGCATTGCGCGCACCCGAATGGTTGGTCTCGATCTCCGACACCAGACGGTCATACTGATCCACGCTCAGGTGCCCCTGACCCTCTTGTCCCTTGTAGACAATGGCCCCCGACGGACGGGCTGCATTGTCCAACAGGGATTTCGACCAACGCGACGCCGCCGTATGCACATCCAGCGCCATGGCCGCCGCCTGCATCGGCGAAAACCCGTAATGATCGTCCTGCGGGTGAAAGCTCTTGATGTGGCACACCGGGCTCACCGCACCGCTGGCATCAAACCGGTGCGTCTTGCCCGACACCGCATATTCATAGGCCACCGGCCACCCATCGGCCCCCGGCACCACCGACATCCGATCCGACCGCAACACATGCAGCTCCAGCGGCGCACCGCTTTCACCCGCCACCGCCTCCACATAGGCATTGCCCGACAGCAACAGCTGCGCATAAAGCGCCTCCAGCAACTCCGCGCGCCCCTGACCGGGATTGGGCCGCTTGATCAGCGACAAGAGCGGATGCGTCTCAAACCGCTGCTCCACATCCTGCAACACAAGCGGCAAGGCCGCCGCCGCCTCGGCGATCAACTTGACCGACCGAAACCCAACCGGATTGCCCGAAAACCCCGACCGGGTCAGCGACACCGCATCGCGCGGGCTCCACGCCACACGGCCACCTGTCTGCCAGGCCACGACTTTCCCCGTGGCACTGGCCTTTTGCTCCGGCGCGTCCACCGCGGCCCGGTTCCGAAAGAAATCAAACACCATTCTCGGGTCTCCTATCCGTGATCCCAAGGGCCGCCCGGCCCCGTCCATACCAACGAAAAAGGCAGCCCCATTTCAGGACTGCCCACACCACAAGGGACGGATCCCTCGTATCATCTTGCCAAATAAACTCTCCCCGAAGGGCCGTTCTGAAACCGCAGCCTACGGGCCTACAACCCGCGCACGCCGGGCCGCCGGTACTCCCGCGCGGGCTCGATCATCAACTCGTGCAACGCCCAGACCAACGCATCCACCCGGTCCGGCGATCCGTCACCCAGGTACCCGCGCCGCGTCATCTGCACCATCTGATCCTCAAGCGCGGTCAGGTGCGGCGTATGTGTCACCCGTCCCTGCTCATAAAGGGCGGCAATGGGCTCTGCGCGGGCCACCTTGCCCCGGCTGGCATGCACCGCCTTGTAAGGCACCATCGGGTCGATCTGACGGACCACCTCGCCCACCATCTGACCGCCCTGATTGACCTCCGCCACCAAGCGGTCCGCATCCCAGGTGTCCACGGCCTCCACCGCCACCCGCGCCCATTCAGACGGGCGCGCGCCTTGCACCGAGGCGTCGCAAATCACATGCGCGGTCCACTCCTGCGGCGGGCCCTGCATATGCGCCCCCACCACAATGATCCCGCACTCGTCCGCCGCCTTGCCGCTGGTGATCGCCGGATCAAGGCCCACGACAATGCGGTCAAAATGGAAAAATCCCTTCTTGTGACAGGCCGCCAACATGTCGCTGGTCCACAACGCCCCCTCGGCATCGCTCAACAGCAACCCATCCAGCTCCTGCCGTCCCAACCGCGTGCCCGCATAGCGCGCCCGCACCTCGGCCAGAAACGACGCCGCCAGATTGGCCGCGTTCGCCTCCGTGGGCGCGTGGGTGGTTACGGTTGACGGCTGCTCCAACAGCGCCTTCAGCACCCCCACATTGCGCGGCGTGGTGGTCACACAGACCCGTGGGTCATCGCCCAACCGCAACGCAAACTGCAACATGTCCCAGGTCTCCTGACCCTTCTTCCACTTGGCCAGCTCATCAACCCAGGCCGCATCAAATTGCGGCCCCCGCAACCCTTCAGGGTCATGGGCCGTATGCACGGTCGCCACGGCACCATTGGGCCATTCCAGACGTTTACGTCCCGCCTGCCACTCAGGGCGGCGGTCGGGGGGCGAACAGGCCAGAATGCCGCTTTCGCCAAATATCATCACTTCCCGCACCTGGTCATGGGTCTCACCCACCAGAGCCACGCGGCTCGCGCGTCCGGGATCCATCGGCAACGGCCCCTCAACCATCGACCGGACCCACTCCGCGCCTGCACGGGTCTTGCCCGCACCACGTCCCCCCATGATCACCCAGGAACGCCAATCACCCTCTGGCGGCAGCTGATGCTCCATCGCCCAAAACTCGAACAGAAAAGGGAGGGCGCCCAAAGCGCCCTCACCCAACTCACTCAGAAACGCTTCCTGCTCTGCAACAGGCGCGGATGCGACCCAGCGCGCACCGAACTTCAGCTCGGGCTGCGTCAAGATCGAGCACAGCCCCTCCGTGTCCGCCGGACCCGCGTTTTTGCCTGGCTTCTGCAAGCGTCGTCTCCAATTTCTGGCAATTGACCAGCACCGTCCCCAAGTCCCGAAAGTTGGACTTGATTTCAGCGCCTTTGACGTCCTCCCCCATGTCAGCCCTTTCTTTGAGGGCCTTGAACGCGTTCCGCAAATCGCGGAGCGAGTCCTGAACCGAAAGCAAAAGCTCCTCGGCACGCGCTTCATCATCAAGCGCAGGGGTGTTCAGTGTCATGTGTGCATAACCTCTCATGCGTTGGGATTGCTCCGCACGAGAGAAACGAAAAAGCGACCTCCGGATTTCTCCGGGGCCGCTGACCCACTTCTTCTAGCTTGTCACAAGTTATACGTGTGACCGTTCGCAGAGTCAAGCAAAATGCGCGCGACCCAGATCGGCTAACCGTACGGTAAGATTAACAAATTCCTACCCGAAGGGTTAACAAGGGGTGAACGCTCCACGTAACCGCCTGAAGACGCTACACAACCCTACCGTGTCCCCGCGGGGACACCTCGATAACGCGGCCCGTAGGGTGCGCATGCACTGCGCACCGCCCGTCCGCACGGGTCAGCCGTCGTCAGATTGGTTGGCCCGTTCCGCCTCGATCTCACGCCAACGCGCCACGTTGCGGTTGTGCTCGTCTAGTGTCTCGGCAAAGGCGTGCCCGCCCGTCCCGTCCGCCACAAAGAACACATAAGGTGTCTCGTCCGGCTGCGCGGCCGCCATCAGGCTGGCACGACCGGGGTTCGCAATAGGTGTCGGTGGCAATCCCTGAATGACATAGGTGTTCCATGGCGTCGCCGCGCGCAGCTCGGACCGCCGCAAACCACGGCCCAACACGCCCTGCCCCTTGGTGATCCCATAGATCACCGTCGGGTCCGTCTGCAGACGCATGCCCCGGTTCAGACGATTGACAAAGACGCTCGCCACCTGCCGACGCTCTTCGGCGACCCCGGTTTCCTTTTCGATGATCGACGCCAGCGTCAGCAACTCTTCGGGTGAGGCAAGCGGCACACTTGCGTCCCGCGCCTCCCAGGCGGCGGACACCCACAGCTCCTGCTGCTCTGCCATATCCGCCAGCACACCCGCCCGGTCGTCGCCGGGGCGCACCTCATAGCTGTCGGGTGCCAAGGCCCCTTCGGGCGGCACTTCGGCAACCGTACCTTCCAGGATGTCCATCGCACGCAGCGCGTTCACAACTTGCCAACTGGTCACGCCCTCGGCCATTGCCACACGGTAGCGCGTGTCCTGCGCCTCTCTGACAGTTGTGTAAATCTCAGGCGTCTCATCCGTGCCTGGCTGAAACGACACGCGCTCCACAAACCGGTTCGTGCCCGGATCCAGCTCGCGCACCTGCGCGCTCACACGGTTCACACCAATCCGGTAAACCACCTCTGTACCACAGGTGCTGGCTCCGCCGCGCGTGACCACGTCCACGATCTCTTCCATGGACGTCTCAGGCTCCAGCAGATAGCTGCCCGCCTTCAACTGGCTTGTCTTGCCCGCATAGTCGGCCCCAAGGCGGAAGATCCACGCATGAGATACCGCGCCTTCCTGCTCAAGATCACGGCTCACCCGGCGAAAGTTGGACCCACGCTCAACCTGCAGACAAATGGCCTGGTCCAACGTCCCGGTGCCTTCGTACTGGCCGCGCCCCCAAAGGATAGCAGCCCCTCCGAGGAACAGCGCCACGATCAAAAAGGTCAAAGCATTGGACGCGACCGAGCGCCACATCAGCCGTCAACCCGGCCGAAAATCACGCTGGCATTGGTGCCACCAAAGCCAAAGCTGTTGGACAGCGCATAGTCGACCTTGCGCTCACGCTTGGCATTTGGTGCCAGATCAACCGGCGTGTCCACGGCGGGCGTGTCCAGGTTGATGGTCGGCGGACAGACCTGATCCCGGATCGCCAGGATCGAGAATATCGCCTCAATCGCACCCGCGGCCCCCAACAGGTGCCCCGTCGCCGATTTGGTCGAAGACATGGTCACATTGGCCGCATGATCACCCAACAGACGCTCAACAGCACCCAATTCGATGGTGTCTGCCATGGTCGATGTGCCATGCGCGTTGATGTAGTCGATGTCCGTGGCCTCCAGCCCGGCATTGCGCAAAGCCGCGCGCATCGACCGCTCACCGCCTTCGCCATCCTCGGACGGTGCCGTGATGTGATAAGCGTCGCCCGACAGGCCGTACCCCTTCACCTCGGCATAGATCTTGGCCCCACGCGCCACAGCGTGCTCGTATTCTTCCAGCACAACGATGCCAGCACCCTCACCCATGACAAAACCATCGCGGTCCGCGTCATAGGGACGGCTCGCCTTTGCGGGATCGTCAGCACGCTTGGTTGACAGCGCCTTGCAGGCGTTGAACCCGGCAATGCCGATCTTGCAGATCGCCGCCTCAGCGCCACCGGCCACCATCACGTCGGCATCACCCAACATGATCAGACGCGCCGCATCACCAATGGCATGCGCCCCCGTGGAACAAGCAGTGACAACCGAATGGTTCGGTCCCTTGAACTGGTACTTGATGCTCACCTGACCGGAAATTAGGTTGATCAACGCGCCGGGGACAAAGAACGGCGACACGCGGCGCGGCCCCTTCTCTTCCATCATGACGGCGGTGTTCGCGATGGAATTCAAACCGCCGATGCCCGACCCGATCAACACGCCGGTGCGCTCACGGTCCTCATTGCCCTCAGGCATCCAACCTGAATCCTCAACCGCCTGCTGTGCAGCCGCCAGACCAAACAGGATAAAGGTATCTACCTTGCGCTGATCCTTGGGCGCCATATAGGCATCCGCGTTGAACGTCCCGTCCGTCCCGTCACCCAAAGGCACTTCGCAAGCGTATGTCGTGGCCAGCCCCTCGGGGTCAAACCCCGTGATCGGCCCTGCACCGGACTGCCCATCCAGAATACGGCTCCAGCTGGCTTCGACCCCATCAGCGAGCGGGGTCACCAGACCCAGACCTGTCACAACCACTCTGCGCATCTGCTCATGCCCTTTCATTCAATGTGCCGCCTCATACAGTGCAGCACCGACCCTGTTCAAGCCCCTCGGGCCCCCACCACTCCGGGTGCAACAGGTGACCCTGCGTGCAACCTGAAACATATCGTGCGCCGTCAGGCGCGCATTTTGGCAGCACCCCCATTGGCGTCACACCTGCGGTGGCGACTTGCGGATCATCAACCGCACCGGCCCCGCCGCATCCGCCGCGTCCCGCAGCGACACGTATCCCAGACGCTCTGCGAGATGCAGCGACACGGCATGGGCCGGGTCGATCATGCACACAAGCGGTCCCGTCACCACACGGTCGAACCAGTCATGCGCCGCCTGCGCCGCCTCGCGGCCAAGCCCCTGGCCCTGTACGTCCGGCGTCACAACCCATCCGGCCTCTGGCACCGCGTCGAAATCCGCGCCAAGCCCGCGCGCGCCGAAAAAGAACCCCACCTGCCCGACCATACGGCCCGACCCGTGCTCTTCGATCGCCCATTGACCAAAGCCGGTCATCTGCCAGTGGCCCGCATTGCGCAGAAAATTGTGCCAACACGCATCACGGCTGCGGGCCTGCCCACCGGTGAACTGCACCACCTCCGGCATGGCCCAAATCTCGGCGAACCGGTCGAAATCACCGGGGCGCATCGCGCGCAAGGTTACGCGCGCCGTGTTAATTGTCGGCACATGTCTGCTCATGAAGGTGTCCTGCCCGAATACCTAGGTGTTTTTTCAAACACTCACCCAAAGCCACCCCCAAAGGCAAGCAGACTGAGCCCCGGAATGCAAAAACGGCGCCCTTCCGCGAGGAAGGACGCCGTTGCATCGGGCAAGAGGCCCGAATGGCTTAGGATGCTTTGCTGATAAAGCCCACAGCGTCGCCGAATGTCTGGATGGTTTCGGCCGCGTCATCGGGGATTTCGATGCCGAATTCTTCTTCGAAGGCCATGACCAGCTCAACGGTGTCCAGGCTGTCGGCGCCCAGGTCGTCGATGAACGAAGCGTTTTCGCTGACCTTATCTTCGTCCACACCCAAGTGTTCCACAACGATCTTTTTCACGCGATCGGCAATTTCGCTCATATGACTGTCCTCATTCTTTGCCGGGGCAAATACTGCGCCCCCAAGTGGTGTCCCCATGGCTCAGGGGCTCTGGTCTTGCCCCCTTGGGGCGGTGAAGCACCGGCCTCCTGAACGGGGGCCTGCGCCGGAATCTGCGCTGCCTATAGCATATCCCCTTGAGATGGCAAGGCCAGAGGTCGCTCGTGCAGCAGCGTAGCCTACAACATGGCCATGCCACCATTCACGTGCAAGGTGGTGCCTGTCACATAGGCGGCTTCGGGGCTTGCCAGATAGAGCACAGCGGCGGCGATTTCATGCGCCTCGCCCATGCGTCCGGCCGGAATTTGTCCCATGATTCCAGTCTTTTGGTCGTCGGTCAGCTTGTCCGTCATCGCCGTTGCAATAAATCCGGGCGCAACCGCGTTCACGGTGATGCCGCGGCTTGCAACTTCGTAGGCGAGGCTTTTGGACATGCCGATCATGCCCGCCTTGGACGCGGCATAGTTTGCCTGGCCAGGGTTGCCCGTGGCCCCCACAACCGAGCTGATGTTGACGATGCGGCCCCAGCGGGCCTTCATCATGCCGCGCATCACGCCCTTGCACAGTTTGAAGGTCGAGGTCAGGTTCACATTCAGGACCGAGGCCCATTCTTCTTCGGACATGCGCATAAAGAGGTTGTCGCGCGTGATCCCGGCATTGTTGACAAGCACGTCCACCGCACCCATCGCTTCGGCGGCCTGTTTGGGCAGCGCGTCGACCGCGTCGCCGTCGCTCAGGTTACAGGGCAGGACGTGGGCGCGTTCGCCCAGCTCATCGGCCAGCGCCTGCAGCGGGTCCACACGTGTGCCGCTCAGCCCGACGGTGGCGCCTGCGTCGTGCAAAGTGCGCGCGATATCTGCGCCAATGCCACCCGAGGCCCCCGTGATCAGTGCCGATTTTCCTGTCAGATCAAACATGCCTGTCCCCTCCTGCTGCGTCTGCTTTTTGACTGCCACATGGCTTGCCATGGCCCGCGCGGCGGCGCAAGCCACGGGGTGCCCTAAAGGACGTCCATATAGATGTCGATCACATTGAGCGTCGCATCCCGCGCCACCTGCCGGTAGACCTCGCGCGCCCAGGTTTTGCGCTGCAGGCCCTGTTCGGTCACAGGGGCATCCAGCGTCTGATAAATCTGCGGCAGCTGGTCAAAGCCCCCGCGATGGGTGTGCAGCAAGGCATCCGATCCCGGTGCCTCGAACATCTCGAACCCCGGCAGGGCGCGGTCCAGTGCCACACCGACCCGCACCTCCATCTGGTCTCCTGCGACACGGTAAAGCGCGGTTTGCGGCCCGACGTAGAAAAATCCGGCCTGCGCAATCGCAGTGTCCAATTGCCCAAAGATGTCCGGGATCAGTGACAACCGATCCGCAAACGGGATGGTTTCGACCACCCCGCCCAAAAGCTGCGGTGCAATTGTGACCCGGTCAGGCACCCGCCGCCGCCTTGACGTCCTCCGCCGTACCAACAGCGCGCGTCGCCACGGAGCGGTCGATCCGGCGCATCATGCCCGACAGGGCCTTGCCTGCGCCAATCTCCCAAATCTCGGTCACACCCTGCCCGGCCATCCATGCAGCACTTTCGCGCCAGCGGACGGAGCCGGTGATCTGATCGACCAGCAGCGTGCGCAGCACCGTCGCATCGGAACAGCCCGTTGCCTGCACATTCGGCACAACCGGCACGGCGGGCGCATTCAGGTCCACTTGCGCCAGCGCCTCGGCCATCACTGCGGCCGCGGGCTCCATCAGGCTGCAATGAAACGGTGCGGATACGGGCAACATGACGGCGCGTTTCGCCCCTTTGCCCTTGGCGATCTCGACCGCGCGTTCCACGGCCCCCTTGTGGCCCGACACAACCACCTGACCGGGATCATTGTCATTGGCCGCCTGACAAACCTCGCCCTGAGCGGCTTCGGCGGCCACTGCGCTGACGGCCTTAAAGTCGAGCCCGAGCAGTGCCGCCATCGCGCCAACGCCCACCGGGACCGCCTCTTGCATGGCTTTACCCCGCGTCCGTAACAGGCGTGCCGCGTCCGCGATGCTGAGCGCCCCAGCGGCACACAGCGCAGAGTATTCACCCAGCGAATGTCCCGCCACAAATGCGGCGTGGTCGATGCCGATGCCCTCGGCCTCGAGCGCGCGCATCGCCGCCATCGACGTGGCCATCAGCGCCGGTTGCGCGTTTTGCGTCAGCGTCAGCGTCTCGGCATCGCCCTCCCAGATCAGCGCGCTCAGCTTTTCGCCCAGCGCCTCATCCACCTCGTCAAACACCGCCTGCGCCGCCGGGTAGGCCTGTGCCAGATCCCGGCCCATGCCGATGGTCTGTGCACCCTGTCCCGGAAATACGAATGCCACGCTCATGACCTGCCCCTTTTGTGCTCTGCTTCGTCGCAACGGGTGTAAAGCGCGCGTCCCGCCCAGACAAGAGAGCCGCGCACGACACCTGTGCAGGTTTTCGAGGTTGCCACAGCATCACCCGCATAACATTACAGGCTGACGTGTTTCCATCAGGACCAACCATCGGAGCGTGCATATGGCCCTTTCCAACACCACCGACCGTTACGGCACAGTGTCAAAGACGTTTCACTGGCTGACCGCCCTGCTGATCCTGACGCTGTTCCCGCTGGGGCTGATCGCAAATGACATGGCGCACACGCTCAAGGCAGGCGCACAGCCAGATGCCTTTGTGGCACGTACGGTTTGGCTGTTCTCGCTACACAAGACGCTGGGGGTTGCGGTGTTCTTTGTCGCGCTGGCCCGCATTGCCTGGGCGCTGGCGCAGCCCAAACCCGGCCTGCTGCATCCTGACCGCAAGGTGGAAAGCCTGGCCGCCGAGACGGTGCACTGGCTGCTCTACGGCAGTCTCGTGGTTGTGCCGCTGTCGGGCTGGATTCATCACGCCGCTGCGTCCGGCTTTGCCCCGATCTGGTGGCCACTGGGCCAGAACCTGCCGCTGGTGCCCAAATCCGAAGCCGTGGCCGCAGCCCTTGGCGGCGCACATTGGGTGCTGACCAAGGTGCTGGGCCTGTCGCTTCTGTTGCACATCGCGGGCGCGCTCAAACACCATGTGATCGACAAGGACGCCACGCTGCGCCGCATGTGGTTTGGTCATGTGGCGGTGCCACCGGTCTCGGCCACCCACAAGCACCGTCTGCCGATCCTGGCGGCGCTTTGCCTGTGGGCTGTCGCCCTGTTTGCGGGCAATGCACTGGGTGTCTTTGCGCCCACAGGGGGCCTGACATCTGAGGCCGCCGCACTGGAAGAGGTTCAATCGGATTGGCGGGTCGAGGACGGCGTGTTGTCCATCACGGTGACCCAGCTCGGCTCCGAGGTCACTGGACAGTTTGCAGACTGGACCGCCGCGATCCGCTTTGACGACACGCAGGAACAAGGGACAGTGGGCGCAGTTGAGGTGACTGTGGCCATCGGCTCCCTGACGCTGGGGTCTGTGACCGATCAGGCGATGGGCCCGGATTTCTTTGGTACAACGACACATCCAACGGCCACGTTCACCGCCGATATTGTGACGATCACCGATGGCTACAGCGCGAACGGCACTCTGACGATCAAGGGACAGTCCGTGCCGATCACCCTGCCCTTTGGCTTGTCCGTGGACGGCGATACCGCGTCCATGACGGGTATGCTGATGCTCGACCGCCGCAGCTTTGGCATCGGGGACAACATGGCGGACGAAAGCTCGCTCAAATTCGCGGTCCGCGTGGATGTCGCGCTGACAGCCACCCGCGCGGCGGCGGAGTGACGCGCGCACACCATTTCAACCCACGCCCGCGCCACAGGCGCGCTGGACCAAAGCTGCCTGAAAAGGCGGCTTTGGTGTAAATCGTATCGCGCCAAAGGCGCGTCATCTTAAAAAATCCTGCCGAAGGCGCGTCACTAAAAAAATCCGCCAAAGGCGCGTCAATCACCACCACACACGCACTCCAACCAACACCACATACAAAAAGGCCGCGCCCCGACAGGCACGGCCTCAAGACTACGAAACCTGTGTCGCTTATTCGACCTTGGCCGCTTCGATCGAGATCTGGACTTCCACCTCGTCACTCACTGCGGGGGCAAAGGCGCCCAGTCCGAAATCAGACCGCAGGAGGGTGGTTGTCGCGTTGAAGCCCGCCCAGTCCTTGTTGGCCAACGGGTTGGTGCCAACCTGGTTCAGCACAGCATCCAGCACAACCGACTTGGTCACATCGTTCATGGTCAGATCGCCTGTGATTTTGGCGGTGTCGTCGCCTGTCACCTCAATGCCCGTCGACGTGAACGAGATCAGGTCCTCGTCGGTGGCATCAAAAAAGTCGCCCGACATGAAGTGGCCGTCGCGCTGTTCCCAGCCGGTGAACATCGACTTGGTGGGCATCGACACGCTCACGCTCGAATTTGCAGGGTTGGCCTGATCAAAGGTGATGTCCCCTTCGAACCCGGAGAACATGCCCCATGTGGTCGAAAAACCGAAGTGGTTGTAGGAAAACAGAATTTGGCTGTGGCTGGAATCCAGCGTGTATTTGTCAGCAGCCAGTGCAGATGTCGCTGCGAGGGCAAAGGCCGAGGCCAGGAAAAGGGGCTTCATTGGGTCGTCTCCACATGGGTTTCACATGGGGACAAAGATGTGCGTATTGGGGTTTGGCGCAATTGCACAGAGTTCAACACATCGTGCGCGCAGCCGAACACTTGGATTTGCGCATAAAAGCGCCGATTGGCGTGTTGCCAAAGGTCAGAGTTTGCCAGCGCAGCGCAGCGCGGTGGTCAAGCTGGCCCTTGCGGTCGCGTCGGTCAACTGTACCTCTGCCATCAGCGTGCCTTCTGCATCCCACAGGCGCAGCCCGTCAGAGGTTGGTTCCGCAGCACCCAGATCGCACATGCGCGTGCGGGCCAGCACAGTGCGGGCGCGTCCCCTGCCACGCACGGTGCGCACTTCCTGACGGACGGTGTCGATCTCGATCTCTGTGTCGCCCTCTGCGCCTGCCGCAGGCCAGCTGGCCTGAAACACCGCGAGACCGGCAAATCCCATCACCAGCGACAGCACAAATTTCATCAGCAGCACATCCGTCTCAAGCTGCGCACCCGGCTGGAGCCAAAGCCCCATGGCCGCCATCACAAGGGATGCACCCAGCAGTTTCTGCAATACGCGCACCAGCACAAGGTGCCCGTCCAGCGCGTGGGCTGTGTCGGTGTCGGCGTTCAGTGGCAGGTCTGCGGCATCGGGCCGTACAGCGGTCGCAGGCATTACATCGGAAAAGGCGGTCATGAAATCAGATCCTCGTTACAACTTGATTGCATCATCCCGTTCAAACTTGACTAAAATGCGGCCCTTGCGTGAAAAGGCCGTGCCTACCGCCCACAACGCCATTTGCCCTTGCGCGACAGGCTCAGCGATGTATACGGACGCGTCCCTGCAAAGACCTTTTTGCCGCGCAGTCTCTCGTGACCATCCCGCAGGGTTCATATGGATCGGTCTATGAAATGCGCCTTGAAACAAGTGGAGTACGTCCATGCCTCTTTATGAGCATGTGATGATCGCCCGTCAGGACCTGAGCAACACTCAGGCCGAAGGGCTCATCGAACATTTTGGCACAGTCCTTTCGGACAATGGTGGCACCCTCGTGGACAACGAGTACTGGGGTGTGAAGACCATGGCCTACAAGATCAACAAGAACCGCAAAGGCCACTATGCCTATCTGCGCACCGACGCCCCCGCGGCGGCCGTGCAAGAGATGGAGCGTCTGATGCGCCTGCATGACGATGTCATGCGCGTTCTGACCATCAAAGTCGACGAGCACGCGGAAGGACCATCGGTCCAGATGCAGAAACGTGACGAACGTGGTGACCGCGGCGACCGCCGCGAGCGTCGCTGAGAGAGAGGGAGCTAAACCATGGCTGCAAAACCATTTTTCCGCCGTCGCAAGGTCTGCCCGTTCTCCGGTGAGAACGCGCCCAAGATCGACTACAAGGACACGCGCCTGCTGCAACGCTACATCTCTGAGCGTGGCAAGATCGTGCCCTCCCGTATCACTGCCGTTTCGGCCAAGAAGCAACGCGAACTGGCCCGTGCCATCAAGCGCGCCCGCTTCCTCGCCCTGCTGCCCTACGCCGTGAAATAAGGAGCGACTGACATGCAAGTTATCCTTCTCGAACGCGTGGCCAAGCTGGGTCAGATGGGCGACGTCGTTGACGTCAAGTCGGGCTATGCCCGCAACTATCTGTTGCCCCAGAAAAAGGCGCTGACCGCGTCCAAGGCCAACATCGCGGATTTCGAAGCGCAGAAAGCACAGCTTGAAGCGCGCAACTTGGAAACCAAGAAAGAGGCCGAAGCGCTTGGTGACAAGCTGAACGGTCAGCAGTTCATCGTGATTCGTCAGGCGTCTGACGGCGGCAACCTCTACGGCTCGGTCACACCACGTGACGCCGCAGATGTGGCAACGGCCGAAGGGTTCACCGTGGACCGCAAGCAGATCGTCATCCCCGATCCCATCAAGGAGCTGGGCCTGCACGCCGTGCACGTCACCCTGCACCCTGAGGTCGAGGCTGTGATCCAGCTGAACGTGGCCCGTTCCGAAGAAGAAGCCGAGCTGCAAGCCTCCGGTAAGTCGATCCAGGAACTGGCTGCCGAAGAGGAAGCCGCGGCTGAGTTCGAAATTCAGGAACTGTTCGACGATATCGGTGCTGCGGCATCCGATGACGAAGATCTGGCGGAATCCGCAGGCATCGCATCCGAAGACGGTGCAGCCGAAGGCGACGACACACCCAAGGACTGATCGCATCAGCGATCTTTAGGACACGACATTCAGCGCCGCGCCCGACATCCGGGCGCGGCGTTTTGCGTTTGCCCGCCTGCCCCTGCATGCACGATTTGACGCGCGCTATGGTTCGGGACAGTGTGCGGCCATGAAACACGTTTTGCCCTTGGTGCTGGTGCTCGCCGCCTGTGTGCCCGACGATCCCGCGACAATTCAGATGGCCCCGCGTCCGGTCCCGCAGACCGACAACGAGGTGGCCTTTGTCAGTCGGTTGTTCAACGACATCCAACCACGGTCGATCATGGAAGATCGCGAGTATTGCGGCTTGATTGGCTTGGGTGCAGACGGCGCGTTAGTCGCGACCGCACCGCGGCGTGGGCAGGTGTCGTCCTGCCTGCCCCCGGCCCCCGGCAGCGTGCCGTTTGTCGTGGTCGCGTCCTATCACACGCACGGCGCCTACAGCCCCGACTATTTCACCGAAGTGCCGTCCTTTGACGATATGCGCACCGACATTCAGGACGGCACAGATGGCTATGTCGCCACGCCCGGTGGGCGGCTGTGGTATGTGGACGCGCGCAATCAGGTGGCGCGGCAGGTTTGCGGACGCAACTGCCTGATCCCCGACCCGGATCACCGCGAAGACCCCGATTTTGCCGTCCAGCCGACCTATACGCTGGACGATCTGCGCGCGTTCTAGGGCGCCAAACGAAAACAGCCGCGCGAGAAACCCGCGCGGCTGTTGATCCTGTCATGTGCCGACAGATCAGCTGTCGTCGTCTTCCAGCGCCTCGACGGCCTTTTGCAGGTCGTCCTTGGACACGTCCTTGTCGGTGACGCTGGCATTCTCGACGATGTGGTCGACAACCTTGTCCTCGAACAGAGGCGCGCGCAGCTGTTGCTGCATCTGCTGGTTTTGTTGCACAAATTCAAAGAACTGACGTTCCTGACCCGGATACTGGCGGGCTTGCTGCATGATCGCTTGGCTCATCTCGGCATCGGTCACTTCGACTTCGGCCTTTTGACCCAGTTCGGCCAGCAACAGGCCAAGACGCACGCGGCGTTCGGCCAGTTCCTTGTGTTCGTCCGTGGTCTCGATCTCGGGGTGATCGTGGCCTTCGACTTCGGGGTTGTCCTCGTGCCAGAGCTGATGCGCAATCTGCTTGGCCTCGGCGTCCACCAGGCTGGGCGGCAGGTCAAAGCTGACGATGTTGTCGAGCTGATCCAGCAGCGCACGCTTCATCACCGCGCGGGCGGCACCGCTGTACTCGCCTTCGAGCTGTTCGGAGATCCGCGTTTTCAGACCGTCGAGGTCCTCGGCGCCGTATTTCTTGGCCAGCTCGTCGTCGATTTCGGCCGCAACCGGTTTCTTGACGTCCTTGATGGTGCAGGAGAACACGGCCTCTTTGCCGGCCAGATGCTCGGCCTGGTAGTCCTCGGGGAAAGAGACGGTCACGTCCTTTTCTTCGCCAGCCTTGGAGCCGATCAGCTGTTCCTCGAAACCGGGGATAAAGGAGTTGGAGCCCAGCACCAGCGGGTAGTCCTCGGCAGAGCCGCCTTCGAACGCTTCGCCGTCGACCTTGCCGACAAAGTCCATGACAACCTGGTCGCCGTCGACGGCTTTGTTGCCCTTTTTGCGGGAGGAGAAGTCCTGCGCGTTTTCGGCCAGCGATGTCAGTGTTTCGTCAATCGCGGCGTCGTCAGCTTTGACCACCAGACGTTCCAGTGTGATGCCGCTCAGGTCGACTTCGGGGATTTCAGGCAGCGCCTCATAGGACATTTCGACGTTGACGTCGTCGCCCTCTTTCCAGTCCTCGTTGGTCATTTTGACCTCGGGCTGCATCGCAGGGCGGTCGCCCGACGCCTCAAAATGGTCCGACATGGCGCCGTCGATGCTTTCCTGCATCGCTTCGCCCATGAGCCGTTGACCGAACTGCTTTTTCAGCAGCGCCATAGGCACCTTGCCTTTGCGAAAGCCCTTCATTTCGACTTCGGGCTGCGCCTCGACCAGTTTTTCGTTGACCTTGGCGTCCAGTTCGGCGGCGGTCACGGTGATGGCATAGCCGCGTTTCAGACCGTCATTCAGCGTCTCGGTGACCTGCATGTGTGCTCCCATAGCGTAAAGGCCCCCAGGCTGGGGGCTGATCGGAAATTCGCGCCCTTCTATGCACGGTGGCGGCGGTGCGCAAGGGGATAGGACACGGCGACGGAAATTGGACTGCCGCCCCTGCGCGCGCGCAGGATCTTTGGCGGCGCTTAACACTAAATTAGGGCTGGTATTGCATCGGTTATTGAAGCGTTATCGGCATACACTCAAAACGGGAGGCGGAAGATGATCAAATATGTTTTTGCGGCCATTCTGGCGGTGACGGCCACATTCGCGGCGGCGCAAGACCGGGTGTTGCAGGTTGTGGCGGATGACTGGCCACCGTTTTCGGGGCCTAACCTGCCGGACGGCGGCATGTCGCTGGACGTGATCAAAGCGGTTCTGGAACGCGCGGGCTATACGGTTGAGACGCGTGTTGTGCCATGGGCGCGGATCATGGACGGCGCGCGCAATGGCACTGTCGACATTGTCGGCAGCCTGTTTGCCGACGCGGAATTGGCCAAGGTGTTGACCTATGGCGACCCCTTCTATGCCACCGACATCCAGTTGCTGCAGCCGGTTGGCGCGGGCCACAGCTATACCTCGGTCGAGGCGCTGCGCCCCTATTCGATCGCTGTGGGCGACGGCTTTTTGTACGAAGAGACATTTGATCGGGCTGATTATCTGGACAAGATGGTGGTCACGACGACGTTGCAGGCCGTTCAGATGGTGGCGCATGGGCGCGCCGATCTGACCTTGGACAGCGTCGATGTGCTGCGGCACGTCATTGAAAAGGATGACCCGTCGCTGAACGATCTGGTGGAGCTGGTGCCGGGGACCATGGCCTCTCAGAACCTGCACATGGCCGTGCGGACGGACCTGGAAGGCAGTGCGCAGATTGTGGCGGATTTCAACGCGACGCTGGCCGAGATGCGTGCGGACGGCACGTTGAAAGCCTTGCTTCAAAGACATGTGAGCGATCAAGTAAACGGATGACACGACGATTTTTCACCGATCCCCTCGGGTATCGCCTGGTTTTGGCGTCACTGCTGATTGGGTCGGTGTTGTCGGTTTTCTCAACCGGTATTCAGCTTTTGACGAGCTTTAACCGCCAGAAGGAAGAAGCGACAGCGGTCTTTACCCAGATCGAAACGGCGCTGGCCGGGACGCTGGAACAGGCGTTGTGGACCTTTGATTTTGATCAGGTGAACATTCTGCTGGACGGCATCGCCAGCAATGAGGACATCACCCACGTCGAGTTGGTGAGCCAGACGGGCCACCGCTGGGAACGCGGCGCGCCCAGCGAGGCGCCGGTGCAGCGGGTGTATCCGCTGAGTTACTCGCGCAATGGTCAGGTGACGCAAGAGTTGGGCAAGCTGCGGGTCGAACTGACCCTTGCGGCGGTGATCAACAATCTGCGCGAACAGTTCTGGGTCATATTGATGACCAACCTGATCAAGGCGTATCTGGCGGCTGTTGCGTTGCTCTATGTGGTGCACCGGATGATCACCCGGCACTTGCGGACGGTCGCGCGCCATGTTGACAACACAGGCGACGATCCCGCGTTGCAGCCTTTGGTTCTGGACCGAGAAAAACGCCGCAAACCCGACGATCTGGATCACATCGTGTCCGCCATTCGGCAGTTTGAACGGCGGGTCCAGAACGATGTAGCCGCCCTCAAGAGCGAGATTACTGAGCGTCGCAAGAGCGAGGCGCAGGCACGCGAGGCGCTGTCGGTGCGCTCCAGCTTTATCGGGACGATGAGCCACGAGGTGCGCACGCCGCTGAACGCCATTCTCGGGTTTCTGCACCTGATCGAGATCGACGAAGCCGTGCCTGAGCGCCAGCGTCACTATGCCCGTGTGGCCACGCGGGCGTCACAGCAGTTGTTGAACCAGTTGAACAATGTCCTTGAGATGTCGCGGCTGGATTCAAACGCGGTGTCGATCTCGACCCGCCCGACAGACATCCGCCGCCTCGCCCAGCAGTGGCAAGACACAACCCATGCCGCGATTCATTTCCACGAAAAGGACATCGAAGTGGTGCTGGAGCTCGAGCCGCCACTGCGCGAAAAATACGAATTGGACGGCGCGCGTGTCACGCAGATCGTCACCAACCTGACGGACAATGCGGCCAAATTCACGCAATCCGGGACGATCCTGATCAGCATCCGAGAAACTCGCGATCCCGACACGAATGAACCGCTGGGCGGGTTGCAAATTTCGGTGTCCGACACCGGGCCGGGCATTGATCGCGCGCAGTGTACACAGGTGTTTGAGCGGTTTACGCAACTTGACACCCGGCTGGAACGCACACATGGAGGATCCGGCCTCGGTTTGGCAATTTGCCTCGAATTGTCTCATTTGATGGGGGCTGACCTGACGGTTATTCAACCTGAAAGGGATGGTTTTACAACCGAGTTCTTGCTAGTGATACACAGTGCGGATGCACCGGAGGCCCAAAATGAGTGACCTGAAGAAAGTTCTTCTGGTAGAAGATGACGAGTTCACGCGCTTCATGATGAAGGAAATCATCGCCACCCTGGGTGTCACTGTTGAGATTGCGACCAACGGTACCGAAGGGTACGAAACGCTTGCTCATGATCCAACTGCCTTTGGTCTGGTCCTGATGGATCTGCACATGCCCGTGCTGTCCGGCATCGATGCCGCACGCAAAATTCGCAGCCTGGCGAAAAACCCGCCCCGCGAAGTGCCGATCATCGCCGTTACCGCTGATGTGAATTACCACGATGATGCACGGATTGAACAACTGGGCATGGATGGTTTTGCCAGCAAACCGGTGTCGCCGGGCAAGTTGCTGGCCCTGATTGACCGGTATTGTCTGGCGGCGTGACGGACACGCCGCACTCTCGAAACGCTCTCATGCGCGCAGAACGCCGCGTGACCAAGGAATTGCCATGACGGCTGACAACAACGGCGATGAAACCGATGCAGAGGTCGCGTCATCCGACCAAAACCTGCCTCGCGTTATTGGCATTGCGGCCTCTGCCGGGGGGCTCGAGGCGGTCTCGCTCTTGGCGCAGAACCTGCCTGAGAATGCCAACGCGATCTATGTCGTCGCCCAGCACATGTCGCCCACGCACAAAAGCGTGCTGTCCACGCTGATCGCCCGTGAGACGCGCCTCAATGTGCGCGAGCTTGAGGCGCATACCGTGCCCGAAGTCGACACGATATATGTCACGCCCCCCAACAGTGATGTCACATTGGAAAGTGGCGTGCTGCGGTTGCGCAACCCGGCGGGGCATGCGGCCTCTCCGAAACCGTCCGCTGATCGCCTGTTCAAGAGCATCGCCGCCGAATGTGGGGAACGCAGCCTCGGCATTGTTCTGTCAGGCACCGGGTCCGACGGCAGTTACGGGATGCAGGCCATACGGGAGGCCGGTGGCATCACCATCGCCCAGGAACCCGCGAGCGCAAAATACGATGGTATGCCCACATCCGCGATTGAAACGGGGTGTGTGGACCTGACCTTGTCGCCCGAACAGATCGGGACCCATCTGGAAAAGATCCTCGCCCGGCCCCGTGATTTCGACGGATTGCGTGCGTTGCAGGACCAACCTAACCCGCTGGGTGAATTGTTTGGCATCCTTCTGGCCCGCACGCAGGTGGATTTCGCGGACTACAAGGAAAACACGCTGAACCGGCGGATTGCCCGCCGCATGACTGCCTTGGGCATCGAAGATTATAATGGCTACGTTGATTATTGCCGCACCAACGTCAGCGAGGTCGACGCGCTGCACCGGTACCTTCTGATCTCGGTGACGCGGTTTTTCCGCGACCCCGATCAGTTCGAAAAGCTGGAACACGAGCTGGAGTTGAGCCTGAAGGGGCGCTCTGGCGGTCCTGTCCGCGTATGGGTGGTGGGCTGTGCCACAGGCGAAGAGGCCTATTCCATCGCCATCACCATTGCCGAAATCTTGGGTGGCATTGGAGCATTGGCCAAGAACAACGTCCAGATTTTTGCCACCGACATCGACCAGAACGCCATCGAAGTGGCCCGGCGCGGCGTCTATCCGATTGCCGCCGCACAGGACATTCCCGCCAAGCTGCTGAGTGAGTATTTCATTCTGGGCGACACCGAGATCAAGGTGCGGCCAGAATTGCGCTCCGTCACATTGTTTTCCCATCACAACGTGTTTCAGGACCCGCCGTTCATCAACGTTGATCTGGTCAGCATCCGCAACCTGTTGATTTATTTCAATCTCGCGCTGCAAGAGCGTGTTCTGAGCCGCTTGCACTATGCCATGTCTGCCGGTGCTTTGCTGTTTCTTGGCACGTCCGAGACCGTTGGCGAAATGGGCGTCTTTTTCGAAGGGCGGCAGGGTGCGGACAAGGTGTTTATCAAGCGCCGCGGCATATCCGGCGAGTTGGCGGTGGGCCACAGCGCCCGCGTTTATCAGCGCAAGGCCGCGGCCGGAGGTGGTCAGAAAAACACCAAGGCCACCGCAGATGCCGCTGCTGTTTCAGAAATGTCGCTGGCCCGGACGGTTGCCCCCAACGGTATGATCTGCACGCGCAACGGCAACATCATCGAAATTTTGGGTGACATGAGCCCGTTCATGGAAATCCGCGCCGGGGCGTCGACAGCGTTGAACATCAAGATGTTGATCGAACCGCTGCGCGCCGAGGTTGCCAGCCTGATCGCCGTCTCTTTGCGCAGCAACAGTCGCCGGGACGGACGCTGGCACACGGTTTCACTGCCCGTCGGCAACCGGGTGCAATTGCAAACTTTTCCATTTACCAGCACTAAAGGGGGCGAAACCCACTGTCTCGTGGCCGTCAATGCCAAGTTCGAGAAAGAGGCGGACATCCAGCTTGATGATATCTCGGACGAGGAACACAGGGCCTATGTCGAGCGGATGGAGACGGAAATCCGCGCCACACAAGAAGCTTTGCAGCAGACCATAGAAGAGCTGCAGACCGCCAATGAAGAACTGCAATCGGCCAACGAAGAGCTGCAATCCACCAACGAGGAATTCCAGGCCACCAACGAAGAGTTGGAGACGTCGAACGAGGAATTGCAGTCGTCGAATGAAGAGTTGATGACCGTCAACGAAGAGCTGCAGATCAGCTCGGCCGAACGTCAGGCGCTGGCGTCGGAGTTGGAGGCGACGATGACCTCGGCGCCTTATGCGGTCGCCTTGGCGGATCAGGCGTTGATGGTGCGCCGCCTCAGCAATGTCGCGCTGGAGATGTTCGGCCTGACCGAGATTCCGCCGACGGGCATCCACCTCAGCCAGTTCAATCTACCTGTTGGGTTTCCCGCCCTCGCCCCCATCGCCAATACCGTTTTGCGTGTGCAAGAGACCCGACGCATGCCGATCCTGTCGCGCGGCAAGTATTACTCGATGGTCATTTCCCCGGTTCACGATCAGCACCGCAAACTGATCGGGTTGTCGATCACGATCACCCAATATGACAGTGAACCGCTGAGCCGTGTGGTCGAAATGATGAGCGATATCAGTCGTGTGGCGCATTGGTCCTATAGCATGGACACCGACGAGCTGTTTTGGTCGCAAGAGATGTTTTCGATCTACGGGCGGTCGGATTCCGGTGAGATGCCAACCTGGAAGGACGCGCTCAATCTCGTCCATCCCGAGGACCGGGTAGAGGCATCAGAGCAGGTTGACCAGTTGCTGCGCGAAGGCGGGAGCGTGCGGTTTGAGCACCGCGTGTTTGGCCCTTCCGGCCACATTGTGTCTGTGTGCGGCAAGACCACTTTGATCCGCAATTCCGAGGGCGAGGCCACGCAGTTGATCGGTGTCGTGTGGGACACCGCCAGCGAGACTGAGCGCAACATCCGCCTCAACATCCTGGAAACGGTCCAGGACGAGCTTGGCATCGGCTTCTTTACCTTTGACGTCGAGAACAACGCGCCGCTGTGGAACCAGTCGATGTACGACATCGTAGGGTACGACAGCGTGGTGCATACACCCTCGGTTGAAAGCCTGTTGCAGGTGGTCGATCCGGACATGCGAGCGGAGATCTCCTCGCATTTCCAGAAAGCGTTGATTATGGGTCAACCCTTTGAAACTGATGTAAGATTGGTGCGGACAGACGGCTCCGTGTTGACTTGCATCTGCAAGGGTCAGGTGCGGCGTCGGGCCGACAACAAAGTGTCGCATGTCTTCGGCAGCCTCACCCGCATCAGCACGCAACAGGTGCAGTCCATCGCGAACTGATTGCGGTGCCAAGATCACGGAACTGATCTGAACTTAACCAAAGTTTTACGCAATGTGGGCATGATGCGCCGACTTGTGTTCCGTGAACGTAGAAAGTGCATCATGTCTGTTTTAAGCAAGAAAGACACTTTCGACCCAGTTGGTTCTCCCCCAGAAGCGGGCCAAACCGCGACGCTGCTGCATCTGCGCAGCGATACAAACGAGCTGTTTGGGCACCCCCTGCGCAGTGCTTTTGTCGGATCGCCCTATGCATCCTTTCTGCTGGATGCGAACGGAACCGTGATGTTGGCCAACCGGCGGGCGCAAAGGCAATTTGCCCCCGGAACCGATGCTGCGGACATCGACATACGCGGCACCACGTTTGCCGATCTGACCCATCAGACGCCCGAAGAGGTCTTTGCCAGGTTGAAAGCCGCGTCTTCGAGTGCGCGTGCGAACTTTACCATGAGTACCGGGCGCAAACGTCAAACACCGCGCAATCTGGATTTTCACGTGGCGATGTTGCACGCGCCGGGGCAATCGACACCGATCTACCATCTTACGCAAGATCACCTGACGTCGACCGTGGATGCGTTGATCACGATGAACGGCAGGCGATTGGAAACACATGAGAAACTGACGCGGCTTGAGGCGCAGTACAGTGCCTTGCATCAGGTTATGATCGCCACAGAGGCCTATGCGCACACCGCTTCGCACGATCTGCGCACGCCGCTGAACACGTTGACGGGCCTGTTGCAGATCTTTGAAATGAATTTTGGGCAGGATTTGCCAGATCGCGCGGTGGAGTACCTGTCTTATATGTCGCGCGCGGTGGCGCAGATGGACACTTTGACCGGCGATTTCCTCGAACATGCCCGCAGTGCAGCGATCGAGCTGGTGCGCGAGGATCTCGATATGACCGCAATGGTCAAAAATGCGCTGGATGATCTGAAGGGCGAGTTTGAGGCCATAGGTGCCACCTGCGAGATCATCGGGCCGTCGGTCAACCTGTGTGCAGAGCCGACGTTGGTGCGCATGTTGGTCAACAATCTTTTTACCAATGCCATCAAGTATCGGCACGATGCTCGGCCCCTGCACCTGCGGGTGACGCTGGTGCCAAAGGGCGATGCGCCAGCGCAGATGATCGTGCAAGACAACGGTATGGGGTTCGAACCTGGCGCGAGCGAGGCGATTTTTCTGCCGTTTCGCCGCTGCAACACCGAAATCGAAGGAACAGGCATCGGTTTGGCCACATGCCGAGAAGTGTGCCGCCGCCATGAGTGGAGCATCACCGCGCAATCCGATGGCCATACCGGCGCAATCTTTACAGTTCTCATGACGACCTGAGGCGCGCCGCAACACAAACACTTCTTAAACATCCGGACCGCTTGATTAAGGTTTTGTTTAATCTCGCAGCCTAGAAAACCCTTGCTTGAATATCGGAGTTGCTGATGGCTGTCGTACTGGTACTGGAAGATGACCCTGGGCTCCGTTTCATGTTCACAGAGGCACTTGAGAGCGCAGGCCACACGGTGCATGCGGCTGCGGACAATGACCAGGCAATGTCGATGCTGCGGCGGATGATCCCGGATGTTTTGGTCCTGGACCTGATGATTGCCGATGGGCTGTCAACTGACGTGGCCAACTATGCGGTGTACTCGGCACCTTCTGCGGGTGTGATTTTCATGACCGGCAGCGGCTTGTTTCCCAAAGGCGAGCTGTTTGGCATGTCGCGCAATGCCCGTCTTGTACTGCGCAAGCCGGTGGACGTGACAGAACTGACGACGATGGTCGCGCATGTCACCACCCCAACGGACGAAATGAGCCTCGCGCAGATCGAGTAGAGATATGGGCCAATCGCAAAAGGCACCATACGCTTACGTATTTTCAGCACTTTTGTGTTTTGGCAAGCCACGCAGACTTGGGTCGCAATTCAGCAAATATGCTGTATTCGACCGTCCGAACTGTAGATCGGGCCGCTCGTTCTTGTTGCGCGCCTGGTGCTGCGGCAAGCTAGGAGCACTGAAGCCTATGGCGCATAGCTCCAACCAAAAGTTCAAAACAAAGCGTTGAGCCGGTGGCCGACTGATGCGCCACTACAACTGGATGCACCGTCAACCAAGTGGCAGCGCTGACAGCCGACACGGAACGATTGGCTTTCAAAGCGGTCTGTCATCGTGGAAACGACGCCCCACGCCTCATTGGATCATTTACGGCGCTTTAAGCGCTGCGTAGCTGTAGGCTTGATGCTGCCCTTGCGATGCAGAAGATTGCGCATCTGGTTCGAAAGCGGTTGATGGCGCGCGCGCCTGCTCTTTCAATACTCTGACATTATTCATTCTCGGTACTTGGCGGATGCTGTCTGTCCCGACATGCGCAGACGCTGAATTTGCGCAAAACCTTGCCTGAACCCGGACGCATTTGCCCCACGACGGGCAGCCCCCCTGAAAGCCACCTCGAACAAACCTGAATGATATAACGTAACATTTCTATTGCGCGCATTCCCCAACTCCGGTACTCGCTCACCCGTCGAAACACACCGCGTGGCAGGTATCATGTCCCTTCATCAGTCCGGAAACCTGGGGCAAACGTCCTTGCGCGGCAAGCGCCGCAACGTGGATGCGATGCAGGCCTATGACGCGTTGCCCATACCCCTGCGCCGATGGCTGTGTCACGCGGCCCTGCCCTGGTCACCGACATCCGCGCGCAAGATCTGGAACCGCGCGCGCGCAACCGGACTCGATACCGACGAAGCGATCGCCTTGCTGCGGCGCGCCGAAACGAATACGCTCGCTCGTGAAAAGCGCGCGAACCGCCAGCCACCCCCCTTCCCTGATTAAGGATATAACCATGTCGTTCATGACACGGCTCGCTGCTGCTGCCCTGCTTTCCATGTCCTCCGCGCTGCCCCTGATGGCACAGGACCGAGACCTGACCATCTCGGTCGGCTTTGGCCCAACCGCCGAAGTCCCGGACCCGCGCGCCGGATACAATGGCTGGATGTCCAACCAGACGGGCGTGACCGAAACGCTGATGGGCATCGATTATGACCTGAACCTCTATCCGCGTCTCGCGGCGGGGATCGAACAGGCGGGTCCGACGACATGGCGCGTGACATTGCGCCCCGCACTTGCGTTCCATGACGGGACCCCGGTAACGGCGCAGGCGGTCATCAACGCAATCACCGCGATTTCGGACGAAGACAACAGCGGCTACAATGCGCGCATCGCAAAACTGTTGGATCTGGCGTCCATCTCGGCGGATGGCGACACCGTAGTGGTGTTTGAAACCAACAGCCCAAACGCGGCATTCCCGTGGACGTTGTCAGAGCCGGGCATCGCCATCGTCGGCGCGCCCTCTGACGCCTACCCGATCAACGCCACCGGTCCGTTCGTGTTCCGTGAGGCGATCCCGGAGCAGCTGTACCGCGTCGAGGCAAACGCCGACTACCGCCTTGGCACACCGCGCCTGGACGAAGTGCGCGTGGTCGCCATCCCGGACCCCGGCGCATCAGCGCTGGCATTCGAAGCCGGTGAGGTCGATCTGGTGATCAACTACCCCGAGACAGACTTTGAACGCATTCAGAAAACGGGCGCGCTTGGGTTTTCGGCCCCGACATCACGGCTTTATTTCTACACGATCAATGCCACATCCGGCCCCATGGCAAACCCGCTGATCCGCCGCGCCGTTTCGGTGGCCATAGATCGGCAGGGCATCGTGGATGCGGCATTGTCGGGTGTGGGCGGCCTGCCCGCCGGCACGGTCTATCCCGCGGGCAAGGGCTGGGCGGCCGAGATCGACCCAGTCTATGATCCGGCGCTGGCCGAAACGCTGCTGACCGAGGCAGGCGCGGCCAAACAGGGTGGCCAGTGGATGCTGGACGGCGCGCCGCTTGAGATTGACATCGTGACATACGCATCGCGGGCTGCATTGCCGCCCACTGCCGAGGTGACGCAGGCGTTTTTGCAGGCGATTGGTATCAAGGCGACTGTGCGCGTAGGCGAATATGGCGCCAGCAATGACGCGATTGCCGACGGCAGCGCGGACATGTTCCTACAAGCCTGGGTGACCACGCCCCAGGGCGACCCCGGTGCGGTGCTTGAGGCGTTGCTGAAATCCACAGGCGGGTCCAACACGGGCGGATATGCGAACCCGGAACTGGATCAGTTGCTGGCTGACGGTCGCACCACCTTCGACCCCGAGGCCCGTGGCGTGATCTATGATCAGGTGCAACAGATCATTACCGATGACGCCGCCATGATCCCGGTCTTTCATGTGAACCAAGTGAACGTGTCCCGCCCCGGTCTGACCGGCTATGCCGTCCACCCGACAGAGACCTATTGGATCAACCACGAGACTGCTTTCACCGAATGACCATCACGGCAACCGGCCTGACCGCAACGCGGGCGGGCCGCACCATCCTGTACCAAAGCGAGATGCGCATCGCGCCGGGCGAACGTGTGGGCCTTGTGGGGGCGTCCGGGTCGGGCAAGTCGACACTGGGTCACGCGCTGATCGACACCCTGCGCGCGGCGGGCCACGGTGTCGCGCATGTCCCACAAAGCCCGGACGAGGCACTCGACCCTCTGCGGTCCATGGCGTTCCACTGGCGCGAGGCAGAGCGCGCGTTGCGCAGCCCCCCCTGCCCCGCGCGCCAACAAGAACTGTTCGCGGCGCTCCGCATCGCCGGTGGTGATCTGTGCAAACGTCCCTGGAGCTGGAGCCGCGGCATGCAGCAACGGTTTGTGATCGCCCTTGCGCTGATCGGGACGCCCGACGTTCTGGTCATGGATGAGCCGACCTCTGCACTGGATCCGGTTGTGGCAGCGGGCACGATGGACCTGCTGGATCGCCATCTCGCGCACAGTGACACGGCCCTGGTGCTGATCACCCACGACCTTGGGCTGGCCGCGCGCCGGGTGGACCGGTTGATGGTGATGGACGCCGGGCGCATCGTCGAGGATGCGCCAACAGCGCAGGTGCTGGCCTCCCCCACATCCGGGGCGGCTCGGTCGCTTTGCGCGCACCGGAACTGGCTGGAACTGCCATGTTGAGCGTCGAAAACGTCACCGTGCGGCGCGGTCGGGCGCAGGTTTTGAACGACGTCTCGCTGACCCTTGCGCCGGGGAAAACGCTCGCGGTTGTCGGAGAAAGCGGCGCAGGAAAATCCACCTTGATCGCGGCCATCCTTGACCTTGTGCGTGTTGCTGCGGGTCAGATCACCTGGGCGGGTGCGCCCGTGCGCCGCTGCAGCCCCGCACTTGTCATGCAGGAGCCCCGCCGCGCCTTTAACCCGCATCTGTCCTTGCGCCGGTCGGTGATGGAACCGCTGGAGGCACAGGGCCACGTGATCGACACATCGCACCTGACGACCCTGTGCGCGGGGTTGGAAATTGCCCTTGACCTTCTTGATCGACGTCCAACCGAAGTGTCCATCGGGCAGGCACAGCGCGTGGGCATCCTGCGCGCCCTGATCGCTGCGCCGCCGCTCGTGCTGTTTGATGAACCGCTCTCTGCGCTGGATGCGGTCACACAAAAACACACCGCCCGCCTGATCGCCGACCTGCAACGCGAGGCCGGTTTCGCAGCACTGATCGTGACACATGACCTCGGATATGCGGCGGCCTATGCCGATGACATCGCCGTCCTGCGCGCCGGTCAGGTTCAGGAACGAACCCCAGCCGCCCGCTTTGTCACGGCACCGCAAACCGACTACGGTCGCACGCTGCGCGATGCCGCCTTTGCGCTTGGCGCACTCGAGCGTGTAGCATGATCCGCACCCTTGCCGGACTGACCCTGCGCGCGGTGGTGGTGCTGACAGGCACCGCACTTGCGACATTTGCCCTGCTTTGGCACGCGCCAGGCGATCCGGCCCTTGCCATTGCACTGGCACGCTACGACGCCGTGGTTCCGGCAGCGGTCGTCGAACAAATCCGCGCGCAGGCCAGCTTTGATGACGGGTTCTGGTCTGCATTCCAGACCTGGCTCGGCCCGCTGCTGGTGGGTGATTTTGGCCAGTCTTCGGTGACCGGGCGCGATGTGTGGCCCGAGTTGATGGCCTCGCTGTCCTACACGGTGCCGCTTGCGCTGGCCGGGCTGGCCATTGCGCTGGCCCTTTCGGTGCCGCTGGCGCTGCTCGCCACGCTGCGCCCCGGCGGTTTGCTGGATCGCGCAGCCGTTGCCCTGGCATCCATCGGTGTGGCGATACCGGCTTACTGGCTGGGGCTGCTGCTTGTTCTGCTCTTTGCCGTGCATCTGGGCTGGCTGCCTGCGATGGGTGCACGAACGCCCGCGCATGTCATCTTGCCCGCGCTCACCCTTGGGCTGGGGGTGGCCGCGTCCCTGACCCGTATCTTGCGCTCCGGCATCCTAGAGGCCCGCGCACAGCCGTTTCTGCCTGCGTTTCGCCGTCGCGGCGTAGGGGCCCGCGCCATCGAACGCGACCACGTGGCACCGCATGCCGCCATCCCTGTGGTTACGGTCCTCGGTCTCGAACTGGCCTTCCTGCTCGAAGGGGTTGTGATGGTCGAGGTGATCTTTGCCCGCCCCGGACTGGGCGTGTTTCTGGTCGACGCCATCGAGGCCCGCGACTTCCCCAAGGTGCAGGCCGTGGTGGTGCTGGCCGCAGTGTTGTTTGTGGTCGTCAACCTCGCCATTGACCTGTTCTATCGCCGCCTCGACCCCCGGATCGGAGAGCGGGATGCGTAGCGTGTTCATCCTCATCCTGATCCTCGTGGCGATCGCCGTGCTGGGTCCGTTGTTGGCCCCCTATGATCCAACCCAGATCAACATCCCCAACCGGCTGAGCGCGCCGAATAGCACGTGGCTGCTGGGCACGGATGCGCTGGGGCGGGATATCCTGTCGCGCCTGCTGTATGGTGCGCGCTGGTCGCTTGGCCTTGCCTTTGTGATCTCGGTCATCGGCCTTGTCATAGGCGCAACCGTGGGCCTGATCGCGGCGCTTGGCGGCAAGGTCGCGGATTGGCTGGCGATGCGCGCCACCGATACCTTTCTTGCCTTTCCGGACATCATCGCAGCAGTCGTCATCGCCGGGGTGCTGGGTGCCGGTACGGGCAGCCTGATCTTTGCGCTCACCGTAACGGGATGGATGCGCTATGCGCGCGTGGCGCGGGGCATTGGCCTGTCGCTCACGTCGCGCGGCTATGTGGTGCAGGCTCGGCTGGCCGGTCTGTCGCCGCTGGTTATCGCCTGGCGACACTATCTGCCATCGCTCCTGCCGTCGCTCGCCGTCGTCTGGACCGGCATGTTTGCGCGCGCCATCCTCGGGATTTCTGCGCTTGGGTTTCTGGGCTTTGGCGTGCAACCGCCGATCCCCGAATGGGGCACAATGCTGCTCGATGCGCGCATCCACATGCGCTCCACGCCGCTCCAGATGATCTGGCCCGGCCTCGCTGTCGTGGCCTGTGTGCTTGCCATCAACCTCGTCGGCGACGCGCTGCGGGATGCGCTTGCCCGGCAGGACCGCACCGAATGACCGCGCCAGACCGCCCGCGCATCGGCATTGGCCTGCGGCTGTTGTCGGGTCTCTTGATGGCTGGCATGTTCGTCTGCGTCAAAGCCGTAAGCGACGACATCCCCTTGGGTGAAATCGTGTTCTTCCGCTCGGCCTTTGCGCTGATCCCCCTGATTGTCTTTCTGTGGTGGCGGCGCGAATTTCCGCACGGCCTCGCCACCCGCCGCCCGCTGGCGCATCTGCTGCGCGCAGGCTTTGGAGCGCTGGCGCTCTTTGCATCCTTTGCGGCCATTGCACGTCTCAACGTCGCCGAAGCGATCCTGATCGCACAATTGTCGCCCATCCTGATGGCAGTGGCCGCTGTGGCCCTCCTGCGCGAACGGCTGACCGTCTGGCGCGTCGCGGGGCTGGTGCTGGGCTTTGCCGGTGTGATCGTGATGGTCTGGCCCGAATTGGGCGCGCAAGGCGCAGGCGACGCCAGGCTGGCCGGGATTGCCCTCGCGTTGCTGTCCGCTGTGCTGTCGGCGCTGGCCCTGATTATGGTCCGCAGCCTGAACCGCACCGAAAGCCCCGGCGCCATCGCGCTCTACTTTGTGCTGGCCTCGATGCTGGGCGCGCTTGCGACGCTGCCTCTGGGATGGGTGATGCCTGGCAGCTGGACGCTCGCCCTGTTGATCGGCGCGGGCCTGTTTGGCGGCTTTGCCCATATCGCGATGACAATGGCGTTCCGCTATGCCGAGGCCACGCGCCTTGCGCCCTTCGAATATGTCGCCCTGCTGTGGCCCATCCTCGCCGATCTGGCGATCTTCAGGTTGCCGCTTGCGACCAGTTTTGTCTTTGCCGTGCCGCTTGTCTTGCTGGGGGCCGCCATTGCAGCCGCCGAGAAATCCCGCCCCGAACCGCCCGGCGCATCCTGACGCCCGCGCGCCGCCGTACATCCGATGGTTCCGGCGATTTGTCTTGCAGCAACCACATGGAAAAACGGTACGGACGGGCAACGACCGGAACGGCCATCCAGCCCTTCACCCGCTATTTGCCACCAGGTTCTTCGCGGCGCCGAGCACAAGGATCAGTTTTCCGACTGCTATGCTGCATAGCGAAGTTCATTGAAGCAGGTTCCTGACGCCTTCTTTTGCCATTGCAAGGAACGCCTTCACTGCAGGGGATGAGCCGCGAAACGACGGTGTCAGTGCGTTGATGTCGGCAGCTGGCAATCGCCAATTCGGCAGGACTTCGACCAGATCGCCGGTGCTCAATTCGCGTTGAACCGCAAAGCGCGGCAATTGCGCGAGCCCCGAATTTCGCAGCGTCGCATTCAGGATTGGTGTCACATCATTGCAGGCAAATCGAGGCTCCAGCTCCGCCGTCATCTTTTTGTCTGCGCGCGAGAACTGCAAGACAGATGGCTCCAGCGTGCCGGAAAAGAGAAACAGGGGATGCGCGGGCAAGTCTTTCGGGTCTTTGATGGCCGTGGCTTCTGCAAGATAGTCGGGCGTTGCAAAAAATGCCGTCTCTGCGGCCCCAAGTGGGGTCATGGCCAAGCCAGAGTCCGGCAGCTCCCCCACGCGGATCGCAATGTCGTACCCTTCCTCAATCAGATCGACCCGCCGCGCCGTCGCTTCGAGCTTGATCCGCACCTCTGGGTAAGTTGCGATATATTGCGCCAGAACCTCATTGATCAGGCACTGCCCGATGATAACCGGGCAAGTCAGGCGCAACGTCCCGGATGGTCGCGCGTTCATCTCTTCCAAGGCTGTGGCGACAGCCTCGGCTTGCTCCAACATTTGCTTGGCATGCCGGTACACGCGTTCGCCCGCTTCGGTCAGGACAACGCTGCGTGTTGTGCGATTGAACAGGCGAACCCCAACGCGCTCTTCCAGGGTCGCGATCCGGCGGCTGACTGTGGGTTGCGGTATTTTGGTGATCCGCGCGGCGGCACTGAAACCGCCGTTGTCCTTGACACGCACCAGCAAGGCGAGATCCGAAAGCGAAGCGTCGATTAATTCATTCATGGATTTATAATATCTAAATTGACCGACTAATGCCAGCTGGCGATGTCGCATAGCTTTCTCTCAACGCAAACACACGTTGGAGAAAAACAATGACGACGCTTTATGCCTGGAACACACCAAACGGCCAGAAACCCGCCATTATGCTCGAAGAGCTGGGGGTTCCCTACGACTTGGTGCCAATCAATATCGAGCGCGGCGAGCAGACCGATCCGGCGTTCTTGAAGGTCAACCCAAACGCCAAAATCCCGGTGTTGAGCGATGCAAGCGTGTCGCTGTTTGAGTCAGGTGCCATTCTGCTGCACCTCGCGGAAAAACACGGCCGGTTCCTGCCAGATGGCGGTCAATCCCGCGCCGACACACTTGCCTGGAGTTTCTGGCAGGTGGGCGGACTGGGACCGATGATCGGACAGTGGGGGCACTTTCTGATGCTCGATGAAAAGCTGCCCACAGCCATCGAACGGTATTTGGCCGAAACGCTCCGCCTGTTCACAGTCCTTGAGGGCCGGTTGGCCGAGAGCGCATATCTTGGCGGTGCAGACTACACCATAGCGGACATGATGGTCTTTCCATGGGCGCGGGGCGGGCTGATCTATCTGGATCGGGTTGCCGCGGATCGTCTGCCGGATTTGCCCCATACCCGTGCCTGGGTTGCCCAGATCGAAGCGCGCCCAGCGGTCAAACGGGCCTTTGCCAAGCTCGACGCCATCGCCGATCCGCACGCGGCATAGGAGCCGTGCAGATGAACCGCCGGACATTCCTGTCGTCGGCTGCGACCACCGCTGCCGCCACTCTCTTCAAACCGAGTTTCGCCATGACCAACACAGTTCAACGTCGCGTCTTGTGGGCCGCAAATGTCCGCAACAAGTCACTCGATGACCGCCTCATCGCCGCCACCGAGGGGGGCTTTGATACCATGTCGATCTTTCCGATTGATTTCAAAATCTGGCGCGACCAAGGGCTGAGCAACGCAGACATTCGCCGCCGACACGATGATGCAGGTGTCCACGCGGCCATTGTGGACCCCTTTGTCCAATGGGCTCCGAATTTCTCAATTCCTGAGGGCATGCCGGACGATGTTCAGGCCTTTCTGGACCACTCCGAGGCAGATATCTTTGAGATGGTCGATGTGCTTGGCGCCACCCAGATTAACGTGGTCGAAGGCCTGGGGGTGGAGCATGAACGGACCGCCCTGATCGACGCCTTGGGTGGCTTTGCAGATCGGGCGCAGGCACGTGGATTGCGCCTCGGGCTTGAGCCGATGCCTGTATCGTCGATCGAAACACTTGCCGAAGGCTGGGATCTTGTGCGTGCCGTGGACCGCGACAACCTTGGTCTCAACTTTGATACCTGGCATTTTTGGCGGTCTGACCCCGACCATGACCTGCTGCGGACGATTCACGGGCACAAGATTTTCGACGTACAGATGGTCGACGCCAAGTCAGCACTGCGGGGCGATCTGTATAACGATCTTCTGCACCATCGTCTGCTGCCGGGAGACGGCGATTTTGACCTCCGGACAACGGTGCAAATTCTCAAGGACATCGGCGGCTTCAACTCTGTTGGTCCTGAGCTCTTCTCTGACGTGATGGACGCGCTGCCGGCCAAAGATGTCGGCCGCGTTGCGGGTCAAAACCTGAACGACTGGCTCTGAGCCAAGACCATTAATCCAAGAAAACAAAGGAAACGAACCTATGAAACATCTTATGCACTCAGCCGCTGTCTTAGCCTTGTCCGCATCCGCAGTCCTGGCCGATGCCACCATTCCGCAAGGATTTGAAAGTGCGCGTATGACCTCGGCAGAAGTGAACCTGCACTATGTGCGCGACGGCGGCCCCGGCGAAACGGTCATCTTGATGCATGGCTGGCCTCAAACCTGGGCGTCCTGGGTCGAGGTTATGCCGCTCTTGTCCGCCGACTATGACGTGATCGCCGTTGATCTACGCGGGGTGGGACAATCGGATAAGCCTGAGGGTGGGTATGAAAAAACCACTATGGCGGCGGACATCATGGCGCTCATGGACGAACTCGACATCAGCAGCGCCAACATCGTTGGCCACGATATCGGCGGGATGACGGCTTTTGCGTTTGCGAGCCAGTTCCCCGAAGCCACCACCACAGTCACGATTATCGACGTCCCCATTCCGGGCACACCGACCTTTGATGCAATCTCCGTCGATCCGCGCGCTTGGCACTTTGCCTTCCATGCGGCCCAAGGCAATGTCCCGGAGGTTTTGACCGCTGGTCGCGAAGCGTTTTACTACGGCGCGTTCTTGCAAAAATTCGATGCAGGTGCGGGCGGGATCACCGAAACCGAGATCGCGATCACGGTGGGTGCCTACAGCGACCCTCTGACGGCGGCAGCAGGGTTCAACTGGTACCGCGCCTTCGCTCAGGATGCGGAGGACAACAAAGCGTTCATGGAAACCCGGCTGGAAATGCCAGTGCTGGGGCTGAACGCCGGACGGCTGTCACCGGTACCGTACGTGCGTGACATGCTGGCCCCATTGGCAACGACCGTTGAAGGTCGGGCCTTCGACAGTGGCCACTGGATTGCCGAGACGCGGCCTGAAGAACTCTCAGCGACCTTGGACGATTTCTTCAAACGGCACTAATGCACCGGCGCGGCAGATCAACCTGCCGCGCCAAGCAACTAAACGGTGGTTGCGACACACACCCGTCATTGGCGGCGCCGCAGCACTCATCCCCAGTTCGACAGTTTATCCCTTCGGGACGGTTCAAAGCTAACATGTGGCAACGGTTCGGAACAGCGCCAGCGCGCCACATACCGGACATTGATCCCCAAGCACACCATTTCATCAGGATGAATGGCGGATCAGCGGGACAAAACCGCCATTGAAAAATGATGACATGCATGCAGGTATTGTGCGAAGCCGATGGCATTGTTGGAAAGCAAGCGAGTGACCAAAAAGGAAAACAAACGCAGTCTTTTGATCGCCTTCGCGCTTTCGTTCGGAAGTGCTTTGGTCTTTCTGGCAGCAGCCTTAAGCGACACTCTGTTCACGGAAATGACTGAAATTGTTCGAAATTTAGTACTTGTATTGACCTTTTTCGCCATGTGCGGAGTTTTGGTTTTCTTGGGTCCGCTTGGCATCGGTCCGCACATGAAAAAGATGCTTCCAAAAGACAGCCTTGGTTGGAAAGCACTTTGGTTCGTTCCTGACTTAGAGGAATGAATAGATTTTTTTCACCTGTAGTATCGTGCAAGTTGGGCTCAGAACGGACCTTGGGTAAGTGTCGATCCGGCTTAATGTGCGGTCGTCACAAAGGAGCAGTGACCAACGGCGGCTGTGCACACAAACCGCCCATTCGCTTCAAGTGCGCCGATGGCGGCTAACACCTCGTTTGCGTCTCTATACAGAATTGTAGAGGTTAAGTGGCAGTGTTGATGAAATGTGGAACAAAACGGGACAAATCTTGAGTGACTTCCGCCTTGTCTTCCCTAATGCAAAGGCCGCACGCTGTGTCTCCTATCAACCAAGACCCTATCATCATATGATCACGATCGAATTTCGCGGCAGGCCAGTACTGCTGTAGTATGCTTCCTTCGGCACCGTACTGTCCTTCGGTTTCCAAAACAGGTTTATCGGGGCGAACGACTTTGATGTTTGCACCTTCACGACTAAACAAAGGCTTTTCGACGTAGGCCATCGAAGTTACCCCATCCGGCGCATTGTCAGCGAACCAGCTGGGCAAAAGGTTAGGGTGATTTGGGAACATCTCCCACAGCAACGGAAGAATACCCTTGTTCGACAAAATGGCTTTCCATGGCGGTTCGATCCAACGTTGTGGTGCAAATGGAAGCGCAGGCCCGAACTGTTCACGAAACATATCTTCCCATGGGTAAAGTTTGAATATCGTGTCAATGACGATGTTGTCGCTGTCAGCAAACCGCCCTTGATGATCCAGCCCAATATCTTCCATCGCTACAAATTTGGGCACCAAACCAGCTTGCTTTGCGCAATCTTCCAAATAGAGTACCGTTGCCCGCTCCTCTTCATGATCTTTCACACTGGCGAAGTGCAGGTGATATCCGGGGGCAAATACTTTTTGTAACCGTGTAATCAGGGCATCCTGAACAGAGTTAAACTGGTCGGCTCCTTCAGGTAGCACGCCTGCTTGAATCTGTTGTTCTAACCAAATCCATTGGAAAAAACCCGTCTCATATAGCGCCGTCGGGGTGTCCGCATTGAATTCAAGCATCTTGGCAGGGCCAGTGCCATCGTAATGGAAATCAAACCGCCCGTAGAGCGTTGGATCACCACGGCGCCAACTTTCCGCAATCCATTGATGAAAAGGTTCGGGGATTGCCAACCTGTGCATGAGAGCAGGGTCAGCAACGACGTGGGCCACAAGCTCCAGACACATTTGCCATAGCTCGGTTGTTGGATCTTCTAAGTCATTTTCTATCTGTTCTAGCGTGAAACAGTAGGCCCGGGTTTCATCCCAGTAGGGTGCGCCGTACATAGAGTGAAAGCCGAAACCGAGTTTTTCAGCCAGCGTCTGCCAGCCGGGCCGTTCGGGCAGGTCAATGCGGCGCATAGGTCATAGTTTTGCGAGGAGAGCTTGAACATCGTTGCGCGCGGGGTTTTCCAATGCCTTGATTTTGTCTTCCAGAGCTTCGCCGGAGATCAACTTGGCTTCCTCCTCGGCGGCGGCCAGTAAGGCCTGCTGATGCGCCTGCTTTTGTTCGAGCCGTTCGAGGCTTGCCATGGCATTGGACATACGATCACCAGAGGCGTTTGTGCCCACTGCGGAGGCCTTCTGGGCCGCAATCAAGGCTTCATTTGCTTTGGCGGCCTCTATTTTTCGCTGAAGCGTTTCGATGCGAGAGTGCGATTGCTTGAGAGCTGCTTCCATGCCTTCTTCGGTTTGGCGATATTGACCGGCCAGCGCCTGGTCGGTCTCGACTTTGTCGCGCAGCTTCAAGACGCTTTCGATGATCTCGACCGCCAAAGGTTCGTCGCCGTTTTGCTTGGCAGCGCGGGCAGCATTGGTACGTCTTTCGATTTCCGCCATCATTTCCGAGACGGATTTCTCCTTGGTAATCCTGTTGGCAGTCATCCGCGCCTTCTCGTCTCGGGCCTTTGAGATTGCATCCTTTGCTTCCCGCATTTCTTGATCAAGTATGCGCATCAGGTTGGCATCCACCACAGCTTCGGCAGCTTCGTTGGCTCCGCCTTTGACGGCGGTGACGAGTTTTCTCCAAACACTCATGCTGCGCTCTCCTTACCTGTCCGTGGCCCGATGTCGCTCGCTAGTTCTAGAGCGCTTTCAGCGATGACCGAGAACTCTTCCACAATCTCGTCAAGCGAAGCGTTCCGTGAGACAGCTCCAAACAATTCGTAAAACTCGCGACCGTCTACCTTATCGATACTCAAAGCACAGAGAGGCAACAGCGCTTTGTGATTGCGCAACATCATCGATTCAAACGCCTCGGGATCATCCTGTGCGTCGCGTGGCCAAAGAATTGCTGAGGTCAGGATCTGTGCGGCACCAACAGCGACGTGCAGGACAAAGTCGCCAGCCGTGGCAACCGAAACTTCCAAGACATCGGTATCTTCGATGTGGTTTATAGAAAACCCCTTGCCTTGATCCAGCCTGATAAGCGCATCAGCAAGCGATCTGGTCGTCCACGAGACTTCGCTCTCGGTCATATTCCCTCACATCGTAAAAGCGTCTACCTATGGGTATGTGTGCTTATCATGATTTTCAAGGCAGACTACCACTTGTAAGTGTTTGACAGTCAGTCGCTTTAGTTCAAATATCGCTCACGATTGGTCGCTGGTTTGAAGATTTGCCGATACTGACAAAACTACTTTCGCGATTTTATCGTGAACTGTTGGATCTCAAGTGGTGGCTGTTGAGTGTTTTCGCGGCGATGTTTTTTGTCGTCTCTTGGGTCTTTTTCCGGCTCGCCGGAGAAGCAGAGATCACAGAAAGCTTGGCAACCTACGTTTACTTTGCGGCCACGACGGCCTCGACAGTGGGTTACGGAGATATGTCGCCGCAAACACAAATGGGGCGTATGATCGCTGCATTCTGGTTTTTTCCGGGATCGTTGCTGATCTTTTCGGCGGCTTTGGGACGACTGGCGGGCGGCATGGTGGAAAGGATAAGGCGCATGGCAGATGGATTTGGCAGCTACGAGACTCTTCATCATGCGACCGTGATCGTGGGCTACAACCGTGACCATACGCCGGTCATGATTGAAAATCTTATTGCCGGCCAAGACGGAGACAAGGACATTGTTTTGCTGACCAGCAGCACCGAGGGCGACTTGCCTGAAGGCGTAAAGTTGGTGAAATCGGACAGGTTGGACGCCCTGTCGTCGTTGAAACGGGCAGCGATCCCGAACGCGGAGAAAGTCATGGTCTATGCAAACTCGGATGCAGAGACATTCAACACATGCCTGGCTATTCGCGAGCTTAACGAAACACTGCACATCGCTGCGTTCTTCGAAGACAGGGATACTGCGCGTCGGGCGGCAAAACTCGCCGGTCTGGAAGCGATTGTTTCAAATGCATCAGAAGCACTGGTGCGGGCAGCACAGGATCCTGGCGCGGGTCAGGTACTTATGGCAATGTCGGCAGCAAATGTCGGAGCCACAGTTTATTCCGCAACTGTCGGCGCGAATGTTGAGGTGGCAAGCCTGCGAGCTGCACTCTACGCGTCTGAAGCGACTTTGATCTCGTTGCGTCAAAGTTCCGGCGACGAGTTCGAATTTGCCCCATTCCCGTCGCAGCTAATGGCTGGTGGCACATTCTACTATCTGTGCCAAGAACGGCTGTCGGCAGGGCAGATTTCCGACAAGATTGAGGGGGCGGATGTTTCGATCACTGTTTAGTCGAAAACCAACCAAGAACATTCCCGAGATTTCCAATCTGACAATCGATCGAGCATTCCATATTGATCCAGTTGAAATGAAGCTCGTCGGTAAGGATTCTATTTTTGTTTCCCCCGAAATAGACTTGCGAATAGTAGCACAAGGGTATTCCGATCTTGGTGAGCAATCCTTTCTGCATCGCTTCTACCCGGATGATGATCGTTTCATTTTGCAGATCCAAGGCGGTGATGGTGTTTCCGACAAGCGGATCGATGAAATCGTTCTCTGGTACGCTTTTGACGTGCGATACATTTCGCAAGACGATGAATGGTCGGGAATGAAACAGAAAATGAGCGCTGCACAGTTCAGTTTGCCTACGCAGGACGGCGCTATCGTTTTTCAGCGTGTTTGGTTTAACCATAGTGATGCAGCCGAAGACCCAATGACATATTTTGAGGACGTTCATGAAAATAGGGAATCGCAAAAAGGGCGCAGTGTATTCCAAACGGCCATGCTTTTTGGAAGGGGCTTGAAAGATGGTTCTGATGAAATGCTTCTTGTGAACATGGAAGAGCCCGAAGACGGTGACAGGGCCGTGTCGTACCTTGTCGGTCGCGCAATTCCGATGCATTCTCTTGTGACTTAGGGAAGGACCCACGATGAGCACTCTGATCGCCACACTTACTGGCCTCGCGCCGTTCTTGATGTATTTTGGGACGGCATTGATCCTGTTGATGATTTTCATGTCGATCTACATGTGGATGACACCAAACGACGAAGTCGCGTTGATCAAGGAAAACAATGCCGCGGCATCAGTTGTACTGAGCGCAGCTTTCTTGGGATTTTCGATACCCCTTGCCAGCGCCGCTGCGAACTCGGTGAACCTGATTGATTTCATTGTCTGGGGCATTATCGCGGGTATCGCCCAGCTATTAGTGTTCTTGGTGTTTCGGCGGTTTTACCCACTTGTAGCGGAACGCATCACACAAGGCGAAATCGCCGTTAGCATCAAACTGGCTGGCCTATCGGTCACAGTGGGGCTGTTGAACGCCGCTTGCATGACATATTGAGCCTTGCGCTCGGAGGATAAGCTATGAAACGATCCCGTTCGGTCACACTGCTCACGATGGCATCAGCAACCTTCGCGCTGGCGGCGTGTGAAGAACAAGTCGATACCGAGGGTGAATTGTACAAGAGCGAGGCTGAATGTTCTGCTTCGGAATTTGTGCCGGAAGCCGACTGCGCCCCCCTTCTGACCGAAGGCACGCGAATTCATAAGGCAACCGCGCCACGCTACAACACGATGAATTTGTGCGAGGCAGAGCATGGTCGGTCGGAATGCGTTCCCCACCCAGGTGGACCGCAAACCTATTACTCACCGTCGCCTCTTGGCTATCTTGTCACCGGTGCAATCGCTGGTGGCGTAGTTTCCGATCTTGTGCGTCCTGTCTACCGCGAAAGGGATAGTCGCCGGTATTACACGACAGGAGGCGGCTTTGTTCGGTACATGGACAACGGGCGTTACGGCACGACGCGTTCAACCATCCAAAGCTATAACCCAACCATTACTCAAGCGCCTCCCCGCATTCAAACTCGCACCACGATTGCATCACGCAGCGGTTTTGGGTCGCGCAGTGGTTCTTTGGGAAGCTGAACTTTTTCGACCAACACGCCAAAAGGCGTCATTCCGGTCAAAACTTATGACTGTTTCAATCTTGTTCTCAATGACCGCTGTGGCAAGAATCTGGACCTTGGACGGCTTTGCAGCATCCGGCGAAATGGGCTCGATGCCGACATCGGAGCGGTAGCAGCATTATGTCGTAGGGCTCATATCTTGGCGGTGAGGGCGGCCCTTAGCAGCCAGTCATCGTAACAGACGACGCCTGTGTGCAGCTTCACCGAACCACCCATTCGCCGCAGCCGCGACGTTGCCGAGCAGTTCGATGACCAGAGCGCAGACTTTTCATTTACGTGTCGATGCAAACTCAAACCCCGCATTTCTCGGCAGCCTACATTGACGCAATCGAATGCTTTTGGAGAAACGCCTCAAACCGCAACGCATCTGGTTTCACCGCTCGCAGCTCTTCACTGCCGAATGCAAAATTCACCCGATTGTGCCAGCCAAGCTGTTCGGCAAACTCTGGCACCAACCGTCGAAACAATGCGCGGGGGAGACGCCAGGTCTTGGGACGTTTGCCAGTGGCGTCTCGATAGGTTTCCTTCATCTGTGCCACCGTCATGACATCGCCCGCCAAGTTGATCTTGCGGCCCGCCCAAGTGCTTGGGTTGGTGAGCGCCTCACCGGCCATCCATCCGAGGTCTTCTATGGCGAGCATCTGGAATTTCGTATCCGGGTCCAGCGAACCAGCCAGCACCGGGAACATGAGTGCGGGCTTCATTTCCGGGTTCAACAAGTTGTCCATAAACCAGACGGTGCCGAGAAGCGTCCAGTCGATACCGCTGCGTTTGATCTCACGTTCCAGCAGCGCCTTTGAGATGAAATGCTCTGGCCCGCCGGGCGCATGGCCATCGCCCATGCTGGACTGCACAATGTGGCGGACCCCGGCGGCTCTTGCCGCTGCCAAAACGGCGCGGCCTTGTTCCAACTCACCCACCAGGCCGACCCCGGGGGCATAAAAATCCTGAACGGAGAAGACCCCGGCAATGCCTTTGAACACATCGGGCAGTGTTTCCGGTTTGGACAAATCGCCCTCGACGACCTCTGCGCCCATTTGTGCAAGCGCTTGTGCCCGGGTCGACTGCGCGCGCCGCGTCAGAATGCGAATGGGATGCCCGCGATTGAGCATGTCACGCGCGACCGCGCCGCCCTGCAGTCCCGTGGCGCCAAGAATCAGAAAGGTCATTGCGCAGCCTCCAAACCAATGAATTTCTTGATTATGTCCGCCACGCGGTCGGGTCGTTCGACAGCCGAAATATGCTTGCCCCCGACCGCTTCGAAGCGCCCTTGGGGTGCCAGCAATGCTGCTTTGGCCTGCACAGCGATGGGATACATCCTGTCCTCCTTCCCGGCGATCACGAGGGTTGGGACGGTCAGTTCTGACATGCGGTCAAGCAAGGGTGCGCCGCGCAGGATGACGGAGCGAACTGCGGTTGCCAGTGGTGCGGGATTGGCCGCTTTCAGCATGTCATGGAACGCGCGCGCATAGGCCGTGTTTGCCGCGAGGACAGTGGCGGAGAAGAAGCTTTCGGCGACCCCGTTGCGGAAGGATGCCGTCTTCAACGCCCACCGCGCGCCGCCCGCGATAAACCGCGCCTTCAGGCCGGGGCGTTTTGCGTCGATCTGCATGGGCGTGTTCATCAGCACAAGGGCTTTGACGCGGGCGGGCGACATCAGCGCCAGGTGCGCCGCCGTGATCCCACCCCAAGAGGTGCCACCGACAATTGCGCGGTCGAGATTGAAATGATCCATGACTTCGCTCATCGCCTTGGCGCAATCCTCCATAGTGAACGCGTCCGTTCCGCCTTCGCTTTGTCCATGGGCCGGACCGTCGATCAGCAGAAAGCGATAGGAGGTGCTCAAACGCGCAACCAGATCGTCGTAAATATGATGGTCCGTGAAGATGGATGGCCAGAGGACGAGGGTCTCGGGCCCTTGGCCGGTTTCGACAACATGAAGCCGTGCGAGTGAGGTTGGAACAAGGTGCGAAACGGGGGCTGTTTTCGTGAACTCGGTTATGGCGTTCATCATGTCACTCCAAAAGTAATCAATGATTACATATATCGCGTTGCGCGTTATGTAAACAGTGATTACAAGGCGCGTATGATACAGACAAAACCCCGCGACGCGCTTCGGCACGGCAACCTCAAGGAAGCCCTTATAAATTACACCTTGAATGCCGCCGACGACGGCATGTTGGCCGACCTGTCCGTGCGCAAGGCAGCGCGAGAATTGGGTGTGTCGCCGGGCGCGGCTTACCGGCACTTTCCCGACAAGAACGCGCTTCTGCAATGTGTGGCGGAACGGGGATTCGACTCGTTGGCGACTGCCTTTGAACATACTGTGCCTTTCGACAGCACGGCGAAGGATGCGGCGGATGCCCGAAAACGGTTTGCTGCGCTGGCTATGGCCTATGTCTCATTCGCGGGTGCGCATCGAGAATTGTGGCGTCTGATGTTCGGGCCATTTGGCCTCGGCCCCAGTGGCGCATCTGACCGGCCCTCAACCTATGACTGGCTCGGCAAGTGTTTGTCCGAGTTGGCGAACTGCGACATCATTGCGCCGCCCCGGCCCGAGCACCAGTTCTTTGCATGGTCAGCGATCCACGGCATGTCAGACCTACAAGGGTCTCCTGCCTTACGTGCCCAGCCAATCGCCGCGTCTGTGGAGCGGCAGTGTGAACTGATCATTTGTGCGCTTGCAGCGCAAAGTTAGATGAGCTCGCGAAGCTGGCATTCGTTTCGATGTGGAATTGAACAGTTCGGGCTCTCCAACGCCACTACGTCGACCGCAGCATGTTCGCTTGCTATGCCGCCTACCCCGGTACGAACGGCCAATTTCTGCCGTTCGATTTCGGAAACCCATTCTGCGGTTGGGACCCGTATTGCGGGCATTCACATTTGAAACTGTCTGCCACTCGTCCCGAATACTGTCGCAATCTACCTGCCTGTTACGCATCCAATGCTTCACGTATCGCGCGCGATTGACGGCACTCGGCGAGGCCGGGGCGGGTTACGAAATACACGGGCGCCGCAGAGCCACTCAGGCAAATGGCACGCTCTGAAAGCGCCCCATGTCGCGTTTTGGCGGCAAGTAGCAGTGCATCAAGTTCGTTGGACCAGATCAGTTCTACGTCATTGGTTGAACGTGTTTCCCGGATATAGGGGTCAAGCTCCTTTGAATGACGGGGCCATCCCTTTGGCAGGCGTTCAGCGACGACCGGATCAATACCCAAGCTCAACTTCCGACCGTTGAGCGCCGGGGCAACTGCTTCGGTCGCATCTGTCAAAACGTCGAAAGCCCGCGAAACCTCGGGGAGGTAAACCGCGCCTTCTGGTGTCAAAAGCAACCCTTGTGGCAACCGCCGGAACAGCGAAATGCCAAGAGACATCTCCAGGCGTTTCACCTGCTGACTGACGGCACCGGCCGTTACGCCAAGCTCTGCGGCCGCTGCCTTGAAACTCAGATGTCGAGCGGCCGCCTCAAAGGCCTTGAGGCCGTTCAGGGACGGAAATCGATAGGTCATAGCGCCTCCTAGCACGCATAGCCGGCGCGGTAGACTGAGATTTTCTAAGCCTCGCGCTCAATTTCTATCGTTTGAACAAAACCTGCCTATCCCCGCAAATCCTCTCAACAAACAGAAAGAGGGTCTTATGACGATCAGATACAATCCCCCAACCGGATGGCCACAACTTGGCCGCCCCTTCCATCATGGAGTGATCGAACCCAAAGGCCACGTTCTCCACATGACGGGGCAAGTCGCTTGGGACAAAGCAGGGAACGTCATTGGCGACGGCGACTGTGAAACGCAGGTCCGGCAATGCTTCGACAATGTCGAAAACATCCTGAAAGCCGTGGGTGGGCGCTTGGACGATATCGTGTCGTTGACGGTCTTCTACCTCGATCCGGCAGACATGCCAGCCATCCAAAAGGTCCGGGCCGAACGCCTGCGGTTGGAGCACGGCCCCGTCAGCATTCTCATTCAGGCCGCGGGGCTGATCACACCTGACCTCTTGGTGGAAGTCGCCCCCATAGCCGTGATCCCTGATGATCGCTTTCACGAACCAAGATACTGAGGCTGGATTGCCATGCACAAACATGAAGGTGTCAGAGCCATTCGCAGCTTGGACTACGTGATCCTCCTATGTGATGACCTCGCAAAGATGAAAGCGTTCTACCAAGGTCTTTTCGCGTTCCAAGTCGAAGAAGATTTCCCGGAACGAATGGTCTTCTTTCGGGTCGGCACGCTGTTTCTGGGTCTCAGGAAACGTGGCCGCCCCTACGATGGACCAAGCCTGCCGACGCTATCTGCATCCATTCAGATCAGCTTTCGTGTGCCGCCAGCTGACGTTGATCTCGCGTACGACCGGCTGGTCGAAGGCAAGATTGACGTGATCGAGCCTCCGACAAATCAGGATTGGCCCCACAGGACGCTGTTCTTCCGCGACCCGGAGCACAACATCATTGAAATCTTCGCCGACATTCACCCGCGCGAGACATTGGCTGAACCATCCGGTGCACATCAGGTTGTCGACTGAGGGCGGTTGCTGCGACTTGGGCCACATCCATGGGCGGCCCCTTCTTCGCCATGGCTAAAGGGCCCGATCAACATCGGCGTCCGCAAACCCGAACTCTGTCATCAATATCCGATGCTCCGCACCCCCGATGAAGGTGTTCAGAACTTGATCAACTTGGTTACGAAGGTCACTGGCCGAAAGCGCAAAAGCGAAGCACCCAAACGCTGGCTCCCTCTCCCGAAGCGGGACGTTCACAACGGCGAGGCGCGCGTCATCGTTCGACTTAAGAAAGCCCTCATGAGCGCGAGCAACACTGGCAAACGCACTGACCGTCCCGTCATACACCGCCTGCGCCGCATCTGTATAAGTCTCGAACACGTGGATCTGGCCGGGTGCCACGCCGAGGTCAAGGGCCGTCAAATGCTGTACCTGGTCTCGTATGACTGCGAGTTTCAGATCATCAGATGCGGCAAGGCTACGATATCCCGTTAAGCCCTGCGCATCCTCTGCCCGGACCAGCAATCCATCCGGCAAAGCCCAGATCGGCCTGCTGAACAAAGCAATGCGCTGCCGTTCAGGGGATACAAAAAGACCCGTGGTCATGTGCCAGTCGCCTTGGGCGAGACCGGGCAAAAGTTGGGCGAACTCGGTTTCAACAAACTCAATGTCGCCAAAGCCGAGTTGACCAAGGACGTACCGCGCCAACTCAACATCGCATCCGGTCACGGTTCCTGCGTCATCCACATAGTTGAACGGCGGCTCGATGAGATATGCGACCCTCATTCCACAATCACCACTTGCCCGTTATTGGCCCCGTCAACACATTTGCCGAATACCCGCCCCACCCGATCTTGGCCGGCAAGTAATGCTCCATAGCGGCGTTCAGACACATCAAGAAAGCCGGAGTTCACGACATTGATCCGCACTCCCGGAGGCATCTCAATCGCTGCACCCTTCACGACACATGCGAGCCCACGGCTTCGCGATGCGACCTCCAGATCACGATCCAACAAGCGGTTGGTCAACACGAAGGGGCTTTCGCATACGTTCCGCTTCATCCTCTCCAAGACACTGTTGATATGCCACGTCACCCTTTTCCCACGCCCCATTTTCGGTGATGCATCCATCTGCTCGGACAGCGGCGCAAATGCACCCTGCCCCACATCGCCCGAGGTGCGCATAAGACCAATTTTCACTTCAGATACATCTCATAGATTTCGAGCTTTCTGGTCAGAATGTCGTTGCAGCGATCAAGATCATCTCTGCGTTTTGCCAAGAGCCGCGCGTGATCGATAAGGATGGCCTTGCGATCCGGTATGGTCTTGTCCCCCTGCGCATAAAGCGCCGCAAACCGCTGCATGACTTTCATCGGCATGCCTGTTTCGCGAAGCCAATAGAGCAATGTCAGCCAATCGACATTTTCCGGCGAAAACCGCCGTTGCCCGTCTGGCCCGCGCGTCACATTCGGGATCAGCCCCTCTGCCTCGTAGTACCGTATTGTATCAACCTTGAGCCCCGACCGGGCCGCAGCTTCAGAGATGCGCATGGTTTCAAAAACTCCTGTCGGCTGGCAGATACCGGGCTTGAGTAACTCCAGGTCAAGAAGAAAACTGACAAAGAGGGATGGCCCTTAGCTGACCTGACAATTGCGAGAGTCGCTTTGGCGAAGTCCGCAGAGAAGGCATTTCCACGGCCAAATTGGACGAACTTTCGCGATATTGATGACATTGCAGGCCCCTGCTTCAAACTACGGCTTTGGCACCGATACGACTCCGCAGGACCGACACCTGATTGGACCGCACTGTTAGAACGCGAGCGAAGGATCATACGTGGCCCAACAGTGCGAAACTGGCCTGCTTGCGCGTACGGATCGTTCTTTCTATCGCGAGATGGGTCCTCTAGAAGAAACCCACACAGGTATTGCGGAATGTAATGAACTTACGAGACTTGGAATACGTCACAGCGGTTGCAAAGTGCGGCAACTTCAGTGTCGCAGCCAAATTGTGCAACGTGTCGCAACCCGCTCTGTCAAATCAGATCAAGAAACTCGAAAAAGAGCTGGGCACCGATCTGTTCCTTCGGCTCAGCGGTGAGGTAAGGCCAACGGCCTGCGGTCAACGCATCGTGAAAATTGCCGAAGAGATGCTGATCAGTGCCCAACGGATCAGAGACACGGCAACCGAGTTTCGCGACCCCGAAGCGGTGCCTTTTCACATTGGCCTGACGCCGACGCTGGCGCCATATCTGACGGACTACTTCTCGAACCTGTTCAGCGTCCTCTTTCCCCACATGCGGGTCACCATGATCGAAGACCTGCCGCAGAACATGTTGAAGATGGTCGAGGATCACAGCCTGGACGTGGCCTTGGTGGCGAAACTCAATCACAATCCGACGCTTGAATTCACGTCGATCTGGCAGGAACCTCTGTATTTAGCTGTGAACGAGGGCCACCCGCTTGCGCCCTTGCCATCCATCCGGCCAGAAGACGTGCCAGTGCATGACTTCATTCGTCTGCCGCATTCGTTTGGATACGAACTTGAAGAACGGCTACCGACACCCGACCAAGCATCGCGTGCGACCAAGAAATTCGACCTGACCGCGCTGCGTTTCGAGACCATTTGCCGACATATCTGTCATTCGGACGATTGCACCATTGTCTCCGCCCTAGCCGCCGAGCAGTTCCGCCAAGACAATTGGCCGCTGTCCTTTATCCCGTTCGAGGCCCCCGGCAACCTGCGCAACCTCGGCGCCGCGTCGCGATTGAACTGCCCCAGAAAGCCACTGCTTGCCAAGATCGGGGCCTATATTCAGGAAAACCCGCCCAAGGGCGTCACGCCAACATTTGTGGCGTGACGCGCATTTTTCCTACTCGATAAAGGTGCGGGCCAACCGATCGCTCAGCGGTTGGGTCAAGTAGCTGAGCGCCGTGCGTTCGCCCGTGTTCACGAACAGGTCGGCAGGCATGCCCGGCACCAGATCCAGTCTGGCCACGTCCTGCGGCTGAACGTCGTCCAGTTTGACACGCGCCGTGTAGTAGTAGTCACCGGTACGCTCGTCTTCGAGGCTGTCGGCAGAGATGTCGATGATGCGGCCTGCGGCCTCTGGCACATCGCCCTGATCAAAGGCCGACAGACGCACGCGTGTGGACTGACCGACATATAGCTTCTCGATGTCGGCTGTATTCACCCGCGCCTCGACCAGCAGCGGTTGGTCGATCGGCACGATGTCCAGAATGGGTGTCCCAGGGCGGACAACGCCACCTGCCGTGAAGACCGTCATCTCGACCACCCGCCCGCTGGCAGGCGCAGTGATCGCGACACGCTTCAGCCGCTCCGAGGCCCCGACAAACTGCGGCTCGAGCGTGGCAAGCGACGCGTCAATCTGCGTCAGTTCAGCCGAGGCCGCCTCTTCCCGCAATGTGCGTGCACTGATGCTGGCAAGGCGCAACTCGCTGATCTGGTTTCGCGCCTGTGCCTCTTGGGTCAACAGGGCCGCCTCCACGCCGATCAGCCGTTCGACCTCGACCCGGCGCGCATTCACCCGTGCCACCGCAACAAGACCTTTGTAGAGCAGAGTTTGCAGGTCCCCCAGCTCTTGGCGTGTGATGTCCAGCTGACGGGTATTGGAGGCGCGTTGCAATTGAATACCCCCGATTTGATCCTCAAGATTGTCGATGCGTTGCTCTGTCAGCGCCTCTTCGGCGTCGCGTGACCGGCGTACTGCATCAAACAGCAGCTTCTGAGTGGCAAACGCAGTGGCCCACGTTGCGGGTTCCAGTTCGACGCGCATCATCTGTTCGACGGATGCTTGATCAAATGTATCGGCGTCCTGCAATTGGGCCATCAGCCCGGCACGGCGTACCGACAAATCGCTCAGCTGGCTTTCAATCACGTCCAGATCGACACCCAGATCAGTGCTGTCCAGTTCCAGCAGGGTTTGGCCCGCTTCGACCAGATCACCGTTGCTGACAAGAATGTTGCTGACGATGCCGCCATCCAGATGCTCAACCGTCTTGCGGTTGCCTTCGACCACAAAACTCGCTTGGGCCACAACGGCGCCATCCAGTTTTGACGCGGTTGCCCAGTAAGCGGCACCGCCAAGGAAGCTGATGACGGCCAGCAGTCCAAAGATCACAAAACCGGTGATCCCTGCACCAGAGGCCTTGGGCTGAACGCGGTTATAGTCCTCAAGGCGCAGAACGCCGGTGTTGCGGGCGGGGGTGAGCGCAGTTGTCATTGTGCGGCTCCTTTCACAGTGGTGGTTTGTGCGCGGCGTGCAGCCAATTGTGCGGCGGCGGTCTGCGCCACGGCTGTCTCTTGCTGACGCGGTCGCAGGATATCCTGCTTGTCGCCAAAGCCGGTTTGCGCGCCTTTGTTGAGCGTCAGGACCTTGTTGACGGCTTCCAAAGTGCTGGGGCGATGCGTCATCACAAAGGTGATGGCCCCGCGCGCGCTGGCACCACGAATGGCGTTACGCAGTGCCGCCTCGCCCTGAGCATCCAGGTCCGAGTTCGGCTCATCCAGCACCAGAATGAACGGGTCGCCATAGAGCGCGCGGGCCAGTGCGATCCTTTGGCGTTGACCGCCTGACAGGTGGAAGCCGTTGCCGATCTCAGTGGCATAGCCATCGGGCAAGCTGCTGATCAGACCATGCACATCGGCGGCGACGGCTGCGGCCAGCACCTTGCTGTCATCGATCGACGTGGAAAACCGTGCGATGTTTTCGCGGATGGTCCCATCGAACAGATGGACGTCCTGCGGCAAGTAACCCACCAATTGCCCCAGTTCTTCGGGGTCCCACTTGGCCATGGGCGTTCCATCGAGGCGAATGGCCCCACGTTGCGGCATCCAGATCCCGGCCAGCATCTTTGCCAAGGTCGACTTGCCGGACCCGCTGTGACCGATCACGGCCAACACATCACCCGCCGACAGGGCAAATTCGATCCCACCGATGGTCGCGTTTTGGGCCAAGGGTGGACCCGCCTGCGCGATGGCGGCGTTCAACGAAATCTGCGGGCGTGGCAACGCCAGCCGCTTGGGTGGCTCGGGGTAGGCCTCAGAGAGGGCGCGCAGGGTTTTGTACGACCCACGCGCGGCGAGAAAGGTGCGCCATTGACCGATCAGCTGATCGATGGGCGCAAGTGCGCGGGCCAGCACGATGGTTGCGGCAATCATCACACCGGCGGTGGCCTGACCGCTGACCGCAAGGGCGGCGCCCAACCCCAACATGCCCGATTGCAAGGCCATGCGGGTTGTCTTGGACATCACTGAAAAGCTGGCCAGCCGGTCAGACACACGGGATTTCAGATGATGCGCATTGAGTTGCAGAGCTGTCCAACGCCGGGCGAGATCACCAGTCATACCCATCGCGTGGACAAGCTCTGCGTTCTGTTCACTCGAGGTGAACAAACCGTCGGACCTGACACGCGCTTGGGCGGCGTCTTGCATGGTGTCAGCAGAGCGCGCGTTGTTGATCAGGGCCATAAGTGTCAGGAACAGCGCACCGGCAAGGCCAAGCGCGCCAAGATAAGGGTGCAGCACATAGAGCACACCAAGGTAAAGCGGGATCCACGGTGCATCGAAAAATGCGACCAGAGTGGGCCCCGAAATGAAGTCGCGCATCCCGTTCACGTCCGCGGCGGGGTTGTCGCCACTGGACTTGCCTTGCACCCGGCGCCGGATCGAAGCCTGCAGGATCGGTGCGCCAATCTCCAGCTCAAACCGCGCGCCAAGGCGGCTGAGGATACGCATACGGATCAGGTCAAGAAGACCGGTGACAAGGAAAACACCACCCAGCAGGATGCTGAGGGCAATCAGGGTGTCCATGTTCTGGCTAGTCAACACGCGATCATAGACCTGCAACATGTAAAGGGGGCCGGCCAACATCAGCACATTCAGGATCATGCTGAAGAAGCCAATGGCGAAAAAGCCGCTGCGCAGCTTGCCCCATGCGGATTTGACTGTGGATTTTTTCTGAAACATTTGGGTGATCTCTTTTCAGGGTGAAGAGATGGCGACCTGTGCCGCCATCCCGGTTTGATGTGATCAGGCGATGAAGTCGTCTTCGGTGTTGAAGTTCTCGACACCTTCGAGCAGGACCGATCCGTTCTGACCGAGGGTCAGCAGAGCACCTGCATCGGTGTTTTCGACAACCAGCTGTTCGCCGAAGTCCGGGCCAAAGTCGGAGAAGTCCAACCGGTCCACACCAACTTCGAAATCGCCCACAGTGTCGTTGCCGAACAACCCTTCGAAGGTGAAGATGTCAGAGCCTTCGCCGCCCAGCAGCAGGTCGTCGCCCTGACCACCGTTCAGCAGGTCATCACCGTCTTCACCCGACAGGGTGTTGTCGGCATTGGACCCGGTGATGATGTCACCATCGTCCGACCCGATCACGTTCTCGATCGAGCTGAGGATGTCTGTCTCGACCACTTCGTCGATGACATCCAGACCGGACACACCCGTTGGGGCATCTGCGTCAATGGTTGCACCTGCGTCCACCAGCGTGTCCTGCGCGATGGGACCATTGATCCCGGCAGGTGCGTTGTGCAGGTGGATGGCCGACACGACACCCGGCACCGGGGTTTGCAGGTCTTCTTCGTTCAGGCCCGTTACGGTCAGTTCGGACGAATAGACAACCTGCCCCGTGGCTTCATCGACCGAGATGGTCAGTGTCGCCGTCCCCGTCGCTTCGCTGTCAGAGGTTGGGCCCGGTTCCTGGCTTGCGTCCAGTGTCGCCACCAGTTCAATGACACGCCCGTGCCCATCGCCCTCGTCGCTGACGACTTCGAACTGGCCCCGGATTTCACCGCCGGGGAAGTCCGAGGTGTGGATGTTGTAGTACAGGTTCCCGGCAAGGGCTTCTGATACAAATCCGGCTCCGTCATTGATGTTTTCGGTGGGTTGCAGCGACGCACCGACCACGACGTTTTCAACCGAAACCGTGAACCCGGTTTCGCGGGTCGCCGTGCCATTTCCGTTGGCCCCAAGGTTCACGGTCACAGCAACGTCCTGGTCAGAGAAGTCTGCCGTGTCGATGCCTGCGCCGCCTTCGATGAAGTCGTTGCCAAGACCGCCGACAATCACGTTGTCGCCCTGTCCGGCAATCAGAACGTCATCGCCTGCACCACCGTCGAGAACACCGTTGATTTGACCAAGGTCGACAACAATGTCTTCTCCGGCGCCCAAGAGCACGTTGCCATTCACCACGCCGTCGTCGTCGTTGACGAAAGTGACGTCGCCCGCTTCGGTTGCGTCGATGGCGTTGACCGTACCGGTGATTTCACCTTCGTTCAGGATCGCACCCAGCAGGTTCAGACCACCATCGATGCGGATACCCGCTGCGGCGTCGCTGTCTTCGGACCCGGCGATGACGCCTTCGTTCTGCACCAGACCGGCAAAGTTCGCGTCTTCCTGGTTGCTGAAGAGACGCAGACCGTCACCGACAGTGTTTCCTTCGACCGCGTCGCCACGACCTTGTAGCAGACCTTCGTTGAAGATGGCCGCCGATACGACATCCCCGTCCACATCGCCGGTTTGCAGCGACACGGCAGAGCCGTTGTTGCCAAGACCTGCATCCACAACGCCTGTGTTGGTAAAGGTGTAGTTGTCGGCCGTACCGTCGGCATAGACCGTGCCGTTGCGCTGATCGCCGGTGCCGAGGATCGAACCGGAGTTCACAACGTCCAGCCCTTCGCCGTCGATGTTCAATGCACGGCTGTCGGACGACACAGTGCCAGAGTTCACAAAGGACCCGCCTGTGTGATCACCCGTGCCAAAGTAGACGCCGTTCTGCACGCCGGAAATTGTCCCGGAGTTGCTCAACTCACCTTTGAAGTCGATGCCGTTGACGACACGCACACCGGCAACCGTGCCGTTGGCCCCTTCGGACGCGATGGCACCGGAGTTGTTGATGACAGCATCGGTGACGCCGACATCGCCCACGTTGCCGATCCGTATGCCGTCGCCCGCCAGCGGTGTACCCGCCGCGGCATTTCCACGACCTTGGATCGTCCCGGAGTTATCCAGCGTAAAGCTGTTTACCCCATCTGCGGCACCACCAATCTCGGCACCAAATCCGGAGCCCTGGTTGCCAACGCCCGCGTCGATGGAGCCGCTATTGACGACCGAAAAGTCATCTGCCGTGCCATCGGCATAGGCCGTCCCGTTGCGCTGATCCGCTGTACCAAGGATCGAACCGGCGTTTTCAACGCTCAGGCCCGTGCCATCGATGTTGAGTGCGCGGCTGTCCGAAGACACAACGCCGTTCTCTTCGTTGACGAAAACACCGCCGGTATGGTCACCCTCGCCGAAGTAGACACCGTTCTGAACACCTGCGATCAGGCCGGAGTTGGACAACTCACCTTGAAAGTTCACGCCATTGACGACACGCACACCGGCGACTGTGCCGTTGGCACCTTCGGACAGGATCTCGCCCGAATTGGTGATGGTGGCGTCGGTCGTGCCCGTGTTGCCGACATTGCCGATCCGCACGCCGTCGCCTGCCGGGTTGTTGCCCGCTGGCGCATTGCCACGGCCCTGAATGATCCCGTCATTGTCGAGCGTGAACGTGTTGGCACCATCCGCGGCACCGCCGATTTCGGCTCCGAAACCGGACCCCTCGTTGCCTTCACCGGCATCGATTGTTCCGCTTGCGAGGTTGCGCACGCTGAAATCATCCGCCGTACCATCGGCGTAGACAGTACCATTGCGTTGGTCACCCGTCCCCAGAATGTCGCCCGCGTTGATAAGATCAACGCCGGTCCCATCGATGTTCACCGCACGGCTGTCCGATTGGATCGTCCCAAAGTTCAGAACATCAAGATCATGCTCGGCATCGCCGATATAGAGACCATTGCGCACCCCTTCGATCACACCGGTGGATGTGTTCAGGATACGACCTTCGGCGGCAGCACCATCAGCGATACGGATACCTCCCGCCGTGCCGTTGTTGCTTTCGGACGAGATGAGGCCCGCGTTCACGATGTCCGTGTCAGACACCGTGCCCTCTGCGCCGTTGTTGATGCGAATGCCGTCGCCCGCACCGCCGGTGTTCGACGCCGCTTGGCCGCGTCCTTGAATGGCGGCGCCAAAGCCGTTGAAGACTGCGTTCGACACCACGTCGCCCGCTTCGTCACCGACCTGGAACGAAATGCCGGCGCCATCATTGCCATCACCTGCGTCGATAGTGCCGCCCGAGAAGTTCGAGATGCTGACATCTTCTGCTGTGGCATTGGTGTAGATAGTACCGTTGCGCTGGTTGTCGGTGCCGACAATGTCGCCAAAGTTGCGAACGCTGATGCCTTCGCCTTCGATCTCGACCGCACGGCTGTCGGATGAAATGACACCACCGCGGAAGTTGTCGAGCGTGCCCGAGCTGTTTGGCCCGCTGAATTCAACACCATTCAGTTCGCCGGCAATGCTGCCAAAGTTGCGAATGTCGGCGCTGGATCCGTCCGTCACTTCGATGCCTGTGGCACCTGCCCCATTGGCCTCGATGCTGCCCGTGCGGAAGTTAAAGACCTGAACGTCCTCGGCCTCGACCGAGACAGCGGACGGTGCGCCATTGGTCTCAACCTCGCCAAAGTTCAGGAACCGGGACAGGTCGTTGTTGAGAATGAACGCGGGGGTGTTGTCGACAACGGTACTTTGGAAAAAACCGTTGGTCAGTGTCTGTCCGTCGCGAACAGTTTCCTGCGCCAGAGACGAGGTCGTCAGCAACCTGGCGCGCAGGCTTGCAAGTAATTCGGAAAGCATGGGTGATCTCCGCTTGAGATTTGGTTGACGCGGAGATCAAACCAAGACCATGGCCTCTCCGCTGGTCCATCAAATGCGGGGGCGTGGGCGTATTGGAAATTCTTGGTCCGAATACTGGGTATAAGCTCAGGAAATAGTCACGAACCCTGTGATGGGCGCGAAATTTTTTCGTTCTTTAACAGTGTTTTAAACGACAAAATGACCGGGATTGAGTTATTCTCTGACGATTTTTCACGAAACTGTTTGCGGAGTTCATCAGAAAAGTCAGAGCCTGGCCGGTCAGACAATCCGATAAATGGCGGCAGCCCCGAGCCAACCGTTCGCTCCGCATCCGCCGACAACTCATCTGCAAAACAAACACCACCGTTCCCGGATGGTCTTGGGATTAGTTTCCACTGTTCCCCAAGTAGGGGCACGATTCACGGTTCAAAAAAGCAAGCGGTGAACATGTCTGATCTTTTCAGGCTGACCGACACGCGGATGGCGCGTCTTGAGCCCTTCTTGTGGTAACTCGATACGGCAGATGCCCAAAGATCTTCCTCTCTGCCACCGCAGCATCCGTCATCTACGTCAGTGGGTTCTGCCCCTAAACCCTTTTTAATGTCCGGCAGCTTTGTCTACAACGCCGACGTTGTTCATGGCTCTCCTATGAGGTTTCCGTTGGGCCTTCTTCTTCTTCTCCTGACTTCAACTCCGGCAATGACTTTCCCGTCGCAAAAACTAAAGTCACTGAACCTTCATCATCAACATAGGTCTCAATCTGCGTTGTAACGCCCTTGCTGGCCCAAACGTTCCTGACTGCGTCGGCAATACCGCCCGTGACCAAACTGTCGGCAACCTTGGCGCCGATGTTTACAACGACACTGTTGCCTCCGTCATGACCACTTTTCCACTGACCGCACTTAGCGCTGCCGATACTCCGGCGATAAATGGCGTTCCGGCTTTTGATCTTCTCGGGCGGCATACATATGCAGTCTCCCCAAGTGTCCCCACCGCTTTCGTGTGGTCCATCGTCTGCTTTGAAGAACTTGCAAGTGTTACATGTCATTCCAGCCATAGCCACCTACCCTGCTTTGTGTCGCCTGTTGATAGCATGTTTATTGGAACCACCCAAAATCTGGTTTGAGCCAATAGCCCAGATTGCAGCAAAGAGTATGAGGCTTGGGTGCGCGCAAACGAAAGACTGTGTAGCGCCCAGCATAAACTGCGGTGCCAATAGAATTGGCAATTCCAAGCGACTTACCGAACATACAGCCCGTCGGTTTGCCAATTTGGGAAAGGGTCTCGCACACAACTTTTCATCTATCTGTTCTTGAGCGTTTCCAGTTGGGTCGATAAGTAACAGTATGAGGCATCAGCTTGGACAGGGCATTCATCTACGCGCACCCATCGATCCATAAATATCGTCTGCACGCGCATAAATTCGAGCGCCTCATAGATGATGATCGAGGTTGACGCAGCGGTTTGTACTCTACCCAATGCAGTACATTTCGACACTGAAGAGAATAAACACGCATCTTATTGCGTACGGAGAGACCCATTATGCCAGCACAAGACGTCGTTACGTCCGAACTCGATGACCCTCTAGGTGGTTTGTACGTGACGGCATCGGGTTTTGGGGCTCCGAACGCAGTGTTCGGATACAACAGTGACACCGGTGAGATGGACGTTCTGACGACTGCAAGTGGTGAGGCATTTACCACCTATGGACGCGTCTTCCATGTCTTTGGGGAAAGTTTCATTGCTGGCGCAGTCCAGGGTGGGGTCGGAACTGAGCTGTACAGGATAACGGAAGACAACAACCTGGAGCTATTTCTTGATATTCGTGTCGGTGAACAGTCGTCGTTTCTGCGGGGATTAAACAGGGTTGGTCAATTTGGCGATACCCAGTTCTTCACCAGCAGGGCACGGATAGACAGTGACGCCTATCAAGAAGTCTATATCACAATGGATGGTGAGTTTGGATTGGTGGCGGACTTGCCTGAGAACACGGAGTTTTTCGTGAGGCCGAACTTGTTGGATGGGCATCAGCAAGTCGTCACGACGCAACCGACAGAAGCGGGCAACTTTGTCCCGGTCGTTTACTCTCCGGAACAGGACGCCTTTGTACCTTTTGGCCACGTAACAGATGAATTTTCTGCATCAACCTTTTCGGCACCCTATATCGATGATGGCGTTTTATACGTGCGCGTTGTCAGCCCGGAAGGTGACAACCGCGTCGTATTTCTGAATGAAAATAATGTCTGGCAAGATTTGACCGGCACACTATCCGGGTCCTTTGCGTGGGGCCCCTTCTTTGTTTTTGCCGCAAATGGCTATCATTTCTATCTCGGAAACTCCAACAGCCAAGGAATCGAGCTTTACCGCGTAGACCCTGAAAATGGTGAATTTGAATTTGCAACCAATACCCATTCGCCATTGCGCAGTTCTCTCTCTTTGATAAGTGTCTTGGAAATCGGTGATCGCGTTCTTTTTTACGCAGTATCAGGTAACCTTCAGGATACTTTGTATACAATCAACGAGGATGGTGATGTTGAGGAATGGGTCGGGAATATTCCGACCACCAACCATCCGGGTTTTCGTTACATCATCGACGTTGAAACAGGGAGAGTCTTTGAACCGGATTTTCTCAACCCATCAAACAGCCCCGATTACCTGTTTGTCGACGGTGCCTTGGTTCCTTTCCAACTTCCGGAAGGTGACATAGAGACCATAGACGTGTTGAACGGAGCCATTTTTGTTTCGACTCAGATGCCCGACGGCTCACATCAGCTATGGCACATCACATTGGATAACGTGTCCCAGCTTGTCGCAGAATTCCCCGAATATCCGTTCGGTCTGGACGTGACCCACGCAGACCACGTCTACCGGGAAGGGTCTTTGATCCTGCGGGCGGATGAGGATGATTTCGTTACTTCGCGTGCAGTTGACACAACGATCATCACGAGGGGTGGCGACGACACTGTCGTCGGGGGTAGCGCCAGGGATCAGGTCTATGGCGGGACGGGCCATGACAGCATCTCGGGCCATGGTGGCAACGATGTGCTGGACGGTGGAACAGGAGACGACATCGTGACTGGCGGTTCCGGTTCGGACACGCTCCATGGTGCCGATGGAAACGACACGCTCAACGGTGGCACGGGCAACGACAGCCTGTCGGGCGGTCGGGGAGATGATACACTGATGGCTGGCACCGGAGCCGACGCGTTGGATGGTGACCGCGGCTCCGATGTCATTGTGCTGACGGGTGCGACCTATCACACGTCCGGCTTTGAAGCCTTCAACATCAGCTCGGACACGCAGGTCGGCACCGGGGCGAGGGTAAATCTCGAAGGGCTTGTGCACATCGAAGCGGTGATCGATGGAGGCCTTGGAGCCGATATCGTTCAACTCAGTGAAGAAGGTGACGCGTTCTTCCTGCACGATGCCTTTTCCGGGTTCCATAGCTCGGTCGCATTGACAGAGGATCATGACGGCAACGCAAGCGCTGCGCGGTTTATCAACATCGAAGTTATTCGGGGCATGGGCGGTGACGACATCATCGACCTGACCAGCCCTGACTACAGCCTCGCCGGCGTGACGTTGTCGATCAACGGTGGCGCAGGCCACGATGTTATCTGGGGCTCGGATGCCAATGAGAACATTTCCGGCGGGAGCGGAAATGACACTCTTTTTGGAGGCACTGGGACCGATGTGCTGACAGGTGGCGAGGGTGCCGATGTTTTTGAGTTCACACGGACGTCAACGAACGCATCAGTCACCGATTTCGATCCAATCGGGGGTGACATTCTTCGCTTCTACAACGCAGGCGGAGCAGAGTTTGATACAGCAAGCGTCGCGCTCACGGCCCAGGGCATCCTGATTTCTTTTTCTGATGTCGCATCCGGCATAACGCAGACCCTTTCCATTGACTTGGCGCAAAGCCCCGCTGATTTTGAGACGACTCTTTCCGAGGTACTTGGTGCCTTGGAAATTCTCTGAACCCGTCATCTCCGGCAACATAGCGCCCCTTTTCGGCCACCAGCGGGCTCAACCAGGCCACAAATGAGCCGACACTGACTCACTGACTCACTGGCCATCTGTCCGCATGGCTGTCGCTCACCGCTTTTCCGGGTTGCCAGTTACCAGCGTTGTTCCCTTGCCCGAACGTCTCGCAAAGCCGCCCGTTCAACGTTCCCAAAACATGACCCCCTACCCAATAACTCCGGAGACAGACATGACCACACCCGCCCCGATCTACACGCGCATGTTCCAGGTTCAGGAGCGTTACGGCGTTTCCGAATGGACCGTGCGCCGCTGGGCGGCCCAGGGGCTGATTGCGATCCACAAACGGGGCAATATGAGCTTTGTCCGTCACGAGGAAATGCAGCAGGTTTTGGAGGCGGGCTGTGCGGCCTGATGTGGGACCATACTGCCACAACCAACGGAAAGTCATAAAATTAGGGATAAAATGGTATAGGTGAGAGGAGAAACCTCAAACCGAAACCGGCCTCAAGTAGCGCTCTGCGCAGTAGGCCAGATCGGAATGGTGCGGGCGGGGAGACTCGAACTCCCACACCTTGCGGCGCCAGAACCTAAATCTGGTGCGTCTACCAATTCCGCCACGCCCGCATCACCAGCCCCAATAGCAAAGCCCATGCAGGGAAGCGAGACGAAATTGACGAAAAATCACGCGACATTAAGGGCCTGTTGAGGTATCGTGCCCTTAACCTAGAGGCAGGTTACAGAAAGAGACGCCATGAAACCGAATACGGTCGGGCGCGAGATCGGGCGGCAGATGCCCCCTTTGCGCACTGAAATCGCACATACCGGCTTGGTGGCCGGTACCCTTTTATTGACAGCAGACGGTGAAATCCCGGTCGAATATCTTTCGGTCGGCGATCGCATCATCACGCGCAACGCGGGCTATGTCCCCCTGCGCGCGCTCCACAGCATCCGCGTGACCGAAGAGGCGGTGAAAATCGCCGCCGGGTCGCTGGGGGATACCAAGCCCACGCATCACGTCATGGTGCCTGCATCGCAAATGGTGCTGGTCCGCGACTGGCGCGCCCGTGCCTTGGGGGGTGCGGCGCAGGCCGTGTTGCCCGCCGGTTGCCTGATCGACGATGAGTTCATCACGTCGCTGGGTCCGCGCGAGATGACGCTGGTCTGCCTGGGGTTCGAAGCACCGCACGTCGTCTACGCGGACGGGCTCGAGCTGTCGGTGCCTGCGATGTCGATGACCGGGGCGGCTGCGGCCTAGGCGTCCAGTTGCCGCAAGACCTGCGGCAACATCTCCGGCAAATCCTCGGCGATCAGACCGGGACCAAAGGCGCGGGCGCATTCCACATGCAGCCACGCCGCCGTCTCGCAGGCCGCCATCGGATCGAATCCGCGCGCCAACAACCCAGTGATGAACCCCGCCAGCACGTCCCCTGCCCCTGCTGTTGCAAGCCACGGCGCTACGCGGCCATAGGCCGCCGCGTGCACCGAACAGCGCCCATCCGGATGGGCAATCACGGTGTCCGGACCTTTGAACAGCACAACTGCCCCACACCGCGCCGCCGCCTCTCGGGTCGCATCCACTTTGGAATAGGCCGGGCCTCGCTCCGGCACCGCATTCAGCTTCTCGGCAATATCGGGGAACAGCCGCGCAAACTCGCCCCCATGGGGCGTCAACACACAACGATCATGCAACATGTCGCACAGTTCGGCTGGATCATCCGCCCAAACGCTCAACGCATCCGCATCAAGCACCACGTAGGGTGTGCGCTCTGCGCGCACCGCCACTGGCACCAACGCGCGCGCCCGTTCGAACCCCAGACCGGGGCCTAGGCACAGTGCATTGATCCGCGCATCTTCCAGCACCGCTTCAAACGCTCCGGCATCCGCAACCCGCGTCAACATCAGCGCCGTGATCTGAGACGCCGCCTCCATCTGCGCAGAGGGCGGCACGCCCAGCGTCACCAGCCCCGCCCCGATGCGCAGCGCGCCACGCGCCGCAAGCCGCGCGGCCCCAGTGCGTCCGGGACCACCTGACAATACCAGAGCGTGACCGTAGTCGAATTTGTGACCAGCGGTTTTCGCCAATGACCCTGGCGCTTCAACAGCCTGTACCGCATCCTGGGCTAACGTTCCGGAGGATTGGTTGGTTGGTGTGCTAACCATGCAGACCGATGTCTTTGACTACTGTTTTCATTCCGTGACGTTCAATTGCTGCATGGACGGGTTTGCGTGCATGGAAGGTGACAGCCAAGTCCGAGAAAATCGCTGGAAAAGCAGGGGAACCGTTGTCCTGCCCCCAGATCACCTCACCAGTATCGGTGTGGTAACCACTTGGGACGTCAATTGCGAGCAAACGGCTCGCGTTAAGACCGCGGTGAAGTGCAAGATAGTCCATGTGGACCATGATTTCATTGAGGCCGGTAATCGGACGTGCCAGCCCAATTCCAAAAAGAGCATCGACGACTAGAAAGGGCGGCTTTCGTTCGTTTTCGTCTCCAGACAATTCGTCTACTCTATGGCTTGCTTGATCACCGAACGCATGTTGCGCGTCCAATGCCGCGCGAGGGAAGCCTAGCATGTTCACCCGGCAGATCTCGAGAAATTGCCGAAAGTTCTCGCGTGCATCCTGCGGCAGCTTTTCGGCATCGCCATAGAAAAACACCTCAACATCCCACCCACGCACCTTCAGCAACCGCGCGACGACAAACCCGTCGCCGCCATTGTTGCCCGGCCCACACAGCACCACCGCGCGGTGTGCACGCTCACCCAATTCCGACCATTCCTCGAAAACTGCTTCGACCACACCGGCGCCTGCGCGCTCCATCAACTCGAGGCCCGTCACCTGCCCCGACTCAATTGCGGCCTGCTCTAGCGCCCGCATTTGGGCGGCGGTCAGCAACTCTGTCACACGCAAATCCCCAAAGTTTTCATTTTGCCCGTTTTTTGTGCGCACTGCACAATTTATGCCCGCGCATGCGCCAATTGCACTTTATCCCCGACAATCTCTACCGCATCCCATGGACGTTCCAAACCCAGAAATGGTCCATCCCAGACAAGGCGCGGCAAAGGGAGGCAAGCCCCATGAAAAAGATCGAAGCAATCATCAAGCCCTTCAAACTTGATGAAGTGAAAGAGGCCCTGCAAGAGGTCGGCGTTCAAGGCCTGTCCGTTGTCGAGGTCAAAGGGTTCGGCCGCCAAAAAGGTCATACCGAACTCTACCGTGGCGCAGAATACGTCGTGGACTTTTTGCCCAAGGTCAAAGTCGAGGTTGTGCTGGACGACGATCAGGTCGACGCAGCCATCGCCGCCATCGTTGACGCGGCCAAGACAGAGAAAATCGGCGACGGCAAGATTTTTGTCACGCCCATCGAACAAACCATCCGCATCCGTACCGGCGAGACCGGCTCGGACGCGCTCTAACTCTACCCTAAAGACAGGAAGGACTTTCCCGAAATGGCTAACCCCGTTCTCGATCTCATCAAGGAAGAAGGCGCAGAGTACGTCGACATCCGCTTCACCGACCCGCGCGGCAAGCTGCAGCACGTGACCGTCATGGCGGATCAGGTCGACGAAGACTTCCTCGAAGAAGGTTTCATGTTTGACGGCTCGTCCATCGCTGGGTGGAAATCCATCGAAGCCTCCGACATGAAGCTGATGCCCGACCAAAACAGCGCCTATGTCGACCCGTTCTACGCCGAGAAAACAATCTGCGTGCACTGCTCCATCGTCGAGCCCGACACCGGCGAAGCTTACGAGCGTGACCCGCGCGGCACCGCCGAAAAAGCCGAAGCTTACCTGAAATCAACAGGCATCGGCGACGTGGCTTACATGGGCCCCGAAGCGGAATTCTTCCTGTTCGACGACGTGCGTTATTCCAACTCGATCAACAAGGTATCCTACGAAGTTGATGCAACAGATGCATCCTGGAACACCGACACCGAGTACGAGATGGGCAACATGGGCCACCGTCCCGGCGTCAAGGGCGGCTACTTCCCCGTGAACCCCACGGACGAAAGCCAGGACCTGCGCTCCGAGATGCTCTCGACCATGAAACGTCTGGGCATGAAGGTCGACAAGCACCACCACGAAGTGGCGTCCTGCCAGCACGAGCTGGGCCTGATCTTTGACAGCCTGACCACACAGGCCGACGAGCTGCAGAAATACAAATACGTCATCCACAACGTCGCCGCTGCTTATGGCAAGTCGGCCACGTTCATGCCGAAACCCATCGCGGGCGACAACGGCACAGGCATGCACGTGAACATGTCGATCTGGAAAGACGGCAAACCGCTCTTTGCGGGCGACAAGTATGCGGACCTGTCGGACGAGGCGCTGTTCTTCATCGGCGGCATCCTCAAGCACGCCAAGGCCCTGAACGCCTTCACCAACCCATCGACCAACAGCTACAAGCGTCTGATCCCCGGCTTCGAAGCCCCCGTGCTGCGCGCCTACTCGGCCCGCAACCGTTCGGGCTGCGTCCGGATCCCATGGACCGAGTCGCCCAAAGCCAAGCGGGTTGAGGCACGCTTCCCCGATCCGTCGGCGAACCCCTACCTGTGCTTTGCGGCCCTGCTGATGGCCGGCCTCGACGGCATCCAGAACAAGATCCATCCGGGCGAGCCTTCGGACAAGGACCTCTACGATCTGCCCCCAGAAGAGCTGGCCGGTATCCCAACCGTCTGCGGGTCGCTGCGCGAAGCAATGACCGAGCTGGAAGCGGACATGGACTTCCTGCTGGCCGGTGACGTGTTCACCAAAGACCAGATCGAAGGCTACATCGCGCTGAAGATGGAAGAGATCGAAACATACGAACACACACCGCACCCGGTTGAGTTCGGCATGTACTACAGCTGCTGATCCTCCCCAGCAGTCACACTCGAAAGGGCGCCCGTTGCGGCGCCCTTTTTTTGTGTCGCGACCGGGTGGGCGAATCAACCCAAGGCGAGCGCAAACCCAGCGCAAAACGCGGACCACAGCCAGTGGACGCGCGCCAAAAAATGAGACGAAATCAATCGCCTGGCGGTCAGGACACACGCACAGATTGGCATGGGTTGAAAAAAGTGGCGGCAATCCGCCGGAATGCCGCGTTGCGGCAAAGGTCGTGAATTCCTTACTTGCAAGCACCTCGCAAGAGGCAGACCATGACCTTGTTTAACCTCTACTTTTTGAACGGTGACATAAAATGACGACAACTCAATTTTGCTTCCGAGTTTGCGTTGCAGCATCAGTAATCATGGGTCTGCACATGATCGTGACCTACCTGCCGTAAACCATATTTTTTGTTTTTTGACTTTGGCCCCACCGACGAGCGCGATAGCCTGAGCCTCCAGAACGGGTGGGAGTAGTAACATGTACCAACAGAAGAAATTGCGCGCAGCCTTGCTTGCCGCGTCATGTGTCGTGGTGTCTGCGGGCGCGGTTGCGGCCAAGTGCGGAAATGACGGTGGTGGCTTTGCAGGGTGGAAACCCGGCTTTGCGGCCGAGGCGAAACGCGCCGGTGTGGGCGCACGTGGCCTGCAGGCGTTGAACGACGCAACCTATGCCACCCGGACCATCGCGGCGGACCGCAATCAAAAATCGTTCCGCTATTCCCTGTCCAAGTTCATGCAGGTGCGCGGCGCTGACACGATCGTGGCCCAGGGCCGCAAACGCAAAGCACGCAGCCCCGATTTCTACGCCGCCCTCGAGCGGCAATACGGCGTGCCTGCGGGCGTTCTGATTGCCATTCACGGCATGGAAACGGCCTTTGGCGGGTTCATGGGCGACAGCGCGGTCGTGTCCGCGATTGTGACGCTGACCTACGACTGCCGCCGCTCTGATTTCTTCAAACCACACGCCATCGGTGCGCTGAAACTGGTGGATCAGGGTGCCATCACCGGCGCCACCAAAGGGGCCAAGCACGGCGAGCTGGGGCATACGCAGTTCCTGCCCGGCAACGCACTGAAATACGGCGTGGACGCCAATGGCGACGGGCGTGTCGACTTCTACAACCAGACGGATGCTCTTGCTTCCACGGCCAACTTCCTGCGCCAAAAGGGTTGGAAACCCGGCAAAGGGTACCAAGAGGGCCAGCCCAATTTCGCTGTGATCAAACAGTGGAACGCCGCCACCGTGTATCAGCAGGCGATTGCCATCATGGGCGCGCGCATCGACGGGTAGCGCCTCTACCGGCCTGGTCCCCCTTGCCAAGGGTCGATGCGTCGACTACATGGCCGGCATAGGGATCAGGCCCCTGCCCTCCGCATTCATGGTGAAGCCTGACGGATAGACCCATTTGACAGGTCGCAGGCACGGCAACGCGGAGCCCCAGACGCCACCACAACACGCGACCGCTGATTGAATGGAGACGGATATGGATATCCCCCTTCCCTCACGCAGTGCGCTCAAGGCGCAGGCCAAACGATTGCGCTCGGCCATCACCACCAACGGCACGCCCTTTTCCCATGCCCAGGCCCTCGAAGCCGTGGCGCATCAATGGGGTGCGCGCGACTGGAACACCCTGAGCGCGCGGGCGCAGGACGACGCCCAGCCGGGGTATCACCCCGGTCAGCGGGTGACGGGCCGCTATCTGGGCCACCGGTTCGCGGCCACCATCCGCGCCGCGCGTCTGATGCCCGGTGGCCGCCACGCGCTGACCTTGCGGTTTGACGAGGCGATTGACGTTGTGACCTCGCCGCATTTCTCGGCGTTCCGGCGTCAGGTGAATTGCATCGTGAACATGCAGGGCGTGTCACCCCGCGCCACATCGGACGGACAGCCTCACGTGCGGATCAACGACGCATGGTCCGGCGCCTAATCCGGCGCGCCCGACACCACCCCCGGCACATCCGCCTGCCGCAAAACGTAGCTGTGGATCACAAACACAACCGCGTTGCTTTGTGGCAGGCGGATCAGGGTCTGACGTTCTGACCGGTAATAGGGCCCGGTGCGCGACCCCGCTCCCACCCTGCGCGGCTCGGCGGCGCTGCGCGGCTGAAACAGCTCGGGATCCTCATACCAAAGCTGATTGAACCGCCACAGCGGCCGACCCACCTGTATCCCGTCAAACAGACGCTGCACCCGCCGTGCCACATCGTCGGAATAGTCCTCAACCGGCGCATGGATGTCGATCAACGGACGCCCCGCCTTTTCCGAAAGGTGCCACGACGCCGGAAAGCACAGGACCGCCCCGGTCAGCACGTGCTCTGCCCCCCGCTTCTGCATCAGCACAAAGTCGCACTGGCACAGCCGCCCCAGCGTCGCCATGGGCGCATCTTTTGCGACCCTCACTTGCCGCCCATCCGGGCAGCTGATGGCCTCTGCCCCGACCTCAAATCCCAGCCCAGGCAGCACGTCACAGACCACCTCCAACAGTTCGACCGCCGCTGGCATAGCCATCGGATCAAGGTACAGCACACTGTCGGGCCGCGTGCGGATCAATTCCTCCCGATGCGCCATCTGCCCGGCATAGGCCTCATCCACCCGCAACCACGGGCCGGTCTCGGGCAAAATCCCCGGCAACCGGCGGCCAATCTGCATGTCATCCGGCAAAACGCGCTGCAAAGTCTCAGTCATTCCAGCATGCTGGCACAACACCTCGCCACCTTCCAGCCCGCGCAGGTCCCCCAGCCAAAGCCAAAAAACGCCCGATCCAAGTCGGAAACGGGCATTTTTGCCGCCAAAAATCGCGGCACGCTGACCCAAAGGGAGGACACGCAATGAACCAGCACCACAGGGATACGCGCAAAATCGACCCGTCTCGCGGCGCGGTTCTGGGCGATGGCACACCCAATGACGCGGACCGGATCGAAATCGGACCCACCCGTCTGGCCTTTGACGAATGGGCGGAGGCGGGTCTGCAACTGCCCAATCTGGACGCCATGCGCCGGTTCCGCTGGGACCGCCTGACGCGCCACATTGTCGACCGCGACTATGCCGGCTTGCTGATGTTCGACCCGCTCAACATCCGCTATGCAACCGATTCCACCAACATGCAGCTCTGGAACACCCACAACCCGTTCCGCGCCGTTCTGCTCTGTGCTGACGGTTACATGGTGATCTGGGACTACAAGAACGCGCCCTTCCTGTCGTCCTTCAACCCGCTGGTGCGCGAGGTTCGGCACGGCGCGGACCTGTTCTACTTTGACCGCGGCGACAAGGTCGACGTGGCCGCCGATGCCTTTGCCAACGCCGTCCGCGAAATCCTGTCGGAACACGCGCCGGGCCTGAACCGGCTGGCCATCGACAAACCCATGGTCCACGGCCTGCGCGCCATCGAAGCACAGGGATTCACCGTCATGGACGGCGAGGAAGTCACCGAAAAATCGCGCTCTGTCAAAGGCCCGGACGAGATCAAGGCCATGCGCTGCGCGGTCCACGCCTGCGAGGCATCCGTGCAAGCGATGGAGGATTTCGCCCGTGCCAACGTGGGCGACGGCCGAACCTGCGAGGATGACATCTGGGCCGTCCTGCACGCCGAGAACATCAAACGCGGCGGCGAATGGATCGAGACCCGTCTGCTCAGTTCCGGACCGCGCACAAACCCATGGTTTCAGGAATGTGGGCCGCGCATCTGCCAACAAAACGAGATCATCTCCTTCGACACCGATCTCGTTGGCGCCTACGGCATCTGCGTCGACATCTCGCGCAGTTGGTGGATCGGCAATGCCAAACCGCGCCCCGACATGGTCTACGCCATGCAGCACGCCCACGAACACATCATGCAGAACATGGACATGCTGCGCCCCGGCATCACCGTGCCTGAACTGACCGCAGGCACCCACGTGCTTGACGACAAGTTCCAGGCCCAGAAATACGGCTGCCTGATGCACGGCGTGGGCCTGTGTGACGAGTGGCCGCTGGTCCAGTACCCCGACAAGGCCGTGCCGGGCTCGTTCGACTATGCGCTCGAACCGGGCATGGTGCTCTGCGTCGAGGCGGCGGTGGGCGAGGTTGGCGGCGATTTCTCGATCAAGCTCGAGGACCAGGTGCTGATCACCGAGGACGGCTTTGAAAACCTCATCAGCTACCCGTTTGACCCCGCCCTCATGGGACAGTGACGCACCTCAGGGCGGTCTCCCGCATCGCGACCACCAAAGACATGAGACAGCAGCACGGGGCTGAATTGTATAACACCTCCGCGTGAGGGCGTATTACAGCCCCTTCCCCTGATGCGCCAATGTCCCCATTCTCTTGGCCAGAGGAGACACCCATGCCCACAGAACGCATTTCTTTTCCCGGCCACGCTGGCACTTTGGACGCCCGTTTGGACCTGCCCGAAGGCCCGCACCTGGCCACGGCCGTGTTTGCGCACTGTTTCACCTGTGGCAAGGACATCCCCGCCGCCCGCCGCGTCGCCGCGCGGCTGACCACCATGGGCATCGCCGTGCTGCGGTTCGACTTCACCGGGCTGGGCCACAGCGACGGCGAATTTGCCAACACGTCTTTTACCTCCAACGTGCAGGACCTCGAACAGGCGGTGGCCTACCTCAACAGCCGCGACATGCCCCCGTCGCTGCTGATCGGGCACAGCCTGGGCGGTGCCGCCGTTCTCAAAGCCACGGCCAAACTGGACCAGATCAAGGCCGTCGCCACGCTGGGCGCGCCCTTTGATCCGGGCCATGTCACCCATAACTTCTCTTCCGCCCTGCCCGAGATCCTGGAAAAGGGCGAGGCCGAAGTGTCGCTGGGCGGGCGCCCCTTCCGCATCGGCAAAACCTTTGTCGAGGACGTCGCCGACGAACGGCTGCAACCCGCGATCACCCGGCTGAATGCCGCGCTGCTGATCCTGCACGCCCCCCGCGACACCATTGTCAGCATCGACAATGCCAGCGAGATCTTCATGGCCGCCAAGCACCCCAAGAGCTTTGTGACACTGGACGATGCCGATCACCTGATCACCAACGCCGATCATGCCGAATACGCCGCCGACATCATCTCGACCTGGGCCAAGAAATACCTGGCGCTCAAGCCGCCCGCCCCGCCCATCGGCGCGCCCGAAGGCATCGTGCGCAGCTCAGAGGCAGACCCCAACGGATACCTTCAGGACATCACCCACGGCACGCGCCACCACATTCTGGCCGACGAACCCCGTGCCTATGGCGGCACCAATCAGGGCCTGTCACCCTACGGGCTGCTGTCCGCCGGGCTGGCCGCCTGCACGTCGATGACCATCCGCATGTATGCCCGCCGTAAGGACTGGCCGCTCAAACACGTGTCTGTCGATGTCAGCCACAACAAGGTCCACGCCCAGGACGCCGGCACCACATCCGCAGACAAGATCGACGAATGGAAACGCCGCATCACCCTGACTGGCACACTCGACGACGACCAGCGCGCACGGCTGCTGGAAATCGCTGACAAATGCCCGGTGCACCGCACGCTCGAACGCACCTCCAAGGTCCTGACGGAACTGGTTCCGTCGGACGGGGTGCTGGTGCCGTCCTGACCGCAAAAGGGCTCAGGCCCGAAGCCGTCCCGGAATGAAACGAGGCGCGGACCCGTCAGGGGCCGCGCCTCTCAATTTTTAAACAAGCCGGGATCACCCCCGGCCCATGTCGGGATCAGCCGCGCGCGCGGCCCACCAGTTTCCACGCCGCTGGCAGCACCAGCGCCGCCAGTGCCAGCTTGATCGCGTCACCCACGAGGAACGGTGTCAGACCCCAGGCCAGGATCGGCTTGTCCCAGCCATAAAGCTGACCCAGCCACGCCAGACCCGGCACATAGATCAGCACGTTGCCAATCAGCATCGCCAGCGCCATCCACACAACCGACCGGTCCCAGCCGCGCTGCGCCAGCGCGCCCAGCGCCAACGTGGCCAGCACGTAGCCCACCAGATAGCCGCCTGTGCCGCCCATCATGTAGGTCAGACCAAATTTCTCTGCCGACGACCCGGCAAAGACGTCAAAGCCCAGCGCGCCCACGATCATATAAGCCAGGATCGTCACCAGCCCGAGGCGCGCGCCATAGGCGGCACCAATGGTCAGAACCGCAAAGGTGCCCATGGTGATCGGAACGGGCCACATCGGCACCTTGATCTTTGCTGCAACCGCAAGAAGCACAACACCCAGCACCACCAAAGCCACCTGCTTGAGGCGCAGGGCCGTGCCCTCGTTTGCACCAAACATATCGCTCAGCACTTTGTTATTCCACGTCGATTCCATGAGACCTCACCTGTCCGATCATAAATTCTGCGCAGGTTGTGCCAATCCACACCGGTTTCTGCAAGCGCAAAGCCGCTTGATCCACATCAAGGTAGCGCAACCATATCCGTGCAAAGGTTCAGACCTGCCCAAAATGCCGGAGACCCCCATGCCCCTGATCCACCCCCTCGCCCAAAGCGCGGACCTGATGACCGGAATGCTGACCCGCCTGCACCGGTCGTTTGTGGCACCGGGTGCCCATGCCACCGCTGCACAGGCGCAATATGCCCGCGCGCTGGTCTGTCGCTGTGCAACCTGCCCCGATCAAGCCGGATGCGCGCGGCTGCAAGCCACAATGCTCCACCTCGACACCCCACCCGACTTCTGCCCAAACGCGCAGGCGCTTATGGCGCTGCCACCGGCGCATAGCGACTGACCATCACATAGGACTTGCGCGGCCCCTTCACCGTCCAGCGCACCGTATGCACCGGCCAGGCGCTGAAATCATAGTCCACCGTATAGGTGTCGGGATCGCAGAAATGCGTCGTGCGCCCGCCCATGGCCGGGACCTTGTGGAAAAACCGGCCGTCTTCAAAGAACACGCTCAAATCCTCCGCCCAGCGGTATCGCCGCTCCGCCTTCATGGGGGCGGCACCCTCCAGGTACAAAACACCCGCCTCCGCATATGCGGCACCATCCGCCGTGCGGCTCAGACGGGCCTCGCCCTCGAACCGCGCCGGCGCGCCCTGCGCCGGGGTGATGCTGCGCGACAGGGTCCACGATCCAACAAAATCCCCAAGCTGACGCTCAGTCGGCATAAACGGCTTCGGTGATGTCATCGCCCTCTCCCACAAACCGCAACTTGTCCCCCTGACGGTCCATGCCATAACAGGCCCACAGGTCATTGGGCGGCCACTGGCTGCAATAGGCATCGCCCTCAACCCGCCAATAGCCCCAGCTTTCCCGCCCCTTGTAGATATAGAGCGTGCGGCCCGACGCCCGGAAATCCTGCGTCGTGTCCGGATAGGCCAGCGTGCGCCCCGTCAGCGCCTCCGAAATCTCCGCACCACGCAGCGCGGTCCACTCCCCAGCCGCCGCAGGGCCAGCCAAACAGGCAATGATCAGGGCAAAGCGTCTCATATCGGGGCCTTCATCTTGTCGTTACGTGGCGCGCAGTCTAAGAGCGCGGCGAGCAATCCGACAGTCACAAAAAGGTGCCCCGACATGATCCCACGCTATTCCCGCCCCGACATGGTTGCGATCTGGGAACCGGCCACCAAGTTCCGCATCTGGTACGAGATCGAGGCACACGCCTGTGACGCCATGGCTGACCTCGGTGTGATCCCCCGCGAAAACGCCGACGCCGTGTGGAAGGCCAAGGACGTCGAATTCGACGTGGCCCGCATCGACGAGATCGAGGCCGTGACCAAACACGACGTCATCGCCTTTCTGACGCACCTGGCCGAACATGTCGGCAGCGACGAGGCGCGCTTTGTCCACCAGGGCATGACCTCCTCGGACGTGCTGGACACCTGTTTCAACGTGCAACTGACCCGCGCCGCCGACATCCTCATCGCAGACCTCGAAGGGCTGCTGGCCGCCCTCAAGCGCCGCGCGATGGAACACAAGGACACCCCCCGCATCGGTCGCAGCCACGGCATCCACGCCGAACCCACCACCATGGGCCTGACCTTTGCCCGCTTCTACGCGGAAATGGACCGCAACCTGTCGCGTATGCGCGACGCGCGCGCCGAGATTGCCACCGGCGCAATCAGCGGTGCGGTCGGCACCTTCGCCAATGTCGATCCCGGCGTCGAAGAGCACGTCTGCGACAAACTGGGTCTGGTCCCCGAACCCATCAGCACCCAGGTCATCCCCCGCGACCGCCACGCCGCCTTCTTTGCGACACTGGGTGTCGTCGCCAGCTCGATCGAAAACATCGCGGTCGAAATCCGCCACATGCAACGGACCGAAGTGCTGGAGGGGGCCGAATTCTTCTCCATGGGCCAAAAGGGCTCAAGCGCGATGCCGCACAAGAAAAACCCCGTGCTGACCGAAAACCTCACCGGTCTGGCCCGCATGGTCCGCTCCGCCGTGATCCCCGCCATGGAAAACGTGGCCCTCTGGCACGAACGCGACATCTCGCATTCCTCTGTCGAACGCATGATCGGGCCTGACGCCACCATCACGCTCGATTTCGCGCTCGCACGTCTCACCAGCGTGGTCGACAAGATGCTGATCTTCCCCGAGAACATGCTCGAGAACATGAACAAGTTCCCCGGCCTCGTGATGAGCCAACGGGTGCTGCTGGCCCTGACCCAGGCCGGTGTCAGCCGCGAAGACGCCTACGCCTATGTGCAGCGCAACGCGCTCAAGGTCTGGGAACACCGCACCGACTTCAAAGAAGAACTGCTGGCCGATGCCGACGTGACCGCCGCCCTCAGCCGCGAAGAGATCGAAGAGAAATTCGACCTCGGGTATCACACCAAACATGTGGACACGATCTTTGCCCGCGTGTTCGGCCAAGACTGAAACCCAGCGCGGCGGACGGCATTTTGACCACCCGCCGCGCTGACGCCTTGCGCAACAGACCGCGTGGCAAAGCGGCCTGCGTCGATTTCCTTTTGCAGAATGCCTCTGGTGCCCTACCCTCTGTGCATCCAATCAAAAGGAGACGACCGATGAAGACCAAGACCCTCGCCGTGGCACTGGCCCTCACCCTCGCCCCCACGCTCAGCCTTGCGATGGGCTGCAACTATGGCAAGCACGATCAACAGGCGATGTCCTGTGCGGCTGGCACCTCCTATGACGCCGCCACCAACAGCTGCGTGGCCACCACCGGCTGACCTCACGTTTTCGTGATCGCATAAAATCCGGACGCGTCGGGTTGTCTATGTATCGAACCCAACGCGTCCAATCGGAGACCAGACATGCTGCGTACACTTGCCCTCGCCACCGCCCTTACACTGCCCTTGGCCCTGCCGACAACCGGCTTCGCCGCGGGCAGCGACAACACCGCGAAACCCAAGAAGACCGAAACCACTCAGGACTGTTTCAAGGCCCGCCAGTGGGATCCCGAGACCAAGGCCTTCGTGCGATTTTCCCAGCCCGTGAACGGTGTGTGGGACGCGAACCTGCGCAAATGCGTGCGCCCCGACAAGACATCGCATCTCGACAGCGACACGCTCTACAAGGCCGTGCGCGAACTGGCCTATGCGGGCCGCTACAACGAAGCCATTCAGGTCCTCGACCAGATGCCCGAACAGCTTGATGACAAGGTCTTGACCTATCGCGGCTTTACCGCACGCAAGCTGGGCAACCTCGAACAGGCCAACCTTTACTACGAGCAGGCGCTGACGCTGAACCCCGACAACATTCTGGCACGCTCCTACATGGGTCAGGGCAAGGTCGCCGCCGGTGACAAGATCGCCGCCCGCACCCAGTTGCGCGAAATTCAGGCCCGCGGTGGCGCAGGCACATGGGCCGAAGCATCGCTGCGCTCGGCCATCGAAACAGGGACAACCTACAGCTACTGATGCCATGACCGGTTGAGGGTTTCTCAACCATTGCCTGCCAGAAACGCGATATACAGTTTCGAGGCAGGACATGACCGAATTGGTTCCCATGTCCGCCGCCCCTGCTCCGATGCAGATGGGCGGCGGTTCTTCTTTGCGCACCGCACCCCCTCTCAGCCGCCGGGCCAAGGCGGCCATTGTGGTGCGGCTCTTGCTGAACGAGGGCGCGGACATCCCCCTCGAGGACCTGCCAGAGGAATTGCAGGCGCACCTGACCACCGCCATGGGCAACATGCGCGTTGTCGACCGTGACACGCTGCACGACGTGGTGGGCGAATTTGCCGAAGAGGTCGAGCGCATCGGCCTGTCCTTTCCCGGTGGCATCGCGGGCGCGCTGTCCGCGCTCGACGGCAAAATCAGCCGCCAGACCGCCGAACGCCTGCGCAAAGAGGCGGGCGTGCGCGAAACCGGCGATCCATGGGCGCGCATCCGCGAGATGGGGCCAGAGCTGCTCCTGCCCATCCTCGAAGAAGAAAGCATCGAGATCGCCGCCGTCATGCTGTCCAAGCTCGACGTGTCCAAAGCCGCCGAATTGCTGGGCAAGATGCCCGGTCCCCGCGCCCGCCAGATCACCTATGCCGTGTCGATGACCGGTGCGGTGACGCCCGACGCCGTTGAACGGATTGGCCTGTCGCTGGCGACCCAGATGGACGCGCGCCCCTTGCGCGCCTTTGATGACGGCCCCGTCGCCCGCGTGGGTGCGATCCTCAACTCCTCCACCACGACCACCCGTGATGACATGCTCGCAGGGCTCGATGAAAAGGACGAAGGCTTCGCAAATGCTGTCCGCAAGGCAATCTTTACCTTTGCCAACATCCCAAGCCGTATTGCCCCCCGCGACATCCCCCGCATCCTGCGCGATGTCGAGCAAGAGGCACTTGTCACCGCCATCGCCGGTGCCCCCGCCATGGGGATGGAGGCCAGTTCCGAGTTCATCCTCAGCAACATGTCCGCCCGCCTCGCCGATCAGTTGCGCGAAGAGGTGGCAGAGGCCGGCACGCCCAAGACCGGCGATGTCGACGACGCCATGTCCAGCATCGTCGCCACCATCCGCAGCATGGAGGCTTCGGGCGAATTGATGCTCGTCACCGAAGAAGAGGACTAGGCCCACACCGCCCACGCGCACAGCGTCACTTGGCATTTCCTTTCGCGGGCAAACCGACTATGGCCCGCCCATGACCCAACCAAATACCAGCCAAAGCCGCGCGATCCTGCTGACGGTCGCTGCCATCCTGTGCTTTGGCCTGATGGACGTCGCGGTCAAGGCCGTCTCGCCCATGACCGGCACCCTGCCCGCGCTCTGGGCGCGCTATGCGGGGCAGATGGTCATCGTCGTGATCCTTGTGGCCCCCCGCCTGACCCGCGTCGCCCAAAGCCAGTATCCGAAACTGCAAATTGCCCGCTCGGTCCTGCTGATGCTGGCCACGTTCTTCTTCTTTCTCGCCCTGGGACAGATCGGTCTCGCCGAGGCAACGGCCGTGATGTCGATGAACCCGCTCCTCATCACCCTCGGTGGTGCACTGTTTCTGGGCGAGGCGCTGGGACCGCGCCGCATCATCGCCATCCTCGTGGCCCTCGTCGGCGCGCTGATCGTGATCCGACCGGGCTCAGAGGTGTTTCAACCCGCCAGCCTCCTGCCCCTCATCGCCGCCTTCTGCTTTGCCAGCTACACGCTCATCACCCGCCGCCTTGGCCCGGACGAAGACGTCTGGACCTCGCTTTTCTACACCGGCCTCGTGGGGTCCGTGATCCTGACCTGCATCATGCCCCTGCACTGGCAACCGCTGACCGGGCAGAGCATCGCGCTGATGTGCGTGATCGGCGCAGTTGGCACCGCCGGGCAACTCATGCTGATCCGCGCGCTCTCGATGGCCGAGGCCGGGCTGCTTGCGCCGTTCAACTACACCGGCCTCGTCTTTGCCGTGCTCTGGGGGCTGGTCCTCTTTGGCGAACGACCTGACGTCCTGACCCTGATCGGCGCGCTTGTGATCGCGGGTGCGGGGATTTATGTCTGGCACCGAGAAACGCGGGCCACGTAGCGCCCGCCCCGTGACAGGCTGCCATGCGACACGACCCCGATGATCTGCCCCTTGGGACCAAGGCGGGATACCTTGCCACCAATGCGGTGGCGCGGGGCTGCATCGGTGCGGCGCTGGCTCTGCCATACCGCTGGCGCGTGCCGTTCATGGGCTGGATCCTGTCGCGCCTGATTGGCCCGGTGGCCGGGTTCCTGCGCCGCGCCGAAGAACACGTGGCCATGATCCTGCCGCACCTGCCCCACGCCGAACACCGCCGCATCGCCCGCGCCAGCCTCGACAACGCGGGCCGCACACTGATCGAAAACTATTCGACTCGCGCCCTGCTTGCGCGCCAGACCGGCGCCGACATCGCCGGCCCCGGCCTCGCGCACCTGTCAGAGGCCGCCGCCAGCGGCAAACCCGTCATCCTCGTCACCGGGCATTTCGGGAACTACGAGGCCGTGCGCGCGGCCCTCGTCAGCCGCGGGTTTGATGTCGGCGGCCTCTACCGCGACATGTCCAACCCCTATTTCAACGCCCACTACGTGCGCACGATGCAGGCGTTCGGCGGCCCGGTCTTTGCCCAGGGGCGCAAAGGCACCGCAGGCTTTGTGCGCCACCTCAAGGGCGGTGGCCAGTTGGTGCTACTCTTTGATCAACACGTGCAACGCGCGCCGATCCTCGACTTTCTGGGCCGCCCCGCGCGCACAGCCGTGTCCGCTGCCGAACTGGCGCTGCGCTATGACGCGCTGCTCATCCCGTTCTACGGCATCCGGCAGGCCGACGGCATCAGCTTTGACTGTGTGATGGAGGACCCCATTCCACACTCGGACGCCGAAACCATGACCCAGGCCATGAATGACAGCATCGGCGCGCGCATCCGCGCCAACCCCGAACAGTGGTTGTGGGTGGCGCGCCGCTGGCGCACCGACGAAGTCTATGTCGACTGAGGCGCTGCGCACTACTTGATCTGCGCCGCCGCCAGAATGGGGCCGTGCCGCCCTTCCTGGATCATGACCACCAGCGGATAATCGCCGGGCGCCTGCGCCTCCAGCGACAGGTCGGTCACGCCGTCCCATTCCTGAAGGATCTTCCAGTCCTGCGTGACATTGGCATAGCTCAGCGTGTGGCCTGCGTTCTCACCACGGGTGATATTTGCCGTCCGCTCGTGTTGATACCGCACCATATGGACCAGCAAAGGCCCGCCGCGATGGCCGGTCGTGGCCGAGATTTTGACCGCATCCCCCGACTTGCTCACCGCCAGATCCACCAGCGACGGCTTGGCCGCGTGATCGGCAATGGCCTTGGACAACTCCATCGGCCGCGCGCCCACAATATCCGTCACCCCATTGATGATCATCTGCGGGGTGTAGACCGACCTGCGGCCCGCCTCGATGGCATAGCCCCTTTGTCGCTTGGAATAATTCGGGTCCGCAAACTCGTCTTTCCAGCCGATATAGTCCCAATAGTCCACGTGCAGCGCCAGAGCGATCACGTCGTCACGCCCCGACAACTCGTGCATCAGCCGATCCGCCGGCGGGCAGGACGAGCATCCCTGAGAGGTAAACAGCTCGACCACCACAGGCGACTGCGCCCACGCGGGCGCGCTCATTGCGGTGAACAGTCCAAAGGCCAAAGCGGATAAATGTTTCATCAGGACGGGGCTATCCTTCGTTGCGATCAGGGGTGTTGCTGACCACACATATGCAACTGCGTCCAGACCCGCCAATCAAGGTTTGTTGAGCAGTTGTGTCAGCCCGATCACAGGATTGCGTTCTCAAATTGTACACCATGGTATACAAAAACGTCGCACAGCCCCCAATTCCGGTTGATTGAAAGCCGCGCATCAGGCAAGACGCACCCAATCGTTGCCCCATCCGTCCCTAGGAAAGGAAAACCTCCATGCCCATTACCGTTGGTCAAGATACCGCCAAGGCCCGCAAGACGCTGACCGTCGGCGGCCAGTCCATCGACTATTACTCGATCCCCGCCGCAACCGCCGCTGGTCTGGGTGACTTTTCGAACCTGCCCGCCGCCCTCAAGGTGGTGCTGGAAAACATGCTGCGGTTCGAAGACGGCAAGACGGTCAGTGTCGACGACATCAAGGCCTTCGCCGAATGGGGCGCCAAAGGTGGCAAGAACCCCCGCGAAATCGCCTACCGCCCGGCCCGCGTGCTAATGCAGGACTTCACCGGCGTGCCTGCCGTTGTCGACCTTGCCGCCATGCGTGACGGCCTCGTGGCTCTGGGCGGCGACCCTGAGAAAATCAACCCGCTGAACCCGGTCGACCTGGTCATCGACCACTCGGTCATGATCGACGAATTCGGCAACCCGCGCGCCTTCCAGATGAACGTGGACCGCGAATACGAGCGCAACATGGAGCGGTATACGTTCCTGAAATGGGGCCAGTCCGCCTTCAACAACTTCCGCGTTGTGCCCCCCGGCACCGGCATCTGCCACCAGGTGAACCTCGAATATCTGGCGCAAACCGTCTGGACCGATCAGGACCAGAACGGGGCCGAAGTCGCCTACCCCGATACGCTGGTCGGCACTGACAGCCACACCACCATGGTCAACGGCGCCGCCGTCCTCGGCTGGGGCGTCGGCGGGATCGAGGCCGAAGCCGCGATGCTGGGCCAACCGATCTCCATGCTGATCCCCGAAGTCATCGGCTTCGAGCTGACCGGCACCATGATGGAAGGCACCACCGGCACCGACCTCGTTCTGAAAGTCGTCGAAATGCTGCGCGCCAAAGGCGTTGTGGGCAAGTTCGTGGAATTCTACGGCGAAGGTCTCGACCGCCTGCCACTGGCTGACCGGGCGACCATCGCCAACATGGCCCCCGAATACGGCGCCACCTGCGGCTTCTTCCCGATCGACAATGAGACCATCCGCTACCTGCGCAACACAGGCCGCGACGAGGACCGCATCGCGCTGGTCGAAGCCTACGCCAAGGAAAACGGCTTCTGGCGTGGCGACGACTACGCGCCCGTCTACACAGACACCCTGCACCTCGACATGGGCACCATCGTGCCCGCGATCTCGGGCCCCAAACGCCCGCAGGACTACGTGGCCCTCACCGACGGCCAGACCGCCTTCCGCAAAGAGATGGAAGAGACGTTCAAACGCCCCATGGGCAAGGAAATCGCCGTCGAGGGCGAGGACTACACCATGGAATCGGGCAAAGTGGTGATCGCATCCATCACGTCGTGCACCAACACGTCGAATCCCTACGTGATGATCGGCGCAGGCCTCGTGGCCCGCAAGGCCCGCGCGCTGGGTCTGAACCGCAAACCGTGGGTCAAGACCTCCCTCGCCCCCGGCTCCCAGGTCGTCTCCGCCTATCTTGAGGCCGCAGACCTGCAAGAGGACCTCGACGCCATCGGCTTCAACCTCGTGGGCTACGGCTGCACCACCTGCATCGGCAACTCCGGCCCGATCCAGCCCGAGCTGAGCAAAGCCATCGCCGACGGCGACCTGGTGGCCACCTCCGTCCTGTCCGGCAACCGTAACTTCGAGGGGCGCATATCGCCCGACGTGCGCGCCAACTACCTCGCCTCGCCACCACTGGTGGTGGCCTACGCGCTGGCCGGCACGCTCGACATCAACCTCGCGACCGACGCCATTGGCACCGACAAGGACGGCAATGACGTCTTCCTGAAAGACATCTGGCCCTCGTCCCAAGAGGTCGCCGAATTGGTCGAAGCCACCGTGACCCGCGAAGCGTTCCAAACCAAATACGCGGACGTCTTCAAAGGCGACGAAAAATGGCAGGGCGTGGAAACCACGGACCAGAAAACCTACGACTGGCCGCCCACTTCGACCTACGTGCAGAACCCGCCCTATTTCCAGGGCATGTCGCCCGAACCGGGCGTGATCACCAACATCGAAGACGCCAAAGTGCTGGCCATCCTCGGCGACATGATCACCACCGACCACATCTCGCCCGCAGGCTCGTTCAAGGAAAGCACCCCCGCAGGCCGCTACCTCACTGAACGGCAAGTGGCTCCACGCGAGTTCAACTCCTACGGCTCCCGCCGCGGCAACCACGAGATCATGATGCGCGGCACCTTCGCCAACATCCGCATCAAGAACGAGATGCTCGACGGGGTTGAGGGCGGCTACACCAAAGGCCCCGATGGCGAACAAACCTCGATCTTCGATGCTGCCATGGCGCATCAAGAAGCAGGCACACCTCTGGTGATCTTCGGCGGCGAACAATACGGCGCAGGCTCGTCCCGCGACTGGGCGGCCAAAGGCACAGCGCTGCTTGGCGTCAAGGCCGTCATCGCCGAGAGCTTCGAGCGTATCCACCGCTCCAACCTCGTCGGCATGGGCGTGATCCCGTTCGAGTTTACAAACGGCGACACCCGCAAGAAACTCGGCCTGACCGGCGAGGAAAAAGTGTCCATCTCCGGCCTCGACACCATCCAGCCCCTGCAAGAGGTGCCCTGCACCATCACAATGGCTGACGGTTCGACCAAAGAGATCATGCTCAAATGCCGGATCGATACCGCGATCGAGATCGAATACATCGAACACGGCGGCGTCCTGCACTACGTGCTGCGCAACCTCGCCTCAGCCGCGTAAGGCTGGCGTAAGTCCAAAAAACCGAAAGGCCCCGGCAGAAATGCGCGGGGCCTTTTGCTTCATTGTTCCAATAAATATGCAAAAGACGGTGATCGCCCAAACGAACGGCCGTGCATATTTGAAGAACAATGAAGACTGCGCGGCAAAGAATGGAATGCGCCGTCAGGCGCTCAATTTGACAACGCTTTTTCCAGTTCCGGCAGGAACCGTTGTTCGTAGTCGGACCCGACAAGCGGGCCGATATAGCGGAACAGCACTGTGCCATCCCCATCAACGATGAATGTTTCAGGCGGCGCGGTGACGCCCCACTCGATCGCGGCCACCCCATTGGGGTCAAAGGCCACACCCGAAAACGGGTTGCCATCATCAGTCAGGTATTGCGAGGCAGGTGCCACCTGATCGCGGAAATTGACGCCGATGATCGGAAGGCCCTCTGCCGCCATTTCCAGCAGTTTCGGGTGTTCCGCGCGGCAAGGCGGGCACCAGGACGCCCAGAAATTGACCAGCGTCACGTCTCCGCGCGTCAGATCACCGGGTGCGACCGCCGGAAATCCCGGCAGGTCCGCCGCCACAATCTCCGGTGCCGCAGCCCCGACACGGGTGGACGGCAGCTCGTTCGGATTGTCCCGAAACATGCCCACAGCCGCCAGCGTGACAAAGCCCGCAAAAATGCCAATCGGCGCTAGCATCAACGGAGAGACTTTAGCCATCCCGCCGCCGCTCCACGTCTTCCATCTCCGCCCGCACCCGGCGTCCCCGCCACAGGCTCAGCACGACAATGGCCGCCAACAGCGCAATGGACACGGCATAGGCCGACAGAACAGCATCCGCATATTTGCCAAGATCCGGCATCACACCCCCTCTGTCCGCAGCGGTGCGCCACTGGCTTCGCGCGCCATCAACGCGCGGGTCCGCCGCACACGGATCTCTGTGCCCGTGCGGTACAGCACCAGCGCAAAGAACAGCAGTACAAAGCCACCGATGCACACCAAAAGCGGCTGGTAAAAGACGTCCGCCACGTTCTCTTCCTTATCAAGGCTCAGCGACGCCCCCTGATGCAGCCCCTGGTTCCAGAAGTTCACCGCATAGCGGCTCAGCACCGCAAAAACCGTGCCCACAAGGCACAGGATCGACGTCAGATCAGCGGCGGTGTCGGGGTCCTCGATGGCCTCCCACAGGGCGACATAGCCCAGGTAAAACAGGAACAGGATCAAGAACGATGTCAGCCGCGGGTCCCACGCCCACCACGTGCCCCACATCGGCTGGCCCCAGATCGCACCGGTAAAGAGAGCAATCAACGTCATCACCACCCCCACCGGGGCCGCCGCACGCGCCGCCAGCGCCGACACATGGTGCCGCCGGATGATCCAGATCAGCGACGCCACCAGCATCATGAACCACGCATTGATCGCCATCAGCGCCGCAGGCACATGCAGATAGATGATCTTGACCGTCGATCCCTGGCGGAAGTCATCCGGGGTAAAAAAGAACCCCCAGACCAGCCCCACCACAAGGCACAGCGCCGCCCCCACCCACAGCCACGGCATCACCCGTTCGCTGAGGCGCAAGAACTTGACCGGATTGGCATATTCCCAAAGTGACATGGCTCGTACCTAATCCCTCACAGCACGGTTCTCAATCCACATGAATGTTATCGCAGGTTCACCCGCAACACGACCCCCGCCGCAAAGGGCATAAAGGCCAGAACACCCGCCGTGATCCCCCCAAGCAGCATCAGCGGCGTGCTGACATCCAGCCCCAGAACGGCGCGCCGCGCGGCCTCCGCCCCAAAGATCAGCGTAGGCACATAAAGCGGCAGCACCAGCAGCGACAACAGCAACCCGCCCCGTTTGATCCCCACCGTCAGCGCCGCGCCAAACGCGCCAATCGTCGACAGCGCGGGCGTGCCGATCCCAAGGCTCAGCACCAGCACCCCGAACCCTGGTGCCGGCAGGTTCAGCAACACACCCAGCACCGGCGCCACCAGAACCAGCGGCAGGCCCGTGGTCACCCAATGCGCCGCCGCCTTGACCACCACAATGCCCTCAAGCGGCAGCGGCGATGTCGCCAGCAGATCCAACGCCCCATCCTCGAAATCCACAGCCAGCAACCGGTCCAGCGACAACAAACACGACAGCAGCGCGCCCAGCCACAACACCCCCGGTGCGATCCGCGCCAACAGCGCAGGCTCAGGCCCCACGCTGAACGGCACCAACACCACCACAATCAGGAAAAACGCAAGACCCAGACCGAAACCGCCACCCGCACGCAACGCAAGGCGCAGATCGCGCACAAACAGCGCCCTCACAGGAACACCTCGTCCGCCGCCGCCATCGCCTGCGCTGGGGCACGAAACGGGGCCACATCCAACACCTGCGCATCAAGGCCCAGATCAATATGCGTGGCAATCAACGCCATGCCCCCCGCCGCCAGATGGGCGCGCACGGCTTCGGCAAACAGGGCCACCGACGCCGCATCCAGCGACACAGTCGGCTCATCCAACACCCAGATCGCACGCCCCGTCACCCGCATCCGCGCCAGCCCCAACCGCCGTTTCTGACCCGCCGACAGGGCCGCCGCCCGCCGGTTGCGCAGCGCCTCCAGATCAAACGCACGCAATGCCGCCTCGATATCCGACTGCCCAAAGACTGACGCCCAGAACGCAAGGTTCTCGGCCACGCTCAACGCGCCCTTGATCCCGTCCGCATGGGCCGCATAGGCCACCCGGTCCTCGGCCCCATGTACCGTCCCGGCCATCGGCTCCTGCAACCCCGCAACGGTGCGCAACAACGTCGTCTTGCCCGCCCCGTTTGGCCCCCGCAACACCAGCGCCGCCCCCGGCGCCACTGCAAAGGAAACGCCCGCCAGCACCGGCACGCCGCCACGGCCCACGGCCAGATCAGTGACTGTCAACTCCATAGAACAGGCCTAACCCATTGCGCGCAGACGCAAAAGTCTTTCATTGTTCTTCAAATATGCAAATCCCGCCCGCTCAAACGGGCAACATCGCCAGGGCAACGCGCCGCCCTTCGCTCAACAGGATGTTATAGGTCCGCGCGGCGGACGGCGACGACATGACTTCGACGCCAATGCCCGCCGCATCCAGCGCCGTGCGCAAGTCACCGGGCAAATGCGCGATCTCCGCGCCCGTGCCCAGAAACAGCACATCCACCTGCCCCTCCAGGGACAGCAGCGCCGCCGCGTCGTCGTAACCACCCCACAGCCCCGTGCCTGTGGCCCCGGTCAACACCGACCCCTCGAACACCTCGCCGCCAATGCGGAAAAACCCAGGGCCATAGCCTTCGACCGGCTTGGCATCGTTATAGCTGATTTCATTCAGGCGCATCACCTACCCCCATATTGGCAGTCCCAAAATGGCCGATGCCGCAATGACAAGATACGCCACCGCGCGAAACATCCGCTCGCCACCCGGATCGAACAACCACGCGCCGACCACATTGGCAATCATATAGACCGGCACACTCAAAAGACCCACGGCAACCGCCAGCGGATCCAGCAGATCAAACAGGAAAAACACAGCGATCATCATCAGATCGATGCCCAACAGGTACAAAAGGAAATTGGCCCGGATCACCGTGATCGGCAACGCCCGCGCCATGTAGAGCATGATTACCGGCGGCCCCGGCACCCCCGCGACACCGCCGAGAAAACCGCCCAAGGTGCCCACCGCCGTGACCATGCGCGCGCTTAGCACACCGGCATAGCGCCACCCGGTCATCAACAGCACCAACAGGATCAGCACAACCACCGACACCGACCAACCAAAGACCTCCGGGTCCAGCTTGGACAAGGCCCACAGGCCCAGCGGCAAACCGACGGCCGCCCCCGCCAGCAGGGTCAACGCCTCGCGCCGCTGCCCCTCGCGCAAGGCTGCGCGCAGGTTGGGCAACGGCCCCCAGAACTCCACCACGGTCAGAAAGGCCAGCGCCGCAAACGGGTCCAGCACCGAACTTGCCGCCGGCATGATGATCATCGCCGACCCAAACCCGGTGAACCCGCGCACAAGGCCGGCGGCAATGATCGCCGCAACCAACCACCACAGCCCCGGCAGAGCCAGCGCTGCGGTGATAAACTCAGGCATCTATGTTGGCATATTGGTTGCCGACATTTGCGTCCGGCTTATCCCAGTTCCGCTTGACGCCCAGCCACAACAGGATGGTCGAGGCCACGAACACCGAACTATACGTCCCCACGATCACACCCCAGATCATCGCAAAGACAAAACCCCGGATGACGTCCCCGCCCAGCACATAGAGCGAGATCAGCGCCAACAGTGTGGTCACAGAGGTCATGACCGTCCGGCTGAGCGTCTCGTTGATCGAGATGTTCAGCACTTCGTTCAGCGGCTTTTTCTTGTACTTGCGCAGGTTCTCACGCACCCGGTCGAACACGACCACCGTGTCGTTCAGCGAATAGCCTACGATGGTCAGAAGCGCCGCGATAATGGCCAGATCGAATTTGATTTGCAGTTCTGAGAAAACGCCAATCGTCAGGATCACGTCATGCACAAGCGCCGCCACGGCGCCCAAAGCAAACTGCCATTCAAACCGCAGCCAGATGTAGATCAACACCGCCCCGATGGCGAGGACAACGGCCAGCGCCGCCGTCTTGATCAACTCGCCCGACACTTTCGGGCCAACGGATTCGACGGACACGAACTTGATGTCCGGTATCGCTGTGGCCAATGCCGCCTGAACCGCGCGAATGGTGTCGGGCGTCACGGCCTCTTGGCCCTCTTGCGCCTGAATGCGGATCATCGCGACGTTCTGATCGGCGTCAAATTGGGGATCGAACACCTCGGTGATCGAAATATCGCCCAGCTCCAGCACCGCCATCGCGTCCCGGTACACCGCCACATCCACAGGCTGCGTGCTTTCCGTCCGCACGGTTGTCCCGCCGCGGAAATCGATGCCGAAATTCAGCCCCTGAATGGCAAAGGACACAAATCCGATCACCATCATAAGTGCCGAAATGCCCAGCCACATCTTCCAACGGCTGAAGAAATCGAAATTCGTGTTCTGTTTGACCAGCTTCAAACGCATGTCAGTGCCTTTTCGGAAAAATCACGACCCGGCGCGCATGCGCCAAGCCCGACCTCCCCCCCGGGAGGGCTTACGGAGATGTCATTCACAACACATACGGCATCGATGCTTTGCAGTGCCGCGCTCGAAACAAAGCGGTCAACGCCCACCCGAGGTCGGGCTTGGCACATGCATACATAGTCCATCGCCCTACACCTCAATCGTTTTGGGGCGACGGCGTTCAAACCAGATCACCACCAGCAAGCGCGTCACAAAGATCGCGGTAAACACGGACGTCATGATGCCCAGACCCAGCGTGATCGCAAAACCACGCACCGGCCCCGACCCCATCGCAAACAGGATCACGGCGGTGATGAACGTGGTGATGTTGGCATCCAGAATGGCCGACAGCGCCTTTTCATAGCCCAGCTCGATCGCCCGCGCAGGCCCCCGCGCCGATTTCAGCTCTTCGCGGATCCGTTCAAAGATCAGCACGTTGGCGTCCACCGCCATCCCCACCGTCAGCACGATCCCCGCAATCCCCGGCAGGGTCAGCGTGGCCCCGATAAGGCTCAGCAGGCCAAAGATCAGCCCGATGTTGATGATCAGCGCCACATTGGCAAAGAGACCAAACAGTCCATAGCTCAGGAACATGAACACCAGCACCGCGGCAAAGGCGACCGTGGTCGCAACCTTGCCCGCATCAATGCTGTCCTGCCCCAGTTCCGGGCCAATGGTCCGTTCCTCAAGGAATGTCAGCTCCGCAGGCAAGGCACCCGCCCGCAACAGCACCGCAAGGTTGGTCGATTCCTCGACGTTGAAATTCCCGGTGATGATCCCCGACCCACCTGGAATATGGCTCTGGATCACCGGCGCACTCACCACCTCGTCATCCAGCACAATGGCAAAGGGCGATCCAATGTTGTCAGCCGTGTAATCCCCAAACTGTCTCGCACCGCTGGTGTTGAACCGGAAAGACACCGCCGGATTGCCGTTCTGATCAAAGGACGGCTGCGCATCCACCAGATCCTCGCCCGTCACAACCGGCGCACTCTCGATCACATAAAACAGCCCCGGCTCGTCCAGCGACGGCACCAGCTTGTTGCCCACACCGGGTGCCGCATTCTCGTCCGAGGTCCGGTTGACCACAGGGTTAAAGGTCAGTGCCGCAGTCGTCCCGATGATCTCTTTCAGTTCTGCCGCAGACCCGATGCCCGGCACCTGGATCAGGATCCGCTGCGCGCCCTGCCGCTGAATGGTCGGCTCGCGTGTGCCCACCTCGTCAATCCGGCGGCGCACGATCTCCAACGATTGCTGCACCGTCCGCTCGTCCGATGCCAGCCGCTCCGCCTCGCTCAGCGTCACGACGATCACGTCCTCGCCCGCCGCACGCACCTCAATGTCGTTCGCACCCACACCGGTCAGCGTCGGCACCGGCACTGCCAACCCACGCACAACCTGCAACGCACGCTGCATGCCCGATGGCTCACCGATGCGAATACGCAATTCATCCGCCGGAGACGGCTGCAAACGGATGGTCCCGATCGTCGCCCGCTCAGGCCGCAGCGCATCGCGGATCTCGGGCCAACTGGCCTCCATCCGGCTGGCATAGACCTGCTCGACCTGCACCTCGGCCAGCAAATGCGCCCCGCCCCGCAGGTCCAGACCCAAATTCACCAGGCTCGATGGCATCCAGTTCGGCCACTGCCCAAGCAACGCCTGATTTTCCGCCGTATCCGCACCCAACTCAATGGCTTGCGCGGCGTCGTTATGCTGCTCCACACGGGTGTAAAACCCATTCGGCAGCGCCAATAGCAGACCAAGGGCGCACGTGGCCCAGATCAGTACCCGTTTCCAACCCTCAATCTGCAGCATTACTTGGCAGGCTCAGTCTTGCTCAGCACGCTCGCGATGGTCGACTTGACGACGCGCACCTTGACGCCCTCAGCCAGTTCAACCTCGATCTCGTTCTCTTCCTTGACCTTCGACACCTTGCCGATCAGCCCGCCTTGCGTGACCACCTGATCACCCCGACGCACCGCCTCGACCATGGCCGCATGCTCTTTGACCTTCTTCTGCTGCGGGCGGATCAGCAGGAAATACATGATCGCGAAAATCAGGATCAGGGGAATAAACTGGCCAATGGCTTCCATGGGGACGTCCTTGTTATCAAGCGCATTTCGGGGGGCGGATTCTGGCCCGCTGCAAAGTTTGGCAGAACCTATGGGCGGGCGCGGGGCTGTGCAAGGTCCAAAGGGGTTTTTGCCACGCCCATCCCGATGCCAAAGCATCAAACCCCTTTTGCCCGACGCACATTCGCGTCAGACTGGTGGAATGGACGACCCTTTGACACTCACGCTCGACTTCTCCCGCCCCCTCGTCGCAGGCGGCGCAGCCCTGTTGGCGCTGATCTTTTTCTCATGGCTCATCTACCTCACCCTGCCCGAAGCTGAGGGCAAAGAGGGCCCACTCCACAAACTCCGCGCCGCACTGGGGATGGAGCGTCTGCCCCACGCCCTAATCCTGAGCATCCTCGCGCTCTACACCGCCCTCGCCGGCATCCTGATCCTCGGCCTCTTCGGCCTGATCGTCGACACGCTGCACGCCTCGGGGCGCAGCAACGACTACCTGTTCTACGTCCTGCGCATAGGCGGCCTCACCGCCGTCCTCGGCGCCGTCATCGCCCTCCCTTTCACGGTGATCCGCCTGCGCCTGACCCAAGAGCAAACCGAAACCGCCCGCGAAAGCCTGTTCAACGACAAGATAAACGAAGCCACCAAGGGCCTCTACGCACGCCGCCAGGTCACGTTAGGCGAAGGCGCGGAGGCCAAGGACCACTGGCAAGACGACATCGTTCAACGCAACGCCGCAATCGACCGGCTCGAAGGGCTGGCCCACGAAAAACCCACCGAAGTCCCCCGCATCGCCCGCCTGCTGTCCGTCTACGTCCGCGAACTCAGCACCGAGGTGCCCGCGCAGGTCGCGCCAAAGGATGCGACGCCCGACGAACTAGAGGCATGGGCAAACAACTTGCCAAAACTCCGTTCCGATATGGAAAAAGCCGCGCAAACCCTAGGTCAAATCAGCGAGATACGCGAGTACGCTATCTCATCTGACGATATCGATTTGGCGGGCGCGAACCTTCAAAACGCCAATTTGTCTTCTAGAACGTACAGCCGGGCCAATTTTCGTGGCGCACACTTACAGAACGCGAACTTGAGTTGGACGAATTTTGACTATGCACAACTTTCAGACGCTAAAATGCAGTGTGTCGAACTCATTTCCGCGTCGTTGCAAAACGCTTCTTTAACGCGAACGTTATTGCAAGGTGCACTACTGTGCCACGCAGAATTAAACGCAGCGAGATTGCAAATGACAGATTTTCATGGAGCAGACATGTCCGACGCAATTCTTTCCGATGCGGTACTATTACAAACCTGTTTCACAGAAACGGACCTTCAACGCGCAGATTTTCAGAGTGCTTGGTTCATAAAAGCTGACCTCAGACACGCCGATTTGTCTGATGCTAACTTCAAAGGAGCGCATCTCGGTTCAGCGAGGATGCAAGGCGCAAACCTATCGTGCGCACGCTTCCACAAAAAAACGAGTTTTGGTGTCGTGGACCTGACTGGCGCTGGAATACAAGGTGTGGACTTTTCAAGTTTCAAAGGCTTTCCTCAGAACCTTGACACGGTATTCGGCGACGCATCTACAAGCCTGCCGAGCAGAGTGGGTGACTACCCAAATTGGAAGCATTATGATCTCGACACCGGCGAATTCGAAGAAGCCTGGCGCGCATGGCAAGCCACCCTCCCGCCCGGTTGGGACCAGCCCGACTGACCCAAACCTTACCCAAAAGTTACCTGCGGCCGCCAAACCTTAACGCCGCCCAATCCCTAACAATCCGTTACCCACCGCACCCCGCACAAAACGTACAGCTTGCGCCAAAATCTGCACATTTTCCCAAAACCACCCCCAAAACGCGCCAACCCACCGAACAAAAACGTACACTCCCCGCCCAAATCTGCACGTTTCACCCCCCACACCCCCACCGTACGCTCCCTTAACCCCTTGGCCCGCGCGCCCCGATCGGGCATACGACCCGCACCATCAATGGACACTCAAAAGGACCAGAGCCATGCACGACATTCGCGCCATCCGCGATAATCCCGCCGCTTTCGACGCCGCCCTTGCGCGCCGTGGGGACGCTGCGATGTCGTCGTCCCTTCTGGCCCTGGACGAGGCGCGCCGCGCCAAGATCCTCGCCGCCGAAACCGCCCAGGCCGAGCAGAACAAGGCCAGCAAAGAGGTCGGTGCCGCCAAGGGTCGTGGGGACGAGGACGAATTCCAGCGCCTCCGCACCTTAGTCGCTGAAAAGAAAGCGGAAATTGCGACCATGCAGGAAGAGGCCAAGGCGCTCGACGCCCAGCTGACCGACGCTTTGGCGCGCATTCCCAACCTGCCCGCGGACGATGTGCCCGACGGCGCGGACGAAGATGACAATGTCGAGATCAAGCGCTGGGGTGACCCCCAAGCCTTTGATTTCGCTCCCAAAGAGCATTTCGACATCGCAGGCGTCAGCGCATCCATGGACTTCGAGACCGCCGCCAAAACCTCCGGCAGCCGCTTTGTCATGCTCAAGGGGGCCGTGGCCCGCATCCACCGCGCACTGGCCCAATTCATGATCGACACCCACGTCGACCAGAACGGCCTGACAGAGGTGAACAGCCCCGTGCTCGTGCGCGACGACGCCATGTATGGTACTGATAAGCTTCCAAAATTTGCCGAAGACAGCTACCGCACCGAAGAGGGCATGTGGCTGGTGTCGACCTCCGAAATCCCGCTGACCTACACCGTGGCGGGCGACATCCTTGACGCCGACGCCCTGCCCATCCGCCTCACCGCGCACACGCTCTGCTTCCGCTCCGAGGCGGGCAGCGCGGGCCGCGACACGGCGGGCATGCTGCGCCAGCACCAGTTCGAGAAGGTCGAGATGGTGTCGATTACCCATCCCGACGCCAGTGAGGACGAACAGAAGCGGATGCTGTCCTGTGCCGAAGGCATCCTCGAAGCCCTTGAAATCCCTTACAGAACCGTCGTTCTCTGCACAGGCGACATGGGGTTCGGCGCGCGTCGCACCTTCGACATCGAGGCGTGGTTGCCCGGTCAGGATACCTACCGCGAGATCAGCTCTGTCTCGACCACCGGCGACTTTCAGGCCCGGCGCATGAACGCGCGGTTCAAGCCCGCAGATGGCGGCAAACCGCAGTTCGTGCACACGCTGAACGGCTCCGGCCTCGCCGTGGGTCGCTGCCTGATCGCGGTGCTGGAGAACGGCCAGCAGGCCGATGGTTCGGTCACCCTGCCCGCCGCCCTCGCCCCCTACCTAGGCGGCAAATCCACGCTGACCGCCACAGGCACGCTGGCCTAAAAAGCGCATGAGGGTTGCAAAGGTAAGCCATTGAAACATATGGGCTGATATGGCTTACCTCGTACTCCTTCTGACCCTCGCCTTTGCGGCGTCCACGCTGATCGTTCCGGACTTTGGCGGCTTTGACGCCGACCAGTTTCCGGTGCCGCAAAACAATCCCCCCGTCCAGCCTGCGGGCTATGCCTTTGCCATCTGGGGTGTGATTTACCTGTGGCTGCTGGCCTCCGCGCTCTTTGGTGTGATCGCCCGCCGTGACGCGCCCGATTGGCAGCCCATGCGCCCCGCCCTTGCCGTGTCGCTGGGCGTCGGTGCCATCTGGCTGCCCGCCGCACTCCTCAGCCCCATCCTCGCTACCGTCCTGATCTGGGTCATGCTCATCCCCGCCCTCATCGCCCTGTGGCAAAGCCCGGTGCTGGACCGCGGCTGGGCCGCGTGGCCCATCGCCCTTTATGCCGGGTGGTTGAGTGCGGCGAGCTGTGTGGCGATCGGGCTGCTGCTGGCGGGTTATGGATGGCTGAACGAAACCGCCACAGCCATCACCATGATCCTGATTGCATCGGCCCTCGCCTACGCGGTCCAAACGCGGCTGGGCCGTGCGCCCACCTATGGCATCGCGGTGATCTGGGCCTTTGCCGCGATCATCATCAAGGCCCCCGGAGACGTCGCCACCGTCGCCATGTTTGGCCTGGCGCTGGTGGCTTTTGCCACCGTGCGCGCCGCCCGCGCCTAGCTGCGCCGCCCCTCGGTGTGCTTGCGCAGTTTCGACGGCCCGGCCTTCTTGCGTCCCTTGTAGGGGTTCGCGTCATTCTGGCCGCGCATGAACAGACGAATGGGCGTGCCAGGCATATCAAAGTCGAGCCGTAAGCCATTGACCAGATAGCGGTTATAGCTCTCCGGCACCTTGTCGGGATGTGAGCACATCACCACGAAACCGGGGGGCCGCGTCTTGGCCTGGGTCATATAACGCAGCTTGATCCGCTTGCCCTGCGGCGCGGGCGGCGGGTGCGCCTCGAGCATGCCGGTCAGCCAGCGGTTCAGCTGCGCGGTCGTCACGCGGCGGTTCCAGACGTCATAGGCGCGCATGATCGCGTCATGCAGCCGGTCGATGCCCCGCCCCGTCTTGGCCGACACGGTGATCAGCGGCGCGCCGCGCAGCTGCGGCAAGAGCCGCTCAAAGCTTTCCTTGAGGTCGCGCAGCTTGGCCTGCTTGTCGTCCTCGATGTCCCACTTGTTGATCGCGACCACCACCGCGCGGCCCTCGCGTTCGGCCAGGTCGGCGATGCGCAGATCCTGCTGTTCGAACGGGATCGCGGCATCCAGCAGCACCACAACGACTTCGGCAAATTTCACCGCACGCAGCCCGTCGCTGACGCTGAGTTTCTCCAGCTTTTCCTGCACCTTGGCACGTTTGCGCATGCCTGCGGTGTCAAAGATCCGCATGGGCGTGCCGTTCCAGTCGGTGCGCAGGGAAATCGCGTCGCGGGTGATCCCGGCCTCGGGTCCGGTCAGCAGGCGATCCTCGCCTACGATCTGATTGATCAGCGTGGACTTGCCCGCATTGGGGCGGCCCACGACGGCCACCTGCAAGGGCTTGGCATTGGTCGGTTGCGGGACGTAGTCGGGATCGTCCTCATCAATCTCGACGTCCACTTCAGGCGCGTCGTCCTGCGCCTTTTCGGCATACATATCAGCCAGCGGTTGCAACTGTGCATAGAGGTCGTTCAACCCCTCGCCGTGCTCGGCCGACATGCGGATCGGTTCGCCCAGGCCCAGCGAAAACGCCTCAAGCACACCGGCGTCGGCGGCGGCCCCTTCGCCCTTGTTGGCGGCCAGCAGCACGTGATCGGCGCGCTTGCGCAGGATGTCGGCAAACACCTCATCGGTGGGTGTGACCCCGGTGCGCGCATCGATCATAAAGAGGCACACATCGGCCATGTCCACGGCGCGTTCGGTCAGGCGGCGCATGCGGCCTTGCAAGCTGTCATCTGTCGCTTCCTCAAGTCCCGCCGTATCGATCACGGTAAAGCGCAGATCGGCCAGTCGCCCCGCGCCTTCGCGCAGGTCGCGTGTCACGCCCGGCTGGTCATCGACCAGCGCCAGGCGTTTGCCCACAAGGCGGTTGAACAGGGTCGACTTGCCCACATTGGGGCGGCCAACAATGGCGAGGGTGAGTGTCATGGCAGCGTATGCAATCCGATTGTCAGAGCGCGCACATAGACCATATGCGCGCCCACGGAAAGGACCGATAACGCCACGGCGCGTTTAGCGATAGGCCAAAAGCTGACCTTTGCGCGACACGACGTAAAGCGTGCCACCCGCCACAACGGGCGCTGTCGACGCGCCGCCAGGGATTTCGGTCGTCGCAGTCAGGCCGCCCGTCGCGGGGTCAAAGCTGCGCAGCACACCGTCCGAGGACGCCACGTGCAGCCGCCCACCGGCAAGGATCGGGCCGTGATGTGCGAACACTTCGGACTGGCGCAATGGCCGGTTCTGCACAAAATTCGGCAGGGGTGTACCCCAGATGCGGCTGCCATCTTCGGCGCTGAGGCGCAGCAGTTCGTTCCGGTCGCTGATCAAAAAGACGCTGTCGGCCACGGGCAGGACGATGTCGATGGCCCCTTCGTTCGCGGTCCAGATGCGCGACCCGCTGCCTTCGGAAACGGCGATCGTGCGGCCAGATTGGTTGCCCGCATAAATGACGCCATTGGCGGCAAAGGGGTGTCCGGTGACGTCGTCCACTTTGGCCAACGCGCGGCCCTTGCGTTCGCCCAACACCGACGCATCCCAGCGGCGCAAACCGCCACGGCGGAACACCGCCTGCATCTCGCCCGATCCAAAGGAGAACACGGTCAGATCGTCCGTCACCACAGGTGCGGGCGCACCCAGCACGTTGGTGGCGCTTTCGGATGCGCTGACCTGCCAGGCGATGCGGCCGGTTGATTTATTGAGCGCCCAGCCGGTGTCGTCACCCGCCATGATATAGACCAGGTCGCCCGAAACAGTGGGTTGGCCGGAGCCTGTCGCCTCAAGGTCCTGCGTCCAGATGGTGCGGCCGGTCGAGGCTTCGATCGCACTCAGCACACCGGTGCCGGAGGAGGCATAGAGCACGTCGCCCTCGACCGCCAAACCGCCGCCAGTGCCATCGCCATCCGACGCGCCATCGGGGCGCACATTGCGTTGCCAGACCACCACGCCCGAGGTGGTTGTCGCGGTCACCAGCGTTTCAGCGTCGAGCGTGTAGATACGCCCGCCCGCCACAACAGGGTCTGCCACGATGCGGTGCTTGCGGCTGTCGCCTGCGCCAATGTTGACTGCAAAGATCGGGCTGAGCGAAGTGGACAGTTGTGGGTGAACAGTTCGGAATGCAGGCGAGCCGGGGCTTTGCGCAGCATCGGCGTTTGTCACCTGCGCGGGCAGAGAAATGGCGCGCGCTGTGTCTGTGGCTTCTGTGACGGCGGCAGCGGTCTCGGCTTCGCTGGCACTCAACACGGCGGAAACGGGCTCTCGCTTGCCGGGCAGGATCACCTCACGTTCCGTGCAGCCGACAAGTGTCACCACCGACAGAAGGCACAAACCTATCCCTGCATGGGTGCGGGTGTGTGTCATCTTCAAGCCCTCATTCATTAGCAGTCTCCGGTGCCTCCGGCGAACCGCCCAGCGCCACCATTGCCTGTAGGGCACGGCGTTGCAAGCCTGGGGTCGCCTCGGCATCGTCGAGGATCATCTGGAACCGGGCAATTGCGCCGTCGCTGTCGCCGGCCTCAATGTCCAGCAGCGCCAGTTGCTCTTCGGCCAGCAGGCGCAGTGGCACCCCCGGCACGGCCAGCGTTTCGAACCCGGCCCGGCGTGTTGCGGCATCCTGGTTGGGTGCATCCAGCATCAACGTCTTGAACGTCGCAACCTGCCGGTAAATCAGCGGGATATCCGCATTCAATGTCAGGGCGCTCAGGGTTTGGGCCGCGGCCTCGGTATCGCCCGCATCTGCCTGCGCACCTGCGGTCATAAATGCCAGAACGGCGGCACCTTCGGCAGATTCGGCACTGACGCCCGCCAACGCCTCGGCGCGCGCATCCCGTTCATCCTGAGACAAGGCCGCCAGCATCGCATCACCCAAGGCCTGGGCTTTGCCCTCGGCCTGCGCGCGGCGGTATTCGGTATAGCCCGCCGCCCCCACGATGCCCACGATCACCAGCGCAGCAATCCAGCCGTACCGCTTGAGATAGCCATAAAGCCGGTCGCGGCGCACCTCGTCGGTGACTTCCTCGATAAAGCTGTCGGTGTCGCTCACGCCCCGCGCTCCCCTTGAATCATTGGCCGATTTGCCCGGCCATGTCGTTGTTTTCGCATTCCTCATATCTTGCCCCAGCGGCCAAGCCAAGAGGCCCCGCGCGGGCATCTGCCTGCGTCAATTCGGCATTATTGCGATTTCGTCTCAAAAAAAGTAATCTGAACTGGTTAGTTTAGACGTAACACCTCCTATATCAGATGATGCGTGCGGCTTTGCGCATGCCGAAAGACACCAGGAAGAACAGAAGATGCGGTTTGTATCGTTGGTTTTGGCCATTCTCGTCGCAGCGGCGCTGGCCATGTGGATTTTGCAACGGGATCGGGTAAACGCCTTTTTCGCCGAAATGTCGGGGGGCGCAGAGGCTGCGCAGGTCGACACGGGTCCCGATGGGAACGATGTTGTGGCCGATACGCCCGCGGTCGAGGATGTTCCAGACGCCACCGATGGCATGATCCGCGTGTTGGCACGCAAGAGCATCGCCCGCGAGGTCGACAGCGCCGTGATCCTGCGGGGCCAGACCGAGGCGATGCGCCAGGTCGAAGCACGCTCCGAGACATCGAGCACCGTGATCTCGCCCCCGCTGCGCAAGGGCGCGTTTATCGACGAGGGCCAGTTGCTGTGCCAGCTTGACCCCGGCACACGCGCATCCGCACTGGCCGAGGCACGCGCAAGCCTCGCCGAAGCGATTGCCGCAAAGTCCGAAGCTGAAAGCCGCGTTCCCGAGGCACGGGCGCGCGTGATCGAATGGCAGGCCCGCATCGACGAGGCGGAGGTCAACCAAAACGCCGCACGCCGCCTGAGCGAGGGCGGATTTGCCGCCGAAACCCGCGTCAAGAACACCGAGGCCGCACTGGCCGCCGCCGAAGCGTCACTTGAAGGCGCACGCGCCGGTGTGACCGGCGCAATCGCAGGCCTGCAAGCCGCAGATGCCCGCATCCAAAGCGCCACCGCCTCTGTCGCCACCGCCGAGAAAGAACTGGAGCGCCTCGAAATCCGCGCACCATTTGGCGGCACACTCGAGAGCGACACCGCAGAGCTGGGCAGCTTGCTGCAGGCCGGGTCACTGTGCGCCACGGTCATCCAGCTTGACCCGATCAAGCTAGTCGCCTTTGTCCCCGAAACCGAGGTGGACCGCGTCAAAGTGGGCGCCAATGCGCAGGCAAAGCTTGCCGCGGGTGATCGCAAAGTCACCGGCCAGGTCAAATTCCTCAGCCGGTCCGCCGATCCGACCACCCGCACATTCCGCGTCGAGCTGGAAGTGCCCAACACCGACCTGACCATCCGCGACGGCCAAACCGCTGAAATCGTAATCTCTTCGGCCGGTGAGCAGGCGCATCTGTTGCCGTCCTCAGCCCTGACCCTGAACGAAGAAGGGCGTTTGGGCCTGCGTGTCCTCAACCCCGATAGCGTTGTGGAATTTGCGCCGGTTTCGGTGCTGCGCGACACGGTGGACGGTGTTTGGCTCACCGGCCTGCCGCAGACCGTGGATGTGATCGTCGTTGGACAGGAATTTGTTACCGCCGGGGTCAAAGTAGCCCCCACCTTTGAGGAGCAAACGCAATGACCGGTGTTGTAGACTGGGCCGCATCCCGTGCGCGCATGGTGCTGGCTTTCATCGTCTTGTCGCTGACCGTTGGGACGGTGGCATACATCAGCCTGCCCAAAGAGGGTGAGCCGGACATTGAAATCCCGACGCTGGTGATCTCGGTCCCCTTCCCCGGTATCTCTGCCTCTGACAGCGAAACGCTGCTGGTCAAACCGATGGAGACGGAGCTGGCCGATCTCGACGGGTTGGACAAGATGACGGCCACTGCCGCCGAAGGCTACGCCAACATCGTTCTGGAATTCGAGTTTGGTTGGGACAAGACGCAAGTCATGGCGGATGTGCGCGATGCCATGGACGGCGCCGAGGCCGACTTTCCCGATGGGTTCGAGCAATACACGCTGGACGAATTCAACTTTTCCGAATTTCCCATTGTCATCGTCAACTTGACCGGCCCCGTGCCGGAACGCACGATCACACGTGTCGCCAAGGACTTGCAAGACGATGTAGAGGCGCTGGACGCGGTGCTTGAGGCCAGCATCGTGGGCAGCCGCGACGAGATGGTCGAGGTCATCATCGACCCCCTGCGGCTCGAGGCCTACAACGTCACTGCGGGTGAATTGATCACCGTGGTTCAGAACAACAACCAGCTGATCGCCGCCGGTGAGATCGAGACCGCCCAAGGCGCGTTTGCGGTCAAGATCCCCTCGTCCTTTGACAAGGTTCAAGACATCTACGAATTGCCGGTCAAGACCAACGGCGACCGCGTTGTCACCCTTGGTGATCTGGCCGAAATCAACCTGACATTCGAAGACCGGCTGTCCACCGCGCGGTTCAACAGCAACGACACCGTTGCCCTGCAGGTGGTCAAGCGCAAGGGCTTCAACCTCATCGACACGGCCACAGCGGTCAAGGAACTGGTGGCCGAGCGCGCTGGCGAATGGCCCGATGGGTTACAGGCCGCCGTCAAGGTCGGCACATCCAACGACCAGAGCCGCGAAGTGGCGTCCATGGTTGGCCAGCTCGAAGGCTCCGTGCTGACGGCGATTGCACTGGTGATGATCGTGTCGCTGGCCTTTTTGGGGCCGCGCGCATCGCTACTAGTCGGATTTGCGATCCCGACGTCGTTCCTGTTGTGCTTTGTGCTGCTGGCGATCATGGGCATTTCCATCTCGAACATCGTGATGTTCGGTCTGATCCTTTCCGTGGGGATGCTGGTTGATGGTGCGATTGTCGTTGTCGAATATGCCGACAAACGCCAGCAAGAGGGCGCAGGCCCGATGCAGTCTTATGTCGACGCGGCCAAGCGGATGTTCTGGCCTGTTGTGTCGTCCACCGCGACGACGCTCTGTGCCTTCCTGCCGATGCTGTTCTGGCCGGGTGTGCCGGGTCAGTTCATGGGTATGCTGCCCGTCACGCTGATCTTTGTTCTGTCTGCATCGCTGATCGTGGCACTGATCTACCTGCCCGTGATGGGTGGTGTTCTGGGCCGCATCATCGGCACCCTGACAAACCAGTTCAACCGCATTGCCAGCCTGCCTTTCCTTGCCCACCTGTTGCTGTTCCCGCTGGGCGCGGCGCTGTTTGCGGGGCTGCTCATGGTCGGTGCGTTGCAAGGCAATGTCACAGCCGCGTTTGCGGCAATGGATCAACAGGACACGTTCGGGTCAGTCATTCCTACGTTCCTCACCGTGTTCCTTAATGCGCTTGGCATGATCAGCCTGGCTGGGCTGGCCTTGTTTGGTGCGGTCCTGATTGTCCTGTCGGCCTTTGCGTTTGTTTTGCGCATGGGTTGGGTCGGCATGTGGGCGGGCCGCAAGGTTTTTGGCACCCGCAACCGCGCCGTGCGTTCGGGCTACCAACGGTCGTTCTTTGGTCATGTGATCAAAGGGATTGTCGGCAACCCAGTCATGCCGCTTGTGATGGTCGGCGCGGTCTTTGTCTTTGTGGGCAGCACGCTGATCTACTTCATCAACAACAACAAAGGCGTCGAGTTCTTTGTCGAGACAGAGACCGAACAGGCCATTGTCTATGTGCTGGCGCGGGGCAACCTCAGCCTGGATGAAAAGGACGGGTTGCTGCGGCAGGCCGAAGCCATCGTGAACAACCACCCCGGCATTCGCAGCGCCTTTGCCTTTGCGGGCAACGGTGGTCTGAACGCCAACACTGGCGGCGCAGGCGCGCCCAAGGATGCGATTGGCCAGATCCAGCTCGAAACCATCCCGTGGGAAGAACGGCCAAACGCGAGCGAGGCGTGGTTCACCGTGCCGATCGTCAACTACACCGTCATGCGCGAGATCAAGGCCGCCGCCTTTGACGGCGACACGGTCATCGACGAACTGACCGCAGAGCTGTCGCAAATCCCCGGCATCCGCACCGAAGTGCTGCCGCTGTCGCAGGGTCCGGCATCGGCCAAACCTGTTCACTTGCGGATCAAGGGCGACAACTGGGAGCAGTTGTTGGCTGCAACAGGTGCCGCACGCGCGCAATTCGATGCGACACCGGGTTTGATCAAGATCGAGGACACACGCCCCCTGCCCGGCATCGACTGGCAAATCGACGTGGACGTGCAAAAGGCGGGCCGCTACGGCGCCGACGTGGCCACCGTGGGCGCGATGGTTCAACTGGTGACACGCGGGCTGTTGCTGGACACGATGCGCGTCGACACCTCGGACGAAGAGATCGAAATCCGCGTGCGCCTGCCGGAAGAGGACCGTGTTCTGTCGACCCTCGACACGCTCAAGGTGCGCACGGGCGACGGGCTGGTGCCGCTTGCGAACTTTATCACCCGCACACCTGTGGCCGAACTGGCCCAGATCAGCCGCGTGGACCAGAACCGCTATTTCGACGTCAAGGCAGACGTGGCCCCCGGCCTGCAAAAGCTGACCTCGACCCGCGAAGTGGACGGCGAACAGGTGGAGACCATCGCCGCCTTGCTGCGCCCCTCCGATGCCGGGTCCATCACCACTGCTGACGGCGCCAATCTGGCGATCCTGTCGGTGGCCGAAGCGGGCCGCGGCATGGACCTTCAGGCGGCGCTGGACGCGGGTGATTTGCGCTTGCAACCGGTGAACCCCAACGAACGGATTGCCGAGCTGTCCAAGTGGCTGGAAACCGACCCCTTTGGCCTCGGCATCGAGAGCGAATGGACCGGCGACCAGGAGGATCAGGCCGAATCCGGTGCATTCCTTGGTCAGGCGTTCATGGGTGCGCTGGGGTTGATGTTCATCATCCTGCTGGCCCAGTTCAACAGCGTCTATAACGCGCTGCTGGTGTTGGGTGCGGTCGTCCTGTCCACAGCGGGCGTGCTGATCGGCATGTTGGTCATGGATCAGGCGTTCTCGATCATCATGACCGGCACAGGCATCGTCGCCCTGGCCGGGATCGTGGTGAACAACAACATCGTTCTGATCGACACTTACCAGGAATACGAACGCTACATGCCCCGGATCGAGGCGATCATCCGCACCGCACAGGACCGGATCCGGCCTGTGTTGCTGACCACCATCACCACGATGGCGGGTCTGGCACCGATGATGTTCGGCCTCAGCCTCGACTTTGGCGACGGTGGTTACACCGTCAACAGCCCCACCGCCCTTTGGTGGAAACAGCTGGCCACCGCCGTTGTGTTTGGTCTGGGCATCGCCACTGTGCTGACCCTGATGGTCACGCCGTCCATGCTGGCCATGCGCGTGTGGATCGTCACCTATGCCATGTGGTTCAGCCAACTGCTCGCCAAACTGTCGCTTGGCCGGGCCAGTGCGGCGGCGCGGGACTGGTCGCTGACACGCCAGACCGGCAAGTTGAAGTCGCAAGAGCTGATCTGGGATTTTGACGACGACCCGGCACCACAAAGCACGCAGACCGAACTGCCGTTCCCTGCAACGCCCCTCAAGGCGGCAGAGTAGAACAATCTGGCGGTGGCCCCTTGTCGGGCCATCGCCATGCCCTTCTTTGGCCCAAATCACGTGATCTCTTGCCCGCATAGCGAGAAGGAGACCGTGCATGTTCCGACTGATTTACCGCCAGCGTCGCAGACATTTGTTCGCGGGCTTTTTCGCCATACTGTCTTGCGTCAGCTTTCTGCTACAGCCCGGCACGCTCCCCTACTTTGCCAGTGAGCCGATGATCTTGCTGGTTTTGACCGTTGGGTTGACCAGTGTGATTGCCGCGATCTGCATGATGCTGATCAGTGTGGTTCTGGTGGTGGTCGTGCCGTCGATGCGCATGGCGGTCGAGTTTTTCTCGATCATGCTGTTCCTGAACATCGCGCTTTTTGATCACCTGCCCCTGTGGATCACCGATCGCGGGCTAGAGGTCGGCGTCTGGATCGCCGCGTATATCACCCTGTTCAGCATCACATACGGCACCTGGCTGGACCGCTACCGCATCTGGCTGGACCACTCCGAAACCCGTAGGTTCAGGATCAAAGGCACCGCCGAGGAATTGTGGGACTGGCTTGTGCCGGGGCTGGACCGCAAGGGCGGCGCGAACTGGGAACCCCTGTTGAAAAAGATGGAAGAGCGGGCCGACGAACCCAACGTCTTTGATGTCGAATACCGGATCGGGCACGCGCAGTTCGAACACCAAACGATCAAATACGAGGCCGTGTCCTATCCACGTCACGCGCGCTATGCCTTTCAGGGCGAGTTGAACCCGGCCAACAAGCACCTGGTCAGCGGCATCATGGAGTTCACCATCGACCCCATCGCCGACACGGATCACTGCAAGATCACCCTCACCCGGAGCCGTCAGGCCCTGTTGGTGCGCGAGGGCCTGTTGATGTGGTTTGACGATGCCCTGGGCGATCAGGTTGACCATTTGCGGGCCAAATGGACCGACCGGTGGGATTGGAGCATGGCGGGCAAATTCCGCCGCCATGCCGCTGCCTTGTCCTAGGCCTCGTCCGCCTGCTGGCGCTGCCAGAGCTGGGCATAGCGCCCCTCGGCGGCCAGGAGCGTGTCATGTGTGCCGGCCTCGACGATGACACCCTGTTCCAGAACGATGATCTGGTCCGCCTCTGCGATGGTGCTGAGCCGGTGGGCAATGGTCAGAACCGTGCGCCCCTGCCCGGCGGCATTCAGCGCCTCCTTGATGTCCTGCTCGGTCTCGGTATCAAGCGCGCTGGTCGCCTCATCCAAGAGCAGGATCGGCGGGTTCTTGAGCAGGGTACGTGCAATGCCGACCCGCTGCTTTTCACCGCCAGACAATTTCAGCCCACGTTCGCCAACCGCCGTGTCGTAGCCATCAGGCAAGGCGACGATAAAGTCATGGATCTGAGCGGCCTTGGCTGCCGCCTCGATGTCGGCGCGCGTGGCATTATCGCGGCCATAGGCGATGTTGTATCGGATGGTGTCGTTGAACAGCACCGTGTCCTGCGGCACCACCCCAATGGCCGCGTGCAGGCTTTCCTGGGTCACGTCACGCACGTCCTGCCCGTCAATGCGCAAAGCCCCGTCGCCCACATCGTAGAACCGGAACAACAGCCGCCCGATGGTCGACTTGCCCGACCCGGTTGACCCGACGATGGCCACCTGTTGACCGGGTTCCGCCGCAATCGACACGCCTTTGAGGATCGGACGCGCGCTATCGTAGCCGAAATGCACATTGTCCAATTCGATCCGGCCACCGGTCACGGCCAAAGGCTTGGCGTCGGGGGCATCACGCACCTCAGCGGGTTGTTCCAGCAGATCGAACATCTCGCCCATATCCACCAGAGCCTGACGGATCTCGCGATAAACTGTCCCGAGGAAATTGAGCGGCATCGTGATCTGGATCATGTAGGCATTCACCATCACGAAATCACCAACCGTCAACGTGCCGTTCTGCACACCAACAGCGGCCAGCACCATCACCCCCACAAGGCCACCGGTGATGATCACCGACTGACCAAAATTCAGGAAGGCCAGCGAATAGCTGGTCTTGAGCGCAGCCGCCTCATATCCCTCCATCGCCGCGTCATAGCGCATGGCCTCACGCCGCTCGGCGCCGAAATATTTGACCGTTTCAAAGTTCAGCAGGCTGTCGATGGCTTTTTGATTGGCGTCCGTGTCCTGATCGTTCATCACCTTGCGCAGCTTCACGCGCCACTCGGTGACGGCAAAGGTGAACCAGACATAGAGCCCGATGGTGACAGCCACGATCAGCAGATACCAGGCGTCAAACAGGATCGTCAGAACGATCCCGATCAAGATCAGTTCGAGGACAAGCGGGCCAATTGAAAACAGCAAGAACCGCAGCAGAAACTCAACACCCTTGACGCCCCGCTCGATGATGCGGCTGAGGCCCCCGGTCTTGCGCGTGATGTGATAGCGCATGGACAGACGGTGGATGTGTTCAAAGGTCTCTAGCGCGAGCATCCGCAGCGCCCGCTGCGCCACGCGGGCAAAGATCGCATCGCGCAACTGTTGAAAGCCCACGTTCATCAGCCGGGCCAACCCATAGGCGACGGTCAACCCAACCGCGCCCAGCGCAAGGGCCGACACCCCGTCACCCGCGAGCGCATCCACCGCATCCCGGTAGATGATGGGCGTGTAGACAGAAACCGCCTTGGACAGGATCAACGCCAAAAGCGCCAGAATGACACGCTTTTTGACCCACGGCTTGTCGTCCGGCCACAGGTAGGGCGCAACCTTGCGGATGGTCCGCCAGCCGGACGCACGCGCGTCGTCCGAGGCTGAAACAGGACCGGGTTGCGGATTGCTTGGGCCGGCAGAACCTGCCGACGCCGTTGTGTCAGATGGCATGAAAAACGTCCCCGAAAGTCAGACGTCTCTATTTAGGTCAGCGCGTCCCAAGTTGCCAGTGCCCGATCAGTTCGGCAGGGCAAAGACCTGTCCGGGGAAAATCAGATCGGGGTTGCGGATACGCTCGCGGTTGGCCTCGAACACCTCGACAAACAACCGGCCCTCGCCATAGCGGTCACGCGCGATGCCCCACAGGGTATTGCCGGTTTGCACGGTGATCTGCGCGGCGGGTGACGACGGATCGTCAATGGCGGCCAGCACTTCGGGGTCTTCGCGACGGAACGGCGTCTCGATCCGGCTGGTGACTTCGCCCTCTTTGTTCAGCTCGTCCACACGCAGAGTGTAAACACCGGTGTCGATTTCGGGCAGGTCGCCGCGCCAGTCACCGGCGGGGGATACATCCAGATCGGCAATCGGCTTGTTGTTCACATAGACCCGCACCACATCCGCTTCGGATTGCGCGCGGCCTGCCAGTTGTACGTCACCGGTTTCCGAATAGCTGATTGTGTCGATTTCGATGTTGTCCAGCGCCTCAGGACGCGCGTTGCTCAACACTTCGACGCCTTCGGCGGTGGAGCGCAGAACAGTGACAGCCGCCGGAGCCGTTGCGGGTGCCGGGGCCTCAATGTCATCTTGTGTGTCTAAGGCGGCAACCGTTTCAGCGGGGGCAGGAGCAGCCGTAGCGGGTTCCGACGCAGGCGCTTGGGTCGCGGCAACAACCGGTGCCGTATCCTGCTCGGCCTCGGCTGTCGTGTCGGCAGGTGCATCGGTCACCGGTGCCGCAACCTCGGGTGTCACGGGCGCTTCGGCCACGGTTGTTGCGGGCAAGGCCGCAATCGTGTCGCCATCTGTTGCAGGCGCTGTGTCTTGGGCGGGGGCCGCCGTTTCCACTTCGGCCAGCACAGGCGCGGGTTCTTCGACAGGCGCGACCTCGGTTGGTGTGGGCGCGACATCCGTCGCCTCGACCGCCGCCACCTCTGGCGCGACCGGCACATCGACCGTTGGTTCGACCACAGGATCGCTGGCTGCAACCTCTTCTGTGGCCACCTCTGGCGCTGTTTCTTCTGTCGCGTCCGCGACGGCAACCGGCGCGGGGCGTGCTTGTGGTGCAAGGATCACCTCGTCGTCAGAGGCGATTTCGTCCGCCCCGACACGCTGCACAACAGTCAGGATTTGTGCCTTGGCGCTAGGGGGCAGGATGGTGATGGCGGCAAAGCTGCCACCGGGATCAGTGGTCACCGAGGTGTTTTCCGCACCATCAAGCAGCACCGAAACCTCGCTGCCCGGTGCAGCACGGCCCGCCACAATGGTCAGCCCATCCGGCTCAAGCCGTACTTCGTCAATCGACGGCGGGGCCGCAACAACGGCAACGTCGCCTCGTGTCTCCACTTCGGGGATCGCGGCTGGTGCGGGATCGGGCGCGGCCTCCGGGACTACGGCGGCCTCAACCACTGGTGCGGGCGTTTCCACGGTCTCTGCACTGCGCGTGCTGAAATAGACGCCTGCCCCGGCCGCAGCCACGACAACGGCTCCGGCGACAACAACTGTAGCGCCGTTTGCCCCAAACAATGCCGTCAACTTCGACATTTGTATCCTTCCTGCGCCCCAAAACACCGCGCTTTCGTTGCGCTTGCATAACAGGGCGCATAACAACGGTCAAAACACTGCTGTCACAAAACCATCACTTTCACGCGCTCATACGGGAACTGTTGCCATGGCCCCACTGTCTGTCTGTGTCTTTTGCGGATCACGCCCCGGTCTGGACCCGGCCTTTGAGGCGGATGCCCAGCGGTTGGGCCAAGGGATCGCAGAGCGCGGCTGGCGTCTGGTCTATGGTGCGGGCGATGTGGGGTTGATGGGCACGGTCGCGCGCGCCACGCAACGCGCGGGCGGCCATACATTTGGTGTGATCCCGCAGCATCTGGTGGACTGGGAAGTCGGCAAGACGGACCTGACCAGCTATGTCGTCACCGAAACCATGCACGAGCGCAAAAAGGTGATGTTCATGAACTGCGACGCCGTTGTGCTTTTGCCCGGTGGGGCGGGATCGCTGGACGAGGTGTTCGAAGTGCTCACCTGGCGGCAGCTGGGTCTGCATGAGAAACCTGTCGTTGTGGTCAACACCAACGGCTATTGGGACCCGTTGCTGGCGCTGTTGCGCCATGTGGTTGAACAGGGTTTCGCGGATGCGTCGGTGCTTGGCTATCTGACCGTCGTGTCAGACGCGGATGCCGCCCTCGACCATCTGACATGAAAATGGCCTGTCCCCGCGGGGACAGGCCAGAATTTCGCACATATTATGATATGCGTTGCGCGCTTACATACGGCCCGCGACGTTTTCCCAATTGACCAGGTTGTCCAGGAAGTTGGACAGGTAGTCGGGGCGTTTGTTGCGGAAGTCGATGTAGTAGGAGTGTTCCCACACGTCGCAGCCCAGCAGTGCCGTCTGACCAAAGCACAGCGGGTTCACGCCATTCTCGGTCTTGGTCACTTTGAGGCTGCCGTCTGTGTCCTTGACCAGCCATGCCCAGCCCGAGCCGAACTGGCCTGCGCCCGCCGCCTTGAACGCATCCTTGAAGGCGTCGACGGAGCCGAAGCTCTCGGTCAGTGCCTTTTCCAGCGCGCCGGGCATGCCCGCGTCGCCCGGACCCATCATTTCCCAGAACTGGTTGTGGTTCCACAGCTGGCTGATGTTGTTGAAGATGCCGTTTTGCGCCACGGCGTTCGCATCATAGGTGCCGGTGATGATGTCTTCGAGCGATTTGCCCGCCCACTCGGTGCCCTCGATGGCTTTGTTGCCGTTCACCACATAGGCGTTGTGGTGCAGATCGTGGTGATACTCGAGCGTCTCTGCGGACATGCCCTTGGACGCCAGCGCATCGTGGGCATAAGGAAGATCGGGAAGTTCAAAAGCCATGTTGGGGCCCCCTTCGGTTCGTATTGCAAGGCTGTGACTGACAGATTGTGCGGATCACGGCAAGATCAAGCACGATCCGTGCAAAAGGTGGCCCCAAATCGCCGGTGGTCTGGTCTATTTGCCTCGCTCGCACTGACCGCTGCCATTGAACGAGTTGGTCACGCCCGGCATGGAGCCCCGCACGATCACGGTGTTCTTGCTGGTGTCCAGTTCGATCCGGTATCCGATCCGCGCAGGACGGGGCCGTGCGGGAATGTTGTTCAGACGGTAGGTAAAGCGGTACTTGCCATTGCCCCGGTCCTTGACTTTGGCCTGGATCGGCGCGCCGTGCACTTCGTTGATGTAGACGTCGAACACGTTGCCGGTGGTGGCACCCGGTTCGAACTGCAGGGCAAGTACGGGCGAGATAAAGCCGTTGCCGGTGTCACGGACCTGGCACACATAGTCCAGCGCCGCAGCCGGTGTCGCAAGCGCCAAAGCGGCGCTCAAGGCCATCGTAAATTTCTTCATGGAATTCCCTCTTTAGGTGTCCTGACACTATTTAGCATCAGGTCGGGAATTCCAAGATGTCAGCCGGTCACAATTTCAAAAAATCGAGACCGCGCTGCCATTTTGTGCTGCGACAGACAGCAGATCGAACACATAGCGTGCTTGGCTGCGGAAGCAGATGATCTGAAAGCTGTCGCTGTCACGCATCCAGAACGCAACCGGCACTTGTGCCATACGGGTCCGGCGGAACATGCCCGACTGGAACGCATCGGGATGAAAATCCACCGGTGCCAGTTTGGCCATGACATCGCGCGCATGCGGCCCCGTCACCGTAAAGCTGGCCCGCGCGTCCGACACATCCACAGCCAATGCGTGCACGTCACCCAGACTGTCCTGCATACGCTGCACGTGGTCAGAGACGTCCCCATAGGGACACAGCACCAGCAATTCGTCCGGCGACATCCAGCACAGGCCGCTGTCCCCGGTGCAATTGGCCTGCCCCGGCCCCGGCACGGCGACACCAGCAGCGGACTGCGCCGCCGCCTTGACCGCTGACGCAGCCAGATCGCCACGCAGGGTGATCATGCCCTGCAACGGCACCTCGGCAATCGCCGCGATCCCATCCGCATTCACAGCACCGCCCAGCGCGGTCACAGCCTTAGACATTCTGTTTCTCCCCGTCCGGGTCATAGAACACCGGGTCCACGATCCGCGCCTTGTAGGTTTTGCCATCCGTGCCGGGGAACGCCAGCACCTCACCCATCCGGTCCGGCCCGTGCAGCACGAGACCCATGGCAATCCCTTTGCCAAGGTTGGGCGAATGATAGCTGGAGGTCACGCGCCCCTGCATATTGCGCTGACCGTTGGCGTTGGTGCCGTCCGCCACCGCATAGGCCCCATCGGGCAAGACAGAGCCGTCTTCGGTCAGAAGCCCGACGAGTTTCCAGCGGTTGGGATCGGCCATGTGGCTGCGCAGGTGGGCGCGTTTGCCCAGATAGTCGTCCTTTTTCTTGGACAAGGCCCAGTGCAGTCCAAGGTCCTGGGGGATCACAGTGCCATCGGTTTCGTCGCCGATCATGATGAACCCTTTTTCAGCGCGCAGGATATGGAGCGCTTCGGTCCCGTATGGCATCACGCCCAGAGCCGCGCCCACGGCCATCAACGCATCCCAAAACGCCTGCCCTTCGCTGGCGCGGACTGCGATTTCATAACTCAGTTCACCCGAAAAGGAGATCCGGTAGGCGCGCACGTCAAAGCCGCCCAGCGTCCCGTCGGCCCATTCCATGAACCCAAGTGCGTCCTTGGACACGTCCATCCCGCCCATGGCCTCAAGGGCTGCGCGGGCGTTGGGGCCAACAACGGCGACCTGTGCGTACTGTTCGGTGACATTGGCCACGTAGACCTGCCAGTCCCACCATTCGGTTTGCAGCCATTCTTCCATGTGCGCGTGGATGCGTTCGGCACCGCCGGTGGTGGTGTGGCACAGGAACGTCTGGTCATCGATGCGCGCGACAACACCGTCGTCGATCAGGAACCCGTTTTCGTCGCACATCAGCCCATAGCGGCATTTGCCGGGCTTTAGCGTGCTCATCATGTTGGTGTAGAGCATGTCGAGGAACTTGCCCGCGTCCGGCCCTTTGACCACCAGTTTGCCCAGTGTCGAGGCGTCGAGCAGGCCCAGGTTTTCACGCACGTTCTGTGTCTCACGCATCACTGCGTCATGCACCGTCTCGCCAGACCGAACGTAAGCGTATGGACGGCGCCACTGTCCAACGGGTTCCCAATCTGCGCCGTTCTCGTCATGCCAGTCGTGCATCGGAGTGCGCCGGATGGGCTGGAACACGTCGCCGCGCGCCTCGCCGCCAATCGCGCCCATTGAGATCGGCGTGTAGGGCGGGCGGAACGTCGTGGTGCCGGTTTGCGGAATGGGTTGATCCAGCGCATCAGAAAGGATCGCCAAGCCGTTGATGTTGCTCAACTTACCCTGATCCGTTGCCATGCCCAGCGTTGTGTAGCGTTTGGCATGTTCGACGGATTCGAAACCTTCCTGCGCGGCGAGCTGGACGTCCGACACCTTGACGTCGTTTTGATAATCCAGCCACGTCTTGCCGCGCAGCGCCTTGCCCGCGCCTTGCGGCATGAGCCAAACGGGGGCCATTGCCGCCTCTTCGATGCTGTCGCCTGCGGGGGCTGCGGTGTTCTTTGGTTTGAACCCGGTCGCGCGGGCGGCACCCTGCCCCATGGCATGTGCGTCGCCGAGGATTTCCTGCAACCCGAAATGCCCGTTGGCGGCCCCAGCCGGGCTGACAAAGGCCCGCCCGTCCGCGCCAAGCGGTGCTTTATCCACATCGGGCCGGAACATGGCAAAATCGGTGTCCCAAAAAAGCTTGCCACCGCAATGGGACCACAGGTGCACCACCGGGGACCAGCCGCCGGACATGGCAACCGCGTCGCACGCAATCTCTTCGAGCACTGCGCCCTCGCCAGCCTGCGCACAGACGGCCACGCCCGTGACCCGTTTGGACCCCATCACCCTGGCGATGCCGTGGCCCATCATCACACGAATGCCCGCCGTCTTGGCCGCTGCCATCAGGGGGCTGTCGACGGGCAGCACACGTGCGTCCAAAATCGCGGGAACCGTCAATCCTGCGTCATTCAAAGCGATTGCGGTGCGATATGCGTCGTCATTATTGGTCACAACCACCGTACGGTCCCCGACGCTGACACCAAAGTTGACAGCATAGTCACGGACCGAAGCGGCCAGCATCACACCCGGCACGTCGTTGCCAGCAAAGCTGAGCGGGCGTTCGATCGCGCCGGTGGCTGTGATCGTGTGGCCAGCGCGGATGCGCCACAGGCGGTGCCGCGGCCCCGCACGCTCTGGCGCGTGGTCCGTCAGGCGTTCGTAGCCCAGCACATAGCCGTGGTCGTAGACCCCCGCACCCATCGTGCGCAAACGCAGCGTGACATTGGGCATGTCAATCAGTGCTGACACGAGATCATCCACCACCTTATCCACAGGCAGACCATCCACAGTGCCACCATCGACCGGTGCGCGCCCTCCCCAGTGGGCAGTTTGTTCCAGCACGATCACACGCGCGCCGGTTTGCGCCGCTGCATGTGCCGCCGTCAGACCGGCGATACCACCACCCACGACCAGAACATCGCAATGGGCATAGAAGTGTTCATAGCTGTCCGCATCGCGACCTTTGGGAGCCTTGCCTAGACCGGCGGCCTGACGAATGAACGGCTCGTAGACGTGTTTCCACAGTGGCCGGGGATGGATGAACATTTTGTAGTAGAAACCCGCCGGCATGAAGCGCGCGAGCTTGGCATTGATCGCACCGACGTCGAACTCAAGGCTGGGCCAGTGGTTTTGGCTGGTAGCTGTCAGGTCCTCGAAGAGCTCTGTGGTGGTGGCACGCTGATTGGGTTCAAACGCGCCTTCGGAGCCCAGATTGACGAGGGCGTTCGGCTCTTCCGGGCCTGCGGCGACAATGCCGCGCGGGCGGTGATACTTGAACGAACGGCCCACGAGCATCTGATCATTGGCCAGAAGGGCCGAGGCCAGCGTGTCCCCCTGGACCCCCTTGAGCGTCTGCCCGTTAAAGGAAAAGCGGATCACGTCGCCCCTGTTCAGCAGGCGACCACCGGTTGCGAGGCGTGTGCTCATGGTTGGACCTCTTCAAATGGGCGGGAAACGGGGCGACGAGGATCAGTCACGACAGCGCCCTCCAGGACCAGCCGGGACGTTTGGCGGAAATTGCGTCGCACAGCTCTTGGGGCGGGGCCAGGGTTTGCGCTGGATAGGTGCCAAAGACTTCGAGCGTCGTGGTGCAGCGCGCCGCGTGGAACCACTTGCCACAGCCGTAAACATGCCGCCAGCGTTCGAAATGCACGCCCTTGGGGTTTTCGCGCATGAACAGATAGCTTTCAAAGTCGTCATCGGTTGATCCAGGGCCGAAACGGGTCAGGTGCGCCTCGCCGCCAGCATGAAATTCGGTTTCTTCGCCGGTGACGCCGCAACAGGGACAGGTCAGGATCAGCATGGGCGTGCTCCGGTGTAGTGACCGCACGCAAAAGGGACGGACGTCTTGCGACGCCCGCCCCATGCGGTTCGGTTGTGAGTGTGTGGCTTATTCGCTGGGGACAACCAGCGGGTCGGTTGCAGGCGCGATTGCGTCCTGGCTGACGGTGCCGTTTTCCGGCCCGCCACTGGCGCCGACCAGCGCCAGGATTGCGATAAACGCGACGATGACGCCGAACGCAATGAGCAGCCCCCGGCCCGAAACGCCGTCACCGCGGTGCAGGTTCGGATTTGGATAGTCTGACATGAAACAGCCTCCTTTGGATGGAAGACCATCAAAGCAGAGTGCTGCGCTACCTCAACCGACGCCCCTTGCGGTGCTGTTTTTCGGCCAAGCCCGGCCCATTTGGCCGCGCGCGCTTGGCTGCGTCCCGCCGGAAAGGGGGGAATCGTTGCGCTCTGCGGGTGTAGTTGATTGCGCAGGGCAGTTGGCGTAGTGTCAGGCAGAGTTGACAGGAGATCACCATGAGCAAGGAAATGGGCGCCGTTCTGGTGTTTGGCACCATCATCGCCATCGCGCTGATCATGTTCGTGCGCGAACAACGCGCCGCCGCCCGTCGCAAGGCCGCCCGTGGGGGCCGCGAGATTGACGTCAGCAACCTGATCGCCTTTGGCAGTGCCGCCGGTGAAGGCAAGAAGACCCACTGAATGGAGTGGCTGGGCCTGATCGTTCTGGCATTTGCCATTGTCGGCGTGGTCCTGTCCATTCGGGAACGCCGCACCGGGCGCGGTGCACTGCTGGACGAAACCGCGCGTGACGCGGGCCAGACCGAAGCAGACCGCGAGCGGATCCGCATCGAAGACCACACCATTCACAGGTGAGTGCAGCGGGGCGCGCATCAGTGCGCCACCCCAGCGGCCACGCTTTCGTCGATGAACTTGCCCGCGCGGAAGCGGTCGAGCGAAAACTCGTCGGTAAGGGGCGAGTGCCCCTTGGCCATCAGTTCGGCCATGGCCCAGCCTGATCCGGGGATCGCCTTGAACCCGCCGGTGCCCCAGCCGCAGTTGATGAACACGCCATCCACCGGCGTTTTGGACAGGATCGGCGAGCGGTCGCCCGTCACGTCCACGATCCCGCCCCATTGGCGCAGCATCTTGAGACGGCTGATCATCGGGAAGGTTTCGATCAGCGCGCGCACGGTTTCCTCGATATGGTGGAACGACCCGCGCTGGGTGTAGTTGTTGTAACCATCGGTGCCGCCGCCGATCACCATCTCGCCCTTGTCGGACTGGGACATGTAGCCGTGCACCGTGTTGGCCATGACCACGACATCCATGCAGGGTTTGATCGGCTCGGACACCAGCGCCTGAAGCGCCACGGATTCGATCGGCAGACGGAAGCCCGCCATGCCAGCCACGTCGCCTGAATGCCCGGCCACGACGATGCCAAGCTTGTCACAGTCGATTGCGCCCTTGGACGTGTCGACGCCCACGACGCGGCCACCCTCGCGGCGGATGCCGGTGACTTCGCATTTCTGGATGACGTCCATGCCCATGTCGGAGCACGCCCGCGCATAGCCCCAGGCCACCGCATCGTGGCGTGCCGTGCCGCCGCGCGCCTGCCAGAGCCCGCCCAGCACCGGATAGCGGGGACCGTCGATATTGATGATCGGGACCAATTCCTTGACCTTTTCGGGGCCGATGAATTCCGTTGTGACGCCTTGCAACGCGTTGGCATGGGCCGTGCGCTGATAGCCGCGCACCTCGTGGTGCGTTTGGGCCAGCATGATCACGCCGCGGGGGCTGAACATGACGTTGTAGTTCAGGTCCTGGCTCATCGTCTCGTAAAGGCTGCGCGCCTTTTCGTAGATCGCCGCCGACGGGTCCTGAAGGTAATTCGAGCGGATGATCGTCGTGTTGCGGCCCGTGTTGCCGCCGCCCAGCCAACCCTTTTCGAGGATGGCGACATTGGTGATGCCGTAGTTTTTGCCCAGGTGATAGGCGGTGGCGAGGCCATGCCCCCCTGCCCCGATGATGATCACATCGTATTTCGCCTTTGGTTCCGGCGCGCGCCAGGCGCGTTCCCAACCGGTATGGTAACGGGCGGCTTCGCGCGCGATGGCAAAGGCAGAGTATCGTTTCATGACGGTGCCTCCGGGCACTGGAATCGACGGTGAGCGAACAACTTTGTAATGGCCGCTGAGGCAAAGAAAAAGGACCGCGCGGGCGGCACTTTTTAACGGTTTTGCGACACGGGTGCCGTGCACGTGTGCGTGACGGCCCGGACGATGGGTCGGTTTGCCCTTTTGCTGTGGGGGTGCAGGGGTTACATGAGCTTGGGATTGTTAAGGAAAAGGCGCGCATGCTGTTCTGGAGTGTTACCGCAGTTTTGACCCTGGTCGTGGTGGCCACACTGGTGCGCGCGCTGGTCATGGGCGGCGTGTCTGACCGCCCGCCTGCGGCCTATGATCTGGACGTGTACCGTGACCAGCTCAAGGAAGTGGACCGCGATCTGGCCCGTGGGGTGATTTCGGAACCGGATGCAGAGCGCGCCCGGACCGAGGTGTCACGCCGCATCCTGGCCGCCGATGCCGCGTTGCGCAAGGAGACAGGCAGCGACCGGACGGCGCGTGGTGCGGCAGTGATTGCGGGTGCGTCGGCGCTGGTCCTGATTGGCGGGACCTATGCGGTTTACCTGCAATTGGGCGCGCCGGGCTATGGTGATCTGGCCCTGAAAGACCGGATCGAAGCGGCGCAGATCTTTCGCACGAACCGGCCCAGCCAGGCCGATGCCGAACAGGGTGTGCCGGATGTTCCGCCGCCCGGAGATGTGGCACCCGACTACGTCGCGCTGGTGGAGCAGTTGCGCGGCGCGGTTCAGACGCGGCCAGATGACGTTCAGGGCTTTGCCCTGCTCAGTCAGGCCGAGGCGCGATTGGGGAATTTCACAGCCGCACATGAGGCAAAGGCGCAGGTCATTGCCATCAAGGGTGATGCAGCGGATGCCGCCGACTTTTCCGAATATGCGGATCTGCTGATCCTTGCGGCGGGCGGCTATGTTTCGCCCGAGGCGGAACAGATGCTGGAGCGGACGCTGGCGCTGGATTCCGGTGACGGCGCGGCGCGGTACTATTTCGGCCTGATGATGTCGCAAACCGGGCGCCCTGACACGGCCTTGCGGATCTGGGACCAATTGCTGCGTGAGGGTCCGGCCGATGCGCCCTGGATCCCCGCCATCGATGCCCAGATCGAGGATATGGCGATGCGGGCCGGCGTGAACTGGGCCAGACCCGCGATTGGCACCGGGCGTGGGCCGTCAGCAGCAGACATCGAGGCCGCCGAAGCGTTGTCGCCCACCGAGCGGCTGGAGATGGTACAGGGAATGGTTGCGGGTCTGAGCGACCGTCTGGCGACCGAAGGTGGTCCGGCTGAAGACTGGGCGCAATTGATCAGCGCGCTGGGTGTTCTGGGCCAGTTGGATCAGGCGGCGGCCATCTTTGCCAATGCGCAACAGGTGTTTGGCAGCGATCCCCGCGCCATGGATATGCTGAACCGGGCGGCAGACCGTGTGGGTCTGCAATGATCACCGATGACACAATCGAGTTTGCAGCCGCCCTGCCCCCGATGCAGGCATTGATGGGCCTTGATCTGGGCGACAAGACCATCGGGGTCGCCGTGTCCGACACCTTCTGGTCCGTGGCCACGCCGCTGGAAACTGTGCGGCGCAAGAAATTCGGTGTGGATGCAGCGCGCCTGCAGACGCTGTTGACCGAGCGGCGCGTGGGCGGTCTGGTTCTGGGCCTGCCACGCAACATGGACGGCTCCGAAGGGCCGCGATGCCAGTCGACGCGCGCCTTTGCCCGCAACTTTGCCAAACTTTGGGACGGGCCAATCACCTTTTGGGACGAACGCCTGTCGACTGTCGCGGCTGAGAAAGCACTGCTTGAGGCGGATACGACGCGCAAACGTCGCGCTGAGGTCATTGATCACGTGGCGGCGGGCTATATCTTGCAGGGACTGCTGGACCGGCTGGCAGTGATCAAGAGGCAGGCATGACCGACACAGTCCCCAACAACCTCGTCTGGAAACGCAACGAGATCGAGAGCCCTTGCGTGCAGATTTGCGTGATCCACCCGGAGACGCGTCTGTGCACCGGATGCGCGCGGTCCATCGACGAGATTGGCGGCTGGAGCCGGATGAGCCCGGAGGCACGGCGCGCCATTATGGACGACTTGCCCAATCGCAGCCCGGCCCCAAAGGGGCGGCGCGGCGGCCGCAACGCGCGCCTCAAGCGCTAGGCAAACCAGTCGGCTGTGGTGTCATACTGTGGCCGAAAAAATGCGATCTTGCGCGGTGGGCCTGAGGGTCCCGTCCAGGGTGCTGTTCCATGCAGCGCAAAGCGGTCGATGACAAACGACTGACCCAGTGTGGCCCGGATTGGCACAGGGTCGCACGTTGCAAACACCGCGCGGCGGGCTGCGTGATAGGCATCGGTCACATCGACATAGCCCGCAGGCCCGGAGCCAATGACCTCTCGCAATGCGGCGCGCATGATGCGGTGACTGCCGGGCCAAATCACGGTTGGCGCCTCTGTGCTGTCGTCCAGGGGCAACCCCAGAATGTAGGCGTGCAGTTCGCGTGCAAAGCGGCGGCGTTCTGGCCCTTCGGGCAGCAGGCCATCCACATGCGCCGCGCACCGATCCACGCGGTAGCGGTGATTGGCGGCACTTTGGTCCGGGTCGGGCTGCGGATAACCGGGATAGATCACCGACACTTGCGCCGGATGGAGCGGCATGGAGGGCACATCCCAGGGTCCGTCCAGCGGCACGCCATCGACAGCACCGTCCGACCCGTTGGGCAGGACATCGACACCGACAAACCACGTATCCCCGTGGCGCATGTTCTGCGCGTGCAGATCGGGGTCGGCAATCACCCGCTCCGCAGCGCGCGCCGCCGCTTTGGCCCAGGCCGTCACGCGTGCGTCCATCCCGAACACGGTATAGCCGTCGCGGTCCATCATCCCATCCACGCCTTGCGCAGCATGTTCAGCGCCACCAGCGTCAAAAACAGGCCAAAGGCCCGTTTCAGCGGCTTTGCATCCGTTCTATGCGCCAATCGCACACCGTATGGCGTGGTAATCAGTGTCATGGCGATCACGATGCCAAAGGCCACGAGGTTCACAGCACCGATGGTCAGCGGGGGCATTTGCATCGTCGGTTTGACAAACATGAAACCGATCACCGCAGGAACCGCGATCAGAACACCAAACCCCGCCGCTGTGGCCACCGCGCGGTGGATTGGCGTGTTGAACAGGGTCATCACCGGCACGCCGAAACTGCCACCACCGATGCCCATAAGCACGGACAGGAACCCCAAGAGCGGCGACAGGATGGCCCGCAGAAACCCTTTGGGCATTGCCTCTGACACCCGCCACTCGGCCCGGCCAAAGGCCAGGTAGAGCCCCACGGTCAACGCCAGTGCGCCAAAGATCAGTTGCAGAGTCACAGACCGCAATCCGGCCACCACCATCATGCCCACAACGGCCCCCAGCACAATGCCCGGCGCCCAGCCGCGCAGGATGCTCCAATCCACCGCACCTTTCTTGTTATGGCTCGACAGCGACCTGAGCGACGTGACCACAATTGTCGCAAGCGATGTGGCAAGGCACATCTGCATCAGCTCCGGTCCGTCATAGCCAAGCGTCTGGAATGCATAAAAAAATGCAGGCACCAGTACGATGCCACCGCCCACACCGAACACCCCGGCCAACACGCCGGCACATCCGCCGATCACAGCCAGCACCGCCAACATCTGCAACAGCAGAACCATGTCCGTCATGGAAGGCCCCTCGCCCATTGGTATGAATTGGCGTGGTCCTATACCGCCTGCGCGCGGTCTTCCAGCGCAGTGATGTGAGACATGGCGGTTTCAACCAGCGCGGGGCCGGCATCCGGGAGTGTGGCCCCTTCGCTCAACACACGGCGCCATCCGCGTGCACCGGGGCGCCCTGCGAACAGGCCCAGCATGTGCCGCGTGATCTGGTGCAACCGCCCCCCGCCCTGTAAATGTGCCTCGATATAGGGTAGCATGGACATCACCGCCGCTTCGGCAGTTGTGTCCGTGCCCGCCCCGAAAATCAATCGGTCCGCAGAACACAGGATGTCGGCAGGCTGGTGATAGGCAGCGCGTCCGATCATCACGCCATCCAGACCCGCATCCAGCATCTCTTGGGCTTGGGTCAGTGAGGCGATACCGCCATTGATCGAGATGTGCAGGTTGGGGAACAGCCCCTTCATCCGCATCACAAGATCGTAGTCCAAGGGCGGGATGTCGCGGTTTTCCTTGGGGCTCAGCCCCTTGAGCCATGCCTTGCGCGCGTGGATGGTCACACGCTCGCAACCTGCGGCAACGATCTGGGCCAGAAACTCCGGCAGAACCGTCTCTGGGTCCTGTTCGTCCACGCCGATCCGGCATTTCACTGTCACCGGCACGTCTACCGCGTCGCGCATCGCGCGGACACACTGCGCCACCCGCGCAGGCTCGCGCATCAGCACAGCGCCAAACGTGCCAGATTGGACCCGATCAGACGGGCAGCCGCAGTTCAGATTGATCTCGTCATACCCGGCATCCGCACCAAGCCGCGCCGCCTGCGCAAGCTCTTTCGGGTTAGACCCGCCCAGTTGCAGCGCCACAGGATGCTCGGCGGTATCGTGATCCAGAAGATGCAAGGCCCCGCCCCTGACCAGCGCGGGCGCTGTCACCATTTCGGTATAGAGCAGTGCGCGCCCGCTCAACAATCGGTGCAGATACCGGCAATGGCGGTCGGTCCAGTCCATCATGGGCGCCACGGACAGGCGTGCGCTGTGGTCCAGATTATATCGCGTGTTTTCCATTGCTTACCAATTGTCAGCACTTTTGGGGGACAGAAAGTGGACATAGTGCGGATCGGTAGCAAAAACAACATCGCGCGGATTGGCCTCAGGCAAGCAGGATTGGGCCCTTGTCACCGCTCATCGCCCATTGCGAACACCCCGAGATACGCGCGCGCATTGCGCTGTGGGCCAAGGGATGCCAAACATGCACCAACCCGCGCCGTCAGAGCGCAGACCACCATCCAGAGGGACCCTGATCCATGATGCTTCGTTCTTGCGCCGTCTTTGCCACGCTGACCGCCCTGATCGCCTGTGATGAAACGACAACCGGCACGGCCGGTTTCATCACCGAATTGCCACAAAGCGTTGTTGATCTGGCCGATCCCAAACAGAACCTGCGCCAGGTCAAGGTCCTGCCGGAAGACGGGTGTTTCTGGTATTTGCACAATGGCCCGGTTGAATCGACGCTGCTGCCACTGCGCACGCCCGCGGGGGCGCCCATCTGCACCAAGGCACAGACGGAAGACCCTGCAACGGCGGCCAGCTCTTAACTGCTGGCGGTGACTTCGGCGGGGTACAGGATGGCCTGCGCGCCCGGCTCGACCTGATCATAGAGACCAATGATGTGCGCCATGACCATGCGCACACAGCCCGAACTGGCGCGCCCACCGATGGAGCGCGGGTGCGGTGTGCCGTGGATGCGCAGGTACGTGTCACGGTTGCCGACAAAGAGGTACAGCGCGCGTGATCCTAGTGGGTTTGTCGGACCACCTGGCACGCCGTCTGCGAATTGCTCGAACTGCGCCGGATCGCGTGCGATCATGTCTTTGGTGGGCGTCCACTTGGGCCATTTGGCTTTGCGACGGATCGTGTATGTGCCGTGCTCGTAAAGGTTTCCACGCGCAATCGACACGCCGTACCGCATGGCCGTGCCATCGGCCTGAATGTGGTAGAGATAGCGGGCAATCGCATCCACGTGGATATCACCGGGGGTCAGCCCGTCATTCGCCTGCACCCGCTGCGGCAGATAGCGCGGGTGAAAGCCCCAGGGGTTCGTGGTGGCCGGATCATAGTTCGCCGGTGTCACCCGCGCATCCCAGGCGGCCCACTGCGAGGGTGAAGCATCCTGCGCAAAGGCGGCGCCGGTGATTGGCGTCGAAAACAGCGCGGTGCCGGTCATGATGAAATGGCGTCGTGTCAGCATGAATCAAATGTCCCTGAACCTTTGGTTTTGCCTGATTTAAGCGCATTCACAGCCTGCGCACCATACACATCTGCGTGCATCCAATCCGTTGTCCCCCTCTACCCTGCGAGCGACGGCAGCCATAGTACGATGCCTGGGAATGCGACGAGGGCTGCGATTGTGGCGGCGTCGGCGATGAAGAAGGGGGTCAC
>NZ_CANLAG010000006.1:120000-282762 GCF_947488715.1 uncultured Tateyamaria sp. | reverse complement strand
ACCAGAAAAGATCAGACATACTAACCGCTCGTTTGTGAATCGTGAATCACCACAATAAGCGGAAATCAATGGGTCATGACCCTAGGTCCCCAGACCCTTTGACCAAGTCGCTTGGCCCATGCCTCAGCATAGCAGTGTTTGCAGGCCTCAGACACCTTTGTGCAGCCCCACCAAGGGTTAAACGTGTGGGTTGTCCACTCAATTTTCGAATTCTCGCCCATCTGTTCGCCTCGCCAAAACAAATTCTTTTTCTCACTCAGTTGCATGAGCTGGAACAAATGAGAAACATTTTGTACGTATGTTGACCGACCGCAGACCAACAGTTCCGAATGTCAGCTTTCGCCAGTCCTACCCTCTCATCGGTTCCGCAGCGAATGGCTGCTTCCCGCACTACCTTTTGGGCTCCACATCCTCCCAGTGCAGGTTTGGGGCCAGCGTCTTGCTTCTGTTCTCAACTTCTTCAAAATGGACCGGCGCAAAATCCCAAACGTCCACACCGACATTCACTGAGTTTCGCGAACCCAGCCAATTGTTGTGGACATGTCCAAAGAGTTGAAGAGCGCTTCTTCTTGCGTGGTTCCAGGTGATCATCGGATAGTGGCAAAGCGTGTTCAGCTGGTTCATGGGTCCGTCTCGCAACTCCACCAGCAGTCCAACACTGTCCCAAGGTAGATCCAAAGTTGGCCGCAGATCATGGTTGCCGACAACCAAGTGTCTTCTCGCACCCGGCAACTGTCCGAAAATCTCACCAAGATAATGTGGGTCTCTTGCTCTCGGTCCGAATGCAAAGTCGCCGACGATCCAGAGATCGTCCTCAGGACCCACACGATCACGAAGATTGGTGAGCAGCACTTGATCCATTTGCTCCGAGTTTTCGAAAGGGCGCTGGCAGAACTCGATTACGTTCTCATGCCCAAAGTGGGGGTCTGCTGTGTACCAATGCGCCATTCAATGTCCCGACTCATATGACCGCCAAAAACCAACGCGGACTAATGGATACATCTCAGAAAGAAACCCGGCAGTGCTTTCTCTCCTTCAGCGTAGGTTCAAGACGCACCATCTACAACGGTCAGAAATAGCTGAAAAAGCGGTGAACTCGTGTCAAAAGCGACAAACCAAGTGTCATCTCATATTGATTTCAGTGGTGAGCCGTGCAGGGTTCGAACCTGCGACCCACTGATTAAAAGTTCCTTCGACTAGCGACTAACCGGATTGAAAACAGGCGGTTTTTCAGGGCGCGGAGGCTACGTTACAAGGATGTAACAAGGGCAATGATGCGGCTTTAGAGCTCAAAAGCCCCATATATGCCGCCAACAACCCACACAGGCGCTATCGGTTGTATGGCACCTTGACCTGGAGGCCACAAGGATTCATACCTGGTAAGAAAAGGCAGCCAGGCGGACATGATTTTATCAAGTGAGGATTTCTACCACATAAGGTCAGCGGCGCGGGACCGGGGTTCGGTTCGAGGCGCGACACACCAGTTCTACCGCTATCCAGCAAGGTTTTCTCCCCAATTTGCCCGAGCCGCCATCGAGGCGTTTTCAGACGAGGGAGACTTGGTGCTTGACCCATTTGTTGGTGGCGGGACCACGGCTGTTGAGGCTCTGCGAGCAAGGCGGAAATGCCTGGGCACAGACATCAACGAATTGGCGGTTTTCGTCAGCGAGGTGAAGTCAACGATCCTCAGGGAATCCGAAACCAGTGAACTGCGGAGCTGGCTTCCAGATTTCGAACGGGTTCTCAAGATTTCCCGAACTCATGACACAAGCCCGCAATGGCGCGAAAAAGGGTATTTCCGACACCTGGAAGGTTCGGAGACATGGCGCCACAGAAATATCATTTCCGCTGCTCTCAGTGAGATCGAAAAACTTGGATGCTCGCGCCTCGAGAACTTCGCTCGCTGCGTGGTTCTTCGCTCTGCGCAACTGTCTTTAGACGGTCGCAGAAATCTTATGTCGGTATCTGAATTGCGGGACAAAGTCTCTAAACACTTCGTCATGATGCTGGACGACATGGACCTGCTGCGCGAGGAGATCGGCGATCACCGTGGCATCCCAACTCCGACCATTTTGAAATGCAATTCCAACCAGCTTCATGAACATGAGACGGTAACCGATGCCGGCGCTCCTAAGCTGATTGTCACGTCACCTCCATATCCAGGCATTCATGTTCTGTATCACCGTTGGCAGGTAAATGGTCGGCGTGAGACTCCAGCTCCTTACTGGATCGCAAACAAGCTGGATGGTGATGGTGAGCGCTACTACACGCTTGGCAATCGGCATGAAAAAGAACTCAAAACCTACTTCGCCAATCTGGAAGCAATATTCTCGTCTCTGGCAAAGATCAGTGACCACGACACCAAGATCGTCCAAATGGTCGCGTTTTCAGAACCAGACTGGCAACTTCCAAAATACTTGGAGGTTATGGAAAATGCGGGCCTGGTCGAAATTGGTTCTCAAGAAGCCGATGAGGATCGGATTTGGCGCGACGTTCCAAACCGGAAATGGCACGCCGAACGCCAGAGCCGCAAAGCAGGGTCTCGGGAAGTTGTTCTGTTTCACCGAAAGGCTAAGCGGCCAACTCAGCTTTCAGATCTTCCGGGTCGAGATCACCTAGGAAATTGATCATCGGGATAAGCATCATTGCCATGGCTCGGGTCGAATAGGCGACCCGTTCCGCGATGTCCTGGCCGTCAGCTTCGTCGCCAGCCTCGTGGATGAGCGCAAGCCCGACCAATACGAGTCCTATCTTGAACTGTTCCCGAAGCAGGTCCTCGGTTCCCTTTGCCCGCTCCATTTCCTTCTGCAAGTAGATATTTTCAGCGTTGATAAAGAAATCGAAGCTTCGTTGCGATGGGTCGTCCGCCTCGTCAGATTGGACGACCTTAAGGGCAGAATGCTTGTCAAAGCTGTGTGAATCCCATTCCTCCCGTGGCACCCACTCAACATGAGGAAGCGACAAACCAGACGGCGCAAGGCGATCATCCCCTTTGTCTTTTGAAGGGGGCTTCCGCGTTGTGCTAGCTTGCCCTTGCCGTTCCACAAATGGGGTCACTGTCGCCTCAATCTGGTTCACAAATGGATCAATTCGGCTGTTATCAGTGACCAAAACCTTGATTGTGAACGAGTCGCCGATCTGCGCGTCCGGCAGTTCCATTCGCAATGTCGCAGTCCCGTTGTGAAGGCTCATTGAATGGTCAAGGATCGTGACGTTCTCACCGTTCTGATCGACAGCAAACACACTGTATCGGCCCTTCTCTTTAGCCCGGCCAAAGTAGTTGTTCTCAGCATCTGTGTCGAAAGGGATGCGGACTTCGCGCCCTTTTTCGCAGTTCCTCGAAAGGACATCCCCTGGCTTTCGGTTTCGGAAATGGAAATACGTCGGGAACTCCTCGCCCTTGTAGTCTTCTTGTGTATCCACCGGGGCCGTAGCGGTAAGGTCGGTCAGCCTGTCACCGGAGAGGAACAACGCGCTAAGCGCTGGCGATTTACGCATCACGCTTTTGAGAACGTCCTCCATCGTCTTGTCGTCTTTGACCTTTTCTTTGATCTTTTCCGCACGCCTCTGATGGTTGAACGCTTTAAGCGCGCTGTTTTCGCCAACTTTCTTCTGCACGGCGGCTTCGACTTTCCGACGGAACTCTGAGTCTGCGAGCGACTCTCTTGTGTTCATGAACAGTTCTTCGTGCGCCCACTGGTCGATTTTCGAACAGTCAACCCTGGTCAGAAGTGAATCCGATACGTAGCTGAAATTGATGCCCTTGCGTGTGTAGAAGCGGGAATGCAAGACCCCCTGCGTCTGACCGTTCACGACGAAAAGGACGCCTTCGGATTTGTTAAGGTAAGTTTTTGCCTTGCCCTCCTTGAACCCAAAGAACCTGATAGTGAACTCTTGGCCATCAACGGTAATCACTTCGTCATAAGGAAAGCCGTCGGCAAGATTCCCTGCCTTGTTGTCTGCAAGCCGGACAGACAATCCAGTACTCGGATTGGAATAGCTGCCTTCCTTGCCGCCATAGTCGCGGCACTCATGAAACATCATGGGAAGTGCGGGGCTTGGAAGCCTCACGTCAACTTGGCGCAGTAGCCCGTCGCCCATCAAAATGTTGGACGTGCCAGAAAACTTGTACTCGTAGAGCTTCACAAGCGAACCAAAGCTCAAAGGTTCCGCGTAAGCGTTGTTACCGTCTGGTTTCACCAGCAACTCATCTGCCTTGAAGCGCAGAACACCGCCCCGCCTGCCTGCGTCGGCTTCGACCGGAGCAAGGTAGCGATACACACTGTTGCGCTCGCCCGTGGTTGGCGTTTCCCTCCGTACCACGGTAAAACCCCACAGTTCATCCTCACTGTTCTCACTGTCGAGGATGTCAGGGTTGCGCCGGGTCACGATGAGTTGCATCCGCTTATCACCACAGAAACGCAAGGCCCCCGTGCCGCCCATATTGAAACGTCCTTGGACAAATGGCACGCGGAGTTTGTTTGATTTGTTCAGGGACATAAAGGTGAATGGAACCCGGTCTGGCGTCTGACCCTCTCCCTCATCCACTATGGTGATGCATGGGCGTCCTTTAAGGCCAGTAGCGGCCAATGTAATCTTGCGCGCATGATCCCGGCGTTCGTTGGGGTACATGGTTTCGATCAAGCCGTTGGTTTCGTTTTCGGGGTGCGTCGACTTTTGTATCAGCTGCGCAACCGCATGGCGAACCGAAGGCGGTGCTTCCTGTCCTTCTGGGTCAATGCCAGCGACCCGACATTCATTCATGAGTCGCGCGTCTGCGGCATTAACGAGCTTCTCCACGAGCGCTGCAACCGGATCTGACTGCTGCGCGCCTGCCGTAGAAAAATTGTTTTCCATATCACCCAGGTCACGCCAACAATCCGGGTTGTCCCAATAGCCCGCCCGTTCAAGCAACGAGACCACTTGGTCTTCCTTGTCAGCATGGATGAGTGCTTCGCAAAGGGTCTTGGGATCAATCGTCATCTCGGGAAATCCTTACAGCTTAAACTTGTTCTCTTTTGCACCCTTTGGAGCAGAGAACTTTTTCTCAACCTCTGCAACAGCGTCGCGCAACGCCTTCGTTATTTTTCTCACCTCGGCGTCGTCCCACTCGTAGAGCTGCCGATTTGACAGCTTCCCAAGGCGAACGATGGCTTCAAGCGCCTTGTTCGTCCTGCCCTCAGCGAGTTCTCGAAATTTGTCGTGTTTTTGGGTCACATTGCCCTCCGATTCTTCATCTCACCTCCCAATATGGCCGCCAATAATCGTAAGTCAACACCGCAGTATGTGGAAAGTTTTTCGAGCAATACTGTTGCGAAAGCTTACCCAAGTAGATTGATTGCATATCAGAAGGAAGAATCGACAGCATATGCGCGGTTGGCAGCGTTCATACACAGGAACTGAACACCCATGGTTGTCTCTCGCTATAGGCGGCCTGTAGGTTCGGTGCATGGACTTGAAGCCACTTACCATCTCTGAACTGCTCCAAGCTCATTTAGGCTTCCTGGAGGAGTTGAGGGGGCGAGGCATTCTGCGCAGTGCTAACAATCCGACGGGTGACTATGCCGAATGGTTGTTCTGTCGGGCCTTCGGCTGGGAGCAAGCAGCAAATTCCGTGAAGGGCTACGATGCGACGGACGCGGAAGGCACCCGCTTTCAGATCAAAGGCAGGCGGCTGCACCAGCACAACACATCCCGCCAACTGTCTGCTATTCGAGACTTAGCGGGGTTCGATGTCTTGGCAGGGGTCTTGTTCAGCGCTGAATTTGGGGTAGCGAGAGCCGCCTTGATCCCATCATCGGTTGTGCAGGACCGCTCAACGTTCACCAAGCACACCAACAGCCATCGGTTCTTGCTACGAGACGACATTTGGGACGCTGCTGGCGTCAAGGACGTGACAAGCCATCTGCAAGCGGTCGTTTCGTGCGATAACCTATGAGCGGGCGTCGCTAACGCGGTTTTTTGGGCCGGTGGGTGTCGATGCCCAAAACATGGAGACGCCCGTCAGCGCGCGAATTTTCGGGGGTCGCTGGGCGCGTCTCGTCGAACTCGTCGGGCAACGGTAGGCGCCACGGGCACGAGCGCGACGAGAGACGCGGGTCAGAAAGGAATGTCCTTGTCTTCGAACCTCTTCGCCCGTGCCCGCAGTTCCTCCTCGGTAGCAGGTCTTGGTGGATACTTGCTTTCAAGTTCTTGCCTAGCATCTTCAGGCATATCTGGCCCTAGGTATTTGCTTGCCAATTCTTCGGGAACGTCCAGGCCGAACGCGAAGGCGAACATGACAACTTTGCGATCTTTGGCAAACTTCCGTTTGCTGTCAGGAGGACGCACCCGGCCCGCATCGGGGAACAAGTCCTCGGATACGCCTAGGTTATGATCCTTGATGATCCGCTCAAGTTTCCTGAGCAGTTCTTTACTGCGGCGCTCGTCTTCTTCTGCGTCACCAGTAGGTCCAAATTTGGGCCATAGGTCTTTGTCATTTTCCATGCGACCAGCGTCGCATACAACCTAAGCGACAGCAAGGATTCAGGCCCAGCCGTGCAGCCGATACGAGCCGCTGAGGGTCGTTTCGAGATGGGTTGCGGACAGGTATGCGAGGGCTGTTGCGATGGCCCGGTCGGCGTGGTGGCCTTTTCCACCGCCCTGCAACACGAGATTGCCTGACGACGTGCTGGCGAGTTCAAAGCTGGCGATCTCATTCAGCAGGTCTTGCTTCCCTTCAAGGTCGTGGGCGACGGTGAGCGCGCCGGTCTCAAGGCCGACGGCCATGTTCTCCAGAAGCATCGTTTTCGCGATCTTCACGTCCTTGCCGCTGCGGGACATGTTCGCGCCAGCGGTCATGACAACGGCGTGGTGTTCGATCCCTGCATTGTCCAAGGTCGAGGAGAAAGGCGCGCCCAAGCCTGATGCGTCGATGGCAAGGGATCAGTGCGGAATTTGATTCAGACGCCGCGCGAGGAAATCGGCAAGGTCGGTGTAGGAGTAAAGCTGGATCGTCTCTTGAAAGACGACGGTGCAGCGCCTTTCTCCCAATTCCTGCTCGAACCCGCGACCCGTGAACTGCGGATAGCATTCGTCACGGATTACCACGATTGCGGACGGATCGTTGCGCCCCAAGTCCATGCCCACATGATGTTTCATCCAGCCGTGAACGACTGTGCCATAGGCCGCGGGATCAGCGTTAGATGGCAGCACAACGCGCCCGTCTTTCAGAAATTCAAACTCGGGTGGGTTGTCGGGGGTCATGACAGCTCCAATGCGTTGACGTTCGGGTTGCTTGAGTTTTCGAGCGTGTCCCAAGACAGAAGGGGCGTGCCGGAGCCGACAAACTCACACAAATGCTCCCGGCGGAACGTGGTGTCGGACATTGTGGCTTTGTCGAAGGCGACTTGAGCCGCGCGTCGGGGGATGTCGATGGAGCGCGCCATGATGCGGCGAACCTGTTTGTCACCTGTCCATGTCTCGTAGAAATAGCCGGCGCGCAGGTTCGGAGTGGACAGAAGGAAAATGCGCCCGGTCTCTTTGCGCATTGGAAAGAAGGCCGTCAGAGCATCGTCGTCGAGGAAGCACGCCTCGTCGGCAATGATCGTGTCCGCCGTCATACCGCGTGCCTGATCTGTTACAGGCACAACGATGATGCGACCGCCGTGCGATGGGTGTGCCTCAAGTTCCGTTTGCGTCTGGCGCACGATGGGCGGGCAGAACGGATCGGTGTTCTTGAATTCCAGAATCCGGCGGAACAATTCTGTCGATTGCCGCAAGCTGGGGGCCGTCAGGATCACTGTCTTACCGACTGAGAAATCGTCATACCCAAGACCGCCCGCAGAAGTGCTCTTGCCTGACTGGCGACCGCACAAAGCGAGGACCATTCGATCCGCCTCGTTTAAACGCGGATCGGTGGACAGAAGCGTTCGCTGCCAAGGATCCGGCTCACCGATTGCGAGGCGGAACCGCTCGACCGGATCGAGCGAGACAGTCAGACCTTGCAGAAAGGAAAGGAGGTGCGGGTCGTGGATCATCGGTTTTGCCCCGGCCACCGCGTCGCAGGTTTCAGCATTCGACGCGCGGCCAACTCGGACAGGAGTTTGACGACGATGGGCGGCGCAGACTCGAACTGTTCGCGCATATCGCGCGGGCTTTCGAGATCGACCTTTTCGAGTTGGTTCACGATCCCAACGGCGGCTTTTGCGACTTGGGACGGCATCATGACCTCCGATCATCTACAAGGACAGGTTCCTGAATGATCCCCATAGCGTCCATCTCGTTCAGAAATTCGTGCTTCGCGGCAGGGTGGTTGTTGAGCACTTTCAGGATGATCGAGCGCAACTGAATGAATTGAGGGCTTTCGTTCAGGTTCAGGTGAATATCCATCTTCTTGTTCAGCTTGCCATGCAGGTCGGCCAGCGACATGAGGCTCTGCCGAAGCTCTTTCAGCGCGCCCAACTGCATCATGCGGTCTTCGTCGCCCTTGGCGGATTCCAGAAGTGCCTTTAGCTCACGCAGAACCCATTTGAGGTCTTTGTCGGTGTCCTCGCCAAACTCATTGACGATGGCCGCGTGCTGCATCGCCGTTTTGACTTTGGCGTCGTGCATTGCGGTCGCGAGGATCGCTAGTTTTTCCTCTTCGGGGAGTTGGGTGATATACCGGGCGACCGACGTATCAGAAATTCCAAGCTCTTTGCCCGCCTGAAACATCGACATGCGCCCAAGAACGATCTCCCGCGTGTAATGCTCCCGCTTTGCATCTGGGAGCACCGCCATTTTGTGCGGCTGGGTTTTCTTTCGCGGCGTGCCTTTGGGCGGTCCGGGCTTCTTGCGTGGGACCGGCCCTTTTCCGGGCACCAGAGTGACCTTAGTCATTGGCCACGATCTCAAGCGGCACGCCTTCTTTCTCGGCCAGAGCCTTGGCCTCGCGATATTTGGACACCGAACGCGCATCGGACTTCTTGATCTTGATGCTGTCGCCCGGTTTGCGCCCCTGATACACGCCGTTGCCGTCGAGGCGGGCTTGGTACTGGCTTTCTGCGGCGGCGAGCAGCTTACTGTGGTTGTCGTCCGCTTTCTGCTTCGCGAGCTTGTCCAGAGGCTCGTCGTTCTTGTCCTTGAGACCCTTCATTTGGGTTTCAACGGATTCCGTGATTTGGGGAAGGATCGCCTCTGCGATTTTCGGCGCGAGTGCGGCAATCAGGGCTTCTGCTTGCTTGTCGTTTTCGTCGGCCATTTCTGGTTCCTCGTGATTGGGGCGGGTCATGCCCAACCCGCCCCGTTTCCATCACAAGACCAGAAAGTTGAGCCTAACTCGCGTTCTGTAGATCGAATATCGGTGCTACGCCGCTGTTGCCGCAACCGGAGTATCAGGTACTCGGTATGCGGCTCCTTGTTTCTCGACGGTGCCTTTCTCAATCGCTTTGTTCAGGACTGTGCGGACCACGCCGTCGGAGAAGCCGGTTTCGTCAGACAGTTCCTTAACGGTGCGCGGTCGATCCAGAAGCGCCAAGACCTTGGGGCGTGCCTCCATGTATCGAACGGCTTTCCGTTTCGGTTCTTTGGGTCGTTTGGCAGGGGCGCGCGCCCGGGCGTCTTTTTCACGCTCCCAAAGCTCGCGGGCCTCTTCGACATGGTTCAGAGAGCCGCGCCCCTCGTAGTGGTCGAGAGCCTTCGAGTCGCCTTCGAGAACGCGGACGACGCGCGCCCGAACGTCGTCACCGTTGAAACCGATGGCGTCGCAAAGCTCCGTTCGCCGTTTCGCCCACGCGCCTGAATGGTCGGTCAGAAACCGCAAGGCTTCGTATCGCGACTTTTTTCCCTCAGCTTGATTGTTCGCCAGAGTGTTGGGGCCGAACAGGTCCAAGATCGCTCGAGACAGAACGGCAAAAATCAGGAGTTCTTCGGGCGGCGTTCGAGAATTGTGCTGGCCAAAGTCGGGGTCGGTGAGCATCACGCACCCCCGGGCATGGGCAACACGTTTTCGTCCTCCTCAATCAGGTCGCGTTCATCGTCGAGGGCTCGGTTCACGTCCATCAGTTCGCCCTTCTTGAGGTTCATCAAGAAGGTGTCGTGCGAGATCGCGCCAGCGGTGTATGCCTTGAGCAGGGCCGTGAGAATGGCCGGGTCCATCTGGGCGGTCACGAAGTCACGGTGCAGTTTGAAGACAACATCGTCTGCGGTGCCGGGACGAGTCCACTCAGCGGCAAGGCGCAGGAGTTTCGACAGGCCCGCTTCGACCATGTTGACGCTGCTGTGAAGCAGGGACAGTTCGGAGCGGTGGCGCAGACGGGCCGTGTCGGTGGTTTCGTTGCGGCCTTTGCCGTCGTAGACCATCCGCGCACCGAGGGTTGCCATTTGAGCCGTGAGATCGTCGAGAGCGGTCTTTTGCGCGGCGATGCCTGCGCCCGTGAACTCGAGCATTCCTGCTTGTGCGCCTTGAGGCAGAACCCAGAACGCGCCGCTACCGATTTGCCTAGGCATGTTCTTCTCGTTGATCGACCCGGCGACCCAAGGCGTCGGCTGAGAAGTCAGGTAGAGCGACCAGTAATAGTCCGCACTTACGCGCCAGTGCGCGAGGTTGACGTTGACAAGGTCGAGGAAGGGCGGCTTTTCAACGTCTGCTTTCAGATTGTAAGGCGACACGATCACAGCCGGAATGTCGAACATGGGCGAGCCGTCGATTGTCGGCGTGATGTCTTCGCCGACTTGCACCTCTTCGACCGTTTGCACGTCTGGGCCGTTGCGCTGCGATTTGACGTGGTAGCGTTTGACCGTGTAGGCGGGATCGAGTGTCAGGACGAGGTGCTGTTCGACGCCCGTGTCTTCGAGATCATGGTTGGTTTCGTGCAGCCGCAGGTAGGTCAGCTTTTGACGACCGCCGACAAGTTCCTCTTTCCAGTCCAAGATCGACTCTGCGTCAAAGGTGGAAATGAACGGCGCAGAGCCGGGAGCCGCGCCATCGGTCGGGTAGTCGAGCAGCATCGCATACCGCCCAAGGGACAGGACTTCGCGCAGGGCGCTTTCCAGAAGCACGTCGAGCGAATGCCCCTCGAAGGTCGCGGCGTCTCGCATCCCTGCAATCCGTTCAGGCAATTCAAGGACTGGGGCATTGCGCGTCACCGCACCGACCATGCCGCGCAGAGTGCGCTCGGCGACCGCATAGAAGGACGACCCCTGCACATATCGGGTGTATTGGGAGGTGGTCATGCCTTCCGGTTCGGGGAGGTATCGAGCGCCTGCGTTTTTCAGCCGGTCTTCGCCCGCAATCACATCGCGGATTTTGTCATAGGCTTGGCGCTGCTCTTGGTAGGTGCGGTGCTTGATCTTGGTCACTTGATGCCTCGCACGATCAGGGGCCAAGGAATGTCGCAGTGGGCTGCATTCGCGACAACGCGGATGCGGACGCCTTCGGGCGTTCGATCAGCGATCACCCCCATCAGTTCGGCACGCGGGTGCAGGTCGTCAGACTTCGCGGCGGCGATGATCAGTTGATGAAGGTCATCAGGGGGCAGCGGCACGTCCATGTGGAAGGCCGTATGAATGTCTTGGCCCAAGATACGGGAACCGTGAGGCGTTGGCTGGACTGTGACGTGCAGGGGCATTCGATCTTCTTTCTCTGTTTGGATGTCGGCGGGACGGTGCGGGCGACCCGCCGACTTGCGAGCATAGAGAGAACATATCAGGAACGCGTAGTGGGCGTTCCCGGAGTTTCAGGTAGCGAACCGCGAAAAGCAGGTGGCGAGTATTGGCGGTTTGCGCAGGCTTGCAGAGCGCGTCAGAGACGGGCGGTTGTGGGGTCGTGGGCATCATGGTGGGGCGCATGTGCAGGAACGCGTTGCTTGGGCGGTTTCGCTGCGGCTTTGATGCGGTGGCAGGGCACAGGCGATATTTGCCGTGCGGATGCGGTGGGAAAATCGTGGATTTGTGATCTTCAAAATGCGCCCGGGTCCGAGGATCGGCGGCAGAGAAAGGGGGTGGTCGAGGCTAAATCGACAGAAACTTTGTGATATGCCTCGCGTTACAAGTCGCGAATGCAGAATAATGCTTAAAGTTCAATGAGTTGGCACACTAGACCCACTGATAGCCTATCAGTTGGGCTTGAGAGACGCCTCAAGGGGACGTCTTTCTGACAGGAGACAGGGCGACAGTGATGCAAGACTGCATTGTGCGTATACACGTGTGCATGAAAAAATGTTGTTGTCGGTTTTGATCCAGTAGCCTGAAAAGTGACAACAACATTTTATTGTGCACACGCATACGCGCGCGAGTAGCTCGCATCAAGAATACCGAGCGTCCTGCCTAACGCCCCTGCACCTATAACTCCCTTATCGTTACCTGCCATGTCGGTCGGATACCGCTGCCCGCTGCCTGTATGATGCCAACATCAACACCGCAACGGAGAGCGAAGTGATCCAAGATCGTCCGGGCCGCCCCAACCGCTACCAAGTATCGGCTCGTGTCGTGGACGCTATGATTGCCGACAATGCGCTCTCAATGCCCGCTGCTGCGTTCGAGGAATGGCTTTCAAAGAACGTGCCCGCGCAGACACGCATTTTGTTGCTCGAGATGTTTCACCGCAACCTACTCAAGAAGGATGACCCGAATGCCTTTTGACATGACCCCTGAAACGACCATCACACCGACCGAACGCGCCCGACACCTGCGTCATCAAGGTAAGCCTTGGTCGGTCGTATCGGCGGCCTTGCGCCACCGTTGCACGCCCCAAGAACGCGTCTCAATTTTGAAACGCGTCCAAGGTGAAGAGGCAGTGATTTAGTCGTACTGTCCAAGAGTGTTGTCGAGTGCGACCTGCAAGTCGCGCTCGGCTTCGCGAAATGCCACCTCTAGGTTTCGGTTCGACGGCAAGTCTTGTTCACAGCTTTCCCAAGCCCGGCGAGCCCGCTTCTCTTTGGTCTTCGCGGCTTCAAGTTCTTGAGTGTAAGAATTGCTCGTATCTTGGCCCTCGATCAGCGCCTTTTCCCAGAAGTAGATACCGCTCTGCCAACCTTGCTTTTCAAGCTCAGTAGCGGGACGCCAGTTCTTGCCATCTTCGGAAACTTCGACGATCTCGGCATCCACAACAACCCGACGCTCTGAGGCATCCCAGCGCCGGACGCATTGCTGGCGATAGTGCTTGCCGTATAGATGTGTGTTCAGGTCTTTTGGCCCCTCCTCGTCGCGGCGATCTCCCCACTTTGCTTCGCGTGCAAACGGCGTCTGGTCGAACTCGGGAGGTGTGCGCGACAACGCGAGCGGAAAGCCCGCTTCCGCCAATTCGTCGAACTGTTGCCGACGCCACACTTCTTGATGCTCCTTGACGTATCCCTCGGTCAAAGGCGACTGCGGATCGGCCAGGTCAATGAGTTTCAGGTGGTGCTGATCATGCAGCAGTCCCTCAGAAACGAACCGCTCGCGCACTTCGTCGACCGACAACCCGTCTTCGAGCAAGTCCTTGCACCACGTATCCCAAGAGCCGATTTTGGGCTGAGTGTTGTCCCAGTCTGAATTCTGCTCCCGATCATCGTTCGCGATCTTGTCCCGCATAGCCACCGCCGAATGTCGCTCTGCCTCGTCTGCTGCGGATTTCACAAGCGACCACCAACTTTCAACTTGCTCTCGCAACTGTGGATTCGTTTTCGAAACGCGTCCTGAGAACCAGCTATTCAGGGAATTGAGCGACATATCCAATTCGAGAACCTCGTGCCACCAAGTCGCTTTGGCAATCTGCGCCATCCATTCTCGTAGATCGTCACCGGGATCGTTTGTCGGCAGGTATCTTCGAGGATGCGCAATTTGGTCGTCCAAGAGACCGTCCAGCTCCTGGACGATGCCTTCCCAGACTTCCTGCCCGTCCAGCGCGCGGTGCCACGAACTGTAATTCTTTCCTTGGTCAAAAGGATCATCGTCGAACTCCTGATTGCACAGATCGACAATTCGTTGCTTCTTTATGTTGAAGCTCAGGAGGCGTTCTGCATCCTTTGGATGGAAACGCGCCAATTCAATTTCGCTTTTCTGCTTTTTGATACGCGCCATCACCGATTCTCCTCGAGCCATGCGACCACATCGTCGCGAAGGTATCGCACAATTCGGCAGTTGGGCTGTGAATATGACGGTCCAAAATCGTCTTTGCGCCAGCGAAGCATCGTTTCATCTGACACGCCAAGAAACTCGGCGGCTTCGGCGCTGGTCATTACCAGTGGTGGATTTGAACGTATCAAGTCCGCCCGGAGAGAGTCAATTTGTGACGCGATTTGGTCAATGGTCATGATTATAGGTCCTGTGATGGGAACCCACATGACCGAACCGCGTCTCCCGCTTACTGAGTGGCAATGCCACTACTCTCACGCGTCGGCCTCACACCTATCCGGGTCACTACCTATAGGCATGGAGGTATTGGTGCATTCAATTTAGGCGGTGTTTCGGCGCAATTCAACAACGGAAGTAAGGTGCTGCCTGAATCCGCTTGCTGATCGCCGCTGCAATCGCATTTGCCGCCGCCTTCTGTTCTTCATACGTCGGTTCGCCATACTGGCCGAGCATCCGCAGGTCATTGTCGGTCATGGTCTGCTGCGCCAGCCACCTGTGAACGTGACGCGGGGCTACTTCCCGCGCAACGGTCATCCAGAAATGGCGCAAGTCTCCGGGCTTTGTCAGGTTCAGGGCATCCATCTGACCGAGGTGCCCACGACGTTCACCGACAATACGGCGCGATGGGAATACCCAATCGCAGTCGTCATACTGGATTTCGTGCAGGCGCTGAAACAACCTGACTGCGTCGTCAGAAATCGCGATCTCTCGGTCATAGGTATGCTTGCTGCGCCGAAACGTGACCGTGCCCGCCTCAAGGTCAACTTGATCCCATGTCAGCGTGCGAAACGTTTCCTGCCGAAACCCAGTATACCACGTCAGCATCCACCACAGGCGAATATGCTCGTTACCGACTTGTTCGATTTCAGCCCAGCGGTCGGACCATCCCAAAGACATGTCGAGCTTGCCTGTCTCGACCCGACTTTTGATTGTGGTGTTGTCCAGCAGCGACGGGATCGGCAATGCAAGGGCGCATAGGCGGTTGATGAACCGCACGACTGCACCGGCAACGACCGCCGCTGTTCTGGCCCCATGAGGACGCCTGAGTTGCAATGCATTTAGGTATTGGTTGATCTCAAGGATCGGCATTTCATCGACGTAGGTGTCTGCCCACCGCGTGAAATGTAGGTTGAACGAATTGCGGTAGTCTCGGGCCGTCTTCTCAACCATCGGAGCCTTGCCCGACGCCCTCTCGCTCGTCCGGTGTTCAATGTACTGGTCCAAAGCCTCAGCGAATGTCTGGATACCAAGACGCGCCTTGTCAGCCTCGCGCTCGTCCTTTGTGTGGACATTGCCCTCCTGAATGTCGAGGAGCGCCGCACCCATCTGCTTCTTGGCCCATGCGCAATGCATACCCTTGGTTGCCCACTGTCCAAGCTTCACGGCCCGAGTCTTTTGGGCCTTCGGATCCCACTTGTTGACCCACCAGGTTTTTGCGCCTCCCTTGGTGACGCAGAGGCGCAGCCCTTTGACGTCGGGGTCGGTGAACCATGTGGTCTTGTCCGCCGACAGCGTTTTGAGTGTCGAATCCTTGAACTTGATCTGTGGCATATTGTGTCCTTGTAACGGCATCGTTTTTACAAGGTTCATGTTATGTTCTAACCACGCTCAAACCCAACCACAGTTTCGGGAAGCACCTCAAACTATTGAGGAAACTTCTTTTTCTTCCGGTGTTTGACTGGTGTGTCAGTGGTGAGCCGTGCAGGGTTCGAACCTGCGACCCACTGATTAAAAGTCAGTTGCTCTACCAACTGAGCTAACGGCCCACTAGGCGGCCTATCTAGAAAGGCTACGGCACAGGGTCAAGCCGATTCTGAGATGTTTTTCTGCGACATACTGGATTCCTCAAAACCCCAGCGTTATATGCGCCGGATGCAACAGTCACCCATCACTCAATGGCCCTTCATGAAGATGCACGGCCTCGGCAACGACTTTGTCGTCGTAGATGCCCGCGCGCATGATGTTGCCTTGGATGCGGTGCTGGTACGCGCGCTTGCCGACAGGCACCGTGGTGTTGGTTTCGATCAGCTTGCGGTGATTTCCGAAGGCACAGATTTGACCCTCACATTCTACAACGCGGATGGCTCACATTCGGCTGCTTGTGGAAATGCCACGCGGTGCATTGCTGCGCGTGAGATGGCGATGACCGGCCAATCGCGATTGGACATCGACATCACGGGGCGCGGCACGCTGCAAGCCGCGCAAGGCGCGGATGGCATCACTTCTGTCAACATGGGCCATCCCCAAACTGAATGGCAGGACGTGCCGCTGTCCCATGCTGTCGATACGCTTGCGCTTCCGATTGAGGGCACACCCGTGGCAACCGGAATGGGCAATCCGCATTGCACGTTCTTTGTGGATGACCTCAATGCCGTGGACCTGAACACCATTGGGCCGCAGATCGAACATCATCCGCTGTTCCCCGAACGGACCAATGTGCAATTTGCGCATCTGGTCGGACCGGATCACATCCGTATGCGCGTCTGGGAACGCGGCACAGGGGTCACGCTGGCATCAGGCTCCTCGTCTTGTGCTACCGCCATCGCGGCGCATCGCAGGGGCCTGACAGGGCGCGCTGTGCGCGTGGACCTCGACGGTGGTACATTGCAGATCGATTGGCGTGACGACGGTGTCTGGATGTCGGGGCCCACGGCACATGTCTTTGACGGCACCTTGACGCAAGAGTTCCTGGACAGCCTATGACCGCGCCCGTTTTTTCCAACCACGGTTGCCGCCTCAACGCATATGAGACAAAGGCGATGGAAGAGCTGGCCGCGCAAAACGGCGTTGAGAACGCTGTTGTGATCAACACCTGTGCCGTTACCGCCGAAGCGGTGCGCAAGGCACGCCAGGACATCCGCAAATTGCGACGCGCGCACCCGGACGCCAAACTGATCGTAACGGGCTGTGCGGCGCAAACTGAACCAGCCACGTTCGCTGAAATGGACGAAGTGGATGTTGTCATTGGCAACACCGAAAAGATGCAGGCCAGCACCTGGGACGGCCTGTCCGGCAACTTTGGCACAGAGCCAGTCCAGGTGGACGACATCATGTCCGTGACCGAGACCGCAGGCCACCTGATCGACGGGTTCGGCACGCGCAGCCGCGCCTACGTGCAGGTCCAGAACGGATGTGACCACCGATGCACGTTTTGCATCATCCCCTTTGGCCGCGGCAATTCTCGCTCTGTGCCAGCGGGCGTTGTGGTCGATCAGATCAAACGCCTCGTCGGGCGTGGGTTCAACGAGGTGGTCCTCACAGGCGTTGATCTGACGTCATGGGGGGCTGATCTGCCCGGAACACCCCAATTGGGCGATCTGGTCATGCGCATCCTCAAGCTTGTCCCTGACTTGCCGCGGCTGCGTATCAGTTCCATTGATTCCATCGAGGTTGACCCGGCGTTGATGCAGGCCATCGCAACCGAACCGCGCCTGATGCCACACCTGCACCTATCTTTGCAGCATGGGGATGATCTGATCCTCAAGCGGATGAAACGCCGCCACCTGCGCGATGATGCCATCCGCTTTGCCCAAGAAGCGCGGGCGCTGCGCCCCGATATGACGTTTGGCGCAGACATTATCGCGGGCTTTCCGACCGAAACCGACGCGATGTTCGAGAACTCGATGAAATTGGTCGAGGAATGCGATCTGACATGGCTGCATGTCTTCCCTTACTCGCCCCGCCCCGGAACGCCTGCGGCACGCATGCCGCAAGTCGACGGCGCTACGATCAAGGCGCGGGCCGCCCGGCTGCGCGGTCAGGGCCGCGTACAAGTTACAAAGCACCTAGCGGCACAGGTGGACAAACGGCACCAGGTTCTCATGGAAAGCCCAACGATGGGCCGGACAGAGCAATTCACCGAAGTGACCTTTGAAACGCCGCAGACCGAGGGTGAGATTGTGACCGCTCAGATCCTCGGGCACGATCAGGACCGCCTCTCGGCCTGACCTTCCTTTCGCCTGAAATACCTCGGGGGCGTCGCGGTACGCGACGGGGGCAGAGCCCCAAACGAAAAACCCCGCCAAAAGGCGGGGCTTTCCAAATGTCTATGTAGAGGTCGTTACTTCTTGTAACGCGCCTTGACCGGCGCCCACAGACGCTTGTTCGTCAGGTACAGCAGCACCGACAGAATGGTCAGGAACACCACGCCGACAAAGCCAGCTTGCTTCCGGGCCATCAGCTTGGGTTCCGCCGTCCACATCAGAAACGCAGACACGTCTTCGGACAAATGGTGCAGATCGTTCGCGTGACCGTCCGCAAAGTCCAGATCCTCACCGTAAAGCGGCGGTGCCATTGCGATCCAACCACCGGGGAAGATCGTGTTCTCATACAGAACGGCACCCGCTTCTTCTTTTTCCTCGCCTGTGTACCCTTGCAGCAGCGCCGCAATGTACTCGGGACCACCCATGCCTTTGAGCAATTGATTGATCCCCAGGCCGTAGGGGCCATGGAAGCCGGCACGTGCCTTGGCCATCATGGTCAGGTCGGGCGCGTTTTCCAGGTTACTGCCGGGAAAATGGTCATTCTCCGTGGCAGGACGGAAGTCGTCCAGCTCCGGGTCAAAGACCTCATAGAACTCGGCATAGGCGCGCACCTGGTCATCAGGCAGGTTTGGACCGCCCTCATCTGCCAAGGTGCGGATCGGCACATATTGCAGGCCGTGGCAGGCAGCACAGATCTCGGTGTAGATCTGCAGGCCGCGCTGCAACTGGTTCTGATCATAAGAGCCGAACGGGCCGTCAAAGGAAAAGTCGATGTTTTCCACATGACCGCCAGCACCACCAGCGGCGAAGGCTCCGGTGGTCAGCATCACTGCTGCCACCGCACTTGCTGCAAGTTTCTTGAACATCTGCAGTCTCTCCTTATTCCGCGGGTTGCGAGGATGGGGCAGCACCCGCATCGTCACCACCGTAATGTGCGGCAAAGTCTTCTTCGATGGTCGCAGGCGTCGCGTCCGGTTTCTCGATCACACCCAACAGCGGCAGGATGACCAGGAAGTAGGCGAACCAGTAGGCCGAGGCGATCAGCGACAGCGACGCAAACGGCTCTTCCGCAGGCATCGCACCCAGCCACATCAGGGCAAAGAAGTCGACGACCAGCAGCCAGAACCACCACTTCAGCATCGGACGGTAGCGTGCCGAGCGGACCGACGAGGTGTCGAGCCATGGCGCCAGCGCCATCACGGCAATCGCACCAAACATCGCAACCACGCCAAAGAACTTGGCGTCGATGATACCGCCGGTCAGTGTCTCGGCGATGATCACCACCCAGACGTCAGCGGTAAAGGCACGCAGGATCGCGTAGAACGGCAGGAAGTACCATTCAGGAACGATGTGCGCGGGCGTCGCCAGCGGGTTCGCTTCGATGTAGTTATCGGGGTGGCCCAGGTAGTTCGGCATGAAGCCCACGATGGCAAAGAACACCACCAGGATCACGGCCAGCGCAAACAGGTCCTTGATCACGAAGTAGGGCCAGAAGGGCAGAGTGTCTTTCTCTGCTTCTTCCTTGCTGCCACGGCGAACTTCGACACCGGTTGGGTTGTTGTTGCCCGTGGTGTGGAAGGCCCAGATGTGCACGATCACCAGACCTGCAATCACGAAGGGCAACAGATAGTGCAGCGAGAAGAAACGGTTCAGCGTGGCGTTGTCCACCGCAGGCCCGCCCAGCAGCCATGTCTGCAGCGCCTCACCCACAAACGGGATGGCACCAAACAGGCCGGTGATCACGGTCGCACCCCAGAAGGACATCTGACCCCAAGGCAGCACGTACCCCATAAATGCCGTGCCCATCATCAGCAGATAGATCAGCATCCCAATGATCCACGTGATCTCGCGCGGGGCCTTGTAAGACCCGTAGTAGAGACCGCGGAAGATGTGCGCATAAACGGCGACAAAGAACAGCGAGGCGCCGTTCATGTGCAGGTACCGCAGCATGTGGCCGCCATTCACGTTGCGCATGATGTGTTCGATCGACGCAAAAGCGTAGTCGACATGCGGCGTGTAGTGCATGACCAGCACGATGCCGGTGATGATTTGCAGCGCCAGACAGAATGTCAGAACGATGCCCCAGATCCACATCCAGTTCAGGTTCTTAGGCGTCGGGATCATCAGCGTGTCATAGAGCAGGCCAACAATCGGCAACCGCTTGGCCAGACCCTTTTCCCAGGCCGCCTTCGGTTCGTAATGGTCGTGAGGAATTCCACCCATGGTTCGTTCTCTCCCTTAACCGAGTTTGATCGTGGTCTCGTCCACGAATTCTGCAACAGGCACCGGCAGGTTGGTCGGTGCGGGGCCTTTACGGATGCGGCCAGCGGTGTCGTAGTGGGACCCGTGGCACGGGCAGAACCAGCCGCCAAAGTCGCCAGCGTCACCAAGCGGAACACAACCGAGGTGCGTACACACACCCATCATCACCAACCATTCACCGGCTTCGTCCAGCGTGCGGTTTTCGTCGTCCGCTGGCACGTCGCCCAGGTTGTCGTTGCGTGCGATGCCGTCTGGCAGATCGGAAATGGCCACGTCACGCGCGGCAGAAATCTCTTCTTCCGAGCGGCGGCGAATAAACACCGGCTTGCCTAGCCATTTCACAGTCAGCTGCGAACCGGGTTCAAGCGAGCTGACGTCAACGCGGATCGACGACAGCGCCAAAACGTCCGCCGATGGGTTCATCTGGTTGACCAGGGGCCAAACCGCGGCTCCGGCCGTGACCGCACCAGCGCCAGCGGTGGCGTAGTACAGAAAATCGCGCCGGTTGCCTTCGTGTTCTTCTTCTGCGTGGGACACGGGGGACTTCTCCAGTTTCCAAGCGACCCGCAACGGGCCAATACCATAACCCGCCGCACGGAATGCGGCTTGGTTCACCGGGCTATCTAGCGGGGTGATGCCCCCACGTCCAGCATACAAAGTGGCGCACGTGGTCGCAGGGGGCTTGATTAACCCCTTGATAAGACTCCGGTACGCCGCGCCGGACGTTTCGACCGCACAAACACGTCTGTGATCATGGTGCTTTCCACGTCACGACGCGCGGTGTTCGAGCAAATGGCCCTGCTAGGCTGCCGGATTCGTCGCTTGCATGGATGGCCGAGCGGAAAAGGTGTCATACCACGCCGCCAGCGCATCCCGCCCGGCACGCCAGCCTCGGTCCTCATGCCGGAAATCAAGGTAACCAAGCGCGCAGCCAACCCCGATTTGCCCGATATCCATCGGTCCATACAGGTGGCTCATCCAACGGGCGTTCAGCGCATCCAGAGCACTTTCCACTTTGCTCCACTGCGCCTCGACCCATGCGGGCGATTGCTCTGTCGTGTCGCGATACCGTTTTTCGTAGACCATCAGCACGGCGGCTTCCATCATGGCATCTGCCGTCGCCTCCAGAACCAGCGTTTCCCACGGGTTGGTGTCCGGATACAGGCCAGCACCCCGCCGGTCGTCCAGATAGCGGCAAATGACACGGCTGTCATAGATGGTCGTGCCCTCATCGCGGACCAGCGCCGGGATTTTCCCAACCGGATTCGCGGCCTTGAGCATCGCGTCCGTGCCGCCGGGTGTCGCCGTCACCTTAACCGTCTCGACATCGCCGGCCTGATCCGTTTCATGCAGAACAACCAGTACCTTGCGCACAAAGGGGCTGGGCCCCGCCACCAACAGTTTCATCACGATTCTCCGGGTTGATTTCGGCGCAGCCTAGGCCCCGCGCATCAGCGCCGCAAGCAGGCGGGTTTCGCTGCCCATACCGTAGGCGTCCACGTGGGTTGCAGCCCGCAGGCGCACGTCATCGGGCTTGTTCTGATTCAATTTCCAGGTGCCGTCCACCGTGTCGATCCGCATCCGGCACGGCACAATCTGGCGCATCATCTTGTCCAGGACGTCAGGCGTCATCTTGTCTGTTTTCCAGGATGGCTTGGGCGCAAGCTGGTCTTCGAAATGTGCCGACTGCCGATCCAGCAGGGCGCGCATCTCGTCTTGGGGGCGTAACTCCAGCGTTCCAGTCAGATGGACCGCCACATAGTTCCAGGTCGGCACCTGGTCCGGCACGTCGTACCAGTCCGGGCTGATATAGCCGTCCGCACCGCTGGCTGCGATCCGGGCCTGTAGTGGCGCCTTGAGCGCGCGCGCAATCGGGTTTGACCGCACCAGATGCAGGTGCAAATGGGCGCCATCCTCGTCAATCAGAAACGGCACATGGGCCATCAACGGACCGTCGGCACCATTGACCGCGAGAACGCCAAAGGCCCGCTCGCGGGCAAAGGCGAGGTTCCGGTCTGCAGTCTCGGTGTGGAACACGGGATTCGGGTGCATGGCGACCGCCTTGTGATACGTCACGTCCGTCTTGCCTCGGGCGCGCAGCCTTGGCAAGCTGGGGGTGTTCTCAGGGCGGGGTGAAATTCCCCACCGGTGGTATGCGGATGCTGTCGATCAGTACGCCGCGAGCCCACGAGCGCCCCGCACCGCGCGGGGGTCCAGCAGATCAGGTGAGACGCCTGAGCCGACGGTTACAGTCCGGATGAAAGAGAACGCACAGGCTGGCATGCGCCCAATCCGGGTGCAGGCCGTTTGTGCGCAATCGCCTTGGGTGACGTGTCTGAACCTAAAGGAGATATGCCATGACACACACCCGCTTTGCCTTTGTCCAAGCCCGTTGGCACGCCGACATCGTCGACCGCGCCTATCAGGGTTTCACAGAACTGATTCTGCCCACACAGGTGGACACGTTCGACGTGCCGGGCGCGTTTGAAATGCCGCTCATGGCCCAAACGCTTGCAGAAACGGGGCGCTACGACGCTGTCGTCTGTGCCGCCTTGGTGGTGGATGGTGGGATCTACCGCCATGACTTCGTGGCTGCGGCAGTTGTTGACGGTCTGATGCAGGTCGGCCTCAAGACCGGCGTGCCGGTGCTGTCCGTTTCGCTGACGCCGCACCAGTTTCAGGACACGGCGCATCACACGGCCATCTATGCCGAGCACTTTGTGACCAAGGGCCGCGAGGCGGCGCAGGCTGCGCTGGGCATCCTGGATACACGGCGCGCTGTGCGCTCAGCGGCCTAGATACGCTCGCAAGGCTTCGGGCGGGTTGGACAGGATCTCGGCCACGGGCCGGGGGGTGTCGACCCGACCGTTGTCAACAAACAGCACCTGATCGGCGGCACGTTCCGCGTCTTCGGGCGCGTGCGTGATCATCAGAACGGTCGCGTTGACGTCGCGCGCCACACGGCTGGTCAGGTCCAACATCTCGCCACGCAGCGCGGGCCCAAGTGCGGCAAAGGGTTCATCAAGCAGCAACAGCGGGCGATCCTGAACCAGCACGCGCGCCAGCGCCGCGCGGCTCTGTTGACCTCCGGATACACCACCGGGTTTGCGGGTCGCAAAGTCGCCCAACCCCACTTGCCCCAACGCGTCACGTGCGCGGGTCCGTTCGGCTGTGGTCAGCCTGAGTGCGGGGCGGATGCCCAGGCCCACATTCTGTTCCAGCGTCAGATGCGGAAACAGGTTCCCGTCCTGAAACAACATCGCCATACCGCGTTGGTCGGGGGCCGCCGCGCTGACATCACGACCGTCAACCAACACCTGACCGGTTGCGGGTGCGTACCCCCCGATGGCGCCCAGCAGCGTTGACTTGCCCGCCCCCGACGGCCCGATAACTGCGACCCGCGCGCCTTGCTCCACATCGAACGTGGCGTGCAGGGTGAACGTGCCCTGTTCGACGCGCAGTCCGTTAACCTTCAGCATGACGCCGCCCCCACATGTCGCATATCCAGAACATCCCAAACGCCAGCATCAGCAGCAGAACCGCAGCACCGGCGGCCGCTTCGGTCCGGTAACTGCCCATCAGGCGGTACATTTGCAGCGGCAAGGTCGCGACATCCGGGTCCGCGAACAATGCGATGACCCCAAGGTCACCCAAAGACAGCGCCGCAGTGAGTCCCGCGGCAAAGCCGATCTGCGGACGCAGGCGCGGCAGCAACACGATCCGCCAAAAGGCAACATCGCGCAGCCCAAGGCTTTGACCCAGCCGCCCGTAATCCCGAAACACCTGCCGCATCGCGGGCAACAGGATGCGCACAGCAAAGGGCAGGGCCATCATCGCGTTGACCAGCGCGGTGACAGGCAAAGCAAATGCCACGGGCGAGGCCCAGGGGAAGATCAACAGGAACCACCCCGTTCCGATCATCAATGGCGACGCGATCAGGCCGAGCAAAGTCAGGGTCTCTGCGCCGCCCCGCTTGGTCTGTGCCAACCACGCGGCGATGGGCAGGGCGAGGGCGACCAGCAGCACAGTGCTGACCAAAGCCACCCAGATCGACGTCCCAGTGGCGGGCCAGATCGACGCGGGCAGTTGCAACAGCCCCGGTACACCGGCCAACACAACCGCCAGCAACGGCATCAAAAGGAACGCGGCCGCTGCGACGATCCAGAAACCGTCAAGGACACGTGGCCCCCACGTCCGTCTGTCCCAGCGTTGCTGCACCCGGTCGCGCCCTGTTTGCAAAACGATGGGCGGCAAAATCCACAGGGCCATCACCGCCGCACACCCTGCGACGGCCAGTTGCAGCAGGCTGAGAACCGCGGCACGGCCGAGGTCAAAGTCGAACCGAAACGCCTGATAAATGGCGAGTTCAATCGTTGTCGCGCGCGGGCCACCGCCCAGGGTGAGCGCAACCGCGAAACTCGTCAGGCAAATGACAAAGATCAAGGCAAAGGCGCCGGGCACCACTTGACGCAACACCGGCCATTCCAATGTGCGGAACACGGCGCCGGGCGTCAGTCCCAATTGTCCGGCCAAACGGAATTGTTCGCCGGGTATCGTCTGCCACCCTTGCAGGATCAGGCGCGTGGCCAAAGGCATATTGAAAAACACGTGTGCGAGGATCACGCCATGCGCGCCGTAAATGGACACATCCGGCAAACCCAAGGCGCCAAGCGCCAGATTGACCCAACCATTGCGCCCAAAAATCGCCAGGATGCCAAGCACTGCGACGATCACCGGCAGAATAAATGGCGCACCCAGCAACGTGACTAGCAGCGCATGTGCAGGAAACCGACGTCGCGCCAGACCACGGGCCACAGGCACGGCCAGCGCAACTGAAAAAAGCGCGGACAAGAACGCCTGCCAAATGGTGAAGCGTACAGCCTGCCATTCCGCAAGGCGCAGCCCTGTGCCTGTTTCGACCCGCAGGCCGATGGCGACAAAGGCCGCAAATATCGCTGCGACAAGGATCCCTGTCGCAGCGATGCCCGGCCAGGGGCTTACTTGCTCAGCGCGGCGCGCCATGTCTCGATCGCGCTTTCTTGCAGGTCTGCAGCCTCAGTTTCAGAGTAGAACAGCACCTTCTCCGGCAGTGGCAGCTCGGACCACCCTTCGGGCCAATCCGCCTGCGGCAGTGCCGATGGCAACGACCAGTTCGCGGTCGGAATGATGGTCTGGAAATCACGCGACATCACATAGGCCAGGAACTGATCCGCCAGCTCGGGCTGATCCGTGCCTGCAATCTTGCCCACAGTCTCGACCATGAAATAGTGACCTTCGGGGAAGATCGCCGCCTTCTTGGTAAAGTCCTCTTCGGCGAACATGTGGTAGGCGGGCGAGGTGGTATAACTCAGCACCATGTCGGCCTCACCGTCGGTGAACAGGCCATAAGATGCCGACCAATCCTTGGTCACCGTCAGAATGTTGTCGGACAGCGCCTCCCAAACCTCAGCGGATTTGTCGCCGTAGACGGCCTGCACCCAAAGCACCAATGCCAGACCAGAGATAGAGGTGCGCGGATCCTGGATCACGATCTTGACGTCATCAGGCAGGGCCAGCAGTGCCTCAAAGCTGGCAGGCGGCGCATCCATCGTCGTTTCGTTGTAGATGAACGCGGTGTGCCCGTAGTTGAACGGCAGGAACGTGTCGTCAGACCACTCGATCGGCAGGGTCAGCGCGCTGTTGTCCTGACCGTGTGGCGCAAAAAGGTTGGTGGCACGGGCGCGCGCAGTCACGTCGGATGTCAGGCCAATGACCACGTCCGCCTTGGTGCGTTCGCCCTCAAGCAACAGCCGGGGCAGCAGATCGCCTGTCGACCACTCCAGGTCGCATGCGCAGACCTTTTCGAACTCGGCCTCAATGATCGGGCCGGGACCCCATTCCGAAGTAAAGTAGTCACCTGCATAAACTGTCAGTACAGGTGTGTCGGCCAAAGCCGTGGTGGCTGCCAGAGTGGCTGCCAAAGTCGTCACATATTTCATCGCGTCCTCCAAAAAGACTGAAGGCGGCGGGATAAGGGTATTGGGACAATCCAAACCTTCCCTCCGCCGGTGTTAACCGGTTCAGGTTCAACGGGTTCGCATTGTGCATCTCAGCCCTGTCAGGCACCCCGAGGTGTGGCCCGTATAGGCGGTTGCGCACCTACCATCAAGCCGCCGTTCTGACGCAGCGTGACCAAAGCAGCGAAATTCATAATTTCATTGCATTTTTCGCCATTTATGTTAAAAGGAGTTACATTCAGAAATTCAGGAGAAAGGAGGCGCCCATGGGGGATTGCGTCTGAGTATATTGTGTGCGGAGCTGGCGGTTATCTGGCTCATCTATTTCCTGTTTGGCGTTGCGACGCATTATGACATGCCCATCTGGCTGACGACATTTCTGGTCATCGCCGTGGACCGCGCCACAGGGTTCATCACCACCATCGCGACCCGAAAACGAACTCGGATATCGGCCAGACTGTCGGAATGACTTGGCAATCCGGGGTGCGCCAAGTATGCCCGCTTGGTCGGTTTTTCGGAGCATTCCATGTCGTTCAACACATTCGGACATCTCTTTCGCGTCACCACATGGGGCGAAAGCCACGGACCTGCCTTGGGTGCCACCGTTGATGGTTGCCCTCCGGGGGTGTCTTTGGATGCCGAGATGATCCAGCATTGGCTGGACAAGCGTAAGCCGGGCCAGAACAAATACACCACCCAGCGGCGCGAACCCGATGCGGTGAAAATCCTGTCCGGCGTGTTCGAAGGCAAAACGACAGGCACGCCCATCCAACTGATGATCGAAAACACGGATCAACGGTCCAAGGACTATGGCGACATCGTCGAGAAATTCCGCCCCGGTCACGCCGACATTTCCTATTGGCAGAAATACGGCATCCGCGACTACCGTGGCGGTGGCCGCTCATCAGCGCGGGAAACTGCATCGCGTGTGGCGGCCAGCGGTGTGGCGCGCGCCGCACTCCAACACCTCGCCCCCAATGTCGAGATCAAGGGCTACATGACCCGCATGGGCGCGCACGAGATGGACCGGGCAAACTTTGACTGGGACCAGATCGACCAGAACCCGTTCTGGGTGCCGGATGCCGCTGCAGCCGCCACCTGGGCCGACTATCTGGACGGTTTGCGCAAGTCCGGGTCAAGCGTCGGTGCCGTTATCGAAGTGGTGGCACGGGGTGTGCCTGCGGGCCTCGGCGCGCCGATCTATGGCAAGCTGGACACCGACCTGGCCGCAGCCATGATGAGCATCAACGCGGTCAAGGGCGTCGAGATTGGCGAAGGCATGTCAGCCGCCATGCTGACCGGAGAGCTCAACGCCGACGAGATCAGCATGGGGCCGGACGGGCCTGAGTATTCCTCGAACCACGCGGGCGGTATTCTTGGCGGCATATCCACGGGTCAGGACATCGTTGTCCGTTTCGCGGTCAAACCGACCTCTTCCATCCTGCAAACCCGCAAGACGATCACCAAGTCGGGCGAAGCCGCTGAAATCATCACCAAAGGTCGCCACGACCCCTGCGTCGGCATCCGCGCCGTCCCGGTAGGTGAGGCGATGATGGCCTGTGTGATCCTCGATCACCTGTTGCTTGACCGGGGTCAGACGGGTGGCGTGCGCGGCCCGATCGGCTAGGCCAGCATCACGCCAACCGACCGCACCGCGTTGCGCAGCGTATTCGTATCAATCCGCGCCCGCGCCATTGTGCGCAGACCCATATATTGGGCGATCAGCATATCCGCCAAAGCGCCCTGCGCCTCGTCCGACATGTCTTCATGCTTTGGCGATGCTTGCAGCGCAACGCAGATCCCATCCCGCAGCGCACCCAGCCCTTTGGATACGGCATGTGCAATCTCGTCGTCATATGTGCTGGGTCCCGCCGCTGCGGTACACAACAGACAGCCACGTTGATCACCTTCGGTGACCGCACGGTACGCGCCGGTGAACACGGTCATGATGCGGTCCGCCCCATTTGGAATGTCCGCGCTTTCCAGCACTGCGACACCTGAATCCACGGCTTGACCTTCGTAGTGCTCGAGGACCTTCAGGAACAACGTCTTCTTGTCCGTGAACGCCTTGTAGAGACTGCCACGCGTCAGCCCCATACCTTCCAACAGGTCAGGCAGCGACGCGCCTTCGTACCCGTGGGTCCAGAAAACCTGCATCGCCTTTTCGACGGCGTCGTCAGTGTTGAAAGTTCTTGGGCGCGCCATGTGGATCTCCTCCGCGATTGCCCCCTCATATAGTATTGGGAACTGATTAGTCCAGAATTCACGAACCTGTGTATTGTACTGATCGGTTCCTTATTTTAGATAGGCCTCATTCGGAACCATTCAGTCCACTAAGGGAAGAGACTCATGCTCAAGCTGATCCAAACCATCGCTACATTTACACTGGCCGCCTTTATCGGCTTTGCCGCCATCCCCGCAGCCGCTGAAAACAGCGTTGCATCCGGCACCTTCACAGGCGCGTCTGACCACATCACCACTGGCGGCGTCGAAGTGATCAAAAATGATGACGGCAGCCACACCATCGTCCTCGCCGACGATTTCAGCCTCGACGGCGCACCTGATCCGCGCGTTGGCCTGGGCAAAGACGGCTTTTACGACGGCAACACCGATTCCGGCGTGCTGGGCAATCTGACAGGCGGACAATCCTTTGTTGTCCCTGCGGGCGTCGACGTCTCTGCCTTCAACGAAGTCTACATCTGGTGCGAAAAGTTCAGTGTGCCGCTTGGGGTCGCAAAACTGAACTGACGGCTTGCCAAACCACTCACGACACGACAAGGGTCGGGGGACATGAAAGCGCCCTCGACCCAAAATAGACCCGGCACCGCCATCGGCCTCAAGCTGTTGGCGGTGTTTTTGTTCATGGTGATGGCCGCGATGATCAAAGCGGCAACTCAGAACGTGCCCGCCGGTCAGGCGGTGTTCTTCCGGTCGTTCTTTGCCATGCCGATCATCCTTGCCTGGATCTGGCAACGGGGCGAGATGCGCGAGGCCCTCGTGCCGGTGAACCTGACGGGCCACATCTGGCGCGGGCTGTTCGGGACGTCGGCCATGGCGCTCACCTTTGGCGGGCTCGCCCTGCTGCCTCTGCCCGAGGTGACGGCCATCGGCTACGCCACGCCGATCTTCACCGTGATCCTTGCCGCCGTCATGCTGGGCGAACGCGTGCGCATCTTTCGGATCACCGCTGTGGGCCTTGGCCTTGTCGGCGTGATGATCGTGCTCTGGCCGCGCCTCTCCATCGGTACGGATGCCCTCAGCACGGCCGCAGGGCTCGGTGCGGTCATGGTGCTGGGCGCGTCACTCTTGCGCGCAGTGGTCCAGATCCACATCCGCACCCTGGTCAAAACCGAACACACCGCTGCCATCGTCTTCTATTTCTCGCTGACTGCCACCGTCCTCAGCCTGATCAGCATCCCCTTCGGTTGGGTCGCGCCGTCCACTGTGGATGCGGGCCTGCTGATCGGTGCCGGGCTGGTGGGCGGCGTGGCACAAATCCTCGTCACGGCCAGCTACCGCTTTGGTGCGGCATCGATGCTGGCCCCGTTCGACTACGCTTCGCTGATCTTTGCGGCGCTGATCGGCTACGTGATCTTTGCCGAACTGCCGACGACACCCACGGTGATCGGTGCGTCACTTGTGGTGCTGGGCGGCGTCCTCATCATCTGGCGCGAACGCCAGCTAGGCGGTGGCCGCAACCGCGCACGGGCCGTGACCGATCCAAAAGGTTAAGGCTTGTGACAGGCCGACGCCTCGATCACCAGACCGTCGGGGCCAAAGCGCAAGGTCTCAGCCGCCAGCACATCGCGCTGGTTGCGATAGGTGATCACCAGCATCCCATGCCCGTGCAACACGTCTACCACGACAAAGGACAGATCCGGCTGCCCCTCCAGCGCGCGCGTCCAATACGCGCGCAGCGCCGCCTTGCCGCGCAACTCTCCCGTCCCCACAAGTCGCATCGCCTTATGTGAGCGGAACACGATGTCGTCGCTGTAATGCGCCAGAATGCGGTCAAGGTCGTGGGAGTTCCAGGCGGCCTCCCACGCCTCTGCAAAGGCCTCGAAATCCAAAACCTATTCCCGGACGAGCTTTTCGTACCCTTCCGCGATGTCGCGCGCGATGGCCCCGACCTCAAAGTTGAAGTCGGCGATCTGCCCCACCGGCGTCACTTCAGCGGCCGTGCCGGTCAGCCAGCACTGCTCGAACCCTTCAAGCTCTTCGGGCATGATCACCCGCTCGTGCACCTTGATCTGGCGATCTTCGAGCATGCCGATGACCGCCTGGCGCGTCAGACCGTTCAGGAACACATCAGCCTTGGGCGTGTGCACCTCGCCATTCTTGACGAAAAAGATGTTGGCACCCGTACATTCGGCCACGTACCCGCGGTAATCCATGAACAGCGCATCGGAACATCCCTTGGCCTCGGCCGCATGCTTTGACGTGGTGCAGATCATGTAGAGGCCCGCGGCCTTGGCGTGCACCGGGATCGTCTCGGGGCTGGGGCGCTTCCACTTGGCGATGTCGATCTTGGCGCCCTTGAACTTGGCGTCGCCGTAATAGCTGCCCCATTCCCATGCCGCGATGGCCAGATGGACGGGGTTGCGCGCGGATGCGACACCCATGTCCTCGCCCGCACCGCGCCAGGCCACCGCACGCACATACGCATCCGTCAGGCCATTGGCGGTCAGCACCTGCTGCTTGGCGGCCTCGATCTCGTCCACCGTGTACGGGATCTGGAAATCCAGCTCTCCGGCGGAAAAGTGCAGCCGTTCCGAATGTTTGCGGCTCAGGAAGATCTTGCCGTTATAGGCCCGCTCGCCCTCGAACACCGACGAGGCATAGTGCATGGCATGGCTCAGGACGTGGACATTGGCACTGCGCCAATCGACCATCTGGCCGTCCATCCAGATTTTCCCATCACGATCATCATAGCCAGCCATGGCACCCTCCGTTTTTACATAAGTTGCGCGACTAAGTCCGAAACGGTCATAAAGTTGCGCAAAACCTGCGATTCGATAGCCCTTCGCTATTGGAATGTCAACAAGGCTGACATAAACTGTCCGCCAAACAAGACACCAGGGACGGTGAACGGCATGGCCGACGGACGCACAAGTGGTTCGATCAGCGGGGAAAACCTGCTGTTTCTGACGGATGAGCAATTGCGCCAGGGCATCGAGGCGATGTTCTTTGCATATCGTGGATTTACGGCAGACCCGGACCGTATCCTGACCGACATGGCCTACGGTCGGGCGCATCACCGGGCCATCCACTTTATCAATCGCGCGCCGGGTACTACCGTCAACAACCTCTTGAACATCCTCGGCGTGACCAAGCAGTCCCTCAACCGGGTCCTGCGCACGTTGATTGCCGACGGCCTTGTGGAAAGCCGCGTGGGCCAGACTGACAAGCGTGAACGCCACCTGTTTCTGACCGAAGATGGCCGGACGCTCGAAGGCCGTCTGTCCGATGCGCAACGGGCCCGTATGCGCGCCGCATTCCGCGATGCGGGGCCGGATGCTGTGGCGGGGTTCCGCACGGTTCTTGAGGCCATGATGGACACAGAGATGCAGCGCACCTACACAAGGCTCAAGGAAAGTGGGGCTTGATGGATTTTGACGCACATCTGTTGATCGTCGACGACGACGAACGCATCCGTACACTGTTGCAGAAATTCCTGATGCGGAACGGTTTTCTCGTGACCGCCGCGCGGGACGCCGAACATGCCCGCCGGGTTCTGGCCGGTCTGGATTTCGACATGATTGTCCTTGATGTGATGATGCCGGGCGAGGACGGTCTGAGCCTCTGCCGCAGTTTGCGCGAGACCCATATCACACCCATCCTGTTGCTGACCGCCAAGGGTGAGACGGACAACCGGATCGAAGGGCTTGAGGCCGGGGCGGACGATTATCTGGCGAAACCGTTCGAGCCCAAAGAGCTCTTGCTGCGGATCAATGCCATTCTACGCCGCGTGCCGGATGTCCCCGCCGAAGAGGCGACGCCCAAAATCCTGACCTTGGGTCCGATCCGGTATGACATGGAACGGGGCGAGATGTGGCAGGGGGCAGACCTTGTGCGCCTGACCGCGACCGAGATGCAGTTGATGAAGATTTTCTCGGCCCAACCCGGAGAGGCCATCAGCCGCGCCAAGCTGGTTGAGGATCTGGGCCGCGACCGAGGACAGGCGCAGGAACGCGCAGTGGACGTGCAGATCACCCGGCTGCGGCGCAAGATCGAAAGCGACCCCAAGCAGCCACGATATCTGCAAACCGTGCGCGGTGCAGGCTACATGCTGGCGCCGGACTGAGGCCTTTGGATTTGCATATTTTTGGAACAATGAAGCCATGAGCACTGCGCTGCTGACCCATGCTGATGGTCTGTTGCATGTGACGCCGACAGGCATGCCCGAGCAGGTGGCGCGTCTGGCCTATATTCAAAAGGCGTTGGCAGATCTGGATGTGCTGCGTGTGGATCCACCCTTGGCAGAGGATGCGTCGATCGCCCTGTGTCATCCGCAGGACTACATTGACTCTGTGCGTGCCAAGATGCCTGCCGACGGGTTTGCGGGTCTTGATCGGGACACGGATGCCGAGACGTTTTTGTGCCCCACTTCGGGCAATGCCATCTGGCGTGCAGCGGGCGGCGCGGTGCATGCGGTCGACATGGTTCTGGACGGGGTTGTGCAGAACGCCTTTGTTGCCATGCGCCCACCCGGACACCATGCGGAGCAGTCCTTGCCAATGGGGTTCTGCATCTTTGGCAACGTGGCGATTGCCGCCAAACATGCGTTGGAGGCGCGCGGGCTGTCCCGTGTTGCCGTCGTGGATTTCGATGTTCACCACGGCAATGGTACGCAGGCCCTGTTGCAGGACGATCCGCGTGCTCTGGTCATCACCTCGCAACAAATGCCGCTCTGGCCCGGCACGGGCGTCGCAAGTGATCGCGGCCCGCATGGAACGGTGCTGAACATCCCCCTCGCGCCGGGGACGGACGGGGCGCATGCCATCGCAGAGTATCAGCGCCTTGTCATACCGGCGCTGGCGAAACATGCGCCCGATCTCATCCTTGTTTCGGCAGGCTTTGATGCGCATCAGGATGATCCACTGGCGCAACTGAACTGGACTGCGGACACCTACACGCGTCTAACAGATATGATCGCACAATCTGCACGAGACCTGTGCAAGGGCCGGGTGGTGTCGGTGCTGGAAGGTGGCTATGATCTGGATGCACTCGCGCTTTGCGCCCGCGCCCATGTCCAATCGCTGATAAAGGCTACCCTATGACCGACCGCCCCGTAGACGAGATGAGCTTTGAAGAAGCGATGGCCGAACTGGAACAGGTCTTGGGCCAGTTGGAGCGGGGCGATGTGGCGCTGGACGATTCGATCAAGCTCTATGAGCGCGGTGCCGCGCTCAAGTCCCGGTGCGAGACCAAGTTGAAGGAAGCCGAGGAAAAGGTGGCGGCCATCACGCTGGATGCGGATGGAAACCCCACAGGGTTGAAAGCCACGGGCGATCTCTGAGCCATGTTTCAAAAGCGGTTGAAGGACGCGGCCACCGCCATTCAGGCGCAATTCGATGGCGTTCTGGGCGCGTTGGATGATCTGCCGGTTGTGCACGCCATGGCGCATGCGACCAACGGCGGCAAACGGTTGCGTGGGTTCATGGTGTTGGAAAGCGCGCATTTGCACGGGGTTGACCCATCTGCCGCGATCTGGCCCGCCACGGGTATCGAGGCGCTGCACGCCTATTCGCTTGTGCATGATGACCTGCCCTGCATGGACGACGACGATCTGCGGCGCGGCGCCCCAACCGTGCATGTCAAATGGGACGAGGCCACAGCCGTGTTGGCCGGTGACGCCCTGCAAACGCTGGCTTTTGAACTGGCCACACATCACAATGCAGGTTCGGGGGACGTGCGCGCCGATCTGGCCGCATCTCTGGCCAAGGCATCAGGTGCGCAGGGCATGGTTTTGGGCCAGGCGCTCGACATTGCTGCGGAAACAGCCGACGCGCCGCTGACACTGGACGAAATCACCGCTTTGCAGCGCGGCAAGACCGGCGCGTTGATCGAATGGTCCGCCACGGCGGGTGCGCGCATGGCGCAGGCGGACATTGGCCCGCTTCAGGCCTATGCCCGCGCGCTCGGGCTGGCCTTTCAGATTGCCGATGACGTTCTGGATGTCACCAGTGACGCGGCCACGATGGGCAAGGCCACCGGCAAGGATGCCGAGGCGGGCAAGGCGACCTTTGTGTCCCTCCTGGGGTTGGACGAGGCGAAACGCCGCGCTGACGCCCTCGTGACCGAAGCCTGCGACGCATTAAGTATATACCAAGCTGAGGCCGACACATTGCGGGATGCCGCCCGCTTTGTTGTGACCCGCAAGACGTGAGTGCACCATGACGGAACGCCCGAACACCCCATTGCTCGATACGGTCACCCGCCCGGCGGACCTGAAACACTTTTCCGACGCCCAACTGCGCCAGATCGCGGATGAAGTTCGGGCCGAAACGGTGTCGGCTGTGTCCGTAACAGGCGGCCATCTCGGGGCCGGTCTGGGGGTGGTCGAACTGACCGTCGCCCTGCACGCAGTCTTTGACACCCCACGTGACAAGCTGGTGTGGGACGTGGGCCATCAGTGTTACCCGCACAAAATCCTGACCGAACGACGCGACCGTATCCGCACCCTGCGGATGAAGGACGGGCTGAGCGGATTTACCAAACGATCCGAGTCCCCTTATGACCCCTTTGGCGCGGCGCACTCGTCGACGTCGATCAGTGCAGCACTTGGCTTTGCCGTTGCGCGTGACCTGGGCGGTCAGCCACCCGAGGGCGCAGGCGATGCCATCGCGGTGATCGGTGACGGCTCCATGAGCGCGGGCATGGCCTATGAGGCGATGAACAACGCGGGCCATCTGGGCAAACGGCTCTTTGTCATCCTGAACGACAACGAAATGTCCATCGCCCCGCCTGTGGGTGCGATGTCGTCCTATCTGTCGCGGCTTTACGCCCAAAACCCGTTTCAGGACCTCAAGGCGGCGGCCAAGGGCGCGGTCAGCCTCTTGCCCGAACCGTTCCGCGAAGGGGCGAAACGGGCCAAGGAAATGCTCAAGGGCATGGCCGTTGGCGGCACGTTGTTCGAAGAGCTTGGCTTTAGCTATCTTGGCCCCATCGACGGCCATGACATGGATCAACTGTTGCCCGTCCTGCGCACGGTCAAGGCGCGGGCAACCGGGCCGATCCTGATCCACGTGCTGACCAAAAAGGGCAAGGGATACGCGCCCGCCGAGACGGCCCGCGACAAGGGCCACGGCGTGTCCAAGTTCAACGTGATCACCGGCGAACAAAAGAAAGCGCCCAGCAACGCGCCCAGCTATACCTCCGTCTTTGCGCGGCACCTGATCAAAGAGGCCGAGGCAGATGACAAGGTATGCGCCGTCACCGCCGCGATGCCGGACGGCACGGGCCTGAACCTCTTTGCCGAACGCTATCCCAGCCGCTGTTTTGATGTGGGCATCGCTGAACAGCACGGTGTGACCTTTTCCGCCGCCCTTGCGGCTGGTGGGATGAAACCGTTTTGCGCGATCTATTCGACCTTTCTGCAACGCGGCTACGACCAGGTGGTGCACGATGTGGCGATCCAACGCCTTCCGGTGCGTTTTGCCATAGACCGCGCCGGGCTGGTGGGTGCCGACGGGGCAACGCATGCTGGTGCCTTCGACGTGGCCTACCTCGCCAACTTGCCGGGCTTTACAGTCATGGCCGCCGCGGACGAGGCCGAGCTGGCCCATATGGTTGCCACCGCCGCTGCGCATGACGAAGGGCCAATTGCATTCCGTTTCCCACGTGGCGAGGGCACCGGGGCCGACATGCCGGAACGCGGCACACCCATCGAGATTGGCAAGGGGCGGCGCATCCGCGAAGGGTCGGGGGTCGCTCTGCTGTCCTTCGGAACCCGCCTGGCCGAAGTCGAGAAAGCAGCAGAGAACCTCGCCGCCAAAGGCATCACGCCAACCATTGCGGATGCACGTTTTGCGAAACCGCTGGACCGGGATCTGATCCTGGACCTCGCATCCAAACACGAGGCCCTCATCACAATCGAAGAGGGCGCCGTCGGCGGCTTTGGCAGTCATGTTGCACAGCTTTTGGCCGACGCAGGCGTGTTCGACACAGGTCTCAAATTCCGATCCATGGTCCTGCCCGACATCTTCATCGATCAGGCGAGCCCGGCAGACATGTATGCCGTCGCAGGCATGAATGCCGAGCAGATCGAGGCCAAAGTGCTTGCCGTACTTGGCGTGACGTCAATCGGAGAAGCCCGCGCCTGAGGCTTGCCGCGCGCAGGCTATCTCAGCCACAGTGCGGCATCCGCAACGCCCAAGGTGCCCCATGTCCATTCACAGCCGCCCCGTCCACATCTACCGCTGGATCGTGTTTCTCTTGGCGGCGGGCTATTGCCTGCATCAAATGGTGCTGGGGTCGTGGTCGGGTCCGGGCGGCCCCTTCCGCTATTTGACGATCTGGGCGCTGTTTCTGTCGTTCTATGCCGCCAGCCGAATGCTGGCACTGACCGAACACCGGATCACACGGCGACACGAGGTGACCGCGATGTGCGCCGCCGTTCTCAATGTGATGGTCGTGTTCCTGTATTGGCGGCTCTACTTCACCGACCCATCACTGGTGAATGGCAGCGGACCGATCATCTGGTGGCTGGAATACTACCTGCACGCCCTTGGCCCCGCGCTTCAGATCATCGACGCGCTGTTTTTCGGGCGCGTGTTTCGGCGCGTTTGGCGCGGTGTTGTGCCGCTCATGCTGATCATCGGCGCCTATGTCGCATGGAGCGAGCTGTTCGTGCAGCGGTTCAACGAAAAGCCCACAGGCACAGTGACCAGCGGTCTGCCCTATCCGTTCCTCAACAGCATGGAACTGCCGGAACGCGCGGTGTTCTACGCGGTGAATGCTGGCACGGCACTTGGTCTGTTGATTGTCTTCGGCGTTGTGGGCGCGGTGCTCTACCGCGTCCTGCGCGATCGGCCTGCGGCGTGATCCGACACTACTCCGCCTCGCGCAGCAGGGCCGCCAACCCTTCCTTGTAGGTGGGGTAAAGCAGGTCCACACCCAAATCGGTCTTGATCCGGTCGTTCCGCACGCGCTTGCTCTCGGCATAGAAACTGCGGGCCATTGGCGTCATCTCGGCGGTGTCAAAATCCTCGGCCGGGGGGATGGGCAACCCAAGCAGGTCAGCGGCATGTGCAATCACGTCCTGAGGCGGTGCGGGGTCATCGTCGCACAGATTGTAGGCCGTGCCCGGATTGGGGTGACGAATGGACGCCTGCACGATCTGGGCAATGTCCTCGACATGGATGCGGGAAAACACCTGACCGGGTTTGATAATCCGCCGCGCGGTGCCAGAGCGCACCTTGGCAAATGGGCCGCGACCGGGGCCATAGATGCCCGCCAATCGGAAAATATGCAGGGGCAAACCGGGGATGGCGGACCACGCCGCCTCTGCATCCTTGCGCCACTGCCCGCGCCGTGTCGATGGGGACAGGGGCGTGTCCTCGTCCACCCAACCGCCGCTGTGATCACCGTAAACACCCGTCGTAGACAGGTACCCCGCCCATTCAAAAGACGCCGCGCGCGCTGCGATCTGGGTGCCGACCGCGCGCAGCACGGGATCGCCATCCGCATCCGGCCCCGCAGAAATCAGCAGATGCGTCGCTTCCCGAATGGCCCGATCCACGTCGTCACCGGGAAACACGAGGGGTGTAATGCCCGTTGCAGCCAGCGTTTCCGCCTTTTCGGCCGTCCGGGTTGTACCGATGATCCGCCAACCCTCAGGCAGCAGCAGTTTGGTCAGTGCCTGCGCGGAATAGCCGTGCCCAAAGGAAAGAAGCGTCTTGGTCATATGCCATTCGTACCGACTGTCCCCGCGGGGACAAGCCCCAAGGCTTGCCAATGCCATCATGGGTTGGTCAAAGTCATGTCATGTCAGATGATCCCGACCTGGACAGCGCCTATGCGTTGAAAACCCCGGCAGATTCGGTGCGATTGTACCGGGCCTGGGCCGACAGCTATGACCGCGATTTCGCCAGTGCGAACCACTATGTGCTGCCGGCCGAGGTTGCGCGCCATTTTGCGTTGATCGGTGGGCACGGTCCGGTTCTGGATGTCGGCGCCGGCACGGGCCTGTGCGCCGAGGCACTGTCCAGGCGCGGCATCGGTCCGGTCGACGGCGTGGATATTTCACCCCAGATGCTAGACACCGCGCGGACCAAGGGGGTCTACCGGGACCTTTTTGTCGGCAACATTCTTGAGCCGCTGCAAACGTCTCAGGTGTATCAGGGCGCGGTCAGTTCCGGGACCTTTACCAACGGGCATGTCGGCCCGGATGGGCTGGACCCCGTGCTGGCCGTTATGCGCCAAGGGGGCTGGATCGTGGTGTCGGTCAACGCGCTGCACTACGCTGCCACAGGGTTTGAGGCCAAGATCAAAGCGCTGGGCGACACCATCACGGACCTGAGCCATACGGAGGTGTCGATCTATGGCCCCGACGCCACCGGACCGCACGCCAAGGACACGGCATTCCTGGTCGCGTTCCGCAAGGCCTGACTCTGCCTCAGGTGTACATCTGCGTTTTGCGCGCGCGGGCCTCTTCGGTCGCCTGACCTGTGCCGTTGTGGTAGCTGCCAAACCACCGATCCCACGGCATTTCGACAGTGCCGTAGTTACACTCGAAATAGCGGTGGTGCAGTTGGTGAAAGAACACTCCCATCCGCATCTGGGGCGTCTCGTTCACGACCAGTTCTTCGAACCCCGAATGGCTAAAGACGGGATGCGTGGACTGCACGTAGCCATGGAACATCAGGTGCAGCGGATGGCTGGGCACGATCAGGTGTATGGCAAAGTTCGTATAGAACATCAGGTGTTCAACCGGGTGCATGGCAATGCCGGACCATGGCCCGATGTTCACATTCCGATGGTGCAGGGAATGCGCCAATTTATAGAGCGGCGGCCAATGCAGGGCGCGGTGGATCCAGTAAAAATGAAAGCTGCTCCAGATTGGAATGAGGACAAAACACATCACAAACCAGACCGGGTTGTCTGGAAACATAAAAGTGGGTGCCCAGCCGTTGGCCATGGCCCAGAACACGAGGATCTGGGCCGCGCTCCATAGGGTGATGCCGCTGGCGATGTGCCAGAACATGTTGTCCAGAACCTGGTTGTTGAATGTGAACGTGCCATTGGAACGGTTCTGATCGCGCGGATCGAATTTCGAGGCGTCGCCCTGTTTGCGGGCGGTGATCAGCCAGTGGTGCAACGCCCCCGCAATCAGGCATTGAGGCACAAGGTTGGCCATCCACACACGCATGGCCCAGCCCCATTCCAGGGACTGCATCGCCTCGAGCGGGGGCAGGATCAGGAAATAGGCCAGCAATGCCAGCACCAGACACAGCGTCGTGGTCGAGATTTCAAACCAGAACGCCGCGTACCACCGAAAGATCGCCATGGGACGGGGCGGCCATTGAAACAACGGGTTCTGCGCAATGGGTGTGGGTGGCCGATGGTTCCAGCGCCCGGCCTCGCGGCTGTCGGCATCAGTTGGCATAGTTTGACCCTTCTTCGTCCAGAATGGCCTTGAGCTCTGCCAGATGGCGTTCATCCTGTTCGGGGTAGTCGTCGATCTCTTGTGCGGTCTTTTCGGCGATGTCCTCGGGGATCAACCGCAGCGGTTTGCCCGTCTGCAAGGCCAGCAGATAGGTCTGACAGGCGCGCTCGAAATAGAACATGCGGTTAAAGGTTTCCGCCACGGTCTGACCAATCACCATGATGCCGTGGTTGCCCATCACCATGACCTTTTTCTTTGGGTCATCGAACAAACGCGCACAGCGTTCGCCCTCTTCTTCGAACGCCAGACCGCCATAGTTGTCGTCCACCACAACCCGGTCAAAGAACATGCAGCCGTTCTGGTCGACCGGGGGCAAGGTGCTGTCTGCCAACGCCGCAAGTGCCGTCGCATAGGGCGAATGGACGTGCATCGCGCATCGCGCGTGGGCGCAGTGCCGGTGCATCCCGCCGTGCAGTCCCCATGCGGTCGGGTCAGGCGCATCCGGCCCTTCCATGCTGGCGGGGTCGTTGGCGTCCACTTCGATCAGGTCAGACGCCTTAATCCGGGAAAAGTGCATTTGGTTCGGGTTCATCAGGAACCGCGTGCCGTCGTCATTGATGGCAAAGGAGAAATGGTTCGCGACCGCCTCGTGCATGTTCAGGCGCACGGTCCATCGAAACGCTGCGGCCAGGTCCACGCGGTCCTGCCAGTGGTCCATGTTCGGGCGCAAATCTGTGACAGTCATTGGACGTCTCCTTGTGTTCGGCACGAGGGTGCCAGCGACCGCCGCCTGCGATCAACTCAAAAGCCTGTCCTGTCTGCGACCTTCAGGCCGGTGCCTTTTGCGCGGCCAGCCACTTGGAAATGACGATGATCCGCATGATCGTGATCATAAAGATCAGGCTGTGCAAAGCGAGGCCAAGCACGGGTTGCAGCAGGAAAGGAATGTGAACTTCGGTCAGAAAATAGGCCTGCGCGAGGCCATTCAGTTCCGCGAATTTATAGAGAAACGCATCGGACGTGTACAAAACAGTGATCAGCAGGCTGTCGCGCCACGATCCCATCAGCAGGGTCCAGCGCTGTTTCTCCGCCGTGTCGCCATAGACGTCCCGCGTGCGACCGTAAAAGGCAAACACCACAATGATCAGGCCAAGGGCCGCTGCCAGAGCGACGATGCTGAACCCGTAGACGATGCCGGGCACATAGGGGTTGTTCAAAAGCAACTGTTGGTTCCCCCTCTAGTCCTTGGGCCGCGATGGCACCCACGCGTATCCGTTTTCGCACAGGATGAACGCCTCGCGCAGGCCGTGTGGCTTGTCCGTCGCGGGTTGCAGGATGGTGCCGCCTGCGGCTTCCGCGAGCCCTGCCGCGATGTCCGGGTCCGTGTCGTACAGCCGTATTTCAATGCCTGTCCCACGCGGCGGTGTTTCCGGCAAGAGGCTCAGAAGCGGGTTGGAATGATAGGTCCCGTCGCTGTGCAGTTGAAACACTTCATTGCCATAGGTGATGATCGCGAAATCTGCGGTGGGCTGATGGGCCTGCATGTCGAACACGGTTTCGAGAAAGGCCACCTGCGCGCCCACATCCCGCACCAGCAGGTTCAGACCGATCCCGCGCAGGTTCCGGCCAAAACTGTCGGCGTCTATCGTTTCGTAATCCATCCTTCGACAGTTTCCCGTGCGCGCGATCACGTCAAGTCACCGGCGAAAATAATGAAGCTTTGACGACATCGCGTCAGCCCCCCTTGCGCCTGCCCGCCAAACTTGATCCATTGGGACATGGAACATGACCTTTTCCCGACTGCCTTTCCGTCGTGGCCCGATGTCGCCCCTGACCTTGTGAATGTTGCTGCTGGCCGTGCGCCTGCGGATACCGTCATACGTGGTGGCATATGGGTCAACGTACACACGCGTGAGGCGCTGCCTGACCACGATATTGCAATCAAACACGGACGCGTCGCCTGTGTCGTGCCGGATGCCTCTGCGCAGATCGGCCCGGAAACAGAGGTGATCGAGGCGCAGGGGCGCTATATGATCCCCGGCCTGTGCGACGGACATATGCATATTGAGTCGGGCATGTTGACCCCCGCCGAATTTGCCGCAGCCGTCATTCCCCACGGCACAACCACCATGTTCACCGATCCCCACGAGATCGCCAATGTGCTGGGCCTCGAAGGTGTCCGCCTGATGCACGATGAGGCGCTGATGCAGCCGGTGAACATCTGGACACAAATGCCGTCCTGCGCGCCCTCCGCACCGGGGATGGAGACGACAGGCTTCGAGATCAGCGCCGAGGACGTGGCCGAAGCGATGGGCTGGCCCGGTATCATCGGTCTGGGCGAGATGATGAACTTTCCCGGCATGGCCGCCGCCGATCCCCAGATGCTGGCCGAGGTCGCGGCGACCCAGCGCGCGGGCAAGACGGTGGGTGGGCACTATGCCTCGCCCGATCTTGGCCCCGATTTCGCGGCCTATGTGGCGGGCGGTCCGGCGGATGATCACGAAGGCACCTGCGAGGCCGACGCCATTGCCCGGATGCGGCAGGGCATGCGGTCGATGATCCGGCTGGGCAGCGCGTGGTATGATGTCGAGACGCAGATCACCGCGATCACGGAAAAGGGGCTCGACCCGCGCAACATGATCCTGTGCACGGACGACTGCCATTCCGCGACGCTGGTCAACGACGGCCAAATGAACCGCGTGGTGCGGCACGCCATCGACTGCGGTTGTGACCCGCTGGTGGCGTTGCAGATGGCGACGATCAACACCGCCACCCATTTCGGGCTGGAGCGCGAGATCGGGTCGCTGACCCCCGGACGCCGGGCCGATGTGATCCTGACCTCTGACCTCAAGACATTGCCCATCGAACAGGTCATCGCGCGCGGCAAGACGGTCGCGGTCGACGGTGCGTTGACGGCGGACTGTCCGCATCTCGACTGGCCGGCCAAAGCCCGGCAGACGGTGAACATGGGTGCACCCAAAACCGCCGCGGATTTCGAAATCGCGGCCCCTGAGGGGCGCAATTCGGTCACGGCAAACGTGATCGGCGTGGTTGAAAACCAGGCCCCGACCAAGGCGCTGAAGCGTGATATGCCGGTGCACGACGGCAAGGTCGAACCGCACGGCGACACCTGCCAGATCGCGCTGGTCGAACGGCACCGGGCGACCGGCGGCGTGACCAACGCGCTGGTGTCCGGGTTCAACTACTCCGGCAAGATGGCCATGGCCTCGACCGTGGCACATGACAGCCACCACATGATCGTCGTGGGCACCGACCGCGACCAGATGGCGCTGGCTGCCAACCGGCTGGCGGAAGTGGGGGGTGGCATCACCATCTTCCGCGATGGCGCAGAACTGGCGCTGGTCGAACTGCCCATCGCGGGCCTTATGTCCGACAGCCCCGCCCAAGACGTTGCCGCCAAGGCGGACCAGATGGTTGCGGCCATGGTCGACTGCGGCTGTACCCTGAACAACGCGTATATGCAGCACTCGCTGCTGGCGCTTGTCGTTATCCCTGAACTGCGCATCTCTGACCTGGGACTGGTCGATGTCCGCACGTTTGATTTCATTCCAGTCCTAGAGCCAACAACATGAGAACCCTTGAACAAGGCGGCCGCGGCCGCATCGAATTTCACGATGCCACAGCAGCCGTCGCGCACCTGCGCGAGCTGTATGATGACGCCGTCCAATTCCTGAGCCAGCAGTTTCAGCAGGCGATGGAGCAGGGCGCACCCGAGGGGCGCGTGCGCGCCTACTACCCCGAAATCCGCGTGACGACGTCGACCTATGCACAGGTTGATACGCGCCTCAGCTTTGGCCATGTGTCGGACCCCGGCACCTATGCCACGACCGTGACGCGGCCCGACCTGTTTGCCAATTACCTGACCCAACAAATCGGGTTGCTGATCACCAATCACGGGCAACCGGTCGAGATCGGGTATTCCAACACGCCAATGCCGGTCCACTTTGCCGTGGCCAACAACCCCGACATCACCGTGCCACAGCAGGGGGCCGCGTCCTTTCCGTTGCGCGACGTGTTTGATGTGCCGGACCTGAGCAACACCAACGATGACATCGTGAACGGCACTTACGAGTCGCCCGATGGCATCGGCCCGCTTGCGCCCTTCACCGCCCAGCGCATCGACTATTCGCTGGCGCGCCTGACACACTACACGGCGACCGACGCGGACCACTTTCAGAACCACGTGCTGTTCACGAACTACCAGTTTTACGTCTCTGAATTCGAGGCCTATGCCCGCGCGCAACTGGACGATCCAAACAGTGGCTACACCTCCTTTGTGTCGACCGGGAACGCCGAGATCACAGCCGGTGATCAGGACCTGCCCGCCAGCCCCAAGATGCCGCAAATGCCGACCTACCACCTCAAGCGTGCGGACGGGTCGGGCATCACGCTGGTCAACATCGGGGTCGGCCCGTCCAACGCCAAAACGGCCACGGACCACATCGCCGTGTTGCGTCCGCATGCCTGGCTGATGGTGGGGCACTGCGCGGGTCTGCGCAATTCGCAGGCGCTGGGCGACTTTGTGCTGGCCCATGCCTACCTGCGCGAGGACAACGTGCTCGACACCGACCTGCCGCCCTGGGTGCCGATCCCGGCGCTGGCAGAAATCCAGATCGCGCTCGAAGAGGCGGTGGCCGAGACCACCCAGCTTAAGGGTTACGAGCTAAAGCGGATCATGCGCACCGGCACGGTGGCCAGCTATGATGACCGGAACTGGGAATTGCGCGATCAGCACGGACCGGTGCAGCGTCTGTCGCAATCGCGCGCCGTCGCCCTGGATATGGAAAGCGCGACCATCGCCGCCAACGGCTACCGGTTCCGGGTGCCCTACGGCACGTTGCTCTGTGTGTCGGACAAGCCGCTGCATGGCGAATTGAAACTGCCCGGCATGGCGTCAAATTTCTACAAAGAGCAGGTCGCGCGGCATCTGATGATCGGCATTCGGGCCATGGAACACCTGCGCAAAATGCCGCTGGAACGCATCCACAGCCGGAAATTGCGGTCCTTTGACGAGACGGCATTCCTGTGACCGGGCCATAACGGGCCGGTGATCGGCGGTCACTGGGCGGTTTACCCGCCGAAAACCGCCGAAAACGCCTGTTTTTCACTTGCCTTGGGCCACTATTCGTTGTGTGTTCGCACAACATTCCGTTACAATGCGGGACAGAGGCCCAAGAACTCGGGCAGACGAAGGAGACCAGAAAATGGCAAAACCAATGACAAAAACCCAACTCGTCGCCGCGCTGGCCGAAGAAATGGGGACAGACAAGAAAGCCGCAGGCGGCGCGCTGGACGCGATCTGCGGGCTGATCACCAAGGAAGTATCGGGCGGTGGCGCAGTCACTCTGCCCGGCGTTGGCAAGATCTACTGCCGCGAGCGCCCCGAGCGCATGGTGCGCAACCCTGCCACCGGTGAGCAGTTCAAGAAAGAGGCGGACAAGGTCGTCAAGATGACCATCGCCAAAGCGCTGAAAGACAGCGTGAACGGCTAAGTCCTCTCGGACACGGTTTTGAAAGGGTCGCCCTCGGGCGGCCCTTTTGCATTTCAGCCGCCATAGACGGTTGCGGCGTCGCCCAAATAGTTGTCCCAGGCGAACCAATAGCTGATGTGGCCCGCCACGCGCGGCAGGCTGACGCCATCCGGCCCAAGCAAGGCGTCTTCGGTCACGCGCCATTCCGCCCCGGCCTCGTCTTTCAGACGTCCACCCGACGGGGCAAAGGTATGCGCGCCACGTTCGTAAGCGCGCACGCTGCGTGTCTTGGGATCACCAACCAACAGCAGAGCCGTATCCGCGATGCCATCGTTGATCACCGGCATTCCGTCGAATGACTTCAGCGGCCAGGCGCGCGCCGCTCCGAATTGCCGGACCGTAAAGATATAGTCTTTTTGCTGATGTGTGCGCTGGTCCACCTGCGCGGGGAACATCAGGTCGGGGGATGCGAAATAGTCGTTGTAGACCACGCCGGACCCATAATTGCGCCGATGACCGGTCTCGAGGCTCAGAACCTGGGTGCCGGGGTTCGACGTTTTCCAGTTGTCCCACGTCGTGATGACGACGGGCCGTTGTTTGAGTGCGATGCCGCTGTCCACCAAAGGGCCGACAACCGGCTGGCCGGTGTACTGGTTCCAGAGGGAATGTGTCTCGCGGTCAAACATCAGTTTGTTGGACCGGTACAGGAACCCGGATGAGCCAAAGACCAACGGTGCCGCGCGTCCCGGCACGTCCGTTTCAAACAGGATGCCCGAGCCGCAGAGCGTGCAATAGGCGAGTGCGACGGGCACGCCGCCAATCACCTCGTTGAACATCTCGTGCCATCCCATGATCCGCAGCGGATAGGCCCGGACATCACCGTTGATCGACACGCCAAACACCAGATCGTCGCCGCGCATGTAATCTGCGTCCTTGGCTGCGATCAGCGCAGGATTATCGAGCGATGGAATGCCGTCCTTGACCACACCGCCCCAGGTGATCTCTTCGAGGCGGATGCGCATCCGGTCGGGTTCGATGTATTCCGGGCGCAGGAAATCGGCGAAATTGTCATCCACCTGCAAGAGCAGTTCGCGCTTGAAAGTGGGAAAGTCGGGGTGCGGTTTGATCTGCGGGTTCTGTTCCTGCCACAGCATCCAGGCGAACCAGTCGGTAAAGTGATCCTCTCCGGTCAGCGCCGTCAGGGTTTCGGCAATCTGCGGGCCGCGTGACCGGGAAAAGCGCATCGAACTGATCAGGCTGGCGGCCATGTCGGGATTGCCGCGTTCGATCATCATGGCCATTGCGGCCTCGAATTCGGTGGTCGGCGCAGACAGCGGTGCGCGCATCGCATCCAGTATCGCAAGGTCCTGAGACAGGGCTGCGCCGGGCAGGGCAATCCCCGACAAGGCCAGTCCGCCAAATGCGCGCCGAGACAGATCCATACATGTTCCTCCTGATGTACCAGACCACTGTGCACCTTTGCGCGTTCACTTGCACCCAACAGCGTCGTGATTGCCGCCTTGCATCCCCTCACGATTTGCCGGATCGTCCGCGCGAACGACAAAGGCCCCCGGCATGGACATACGCGCAATTCTGATGGGGCTGACCTTTGCCCTGATCTGGTCGTCGGCCTTTACCTCTGCGCGCATCATCGTGACACACGCACCACCGCTTGCCGCCTCATCCCTGCGCTTTTTCATCGCCGGTGTGATCGGCGTGGCAGTGGCACGCGCGCTGGGTCAGTCGTGGCACCTGACCCGTGACCAGTGGCGCGCAACGCTTGTGTTTGGTCTGTGCCAGAACGCGATCTACCTCGGCCTCAACTTTGTCGCGATGCAAACGATCGAAGCCTCTCTGGCCTCGATCATTGCATCGACCATGCCGCTGATGGTCGCCTTTGCCGGTTGGGTCGTGTTTCGCGACCGGTTGCCGGCGCTGGGCATCGTCGGGCTGGTACTGGGCATTGCGGGTGTGTTCCTGATCATGTCGGCGCGTCTCGAAGCGGGCGTGGATGTCTACGGCATTGCGCTATGCGTGATCGCGGCCATCGCCCTGACCATTGCGACCCTGTCGATGCGGACGATGTCGTCGGGTGGCAACCTGATGATGGTTGTGGGGCTGCAAATGTTTGTGGGTGCCGGTGTTCTCGGGGTCATCTCTGCCGCGACAGAGACGATTGTGGTCACGGTCACGCCGGTGTTCCTTGTGGCCTTTGCCTACACGGTGCTGGTGCCGGGCCTCGTGGCAACATGGATCTGGTTTTCGCTGGTGGCACGGATCGGGCCGACCAAGGCGGCCACGTTCCACTTTCTCAATCCGTTTTTCGGCGTGGCGATTGCGGCGCTTTTGCTGGGCGAGCGGTTGGGCCCGCTGGACGTGATCGGGGTGGTGATCATCGCGGCGGGCATTCTTGCGGTGCAATTGTCACGCCAGGCCAAAACCTGAAACAACCCCTTGCGCGGGCGCGCATCCGTCATATTCTGCCGCCTGATTTCAGTCTCGTGCCCGGAGCCCATTTGATGCACCGCCGTTTGTTCTTGCTGTCCTCTGCCGCGTTCCTGCCCACGGTGGTTTACGCCTATCCATCCGAGGTGTTCAGCCCGGCGGTATGGAATGATCTCAAGCAGACAGATCAGACCGTGATCCTGAACTATCGCGCGTCGTGGTCGCTGACATGCCAGATCAAAGCGGACCTGATCGCTGAGGCGCTGGCCGACAATCCTGCCTACGGGCAATTGATCTTTGTCGACGTCGATTGGGACACGTTTGGTCAGTCGCAGATGACCCAGCGGTTGCGTGTCCAGCGGCGGTCGACCCTGTTGGTCATGAAGAACGGCAAAGAGGTCGCGCGCCTCGTCAACGAACCCTACGCCCGCCGCGTGCGCGCGCTGTTGGATACCGCACTTGCGGCCTGATCCCGACGGGACCAAACGCTATGCGTTTTTATTGATTCCGGGATATTCCCAACTGGGTTTTGCCTGCGCCCTCGAAGCGTTGAGCCTCGCCAACCTCCACCCATCGGGCCAGAGGTTCTATTCCTGGCGGTTGATCGGTGAAACCGGCGCACCGGTGCCCGCCTACAACGGTGTGACTGCCGCCGTGGACAGCGCCTTGACCGCGTTGGACCGGGACGAAACGCTGGTTGTATGCGCGGGCAATGATGCTGGCACCGGCAGCACCCGTGCCGTGCTGAACTGGCTGCGCCGCGAGACGCGCAAGGGCATGGATTTTGGCGCGCTGTCGTCTGGCACCTACACGCTGGCACTAGCCGGGTTGCTGTCGGGCAAACGGGTGACAACGCACTGGGCCTACCGTGACGCCCTGACCGAGTTGTTGCCGGACGTGATCATTGAATCCAGCCTGTTTTCCGTTGATGGGCGCATCTTCACCACTGCAGGTGGGGCGGCGTCGATGGATATGATGCTCGACCGCATTCGTCACGACTTTGGCACGGACCTCGCGACCTGGGTGGCGGATCAGATGGTGTACACCGACCCGCGGGTCGCAACCCACGGACAGCGTTTGTCGCGCCGGGTTCGTCCGGGAATGTCACATGGCAAGCTGGGGATCGCCCTGCAGATCATGGAAAACAACCTCGAGGACCCGCTGCGCCCGGACGAGATCGCCCAAGCGATTGAACTGAGCACGCGGCAACTGGAGCGGTTGTTTGCCAAACATCTGGGCGTGTCGCCCAAGCGGCACTACCTGCAATTGCGGCTGGAAAAGGCGCGTGGGCTGCTGCGGCAGACCAACCTGAGCGTCACGGATATCTGTGTGGCCTGTGGGTTTCGCTCGCTCTCGCATTTTTCCAAAAGCTATCGCGGGTGTTTCGGACTGAGCCCCGGACAAGAGAAACGCGGCACCGGTGAAATCTGGCCGGTGCGGGCGTGATTGCACCGCGCGCCTGCGAACGGTATCCAATGCGCAGAGTGACGAGGATTTCATGAAATTTCTTTTTGTGCATCAGAACATGCCGGGCCAGTACCGCGAGCTTATTCAGTGGCTCGCCGCCCAGGGTGGACACGAGATTACCTTTTTGACCCAACGCAAGAACGCGCCGGTGTTCAAAGGTGTGAACACGGTGGTCTACAAAAGCCACCACACCGCCCCGGAGGACGGGTATGGTCTGTCCCGGACGTGGGAAAACGCGGCCGGTAACGGCTTTGGCGCGGTGATGGCGCTGCGCAGTCTGGTCGACGGCGGCTTTACCCCTGACATCATCATCGGCCACGTCGGCTGGGGCGAAATGTCGTTTTTCCGCGAGGTGCTGCCCGACACGCCGATGATTGGCTTTTTCGAATACTTCTACTCTGTGCACGGCGGCCCGGTGGGCTTTGACCCCGAGGCCAAGGTCAGCGAACACGCGCCCTACATCATGCACGGGCACAACGTCGTCCCGCTGGTCAACATCGAGGCGGTCGATCTGGGCCACAGTCCGACCATGTGGCAACGCAACCGCTTTCCCAAGAGTTTCCACGACAAGATTTACGTCTGTCACGACGGCATCCGCACCGACAAGCTGAAGCCCAACAAAAAGGCCAAGGTCACGCTGGGCCGGATTGGTCGCGCGCTGACGGCCAAGGACGAGATTGTCACCTTCATGGCCCGCAATCTTGAGACGACGCGCGGCTATCACCAGTTCATGCGCGCCCTGCCGCACATCCAAAAGGCCCGGCCCAATGCCCGTATTCTGGTCGTGGGCGGCAACGACGTGTCCTACGGCGGCAAAAGCAAACACCCCGGCGGGCTGCGGGGCCAGATGGAGGCCGAGGTCGGGCACCTGCTGGATTGGGACAGGCTGCACTTTCTCGGACAGGTGCCCTACGAAAGCTACCAGAGCATCATCCAGATCAGCACCTGCCACATCTATCTGACGATGCCCTTTGTCCTGTCGTGGTCGCTGCTCGAAAGCATGTCGATGCAGGCCACGATTGTCGCCAGCGACGTGGCCCCTGTCCGCGAGGCGATGACGCACGGTGAAACCGGGCTGCTGGTGGATTTCTTCGATCCCGAAGCGATTGCGGCACAGGTGGTCGACGTGCTGGCCGAGCCGCGCAAATACGCGCATATCGGCCCTGCCGCGCGCCAGCATGTTGTCGACACCTATGACTTCGAAACCGTGTGCCTGCCGGAACATATCCGCCAAATCAATGCGCTGGTCCCAGAGCCGCTGCGCATCCCGGTGCCTTAACTCGTGGGTCTTGTGGTTCTTGGTGCCGGTGGCCGCTTGGGGCGGTTGATCCGCGACCGGATGCCCGTGGCGGCGCGGTGGCTGACCCGCGCGGATGCGGATGTTCTGGATGTTGGTGCGCTGACGGCGGTGCTGGCACCCGGTGATTGCGTGATGTGCCTGGCGGGTGTGACCCCCGCCGGATCGGGTGACATGCAGGACAATGTGCGGATCGCGGCCGCGGTGCTGGATGCTGCCGCGGCGGCAAGGGCGGGGCGCGTGTTTCTGTTCTCGACCGCGGCCGTCTATGGCGCGTTGCCCGGCCCCCTGACCGAGGACGGCCCAATTGCGCCCCTGTCACCCTACGGACAGGCCAAGGTCGACATGGAACACGTCGCGGCCACGCACGCCCACCCCAGCACGGTTTTGCGGCTGGGCAATGTGGCCGGTGCAGACGCCATTCTGGGCGGTTGGCGATCCGGCTTTCAGCTCGATGTTCTGGCGGACGGCACCACGCCCCGGCGCAGCTATATCGGCCCCGGCGCCCTTGCGCGGGTGCTGGCCACGCTGGCGCAAACACCGGACGTGCCGCCGCTGATGAACCTCGCAGCACCCGGCGCCGTTGCTATGGGCGATTTGCTCGATGCGGCGGGTTTGGCATGGACCGCGCGACCCGCGACGGGGAATACTCTGGCCAATGTCACCCTCGACACCACGCTGTTGTGCCGCTTCACTCAGATGAAACCGGACGACAGCACGGCCCAGGGAATCGTGGCAGACTGGCAAAAGGGGGTGCCCGCATGACGTGGCGCAAACGCATATTCGACCTGTTTTTTGCCAGCCTTCTGGTGATCATTCTGGGTCCTGTGATCCTGTTCCTGATCCTCGTCATCTGGCGCAAACAGGGCCGCCCCCTGTTCTACGTCGCCGAACGCATGAAGACGCCGGATCAGCCGTTCGGCCTGTGGAAATTCCGCACGATGACTGTGGTTGATGCGGATGCAGGTGTGTCCGGCGGCAACAAAGAGGCGCGGATCACCCCCATGGGGGCCAAGCTGCGCGCGCGCCGGCTGGACGAATTCCCGCAGCTTTGGAACATCCTCAAGGGCGACCTCAGCTTTGTCGGGCCGCGCCCGCCGCTGCGCGAATATGTCGAACGGTTTCCCGACATCTACGGCGAGGTGCTGAAATCCCGTCCCGGCGTCACCGGCCTGGCCACCATCCGGTTCCACAAACACGAGGACAGGCTGCTGTCCCGCTGCACCACCGCGCAAGAAACCGATGACGTCTACACCCGCATCTGTGTCCCGCGCAAAGCACGTCTGGACCTGATCTACGCACGGAACCAAAGCACGTGCTACGATTTCGACCTGGTGTTCCAAACCATCGGCAACTTGTTTCGCCGCAAAAGGAAGGGCGGAGACGCCAAGAACTGATTCCCTTACCGAATCAGAGAAAAGTGTGTAAAAACTGCGCAGGGGGCAATTTTTTGTCAAAATTTTAAGCACATATTCGCCATTTTTGGCTCGATCTTTCTGCGTGTGCGAAAGGGTCGCAATAAATTGATACATGGCCGTGTTAACGGAGCAGTGACACGCTCAACGTGGTCGGAACGAGGACACAATGATTAACATTTTGAAGTCGCTTTCACGCACCCAGAAACGCAATCTTCTGATCGCAATTGATGCGATGCTGATCCCCGCTGCGTTGTTCTTTGCGTTTAGCCTTCAATTGTCGGCCACGGGCGCATGGGAAATGACCCGGTCGTACCTGCCGGTTCTGCCTTACATGCTGATCGTTGCGACGGCGCTGTCCATCTGGCTGGGCATCTCGTCGACCACCCTCAACGATTACGAGGCCGGTTCTATTGGCCGGACGGCGGTGTTTTCCTGCCTGTTGGCCATGACCTCTACCTTGCTGAGTGCGGCGGCGAACATGCCGCTGCTGCTGTCGACCCAGATCGTGTTCGGGTTCACCTTCTTTGTGTTTTCGATCCTCAGCCGGGCGATCCTGTTGCAGATTGTGCTGGCCATCTACCGCAATGGCACGAACCGGTGCCGCGTGCTGATCTACGGTGCCGGGACCACGGGCATGCAGCTTGTGTCGGCCCTGCGCAGCCACGAATTGATCGAACCTGTGGCCTTTGTCGACGACAATCAGGCCCTGCACGGCGTCAACGTCCTGCGCCTGCCGGTCTACAGCCCGGTGCGCATTGCCGAGATCGTGGCCGAGCGCAAGATTGACCGGGTTCTGCTGGCCATTCCGTCGCAAAGCCATCCCAAACAGATGCAGATTGCGCGCCGCCTGCAAAAGATGGGCCTCGAAGTGCAAACCCTGCCGTCCTTCTCGCAGTTGATCGGAGAAGAGGCGCTGGTCGAAAAACTGACGCCCGTGAACGCGCGCAGCTTCTTGGGCCGGGACGAGGTCAACACCCGTCAGGGCGAGGGTTCCGAGGCCTACGCGGGCCGTTCGGTCCTGATCTCTGGCGCGGGTGGTTCGATTGGGTCTGAACTCAGCCGTCAGGTGCTGGAATGCCATCCGGCCAAGATTGTGCTCTACGAACTGAGCGAACTTGCGCTGTACCAAATCCACCACGAACTGGTGCAACTCGCCGAAGGCAGCGATATCGAAATCATCCCGCTGTTGGGGTCGGTCACCGACGCGCGCCAGGTGCGCCGCGTGCTGCAGGATCACCAGATTCAGGTTGTCCTGCACGCCGCCGCGTACAAGCACGTGCCGCTTGTGGAATATAACCCCTTGGCCGGTCTGGCGAACAACGTACTCGGGACCCAGACGCTGGTGACCGAAGCCGCCGAGGCGGGTGTCGAACGCTTTGTGCTGATCTCTTCGGACAAGGCGGTGCGCCCCACCAACGTCATGGGCGCGTCCAAGCGTCTGGCTGAACTGGTTGTGCAGGACGTCGCGCAGCGGATCGCCGAACAGCGCGGGTTGGTCTTTTCGATTGTTCGGTTCGGCAATGTGCTCGGGTCGTCCGGGTCTGTTGTGCCGCTGTTTCAGGAACAGCTTCGGCGCGGTGGTCCGCTGACCGTCACGCACCGCGAGGTGTCGCGCTATTTCATGACCGTTCAAGAGGCGGTGCATCTGGTCTTGCGCGCGGGGTCCATGGCGCAGGGCGGCGAAGTGTTCGTTCTGGACATGGGCAAACCGATGAAGATCGAACAACTGGCCCGTCAGGTCATCGAAAGCGCCGGGTTCACCGTGCGGGATGCGCAAAACCCCGAGGGCGACATCGAAATCGAATTCACGGGCCTGCGGCCGGGTGAAAAGATGACCGAGGAACTGACCCTGAACGGTGCATTGATCGGCACCGGCCACAAAAAGATTTTCTTTACCGTGGAAAAGAGCCTGAGCGAGATCGAAGTTGCGTCTGCGCTGCGGTCGTTGCGCCACGCGCTGGCCAACAGCGACGAAGGCGAGGCGCGGGCCATCGCGCGGCGCTGGGTGGAAGGGTACAACGCGCCCAGTGTCGAGGCCGAAGCAGACCGCGAACTCGTCACGCCTGTATCCTGAAAGACGCGCTTTGCCGCTGGTCCAATGGCCCGGTCAGGCTTTGCGTTGATTTAAGTCTCGGGTGCGTGATTTAACGTGATCCAACAATAAAAATCTATTTGAACCGGACAGTGACAACAATGCCCAAGACCATTCAAGCAAGTATGCTGGCCACGGCCTGCTGCCTGACACTTGGCGCCTCGGCGACTGTTGCGCAGGCACAGGGGCGTGCGGACACCAAGCCCAAAGTGGTGACATCCGCGCCATCGCTGAACTTTTACGGTGTGCCCGGTATCGTTGACCTGCCCAGCGGCGAGGCGCTGCCCGACGGCCAACTGGCCATTGGTGTTTCGAACTTCGGCGGGCAAACGCGGACAAACCTGACGTTCCAGTTCTCGCCCCGGATTTCGGCCACCTTCCGCTACATCGGCATCCAGGACTGGAACTCTGACGGGTTCGACACCTACCGCGACCGCAGCTTTGACGTCAGATACCTGCTGTTCAAAGAGGGGCGCTATCGCCCGTCCGTGACCGTTGGCCTGCAGGACTTCGCGGGCACGGGCATCTATGCGGCGGAATACATCGCCGCGACCAAGAATTTCAAACGCCCCTTCCGACTGCCGGGCAAGCTCAAGGTCACGGCGGGTCTGGGCTGGGGCCGTCTCGGCACACTTGGCGACATCGGCAGCCTGAGCGGCGGCACACGTCCTGTGTTCAACCCCAATGATACTGGCGGTGAACCGGCAACAGACCAATGGTTCCGCGGCCCGGTCTCGCCGTTTGCGGGGATCGAATGGCAGGTCAATGACCGCCTCGGCCTCAAGGCGGAATATTCGACAGACGCCTACCAGCCGGAAACGTCACGTGGCGTGTTTGACCGGGACTCGCGCCTGAACTTTGGTGCGGAATATCAGGTCAACAACAACCTGCGTGTCGGTGGCTACTGGCTCTATGGGTCCGAAATCGGGATCAACGCACAGCTCCAGTTCAACCCCAAAACGGCACCCGCACCCTATACCATCGCGGGTCCACGCCCGATCATCGTGCGCCCCAGCCGCCGCGCCAACCCCGCCGCCTACGACACGGCCTGGGCCTCAGCACAAAGCGCGCCGATGGTGATCCGTGATGCGGTTGAACCGGAACTGACCGAGAATGGGATCCGCCTGGAAACGCTCTCTGTCACCGGCACCCGCGCCGAAGCCCGCGTGTCCAGCATCCGCTATGACAACCACGCCATTGTGGTGGGTCGCACGGCCCGGACGCTGGCGCGTATTCTGCCGCCGTCGGTCGAAACCATTGACATCACCCTGATGAACAACGGCCTCGCCCTGTCGACAGTGACCATTTCGCGGAGCGATTTTGAATCGCTGGAATTCCAGCCTGACGCGGCTGACCTGCTGCTGTCCAAGGCAGTGATCAGCGACGCGGCCCCGCGTCCCGCACCAAACGCGGTGGTGGTGGACAACATCCACCCACGGTTTGGCTGGTCCATCGGTCCCTACTTCCGCCCCAGCTATTTCGATCCGGACGAACCGCTGCGCTATGACGCGGGCATCGCTGCCGAGGCGCGCTATCGCTTTGCGCCGGGTTGGCTGGTCGCGGGTGAGGTACGGCACCGTGTGACGGGTACAATTGGGGACAGCACGCGACTGTCGAACTCAGTACTGCCCCGTGTCCGTACCGATGCGGTCCTGTTTGCACAGGGCGCTGATACCACCATTGAAAACCTCTATGTCTCCAAGCAGTGGAAGCCGGGCAAAAGCACCTATGCGCGTGTGACCGCAGGCTACCTCGAACAGATGTTCGGCGGTGTCTCGGCCGAGCTGCTGTGGAAACCAACGGGCAACCGTCTGGCCCTCGGGGTCGAGGCGAACTATGCCCGCCAGCGTGACTTTGATCAGGCCTTCGGCTTTCAGGACTACAGTATCGCAACCGGTCACGTTTCGGCCTACTACGAGTTCGGGCGCGGCTACTATGGACAGGTCGATGTCGGGCGTTACCTCGCGGGCGACTATGGCGCGACGTTCACCGTTGAACGCGAGTTCAACAATGGCTGGCGTGTGGGCGGGTTCTTTACGCTCACGGATGTCTCTGCCGAGGACTTCGGCGAAGGGTCCTTTGACAAGGGCATCAACATCACGATCCCTGTGTCGTGGTTCATTGGCCGCCCAACACGTCAAAGCGTTTCGACCACAATCCGTCCGATCCAACGGGACGGCGGCGCACGGTTGAACGTGCCGGGTCGTTTGTATCAACAGGTGCGCGACGGTCATATCAACGACCTGACCGGCGACTGGGGAAGGGTTTGGGAATGATGCGGCGTTTCACATATGCGCTGGCCGCTGCCACGCTTGCCCTTGCGGGCTGCACCGGCGGCTCCGAGCAATCCAGTTCGCAGGCGGCGCAGCTCCGGACCTACGTCGACATCATCCGGTCCAACCGGCAAGGGCCTGCACCTTTGCCGACCCTGACACCGGCCCTGATCGACCAACTGACCGTGCCGTCGCTTGAGGTCATCGTCGAAGACCGCGACGCCACCGCCTTTCTGATCCCGTTTTCCGAACGCCGGGACAGCCGTCCGGGTCTGTTGCGGACGTGGCGTACGGCCAATGATGCGATGGTTGTGATGCGGGGCGATGTGTTGGTCACGACGCGCGGCCTGGGCAACGATCTGGCCGGGTCGCAGGCGGACGCGGCTGTGCGCGCGATCCAAGCCCAGTCACCGATCTCGGGCGCGCACACGATCTACTATGTGGACGGCGACAACCAAACCCAATCCATCGCGCTTGAGTGTGAAATGCGCACCGTTGGCGCAGAGACAATCGAGATTGTGCAACGATCCTTCAACACCGTTCATTTGCAGGAAAACTGTACCGGGACGCGCGGGATCATCACATATGACTATTGGGTAGACCGACGGGACGGAACCGTTCTACAATCGCGCCAGTGGGGAGGGCCCAATTTGGGATACATCCGGACCCGCAGGCTTAAAAAGTAATCGTTCTGCCGCAGTGCGGCAAAAATTCATCACAGACAGGTGCAAAACCCGGAACTTGATTGTGTTTCAGACAATTTTGCCCTACATCCAACTTAGTTCGTAAAGGAGTCATATCATGACCAAAACATTCAAACTGATTGCTGCTGCCGCTCTGGTGGCTGCCACGTCGACAGCCGCTCTGGCGCAAGACGTTCCGCTGAACACAACTGTTGCCGGTGGCAACGGTGCTGAAATCGTGAACGGTCAAGCCGAAGCATCGGCGATCACGCTGACAGCTGTTGGCACGTTCGCAGGTCTGACCGCGCTGGCGTTCATCGCTGGTTCGGACAACTCGACCACGACAACAAACTAATACCTTCAATTCCTTGCGGAATTTAAGGTGTGAGGGCTCGCGTTCTGCGCGGGCCCTTTTCTTTTGGATCACACCAATTGCCTTTGCGTCCGTGCGGGTGTGGCGGAATATCAGGCACGTGCCGTTTCCCGCGCGTGCCGCAGGCCGGAATAGGCAATGCAACACCTGTTTGCTGTCGTCACCCCCGACTGCGTTGTGACGCTGCCCCGGATCGCTGAACTGTCGCGCTGTAAACACTCACGGAAAGGCGCGACCACAATGATTCGATTCCTGATCGGTGCGGGTACTGCATTGGCCCTGGCAACAGCGGCATCCGCACAAGACACCAACACGCAACCTGCGGACGGCACGACACCGCCACCCCCCGCAAACGAAGGCGCACTGCTCGGCGGTGGCCTGACGCCCGAACTGGGCGCGCTCGCCGCCGCGACAGGGATCGCATTGATTGTTCTGGGCTCGGACGGCAGCGACGGCACGACCACCACCACGACCACCTCACCCTAGGCAGGTGTCATGAGGGGGCCAGCGCCGCCTCGATGGCACGCCGTATGGCGGGCGCGTCGGGCGCGGTGTTGGCACCCCATGTGCCGTCGATGGACCCGTCCGGTCCAAACAGCACCTTGTTGAAATTCCAGCGCGGCACAAAGCCCGCCTCGACCTCGATGTGACGATAGAGCGGATGCGCCGCGGCACCCCTGACCGACAGAATGTCCGTCATCGGCAAATCCACCCCAAAGGTCATCTCGCAAAAGTGCCGGACCTCTTCGGCACTGCCCAGTTCCTGCCGGAAATCATCCGACGGAACGGCCAGCACAACCAGCCCCTGATCCCGGTACGTGTCGTACAGGTCCTGTAGCGCCTCATACTGTCCGGTGAACGCGCAACGCGACGCCGTGTTGACCACCAGAACGGGCCGCCCATCCCAATCCGATAGGTGCAGCACCCCGCCATCAATGGACGGAACGGTGAGTGCGGGCATCTTCGCCCACGCGGGTGCTGTGGACAAAAGCGTCGCAATCAGTGCCAGAAAGTATCGCATATCGGGGGCCTCGGCGGTTTGCTTGACCCTCAGGTAGGGCGCGCGGCGCATGCGTCACCCTCTTTCAATCCGCGCGCGCCGCCCCAAATATAGGCGTGACCCCGAAATATCCCAGAGAGGGCCCAACATGACCAAATACACCAAGAACCCGGATGTCATCGCGACGCTGTCCCCCGAAGAGTTCTATGTCACGCAGGAAAGCGGCACAGAGCGCCCCGGCACAGGCAAGCTGTTGTCAAACAAGGAACCGGGGATCTATGTCGACATCGTCTCCGGCGAGCCGCTGTTTGCGTCATCCGACAAATACGAGAGCGGTTGCGGCTGGCCGTCGTTCACCAAACCGATCGAGGCCGCCCACGTCGAAGAGCTGCGCGATACAACGCACGGCATGATCCGCACCGAAGTGCGGTCCAAACACGGCGACAGCCATCTGGGCCACGTGTTCCCGGACGGCCCGCGCGACCGCGGTGGCCTGCGGTATTGCATCAACTCGGCGTCACTGCGGTTTGTGCACCGTGACGACATGGAGGCCGAAGGCTATGGTGCGTATCTGAACCAAGTGGAGGATGTGGCATGAGCAATGCACGCGCAGTTCTGGCAGGTGGATGTTTCTGGGGCATGCAGGACCTGATCCGCAAAAAGCCCGGCGTTCACGGCACCCGTGTCGGCTATACCGGCGGGGACGTGCCCAACGCGACCTACCGCAACCACGGCACCCATGCCGAAGGGATCGAGATCATCTACGATCCGGCGGTGATCTCCTATCGCGAGCTGTTGGAGTTCTTCTTTCAGATCCACGACCCCACCACGCCCAACCGTCAGGGCAATGACCGTGGTCTCAGCTATCGCTCGGCGATCTACTATGTGGATGACGCACAAAAGGCGGTTGCGCTGGACACGATTGCCGATGTGGACGCTTCTGGCCTGTGGCCAGGCAAAGTCGTGACCGAAGTTGAACCCGTCGGTGATTTCTGGGAGGCGGAGCCAGAGCATCAGGACTATCTTGAGCGGATTCCAAACGGCTACACATGCCACTTTGTCCGCCCGGACTGGGTCTTGCCACGCCGCGCCGCCGAGTGACCATAGGGTGCGCCGTCACGGCGCACCTGCCGTCCCTTTGGGTAGGGTGGGCCGTCTGCCCACCACCCCTCACACACACATGCAGATGTATTTCATCTCGAGGAATTCCTCGATGCCGTGATGCGAACCCTCGCGGCCCAGCCCGGATTGCTTGACCCCACCAAAGGGTGCCACCTCGGTCGAGATGATACCGGTGTTCACACCAACCATGCCGTATTCCAGCTCTTCCGCGACTTTGTAAACGCGGCTCAGGTCCTTGGCATAGAAATATGCCGCAAGGCCAAAGATGGTGTCGTTGGCCATCGCAATCACATCGTCCACATCGCTGAACCGAAACAACGGCGCGAGCGGGCCAAAGGTCTCTTCGTGGGCGACCTTCATGTCCTGCGTGACCCCTGTGACCACCGTGGGTTCCAGAAACGTGCCGCCCAATGCGTGTGTCTGTCCACCGGTCAGAATGGCACCGCCCTTGTTCACCACATCGGCGAGGTGCGATTGCACCTTGTCCACCGCCTTGTCGGTGATCAGGGGGCCGGTCGTGACACCGTCCTCCAACCCGTCACCGACCTTGAGCGCCTCAACCGCCACTTTCAGCTTGGCGGCAAAGGCGTCGTAGACTCCGTCCTGCACATAGATGCGGTTGGCGCAGACACAAGTCTGGCCCGCGTTGCGGAACTTACAGATCATCGCGCCTTCGACAGCGGCATCCAGATCGGCATCGTCAAACACGATGAAGGGCGCATTGCCACCCAACTCCATCGAACATTTCATCACCTGATCGGCGGCCTGCCGCAGCAGGATGCGCCCCACCTCGGTCGAGCCGGTAAAGGTCAGTTTGCGCACCGCGTGGTTTTCGCAGAATTCCTTGCCGGTCTCTGCGGCATTGGATGTTGTCACCACCTGGAACACACCTGCGGGCAGGCCTGCGCGCTCGGCCAGGACAGCCATCGCAATGGCCGACAACGGCGTCAATTCCGCTGGCCGCGCGACAAAGGCACAGCCCGCTGCCAGCGCAGGCGCGGCCTTGCGCGTGATCATCGCGTTGGGAAAGTTCCAGGGCGTGATAGAGGCGGCGACGCCGATGGGCTGCTTGATCACTGTGATCCGCTTGTCGCGCTGGTGGCCGGGGATGGTTTCGCCATAGATGCGCTTGGCCTCCTCCGCAAAGTATTCGACAAAGGATGCGCCATATCCGATCTCACCCTTGGCCTCGGCCAGCGGTTTGCCCTGTTCGGCGGTCAGGATGATGCCCAGATCGTCCTGGTTTTCCATCATCAACTCAAACCAGCGCCGCAGGACCGCGCCCCGCTCCTTACCAGTCCAGCGGGCCCATTCCTTTTGGGCGGTCTCTGCACCGGCAATGGCGTCCGTGACTTGTGCGCGGCTCAGGTCAGCGACCTGCGCGATCACGTCGCCTCGGGCCGGGTTGGTGACGTTGAACGTGCCCGCGTCGCCATCTACCCACGCGCCATTCACATAGCCGCGCGTTTCCAACAGCGTGGGGTCGCTGAGCATTGATTTCAGGTCGGTCACTTGATCCAGCATTACACATCCTTTCAGGTCTGGTGCATCTCAACCAACCCGCGATAGCATTGTCCAGTTCCAAAGACCGGAGACGTTCATGCCAGATCTCGACGACGCCTATGCCAACGGGGCCTATATCGATGGGGCTGCGGACTATCCCCCCCGCTGGTCGCAGAGGGCAGAGGCGTTTCGCACAGCGCTGGGCGCGCGTGCGACGTTGGGCGTGTCTTACGGCCCCTCTGCGCGCATGGCCTTTGATCTGTTCCTGCCCGAGACAGAGGCCCGCGGCACGCTGATCTTCGTGCATGGCGGCTACTGGCTGAAATTCGACCGCAGCTACTGGTCCCACTTTGCCTCCGGCGCCCTGGCACGCGGCTGGGCCGTGGCGATGCCGTCCTACGATCTCTGCCCCGACATCCGCATCGCCGGCATCACCCAGCAAATCGCCCAGGCCGTCACCCGCATCGCCGACACCACCACCGGCCCGATCAGCCTGGCCGGCCACTCCGCAGGCGGCCACCTCGTCGCCCGGATGCTCGCGCCCGGCATGTTGCACGAAACCATCCACGCGCGTCTGGCCCGCGTAATGCCGATCTCGCCCGTAACAGATTTGGAACCGCTGCTACGCACCTCGATGAATGCGGATTTCGGGCTGGATACGGCCATGGCCCGCGCCGAATCTCCTGTTCACCAGCCTCGCCCGGACGTGCCCGTCACCGTCTGGGTCGGCGCATCCGAACGCCCCGCCTTCCTCGATCAGGCGCAATGGCTGGCCGAGGCGTGGGGTGCGGCACATGTGATCACACCGGGCGAACACCACTTCAACGTCATCGACGCCCTTGAGGACGCCGACAGCGAAATGGTCAAACGCCTGACCCCCGACACCTAGCGCGGAATCAAGGCCGCAGGCCGCCGCGCCATCGGCAGGCCGCCCGGACGGCCTGTCGACAGATCGGTGTCAGCGCTCCGCTCGAACGAACAAAGACCATGCCACCAAAAAGCGCACCCGCATTCCCGTCGGATCGACAGCCCGCGGTCTGCCGATGACACGGCTCTGTACCCTACTGCTTGGGGAAATAATCCTCGCAGTCGCCATCCCGGTACACATCCGCCGTACAGCAATGCAGCCCGCCGCCAAACGCATAGGCATCGCGCAGCTCGACCTCGACCACTTCCATGCCCAGCTTGTCCATCTGCTCGGCCTGATAGACCTCGGATTTCTCCACACACACGGTTTTCGGATCCAAAACCAGCACGTTCATCGACAGCCATGTCGACGAATAGCACAAGGGCGGCGGCGTGTTGTGCGCAGGTTGCGCCGCATCAACAATCTCCCAGCCATTCGCCTCGAACATGCTGCGCTGATCGTCGGGCAAACGGCGCTGCGGGTTGTTCAGGATCAGACCGGGCCGCAGCGGCGTGAACGTCGCGTCGATGTGGATCGGATAGGGATCACCGGGAAAGTTCACCGCATGCACGCGGTGGTCGGGGAAATGCCGGCGCAGCCACTCGATCCCCTTCATGTTCGTCGTAAACCCGTGCTGCACCACCAGATCCTTGCCAAAGCGCAGCACATCGGCGGCATCGAACAACGGCTCTTCCTCGGTGGTGACGAAAAACTTCTCCGCCGCCCATTCCAGCCGCTTGGCCACGCCGATCTTGTCGCTCAGATAATCGGGGTGGTAATCGGCATCCGTCAGGCGCGGCTTGGGCGCGGCCTCGTGGCGGAAATTCGGGTCCTCGTCCCAATACTGCTGCATCAGCGGGCGATAGTTCAGGTATTCAAACCACCGGCAGCGATAGGACATCGTCGCCTCAAGGATCTCATGCCCCACGGTCAGCAGCACGTCGCGCGGCGGCATGCAGCCAAACTGACTGTCCGTGTGGAAATCCGGCGTGGTCGCGGGCAGGGAATGGTCAATCGACGTGGGCCGGTCGACCCGGATGCCACGCGCCTTCAACTGGCCTGCGAACGTATCCAGCAGCTCATTGGCACGGTCGATCGTCTCTTGCGGACGGCGCCCCCACTGACCGCGCATATCGCTGTCCTCGGGCACCTTGGCATCCAGCGCGGGTTCCTCGGGCGGGATGTGGCAATCATCGGCGCGCCCCACGATCACGTGGCGCAACGTGTCCCATTCGTTCCAGCTTTTGACCTGCGTTTTGTCGGCCGACCATGCCATGTGCTCTCTCCCCTGCGTTGACCGGGCGAAAAAATGCCAAATATGATCTCTGATCAAGCTCAAAACCACCGCTCTAGGCTTCCCTTGCGACACGGCATTTGCGAAACTCGCGTGAAAATAGTGTGCTGGGTGATGTAAATTGCCTTCACATTACCTATATGAAGAACAAGTAATTGATAAGAGGGAGTGTTTTCATGGCAGATTTCGACACACAGGTGCGGGAATCCCAGGCGCAGGTCCAAGAGGCGCAATCCAAGATCGCCGAGCTGACCAGCCGGATCGAAACCGCGCGGGCCAAGATGAAGACCGGCGACGACATCGCCATCGACATCGAGAACGCCACGCTCGAAGACGTGCACGCGCACACCGACACGATGAACGCCAACATTGCCGAGCTTATCATGGGTCTCGACGACGTGACTGCCGCGTTCTCTAAGGACTTCGACGAAATGCGGTCCAAGACGGGCTGGGAAAGCTTTGTCGGCATTTTCGCCCGCGCGAAATCGGAATCCATGCGTCAGGAGCGTGTGCGCTCCGCGTCCATCGACGACAAACTGCAGGATCTGATCGCCAAGTCTGACGTGATCGTGCAACTGCTGCAGGGCCAGCTGACCATGCTCGAAGAGCAGAAAACCAAGGTCGAAGCAAACCTGACCGAAACGCTGGATGAACGTGAATTCACGGTTCAGGAACTGGCAACGCTACAAGCCGAAATTCAGGGTATGGACCCCAAGATCATCGCGCTCGAAAACAAGATCGCCTCTGAGACCGACGCAGCGGCGCGGACGGCATTGGAAACCGAACTGGCCGAGATGAACAGCCAGTACAACGCCATGGTGCAGGACGAACAGGTCAAACTGGCCAAGTCCCAGACCCTTGAGCGTTATATCGAAAAGGGCAAAACTTGGGTGGACTCGCTGCAAAACCAGGCCGCGACCCAGATGGTGCTGATCAACAAGCTGCAAACAGACACCAAGCAGCGCGTGGTGCTGTACGATGCGCTGACCAAGTCGCTGAAAACCGCGCAGCAACAGGACGTCGCCCACCGCATCAACGAGATCGGCGTCAAGACGGATCAAGAGGCCCAGACCGCCATGGCCGGGATCGGTGCCGCTACCAACGCGCGGATGGCCGACATGCTGGAAGCCCACGAAGACCAGATGGTCTTTGCCCGCGACGTGCTGGAGCAAAAGGCCAAGGCGGATGAACGCTTTGCCCGGCGTTTTGCCCAGATTGTCGAGAAGCACGACAGCAATGCCTACGGCGGTTAAGCAATGAAACTCGGACTTGCCGCCATTGGCGTCTCCATCCTCAGCCTGATCGCGACGCTGGCCTTCGGCGCGCCGCCATGGGTGAACCTTGTGGGCCTGTTCTGCGGTCTCGCGGGGCTGTTCGTCCTGACAAAGGCGCGCAAGGGCGGGTAAGTCATGCGCACCCTTTGCCGTCCCTTTCCACGCCCGGCGGCACCGCCGGGCAGCCCCCGACCCTCCCCACGGGAGGGGGCTATCACCCCCACCTTGGCTCGCGGGCTGCCCTCATCGCTTGGGCTCGGTCGGAGAAGAAAATGATGTTTTTCCCTAGCAAGCTGGAGATGCGATCAGCCGCAATTTTTGGCTCTATCTTCACGGTTGTCTTCGGGCTTTTCACACTGCCTATGTTTTTTTCCGATGCAGTATCGGTGACAGTTTCCAACGGATTTACCGGCGTCACAACCGAGCGCACTGCCCCAGGCAATGAGCTGATTGCGGAACTATTGCTGATAACGATTGTTGCGGGTGTTATTGGTTGCGTATTCGGCATCATCAGCCGTCGAAGCCGGCGGATGCAATTGTGGAAGGCGAAGGGGACTGTCAAAAGATGGCGCTTCTGGGGCCCGTTCAAACTCACTGCGTTTGAGCGATTTGTCTACCGACTTGACGATGACGGTATGGACATATGACCAAACCCGAAATCTCAGGCCTCACCGACCTCTTCGCCTCGCGCCGCTACTTCAAGAAATTCGAGACGATCACCGGGCATCTGAGCCGCGTCGCGGGCGTGATGGAGGCCGAGGGCGATTTGAACCGGGACGAGGTCAAGATCCTCACCCGCTACATCGCCGAACTCACTTTCACCTTCCGCGCGCTGTCGCAGAAATACCTGCTGGTGGGTCGCGACACCGGTCGCTTCTTCGGCAGCCTCGCCATCGACATGCGCCACAGCGGCTTTCCCGCCGCCGAAGAGTTGCTGACCATGGCGTCGGACGCCTTGCAGGCCGACGTTCACCTTGACCGCATCGACACTGCGGATGAGCTGAAAAAGCAGATGGTCGAAGTCATCATCGGCGACCGGCAAGTGCCCACCAAGCTGCAATTCGCCCTGTCTCAAAGGCTCTATTACGAAGACCTTTTGAAAGGCCAACTGTTCTGGCCCCGCAACGATCCGCAGATCGTGTGGACCGGCAACCTCAGCGACAACCGCCGCAGTTTCCGCATCCACTGGGCCGTCTACGACACCGAATTGAACCTGCCCGTCATCTACATGATGGAGGTGGAGGACACAGGCCGCACCGCCCTGCCCAAGGACCCACGCCGCTGGCCCGAGGCGCAGGCGCACCTGATGGCGCAATCGCTTGGGCAGCTAAAGCTGGTCACCATCGCCAAGGGCTTTGACGAGGACTTTGACGACCTGCACCCCAAACGCCTGCGGCGGTTCTACGCAGGGCCGATGTATTCCTCGGCCTTTACCGCGCAGCCGGGTCCGATCCTCGATGTGCTCAAGACCGCCCGCGCGCCCGCAGGGCAAGACTGGGCGCTGGTCTGGACCGAAGAAGACCTGCACTCCGAACGGGTGATCGAAGAACGCTCGGGCTGGTTTTCGTCGGTGGAGCGCGAGGTGTTCGCGCTCGATCCGTTCTCGGGTCGGGGTGCGGACCTGGGCGCCACGCGGATGGAGCGCAGCATCGTCCTGCCCCAACGCGCCTTCCAGGCGCTCGAAGAGATGAACCCACCGGGGTTCGGGTCGGTGCGCAAATATGTGGTCAGCCCTTCGGGCCGGGTGCTGCGATACTGACGGAGCGGTATGTGGCAGATCGGCCCTCCGGGGGGAGTTTATTTTGCAAGATGAAAAGAGCAGGTCAGTGATATGAGCCAGACAACAGATCAGATGGAACTGCGCGAAGAAGAGATTACGGCTCATTATCCCATGGCTTTGTCCATGCTTCAGGGCTTTGACCACGCGCCGCGCATCGGCAAGGCCAAGGACGCGCCCGAAGTGGAGCGGTCCTCTGGCATTGGCACGCGTCGCCGTTTCCGCACCACAACGCCCGGCCTTGTCACACGCCGCACCGTGCCCACCGGGGCCGTGCAGTTGATGGCGACAATCGAGGGGGCGGATGATGACGACGCACTCATGTCCCCGGTGCAGGCCACGGCGCTCAATGCGTTGCGACGGGCCATTTCGATTGCTCTGGCCGTGGGCGAGAATTACGCCAGTGTTTCCGGCCTAGGCGACCTGAAACGCGCCAATCTCGAAGGCGCTCTGCCCGCCGCGCGCAAGACCGAATTCACAGAATTGCTCGCCGCCGAGGCGCTGATCACGTCCTATGTCTTTGGCAACGCGACGGCCTACCTGCTGTCGGCGCATCAGACCGAGGTGACCACGGACGTGGGCGAGGTCGAAGAGGTGCTGACCGACAATGGCCAGACCGCGCTGCACGGTGCGTTGTGGGAACTGGACCAGGACATTGCGACCCACGCGCCGGATGATGCGCATCTGGTGTCCACCATCACCGCTTTTGCCGAGGCGCTGATGGAAAAGGTGGCTCTGCGGGCCCAGAACGCCCCACGCCTTGCCGCCTTTGTCGGGGCCAGCTGGCACGTAGAGGCGGATGATTTCACCGTTCAGGGGTTCACACCGGCCACCAAGGCCAAGACCCAGACCCTCACCATGACCTTCAAGAAACCGCACGAGGTCGTGGGCAACCACATCGCCAAATATCAGGCCATGAAGCTGGCCAAGATGCTGATGGCCTATGATTTTGACCGGCGGCTGAACCCCTTTGCCGAACTGGGCGGGTTCATTTTTACCTTCATGGGCGACGGCAAACCGGGCACGGGCAAGACCACGCTGATCCAGATGATGGCGGGGCTGATCAACGATTACTGTCAGGTGGCGGGCTATGCGTTCCGCTACCAGAACCTGAGCACCGACAATATCGACAGCTATCAGGGCAAGTCCGGCCAGAACGCCAAGGCGTTCATCAACAACGTGCTGGACCCGAACGCCATCGGTTTCGGCACCATTGACGACATCGACCAGTTGGCTGGCAAGCGCGGCGACCGCCAGTCGTCGGCGGGCCAGCTGGAGATCACCGCCGTGCTGATGGAGAGCTTTGCCGGGGCCAACACCGTCGTGCGCGGCAACTGCACATTCGGCATGTTCTCGAACTATCCCGAGAACGTGGACGACGCCCTGCGCCAGCGGGCGGGCGCGCGGTTCCTCGTGGACGGGCCGCAAACGCGCGAGGATTACATCGACATCCTTGCGCTGCTGATGGGCAAGAACCACGACATTCCTATGGGCGCGCATGAGCTGTTCTCGGCGCAAGAGATCAAGAAAGCTGTCGCCGCCAGTTTCGACAGCCATTCGCGCCCGCACGAGGCCGGGCTGATGGAGGTGTTTGATCGGGTGCATGGGCAAGTGGGTGATCTGGACACGATTGCCAAGCTGGGCACGTACTTGAAGGCGATCCAGGAGGCGGACGAACGCTTTACCGGGCGCGCGATCAAGAACATCACCGACGCGGTCAAGGTCCGGGCGATGGATTTCGAGCTGCCGGATGAGTGGATGGAGAACCCCGAGCTGTTCCTGTTCAAGGATTACGACGCCAAGAAGGCGATGATTTCCGAGCTGCGCGTGCCGATCACGGTCGACATGGTTGTGCAGGAGATCAACCGCTATGCCGATAGTGAGTTCCGCTATGCGGACAAGTCGGATGAAGTGGCAATCGAGGCGATGGTGCGCGACTTTGGGCGGCAGGAAGAGGCGAAGAAGCGGTATTTGGGGGGTGAGCGATGATCAGGAAACGCTCCGGGGGAGCGTTTCCATCGCGAACGGGCGGAGCCCCGGGGGAGGTTGGCGCACGTGCTTCGTAATCCGGTTTTCTGGGGAGTGTTGTTTTCACTCATTATGGTGTCGCTAGCGCTCTTTCTTGGCGCTGGCGAAACATGCAATGTGATGGGTGAGTGTTCCCAACGTTTTGACACTTTTTTGAAGGCCTCACCAAATGAAATCGGTGATACCCTGGCAGGCTTCGCAGGCTCTTTAGCTTTCATTTGGATCATCGTCACGGTGCTTCTACAAAGTCGGGAGTTAGCTGCTCAAAGAGAAGAGCTAACGCTTACTCGGAAAGAAATGCAGGAGCAAAGAGCGGCCACGCAGGAGATGGCGAAGTCTATGGGCGCACAAGCAGAGATTTTCAAAGATGAACAGATCCAACGCAGAGAGTTGCAAGCCGGTTTGTTGTTTCGAGAAGAGTTGGAACTCATCTCCTCATTGCTGATTCGCTATCGGAATGAAATTGTCGTTTCAGCGAAACGAGGGCCGCCTTTGGGGAACCTTGCCTCATACTTTTTCAATGGGAGCGACCGGTTTGGGGTAAAGCTTTGTTTGTTGTCAGTGCCCGATCAGATAGCACTCGCTGACAAGTTTGCTTTCATCAACGATTACTCGGAGTCCGTTTATGCGGCACTTGTAGACTTGATTGACAGAAAGGCAATCATCACAAAATCGAATTACAAAATGACGTTTGGGGAGATAGCTGGCCGGATCCGTGATGCTGCAAATCGTTTCCAAACGTTGAGTTCAGCCGACAGAAACTTCGCTGTTAGAACCAGGATAGATGAAAGCGCGGAGATCTTTGAAAAGATACTCGACTTGCCCATTTGGGAGGATTGCGCATGACCCTCTTTCTCGTCACAACCGTCGCCCTAGTCATCGGCACTGTCCTCCCCGTCCGCTGGGGCGCCTTCGGCTTTCTCGCTGCGGCTGCCGTGTTGTTCCTAACCCAATCTGTTATCAACACCGCCATGGGGTTCGAAGGCATCCCGATCTCGGAATCGCTGCTGCTGTTCAACGACAGCTACCTGTCCTACGTGGGCTTCAACCTCCAAATCACCTACCGCGCCTTTGCCTTGCCGCTTTTGGCGCTGGCCACCCCGTTCATCTTCCGCCTCGCAAGGAGCCGCACATGATCCGCCTCATCCAACGCGGCCTGATGTATGGCAACCTGTTCCACGTGGCGAGCCCGGCGCTGGTTGAACGGTACAACCGCGCGCTTGAGCATCTGACGGGCAAGCGCACGGGCCTCACCGATTTCTATGTGGATATCTCGGGCTTTTCTCCCGAGGTGGGCAACGAACTCAGCGACCCGCTCTACCTCAACCATAACGGGGTCAACCGGCAGTTCATCCTGCTCTCCACCGAACAGCGCAAATGCCCGCTGCTGGACGCGAAATTCTCGACCTCGCATGGCATCCTGAAACGGTTCATCACCGAAAACGAGGCAGCACTCTTTGCGCTGACGGCCCGCGATGCGGTGGCGGGTGAGCTGGTGAATTCCGTCTACGACATCTCGCACCCCGCGCGCCTCTTTGACATCCGCGCCATCACGGTCGAGGCGGATACCACGCGCGGTGCGGTCCGCGATGCGGCGACGCTGGCCACCAAGGTCGACACGTTTCTCAACGCGGACGACGCTTGGTTCGACGACGTGCTGATCGGCGAGATGATCCAACTGGCCGGACAGACGGGCGACGTCACGCGCAACCCCGTCCGACTGGACCCGCTGCGGGTGCAAAAGGGCAACTTCTGGACGGCGCATTTCGGCGGGCTCTATATCTTTCAGACCCTCGACCACCCCGCCACCATCGCGGCCACGCAAAAGCCCGACGGGGTTCCGACCAAATACACCTTTGACCTGAGCGAACGGAACCGGATCGCCAAGTTCCTCGAATTCAACGACCTGGCCGAACCGGTGGTCAAGGCGCGGGGCGTCGACGGGGCGGCGATCCTGCGGCAAAAGATGGATTTCATCCTCATCGACGCGGTGACCGGGGCGGGCGTGGACCTCGCGGGCACGACACGGCGCGACATGCGAATGCTGGCGCGGCACCACGCGCACCTGCTGCCAGAGGCGTTTCACGGTCTGGCCGATCTGGTCAACTGGGCCGAAAATGGCGGGCCGTGGCCGCGGATCAGCTCGGAACACCCGGCCTATTTCTACACCCTGCGCGCCGCGGACACAGCGGACGTGGATCTGGTCAACATGCTGCTGGCCGAACTATGCCCGCGTGACGTCCGCCAGCTGTTCATCTGCCACAAACAGGCCTTCTATGCCGCCTATGCCACATGGCCCGAGACGAAAAAGGAATATGTCGCGCAGTATCTCGAAGCCGAGTACAAGGCCGACAAGGCCGGTGCCCGTGCCGCACTCTTCGGGCATGACGCGCCGATGGAGCAACCAGCACCCCCGCCACGCGACATGATCCAGCGCGTTGGCCCGTGGGGCGCAGTCCGGAGGAGATGACATGGCGCTGCTAAGACTGTTCCTAATCGCCTTTGTGGTGCTGACGGTGATCTATGTGTCGCTGTCGTTCTATTCCCGCGCCCGCGCCCGTGACCGGCTCGAGGCGGAATGGGACACCGGCGATATCGCGGGACCGCGCGAAACCTATGTCCAGCAGGGGCTGACCACCTATGACAGCTCTCTGCGTCGCAAACTGATCCTGGGTGTCTATATCGTGCCCATGACGCTGGTTTGTCTCACCATCTACCTTGTGAATTTTGCCTGAAAGGGACCCCCATGCGCTATATCGGCTGGACACTTCTGATTGCCTTCTGGGTCTTTGTCGGGGCCTTTCTGCACTATACCCTGCCGCAAAAGGACATCGTCCGCGTCACGGGGACAGAGATCATCCGCAAGGATTTCTCGGGCCTGTCGCGGCTGTTTTATGCGCAGGCGGACAGCGGCGACACCGATGTGGGCAACCGCGATCTGCGGCTGATCACCACGACCCGCGCCAACGGGCGGGTCAGCGTCTACCGCAACGAGGACACGGGTTTTGGCTGGCCGCCCTACTTCAAACTCGACAGCTCGAACCTGCAAGCCGAGGCGGCAGAGGTCGTGTCGACCAAGGCTGATCCCCAATGGGTGATCGTGACCCACTACGGCTGGCGCAGCCCGCTCCTGTCGATCTATGCCAACGCAATCAGCCTCAAGCCCGTGGACGGGCCGGATGCGCCCAAGGGAATCCCCTGGATCAACATCATCGCGCTCACCCTGCTCACTCTGCTGGCGGCGTTCTTCTATGCAATCTGGGCGCGGTGGCGTCGGTTCCGGCGGGCGCGGATCGACCCACGGATCGAAGAGTTGCAGGACAATTGGGAAGCCGCCGGAGATGCAGTGCAAGAACGCCGCGGTCGGTTCCGCCGCTGGCTGAACACCTGGCGTTAAATGGGCGTCAACAGGCGGTGCGCAGTGAACGCGCACCCGACATCTACCGCAATGCGTCGGTGCGGTAGAGGCGCACGCGCAACCCACCATGCGCGATTCCCGGGCCGTCGGGCAGAAACGGCAGCCCGGTGGTCTTGGCCAGTGCCGCCTCGCTGGTGACAATGCCCACGCGCCAACCGCTGAACCGTTCTTGCAGCACCTGACCCAACCGTCCGTAGACCGGGTACAGCGCCTTTTTGTTGCCAATCCGCGCGCCATAGGGCGGGTTTATCATGACAATACCGGGTGGCCCGTCGGGTGGGGTCGCATCACCCGCATTGCCCGTGTCGAATTGCACCAGATCGGACACGCCCGCGCGCGCGGCGTTCGCCTGTGCCATCGCAATGACCCCTTGGTCGCGATCCGACCCGGTGAACCGAACGGGCGGCACGGCGCGCCGCGCGTCCGTGCGCAACTGCGCCATATCCTCCGGCGCGAACCCGACAAAGCGCTCAAAGGCAAAGGGTCGCGCCCGCCCGGCCTGTAGTCCTGCGGCAATGTCGGCGGCCTCCAACACGAACGTACCCGAGCCGCACATGGGATCGAACACCGGTTGCGTGCCATCGAACCCGCATTGCATCAGGAACGCCGCCGCCAGCGTTTCGCGCAGCGGCGCTTTGCCCACGGCTTCCTTGTGGCCCCGCTTGTGCAGGGGCTCGCCAGACGTGTCGACGCTGATGGTGACGCGGTTGTCGTCGATGCGGATTTTCAGGATCACGGGCGCGTCTGCGGCGACCTGCATCCCCGCCGTTTCGGTCAACGCAGTCTCGATCCGGCTGGTGGCGGCCCCTGCGTGATAGATCTTGGATTTCCGGGATGTGGCGACATCGACCCTGACCGGCACGGTCGGGTCCAGCACATCGGCCCACGGAAACTTGCGCGCGCGTTTGTCGAGTTGTGCGAGGTGGAACGCCATGAACGACCCCAGGCGCACCAGCACCCGTGTCGCACATCGCAACTCCAGATTGGCGCGCCATACCTCGGACCAACCGCCCGCCATGGTGACGCCGCCGGGTTCCGTCGCCGTCACATCAAAACCGTGACTGCGCGCTTCGTCGGCAAGGGTCTGTTCCAGACCGGGCAAGGTGATCGCAAACAGGGTGAGGGCGTCGTCGGACATGCCGCCGTCCTTAGCGGGTCAGCCGCCAGTGTTCGAGAGGATTTTATGTGTCCCGCCCGCGAGGCCGCGTCGTCTCAGTCGGAAAACAGGTAGTCGACGGCGGCAATCTCGCGCGCTTTTTCCTCTGGCATGGTCAGGAAACGGGCCAGCGCCTTGGCGTTGTCATCCAGATCGGCATTCTCACGCATCCGCTCCAGATGTTCGAAATCGGCGTCGCGGATGCGGTCGGATTCAAACGTCATGTCGTTGCGGATGGTGGGCAACAGCCGTTCCAAGGTCTCTTGGGCGGTTTGTTCACCCGCCAGACCGACGCGCATCGCGTGCCCGACGAGGTAGTCGTCGGTGAAATCGCACTGGATTTCCAGCATGCGCGTGATCGACCGATCCCCGGCAAAGTCCTGCAACAGATCAAGGTTGCCGGGGTCCATGCACACGATCAGGCGGTCGGTCTCGTAGTAGTCAAACAGCATCCGCATCAACGCGCGCCGGTGTCGCGTCCGCTTGCCCAGCGTGTTCTGAATGCCGCCCAGATCGGGCAACGGCGTATGCTCTTCGTTGAACAGGTATTCCATCGCCGGGACGTTGGTCATCACGCGGATGCGCTCCAACAGGCGTTTGGCGACGTGCCATTTCTTGCACACGATGATCAACAGCTCGCGGTTGCGGCCCAATGTGCTTTCGGTTTCCCAGAATCGGGTGGCAAACCGCCGTCCGATCCGGCCCCGGCCCGTCAGGAACTTGAACAGGCTGGCCCCCTCGTTGGAAATCTGGAAGCTGACGTTCTCCGCCGCATAGAGCAGACCCAGCCGCCGCTTCAGGTCCTTGGCCTCGGGGCTGATCTTGCGGGCAAACAGGAAATCCTGACTGAGCAGCAGATCATAGTGATCGTCATAGAACGTGACGGGCATCCCGTAGTCCGTGAACATCAGGAAGGTCAGCGTGCGCGTGCGGATCTCGTCCTCCGGGACCACGTGGCGCACAACGGTCTGAAAGAACGTCTCGTCCGGGATCCAGGTGGTGCGGAAAAACCGCATCACATCCTTGCGCTGGCGGGTGAAATCCAGAACCCACTCGATCGTGCGGCGGCGCAGACACCACCACTGGCTGCCGATCTGCACCTGGATGTCGGCAGGGATCTCGCGGGTGATGCCGAACCGCTGTTGCAGGTGATAACTGGTGTAAAACCGCCACTTCTGCGTGCGTTCGTTGAAAAAATGGCGGTAGATCAACCGCTCTTCCTTCATCCCCGTCTTGATCCAATCGCTTTCGAAATAGTCAAAGCTCTCGATGAAATCGGCGTCATTTTCATCGAGGAACCGATGCGTGTACTCGGCCGACTTGATCGCCATGCAATCGCCGGACAGCATGTAAAAATGCGTGGCCCGCGGAAAGGCATCAACCGCCGCCTCCACAGCATGCAAAGTCGCCTGCACCAGGCTCCACTCGCCCCAACCACATTTGATCCGCCGTTGCGCAAAGGTGACGTTTGGGTTGTCCTTCAAAGCACCGCGAATGGCCGCAAAATGGGCCGGATTGGCCCGCGCATCGAAATGGATCGCCATGTAGTCGCCGGCCGCAGTCAACCGTTCCGCCTGCTTGATAATGGCGTCCGGATCCTTGTGACACAGGAGGATGTAGGCGATTTTTGCCATTCTGGAAACTTAACTGCCTCTTTACCTCGTATTGTTTACGTAGATAAAGCTAAGGAGAGATTGAATAAACAGGCTTTCTTTGCTTTTTTGCATGACACCAACGCGGTGTGATAATCCGCGCAAGTTATGAGGGACGAGTGGTATGGGTTTTCCTGGCACCTGGATGACGGAAAGTGAAAGCGTGGTCTACCGCGTGGTGCCCAAGTGCGCCTGCTCGACCATTGGTCAGATCATGTTCTACTCGGACCATGGTGAATTCTTTGACGGCGACATCCATGACGCGCAGGGCGGCATGCACAAATGGGCGCTCGAAGACAGCCAGCCGGTGATCACCGAGAACGTCAAAGCGCACAACAGTTATGCTTTTACCTGTGTGCGCAACCCGTACACGCGCATCCTGTCGTCCTTCTTTGACAAGATTTGCGGCATCCAGCGCAACGGCAAACGCTACCGTGGCAACCTCGTGCCGCTGCTGATCCAAAAATACGGGATCGAGGTCGGCGGCGACGACGGGAAACAGGAATTCGACCAGGTCCAGTCGTTCCGCCGCTTCCTGCTCTTTGCCCGCGACACCATCCGCTGGCGCCGCCCGATGGATCCCGACATCCACTGGTCCGCCATGTCGGGCCACGTCTCGACCTTCATCGTGAACGGTGGCCGCTACGATAAAATCATCTGGACGGAAAAGTTCAACGAGGGGATGGAAGAGGTCATGCAGGCCATCGAAACCCCGCACAGCGTCGATATCGCGGGCATCCCGCGCTTCAACGAAAGCGAAGGGCACGGGCCAAAGCGCGCGCACCCGGTCGAGGATTACTTTGACGACCTGTCGATGCACCTTGTCTACGAGATTTTCAAACGGGACTTTGACCTGTTCAAATACGATTTCGAAAATCCGGGCAACAAGATGCCCATTGCTGAGATCGACCTGGACGAAGTGCACAAGAAACTGGGCGACTGACCCGGTTACTTGATCACCGCCGCAATCCGTGCGGCGATGGCGGCACTGCCTTTGGGTGATGGATGGATGCGGTCCACATCGTGAAAACTCAGGTCCCCATCGGGGACCACATCGGCAATCGAGACAAACGTCACACCGGCATCACGCGCCGCCATGCGCGCCAACCGTGCCTCGTATTTCTGCCCCCAGGTGCGGCAATGGTCGATCAGCGACGGTTTGCCCGGCGTGCGCAGATACCCCACATACACCACCTGAGCGCCATCCGCGCGGGCGCGCGTTACCGTGTCGACAACTGTGCCGCGCGCGCCATCCGCTGAAATCAGCCGATCCAACTGCGCGTCACATTTGGCGCACCCACATCCAAGCCACAGGTCATTGCCGCCGCCGTTCATCACGGCCCAGTCCCACGGCCCGGACACATATTGCGCACCAATGCGCACGCCCAGGCTGCCGCTGATCGGCAGGACATAGTGATACCGCGCGCCAATCACCGACCGGTCCACGACGCGCGCGCCCAATTGCTGTTCCAATGCGTCAACGACGGACCGCCCCGACCCGGCATTCCACGCCAGCATGCTGTCGCCCGTCGCAATGATCCGCGCGTTGCCCGATGACGGCACCGGTTCGGTGCAGCCCAACAGGGCCACGCATGCCAACAGCACCAACCAAATCCGCATCTCTCTGCTCCGCCTTATGTGTTGCGCGCAACCTACCGGCCCAACGACCAAGAATCCATGAACGCCGCACAGCCCTTGCCTGCACGGGGCCAAGCCCCTACATCCACGTGCCATGGCCCAAGGTAAATCAGACCCAAACTACAAGATCGCCGCCGAAAACCGGCGCGCGCGCTTCGATTATGCGATCGAGGACGATATCGAATGCGGTATCATTCTCGAAGGGTCCGAGGTCAAATCCCTGCGCAAGGGCGGGGCCAACATCGCCGAAAGCTATGCGGCGGTCGAGGATGGTGAACTGTGGCTCGTGAACAGCTACATCGCGCCCTACGATCAGGCGAAATCGTTCAAACACGAGGAACGCCGCCGCCGTAAATTGCTGGTCAGCCGCAAGGAACTCAGCAATCTGTGGAACGCGACCCAGCGCAAGGGGATGACCCTTGTGCCGCTGGTGCTCTACTTTAACCACAAGGGCATGGCCAAGATCAAAATCGGCATCGCCAAGGGCAAAAAGAACCACGACAAGCGCGACACATCGGCCAAGCGTGACTGGGGTCGCCAAAAGCAGCGCCTGCTCAAACAGGGCTGATACGCGCGGTTTCCCGTGGGAAAACAACGCGCTCTTTCCCCTGATACCTCCCCCCTTTGACCGGCTAGGTCTGTTGCGCCGCTGGCGGATCAGGCGCAGGCCGCGGCGTTCATACAATCGCCTGAACGATCAAAGGAAGAACCCATGGAGCTTATCATCGGCCTCATCTCGGGTGCAGTTGGCGGCAACGTCGCCGGCGGCCTGCTCAAGAACCTCAATCAGGGTGTTCTCATCAACTCGCTCAGCGGCATTGTTGGCGGCGGTATCGGCGGCACGGTGCTGTCCATGCTGGGCGCGAATGCGGGCGGCGGCATGGACTTGGCGGGCATCCTGTCTCAGGTCGCAGGCGGCGGCATCGGGGGCGGTGCTGTGCTGGCCATTGTGGGCGCCGTGCGTGCGCAACTGGGCAAGTAAGCCGACCCTTGCTTCAATCCCCCTCCGGCGTTAGTCAAAGGCGTTTTTGACGCCGCCGGAGGGGCACCCCATGTCAGACGATCCCAAAACGCTTGTATCGACCGATTGGCTGGCCGCACATCTCAAGGATCCCGATCTGCGCATCCTTGATGCGTCCATGTATCTGCCGGGCTCTGATCGCGATGCGCGGGCCGAGTATGACGCGGCCCACATCCCCGGCGCGCGTTTCTTTGACATCGACGAAATCAGCGACCTGCGCTCGGACCTGCCGCACATGGCGCCTCCACCGGAAAAGTTCATGTCGCGGATGCGCGCGATGGGCGTGGGCGACGGCCACCAGATCGTGGTCTACGACGGCGCGGGCCTCTTTAGTGCCGCGCGCGTCTGGTGGCTCTTTCGCCTGATGGGTCACCGCGACGTGGCCGTCCTCGATGGTGGTTTCCCCAAATGGCAGGCCGACGGCCATCCGGTCGAAGACATGCCCCCCGTCATCAAGGACCGCCACCTGACTGCGCGCTTTCAGAACCACCTCGTGCGGGACGTGACCCAGGTCAGCCAGGCGTCGAAGTTGGGCTCCACCCAGATCGTGGACGCCCGCGCGCCGGGTCGGTTCCGCGGCGATGCGCCCGAACCCCGAGAGGGCCTGCGCGCAGGCCACATCCCCGGCGCGCGCAATGTGCATTACGAAACCCTGCTCAACGACGACAAGACGATGAAGTCGCCCGCCGACACGCGCGCGATCTTCGACGCGGCGGGCGTCGACCTGAACAAACCCATCATCACCAGCTGCGGATCCGGCGTCACAGCGGCCATTCTCGCACTCGCGCTGGAACGGATGGGGCATGACCAATGGTCCCTCTACGACGGATCGTGGACCGAATGGGGGATGTTCCCCACCGTACCAGTGGCAACCGGAGACGCCTGATGTTCGAACACCTCACCGCCCAGAAACCCGACGGCATCCTGATGCTGATGCAGATGTACCGCGAGGACACGCGCACGGACAAAGTCGACCTTGGCGTGGGCGTCTACAAGGACGCCAGCGGCAACACACCGGTGATGCGCGCGATCAAGGCGGCGGAACACAAACTGTGGGAAACGCAGGACACCAAGACCTACGTGGGCCTCGCCGGTGCGCCTGATTTCAACGACGCGATGGTGAAACTGGTGCTGGGCGACGCAGTGCCGCGCACATCCGTGCACTCGGTGGCCACACCGGGCGGCACCGGCGCGGTGCGGCAGGCGTTCGAGCTGACGCGCATGTCCAACCCGGAGGCGCGCGTGTTCGTGTCGAACCCCACATGGCCCAACCACCTGTCCATCCTCGACTATCTGGGCATGGAAAAGGTCATGTACCGCTACTTTGACGACGAAACCCGCGGCGTGGATTTCGACGGCATGATCGCGGACCTCAAAACCGCGAAAAAGGGCGACCTGATCCTGCTGCACGGCTGCTGCCACAACCCGACGGGGGCCAACCTGACCGGCCCGCAATGGGACGCAGTGATCGAGGTTCTGCACGACACCGGGGCCACGCCGATGATCGACATCGCCTATCAGGGCTTTGGCGACGGGCTGGACGCGGATGCCGCAGCGACACGCGCTGTTGCGGCCGCTGTGCCTGAATGCCTGATCGCGGCCAGCTGCTCCAAGAACTTCGGCATCTACCGCGAGCGCACCGGCATCCTGATGCTGGTCGCAAACGGCACGGACAAGGCGGTGGCCCAAGGCACGCTCAACTTCCTCAACCGCCAGAACTACAGCTTTCCGCCCGATCACGGCGCGCGTCTGGTGACCATGATCCTGAACGACGACGCCCTGCGCGCCGACTGGATGGCCGAACTCGAAGAGATGCGCACAGGCATGCTCACCCTGCGCGAACAACTGGCCAAGGAGCTTGAGACCCGCTCCGGCTCCAACCGCTTCGGCTTTCTCGCCGAGCACCGGGGCATGTTCTCGCGTCTCGGCGCGTCGTCCGATCTGGTCGAGAAAATGCGCACAGACTCCGGCATCTACATGGTCGGCGACAGCCGCATGAACATCGCCGGTCTGAACGCGCAAACCGTGCCGATTCTGGCCGACGCCATCGTCAAGGCCGGTGCCTGACCATGGCGCGCATCGTTCTTTCCAGCGACCACGCCGCCATCGACCTGCGACAGGCCGTTGCGGCCCACGTGGCGGAACGCGGCCACACGGTGGTCGACATCGGCCCCACCACGACAGAAAGCACGCACTACCCCCTGCATGGTCAGGCGGCGGCGCAACACGTCGCCTCGGGCGACTGCGATCTCGGGATTGTCCTCTGTGGCACGGGGCAGGGCATCATGATGGCGGCGAACAAGGTGCCGGGCATCCGCTGCGGTGCCTGTTCTGACCCGGTGTCCGCCGGTCTGATCCGGGCGCACAACGATGCCAACATGCTGGCCATCGGCGCGCGGATTGTGGGTGACGTGGCCGCCATGGCCATTGTCGATGCATTCCTGACCACCGATTTCGAGGGTGGCCGCCACGCCACCCGCGTGGACATGATCGAACCCGCAGGCGCCTGAGGCAAGGTGGGCAGAATGCCCACCCTACACCCCAAAAACATGCGTGGCGTTCAGGATTTGTCCGTTACCAACGGGTAAAGAACGCTGAATCTTTGGGCTTTGGGCGGGGCGTTAACCCGACTGTCCACGGGCGTCCGGCAAACTGTACAGTTTGCGGGTCAAACTGCGCAGTTTCCTGAAATGGCCCGATCCTGACAAAAAACATGCGGTCAAAACTGTACAGTTTCGGCCTCGTTCTGCACGTTTTTGCGCTCCGCCACCCTTGTCTGTGACCTGTTGCGCCGACAGGTTAATGCACTGCACGCACCCTTCACAAACGAAAAAGGCCGGGCAAATTGCCCGGCCAGTTGGTTCTCTTGTTGTCTGAGAGGAAGGAGCCTCAGCCTTTCGAGAATTCGGGGTACGCTTCCATGCCCAGCTCGGACATATCCAGACCGTTGATCTCGTCCTCTTCGCTGACACGGATGCCCATGACAGCCTTGAGGATGACCCAGATCACCAGCGAGGCGACGAATGTGAATGCGCCGTAAGCCACGATACCGATCAGCTGTGTGATCAGGCTTGCGCCCTCCTGGTAGAAGACAACGGCAATGGTGCCCCAGATGCCTGCGAACAGGTGAACCGGGATGGCGCCAACAACATCGTCGATCTTGAACTTGTCCAGCAGCGGCACGGTAAAGACCACGATCACACCACCCACGGCACCGATCCACAGCGCACCAAACAACGAGGGGTCAAGCGGGCTTGCGGTGATCGACACCAGACCGGCCAGCGCGCCGTTCAGCACCATGGTCAAGTCAGGTTTCTTGTACAGGATCTGCGTCAGGATCAGTGCAGCAATCGCACCGGCTGCCGCCGCCATGTTGGTGTTGGCAAAGATGCGCGACACGTCAGATACGTCGCCCACGGTGCCCATCGCAAGCTGCGAACCACCGTTAAAGCCGAACCAACCCAGCCACAGGATGAACGTACCCAAAGTGGCGAGCGCCAGGTTCGAACCGGGCATTGGAACAACCTTGCCGTCCTTGTACTTGCCCAGACGCGGACCCAGCACGATGGCGCCAGCCAGAGCGGCCCAGCCACCCACAGAGTGCACAACAGTCGAACCGGCAAAGTCGGAGAAGCCCATCTCGGACAACCAACCGCCGCCCCACTGCCAGGACCCGGAAATCGGGTACATAAAGCCTGTGAGAACAACGACAAAGACCAGGAAGGGCCAGAGCTTGATCCGCTCGGCCAGAACGCCGGATACGATGGACGCAGTTGCGGCCACAAACACCAGCTGGAAGAAGAAGTCAGAACCAACCGACGCGTAATCAAGCGCGGCATCGGCGGCACTCACGCCAACCGGGTCCAGAACGGTCCAGCCACCAATAGCGAAAAAGCCGTTGAAGTCGCCGGGGTACATCGTGTTGAAGCCGACCAGCCAGTACATGATCGCCGCGATCGAAAAGAGCGCGATGTTCTTGGTCATCTGCATGGTCACGTTCTTGGACCGCACCAGACCGCCTTCGAGCATGGCAAAGCCAGCCGCCATGAAGAACACGAGGAAACCAGCCATGCAGAACAGCAGGGTGGTCATGATGTATGGGCCGATCTCGTCAAAGCCCGGTGCAGCATCCTGTGCCAGCGCCAGCGTCGGCAGAACGGTCAGTCCCGCGCCAACGAGGAGAGATTTGATAGGTTTCATTGTCCGTTTTTCCCTTTGATACTGCGCTTAGATGGCGTCTTCGTTGGTTTCGCCGGTGCGCACGCGCACGGCCTGTTCCACGTCCAGCACAAAGATCTTGCCGTCGCCGATCTTGCCGGTCTGCGCTGTCTTGGTGATGGTCTGTACGATCTGGTCGGCCATGGTCGCCGCGACCACGATCTCGATCTTGACCTTGGGCACGAAGTTCACCGCGTATTCTGCGCCGCGATAGATTTCCGTGTGACCCGATTGCGAGCCGAAGCCCTTGATTTCCGTGACCATCATGCCGCGCACACCGGCTTCGGTCAGCGCCTCGCGGACCTCCTCCAGCTTGAACGGCTTGATTGTAGCAATGATGAGTTTCACCACATGTCCCCTTTGGTTGGCAGGCTGCCCTGCGATATGCCCGGAAAAGAATGCAAAGCGGTCGCAGGGCAAAGATTTGGGCGCATCTTCGGGGACGCGAATACGAGACATGTGCATAAAAAATGCGCAAACGAGCAGCGTTGCCTAATTTTAGTGCAGTTAAGAATCGAAATTCACCGGTGCGCGGGGCGTGGCAATGCGGGGCAAACGGGATATGATGAGCCAAACAAAAGGCCGGGCAGGGGTCGAGTATGAGTGATTCAAAAAAGGGCAAACGCCCTTTGGTTGCGGATCGGCGCTATGCGTCCAAACCCGCCAAACCAACCGCCTCCAAGGCGAAGAAACCCGTTCGCAAACGCAAGGCATCGCCCAGGAAAAAGGGCGGTCTGCTCATGCGTGCGCTGCGCTGGGTGCTGCGTCTGGTGTGGGTGATCACCTGGCGTGTCTCTGCCGTGGCAGTTCTGGTGCTCGCACTTGCGGTTGGATATTTCTGGACCACCCTGCCGAATGTGACCCAACTGCTCGACGGACGGGCGCGCGGGTCCGTCACCTTGCTCGATCAAGAGGGCAAGGTATACGCTTGGCGTGGTGACCAGTTTGGCGGCGCGGTGACGGCGCAATCGGTGTCCAAAGACCTCAAGAACGCCGTTGTCGCCACCGAGGACAAGCGGTTCTACCGTCATTTCGGCGTCAGCCCGCGCGGCATCGCCAGCGCGGTGCGTATCAATCTCAGCGAGGGGCGTGGCGCCCTGCAGGGACACGGTGGGTCGACCATCACCCAGCAGACGGCGAAACTCTTGTGCCTCGGCGTGGAATACGACCCGTCCGAATGGAAATCCGAAGCCGCCTATGTCGCCGATTGCCGCCGGGGATCGCTGCAACGCAAGGCCAAGGAAGCGATCTATGCCCTCGCCATGGAGGTCAAGTATTCCAAGGATGAAATCCTGTCGATCTACCTCAACCGCGCCTACATGGGCGGCGGTGCCTATGGGGCAGAGGCCGCCGCACAGCGGTATTTCGGCAAACCCGCCTCTGCGCTCAGCGCGGCGGAGGGGGCGATGATTGCCGGTCTGTTGACCGCGCCGTCCCGCATGGCCCCGACATCTGACCTCAAACGATCTCAGGATCGCGCGGCGACTGTGCTGCGGCTGATGGGCGAACAGGGATACCTGTCGGACGCGGACGTCGCGCAAGCACAGCAAAACCCCGCCACACTGTCCTCTGCCGCTCGGCGCAAAGCGGGCGGCTATTTTGCCGATTGGGTCATGTCGACCGGTCCCGAATTTTTCACCCGCAACACCACCGAAGACGTGGTGATCCGCACCACCCTTGACCAACGCCTGCAACGCGCCGCCGAAGAGGCGCTGATCGACGTGTTTGAAAACAAGGTCCGCAAAGGCTCCAAGGCGCAGGCCGCGATTGTGGTCATGGGCGCGGACGGTGCAGTGCGTGCCATGGTCGGTGGGCGCGAAACCCGCGTCTCGGGCGTGTTCAACCGCGCCATTCAGGCCGAGCGCCAGACCGGATCCGCATTCAAACCCTTTGTCTATGCTGCTGCGCTGGAATTGGGCTATTCGCCGCTGGACACCGTGGATGACAGCCCGATGACGATCAACATCCCCGGCTCGGGGCCCTGGTCGCCGCGCAACTATACCAACGACTACAAGGGGCGCGTGACGTTGACCGATGCGCTCAAGGATTCGCTCAACATCCCGGCCGTGAAAATATCTGAAAGTGTCGGGCGTGATCTGGTGCGCCGTGTGGCCAGCGATTTTGGCATCGAAAGCGATCTGGCCGCTGGGCCTGCACTTGCGCTGGGCGCATCCGAAAGCACGTTGCTTGAAATGACCGGGGCCTATGCTGGTATCCTCAATGGTGGCTCATCGGTGACGCCCTACGGTCTTGTCGATCTGCGCCTCAAAGGCGACGCCGAGCCGCTGATGGGCAGCGGTGGCGGCATTGGCGAACGCGTGATCCAGGACGGTGCCGCCGCCCAGTTGATCTGGATGATGGAAAAGGTCGTCAGCCAGGGCACGGGCCAGCGCGCGAAATTTGGCGGCCGCGAAATCGCGGGCAAGACTGGCACGACCCAAGCCGCACGCGATGCGTGGTTCATCGGCTTTACCGCTGATTATGTGGCGGGTGTCTGGATGGGCTATGACGATAACACGCCGCTCACCGGGGTGACGGGTGGTGGTCTGCCCGCAGAGATCTGGCGCGAGACGATGTTGCGGGTGCATGATGGCCTGCCCGCGCGTCCGCTGCCGATGCGCCCGCCCGAGGGGGCCACGCGTACGGCACCTGCGCCGACGCAACGGACCGAACCGCCGCGCACGACCGAGGGCATCATCGAATTCCTGATCCGCGATATTCTGGGCGGTGGTGCGCCGAACCCGGACAACACCAACCGGTATCCGTCCGGGTCAGACCGCTAAGGCGGTCAGCCCGCCTTTTTCAGGTCAGAAATCATCGCGTCGATGTTGCCGCCATTGCGGTCGATCAGCGCGCCGACCTCGGTGCGCTCGGTCAACAGCAGGTTCACACCTTCAATGAACATGTTGAAGAACAGATCCTTGCCGGACCGATCCGACACGTGGAACGTCACGGTGAAGGGCGACTCGCCGCGCAGGAACGCCGTCGTTTCGACCTCGTACCAGTTCTTGACGCGCTTGACGCCCTTGACCTCAAGACGCCCGCCGATGAATTCGCGGAACCGCTTGCCATACTTGCGCGAGATGTACCCCTGAAAGGCGGTCGAAAAGGCGCGTTTTTGCGCGGTCGAGGCGCGGCGTCCGTCCACGCCCATGGCATAGGCCGCGATGTAGGACGTGTCGCTGTAGCGCGCAAAGATGCGTTCAAAGTCGCGGAACATCGCGTTCTCGCCCTTGCCGGAGGCAATCACATTGTTGATGTCACCGACCAGCGCATTCACCAGCCGTTCGGCACCTGCTTCGTTGATCGCAAAGGCGGGCAGGGCGGGCAGAGCAACCGCCGCGCCGGTCAAAGCAAGAAACTGACGTCGAAACATGATCAAAATCCTTCCGTGTCGAGGGCAAACGGGTCGATTTCCGTGGACGCCTCACCATCGCCCAGCTCGAACCTGCGGTTTTGCAGGTAAATCAGGCGGGCCTGCGCATAGCTGTCGGCGCTTTCATACAGGATCGAATCCACGGTGTCCGAGAACCGGCCACGCGTGCCAAGGCCAGAGGCGACACCCGCGACGGTCCCGTAATAGCTTTCGGGGCTGTCCAGCGCATAGCTCAGCGGGTTGGTGAACAGGTCCACAACCTTGCCGGCGGTGTTACGCTGTGTCGACGGGCCCAGAACCGGCAGTTCCAGATAGGCACCTTCGCCCACACCCCAGACATACAGCGTCTCGCCAAAATCCGTGTCGTGCTGTGGCACATCGAAATCCGTGGCCACATCAAACAGCCCGCCAATCCCGAGAACCGAGTTGGTCAGAAAACGTACTGTCGAAATTCCTGCGCCGCGCAGATCGCCCTGCAGGACGCTGTTCACGACAACCGAAGGCTGGCCCAGGTTCTTGGCGAAATGGCCCACGCTGTCTTCGATTTCATCGGGCAGGATGGTCGAATACCCAATCGCCGCCGGACGCACGATGGCGCGGTCCAGACCACGGTTAAAGGCGTGCACTTTGCGGTTCTGTGTCTCGTAAGGGTCATAGACCCCGTCCGCCGTTGGCTGTCCGCCCGAACTGGCGCAGGCGGCCACTGATGCCACGGCGAGCAACATAACTGCCGCACGTTGCAAACGAACAATAAGTGTCAATGGAATTCTCCGACCACAATTTGTATCAGTTACCTAATGCCTTTGTTCAAAATGCCCATAGCCGTAGAAATTCCTTTAGCCTCATGTGGCACTTGCGTGACAGGCAAAATAAACCATAGCGTCGCTAATCACACAAAGACGCAAACAGACAAGCGAAAAGGTGCCGATGCAGAACGATCTTAGAAAGATGGGCCTGGCCGAATTGCGGGCCGTGCGCGGCAAGAGCAACGGGCTGTACTGGTCGGTTGGTCTGTTCAGTATGTTCGCCAACCTGCTGATGCTGACCGGTCCGATGTACATGCTTCAGGTCTATGACCGCGTGCTGGGCAGCAAGAGCGAAGAGACCCTGATCGCGTTGTCGCTGCTTGTCGTGTTTCTCTATGGTGTGATGGGTATTCTGGATTTCACCCGTGGCCGCGTCATGGCGCGGGTGGGTGCACGGTTTCAGGCGGACCTGGATCGCCGTGTTTTCGATGCGGTGGTGCGCAAATCCGCCGTGGCGCCGGACGCGCGCACCCAATCGGGGCTGGCCGATCTGGAATCGATCCAGCGGTTTCTGACCTCTCCGGTTTTGCTGGCGTTCTTCGACCTGCCCTGGACCCCCATCTTTATCGCCGGGATTTTCCTGTTTCACCCGTTGCTCGGGTGGCTCGCTGTTGCGGGCGGCACGGTCCTTATCCTGATCGCGCTGGCGAACCAGTTGCTGTCGCGCTTGCCGCAACTCAAGGCGGGGCACGCCAGCCAGACTGCGACGGTGATGTCGGATCAATTGCGGATCGAGGCTGAGATGGTGCAGGCCATGGGCATGCGCGACGCGGCCTTTGACCGGTGGCAGACGGCCCGCAGCGGCGCGTTGCAGGAACAGATCAAGGCCACGGATGTGGGTGGCGGCTTTACCTCGCTGACCAAGACGCTGCGCCTGTTTCTGCAAAGTGCGATGCTGGGTCTGGGGGCCTATCTGGTGCTGCAGAACGAGATGACGCCGGGCGCGATGATTGCGGGGTCCATCCTGTTGGGCCGCGCGCTTGCTCCGATTGAGACGATGTTGACCCAGTGGCAAACCGTGCAGCGCGCGACTAAAGGATGGGATGCGCTGGCGGATCTGTTGGGAACTGTGCGCCCCGAACCGCCGCGCACCGACCTGCCCAAGCCCAAAGCACAACTGGTGGCCAAGGCGCTGACCGTGGTGCCGCCGGGCGAAAAGACGGCGTCCCTGCGGGGACTGAATTTTGACCTGCCGCCCGGTCACGCGATGGGTGTGATTGGACCGTCGGGTGCGGGCAAATCGACGCTTGCGCGTTGTGTCACGGGTGTGTGGCGACCTGCGGGTGGATCGATCCGTCTGGATGCTGCGGCGCTTGATCAATATGCGCCCAACGTCCTCGGGCAGCACATCGGCTACCTGCCGCAACGGGTCCAGCTTTTTGACGGGACCATCGCCGAGAACATCGCGCGGCTGTCCTTGCAACCGGATGACGCCAAAGTGGTGGCTGCCGCGCAAAAGGCGGACGCGCACAAGATGATCCTTGAACTGCCCGAAGGCTACGACACCCGTGTGAACGCCGCCCAACAGCGCCTGTCAGGCGGTCAGATCCAGCGGATCGGGCTGGCGCGGGCGCTCTATGATGATCCGGTGATCCTGGTTCTGGATGAGCCGAACTCGAACCTCGACAACGAGGGGACGCAGGCGCTGAACCAGGCCATTCGCGGGGCCAAGGCCGACGGTCGTTCGGTCATCATCATGGCGCACAGGCCCGCCGCGATCCAGGAATGTGATCTGTTGCTGGTCATCGACGGCGGTGTCCGCACCGCCTTTGGGCCCAAGGACGAGATTCTGAAATCCATGGTCAAGAACCATCAACAAATCCAGCGCGCACCCGCCGGTGCAGGGGGTGTCACATGAGCGACAACAATTGGTCGGCCAAACGCCCGCTTTTCATCGGGTTCTTTGGCCTCTTTGGCCTGCTGGGCGGGTTCATGGCCTGGGCCATCTACACCGAGATTGCGGGCGCCATCATCGCGCCGGGACGTATCGAGGTCGATCAGAACCGGCAGATTGTGCAGCACCCCACAGGCGGCGTTGTGTCCAAGATCGCGGTTCAGGAGGGCGATACCGTTCAGGCGGGTGACCTGTTGATCCAGTTGGACGTGACCCAGATGCGGTCCAGCCTCGCCATCGTCGAAGGGCAACTCTACGAGTTCATGGCCCGTCGCGGACGGCTTGAGGCCGAGCGGGACGAGCGCGACACGATCACCTTTGAGCCCGAGTTGCTGAAGATCGCAGAGGAACGCCCGTCCGTGGCCGAACTGGTCGAGGGGCAGCGCAATCTGTTTTTTGCCCGCCGCGATTCCATTGCGCGCCAGATCGAACAACTGGAGAAACGCGCAGGCCAAACCGGCAACCAGATTATCGGCATCGAGGCGCAAGAGGCATCGCTGGCCCGTCAGCTTGAGCTGATCGAGGTCGAGTTGGAAGCGCAGCAAAGCCTGCTGGAGCGGGGTTTGACGCAAGCGTCGGGCGTGCTGGCGCTGCAACGGCAATCGGCATCGCTGGACGGTCAGTTGGGCGAGCTGGCGGCGGGCAAGGCACAGTCCGAACAGCGCATCACCGAGATCGAGATCGAAGTGCTGCGTCTGAACTCGCAACGCCGCGAAGAGGCGATCACCCGACTGCGTGATCTGCGCTCGCGCGAGTTGGAACTGATCGAACAGCGTCTGTCCTTGATGACGGACATCGAGCGTATGGAAATCCGCGCGCCTGTGTCGGGTATCGTTTACAACATGCGCGTTCAGACGATGCGGTCGGTTGTGCGCGGCGCGGACCCGGTGCTGTTCCTCATCCCGCAGGATCGTCCGCTGGTGATCGCCGCGCGGGTGGACCCGCTGCACATTGACCAGATTGTGACGGGACAGGCGGTGAACCTGCGGTTCTCTGCACTGGATCAACGCACGACGCCTGAACTGGTGGGCGAGGTTGCGCTGGTTTCTGCGGATGCGTTCGAGGACGAGGCGATTGGTGCCAGTTACTACCGCGCGGAAATCGTGCTGAACCCCGGTGAGCAGGACAAGCTGGCCGAGGGGCAGGTGCTAATCCCCGGCATGCCGGTCGAGGCATTCATCCGCACGGCGGATCGGTCGCCGCTGGCCTATCTGATCAAGCCGCTGGCGGATTATTTCAACCGGGCCTTCCGGGAATCCTGATCTTGGCCCTTTCCTCGGTCCGGCTGGCGGTCTAGCGTCCGCGCGAAACAGCCTGAAAGGATGCCGCCATGTCGATCGAATCCCGCCTTGCCGAACTGGGTGTAACCCTGCCGGACGCTCCCGCGCCCGCCGCGAACTATGTGCCTTTTGTTCAGGTGGGCAACATCGTCTACGTCTCGGGTCAGATCTCGAACGGCGCAGACGGGTTGATCACCGGCAAACTGGGCGCTGACATGGAAGTCGAGGCAGGGGCCGCTGCGGCCAAGACCTGCGCGATCAGCCTGCTGGCCCAGGTCAAGGCGGCCTGTGGCGGTGACATCGAGCGTCTGGTGCGGGTGGTCAAGCTGACCGGGTTTGTGAACTCGACCGCTGATTTCACGAACCAGCCGCAGGTGATCAATGGTGCGTCTGATTTCCTGGTCGAGGCGCTGGGCGATGCCGGGCGTCACAGCCGTTCGGCTGTGTCCGCGGCGGCGCTGCCGTTGGGTGTGGCGGTTGAGATCGAAGGCATCTTTGAAATCAAATGACGCCTGCCCTGGACCCTGCGTTCCTGCGCGCACCGCTTGCGCACCGCGCCCTGCATGACGTCGATGATGGCCGCCCGGAAAACAGTCGGGCGGCGATCCGTGCGGCGATTGCGCAGGGCTATGGCATCGAGATTGACGTGCAGCTCAGCGCCGATGACCAGGCGATGGTTTTCCACGACTATGACCTGGCCCGGCTGGCGCATGGGACTGGTCCGGTGCGATCTGTCCCCGCGGGGACACTTGGGGGTATCACCTTACGTGGTGGTGACGAGGGTGTTCCGACACTAGATGAGGTGTTGGACCTTGTGGCCGGTCAGGTGCCGCTGCTGATCGAGATCAAAGATCAGGATGGCGGCATGGGCGACAACATCGGCCCGCTGGAGGCTGCAACCGCTGCGGCATTGGCGGGCTATGCGGGACCCGTGGCGCTGATGTCGTTCAACCCGCACAGCGTCGCGCGCATGGCCGACCTGTGCCCCGACCTGCCCCGAGGGTTGGTGACCAGCGCCTATGACCCCGCCAATTGGCCCTTGCCCGAGGCGACTTGTGCGCGGCTGAGGGACATCCCCGATTTTGACCGTGTGGGCGCAAGTTTCATCAGCCACGAGGCCGCCGATTTGTCCCGGCCACGAGTGGCGGCGCTAAAGGCTGCGGGCGCGCACATCCTGTGCTGGACCATCCGGTCGCCAGAGGCAGAGGCGGAAGCGCGGCGGATTGCCGAAAATGTGACCTTTGAGGGGTACTTGGCCGCGCAGCCCGGTTGAACCTGCCCGCCTGCGACACACATTCAACAGTCCAGAGCGAAGGGAAGGCCGCGTGTCCGAGCAAGAGATCGAAATTCGTGTTCTGCCCAGCCTGAACGCCATCGACGCGGCGACATGGGATGCCTGTGCCTGTCCCGAAGCGGCGGGCGGTGGGCGGCCCAATGATCCGTTCACGACGCACCGGTTTCTCAAGGCGCTGGAGGACAGCAATTCGGTGGGCCCCGGCACCGGGTGGCAGCCGCAATACCTGCAAGCCGTGCTGGCCGGGCAGACCATCGGCGTGGCACCGATGTACGCCAAGGGGCACAGCCAGGGCGAGTACATCTTTGACCACAACTGGGCCCATGCCTATGAGCGGGCGGGGGGGCGATATTACCCCAAGCTGCAAATCGCCGTGCCGCATACGCCTGCCACGGGGCGGCGGTTCCTGACCCATCCCGATTTTGCGGAAACCGGCCTGTCGGCGCTGGTTCAGGGGGCGGTGCAGTTGGGGGCGAACAATCAGCTGAGTTCGCTGCATGTCACGTTCTGTACCGAAGCGGAACGGGAGGCGGGCGCTGCGCTGGGCCTGATGCCGCGCACCACGCAGCAGTTTCACTGGCTGAACGACGGATACGCGGATTTCGACGGGTTTCTGGCGACGTTGAGCAGCCGCAAGCGCAAGAACATCCGCAAGGAGCGCAGGCAGGCGCAGGATTTTGGCGGGGTGATCCACACGTTTTCCGGCGATGACCTGCGGCCTGAACATTGGGACGCGTTCTGGGAGTTTTATCAGGACACGGGCGCGCGCAAATGGGGCACACCGTATCTGACGCGCCGGTTCTTTGACATCGCGCAGGAGACGTTGCGGGACGACATGGCGCTGGTGCTGGCCGAACGCGACGGGCGGTATGTTGCCGGTGCGTTGAACTTTGTCGGGGCTGATGCGTTATACGGACGCTATTGGGGCTGTGTGGAGCATCATCCGTGCCTGCATTTCGAGCTGTGTTACTACCGCGCGATCGACATCGCGATTGACCGCGGGCTGGCACGTGTGGAGGCGGGCGCACAGGGTGAACACAAGCTGGCGCGAGGGTATCTGCCGACCCAGACCCACAGCCTGCACTGGGTTGGCGACGCGGGTTTTGCCGATGCGATTGCCAACTACCTCGAAGCCGAGCGTGAGGCGGTGGAAGAGGAGATTGAAATTCTCACGGATTACGGACCGTTCAAGCGGGTCCAGATCGAGGAACAGGAATGACCGAAAAGCTGAGCGAAGAGACGCGCGACACCCTGCTGGATCCGCTGGAGGAGACCGGGTGGTCGGTTGTTGACGGGCGTGATGCGATTTTCAAATCCTTCGTCTTTGACAATTTTGTCGAGGCGTTTGGCTGGATGACTCGTGTGGCTATCTGGGCGGAGAAGTGGGACCATCACCCGGAGTGGTCCAACGTCTACAAGACCGTTGATGTGACCCTGACGACCCATGATTTGGGTGGTGTCAGCACGCTGGATGTGAAACTGGCGCGCAAGATGGACAGTCTGGCGGGTTAAGAGATGGACTATATTCAGAGTTTGATGGCCACCGAGGTGTGGGACGGCAAGACGTTGGGCGATTTCATGTCGCTGGAGTTTCTGGCGTCGATTGTGGGGTCGGTTCTGGCCGCGATTGCCATTCTGTTTGTGGGTTGGACGATTGCGGCCTGGGCCGGACGGCGGGTGCGCAAGATCGGCTTGAACCACAAGCATCTGGACGACACGCTGTTCAACTTCCTCGGCTCATTGGTGCGCTACATCATTTTGGGCTTCACCTTTCTGATCGTGCTGAACACCTTCGGGGTGCAGACGACGTCGGTGGTCGCGGCCGTGGGTGCCGCCGGTCTGGCGATTGGTCTGGCCTTGCAGGGGACGTTGTCGAATGTGGCGGCGGGCGTGATGCTGATCCTGTTCCGGCCGCTCAAGATCGGCGATTTTGTCGACGTGGCGGGCAAGATGGGCACGGTCAAGGACGTGACGCTGAACTTTACCGAGCTGGCGGACCTGAGCAATGTGCAGGTGATCATCCCCAATTCCGAGGTGTGGGGGAACGTGATCACCAACTATTCGATCTATCCCAAGCGGCGGGCCGAGTGGACGTTTGGTGTGGGATACGGTGTGAACCTGAAGCAGGCCGAGGAGGTGATCCGCGACACGATCATGGCGGACGAGCGGTCGCACAGCGATCCCGAGCCGTTCATTCAGGTGAACAACCTGGGCGACAGTTCGGTGGATTTCCTGGTGCGGGTGTGGTGCGACAGTGCGGTTTATTTCCAGTATCAGGCGGACATGAAGCGCAAGGTCAAGGAAGCGCTGGATGCGGCGGATGTGGACATTCCGTTCCCCACGCGCACGCTTGTCCAGGCGGCGGAGTGATCCAAAGGAAAAAGGCCCCCGTCGCCGGGGGCCTTTTACGACATTATTGATTTGGCGCGCCGCTCACATGGCGTCGAGCAGGGCCTCGCCGCCGGAGACTTCGCACATGCCGGGGTTTTCTTCTTCGTGGATCAGGGTGACGGTGCCGTTTTCTACCACCATCGCATAGCGTTTGGAGCGGTCGATGAGGCCCGCGGGCGGGGCGGAGAAGTCGCGGCCCATGGCCTTGGTGAACGCGGCCTCGGCGTCGCCCAGCATGGTGATGCCTGCGGCGGTGGCGCCTGTCGCCTCGCCCCATGCGCCCATCACGAAGGGGTCGTTGACGGAGATGCAGATGATCTCGTCCACGCCTTTTTCGGCAAACTGGTCTTTGGTGCGGATAAAGCTGGGCACGTGGGCCGTGCTGCACACGCCGGTATAGGCGCCGGGCAGGGCAAAGATCACGACCTTGCGGTCCTTGGTCTTGTCGCTGAGCTGGAGCGTGGCGGGGCCGTCGTCGCCCAGATAGGACAGGGTTGCGTCGGGAAGGGTATCGCCTTGGGAAATTGCCATGTGTTTGGGCCTTTCTTGGAATTGCCTATGCCTTGGAGAGCGATATAGGCTGCGCGTCGGTAAAGGGCGAGAACAAAGGTTGGGCAAATGAGCCATGTGGTGGTGATCGGGGCAGGGCAGGCGGGGTCGTCCTGTGTGGCCAAGTTGCGCAATGGCGGGTTCGAGGGGGCGGTGACATTGATCGGGGCCGAGCCTGTGCCGCCCTATCAGCGCCCGCCCTTGTCCAAGGCCTATCTGCTGGGCGAGATGCCGCTGGAGCGGTTGTTCCTGCGTCCGGAGGCGTTTTACGCGGAGCATGACATTGATCTGCGTCTTGGGTCCGTGGTGACGGGCATTGATACGGGTGCGCAGACCGTGCGGGTGGGAGACGACGATCTGTCTTATACCGATCTGGTCTTTGCCACCGGGTCGGAGCCGCGCCGCCTGCCCGCTGCCATTGGCGGTGATCTGGACGGCGTGTTCGTGGTGCGCGATCTGCCGGATGTGGACGCGATGGCGCCGGTCTGTGCGGCGGGCAAGACGGTGTTGATCGTGGGCGGCGGATATATCGGCCTAGAGGCGGCGGCGGTCTGTTCCAAGCTGGGCCTGAATGTCGTGCTGGTCGAGATGGCCGAACGGATCCTGCAACGTGTGGCAGCACCTGAAACGAGTGACTATTTCCGCAGCCTGCATGCCGGGCATGGCGTAGATCTGCGCGAGGGCGTCGGGTTGACCCGCCTGCTGGGTGATAGGGCCGTGAAGGGGGCCGAACTGACGGACGGCACCATGCTGGACGTGGATCTGGTGATCGTCGGTGTGGGCATCACGCCCGCCACGGCGCTGGCCGAGGCGGCGGGACTCGCACTCGACAACGGGATTGCCACGGATGCGCAGGGGTGCACCAATGTACCGCATGTCTGGGCGGCGGGCGATTGTGCGTCGTTCCCCTTTCGCGGCGCGCGCATTCGGTTGGAAAGCGTGCCCAATGCCATCGATCAGGCGGAATGCGTGGCCGAGAACATCATGGGGGCGGGCAAGGAATACGTTGCGCGGCCCTGGTTCTGGTCAGATCAGTATGATGTGAAATTGCAGATTGCGGGGCTCAACACCGGCTATGACCGGGTGGTGACGCGGGATGGCGGGGCGGCGCAGTCATTCTGGTACTACCGTGGCGACACGCTGTTGGCCGTCGATGCGGCCAATGATCCGCGCGCCTACATGATCGGCAAGCGGCTGATCGAGGCGGGCAAGGATGCAGACCCTGCGGTGGTGGCGGATCCTGCGGGGGACCTCAAGGCGCTGCTCAAGTGAGGATCATTGCCGGGCGTTGGCGCGGTGTGCCTCTTGCCTCGGTTGGCAAGGGTGATCCGGGCGCGCATCTGCGTCCCACGCCGGACCGGGTGCGCGAGAGCCTGTTTTCCATGCTGACCCACCGTGACGTGATTGACGGGGCGCAGGTGCTGGACCTCTTTGCAGGGACCGGTGCGCTGGGGTTCGAGGCGCTGTCGCGCGGGGCGGACCGGGTGGTGTTCGTGGAAAACGGGCGCGTGGGCCAGCGGCTGATCTCCGAGAACATGGCCAAGTTGCAGGCCGGGGAGGCCGCGACATTGATGCGCGGGGATGCCACGCGGTTGGGCGCCAAGGCGCAGGGCCCCTTTGATCTGGTGTTCCTCGACCCGCCTTACGGCAAGGGGTTGGGGCAAAAGGCGTTGGGTGCTGTGCACGGCTGGTTGCGGCCCGGCGCGTTGGTTGTGTGGGAAGAAGAGCGTGTCATGGACGCGCCCGCAGGCTATGCGCCCGTGGACACGCGGCGGTTTGGCACTGCCCATCTGACCCTGTTGGAGGCGGTTGCCTAGCTGCCGCGATAGGTCGAATAGCCAAACGGCGAGAGCAGCAGCGGCACGTGGTAATGCGCGTCCGCGTCAGAGATGCCAAAGCGGATCGGGATCTGGTCGAGGAACTTGACCGCCTCGCCGTTCAGCCCGTGCGCATCGATATAGTCACCGCAGAAAAAGATCAGCTCGTATTGCCCGGCCTTGAATTTGCCCTGCGGCAGGATGGGCGTATCGGTGCGCCCGTCGGCATTTGTCTCGGCCTCGGCAATCTTGCGGTGGCTGTTGCCGGACACACGATAAAGCGCAATCTTTATGCCTGCAGCGGGCAGCCCCCGCGCCGTGTCCAGAACATGTGTCGTCAGATATCCCGCAGCCATTGCATCCGGCCCCCGTTTCTCTCAGATTGTGCGCATCTCACTCTGATTGCAAAGGGAAGTCCATGGCAGACCTGCCACCAAGATATCCGCGCGACTTTCACGGCCACGGGGCGGACCGCCCCGATGCGGCCTGGCCCGGTGGTGCGCGCATCGCCGTGTCCTTTGTGCTGAACTACGAAGAGGGGGGCGAGAATTGCCTGTTGCATGGCGATGCCGCGTCCGAGGCGTTCCTGTCCGAGATCGTGGGCGCCGCCCCCTGGCCGGGGCAGCGGCATTGGAACATGGAATCGATCTATGACTATGGCGCGCGTGCCGGGTTCTGGCGGCTGCACCGCCTGTTCACCGAGACCCGCGTGCCGGTGACGGTCTTCGGTGTGGCCACGGCACTGGCGCGCAGCCCCGCACAGGTCGAGGCGATGCAGGGGGCCGAGTGGGAGATCGCGTCGCACGGGCTGAAATGGATCGACTACAAGGATCATGCTCCGCAGGACGAGGCGGCGGACATGGATGCGGCAATCGCGCTGCACACCGAGGTGACCGGCACGCCCCCGCGTGGCTGGTACACGGGCCGCTGTTCGGTCAACACTGTGGCGCTGGCGGCGGCGCGCGGGTTCGCCTGGATCAGCGACACCTATGACGATGATCTGCCCTATTGGACGCGTGTGGGCGACCGGGATCAGCTGATCCTGCCCTATACGCTCGATTGCAACGACATGCGTTTTGCGACGCCGCAGGGGTTCAATTCGGGCGACCAGTTCTTTGCCTACCTGCGTGACACGTTCGACGCGCTCTATGCCGAAGGGGTGGCAGGGCGGCCCGCGATGATGTCCGTGGGCTTGCATTGCCGCCTGATCGGGCGACCCGGACGGGTGCAGGCGCTGCGCCGGTTCATCGACTATGTGCAGGGGTTCGAAGGGGTGTGGTGCGCGCGCCGTCAGGATATTGCGGACCACTGGGCCGAGACGCATCCGCCTGTGCCACCGCGCGGCTGGCACCTGCTGGACCGGGCGGCGTTTGTCGACCAGTTCGGCGGTATCTTCGAACACTCTCCATGGATTGCCGAGGGCGCGCATGCGCTCGAACTGGGGCCTGCCCATGACACCTCCCAAGGGCTGCACAACGCGCTCTGCCGCGTCTTCCGCGCCGCCACGCAGGACCAGCGGCTGGGCGTGCTGCGCGCACACCCCGATCTTGCGGGCAAGCTGGCGGCGGCCAAGCGTCTGACGGCAGAGAGCACGTCCGAACAGGCCAGCGCGGGCCTCGATGCGCTGACCGACGACGAACGCCACCAGTTCGACACGCGCAACAGCACCTATGTGGCCAAGCACGGGTTCCCCTTCATCATCGCGGTCAAGGACCATGACAAGGCAGGGATCCTGCGCGCCTTTGACCGGCGGATCGGCAATGACACCGCCACCGAAATGGCCGAAGCCTGCCGGCAGGTCGAACGCATTGCGCGCCTGCGGCTGGAGGCGATGGGATGACATACGCCTTTCCCCCCGGCGGACTGCCCGGCCAGAACGAAAACCCCGAAAGCACCGCCGTGTTCACCGAAGCCTACGCAGTGATCCCTGCCTCGGTGCAACGCGACATCGTCACGTCCTTTCTGCCTGGCTGGGACGGCACGCGCGCGTGGATCCTCGCCCGCCCGCTCAGCGGCTTTGCCGAGACATTCGCGCAATACGCCATCGAACTTGCCCCCGAAGGCGGCAGCAACGACCCCGAACCGGACATGGACGCGCAGGCCGTGCTGTTCATGGCGCACGGCACCGCACATCTGACCGTGGGCGCGGACCTTTACGAGCTGCGCGCAGGCAGCTTTGCCTATATCCCGCCGGGCGCGCGCTGGACCCTGTGGAACCGGTCGGATGCGCCCTGCGGCGCGCACTGGATCCGCAAGAAATACGTGCCGGGCGCAGGCGTGGGCCTGCCCGAGGCGGTCGTGACCCACGACACGGATGTCCCCGCCGCCGCCATGCCCGATTGCGGCAATCTTTGGGCTACACAGCGTTTCCTCGACCCGCTCGACATGCGCTACGACTGCCACGTCAACATCGTCAACTTCCAACCGGGCGGGCGCATCCCCTTTGCCGAAACCCACGTGATGGAACATGGGCTCTACGTCCTCGAAGGCACCGCGCGCTACCTGCTGAACCGCGATTGGGTCGAGGTGGGCCCGGGCGACTTCATGTGGCTGCGCGCCTTCTGCCCGCAAGCTTGCATTGCCACGGGCGACGGCCCGTTCCGTTACCTGCTCTACAAAGATGTGAACCGCCATGTCCCGCTCTGAGATCAAGGCACAGCCCCTGACCGCCCGGACCTTCGCCCCCTTCGGCGATGTTCTGGACTGCGCGGGTGATCCGGACAAGATCATCAACGCGGGCCTCTGCGGCCGCTACCACGACCGGGCACAGATGGACTTCGCGGACGGCCGCGCAGGCATCAGCCTGTTCCAGGCCCAACCCCGCCAACTGCCCTACACGCTCGACCTGCTGGAACGACACCCGGACGGTTCGCAATGCTTTGTCCCGATGTCGGAACACAGCTTCCTCGTCACCGTGGCCCGGGACAAAACCGACCTACCACAGGCGTTCCTCACCGAACCGGGCCAAGCGATCAACCTGCACCGCGGTACATGGCACGGCGTCCTGACCCCACTGCACGCACCGGGCCTCTTTGCCGTCATCGACCGCATCGGACCGGGCGCAAATCTCGAAGAACACGCGCTCGACCCCGGCTACACCATCACCGCCTGATCTTCCTTTCGCCCACAAATACCTCGAGGGAGGCGCGCATGCGCCGGGGGCAGAGCCCCCTGAAACATGTCGTGCGCGGCACGCGCGCCGCAAAGATCAGCCCGGATTGCGCTCAGCCCAGCCGGCGAACACCTTTTCCAGCGCGACCACCACGTAGTAAAGGACAATCCCCATCAGCGCCAAGGCGATCAGAACGGCAAACATCAGCGGGTAATCCGCGCTGATCTTGCCACTGTCAAAAAGATGCCCCAGCCCGCGGCCATGCGGCTCCACGATCTCCATCAGGTTGGTCCCGATAAAGGCCAGCGTCACCGCCACCTTCAGCGCGCCAAAAAACTCCGGCAGCGTTTTGGGCAAGGCAATCTTCCAGAAGATCGTGAACTTCGACGCGCCCAGCGACGCAAGGATATCGCGGTATTCCGGCTCCAACGTGCTCAGGCCAATCGACACCGACACGGCGATGGGAAAGAACGAAATCAGGAACGCGATCAGGATCGTGTTCATGTCGTGCTGGCCCACGAACATCAGCGCCACAATCGGCACCACGGTCGCCTTGGGGATGGCGTTGAACCCCACCAGCAACGGATAAAGCGCGTCGCGCATTGTCTTGGACAGGCCCATGACCATGCCCAGAAACACGCCGAACACCACCGCCAGCAGCAGGCCCGCCACCGTGCGCCACAAGGTGTCCCACCCGTATTCCAGAAACAGGCCCCGGAACTTCCAGAACGCGGGCCAGATATCGCTGGGCGAGGCCATCTTGTAATTCGGCCAACCATTGACCCAAACCAACCATTCCCAGAACAGACCAAAGAGGACGAGCGCGGCCAGAGGCACGCCGATCTGACGAAAGGTCATGCCGCGTCCCTCCCTTGCGCGATGCGGATCTGCTGGCGCAGGATGTTGAGCGCCTCCGCACTTTCCGCAGTATAGAGCATCTCAATGTCCCGCTCGCCGGTCAGGTGCACATCCATCACGTATTGCGTACGCGCGGGCCGTCCCGACAGCACGATGACCTGATCGGCGAGAAAGATGCTCTCGCGCAGGTCGTGGGTGATGAGTACGCCCGTGAACGGCTCTTCGGCTTTGACCTTGTGCATGGTCTGCCACAGGTCCTCGCGCGTGAACGCATCCAGCGCGCCAAAGGGTTCATCGAGGATCAGCACCTCGGGCTTGTGCACAATTGACCGGCAGAGCGACGCGCGCTGGCGCATGCCGCCGGACAATTCGGAGGGGCGTTTGTCTTCGAACCCCGACAACCCCACAAGGTCCAGCAAGTGCCGCGCGCGGTCCTCCTGCTCGCGTTTGTTCATGCCTGTGGAGACGATCTCCAGCGGCAGCATCACGTTTTGCAGGATCGTCCGCCATTCCAGCAGGACAGGGTTTTGAAAGGCCATGCCGACGGTTGATTTCGGCCCTTTAACCAGATCGCCGTGCAACCAGACCTCGCCCTCGTCGGGCTTCATCAGCCCGGCCACCAGTCGCGTCAACGTGGACTTGCCGCAGCCCGACGGCCCCACCACAGCGGCAAAGCCGCCTTCGGGCACCGAAAGCTCCAGCCCGTCTAGCACAGGCAGCGGGCCGGAGGGGGTTTTATAGGCGTGGCGTACGCCCTTGATATCAATCAGGTTTGTCATGGGCGCACGCCGTCTTTCCCGCTTACTTCAGCATCCGCGCATCTGCAGCGGGCAGGTACGCGTCGGTGAAATAGAGGCTCGCATCGGGTGCGTTCTGGAACGCGTAGGTCTCAGCCAACTGGCCCAGAGCGGTTTCCATGCGTGCGGCATCCACGCCGCCCATGCCGTTGGCCGCCACGTTGTCGGTCAGCACGTTGGCGTCGATGGCCAGTTGCAGACGGCGGGTTTCCAGTGCTGCATCCGCTGCCGGGTTCCGCTCGATCAGGCTTTCGATGGCCTTGGCGGGATCGGCGATGGCGTCTTTCCACCCTGCGGCGACGGCGGTGAGAAAGCCGGTGACGATCTCGGGGTTGGCGCTGGCAAAGTCGGTGTTGACGATGATCGCGTTGCCATAAAGCTCAAGACCGTAATCCGCCATCAGGATGGTGGAGATGTCCTCCTCCGGCACACCCAGACGCACGAGGTTCAGGAAGGACGAGAAGCTGAACCCTGTCACAGCCGCCACATTGCCTTCGGCCAGCATCGGTTCCCGTGTTGGAAAACCCACAGGCTCGACCGTGATCTTGTCCACGTCGAGGTTGTTGGCGGTGGCAAAGGCCGGGAACTGGGCCCATGCGCCATCCGGGGGCGGGGCGCCAAGCACGCGCCCTTCGAGGTCCTTGGGCTCGGACACGCCCAGCGACTTGCGGCCCACGATGGCAAAGGGTGGTTTGTCATAGACCATCATCACGGCCGTGACCGGCGCGCCGGGGTTCTGGTCGAGGAATTTGACCAGGCTGTTGATGTCGGCAAAACCCATGGGGAACGCGCCTGTCGCGACCTTGGGAATGGCGTCGAGCGATCCCTGACCGGCAGACACTTCGACGTCCAGATCGGCGGCACCAAAGTGGCCGTTGTCGATGGCGGCGAAATAGGGGGCGGCGGGGCCTTCGAATTTCCAGTCGAGTGCAAAGGGCACTTTGGTTTCGGCCATGGCCGCGCCGGTCATGAGGGCGGCTGCGGCAAAGGCCGCAAAGGTTTGTCTGATCATACGTGTTCTCCCAGGTGTTTATCACGCGACCCTAGGCCCTGGCGGTCCGGTGTGGAACGCAAGGCGGTTCGGTCCGCGCCGTTATCTGGGCGTGGACTGTGCGGTGCGATTAAAAATTATGCAATCGATTTCAATATGGATTGTGCGGCGCGCCTGTTCGTGGCCTTGTTGGGGTGCAGCCATGGGAGGCCCCGAGATGAAAGACGACAATTTCCTGCGCGCCAACAATGCCCGCCACATGTGGCACCCGATGGGCCATCCGGGCGAGGCCATGGCCCATGCGCCGACGATCATCACCGGGGCCGAAGGGTCAGTGATCGAAGATATCGACGGGCACAAGACCGTGGATGCCGTTGGTGGTCTGTGGTGCGTGAACCTGGGCTATTCCAACAACGAGGTGAAGGACGCGATTGCAAAGCAGCTTTATGACCTGCCCTACTATTCAGCGTTTTTCGGCACATCGAACCCCACGGCGATTGAAGCATCCTATGCCGTGCGCGAATTTTTCGCCGAGGACGGCATGGCGCGGGTGTTCTTTACCTCCGGCGGGTCGGATTCGGTGGAAACCTGCCTGCGGCTGGCGCGCCAGTATCACCGCATCAAGGGCGAGCCGGGCCGGACCAAGTTCCTGAGCCTAAAAAAGGGCTATCACGGCACCCATTTCGGCGGTGCTTCGGTCAATGGCAACAATCGGTTCCGCATCGCCTATGAGCCGCTGATGCCCGGATGTTTCCACCTGCCGTCGCCCTACCCCTATCGCAACCCGTTCCACGAGACCGATCCGGCTGTGCTGGCCCAGAACATCGCCGCCGCGATGGAGGACGAGATTCAGTTTCAGGGGCCGGGCAGCATCGCCGCCTTTATCATGGAGCCCATTCAGGGCGCGGGCGGCGTGATTGTCCCGCACGAGACGTTCATGCCGCTGATGCGCGAGATTTGCGACCGGCACGGCATCCTGATGATCGCCGACGAAGTCATCACAGGCTTTGGCCGCACGGGAGATTGGAGCGGCAGCCGCCATTGGGGTGTGCAGCCCGACATGATGAGCTGTGCCAAGGGCATCACATCGGGCTATTTCCCCGTCGGTGCTGCGTTGATGTCAGAACCGGTGGCCGAAGTGTTTGAAAAGGCGGACGCGGATGGGGCGATTTTCCACGGCTACACCTATTCGGCGCATCCGGTGGGTGCGGCGGCGGTCACGGCTTGCCTGTCAGAGACGCTGCGCCTTGATACCAAGGCCAATGCCGGGCCGCGTGGCACGCAGTTGTTCGAAGGGTGCCAGCGTTTGGCCGAGAAATACGATATCTTGGGCGATGTGCGGGGCGGGCACGGGTTGATGACCGGCCTTGAGTTTGTCAGCGATCCGCTTGCAAAAACGCCGATGGATGCAGAGACTATGAAGCGCTTGCACAAGGCCACCTACGAAGCCGGGGCCATGGTCCGCATCGGCGGCAACAACATCATGATGTCCCCGCCCTTGGTCGTGACCGAAGACGAAGTGACCCGTGTGCTGGACGCCCTGGACGCAGGCATGCAGACCATCTGATACAGAGCCTGGGGTAGGGTCCCGCGTCTCAATGCGCGCCTGACGCCACCGCTTCCTGCAGCCACTGCAGAAAGGCCGCGCAGGCAGGTGAGGGCGCATCCGCGAGCGCGTAATAGCAGCCGCGTTCTGGCTTGTCCCATATGGCGACGATGTCCCCACGGCTCAGGTCATCTGAAACCCAGTCACAGACGGTGTATGCAACAGCCTCTGCGCGGCGGATGGCGTCCACGATCAAGTTGCCCGGCATCTCAGAAATCTGTGCCGGAACACAGTCCGCGATGCCTTGGCGGGTGAACCAGTCGTTGACCACGGACACGCCCAACTCTTGCAACCACGGGAGATCGGTGAGGTCCGGGCCGGATACTGGCGCAGTCGGGCGGATGGCGCTGTGGCACAGTACATTCAACGTCACGTTGAGCAGTGGCGGGATGTCTTCGGGCATGTCCTGTTGCAGGCAGAACCGAATGGCGACGTCAAAGTCGGAACTGTCGATGGGTCGCATCTCCGCGCTGAGGTCGAGTTGCACGGTGATGCCGGGATGTGCCGCCTGAAACGCAGCAACGCGCGGCACCAGCCAAAAGGCGGCAAAGCTGGGCGAGGTGGTCACGCGCACATTTGCGGGATGCCTGTTGGCCGCCACAGCGTCCAGACCGCGCCTCAACTCGTCAAACCCGCGTTGCAGATATTGGGCCAGAATCTGGCCGTCATCCGTCAGCAAAACCCCGCGCCCATGCCGTTTCAAAAGCTTCTTGCCGAGATGCTTTTCCAGCGCACGAACCTGTTGGGTGACGGCGGGCTGCGTCACATTCATGGCGCGTGCGGCGGCAGACAGGCTGCCGACCTCGACCACGAGGGCAAAGGCACGCAGCGCCTTGAGCGATGGAAGTTCAGTATGATTCATAACGCCAACTTATAAGACAGGCAGTTAATTTGGCTTGCCTCAATTGCCCAAGAGCCTGTTTTCTATCCGCAAAGCAAAAGGTGGCGTGCATGTCAAAGCTGTTCTCGGAACTCAAGATCAATAACGTGGTGTTCAGAAACCGGATCGGCATGTCGCCGATGTGCCAATATGTGTCCGTCGATGGCGTGGCGACGGACTGGCATTTGGTTCACCTTGGCGCGCGCGCGGTGGGCGGCGCGGGGCTGGTCATGGCAGAGTGCACCGCCGTTTCGCCAACGGGTCGGATATCGAACGGGTGCGCGGGCATGTGGAACGAGGCGCAGGCCGAAAAGGCTGCGCTGATTGTGTCGTTTGTGAAAAGCTATGGTGCTGTGGCGGGCATCCAAATCTCTCATTCGGGCCGCAAAGGCAGCGCGGCAACTGCGCTTGAGGGCGGCAATCATATCGCTGACGAGGATGGCGGGTGGACGCCCGTAGGTCCGACAAGTGACCGGTTTGATCCAACCGAGCAACGCCTGTGGCGGGAACCTCATGCCCTGACAGTGCCGGAGATCCACGCGATCCAGGATGAATTTGTGGCCGCGGCTCAACGTGCCTGCTCCGCAGGATATGATCTGTTGGAGGTGCATTGCGCGCATGGCTATCTGCTGCATTCTTTCCTGACACCCTTGGTCAACACACGCAGTGACGCCTATGGCGGCTCTCCCGAGGGGCGCGCGCGGTTTTTACTGGAAACGGTGGAAAAGGTACGGGCGGTCTGGCCTGCGGAACGTGTCTTGTCCGTCCGGTTGTCCGTAGACGATTTTGCGCCAGACGGGCTGACTGTCGAAGACATGGGACAAATTGGCGGTTGGTTGCGGGAACGCGGCGTCGACATCCTGGATTGCTCTGCCGGGGGCGCTGTGCCTGAGGCACGCGGGGCGATCAACGGTCGGACGCCAGAGCAACCTGATATGGCGGGCGACGTCCGGCGGTCGACGCAACTGCCGACCATGGCGGTGGGTGCGATCACTGACCCGCATCAGGCGGAACAGATCATTGCGGGTGGAAAGGCTGACATCGTGCTGTTGGGGCGCGAGATGATGCGCAGCCCGCACTGGCCATTTGCAGCGGCCAAGACGCTGGGCATAGACGCGCGGCATGTTTTGGCCGAACAATACGGCGCATTTGTCGGAGGCTGAGATGACCCGTGATCCTTTGTTGCAACCCTACCGGCTCAAGCATCTGACGCTGCGCAACCGGATCATGACGACCAGTCACGAGCCCGCCTATCCCGAAGAGGGCATGCCCAAGGACCGTTATCGCGCCTATCACGCCGAACGGGCCAAGGCGGGTGTCGCGCTGGCGATGACGGCGGGGTCGGCTTGTGTGTCGCGTGACAGCCCGCCCGCCTTCAACAACGTGCTGGCCTACAAGGACGAGGTGGTGCCGTGGATCAAGGGCATGACCGACGAACTGCACGATCATGGCTGCGCCGTGATGATCCAATTGACGCATCTGGGTCGGCGCACGGGGTGGAGCAAGGGAAATTGGCTGCCCTCGGTTGCGCCCACCCACCACCACGAGGCGGCGCACAGGTATAACCCCAAGCTGCTCGAAGACTGGGACATCGCCCGCATCATTCAGGACTATGTCGACGCTGCCGAACGGATGAAGGCCGGCGGCATGGATGGGTTGGAAATCGAATGTTACGGCCATTTGGCGGATCAATTCTGGTCCCCGCTTACCAATGAGCTGGAAGGGCTTTATGGCGCGCAGACACTGGAAAGCCGCACGCGGTTTGTCCGCGAGGTATTGGCGGGTATGCGCGCCAAAGTGGGTGACGATTTCCTGCTTGGCGTCCGGTTCACGGCGGATGAGGCAACGCCCGGCGGTCTGACCGATGACGAGGGTTTGCAGATTGCGCAGATGCTCAAAGCCGAAGGGTTGGTCGACTTCCTGAACGTGATCCGCGGGCGCATCCACTCTGACCCTGATCTGTCCAAGGTCATTCCCTTGCAAGGTTCCCCATCCGCGCCGCATCTGGATTTCGCGGGGCGGATCAAGGCCGAGATCGGTCTGCCCACCTTCCACGCCGCGCGCATTCCTGATGTGGCCACTGCCCGCCACGCGGTTGCCGCAGGGCATCTGGACATGGTTGGCATGACCCGCGCGCATATGGCTGATCCGCATCTGGTGCAAAAGATCATTGAGGGGCGCGAGGACGATATTCGCCCTTGTGTTGGCGCCACTTACTGCCTCGATCGGATCTATCAAGGGGGTGAGGCGCTCTGTATTCACAACGCGGCGACGGGGCGCGAGTTGACGATGCCACATGTCATCCAAGCGGCCCACACGCCGCGCAAGGTCGTTGTGGTCGGGGCCGGTCCGGGCGGGCTGGAAGCCGCCCGTGTGGCGGCGATGCGGGGTCACGACGTGACAGTTTTTGAGGCGGCGGACCAACCCGGCGGGCAAGTGCGGCTGACGGCGCAATCCCCCCGGCGGCGCGAAATGATCGGGATCATCGACTGGCGCATGGCGCAATGCGCCGCGCACGACGTGCAGTTTCATTTCAACACCTGGGCGGAAGCTGCGGATGTCACAGCACTCGACCCCGATCTGGTGATCGTCGCGACCGGTGGCCTGCCGCAAATGCGTCTCTATGAACAGATGACGGACCTGCCCCACGTCATCAGCGCATGGGATATCCTGTCGGGTGACGTGACAGCCAGCGGTGATGTCCTGGTGTTTGACGAGTCCGGGGACCACGCCGGATTGCAGGCCGCAGAGATGGCCGCCGACACCGCACATGTTGAGGTTATGACGCCAGACCGCACCTTTGCGCCCGAGGTCATGGGGCTGAACCTCGTGCCTTATGTCGCCCGTTTGCAGGACAAGGATGTGCGGATGACGGTCGCGCAGCGTCTTATGGGTGTGCGCAAGGATGGCAATCGGCTGCTTGCCGACATCGGTTCGGACTATAGCGACAAACGAAACGACAAGACCTTTGACCAGATTGTCGTCAATTACGGCACCTTGCCGAATGCGGACCTCTACTTTGACCTCAAATCGCTCTCGCGCAACCTCGGTGAGGTGGATCACGACGCACTGATAGACGGGCGGGCGCAGGCGTTGTCGCCGAACCCGGACGGGTCGTTCCAACTGTTCCGCATTGGCGATGCGGTGGCGGCGCGAAACACCCATGCGGCGATTTATGATGCGCTGAGGTTGATCAAGGACCTCTGACGCGGTGAAACACGGGCGCGGCAATGCCCAGATGAGAAAACACGGATCGTTGCCGGCAGTTGCAGCCCATTTCGCCCTTCCCATAGCCGCCAAGCCCTGTGACAAAACGCGCCTGCGCACCCTGTCGCACCCCCGGTGTCGGCGAAGTCGTGTACCCTATCTCAGGATCAAACACGGTATTCACGACACCTGAGGTGCTTGACGATGGACACATTAATGCTTTCCCGGATCCAGTTCGGGGCCAATATTTCGTTCCACATCCTGTTCCCGACGATCACGATCGCACTGGGTTGGGTCTTGCTGTTCTTCAAGCTGCGGTTCAACGCCACCGGTGACGGCAAGTGGATGGATGCCTACCGGTTCTGGGTCAAAGTGTTCGCCCTGAGCTTTGCCATGGGTGTCGTGTCAGGCATCACCATGTCGTTCCAGTTCGGCACCAACTGGCCGGGGTTCATGGAAACCGTGGGCAATATCGCGGGGCCGCTGCTGGCCTATGAAGTGATGACCGCGTTCTTCCTCGAGGCGGTGTTCCTGGGCATCATGCTCTTTGGGTTCTCGCGCGTGCCAGGTTGGCTGCACACCACTGCGACCTTCCTTGTGGCGTTCGGCACCTCGATGTCGGCGTTCTGGATCATCGTGCTCAACAGCTGGATGCACACACCGCAGGGCTACGAGATGCGCGATGGCGTGGCCTATGCCACCGACTGGTTCGCGATCATCTTCAACCCGTCGATGCCCTACCGCTTTACGCATATGATGCTGGCCTCGGGCCTGACGGTTGCCTTCCTCATCGCAGGTCTCAGCGCGTTCCGCTGGCTGCTCGGTGACCGGTCGCAAGGCGTGCGTGCGACACTGAAAACCGGTGTCTACCTTGGCGCGTTGCTGATCCCTGTGCAGATATTTATGGGTGACATGCACGGTCTGAACACGCTGGAGCACCAGCCTCAAAAGGTCGCCGCGATGGAAGGCAACTGGGAAACCCAGTCCAACGTGCCGCTGCTGCTCTTTGCCATCCCGGACGAAGAGGCCCGCACCAACCATTTCGAGGTCGGCATCCCCAACATGGCGTCGATCATCCTCAAGCACAAAGCCGATGGCGTCGTGCCGGGTCTGAACGATTTCGTCAGCGAGGACGGCGAGGTCCTGCACCCGCCGGTGGCCCCGGTGTTCTGGTCGTTCCGCATCATGGTGGCGACCGGCATGGCGATGCTGCTGCTCAGCTGGGGGGCCGCCTTCCTGATGCTGTGCAAGGGGCGCGGGGCCGAAGGGCTGCCCAAGCTGATACTCTTTGCGATGGTGCCAATGGCCTTTTCGGGCTGGGTCGCGACGCTTGCGGGCTGGTACACCACCGAAATCGGGCGGCAGCCGTGGCTGGTGCAGGGCATCATGACCACCGAAATGGCCGTAGCGGATGTGCCAGCACCCTTCGTGGCAACGACGCTTGGCGCCTATCTGTCGATCTATGTGCTGCTGCTGACCGCCTATATCGGTGTGCTGTTCTTTCTTGCGCGCAAGGGCGTGGACGGTGACGTCCCGCGTCGCCGCACCCCTCAATCCGGCGAGGCCCTGGCCCGCCAAGTTCCTGCGGAGTGACCTTGATGGATCTGTTTGGCGATCCGGCACAGTGGCTGCCGTTTACCTTTGCAGCACTGATGGGGGTGTCCATCCTCGTCTACGTTGTCCTCGACGGATTTGACCTGGGCGTGGGGGTTTTGTTCCCCTTCGCCTCGGACAGCGAAAAGGACATGATGGTGGCCTCGATCGGCCCGTTCTGGGATGCCAATGAAACATGGCTGGTGCTTGCCATCGGTCTCTTGCTGGTGGCTTTTCCTTCGGCCCACGGCACCATCCTGACCGCACTCTACCTGCCGGTGGCAATCATGCTCATCGGTCTGATCCTGCGCGGTGTAGCGTTCGAATTCCGGGTCAAGGCACCCACACCGCACAAAGCCACATGGAACTGGCTGTTCTTTGCCGGGTCGCTGATGACTTCGCTCAGCCAGGGCTTCATGCTCGGCAAATACGTCATGGGCCTGGAAAGCACGCTGGGCACTTGGGCCTTTGCCATGATCACCGCCGTGTTCCTAACAGTGGCCTATTCCTTCATCGGGGCGTGCTGGCTGATCCTCAAGACCGAGTACACCCTGCAGGCCAAAGCGGTCGACTGGGCCAAGGGCGGCATCTGGGGCCTTGTACTCGGCCTCGGCCTGATCTCGCTCGCCACCCCACTGGTCAGCCCGCGTATTTTCGACAAATGGTTCACCGCGCCCGAGATCTTCTGGCTCGCCCCATTGCCGATCCTGTCCGGGGTCACCGTCTACTGGCTCTGGCGCGCCCTGGGCCGCCTGCCCAACGAAACCGACGCAGGCGCGCGCACGCCATTCATGCTTGCGATCACCCTCTTCGTGTTCTCTTTCGGCGGGCTGGCCTATTCCTTCTACCCTTACGTGGTCCCGGAAAAGCTCACGATCTACGAGGCCGCCAGCGCCCCCGAAAGCCTGTTCATCATCCTCGTGGGCACCGTCTTTGTCCTGCCGATGATCGCGGGCTACACCGCGCTGGCCTACTACGTGTTCAAGGGCAAGGCGGCAGAATTGCGCTACGACTGACCATTCATTGTTCCAAAAAATATGCATATCGCACGCCAGCCTTTGGGCGCTGGCGTGCGCCATTGCGCACAGCATCTTCCCCTCACCCGCGGCGGCGTCTAGTCTGAACCTGTAGAACAGACAGGAACACCGCGCATGTACGATCTCGCCGCCTTGGGCGCATGGGCTGAATTTGCCGTCCGCTGGCTGCATGTCATCACGGCGATTGCGTGGATCGGGTCGTCCTTCTACTTCATCGCGCTGGATCTGGGCCTGCACCGCGACCGCGACCTGTCCTCGGGCGCGGATGGTGAGGAATGGCAGGTTCACGGCGGCGGGTTCTACCACATCCAGAAATACCTCGTCGCCCCGCCCGGCATGCCCGACGGGCTGATCTGGCACAAATGGCAGAGTTACTGGACGTGGCTCAGCGGCTTTGCCCTGCTGGTGCTGGTCTACTACCTCGGGGCGGAATTCTACCTGATTGACCCCAATGTGATGGACCTGACCACGTGGCAGGCGGTGGGCATTTCGCTGGCCTCGCTGGCCTTTGGTTGGATCGTCTACACCCAGCTCTGCCGCATCTTTGTGGACGCAGACCAGACGGTGCTGATGGTGGCGCTCTTTGCGGTGCTGGTGGGCATGGCGTGGTTTTACACGCAGGTCTTCTCGGGTCGCGCGGCGCTGCTGCATCTGGGCGCGTTCACGGCCACGCTGATGTCCGGCAACGTGTTCTTCGTCATCATCCCGAACCAGAAAATCGTGGTCGCAGACCTGATGGCGGGCCGCACGCCCGACGCCAAATACGGCAAGATCGCCAAGCAACGGTCGACCCACAACAATTACCTCACCCTGCCCGTGATCTTCCTGATGCTGTCCAACCACTACCCGCTGGCCTTTGCGAGCGATTGGAACTGGGTGATCGCCAGCCTCGTGTTCTTGATGGGGGTCACGATCCGGCACTGGTTCAACACCCATCACGCGCGCAAGGGCAATCCGCATTGGACATGGGGTGTGACCGCGCTGCTCTTTATCGCGATTGTCTGGCTCAGCACCGCGCCGATGGCACAGCGCGAGGCCGCCATCGTCACCCGCTTTGCCCAAGCCGACGGGTTTGAGACCGTCCATGAGATCGTGCAGGGCCGGTGCAGCATGTGCCACGCCGCCGAACCGGCCTGGTCCGGCCTGCTCTGGGCGCCCAAGGGGGTTGTGCTGGAAACCCCGGCGGATCTGAGCCGCAATGCCCTTGCCGTTTACCTGCAATCGGGGATCAGCCACGCGATGCCGCCCGCCAATCTCAGCTATATGGAAGACGACGAGCGTGCCGCCATCGTGGCGTGGTACCGCGCGGCAACTGGCGGCTGAAACCCCGCTTCGGCTGTGGTCGAATCGGGCCACCACATGCTAAGTCTTGTGGGATGAACGACCAGACCCCCAACATAAGACCCGTGATCCGCCAGCTGGACGAGGCCGCCGTGAACCGCATCGCGGCGGGCGAGGTCGTGGAACGCCCCGCATCCGCGGTCAAGGAACTGGTTGAAAACGCGATTGATGCTGGCGCCACCCGCATCGCCATCGACGTGGCGGACGGGGGCAAGACGTTGATCCGCGTGACGGATGACGGCTGTGGCATTGCGCCGGATGATCTGCCGCTGGCGCTCAGCCGCCATGCCACGTCCAAGATCGACGGCTCTGATTTGCTGAACATCCACACCTTCGGGTTCCGGGGCGAGGCGCTGCCCAGTCTGGGTGCTGTGGGGCGGTTGACGATCACCAGCCGGGTGCCGGGCGATGCGGGGGCCGAAATTTCGGTGCAGGGCGGCGCGCACAGCGCGGTCAAGCCTGCGGCGCTCAACCGTGGCACAGTCATCACCCTGCGCGATCTATTCTATGCCACGCCTGCGCGATTGAAATTCCTGCGCACGGACCGGGCTGAGGCGCAGGCGATCACGGATGTTATCAAACGGCTGGCCATGGCTGAACCCTTCGTGCGGTTCGAACTGCGCGATGTGTCGGGTGATCCGCGCACCGTCTTCAAGGTCGAGGCGCAGACCGGCGATCCGATGGATGCGCTGCGCGGGCGGCTGTCGGATGTGCTGGGTGCTGAATTTGCCGAAAACAGCATCGCGATTGATACAATGCGCGAGGGGCTGCACCTGTCGGGCTATGCGGCCCTGCCGACCTATTCACGCGGCGCGGCGGTGGCACAGTTCCTGTTCGTCAACGGCCGCCCGGTCAAGGACAAGCTGCTGACCGGAGCCCTGCGTGCCGCCTATTTCGATTTCCTTAGCCGTGACCGCCACCCGGCGGCGGCCCTGTTCGTGGATTGCGACCCGCAGTTGGTGGATGTGAACGTGCACCCGGCCAAATCCGAGGTGCGGTTCCGTGATCCCGGTCTCGCCCGCGGGCTGATCGTATCGGGCCTGCGTCATGCGCTGGCCGGGGCCGGGCACCGTGCGTCATCGACTGTGGCCGGGGCGACGTTGGGGGCCATGCGCCCGGAGGTGACCGAACCGCGTGTCTACCAGATGGACCGGCCCAGCCTTGGGCCGCGCGCGCCCATCGACGCTGGCTTTGCCGAGATGGCGCAGGACTATAGCGCGCAGGTGGTGGAGGTGCCCACCGCACCCGCACCTGAGGATCTACCATTGGGTGTGGCGCGCGGTCAGGTGCACGAGAACTACATCGTTGCCCAGACCGCGACCGGCATGGTGATCGTGGATCAGCACGCCGCCCACGAACGGCTGGTCTATGAAAAGCTCAAGACACAGATGGCCGAGAACGGCGTTGCCGCGCAGGCCCTGCTGATCCCCGAGATCGTCAGCCTGTCGCCCGGCGACTGCGCGCGCCTGCTCGAGATCGCTGAGGCGCTGTCGGCGCTGGGCCTCGGGATCGAGGCCTTTGGCGGCGACGCCATCGCCGTGCGCGAAACGCCTGCGATCCTGGGTGAAGTCGACGCCAAAGCGATGATCCACGACATTCTCGACGAACTGGCCGATCTGGGCAGCAGCCAATCGGTGCAGGCCCGGATCGAGGCGATCCTGAGCCGCGTCGCCTGTCATGGGTCGGTCCGGTCGGGCCGCTGGATGCGCGCCGAAGAGATGAATGCGCTCTTGCGCGAGATGGAGGCGACGCCCCATTCCGGTCAATGCAACCACGGGCGGCCGACCTATGTGGAACTCAAGCTGGCCGATATCGAACGGCTGTTCGGACGTACCTGATGACATTCGAATTTAACGGGACCCAGATCATGCTGAGCCAACCTGTGCTGATCATTGCCGGCCTGGCAGCGGCGCTTGTCCTGTTGCTCTTTGTGCTGCTCATCCTGACGGTGGTGCGGTCGGGCCGCTCGGCCCGCGCGGTGCAGCCGCTGGCGCAGCAACTGGGCTATCTTGGTCAGCACGTGCAGGGGCTGGCGCAGGGACAGGAAGGGCTGCGCGCCTCGATCCAAATGGTGTCCGACACGGCCACCAACGGGCAGGCGCAACTGGCGCAGACGCTGGAACAGCGGTTGGGCGCGGTACAGCAGCAGATGCAGGACCGGTTGGCCGACAATGCACTGCGCAGCCAGCGCAGCCTGACCGAGATGCAGGAACGGATGAAGGAAACGCTGCACGGGTCGTCGAAACAGACCACCACTAGCCTGACGCAATTGCAGGAACGTCTGGCCGTAATCGACCGGGCGCAGGACAACATCACCAAACTGTCGGGCGATGTGCTCAGCCTTCAGGACATTCTGTCCAACAAGCAGACGCGCGGCGCCTTTGGCGAGATCCAGTTGCGCGACATCGTGGGCAAGGCGCTGCCCAATGACAGCTATGCGTGGCAGCCGACCCTGTCCAATGGCAAGCGGGCCGATTGCCTGATCCACCTCCCCAACCCGCCGGGCCCCATCGTCATCGACAGCAAGTTCCCGCTGGAGGCCTATGAGGCGTTGCGTCGGGCCGAGACGGAACACGACCTGAAACTCGCCGTCGCACAGATGAAGGTGGCGGTGAAAAAGCACATCGCGGACATCTCGCAGAAATACATCATCGAGGGCGAGACGGCGGACGGCGCGCTCATGTTCCTGCCGTCCGAGGCGGTCTATGCCGAATTGCACGCCAATTTCCCGGATCTGGTGCGGGCCGGGTTCGATGCGCGGGTGTGGATCGTGTCACCTACGACCTGCATGGCGACGCTGAACACGATGCGGGCGATTCTCAAGGACGCGCGCATGCGCGAACAGGCGGGGGCCATTCGCAAGGAATTGTCGATGCTGGTGGCAGATGTGGACCGACTGGGCACACGGGTCGGCAATCTGGACCGGCATTTCGGTCAGGCCGCCAAGGATATCGAAGAGATCAAGATCAGCGCCGACAAGGCGGGCAAACGTGCCCATCGGCTGGATAATTTTGATTTCGAAGAGTTGGAGGACACGCCCCCATTGCCCATAGGCAAGCGGACCGACGCCGCAGAGTAGCGTCGGTCGTTACGTTTAGATGCGTGCGAAGCGCTGAGCGATTTTCGGCAGCAGGCCCTGGAATTCCAGCGGAGCATCCGTCACGGCCAGGCAGATGCAGTCCTCGTGGATGTCAGCAACGGGCGTGTGATGCAGATCGCTGTCCGCGATTTCGACATCGCCGCGCGCGAAATAATCATCTTCGTCCTGAAACGCGCCTTGCAGCACCATCGTCATCTCGGTGCCTTTGTGCCCGTGATCGGGCATGGCTGCACCCGCCGGGATAAACAGCAACCGGGCCGACGCATCGCGCGACGTGGGCAGGATCGCCTGTTTAACACCCATGCCGACGCTGCGCCACTTAACGGCATCCACGCCGCCACCGACATAATCCTGCAACGGGCCGGGCAGGATCGAGCCTGCGTCGCGCGGCATACGAATCTCGTCAGGCGCACCCCCGGCAATCAGTGACATCGTCGCCGCAAAGCTGTCGGTATCCATCGCCACATCGTTTCCGGGTGTCTGCGCCATCACTTCACCGCCAAGGGCGTCAAAGCTCTCGGCGCGCGCCCTACAGGTGTCGCACAGCGACACATGGGTCGCGACCATCAGATTGAACGCTTCCGGCAGGGTCCCGGCGGCGTATCCCATCAACACGTCATCCGTCAGATGGTGTTTGATTTCATGTTCCATCATTTGCTCACTTCATCGCGTGACGCAGCCGTTCCAGCGCCAGCCTCAACCTTGATTTGATCGTGCCCAGAGGCAGACCGGTTTGCTCGGCGATTTCGCTGTGGGACAGGTCCCCGAAATACGCCCGTTGTATCAATTCACGCTGGGCAGGCGGCAAATCTTCGATTGCGCGGCCCAACTGTTCGCAGTCCTGTTGCAGGGCCATCACATCGGCCTGATCAGGGTCTTCTTCGGGTCCCCAACCCAGATCTTCGGGTTCGGGGCGGCGCTGCTTGCGCAGCACGTCAATCTTGCGGTTCCGCGCAATGGTGAAGATCCAGGTCGCCACCGAAGCCCGCGCGGGGTCAAACATATGTGCCTTGTGCCAACAGGTGGCCATCACCTCCTGCGCGCACTCTTCGGCCAACGACGCGTCGGCACCTGACTTGATCAGGAACCCTTTGACCCGTGGGGCAAAGTGCTCGAACAGCTCTTTGAAGGCTGCCTGATCCTGTGTGTCGCGGATGCGGACCATGTGGGACACCCACAACATCCGTTTCGCATCGTTGTCGTTCATGCCCTTGGGTCCTGTCACAGTTGCCGAAACCAATCCCGGTTTCGGTCGACTTGCTGCCTCTGACGTGTCTAAACCCGCGTACATATCTCGTCTACGCCAGCACTTGTGAATTGGATCAAAAATAAAGTTCCGGCTTTTCCACATCCGTTTGGCGCGCAATGCCGTACACAGTTCAATACACGACAACCACAGGGACGCCTGACTTTTATGCCTTTTGAAAATCCACCAGCCCCCCGCAAACGCATCGCCGTCATCGGGGGCGGCATCTCTGGGATGGGCGCTGCCTATGCTTTGGCGTCCGATCACCACGTGACCCTGTTCGAGGCCGAGCCGCGTTTGGGTGGGCATGCCCGCACAATCACGGCAGGCAAACGCGGGGATCAGCCAGTGGATACGGGGTTTCTTGTCTTTAACTATGCCAATTATCCCAACATGGCCGACCTGTTTGCCGAACTGGACGTGCCGGTTGTGAAATCAAACATGAGCTTTGGCGCGTCCATCGACGGCGGGCGTCTGGAATACGGTCTGGCCAGCCTGAACGCGCTCTTTGCGCAGCGATCGAATGTTGTGAATCCCCGGTTCCTGGGCATGGTGCGCGATATTTTCCGCTTTAACCGCGATGCGCTTCGGGTGGCCAATGCCGACCGGACACGTACAGTTGGGCAGTTTCTTGAGGCGATGGGAACGGGCGATTGGTTCCGCGATTTTTACCTGCTGCCACTCAGTGGCGCGATCTGGTCCACGCCGACGGACAAGATCATGGATTTCCCTGCCCATGCGATGATCCAGTTCTTTGCAAACCACGCCCTGCTGAACACAACAGGTCAGCACCAGTGGTACACGGTCGATGGTGGTTCGGTGCAATATGTCCGCAGGTTGGAGGCCGCGCTGTTGGGCTATGGTGCTGACATCCGGCTCAAGGCCCCGGTACAGGCCGTGCGGCGCACAGCCGGTGGTGCACAGATCAAGGTTTGGGGCGGCACGTGGGAGGTGTTCGACGAGGTGATTTTTGCCACCCACTCGGACGACAGTCTGGCGATGCTGGATGACCCGACCGACGCCGAACAGGATGCGCTGGGCGCCATCAAATACCAGGCGAATGACATCGTGCTGCACTGCGATGAGGCGATCATGCCTGAACGCCGTCAGACATGGTCCAGCTGGGTCTATACCGAGGACCGCAATGCCCGGAATGACCGGATTGACCTGACCTATTGGATCAATTCGCTGCAACCGGTTCCGATGGACGACCCCCATTTTGTCACGCTGAACACCAAACGTACCATTCGCGAGGACAAGATATATGATCAGACCGTGCTGCGGCACCCGGTCTACGACCTTGCCGCTCTGGCCGCGCAAGACGCGGTAAGGGCTATGAACGGGGTCAATCATACGTGGTTCTGCGGGGCATGGATGCGCCACGGCTTCCACGAGGACGGGTTGACCAGCGGGTTGGACGTTGCCCGTGCCTTGCGCGCGGCGCCGGCATTGCAGGTGGCGGCAGAATGACCTCGACCGTCGATCATATCGCGGGCGTGACCTATCACGGGCGCAAGGGTGCGATCGAAAACGCGTTTCGCTATTCGGTGGATTACATGCTGCTGGATGCAGAGGCCGACGTGACTACGCCGGGCCTGTTTCGGCGCAATGGCCGGGGTGTGATGGCGCTGGACGATGTCGACCACGGTGGCACGCCCAAGGCCGGACGCGGTGCCCAATGGGTGCGCGAAGTGCTTGAGGCGCATCAGATCACGGGGGTGACCCGCATTGAATTGCTGGCGCAGCCCAAGGTGCTGGGGCACGTGTTCAACCCTGTCAGTTTCTGGTTGTGCCGCCGCGCGGACAACGCCTTGATCGCCGTGATTGCCGAGGTCACCAACACCTTTGGCGACCGCCACAGCTATCTCGTGTCGCATCCGGATGTGCGCCCTATTGCGGCCGAAGACCGGATGCAGGCGACCAAGATTTTTCACGTGTCGCCCTTTCAACCCGTCGAAGGCGGCTATGAGTTCCGTTTCGACATCCGCGACGACCGGGTGGGTATCTGGATCGACTATTCCCGCGGTGAGGGTGGCCTGATCGCCACGCTGACCGGACGTCGTGCCGCTCTCAGCAATGGGTCGATCCTTCGCGCCATCCTGCGCCGCCCCTTTGGGTCGCGCCGGGTTCTCGGGTTGATCCATTGGCAGGCGCTCAAGCTGTGGATCAAGCGCGCCACATACCGCGCCCGCCCCGTCCCGCCGACCGAAGAGGTGTCGCGGTGACGGTCACGCAGACCCATCAGTATCCGGCACATCAGGCCAAGGCCCATCGGCTGCCAGCTTACGCGGTGTTCGCCGCGCTGTTGGCTTCTGCTGGTCTGCCGATCTATATCCACGCGCCCAAGTTTTACGTGGATGAATATGGTGTGTCGCTTGCCGCGCTGGCGGCTGTTCTGTTTGGTCTGCGGTTGTTGGACGTGGTGCAGGATCCGCTGTTCGGTCGTTTGTCTGAAACACTGCGCAGCAAGCGCGGGGCGGGTGTTCTGATCGGGACAACCGTCATGGCGCTCTCGATGTTGGGGCTATTTGCGATCCCGCCGCTGTTGCCACCGCTGCTCTGGTTTGCGCTGATGCTGACGGGGGTGTTTTCGGCTTTCAGTTTTCTGACCATCAACTTTTACGCCCAAGGGGTGATCAAGGCCGACCAACTGCCGGGGCAGGGCCACCTGCGTCTGGCGCAGTGGCGCGAGACGGGGGCGTTGTTGGGGGTGTGTGCCGCAGCGATTGCACCGGTGATGCTGGGTACAGTCATGGGCGCGCCCTTTGCCGGGTTCGCCGTAGGTTTTGCTGTGCTCGCCCTCGCCGCAGTGGTGATGATGCGCGGCGAATGGGTGCACAACGGATTGCCCGCCTCGGTCGGCTTTCGCGCCGTGCTTGGCGATGCCCTGGCGCGTCGCCTGTTGGTCATTGCATTGGTCAATGCAGCACCTGTTGCGGTCAGCTCGACTCTCTTTCTCTTCTTTGTCGAAAGCCGTTTGGAAGCGGCCGGGTTCGAAGGACCGCTGTTGTTGCTCTTTTTCCTGTCGGCGGCCATTGCGGCCCCCGTTTGGGGGCGGCTGGCAGAGCGGTTCGGGGTCAAGCCGGTGCTGCTGTCTGCCATGGTGCTGGCCATATGCGCCTTTGCAGGCGCGATGACACTTGGTCCGGGGGACTGGGCTGTCTTTGCGGTGATCTGTGCGCTGTCTGGGGCCACATTGGGCGCGGACCTGACCCTGCTGCCTGCCGTCTTTGCGACGCGTATGGCCCGGATCAGCCCCTCTGCTGCCGAGGGCTTTGGCCTCTGGGCGTTCGTTTCGAAATTCACATTGGCCTTTGCCGCCGTGACATTGCTGCCTGCGCTTGAGCAGGCGGGTTTTGTCAGTGGTGCCGGGGCCAGCTCACCGCCTGAGGCACTGATGCTTCTGACGGTGCTCTATGCCGCTGTTCCCTGCGGCCTCAAGGTGGTGGCCGTCCTGTTGCTGGCCACCACGGACCTGAAGGAGACCTGAGATGGAAGAACTGATCTATGTGTTGATCGGCGCCGTCGTGATCTTTGCCCTGGGCTGGTCGCGGTCCCGTTATGCCGATTTCCTCGGCCAATCCCCTGACGACTACGCCTCGGCGGACAATGCGTTTGACGTGCGAACACATTTGAACGGCCCCATCGTCTGCGAAGGCGTGATCTACGGCCCGACAGGCCGCGTATCGTCGCGCTTTGTCGGCGAGTTCGACTGCCACTGGGACGGTAACAAGGGCACGATGAACGAGACGTTTCACTATGACGATGGCTCGCGGCAGGACCGCTGCTGGCATCTGACGTTAGGCAATGACGGGGGCATAAAGGCGCTGGCCGACGATGTGGTCGGCGAGGGTACGGGGCAGCAAAGCGGCGACTCCGTTCAGTTGAAGTACAGGTTTCGCCTGCCTGAGGCATCGGGCGGGCACGTTCTGGACACCGTGGATTGGATGTATCTGGCACCCAATGGAACCATCGTGAACCGGTCGCAGTTCCGTAAATACGGGATCAAAGTGGCAGAGCTGGTCGCGACCATGCGCCCCGCACCACAGGAGATGAAAGAAGCAGCATGAGTGACATGGATCTGGCGGGCAAACGGTATTGGCTTGTGGGCGCAAGCGATGGGTTGGGCAAGGCGCTCGCCCATCATCTGAGCCGCATGGGCGTCGAAGTGGTCGTGTCCGCCCGGTCCGAGGACAAATTGACAGCACTGGTGGCTGAGCTGCCGGGCAAGGCATCGTTTCAGACCATAGACATCTCGGATGACCAAAGCGTGCGGGACGCCGCCGCAGCGGTGGGCGACATCGACGGTTTGGTGCTGTTGGCGGGCGTGTACTGGCCGTTCTCGGCCAAGGCATGGGATGCGGATCAGGCGGTGGCCATGGCCGACATCAACTTTACCGGTTTCATGCGCGTGCTGGGCCAGGTGGTGCCGAAATTTATCGAACGCGATGCGGGTCACATCGTGGTCACGTCGTCCCTGACCGGGTTCCGCGGCTTGCCCGGTTCTATCGGATACACGGCGTCCAAGGCCGCGACCATGTCGCTGGCCGAGTGCATGCACGCCGACCTGCGCGACACAGGTGTGCGCGTCCAAGTCGCTAACCCCGGTTTCATCAAGACGCAGCTGACCGAAAAGAACGATTTCAAGATGCCGTTCATCATGGAACCCGAGGATGCAGCGCGCGAGATGGTCGAACTGATGGTGTCGGACCACTTCAAAAAAAGCTTTCCGACGTTCTTTTCGCTGCTGTTTCGTGGGTCGCAATTCCTGCCGGATTGGCTCTACTACCGCATCTTTGCCTGACGGGGCGCGTCAGTCGTAGGGCAAGTCCTCGGGCGCGACGCCGACGAAATCGGGTTCCGGTGTCCTGGGCAGTCGAATGGCCTTGATCATGGTGTCACCCGCCAGCAACGCCTGCACGACCCGGTGCATACCATCCATCAAACGCCCCTCTGCATCCAGGATGATCGGATAGGCCCGATCCACCTGCTGAACCATCGCCATGTGATCGGTCAACGCGCGCGGCGACGGCACACCACCTTCGGCAAACCACCAATCCTCGTCGATTTCCGCGATCTCTGTCAGTGGCACATCGTGACTGGGCAGGTGTTCTGCCTGTGCCACGATCTTGCGCATGTCCCACGCCCGCAGCCCGTGCGGGCCGGGGCGAAAATGGTACTGCGCGCGCATCATCCCCGCTGGGCTGCGTCGAAGGTGTCTTTGGCCCGTGCCCAGACGCCCGCATCCATCTCCCCGAGCGTCAGCAGGCTGGGCAAAAGCTGTTCGGCGTAGTCCTCGCTGCTTTCGACCGGCAGCATGGAGGGCAGGTTGTCGATGGCTGTGACGTCCAGTGGTGGCGCATCATGGACGCGCAGGGCCGGAGCCTCCCATGTGGTTGTGCGGTCGTAGACCTTGATCGGGGAAAAGTCGCTGTCGGGGTCGCAGGCGATGTCGCCGATCACGGTCAGCTTGCGCGGCTGGTGGGGTGTCCCCGCGGGGACAAACACCGGCGTGCCGGGCCGCGCGAGGATGCAATTGAAGAAAATATCATGCGCCAACACCTGCGGAAAGGGGCCGCCGGATGCCGTTTCGGCCATGTCCCAGCGTGTCGTCGGAACGCCCATCACGTTGCAGAGATCCGCAGCCCCCGTGCCGACGCGGCCAAGCGCGCCGATGATCAACGCGGTGGGGCGGTGGGTGCCTGTCGACACCAGTGCCGCCTGAAGATCAGCGAGCATGTGGCTGGCGCTGGGCGATGGGCTGACGGTGCCAGCGATGTGGCCTTTTTGCTGGGCGATCCAGCATGTCAGGGCGACGGCCGCGCCTGCGTATCCGGCCCAGTACCCAAATGCGGCGACGCGGCGGCCGTCGGTGTCCACGAGGTATTCCAGGTCAAACAGCGTGCCTCCACCCTCTGCAAACCGGCGCAGCAGCACTTGTCCGGCGGGTTGCCCCTTGAACGCGTGGCCAAACATGATGTGACGGTGCCGCAACGCCGTGCCATCGTCGGGCAGTTCCTTGAGGCCAAAAACAACGGCATCGTCGGGCGCATCCGGCCAACTGTGCTCTGGCGCGATGGTGGCACCGGCCTGCGCATAGCGGTCGGTCGGGATGCAGCGGGTGGCGCTGTCTTCGACGGTGACGGTGAGACCGGCGGCGATCAGCTTTGCCGCGCCTTGTGGCGTCAGGCCAACGCGGGTTTCGTTGTCGCGCTGTTCGGCGCGCACCCAGAGATGTGTCATGGCAACATCCCGTTGCCCCGAACCGTCTGGACGCTTGGGCGTGCCTCCATCGCGGCCATGAAGGCGCGCAGTTTGGGGTATGGCGCAAGGTCAACGCCGTCGCCGGGCAACCACGTGCAGACCACAAACAGGTAAGCGTCAGCGATACAGGCCGTCTCGCCGAGGATGTAGGGGCCGGTCAGGCATGTGTCTTCGACGAATTGCGCGGACGCGGCCATGGTTTCCGGCACCTTGGCGGCCATGTCCTGCCAACTGCTGTCCTGATCCGCCCACCGGCTGCCGCGCATCTTGTGGGCGTGGTTCACGTGCATGGTAGACGCGAGGTAATACATCACGGCGCGGGCACGCGCGGCATCCAGCGGATCGGCAGGCATCAGACCCGGCGCACGGGCGGCCAGATAGTCGAGGATCGCCCCGGTTTCCGTGAGGATCGTGCCTTCGGTCTCCAATGCGGGAACGCGGCCCTTGGGATTGATCCGCGCATAGGCATCCGTGCGCTGTTCGCCCGCGCGGAAGTCGAGCTTTTGCGGGGTGTAGTCCAGTCCGGCCTCATGCAGCGCAATGGCGACCGCAATGGAAATCGTACCGGGTGCGTAGTGCAGTTTCATGTCGGGTCCTTGGGTTGGGTCAGCGGGTCTGATCAGACGTGGGTCTGTGCGTGGTGCCGGTCGGGTGGTTCAAGGTGTGGGACGGCATTGAACATCACCGGTGACCAGGTGCCGCCGATGGGGTGCAGACGGTGTATGGACGTGTTCACGATCGCCAGCGCGACATTCGCCATCGCAGAGATGTCCAGCCCAAGGTGGAGCCGCATGGTCATCGCGATCAACCCGCCGGAGGTCACCACCAAAGCGGGTCCCGTGCCGTCGCCGATTTCGCGCAGGACATCGCGGATACGGTTTTCAAAGGCGCTGAACCGTTCGGGCGCGCCCTCGAGCTTGTCGTCGCGCCAATGGGCGAGGACCACGGGAAAGTGGTGCACGAACTGGCTGGGGTCTTGCGGCGCGGCAATGCCGTGCTCGGCCTCGAGTGCTTGCGCCATGGTGAAGTATTCCAGCTCGTTCAGGCGCGCGTCGCGGGTGGCGTCCAGCCCGGTGTCCATGCCGTCTGCGGTTTCGCGGTGGCGGCGCAGGGTGCCGGTATAGAGCCGCGCGTGGTGCTGGTGTGTGTCGCGCATATGGGTACCAAGCCACGCCGCCTGCTGGTGCCCCAGCGGGGAGAGCTGGTCATAGCTGGCTTCGTCCTTGGCGTGGGTGTTGGCCTGACCGTGGCGGATAAGAGTGATGTGGGACATGGGCGCCTGTGGCTGGTGTTTGTTTGGTTCTAGGTCACCGGAGGGTGTGTGGAAAGTGCGGGTGCCTCCGGCGGGCATATTTATCGGAACAATGAAGGGTCAGTCGCGTTTGATGCGGCCCACGAAGGCGGGCAGCATGACCGTGAGGTAGAGCAGCCGTGCAACGTGGGCGGCCGCGACAAAGCCTGGATTGGCGCCGAGGACAATGCCCATGGCGATCATGGTTTCCAACCCGCCGGGGGCAAAGGCCACCAGCACATGAGCAGGGTCAAAGCCGAGTGCGAGCGCCACTGGCAATGCAGCGGCCAGTGCCATCAGCACGGTGAGCGCGGTGACAAGAAGCCCCGCGCCGAGCGATTGGGCAAAGGCCGCACGGGTAAGGCCGTTGAACCGCGCGCCGATCAGCGTGCCGACGGTCATCAGACCCGCATAGGCGAGCCAGTTTGGCATAAAGCCGGGGGTTAATGCGGTGGCGTGGCCCACTGACGAGGCCACCATACCGCCGATCAGCAGTGGCGCGGGCAGGCCGATCTTGTCCAGCGCGTGGCCCAGCATGTAGCCTAGGGCCAGCAGGTTGAACAGGTCGATCCAGTGCATCGGCGCGCCGCTGGGCAGCACCTGGCCCGTCAGTTCGAAACCGAAGGCGAGGGCAATCACGGGTACGGTCAGCGTAAGGGCCAGTAGGCGCACGGACTGGATCACCACGATGCGGGTTGTGTCGAGGCCGAGGCCTGTTGACAGGCCGACGACAAAGCTGAGGTGGCCGGGGGCAGCGGCGAGGTAGGCGCTGCGCCGGTCCATGGCGAAGCCGCGTTGCAGGATCTGGCCACAGAGCCACAGCGTCGCCCAGAGCATCACGCCGAGGGCGGCAAAGGCCAATGGCCAGCGCAGCATCGCCTGTGCCGAGGAGGCGTCTACGCCGCTGCCGATGCTGACGCCAACGAGCAGGAAAACGAGGTTGCGCACCGTGTCGTCGATGCCGGTGCGCAGGCCTGCAAGAGCCGCAACGCTGACCAGCAGGGCCGGACCGGTGAGGACCGCGATGGGTGCGTTCGCGATCTCTGCCAGTGCCGCACCAATGGCACCAACGATCAGGGTTTGGCCTGTCACGCGCAGGCTTTGGGCGGTGGGGCGGGTCAGCATGCGCCATGGCTACGCCTGTTGCCGGGTCGGAGCAATGGTTGCGGATCGGAAACCTGTGTGGCGCAAAACCGGGGCGCGGTGTCGGGATTGGGAGTCCTTTGGCGCGTGGCGCTGGGCTAAAATACTGTGAGCATCAGGGAGACGTGCGCGATGACGGATAAGGTGACATTCACGCTGGATGGGGCCGAAGTGCAGGCCGAAGCCGGCATGACCATCTGGGAAGTGGCCAATGGCCGTGGCCTTGTGATCCCGCATCTGTGCCACAAGCCTGCGCCCGGATATCGCCCTGACGGCAACTGTCGCGCCTGTATGGTCGAGATCGAGGGAGAGCGGGTCCTGGCCGCCTCGTGTATTCGTGAGCCGTCCGAGGGGATGGTGGTTACAACCAATTCGGCGCGGGCCGAAAATGCGCGCAAGATGGTTGTCGAAATGTTGGTGGCCGATCAGCCGGAGCGCGATGTGGCACACGACAAGTCGGCGCATCTTTGGAATATGGCCGAGATGAACGGCGTGGCAGAGAGCCGGTTTCCCAAGCTGGAAGAAGGGCGCATTCCGCTGCTCGATGACAGCCACGTGGCGATGTCGGTGAACCTTGATGCGTGCATTCAGTGCGGGTTGTGCGTGCGCGCGTGTCGGGAGGTTCAGGTCAACGATGTGATCGGCATGGCGGGGCGCGGGCATGATGCCTATCCGACTTTTGACATGGCTGACCCGATGGGTGAGTCGACGTGCGTCGCTTGCGGCGAGTGCGTGCAGGCTTGCCCGACCGGGGCATTGATGCCGTCCACCGTTGTAGATGAGGCTCAGGTCGGCGACAGCGCGGATTACGATGATGAGGTCGAGAGCATTTGCCCGTTCTGTGGTGTGGGCTGTCAGATTTCGCTGAGGGTGAAGGACGGCAAGGTCAAATATGTCGAGGGCATCAATGGTCCTGCGAACGAGGGGCGGCTTTGTGTGAAGGGGCGTTTTGGTTTTGACTACATCCACCACGATCACCGCCTGACCAAGCCGCTGATCCGGCGCGAGGATGCGCCTGCCAAGGGGCTGAATGTCGATCCGGGCAACTGGTCGACGCATTTCCGGGAAGCGTCCTGGGACGAGGCGTTGGATTTCGCGGCGAACGGGTTGAAGGGGCGTGGTCGTGAGGTTGCTGGCTTTGGGTCGGCCAAGTGTACGAACGAGGAAGCGTACCTGTTCCAGAAGATGATCCGTCAGGGATTTGGTCACAACAACGTCGATCATTGTACACGGTTGTGTCACGCGAGTTCGGTGGCGGCGTTGATGGAGAATGTGGGTTCGGGCGCTGTGACCGCGACGTTCAACGAGATCGAGAATGCGGATGTAGCGATTGCAATCGGGTGCAATCCGATCGAGAACCATCCGGTCGCGGCCACCTATTTCAAGCAGTTCACCAAACGTGGTGGCAAGTTGATCGTGATGGACCCGCGGGGACAGGCACTGAAACGCTTTGCGTCGCATATGCTGCAATTCCGGCCGGGTGCGGATGTGTCGATGCTGAACGCGATCATGCATGTCATTGTGGAGGAAGGCCTCTACGACCAGCAGTATATCGACGCCTATACCGAAAACTGGGAGGCGGAGAAGGCGCATCTGGCGGGCTTTGCGCCTGAAAAGATGGCCGAGATGTGCGGGATCGATGCGGAGGTGCTGCGCGATGTGGCGCGCACCTTTGCCGGGGCGAAGTCGGCGATGATTTTCTGGGGCATGGGCGTGAGCCAGCACATTCACGGGACGGACAATTCGCGGTGTTTGATCTCGCTGGCGCTGATGACAGGACAGGTCGGGCGGCCCGGTGCCGGGCTGCATCCGTTGCGGGGGCAGAACAATGTGCAGGGCGCGTCGGATGCGGGGCTGATCCCGATGTTCCTGCCGGATTATCAAACGGTGACGGATGACGGTGTGCGGTCGGCGTTTACGGATGTCTGGGGGTCTGGCGATTTCTCGAACGAAAAAGGGCTGACCGTGACCGAGATCATGGATGCGGTCCATGCGGATGAGATCAAGGCGATGTACATTCTGGGTGAGAACCCCGCGATGTCGGACCCGGATGTGGAACATGCGCGGGATGCGTTGGCCAAGCTGGATCATCTGGTGGTGCAGGACATTTTCATCACCGAAACGGCGAATTATGCGGATGTGATCCTGCCTGCGTCGGCCTTTGCCGAAAAGACGGGGACCGTGACCAACACCAACCGTCAGGTGCAGATGGGGCGGCCCGCGGTGCCGCCGCCCGGTGAGGCGCGCGAGGACTGGTGGATCGAGGTGGAACTGGCGAAACGGCTGGGGCTGGGTTGGGATTATCAGAGCCCGGCGGATGTGTTTGCCGAGATGAAGCTGAACATGAAGTCGCTGAACAACATTACCTGGGAGCGGCTGGAGGGGCAGAATGCAGTGACCTATCCGTCGCTGTCGCCCGAGGATCCTGGCCAGCCGATTGTGTTTGGCGACGGGTTCCCGCGGCCGGATGGGCGCGCGCGGTTCACGCCTGCGGCGGTGATCCCGCCCGATGATGTGCCCGATGCGGAGTATCCCATGATCCTGACCACCGGGCGGCAATTGGAGCATTGGCACACCGGGTCGATGACGCGGCGGGCCACGGTGCTGGACGCGGTGGAGCCGGAGGCGAACTGTTCGTTGCATCCCAGCACCTTGCGCAAGCTGGGTGTCCCTGCGGGTGGGATGGTGCAGTTGACCACGAAACGCGGGTCGATCGAGATCATGGCGCGCGAGGATCGCGCGGTGGCGCCGGATATGGTGTTCCTGCCCTTTGCCTATGTCGAGGCGGCGGCGAACATTCTGACCAACCCGGCGGTGGACCCCTATGGCAAGATCCCTGAGTTCAAGTTTTCGGCTGTTCGGGTCGAGGCCGCGGCGGATGCGGTTGCAGCGGAATAGGGTCAGTGCGCGGGTTTTGTGGCCAGCGATCTGGATGTGCTTGACCGGTTGTGCCGTAGCGGAGACGGTGTCGGATTGCTTGTCGGTCCTGGTCCAGTCCGTTCTTCTGACGCAGATGGAGGGTGCAGGCGTTTGGGAGATCAGCGTCGAAGGTGGTGATGTGATCTATGCCTGTGTGGCGTGTTCCGGGCGGGTCACGGCGCGTTTGCAGGTGGTTGCGTTGCCACAGGGTATGGGTGTTGCCGAAGGGCTTGCGGATCTGAAGCGGTTGCGGGCGCACGATTGCGCGAGCTGGGCGGTCGACGGCGTTGGCCGTTGTCTAAAGACGCGTCCGGTGCGCATGGCGCCCGGGGGTCTTGTGGGGCTTGAGATGTCTCAGGACTTGGGCGGTGTCTGGTCCATGGATACGACGGTGTTTTACCAGGATCGGGCGCATGGCCCAGAGATGATCCGCAGTGTGCTTTTTGTTCGGGGACAGTCGGATGTGCCTGCAGGTACTGTCGAGATGCTGCGGGCGCATATGAAACGGTTGACCCTTTTCTGGTGATCCGGATGCGCGCCTGACGGCGCACGCGATTTTGTCTTGTGAATGAGGGGTTTCACCCCTCAAACTCCCCAAGGTATTTTGGGCGAAAGGAAACCTGTGCGGTGGTGAATCCCAAACGGTTTTTGCAGGATTTGCATGACTTGCGGCGTTTTGGTGCGGCGGGTGTGGGCAAGGGTGTTGTGCGGCCTGCCTATAGTGACGCGGATATGGCGGCGCGGGACTGGTTGGCGGAGCGTATGGATGCCGCAGGGTTGCGCGTGCAGTGCGATGCGATGGGCAATCTGTTTGGTTTGGCGGGTGCGCCATCGTTGCTGTTGGGCTCACATTCGGACAGCCAGCCTCAGGGCGGGTGGCTGGATGGGGCGCTGGGTGTGGTGGCGGCGCTGGAAGTGGCGCGGGCCAGTGTCGAAGCGGGCGGGCCTGCGATTTCGGTTGTGTCCTTTCAGGATGAGGAAGGCCGTTTCGGTGTCACAACAGGATCGAACGTGTGGTCCGGTGGCTTGGCCCTCGCGGATGCAGATGAGTTGCTGGATCATGACGGAGTGACGCTTGGCACGGCGCGTCAGGTGGTGGGGGATCGGGTAACTGGTGCCGTTGATCCCGCACAATTCACCGGGTTTGTCGAATTGCATATTGAACAAGGGGCGACGCTGGATACTACAGGGGAGCGCATTGGCGTTGTGACGGACATCGTTGGCATCCGCGACCGGGTGATCACACTGATCGGGCAACAGAACCATGCGGGCACCACGGCCATGGCGTTGCGGCGGGACGCGTTTCAGGGCTTGGTTGCGTTTTCAGCCCGGTTGAATGACCGGTTGCGGAATGTGGTCACGCCGCAGAGTGTCTGGACCATCGGCCATGTGTCGGTTGCACCCAATGCGTCGTCTATTGTGCCGGGTGAGGTGCGGTTTTCGATGCAGTGGCGTGACGGCGATCCGGATCGTTTGGCGCGGATGGAGGCAGTCATCGACAAGGTGCTGAGCGAAGTAGCCGCCGAGATGGAACTGGGTGTCGATAAAGGGCCGCTGTTGGGCCTGGAGCCTGTGGCGATGGATGCAGACCTGCGCGCGCGGCTTGAGGCCGGGGCAGATGTGGTGGCGCCCGGTGCGTGGCGACGCATGCCGTCGGGTGCCTTGCACGATGCGACCAACGTGGCGCGGTTGATGCCTGTGGCGATGTTGTTTGTGCCGTCCATCGGTGGGATCAGCCATGCCTTTGACGAGGATACGGACGAGGCCGACCTGGTTGCGGGTTTGCAGGTGCTGGCGCATGCCGCAGGGCTTTAGCCCGCCCGTGCATATCCACGGTTCAGGGCGCGTTTGCGGTAGCGGTCAGCGGCGGTTGAGGCCGCGCGCAGGTCGCTGTGGCACGTCACACGGCGGCAGGGTGTGCCACCCGCGAGGCCCCATTCAATGACCACGGACGCCTCGGCAAAGAGGTTGAGCGTGATTTCAACCCGGTAGAACCGTTGGTGGCGTGGGCCGGGTCGATACAGGAGCGCTTCGATCATGGGGTGATTCTTGCATGAGTGGAATCGTCATGTCCACTCCACGTCTCCGAGAAAGATATAGCCTGCACCGTAGATCGTCTTGATCAGGCGGGGATTTTTGGGGTCTTCGCGCAGTTTGGTGCGCAGGCGGCTGATACGGACATCCATGGCGCGGTCAAAACTGTCGCCCGCAGCACCACCCAGCATCTCTTGCATTTGGGCGCGGCTGATCAGCCGTTTGGGGGCGTCGAGGAAAAGGCGCAGTACCTCGCCCTCGGCATGGGAAAAGGGGGTCTCGCCGCCGTTTTCGTCAATCAGGGTGTAGCTGTCAAAGGATGCGGTCCAGCCATTGAACTGCGCCACCTGGCTGGTTTGGGTTGCGGTCCGTGGGGTGCGCAGGCGCACCCGGATGCGGGCCACAACTTCGGCGGGGTCGAATGGTTTGATGATATAGTCATCGGCCCCCAGTTCGAGACCTGTCACGCGGTCCTGCACCTGGGCCCGGCCAGAGATGATGATGACGGCGGCCCCTTGTTCGAGGGCGAGTTTGTGCACCAGGGTCAGCCCATCCGTGTCTGGGAGGCCAAGATCCACGAGGCACACATCGGGTTTGTGGGTTTTCAACGCCGCTTCGAACGCGGAGGCGCGGGAAAAGGACAAGGTGCGGAACCCGGCCTCTTCCAATGCGTCGGCGAGGATGGTGCGAATGGCCGGTTCGTCGTCGAGGATGGTGACAAGGGGTGTTGTCATGCCGCGTCCGCCTGCAGCAGTGCGGCAAGGTCGCCTGCGTCGAAGGGTTTGTGCAACACGGGTGCGATTTGCGTGGCGGTTTGATAGAGGGGATCGCCGGGCGGCAGGGATGTCATCAGGATCACGGGCAGGCTGGCCCCCAATTGGGCGGCCAGATCGACACCGGTGCGGGTGCCGGCCCCCAGATTGATGTCTGACAGAACCAGCCCGATGTCAGGCAGATCCGCGGTGAGGGCAATAGCCTCGTCGACACCGGCGGCTTCGATCACGGCATGGCCAAGCCCCATGAGCATGTCGCGGTAGTGTTGGCGCAGGTCTGTATCATCCTCGACCAACAGCACAAGCGCCCCGGCCAGTTGTGGTGCGGGGCGCAGCGGCAGGCGGAGCCGAACATGCGCGCCCATCTGCCCATTGCCGAGTTTCAGGTCGCCGCCTGCACGTTTTGTCATGTCATAGACCATTGGCAGACCCATGCCGGAACCTTCGGACCCTTTGGTCGTAAAGAAGGGGTCAAAACCATGTTCGAGGGCGTCGTCGGAAAAGCCAGGGCCGGTATCTGTCACGGTGAACTCAAGCCACGTGTCGTGGACCGCCCGTGCCGTGACGGTGATGTCACCGGAGGTCCCACAGGCGTCGCGTGCATTGAGAACCAGATTCAGCAAGCTGTCCTTGACCAAACCGGGGTCGATCATGTGTGGCGTGTCGATATCGGTGTGCATGGTCAACGCGAGACCTTCGGGCATTGTGGATTGTGCAAGTGTCTGTACATCCGAAAGCAGTGCCTGAATGTCCGTCGCGGCAGGGCGCATTGCGCGGCCTGCGGTCATGTCCGCCAGTGCGTTCAGCAATTCGCCCCCGCGACGGGTGGCCGACAGTGTCCCACCGATCAGATCACGCGCGTGATCCGGCAGGCCGTCAATACGGGACAGTTTGGACTGTAGGCCGAGGATGATCGTCAACAGGTTGGAAAAGTCATGCGCCATGCCGGACGTCATCTGCGCTGCCAACGTGCGGCGGCGGTTTTGTTGTAGGGCAACGCGGGCCTGGGTTTCTTCGGTGATGTCCATCGACAGGATATAGACGCCCCCGGATGTTTCGGGGGTAAAGGCGACGCGGATGCGGCGCGCGCTGGCCTCGTCGGTGAATTCGAACACGGATGCTTCGCCTTTGTAGGCACGGGCGAGATTTGGCGTGATCCGCCTATAGGCAAAGGCCCCCAGCGCATCCGAGATATGTTGCCCGACAATGTCGGTGGGGCGGTCCGGGATCACCGAACTGAGCCGTCTGTTCGAAAACGTATAGTGCCCGGAGGCGTCCACATGGGCGATATGGGCAGGCATCATTTCTGTGGTCAGACGGGTGCGCGCCTCGGTCTGGGTGAGCTGGCGCTTGGCCTCTTCGAGCGCGGATACGGTCGCGGCCAGTTGGCGGTTGGTGGCGCTGAGCGCCTCAGTATGTTGCAGCACCTGATCGCTGAGTTCTGTGGCGCGCGCACGCAAGAGCGCCTCTTGGGACTTGGTATGCGAGATATCCGTGTAGACGGTGACCCAGCCTCCCTGCGGCAGGGGGGACCCTTCGACGCTGATGGTGCGGCCGTTGGCGCGGGTACGCTCCATGTAATGCGGCTCGAACGCGAGGGCTTGATCGACGCGTTCCTGCACGAAGGTGTCGACATCGTCTACGGGCCCGTATTCGCCGCGATGGGCCAGATGCGTGATTGTCTCGCGAAAGGTCGATCCGGGCGTGACCAGCGCGTTGGGCAGGTCGAACATCTGTTGGAACGGCGCATTGCACACCGCCAGCCGCAAATCGCGGTCATAGATCGTCAACGCCTGCGCGATCAGGTTCAGGCCAGAGGCGGTAAGGGAGGCTGTGTGATCCTGTGCCATACACCATGGCTAGCACTGTCTTTGAGCCGCACACAACGCTGAGAGTGAGGCTGTTACAATTCGTAAGGTTTGGGAAAACATCAGGAAAAAGTTGACGTAGAGGGTCAGACCGACATCCTTGGGTAGAGGATAAGAATCGCCTGAGCGATCAAGCGCGACTTCGGAGAAGCGGGGCGCGTCTGGGAGGAAAGAAGTTGGTTGAAACGCCCATGGGCGCGGCAGGCCTTGTGTCAGTGCCGGCGCTATTGCACCGCAACGCAACCCAGTTTGGCAGCGCCCCTGCCTATCGGGAAAAGGAATTCGGGATATGGCAAAGCTGGACCTGGGCCGAGACACGTGACGAGATCGAGGCACTGGCCCTTGGCCTGATCGATCTGGGCGTGGCAGAAGGTGATTTTGTCGCCGTGATCGGGCGCAATCGGCCTTACCTCTATTGGTCGATGATGGCGGTGCAGATGTGCGGCGCGGTTCCTGTCCCCCTTTATCAAGACGCGGCTGCCGAAGAGATGGCCTATACCCTTGGGCATTGCGGCGCGCGGTTCGTGATCGCGGGCGATCAGGAGCAGGTCGATAAGGTCATCGAAGTGCAGGGTGAGTTGCCCAATTTCGAGCAGATGATCTATCTCGATCCGCGGGGGCTGCGGAAATACGATCACTCCAAGCTGCACCAGTATTCCACCGTGCAAGAGGCGGGGCGCACCAACCGCGACGCGTTGGCCGCTGAAATGGCGGCGCGGATTGCCAAGCTGGATTACGACAGCACCTGCGTGATGCTGTATACGTCCGGCACGACCGGCAAGCCTAAGGGCGTGGTGCTGAGCAACCGCAACGTGATTGAGACGTCTAAGTCTTCGTCAGAGTTCGACGGGTTGCGGCAAACGGATGACATTCTGGCCTATTTGCCGATGGCCTGGGTGGGCGATTTCATCTTTTCCGTGGGGCAGGCGCTGTGGACCGGGTTTTGCACGAATTGCCCGGAGAGCGCGGATACCATGCATGTGGACCTGCGCGAGATCGGGCCGACCTATTACTTTGCCCCGCCGCGCGTGTTCGAGACACAGTTGACCAACGTGATGATCCGCATGGAGGACGCCGGGCGGTTTAAGCAGCGGATGTTCCACTATTTCATGGATCACGCGCGAAATGTGGGCCCCGCCATTCTGGACGGGAAATCCGTGGGTCTGGGAGACCGGCTGAAATACGCGCTGGGCGAGTTGATGGTCTATGGCCCGTTGAAAAACACGCTTGGGTTCAGCCGTGTGCGCGTGGGCTATACCGCCGGTGAGGCGATTGGGCCGGAGATATTTGATTTTTACCGGTCGATGGGGATCAACCTCAAACAGCTCTATGGTCAGACCGAAGCGACAGTGTTCATCACTGCGCAACCCGACGGTGAAGTGCGCAGTGACACGGTGGGTGTGCAATGCCCCGGCGTGGAGCTGAAGATCGAGCCCAATGGCGAGGTGTTTTACCGTTCGCCCGGCGTGTTCGTGGAGTACTACAAGAACCCCGAAAGCACGGCAGACACCAAGGATGCCGAAGGCTGGGTCGCGACGGGCGACGCCGGGTTCATCGAGGAAGACACCGGACATCTGCGCATCATCGACCGGGCCAAGGATGTGGGCCAGATGGCATCGGGTGCGCTTTTTGCGCCGAAATATGTTGAGAACAAGCTCAAGTTCTTTCCAAACATTCTGGAGGCGGTTGTGTTCGGCAATGGCCGGGATGAATGCACGGCCTTTATCAACATCGACCTGACGGCGGTGGGCAACTGGGCCGAGCGGAACAACATTGGTTACGCGTCCTATCAGGAACTGGCGCAGCATCCTCAGGTCCTGGCAACCATCCAGTCACATGTCGAAGAGGTGAATGCGTCTGTGGCGCAGGACGAGATGTTGTCGGGGTGTCAGGTGCATCGGTTTGTTGTGCTGCACAAGGAACTGGACGCAGATGATGGGGAATTGACGCGGACCCGTAAGGTGCGCCGCCGGATCATCGAAGAGAAATTCGCCGACATCATTGCGGCGCTCTATGATGGGTCGTCCGAAGTGTCGACAACGACCGAGGTGACATATGAGGATGGGCGCAAGGGGTCGATTTCGGCGACGCTGGATATTCGCACCGCCGCGACATCGGCTGTTGTGACAAAGATGGCGGCAGAGTGATGATGCGTGACGCTCGCCCTTCGGGCATCGCCCCACCCACCATCCCTTGGGTGTGGGTGTCAGGCGTCGAACACGTGGCGCACGGCGCAGCGCAAGCGGTTGTCGCCAGTAAAGGCGCCGATGCTGTTGCGCATGACCGCGCGGGTTTCGCGGGCGGTGAAACCCTTGCGGCGGCAGTCGAAGGCGAGTTTCAAAAGATAGCGGCGTTCAAGTGCATCAAACATAGCAGACCCTCCGATACAGGTTGGTCCGAGCTTGCGCATAAATTGGTTAACATGCCCCCAATGCGGCGGGCGATGGAGGCGGATCATGCTTGATCAGACCGAAGGGTACACCACCGCAGACGGGCGCAAGATTGGCGGCGTTGTGATGGAGATGAAGAACATCACCCTGCGTTTTGGCGGTGTTGAGGCGATCAAGGACATCTCGTTCGACATTCGCGAGGGCGAGATCCGCGCCATCATCGGGCCCAACGGGGCGGGCAAGTCGTCGATGCTGAACGTGATCTCGGGGTTCTACATCCCGCAGGAGGGCCAGGTGTATTACAAGGGTGCGCCGCGCCCGTCGATGAAGCCGTTTGAGGTGGCCCGTCAGGGCATTGCGCGCACGTTCCAGAACATCGCCCTGTTCGAGGGGATGTCCGTGCTGGACAATGTGATGACCGGGCGGTTGACCCATATGAAGACCGGGCTTTTTGCGCAGTCGTTCTGGAAGGGCAAGGCCGAAGCTGAAGAGACGGCGAACCGGGAAGTTGCTGAAAAGATTATTGATTTCCTTGAGATTCAGGCGATCCGCAAGACGCCTGTGTCGCGTCTGCCATACGGTTTGAAAAAGCGGGTCGAGTTGGCGCGCGCGCTGGCGGCGGAACCATCGCTATTGCTGCTGGATGAACCGATGGCGGGGATGAATGTCGAGGAGAAGGAGGACATGAGCCGCTTTATCCTGGATGTGAACGACGAGTTTGGCACCACGATTGCGCTGATTGAGCATGACATGGGTGTGGTCATGGATCTGAGCGACCGTGTGGTCGTGATGGATTACGGCAAGAAGATTGGCGACGGCACACCCGATGAGGTGCGCGGCAACCAAGCCGTGATCGACGCCTATCTGGGTGTAGCGCATGACTAAGCTTGGGGCACTTTGCCTGTGTCTTTGCCCTGTTGCGGCACAGGCAGGGACGGCGTGGGACATGTTTGTTGCGCGGTGTCTTGACCCGTTCGAACATCAGACCCTGCCCGTGATCAGCGGTCTGGACGCGCATCCGATCGATCAGATGCACGAGGCGCGCCGCGTCTATGGTCCAACGGACGAAGGGTATTTGTTGGTTGTGGACGCAGCCCCAAGCGAAGGCGACCGCGCTTGCGCGATTGAGGTGCCGGGCGAGGAACGGACGCAAGCGGAATTGGCGTGGCGGTATGATCAACTGTCTTCGGGGCGCTATGCCCCCGAGGGGTCGTGGCTGGTCAGCAACGAGTGGATAGAGCCGCGCGTCAAGGTACGGACGCAGGTCACGGATGTGCGCACATCCTATTCGGTGGTGGAGACTGACCTTGAAAGCTAGGGCATTGGCCATATGCGCCGCCCTTTGGGCTGGTCCGGGATGGGCGGAGGAGCCTGCCATCTGCGACGCGGCACAGCCCGGTATGGCGGGCCTGTGCGATGTGATCGAAACGCGGTGCCTGCCTTATCTTGAGGATCCGGCGAGTCTGTCGCCTCAGGACATCATGCCGATCCCGCGGACCTTCCGTCGGTATTTTGAAAGCACGTTGAATTCCTATGCGCTGGGTTATCAGGAGACGGATCTGCCCGCGACGCTGGTGGTGTTTATGTATGATGAACCCGCCTGCGAGATCATTTCCAGCGGGTTGAGCTATTCGGACCTTTTGCTGGCCTTTCGCGACTGGCGCGATGGGCCGGGTGCACGGTTCGTGTCCACCACGGGGTTCGAGCCTGTCTCACGGGTCACAATGGACCGAGCCTATGCGGCCGCTTTCCTTGCAGCGCCCCGACGTGATGGGCGCGTGACCGAGATCACGTTGAACTGGAACCTGACCTTTCAGGGTCTGACGCGGTTGCGGGTGAGTTATCAACCGCTGCGGGATCACACTGCGGACTTGATGGGGGTGGCTATGAAATGAGGGGACTTGCTGTTTTCGCGCTTCTGGTGCTGCCGATGGCGGCACAGGCGCAGGATCAGGCGGCGTTTGAGGCCGGATTGGGTGAATGTGCGCGGTACATAACGGCCAAACCGACTGTTCCATGGGCGTCGCAGGTGCCGGCGCTGTCGGTGGACGAAGACGAGGGCGGGATCGACGCGACCGTTGTCTACCCGCAAGGGTCCGGCGGCGGGTTCGATTTTGCCGTCAGCTTTGCCTTTGATCGTGGAACGTCGACCACACCGGGCACCTGGACATGCAGTGGCAGTGGGCCAAAGGCGCCGCAATGGCCGGCGTTTAATGTCACGGGCTGGATTGGTGCCGATGCGCGGTTGCGCTCCAACGGATTGGTCGAGTTGAAGTTTCCGCCGCCGCAGCGGGCCTATGCAAATTGCGGCGCTGACGCGCCGGATGTCTATTTCTTGTTCAACGCGGGCGACGGGGACAGGGTGGTGTTTGCTGCCACGACAGGTCCTGCTGCGGCTGCGTTCTGCACCTCGATGGGATGGAAAGGGTAAATCATGTCAGATCAACTGATCTATGCCATGGAAGTGTTTCTGAACGGGCTGATGGCCGGTGTGATGTATGCGCTGGTGGCGCTGGGCTTTGTCCTGATCTTCAAGGCGTCAGGCATTTTCAACTTTGCGCAGGGGGTCATGGCGCTCTTTGCGGCGATGACGCTGGTGGGTATCCAGACCGGGCAGGTGCCGTTTGCGCATATGATCAACGCAGTGTTCGGAACGCACATTCACCACTTTGGCTGGGAGGTGCATTCCATCATCGCGATCCTTCTGACGGTTGTGGTGATGATTGGCCTCGCCTGGGCGGTGCAGCGATTTATCTTTCGCTTTCTTGTCGGGCAGGAGCCAATCATCCTGTTCATGGCGACCATCGGTCTGGCCTATTTGCTCGAAGGTGTTGCGGACCTGATGTGGGGGTCAGAGATCAAGAAGTTGGATGTTTGTCTGGCCGAAGGCACCTGCCTGCCACAGGGCATCAACCTGGCCATCGACGAGGCGACGTTCAACATCTTTGGCTACGGGTTCTTTATCGACAATCTGGACATCACAGCGACGATCATTGCGATCCTGCTGGTGGCCGTTCTGGTGGCGTTTTCGCAATACACCAAGCAGGGCCGTGCGATGCGTGCGGTGGCCGATGACCATCAGGCGGCTTTGTCAGTGGGTGTGTCACTGAACTACATCTGGATCCTGGTGTGGTCGGTTGCGGGTTTCGTCGCCCTTGTTGCGGGCATCATGTGGGGCGCCAAGTCCGGTGTGCAGTTCTCGCTAAGCCTGATTGCGCTCAAGGCGTTGCCGGTGCTGATGCTGGGTGGGTTTACCTCGATCCCCGGTGCGATTGTCGGCGGGTTGATCATTGGGGTTGGCGAGAAGCTGTTCGAGTTCTTCATGTCCTCGGGTGATCTGGCCGGTGCGCTCTTTGGCTTTACGATGAATGCGACCGAGAACTGGTTTGCCTATGTGTTGGCGCTGGTGTTCCTCGTGTTCCGCCCGCAGGGCCTGTTCGGGGAGAAGATCATTGAACGTGTATGATCGCCGCTCGGGTGACTGCGTGAGGCGTGGCCTCACGACACCCACCCGCCCGACGCCTTCTCAGCCGTCGAGCTGTCGGAACATGGTCACCGTCAAGGCGGCAAGGACGGTGATTGACACTGTGGCCGTCAGCATGAGGTCGCCGGTGATAAAGAGCGTCGCACTTGCGCAGAGCGTCAGCACAAAGGCGCACAGCAGCAGGGCCTGTCCCAATCGGGACGGCGGTTTGCGTGGTTCAGTGCGCGGTTTTGGTTCGCGCACCGTTTCGGTAACGTCCGGTATTGCGTCAAACAGATCTGCCTTAGCAGCAGCCAGCTCTGCAGCATTGATTTTACCCCGCGCATGCGCGGTCTCGAGACGACGAATGTCGTCAAGTATCGCGGTCATAGATCCCACTCCATTTTCCCATGTCCAGAATGCCATGGAACGGGGCGGGAAATGTGGCGAAACGGAAAAACCCGTAGGAATGGTTAAGGCGACGGAAAGTCTTGTCGTCACAGGAGGTAGCACTGATGCTGTATCGTGAAGCGGGCGATTTTTCGACGACCTATCCGCAGGATAGCCAGACATTTCCGATCAGGTTCGACAGGTATCGGTACTATGCGGTGTTGCTGATTGCCGCGATCATCATGCCCTTTGTGATGACGGATTATCTGGTCAATTCGATCTTTCTGCCTTTTTTGATCTATGCCATCGCGGCCATCGGGTTGAACATTCTGACCGGTTATTGTGGTCAGGTGAGCCTCGGCACCGGCGGTTTCATGGCGGTGGGGGCCTATGCCTGTTACAAGCTGATGACGGCATTCCCGGATGTGAGCATCTTTTTCCACGTCATTCTGGCGGGCGGAATCACGGCGCTGGTTGGGACCGCCTTTGGCCTGCCGTCGTTGCGGATCAAAGGGTTCTATCTGGCGGTTGCGACGCTTGCGGCGCAGTTCTTTCTTGTGTGGCTCTTTAACAAGGTGTCGTGGTTCTACAACTACTCAGCGTCGGGTCAGATCAACGCGCCGGAGCGCACCGTGTTCGGCATCGAAGTCACGGGGCCAAACACCGAAGCCTGGGCGACCTATCTCTTTTGCCTCGTCTTTACCGTGGGGGCGGCCATCCTGGCGCGCAACCTGACCCGCGGGTCCGTGGGGCGGCAGTGGATGGCGATTCGGGACATGGACATCGCGGCCGAGATCATCGGGGTGAACCCGCTGCGGGCCAAGCTGACGGCATTTGCCGTGTCCTCGTTTTTTGTCGGTGTGTCGGGGGCGTTGTTCTTTGCGGTGTACCTTGGCGCGGTCGAAGTGGGCGAGGTGTTTGGGATCAACAAATCATTCCTTGTCCTCTTTATGATCATCATTGGCGGGCTGGGCAGCATTTTCGGCGCCTTCGCGGGATCTGCGTTTCTGGTGGTGCTGCCTGTGGTGCTGAAGATTGTGGGCGTGGACCTGATGGGGTGGCCCACGGATATCGTGGCGCATTTCCAACTGGTGATCGTGGGCGGGTTGATCATCATGTTCCTGATCCTCGAGCCGCACGGGCTGGCGCAGCTGTGGCGCGTGGCCAAGGAGAAACTGAGATTGTGGCCGTTCCCGCACTGACGGGGCGGTCGCCAAGAATGGCGGGGACAACCCCGCCCTACGGATGGGCCGCAAGGCCTCACATCGGACAACCACTAGGGAGGAATTACCGATGAAGATGAAACTAGGAACCATGGCCGTCGCGGGCCTGATGGCGGCAAGCCCGGTGATGGCGGACCTCGTGTTCCCGTCGCTGAGCTATCGCACCGGCCCATATGCGGCAGGTGGTATCCCGTTTGCGGATGGCTATGCGGATTACTTTACCCTGCTGAACGAGCGCGATGGCGGCATCGGCGGCGTTGCAGCACGGGTGCTGGAATGCGAGACGGGCTACAACACCGAGAAAGGTGTGGAATGCTACGAATCGACCAAGGGTGAGGGCAGCCTCGTCTATCAACCGCTGTCGACCGGTATCACCTATCAGCTGATCCCCAAGACCACTGCTGACAACATTCCCATGCACACCATGGGCTATGGCCGGACCTCTGCCGCAAATGGTGAAGTGTTCAGCCACACGTTCAACTACCCCGCCAACTACTGGAACGGGGCGTCTGGTGCCATCAACTATCTGATGAGCCAGGGCGACATTTCGGGCAAGAAGATCGCGCTCGTCTATCACAACTCTGCCTATGGCAAGGAACCGATCCGCACGCTCGAAGAGCTGTCGGAAAAGCACGGTTTCGAGCTGATGCTGGTGGCTGTGGATCACCCCGGCCAAGAGCAGAAATCGCAGTGGCTGCAAATCCGTCGCGAGCGTCCCGACAATGTCATCATGTATGGCTGGGGTGTGATGAACCAGGTGGCGATCCAGGAAGCGGCGAACATCCGTTATCCGATGGAAAACTTCATCGGCATCTGGTGGTCCGGGTCTGAAAACGACGTGCTGCCAGCGGGTGACGCGGCCAATGGCTACAAGGCGCTGACGTTCCACGGTGTGGGCAGCGACTTCCCTGTGTTTGACGACATCCAGAAATACGTTGTCGATGCGGGCAAAGCAGCGGGTGCCGGCGATCAAGTGGGTACGGTCCTGTACAACCGGGGTCTCTATGCGGCGATGTTGGCAGCCGAAGCGGCCAAAACGGCGCAAGTCATCCACGGTGTGGCCGAAATCACGCCTGCGATGATGCGCGACGGCATGGAAGCGCTGGAGATCACCGAAGCCAAGATGACCGACCTGGGTCTGCCGGGCTTTGGTCCGTCATTCAAGGTGTCGTGCGGCAACCACGGTGGTCCGGGCCTGATTGGCATGACCCAATGGGATGCGTCTGCGGGCACGTGGTCGCTGATCTCTGAGTTTGCAGCGACGGACATGGATGTCATCCAGCCTCTGATCGACGCGGACAGCGGATCCTATGCCAGCGAGAACGGCATCGAAGCGAGCTGTAACTAAGCCCTTTTTCCCCGGCGGCAGCACCTGTTGCCGCCGGGGAATTGCATATTTTTGGAACAATGAAGGTGGCCCATGCTGGATAGTCAGGCACAGACCGAGACCGTTTTGGAGGTCAACAATATCGAGGTGATCTACAATCACGTGATCCTCGTGCTGAAAGGTGTCAGCCTGAAGGTGCCCAAGGGCGGTATCACAGCTTTGCTGGGTGGCAACGGAGCGGGCAAGACAACGACGTTGAAGTCGATCTCTGGCCTGCTTGCCAGCGAGCGCGGCGAGGTGACCAAGGGGTCCATCCTGTACCGTGGTCAGGACACCGCACATGCGGATCCGGCGGACCTGGTCAAGCGGGGCGTCGTGCAGGTGATGGAAGGCCGTCACTGTTTCGAGCACCTGACCGTCGAGGAAAACCTGATGACCGGCGCCTATACGCGCGGTGATGGCAAAGGTGCAATCGCGGCTGACCTTGAGATGGTCTATGACTACTTTCCCCGGTTGCGCGAGCGCCGGAAGTCACAGGCGGGATATACCTCGGGCGGTGAGCAGCAGATGTGCGCCATTGGTCGGGCGTTGATGTCGCGGCCCGAGACGATTTTGCTGGATGAGCCGAGCATGGGGCTCGCGCCGCAACTGGTTGAGCAGATTTTTGAGATCGTGAAGTCGGTGAACGAGAACGAGGGCGTGACGTTCCTTTTGGCCGAGCAGAACACCAATGTTGCGCTGCGGTTTGCGCACTACGGCTACATCCTCGAGTCCGGTCGCGTCGTCATGGACGGGCCTGCCGCAGAGCTGCGCGAGAACCCGGACGTAAAGGAATTCTACCTGGGCATGTCCGATGACGGCCGCAAGTCGTTCCGCGATGTACGGTCCTATCGCCGCCGCAAACGCTGGCTGAGCTGATGGAAAAGGTCGCCTGTCGCACACCCGCCGAAGGGCGGACCGGTGAAACGCGTATTCCTGCCTGGAAGTTCGAAGCTGTGCGTGCCGCCATATTGGACACGCTCAAGGACGGACCAATTCGATATGCGGATTTAAACGCGGCTGTCGCGGACCGGCTGGATGCGGACACGCTGGACCGGCTGGGCAAGCTGGGATGGCACGTGGTGACCGTAAAGTTGGAAATGGAAGTGCGTGGCGAGATCGAGCGCCTCGATGTCAAAGGTCCGCAACAGATCAGGGCGGTGTGAGCAATGCTGGACAAGGTATATTATGACGATCTCGAAACGCGTTCGAGCGATGCGCGCCATGCTGCACAACTGGAGGCGGTGAATGCGCAACTGACCCGCGTTGCCCATGCGGATGGTTCGTGCCTGCCGGACATTGGCAAGCTGAAGTATCTCGAAGATCTGGCGCATTTGCCGGTGTTGCGGAAATCCGAATTGGCCAAGTGGCAGGCCGAGAAGCCACCCTTTGGCGGGCTGCCGGTGGCGAATGTTGCCCACGTATTCCAGTCGCCTGGCCCGATCTATGAGCCCGGTGGGATCAGCCATGACTGGTGGCGGATGGGACGGTTTCTGCACGCGGCGGGCTTTGGTCCAGGCGATGTGGTGCAGAACTGCTTTGGCTATCACCTGACGCCGGCGGGTATGATCTTTGAAAGCGGTGCGCGGGCGGTTGGCGCCACTGTGCTGCCTGCGGGCACTGGCCAGACCGAGTTGCAGGTGACTGCCGCGCGGGATGTGGGCAGCACGGCCTATGCGGGCACACCGGATTACCTCAAGGTGATCCTCGACAAGGCGGACGAGATGGGCGTGCCTCTCTCCATCAGCAAGGCAGCCGTCGGGGGCGGCGCGCTCTTTCCATCCTTGCGGCAGGAATACGCGGACCGTGGCATCAGCTGTATGCAGTCCTACGCCACGGCCGATTTGGGCAACATCGCCTACGAATCCCCGGCCATGGAAGGGATGATCGTGGACGAAGGCGTGGTGGTCGAGATTGTGACCCCCGGCACGGGCGACCCGGTTGCACCCGGTGACGTGGGCGAGGTCGTGGTCACCTCGTTGAACCCGGACTATCCGCTGATCCGCTTTGCCACGGGTGACATGAGCGCCGTCATGCCGGGCCACAGCCCATGCGGGCGCACCAACATGCGCATCAAGGGTTGGATGGGCCGCGCGGATCAGACAACCAAGATCAAGGGCATGTTTGTACGGCCCGAGCAGGTCGCGGCACTGGTCGCACGCCATGATGAGGTGACGCGCGCCCGCGTGATTGCCCGCCGCGATGGGCAACAGGATGCCATGACCGTGCAGATCGAAACCGCCGGAGGAGACGCCGGGGCCTATGCCGACAGCGTGGCTGCAACACTCAAGCTGAAAGGCGCTGTGGAATTGCACGCACCCGGCAGCCTGCCGCGCGACGGTTTGGTGATCGAAGACCAGCGCAGTTACGATTGAGGCGCAGTCGCGGCTGGGGCTGGAAACCCGATCAAAAACGTAAGATAACGGCGCAACCCGAGACATAGGCGCGCCCGTGGCCCTGACCCTTTTTCCCTTTGTATCCAACCGACCCGCCCGTACGGCGCCGCGCCTGCTGTCGGTGTTGGGCTGGTCCATTGCGGCGGTCTGCTTGCTGCCGATGATTGCCGTGGCGATTGCCGCACTGACCGGCGGGACAGATACTCTGTCTCACCTGCTTGGCAGTGTGCTGGCACGCTACGCAGGCAACACCGTGCTGTTGGTGCTGTTGGTGTCGGCGGGTACCTTGGCCGTTGGGGTCGGTGCGGCGTGGCTGGTGACAATGACGCGGTTTCCCGGCGTGCGCTTGTTCGAGATTGCGCTGGTCCTGCCGCTGGCCTTTCCGGCCTACGTGCTGGCCTATGCCTACACCCATATTCTGGACCATCCGGGCATCGTGCAAACCACCCTGCGCGCGATGATGGGGTGGGGGCCGCGCGACTATTGGTTCCCCGAAATCCGCAGCCTTGGCGGGGCCGCGACGATGCTGGTGCTTGTGCTTTATCCCTATGTCTACTTGCTGGCGCGAGCGTCCTTTCTACAGCAAAGCGGCTCGACCTTTATGGCGGCGCGGGCGCTGGGATCACGCCCGATTGTGGCGTTTTGGCGGGTCAGCCTGCCGCTGGCGCGACCTGCCATTGCGGCGGGCGTGCTGCTCGCAGTGATGGAGACCATCGCGGATTTTGGCACGGTTGCCTATTTCGGTGTCCAGACATTTGCCACCGGCATTTACACGAGCTGGTTCTCCCTCGCTGACCGGGCGGGTGCTGCGCAACTGGCGCTGTGCCTGCTGTCCTTTGCCCTGCTGCTGGCCATGCTGGAGCGCGCGCAGCGGGGGCGGGCCAAGTATCACGACCCCAGCCGCGGCCAGAAACATCACCCCCCCCTGGTTCTTGCAGGGTGGCAGGCGGCAGGCGCGGCGGCGCTCTGTGGTCTACCGGTGCTTTTTGGGGCCGTGGTGCCGGTTATTGCGTTGTTCAACCTGGGCCTCGGGTCCGAACAGGATCTGCTGAGCCAACGCTATCTGGGTTTTGTGCGCAACTCGCTGACCCTGGCGGCAACGGCGGCGGTGCTGACCCTCGGGGCAGCGATCCTTTTGGGGTACTACCAACGCACAAGGCCGGGGCGCGCGTCTGCGACTGCGACCTATGCGGCGCGTCTGGGCTATGCGGTGCCGGGTGGCGTCATAGCTGTGGGTCTTCTTGTGCCGTTCGCGGCCTTTGATAACGCGCTGGACGCATGGATGCGGGCGACATTCGACATCTCGACGGGCCTGCTGATCACCGGGTCCATCTGGCTGTTGGTCTTTGCCTATATGGTGCGGTTCCTTGCGGCGGCGCTTGGGGCCTACGAGGGTGGCCAGGCCCTCGTCCACGCCAATATGGACGCCGCCAGCCGGTCTTTGGGCAAAGGGCCGTTTGCCACGCTGCGGCGCATCCACCTGCCAATCCTGACACCCAGCCTGCTGACTGCCTTGCTCATCGTCTTTGTAGACGTGATGAAAGAGCTACCCGCGACCCTCATCATGCGGCCCTTCAACTTCGACACACTGGCCGTGCAGGCGTACCGCCTTGCCTCAGACGAACGTCTCGACGGCGCGGCCGTGCCAAGCCTTGTGATCGTGGCCGTGGGGTTGTTGCCGGTGGTGTTGATTTGCCGGCAGGTGGGCCGGCGCTAGCGGCCCGCTCAGGATGTGCAGGCGGGCAAGTCGATGCGGGCGCGACCCGATGCGTCAAACACCGCCTCAGTTCCCGCCATGCGCAGGCTGGCCCCAGCCATTTCAGAACCGTCCACGGTGATCTGCCGCGCGCTGGTGGTGTCGTCGATGTCTATGGTGAAGGCCAGTGTTTCGCCCGGCGCGATGCGGTCCAGCGACAGGGTCAGGGCGGTGTCCCCATCCGTCACCGCAGACGTGCGTGCCGAACCGGTAACCCATTCGAGGGGTTGAAACACCTCGACCCCTGCACCTGCACCTGTGGTGTCAAAGATCAGGCCCGCAGGTGCGGTTCCCAGATCAATCACAAGGTGTGTGGGCGCCGCAGCGCAGGACCCGTCATGCACAATTGTAAAGCGGTCCTTGGGCGCGCCATCCTGAAACGTGACCGTGAGGGATGCGGCCAACGCGGGCGACGCAGTGACAAGACAGGCAATAATCAGGGGCAGACGCATAACGGAGACCTTTCAGGGGCATGGGCATGTCCCTGACCACTTAGGCGGCAATCGCGTCTTGGCAAATCGTGGCGAGGTCCCTGGCGTGTGCGGGACCCCGCGCAAGGTACGTCAGGTGTCGGATGTGCCGATCTTGTCCTGCGTTTGCGTGTCGAAATCTGTGGCATCATGGCGCTCGTGCAACTGCAACTCCGGCTCGCCAAACGCGCGGTTCACCATGCGTCCGCGCAATGTTGCGGGGCGGGCGTCGATCTTCTTGGCCCAGGCCATCACGTTGCCATAGCTTTCCACGTCCAGGAACTCTGCCGCCGAATACAACCGACCAAGGCACAGTTGCCCATACCAGGGCCAGATCGCCATATCCGCGATGCTGTATGCGTCACCGGCGATGAACGGTTTGGTCGCCAGTTCCCGGTCCAGCACATCCAACTGCCGCTTGCTTTCCATCGCGTAGCGGTTGATCGGGTATTCGTATTTTTCGGGCGCATAGGCGTAAAAGTGGCCAAAGCCGCCGCCAAGGAACGGCGCAGACCCCATTTGCCACATCAACCAGTTCATGACCTCTGTGCGCTCCGGACCGGATGCAGGCAGGAACATGCCAAACTTCTCTGCCAAATGGATCAGGATCGACCCGCTTTCGAACACGCGCAGTCGCGTGTCGCCGGTGCGGTCGATCAGGGCCGGAATTTTGGAGTTCGGGTTGGCCTCGACAAAGCCCGATCCGAACTGGTCGCCGTCACCGATGTTGACCAGCCAGGCATCGTATTCGGCACCGGTCACGCCCGCGGCCAACAGCTCTTCGAACATCATCGTGACTTTGACGCCATTCGGCGTGGCCAACGAATAGAGTTGGAACGGATGCTTGCCCACCGGCAGCTCCTTGTCCGCCGTTGGACCCGCGATGGGCCGGTTGATCGAGGCAAACTGGCCGCCGGATTCGGCATCCCATGTCCATTTGGCTGGGGGGGTGTAGGTCGGGTCACTCATCGGTTGGGCCTTTCGCATCAGAGGTTTGATGGCAACCTATGGCGCACAGGGACAACCGCAAGGGGTGCCGCCTGTGCAAGTTCGAACAGGTGCCTGGGCGGCGGTGTCAAAACCCCTTCAGGTTGACCGGATCATACGCGTTGGAGGGGTCGTCCCGCCGTGCCAATGCTGATGGGTGAATGATAGATCCCGACGGGATGTAACGCGCCTGCCCAAACGGAAAGTAATACCCCAGCCAGGACTTCTGTTCCGGCCACCGGCACCGCCGCCGCAGGCGCGGAACACCCTCCAACAGGAACCAGCCCTTTTTCATCTGGCTGTGCAGCGGGGCATTGTGATCGGGTATCGAGATGTCGAGCTGCATCCGCTTGGTAACTTCGTCCTCTTTGCCCAACACGTAGCGATTGTAGGTGATGTCGCGAAAGGCGAGCCCGTCGACTTGCAGCGCATCCAGTTCTTCGCGCATCCAGTGCAGCGTCAGTTTGGCAAGACCCGCCTCAGCTTCGGGGACCGATCCCGCGACATCCGTATGCGTGCCGGCAAACCAGACCTGTTTGACGTCCTGCTGGGGCGGGTTCTCTTTGGATAGGAACCGCGTGCCGTGATATTCCTGCCCGTCTGTCCAGAACTGGTGCCGAAAGAAACGCCGCGTCTCGTCAATGGCCAGCACATGCCGGACAGATTCGACGGACGGGTTTTCGTCGACACTCGAGTGGTGGATGTAGTTCACAAAGGTTCCGCGCGACAGCTTGACCTGCAACATCGAACTGACCGTGTCCCACAACCCCAGGAACCGGATCGGCGGGTGGGTCATGCGAAACGCCTTTTCCAGCATCCGCAGCTTGGCGTGTTTGACGCGCGGGTCGTGTTTGCGCAGCCGCCGCCACGCCTTGAACACGGGTGACACAAGGTGGAACTCATCAGGTTCGACAAGGCCAAAGTCGTTGATGAACCCGGCCAGCGCGCGGGCCGTATAGGCCCCCCGCGAATAGCCAAACAGATAGATGCGGTCGCCCTTGCGGTAATTCTTGCACAGAAACTCGAAGGCCCGCAGCACATTGGTTTCCAACCCAAGGCCCGCGACCAGTCCCAGAACCAGCTTGGGCTTGGTCAACACCGCGCGGGTGAATGGCCGCGTGTCCAGCGTGCCAACGCCGGGGTTGTAATACACGATCTGATCTTCGGACCGCTCAAGGCATTTGTAGAGCCGCAGGATGTTGGACTCGTTCGTCTCGATTTCGTTTCCGGTGCCGTCCAGGCAGACCACAAGTTTGCGCGACATGGTCTTTCCTTCATCAATGTCGTTAACCAATGCACCAAGACTACGCACGGCGAGGTAGAACGCAAACCAAACCAGCGGTTGTCGTCAAAAAACGGGATGGATCAGGCGGTTGCCCCGCGCGCGCGTGCCAGCATGATCAATATGGCAACAGTGCCAACCATGATCAGATAGCTTGCCAGCCCGTGCAGCGCAAAGCCGGGGATAACCCACAAAAGTAGCGTGTCATTACCACCCGGCACAAACTGCGCACCAATTCCCATCAGCAACCCACCGGCAAAGGACAGCGTCGTGGACCGCCAACCGCTGTGGCGCAATTGAAAGCGGTTGTTCAGCATGGCCGACAGCGTGGCGCCCGAGAACAGGCCAATGACGGCCAACAGAATCACCAGATTGTCCCGAACATCCTGCCCATGGACCATGCGCCCGATGAGGGCCTCGTAACTCCAGTCAGGTTGCAGGGAATAGACGACCGCTGCGGCGACGCCCATGGCGCTCAGGGCGATAATGGCCTGTTGCCGCCGTTTGAAAATACGCCACATGCTCCACACCAGCAGCAGGGCAAACAGGCCGAGCAAGGCCCAATACCGCCCGCCCGACTCCGGCGTCAGCCGCGCTGCGGTCTGCATCGGTGCCAGGCCCATCAGGCGATCGGTGTTTTCAAACAACCGTGCCGCCGCCAGCCCTGCAAAGGTGGCGACATAAGAGACGTTGCCGCTGCTGATATGCCCGACGGACCCGACAAAACAGCCGCCGTTCAACCATGCCCCGGCCCCCATCACGACCGATGCCACGATCAGTGTCGTGTTGATGCCAAAGGCGTCGGGTGCTGCGGTGCTTTCGGGAAAAGCCAGTCGCAGGGCATAGATCGCCACCGCCGACCAACTGACCGCAACGGCAATACCCAACAGCCAGTCCACACGCCGCAGCGTCACCAGGCGCATGGTCGCGGCCACCGTACATGTGCTGGCCCGCGACAGCGCAAAGCCGAGAACAAAAGCAGCGGCAATTGTCAGACTGTCAGCCATTTTGTGTTCCGTCGTCGCATCCTGTCGCGTGAGTAAGCCGATTTGCCGCCGCTCTGGCAATATGGCAACCGCGCGGTGTGACCGCCCGCGCGATCACAATGTGCCTCTGCGTGCGCCGGACAAGCAAAAAGGCCGCCCTGATCAAGGACGGCCTTTTGAATTTGGTCGTTGCTGCGGGGCTTAGCCCTGGCGTGCTTTGAACCGGCGCTGCGTCTTGTTGATGACGTACACACGGCCCTTGCGACGCACAACGCGGCAGTCACGGTGCCGGTTTTTCAGCGAACGGAGCGAGTTGCGAACCTTCATGGCGCTTCTTCCTCATGTTTCATGGCGCGAAGCAGCGCCGGGTTGCGTTTTGGCACCTCAGTGCCGGTGTGATGTGCCGCGCGGGTTGCCCCGGTTGGCGGAATAGGTGGTGGGCGATACAAGGATCGAACTTGTGACCCCTTCGATGTCAACGAAGTGCTCTACCGCTGAGCTAATCGCCCACTTTGACCGTCCCGGATGCCGTTCCCGCGATTCAAAGTGGTGGCCCACAATAAAAGCGGGCGCGGAAATCCGCGCCGGGTGAGGGGGCGTATAAAAGGAGTCGATGGCATGATCAAGGGCTTTTGGCTTTGGTATGTCATGGGCTATGTTGGTTCTCGGAGGAGCATCCATGCCCAAGGTCGCCTACGACGTACTACACCCTGAAAAACGCACGTCCTGCGTGGTGTTTGCATCGCCCCATTCCGGGCGCGATTATCCATGGAGCTTTCTGCGTCGCACCCAGCTGGATGAAAAGACAATCCGCTCGTCCGAGGATGCCTTTGTCGACCAACTCTTTGACATGGTGCCGCAAATGGGCGCGCCGCTGCTCAAGGCCGGTGCGCCACGCGCCTTTGTCGATTTGAACCGCAGCGCCGACGAACTGGACCCCGCGCTGATCGAAGGTGTGCGGCGGCAGGGCCACAATCCACGCATCGCCAGCGGCCTTGGTGTGATCCCCCGCGTTGTCGCCAATGGCCGGGTGATCTATCGCGGCAAACTGTCGATGCGAGAGGCAGAGCGCCGGATCGACCTCTATTGGCGCCCCTATCACCACATGCTGCAAAAGCTGTTGGATGGCGCGCATCTGGCCCATGGCCAGGCTGTGTTGATCGATTGCCATTCCATGCCGCACGAGGCGATGGACGGCATTGCGCGTGGCGGCATGGCGCGCCCTGATGTGGTGTTGGGTGACCGTTTTGGTGCTGCCGCAGGCAGCGACATGGTCGAGATCGTCGAAGCGGCCTTTGCCAATGCCGGGTTCACCGTGGCGCGCAATGCGCCCTTTGCCGGGGCCTATGTCACGCAGGCCTATGGCCGTCCGTCCCGCAACCAACACGCGATCCAGGTCGAAATCGACCGATCCCTCTATATGAACGAGCGCCTGATCCGTCCCAATGGCGACTTTGACGCGGTGCGCGCCCGGTTGCGGCGCGTGGTGGCGGACATCACCACAATTGGTCAGATGCGCGTGCCGCTCGCGGCTGAATAGCAGTCACCGCAAAGCGCGTCCCTTGACGATTGCATCGTGACCAAACCGGTCGCGGATGGCGTCTGTGGCGCGCTCCGCCTGTCCACGTTTGCGGGCATCCGGGTCCAGCAGATCGCCAGACGCCTCGACCGTTCCCGCATTGCACAGATCACTGATCCCGCACCCCAACAGCCGATACGGCCCCTGATCCCCCACCTGATCAAACAGCGCCCGCGCCGTCCGATAGATCGTATCGGCAAGCTGCGCAGGCTCTCGCAGTGACACGCGGCGGGTCAGGGACGAATGGTCGTGCCGCTTGAGCTTGAGCGTCACAACCCGGCCCGCGATGTCCTTGGCCTTGGCGCGGTCCGCAACCTTTTCGGCCATGCGCCACAGATGGCCGTCCAGAATATCGGGGTCACTTGTGTCTTCGCCGAATGTGGTCTCGTTGCTGATCGACTTCATCGGCGCATCGCGGGACACACGGCGGTGATCCTCGCCCCGCGCCAGATGCCACAGGCGTTCACCCATCGACCCAAAACGGGCAATCAGATCAACGCGGTCCCACCGCAACAGGTCCGAAAACGTGCGAATCCCCGCCTTGTCCAATGACGCCTGCGCCGCCGGGCCAATGCCCCAGATCAGGCGTACCGGCTTGTCACGCAGGAAATCGCCGGTTTCAGCGGTGCCAATAACGGAAAACCCGTGCGGCTTTTCCAGATCCGATGCGACCTTGGCCAGAAACTTGTTGTGGCTCAGACCAATCGACCCAGTCAGCCCCAGTTCGTCACGCATCCGCTTGACCAGCCGCGCCAACATCACCGCAGGCGGACGGCCATGCAGCTTGGTCGTGCCGCGCAGGTCCAGAAACGCCTCATCCAGCGAAAGGGGTTCAATGGCGGGTGTCATCTCTTCCATCATCTCGCGGATGGCGCGCGACGCATCGACATAGGCCTGCATGCGCGGCTTGATGATCACCGCTTCGGGGCACAGCTTGAGCGCCTGAAACATCGGCATCGCGGATCGAACCCCACGAATCCGCGCCACATAGCACGCCGTGGACACGACGCCTCGCCGCCCGCCACCAATGATGACGGGCTTGCCCTCCAGACTGGGGTCGTCACGCTTTTCGACCGAGGCATAAAAGGCGTCGCAATCCATATGTGCAATGGAGAGGTCGAACAATTCGGGATGCGCCACAACACGCGGGCTGCCACACGCAGGGCAGCGCGGCAGGGCATCAAAATCGGTCAGACAATCGCGACAAAGGCTGGGCATGGGCACAAGGAATGGCTAGGTCTGCGAGTGTAGCGCAGACAGAGAGGCTTGGACATGGCAGGGCGTGTGATTGGTGCTAAATTGGCGCTTTTTGTCGGGGACAATCTGGCCACACTGCAACGCGACAACACGCCGGGCCTGTTGTGGGCCGACCACTGGGACTTGCCCGGCGGCGGGATCGAGCCGGGCGAAACGCCGCTCGAATGTGCCTTGCGCGAAACCTACGAGGAACTGACCCTGCGGATTGATCCGGCTGTCGTGAAGTGGGGGCGGGAATACGGCGCCTCGAACGGTGGCATTTCGTGGTTCTTTGCCGCGCATGTGCCAGCAGATGTCGAGGCACAGATCGTGCTGGGTGACGAGGGGCAGGGATGGGCCATGATGACCGTCGATGACTTCCTCGCCCACGAGATGGCTGTTCCGCAATTCAAACCCCGCCTGAGGGACTACCTCGCGGGTGTGAAAACGGCATGCTTTACATGAAAGACCCCCCGCGTTGCGCGGGGGGAGGTGACGAACCTCAGGAAGATCTGGTTCGTCGGGGAGTATCACCTATCATTCATAATACCACTTAAACGGGTTGACGCTAGGTCAGGAAAACCTGACCGTGCAATATACGGTGGTCTGTTGCGTGAATGGCACAATAGGTTGGATCGGCAGCACGGTTTTCAGCGGAGCATCGAACCGTAAAGCACGCTTGAAAAGTGCTGCATTGTCAGCGGTTTGGCGACTGGGCCTGCGGGCTCGACAACTCGTCCAGAACACCCTGCGCCGCGATGCGCGGGTTTTCAGCGCGCCAGATGGGACGCCCCACGACAACATGATCCGCACCGTTCGCGATGGCATTGGCTGGTGTGGCAACGCGCTTCTGGTCTCCCAGATCGGCCCCTGCCGGGCGCACACCAGGCGTGACGATCAACCGACCTGCGGCTTCGGGCAGGGCGCGGATGGCTGATGCCTCGTGGGGCGACGAAATCACTCCGTCCGCACCTGCATCAAAGGCGCGGCCCGCGCGGTCCTGCACCAGATCACCGATCTCGCCCGATTGGATCAGGCAATCATCCAGATCGTCCCGGTCCAGCGATGTCAGGATTGTCACCGCAAGGATCTTGAGAGACGTGCCCGCTGCGCCCTCTTTGGCGGCACGCACCACATGCGGGTCGCCGTGTACGGTCAAAAAATCCAGCTCGAACTGCGCCAATCCACGCACCGCCGCCTCGACTGTGGCGCCGATATCAAACAGCTTCATGTCCAGAAAGATGCGCTTGCCGTGCTCTTGCTTGAGCTCATTGGCGAGGGCGAGGCCACCCCCCGTCAGCATACCCAGCCCGATCTTGTAAAAGCTGACGCTGTCGCCCAGCGTCTGGGCCAGTTCAAGTCCTGCGATGGCGTTTGGCACGTCCATCGCCACGATCAGCCTGTCATCCGCCATTCACGCCCCCTGTACTGGTCCACCGCGTGATACGGCAGGCAGCGCGTCAAAGTCCACAGACGAAAAAAAGGCCCGGATGTCAGAGACACCCGGGCAGGAAATCAGAGACTTTGCAGGCAGGCACATGTCTCTGGCAGCTTGGCCATGGTCCGTTGCGCAGGGGACAGAAGGTTGCGCACCGGGGCCACGGTCAAGGAAACGGGGTTCAGGCCGCGCGGGGCCGTTCAGTTGCGAAACGGTCCAGCACCATGCGGCGCAGTCCGGCACGTCGGCTCGACCGCAGCGGTGCGGTGGCGTGCGGCATGTGGGTCGCGTCGGCACGGCCGTGCACATGGCGTCGCATGGCCTGTGTCGCAAGGCCCGCGGCCGCGTCTTCGAATTCCATCGTGATTGGCGCGTCGATGGCACAGGCATAGCTGTGCGCGCCCTTGCGGTCGTGAACGGTCACGCGCGCCTCAAAGGTCTGGGTCGCAGCGTTGTAAATCACATCGGTCAGTTGCAATGGGACAGTCTGCATTTTGGGTCACCTACATTTTGTGGTTCTGCTCTTGTAACGAACAAGATGGCGATAGAGTTCCACAAATGAAGGGGGAAAACCCGTCACGACTTGTCACGGATTCGTGGAAATTGCGGATGCGATTCGCCGCAATCTGGGTCAAAGTACTGATAATTATACGAAAAGCGTCCTCACGAAGTTTCGGGTTCAACTGTACGGCTCCGGTTGTTTTTCGGCGAAATTCCGCCGTAATCCGTTGATTTATCAATGAATTATCCGGCAATTTAGATGACCTCACAACGGATTGGTATGGGTGAACCATTGGGATCCGTCCGGCGCAGTGGGGTGGATTTCACCGTCACACACCCTTGAGAAAACAGCCTTCCCGCACCATCTGTTTCCTGACGGCCCGCAGGGGCATGTGCCTCGGATGAGGGCATGCCAAACCGGGCGCTGACAAAGGAGAGAGACCCATGGACTTGAGCAAGTTCACGGAGCGGTCGCGCGGTTTCGTGCAAGCGGCACAGACCATCGCGACACGTGAGAACCACCAACGACTGACCCCCGAACACCTGCTAAAGGCTCTGATGGATGATGATCAGGGGCTGGCCGCCAATCTGATCACCAAGGCGGGCGGCGATCCTGCGCGCGTGCTGACCCATGTGGATCAGACACTGGCGAAACATCCCAAGATCACGGGTGACGCGGGGCAGATGTACCTCGACAACGCCACGGGCAAAGTGCTGGCCGAAGCCGAGGCGCTGGCGAAAAAGGCGGGCGACAGCTTTGTGCCGGTCGAACGCGTTTTGATGGCACTTGGCATGGTGAAATCTGGCGCAAAGGATGCGCTGGAGGCGGGTCGCGTGAACCCGCAGGCGCTGAACACTGCGATCAACGACATCCGCAAGGGCCGCACCGCGGACACGGCAAGTGCCGAGGATGGCTATGACGCGCTCAAGAAATACGCGCTGGACCTGACGGAACGGGCCGAGGCGGGCAAGATTGACCCGATCATTGGCCGCGACGAAGAGATCCGCCGCGCGATGCAGGTGCTGTCCCGGCGGACCAAGAACAACCCGGTGCTAATCGGTGAACCCGGCGTGGGTAAGACCGCGATTGCCGAAGGGCTCGCCCTGCGCATCGTTAACGGCGACGTGCCTGAATCCTTGCGCAACAAACGCCTTCTGGCGCTGGACATGGGCGCGCTGATCGCGGGCGCCAAGTATCGGGGCGAGTTTGAGGAACGGCTAAAGGCCGTGTTGACCGAGGTGACCGAGGCCGCGGGTGAAATCGTTCTGTTCATCGACGAAATGCACACGCTGGTTGGCGCGGGCAAATCCGATGGCGCCATGGACGCCGCAAACCTGATCAAACCGGCGCTTGCGCGGGGCGAATTGCACTGCGTCGGTGCCACAACCCTCAACGAATACCGCAAATACGTCGAAAAAGACGCGGCCCTTGCCCGCCGGTTCCAACCAGTTCTGGTCGAAGAGCCGACTGTCGAGGACACGATCAGCATCCTGCGCGGTATCAAGGAAAAGTACGAGCTGCACCACGGCGTGCGGATCTCTGACTCCGCCTTGGTGACGGCGGCGACACTGTCGCACCGCTATATCACCGACCGGTTTCTGCCCGACAAGGCCATCGACCTGATGGACGAGGCCGCCAGCCGCCTTCGGATGGAGGTCGACAGCAAGCCCGAAGAGTTGGATGCGCTGGACCGCCAGATCCTGCAAATGCAGATCGAGGTCGAGGCGCTGCGGCTTGAGGATGATCAGGCGTCCAAGGACCGGCTTGAAACGCTGGAAAAGGACCTCGCCGATTTGGCCGAACGCAGTGCCGAGATGACGGCACAGTGGCAAGGCGAGCGGGACAAGCTGGCCTCGGCCCGCGACCTCAAGGAATCGCTGGATCAGGCCCGCGCGGCGCTGGAGATTGCCAAGCGCGAGGGCAACCTCGCCAAGGCAGGTGAGCTGTCCTATGGCGTGATCCCCGATCTGGAACGCAAATTGACCGAAGCCGAGGGTGCTGAGACCGATGCGATGGTGGCCGAGGCCGTGCGCCCCGAGCAGATCGCAAGCGTGGTGGAGCGTTGGACGGGCATCCCCACGTCCAAAATGCTGGAAGGCGAGCGTGACAAACTGTTGCGTATGGAGGACCAGCTGCACAACCGCGTCATCGGCCAGGACAGCGCCGTGCGTGCCGTCGCCAATGCCGTGCGCCGCGCGCGTGCGGGCCTGAATGACGAGAACCGCCCGCTTGGGTCGTTCCTGTTCCTCGGGCCAACCGGCGTGGGCAAGACCGAGCTGACCAAGGCCGTGGCCGAGTTCCTCTTTGACGACGACAGCGCGATGGTGCGCATCGATATGTCAGAGTTCATGGAGAAACACGCGGTCGCCCGCCTGATCGGCGCGCCTCCGGGTTATGTTGGTTACGACGAAGGCGGTGTGTTGACCGAGGCGGTGCGGCGTCGTCCGTATCAGGTCGTTCTGTTCGACGAGGTCGAAAAGGCGCACCCGGATGTGTTCAACGTGCTGTTGCAGGTGCTGGACGATGGCGTGCTGACCGATGGTCAGGGCCGCACGGTGGATTTCAAGCAGACGCTGATCATCCTGACATCGAACCTGGGTGCGCAGGCGTTGAGCCAGTTGCCCGAAGGGGCGGATGCCAGCCAGGCGCGGCGCGATGTGATGGACGCGGTGCGGGCGCATTTCCGGCCCGAGTTCCTGAACCGTCTGGACGAGACGATCATCTTTGACCGTCTGGCCCGCGCGGATATGGACGGCATCGTCACGATCCAGATGGCGCGTCTGCTCAACCGTCTGGCCGCGCGCAAGATCACCCTGTCGCTGGACGATGGCGCACGGACATGGCTGGCCGACGAAGGGTACGACCCCGTCTTTGGCGCGCGCCCGCTGAAACGTGTGATCCAGCGCGCCTTGCAGAACCCGTTGGCAGAAATGCTGCTGGCGGGTGACATAAAGGACGGTGAAACGGTCGAGGTCTCTGCCGGGACCGAAGGGCTGATCATCGGGGATACGGTGTCCGCATCAAACCGTCCCCGCCCTGACGACGCGGTCATCCACTGACGCAAAAAAGGCCCGCAGCGATGCGGGCCTTTTCATATCACCGTCGCGCACCGATCAGAAAATAAAGTCGGTCACGTCAATGTCTGCGATGTTGGTGTTCAACAACGTCAACTCGGCAGGGCCGCCGTGATCGATGACCACATGGGCGCCGCTTTGCGTGATGCCCAGATCGGACATGTTCGACACGTTGTTATGGTCGCTGAAGTCAAGCAGATCGACGCCGTCTTCGAAGTCTGTGATCCGGTCGCGATGCGCGTTTGCCGTAAACACAAAGATGTCCGCCCCGGCGCCGCCGGTCATCACATCCTTGCCTGTGCCGCCGGTCAACACGTCGTCGCCGTCACCGCCATACAGCTTGTCATTGCCCGCATCGCCAAACAGCGCGTCGTTGCCTTCGCCGCCATAGACACGGTCGTTGCTGATGCCGCCGCGCAAATCGTCATTGCCCGCGCCGCCGAACAAACGGTCATTGCCCTGCGCGCCAGTTATCGTGTCATCGCCGTCACCGCCGGTCAGCTTGTCCTTGCCCGCGCCGCCAATGATCACATCATTGCCGTCGTCGCCAAACAGTTGGTCGTGATCCGTACCACCGATGATCGTGTCATCACCGTCGCCGCCATGGATGGTGTCCTTGCCGGATTTGCCGTCGATGCTGTCATCGCCCCCGAGGGTAAAGATCTTGTCGCCGCCATTTTCTCCGATGATGATGTCGTTCCCTTCGGAAATGACACCGGGGACAATCGCAGGCGCGAATGTGATGGCATAGGTTTCCGCAGTGCTCGGATTTTGCAATTCCAAGGCCAAGCTGGTGTTGCTGGTCGGAGTGAAGTCAAACGAGATCGTGTTGCCATCCACCCGTACCGTTGAGGTGGTGACAAAGCCTGCGTTCCACGCCGTGTTGTTCACCGGGACACCGTTCACCACATCAAAGAAGATGGATGGACCAAAGCCCGGCGCAACCAGTGCCAACCCGGTGGGGCCCGCGATGTCCTGCATCGTCACAGACACGGTATAGGTCGTGCCGGGCACAAGGCCTTGCAGGTTCACGCTGTCGGACGGATCTGTCCCGCCAACCGTTCCGTTGAAAGTGTCGCCCGTGACGATGCTGTAATTCGCAGCCCCCGGGACCCACATCAGTGCGTCATATGTTTCGTTCAAAGTTGCCATTGGTCTAATGCCTGTACTTGTTGCTCAATAACCATCGGGCACCCTGCCGTTTCCGGTCATTTTTACCCTCTGTCGAAGCGTCAATATCGTGGCAAAGGGGCGGGAATTGGAAACAATAGCGTAAAAAGTGGGGTAAATTGTGCGTATTTCGCCCCAATCGGCCGCGCGGTTTGGACACGAAAAAGGGTGTCCCCGCGGGGACACCCTTGTTTTTGTTCATCTTTTTCCTGAAACGGTCAGATAAAGTCGAAATCCGCGTTTGTCAGATCGGTGACCAGCGTGTTTTCAATCGTGATACTGTCGCGGTCGCTGAGCGTGATGACCGCATCATTGCCCACCTGGTTCAGGTTCAGGTCGCTGATGTCGGTAAAGCCGTAGAACCCGATCTGGATCACATCTGCGCCGCGCCCGAAATCCGTGATGGTGTCAGCGCGTGTGCGGTCATCGGCAAACACGAACAGGTCTGCACCTGCACCGCCGGTCAGCTCATCATCGCCCCAACCACCTTCGATGGTATCCGCGCCGCCGCCGCCAAGGATGGTGTCCTGGCCCGCGCCACCCATAATAGAGTCGCGGCCCGAATTGCCGTTCAGCATGTCGTTGCCGTTCTCGCCGATCAACGTATCGCTGCCTGACCCGCCGATGATCCGGTCATTGCCATTGCCGCCATTGATAAAGTCGCGGCCGTTGTTGCCCAGCAGTTGGTCATTGTCCGACCCGCCTTCGATCAGGTCGTTGCCGCGCCCGCCAAAGATCTGGTCCGATCCCGATCCGCCGCGCAGCGAATCCGCGCCGTCGTCACCAAAGATCGTGTCGCGCCCGGTGCCACCTGCCAGAAAGTCTCGGCCTGCGCCGCCGCGGACCAGATCGGCACCACCCAGCATGATGAAGGTGTCACCCGCACCCGTCCCCTGGATCACATCACCACCGTCCGTCGCCAGAATGATCGGCGCGTCTTCGAGGATGAAATCCGCGTTGCTCAGGTCCGCCGTCGTCAGGCCGGTCAGTTCGACATAGTTGCCGTCGCCGGTGTTGATCCGCACACCGCTGCCCAGATCCTGAATGGTGACTTGGGAAATATCCCAGATGCCGAACGTGGTCAGGTCGATCAGGTCTTCGCCCTGAGTAAAATCGGTGATCGTGTCCTGACCCTCGCCGTTGCGGATGCGATAAACATCGCGGCCCGCACCGCCCGTCATCTCGTCGTTGTCCTTGCCGCCGTTGATTTCGTCATCGCCGTCGCCGCCGATCAGGGTGTCGTCCCCCTTGTCGCCGATGAGGGTGTCGTTACCTTCGCCGCCGTCCAGCATGTCCTGCTGATTGCCGCCATCCAGCAGGTCGTTGTCGTCGCCACCGATCAGAACGTCCCGGCCATTGCCGCCCAGCAAGGTGTCATTGCCTTCGTTGCCTTCGAGCGTGTCATTGCCACAGACGCCGTCGATGCTGTCGTCACCCATGCCACCGGTGATGACGTCGGATCCGCCGAGGGCCACATAGGTGTCGTTGCCGCCCAGCAGGTCGACGCGGTCCGATGTCATGTTGCCGACAATGTAATCGTCACCCTCGGACGGGTCAGGGTAGATGACCTGCAGGACCGTGAACGTGTATGTTACGGACGATCCGGCGCTTATGCTCAACTGACTGGTGCCGGTTGCGTCGTAGGGCAGGCCGAGTGTGAACGTGTATTCGCCCTCTGGTTCAGTAAAGGGTATCTGAACGCTGTCATCGCCAACCGCGATCCACACGTCCGAGCCCGATTTCTGAACAGTCACTTCAAAGACGTAAGCGACGCCAGCTTGTACGTTGAAGACGATTTGATCTTGAGAATCCGGTCGTGAGATGTACGGCACTCCGACGTTACCGCTGACCGTGTCTCCGACCTGAAAGTCAATCGGGACACCGTCGTTGAAGCTTTCGAAGTAGGGCCCGATTGTGCCCATCGGAAAAACCGTCTCTTCGACATAATTGGTCGGCATTCAATATCTCCCCAGGTCGTTACGCGAAATTGCGCGCAAAGCGTTGTGGCTGGCAGGCCCGCTTTCGGGTGATTTCGTAGCACGAGATTTGGGGGCGTGGCTCGAAAAAGGCGAAATTGAGCCAAAATTGCGTCGAATTCAATTTATTGGGGAGCTTAATGTAAACGGGCCCGCAACAATGCGGGCCCATCCGGTGTTCTGTCAGAACGGCTTAGCTGTTGCCTTCGGGCAGAATCACTTTGTCGATCACGTGGATCACGCCATTCGATGTTTCGATGTCAGCCGACACGACGGTCGCTTCTTCGACCATCACGCCGTTGTCCAGATCAATGGTAACGGCCTCGCCCTGAACGGTGGTTGCCTCCATGTCATCTGTCAGGTCGGTCGACATCACTTTGCCGGGGACGACGTGATAGGTGAGGATCGCCGCAAGCTGGTCCTTGTTCTCGGGCTTGAGCAGCGTTTCGACCGTGCCTTCGGGCAGGGCGGCAAATGCGGCGTCGGTGGGGGCAAAGACAGTGAACGGGCCGTCGCCTTTCAATGTATCGACCAGACCCGCGGCCTGCACGGCTGCGACCAGCGTTTCAAACGAACCGGCGCTCGCAGCCGTGTCCACGATGTCCTTCTTGGCGGCACCTGCGATGGCGCCGGTTGCAAAGGTGGCGGCGGCAATGGTGGTCAAAAGTGTCTTGCGGAACATAACGATGTCTCCCTTTGATTGCGTTGCGATAACCGTCATTCGGTATCGCAAGGGAAACGCACCACTTTGCCCGCTGGATCACGTGGAAATTTTTCCCACTTATACTTGAAAGAACCCGCGCCACCGCTAAGCCCGAGGGCCTTTGAGTTTCCACTCACGAACATGTCAGGCGCGGCAAATATCCGCCTGCGCTTGCGTCCCCTCTCTTGCCTTTGCACAGTGCACCGAGCGCGAACGGAGGTGGCCATGGATTTTGCAATGTCGGTGCTTGAGGTGCTGTTGTTCCTCTTTGTGTTTCTGATTGGTCTGAGCGCTGCGGTTTTGGTGGTCATGTTCTTTGTGGACCGCATGCAGACCGATGACGCCATCCGCCGAAACTATCCCGTGATTGGGCGCTTTCGTCGGCTGTTCTCCAGCCTGGGCGAGTTCTTTCGCCAATACTTCTTTGCCATGGACCGCGAAGAGATGCCGTTCAACCGGGCCCAACGCGAGTGGATCCATCGCGCAGGCCATGGGGAAAGCAACACAGTCGCCTTTGGCTCGACCCGCAATCTCAATGTGGTGGGCACGCCGATCTTTGTGAATGCGGCGTTCCCCCCGCTCGAGGATCAGTTCGCCAAAACCGCGCCCATGGTCATCGGTGCAGATGCACGCACACCTTATACAGCGCATTCGTTCTTCAACATTTCGGGCATGAGCTATGGCGCGATTTCCAAACCGGCGGTGCGCGCGCTCAGTCGCGGGGCCAAGGCGGCGGGCATCTGGATGAACACGGGCGAGGGGGGCCTCAGCCCCTATCACCTCGAGGGCGGATGCGACGTGGTGTTCCAGATCGGCACCGCCAAATTCGGCGTGCGCGACAAGGCGGGCGCGCTCAGTGATGAAAAGCTGCGCGAGGTGGCCGCCCACGAGACGGTGCGCATGTTTGAAATCAAGCTGGCGCAGGGGGCCAAGCCGGGCAAGGGCGGTATTCTGCCCGGTGCCAAGGTGACCGCCGAAATCGCAGGCATCCGCGGGCTGGATGTGGGGCAGGACGGTATTTCGCCCAACCGCCACGCCGAAGTGGATGACTGGGACGACCTGTTGGACCTGATCGGCCACATCCGCGACGTCACTGGCAAACCGGTGGGGATCAAGACTGTGGTGGGGGCCGAGGCCCCGATTGCGGACCTTTTTGCCACGATCAATGCGCGTGGTGCGGCGTCGGCACCCGACTTTATTACAGTCGACGGGGGCGAAGGTGGCACCGGGGCCGCGCCGATGCCTCTGATCGATCTGGTGGGTATGTCGATCCGCGAGGCGCTGGTGATGGTTGTGGATCTGCGTGATCAGGCGGGCCTCAAGGACCGGATCCGCATCGTCGCGAGCGGAAAGCTGGTCAATCCCGGCGACGTGGCCTGGGCCATTGCGGCGGGGGCCGACTTTATCACGTCGGCACGGGGGTTCATGTTCAGCCTGGGATGTATCCAGGCCCTCAAGTGCAACAAAAACACCTGTCCCACGGGGATCACGACCCATGACAAGCGGTTCCAAAAGGGGCTGGTGGTCAAGGAAAAGGAAAAGCGCGTGGCCCGCTATGCCACCGAACTGATCCACGAAGTCGAAGTGATCGCGCATTCGGTGGGCGTTGCAGAACCACGTATGATGCGGCGCCGTCACGTGCGTATCATGCAGGATGATGGACGGTCGCGCCCGCTGAATGAAATCACCCCGAGTTACAACGCGGTGACAACCCCGTGAGGACATATCATTTTGCCGCGCTTGCGCATCCATCTATGTGCCAAGATGCCGATGACCTTTAGGAGATGATATAAATGGCTCACCGCTGGACGAATGACCTGACGCGCGCAGACGCGACACCATATGATGCGTTTCTGAATCGTCGGCAGGTGATGGGCGGGGCGCTGGGCCTTGGCCTGATCGGCGCGGCTGGCATGGCGCGTGCGCAACGTGCGCCGCTGGAACCCAACAGCTACGAAGACATCACACAGTATAATAACTACTACGAGTTCGGCACCGGCAAGGGCGATCCCGCCCGCAACGCCCACACTCTGACCACGGATCCCTGGACCGTCGTGATTGACGGCATGGTCGACAACCCCGGCGACTACTCCATGGCACAGATCATGGACGCAATGACGATCGAGGAACGTATCTATCGTTTCCGCTGTGTCGAGGCGTGGTCGATGGTGATCCCGTGGAACGGGTTCGAACTGGCCGATCTGCTGAACCTCGCCGGTGTACAGGAAGGCGGCAAATACGTCGCTTTTGAAACCGCGCTGCGCCCCGACGAGATGCCGGGCGTCCGCTTTCCTGTTCTGGACTGGCCCTACGTCGAGGGTCTGCGTCTGGACGAGGCGATGCACCCGCTCACTATTATGGCGACAGGCATCTACGACAAACCGATCCCGAACCAGAACGGCGCGCCCATGCGTCTGGTGGTGCCGTGGAAATACGGGTTCAAATCGATCAAGTCGATTGTGCGTATCACCGTCACGGATCAGGAACCGCCCACCAGCTGGAACAAGGCAAACGGTCGGGAATATGGCTTCTATAGTAATGTGAACCCCGAAGTGGATCACCCCCGTTGGAGCCAGGCCAGCGAGCGCCCGGTTGGTGGCGGTCTCTTCGCCAAGCGGAAACCGACGCTGATGTTCAACGGCTACGAAGCCGAAGTGGCCAGCCTTTACGACGGCATGGACCTGCGCGCGAATTACTGATGATCGTCGACCGGATCAACAAAGCGGCCCGTTGGGTCCCCACATGGGCCGTATATATAGTATACATGATCCCGGTCCCGGTTCTGCTCTATCTGGGGGTGACCAACGGGCTCGGCCGTGATCCGGTCAAAGCACTGGAACACGAGCTGGGCGAGATTGCCCTCCAGCTTTTGATCATAGGCCTGTGTATCTCGCCCCTGCGCAAGGTGTTCGGGATCAACCTGATCAAGTTCCGCCGCACAGTCGGCCTGTTGGCCTTTACCTACGTTACTCTACACCTGTTGGTCTGGGCGGTTCTGGATGTGCAATCCCTGGAACGTGTCTGGGCCGACATTCTCAAACGCCCCTACATCACTATTGGAATGGCGGCCTTTGTGCTGATGATCCCGTTGGCGGTGACATCCAACAACATGTCTATCCGCAAACTGGGTGTCGTGTGGCGCAAGCTTCACCTTCTGACCTATCCCATCGCTCTGTTGGGTGCGCTTCACTATGTATGGCTCGCCAGAGGCTTTCAGATCGAACCACTGGCCTATTTGACGGTGATTATCGCCCTGTTGGCGTTTCGTGTTCCCACACTGCGCAAGAAAGCAGCAGCCTGAGGGCCGATTTGCCCGGAATCAGGCGGAACTTCTCTTTGCCTGACCGGCGCGACCCCCATGAATCGCCCGAGTCAGCCAAAAAATTCCCTCAGAAAAACGAGTCATCCGGTGAATCGCGCGATTCATTCGGGTGAAT
>NZ_CANLAG010000006.1:0-117500 GCF_947488715.1 uncultured Tateyamaria sp. | reverse complement strand
CAATAACAATGGTGTACCGAGATTACTGGGCCTTGGCTCAGTGGATCAGGCATTACTCGAAACATCTGGGTATCGAAAACCTCTACGTTGTGGTCCACGGACCTGACGAAAGGGTCAACGAGATCGCAGCCGGTGCCAATATCTGGACAATCCCAAGGGAGACCTTGGAGGGGTTCGATAAACGCCGGAACAAAATGCTCAACGACTTCCAATCTGGTTTACTTCGGTTTTACGACTGGGTGATCAGGACGGACACTGACGAGCTCATATGCATTGACCCTGATGTACACAGTTCCTTCTCGGATCTGTTCAGCAACACGACAGACGATACGGTCTTCTCGATCGGATTGAATGTCTATGAGCAGCCAACGGACAAGGAAATGCCTGACGGTGTGTCAGTCTTTACGTGTCGCACAGCGGCCGTGATTACAGGCAACTACAGTAAGGCATGGGCGGTATCAGTTGACGCACCTCTGATGAGGCATGGCGTCAAGCTAACCAACATGGACAGCACGCCATATACATATGGCTTTCCAACTGGCGTGTATCTGGTTCACCTCAAGTTTGCGAATATAGCGGCGCTCGCCGATGTGAACGCGACGCGGAAAGAGGTGGCGCGCGCAGGTGTTCCTGGCCTACCCGGCTGGGGATGGAAACGCGCTGATGCTCACGCCATGAAGTTCTTTGAAACAGCAGAAACCTTAGAGCTGACACCTTGGACTGACGCAGTCGCAAAGGCGCACGCTCTGATCCCGACCGACATGAAATCGGAAGAGGGTGACGGGGTTGTGAGGTCACCGGGAATTCCCTTCCTGGCGAAAACAACCTTGCCAAAATGGTTCAAGACATACTGACGGATTAGATCAGTAAGAGCGCTACGGCGCTTTTACTCGTCCAATCTGGACGAATTGACATCGTATAGAGAGATACAAGTTACTTTTGAGAGCAATCTCAATCGTAACAATCAACACTGTTTGATCGCGCCGAGTGTGGCGATGATCTCAGTTCGGTTCCATCTCGGTGGAAGGCATGGTCTGGAGTGCTTCCTCGCTCCTGCCACTGTATCCCGGCTGAAACAAACAGAGTTGTCCAAGTCAAGTACACTAACCCGAACAGCACAGTCTGCCTCCCGCACGGATGGTAGACAAACGTGACTGTTCAATTGTCAGCATGCTTACAAAACATGCTGGCGGGAAAGTATGCTTTTGATACCAGAAGAATGGATGCATTAAGTTACCAGCTGTGCATCCGCGTTTGACGCAAGTCTTACTTTTTCTGGATCAAATCAAGCGCGAGAAGGGCGTTTGGTGAATGCCTTGGCAGTAAGAGGCGATGAAAGACGTGATACTCTGCGATAAGCCATGGGGAGCTGAGAATAAGCTTTGATCCATGGATTTCTGAATGGGGCAACCCACCTGACAGTTTCATATTGTTGCGCAAGCACTCAATATGTCGCTGAAACAGGTACTTATAGACTGAATACATAGGTTTATAAGAGCAAACCCGGGGAACTGAAACATCTAAGTACCCGGAGGAAAGGAAATCAATTGATACTCCCCTAGTAGCGGCGAGCGAACGGGGACCAGCCGAGCCATGATTGTGAATAGAACGACCTGGAAAGGTCGGCCATAGTGGGTGACAGCCCCGTATATGAAGCATGATTGGACGTATTAAGTAGGGCGGAACACGTGAAATTCTGTCTGAAGATCGGAGGACCACCTTCGAAGGCTAAGTACTCCTTACTGACCGATAGTGAACCAGTACCGTGAGGGAAAGGTGAAAAGCACCCCGACGAGGGGAGTGAAACAGCTCCTGAAACCGAACGCCTACAATCAGTTGGAGGGCCCTTGAGGCCTGACAGCGTACCTTTTGTATAATGGGTCATCGACTTGGTCTATCTAGCAAGCTTAAGCCGTTAGGTGTAGGCGCAGCGAAAGCGAGTCTTAATAGGGCGTCGAGTTAGGTGGATCAGACCCGAAACCGAGTGATCTAGGCATGACCAGGATGAAGGTAAGGTAACACTTACTGGAGGTCCGAACCCACACCTGTTGAAAAAGGTCGGGATGAGTTGTGCCTAGGGGTGAAAGGCCAATCAAACTCGGAGATAGCTGGTTCTCTGCGAAATCTATTTAGGTAGAGCGTCATCCGAATACCCCGGGGGGTAGAGCACTGGATGGGTAATGGGGCCCCACAGGCTTACTGATCCTAACCAAACTCCGAATACCCGGGAGTACTAGATGGCAGACACACGGCGAATGCTAACGTCCGTCGTGGAGAGGGAAACAACCCTGACCTACAGCTAAGGCCCCCAATTCATGGCTAAGTGGGAAAGCAGGTGGGACGACCAAAACAACCAGGAGGTTGGCTTAGAAGCAGCCATCCTTTAAAGATAGCGTAACAGCTCACTGGTCTAAATAAGTTGTCCTGCGGCGAAGATGTAACGGGGCTCAAGCCATGAGCCGAAGCTTAGGATGCACTTAGTGCATGGTAGCAGAGCGTAGTGTGACATAACTCCAATCCTCTTTTGCATCCCTCGGGATGTAGCGGAGGATACGGAGTTTTCTGTGAAGCCGGCCTGTGAGGGATCCGGTGGAGAGATCACTAGTGAGAATGATGACATGAGTAGCGACAAAGAGTGTGAGAGACACTCTCGCCGAAAGTCCAAGGGTTCCTGCTTAAAGCTAATCTGAGCAGGGTAAGCCGACCCCTAAGGCGAGGCCGAAAGGCGTAGTCGATGGGAACCAGGTTAATATTCCTGGGCCGTGGAGTGGTGACGGATCTCGAAGGTAGTTCATCCTTATCGGATTGAATGGGCTGCTAAGAGGTTCCTGGAAATAGCCCTCCTATAAGATCGTACCCTAAACCGACACAGGTGGACTGGTAGAGAATACCAAGGCGCTTGAGAGAACTATGTTGAAGGAACTCGGCAAAATACCTCCGTAAGTTCGCGAGAAGGAGGCCCGGTTCCTAGGCAACTAGGGGCTGGGGGCACAAACCAGGGGGTGGCGACTGTTTATTAAAAACACAGGGCTCTGCGAAGTCGCAAGACGACGTATAGGGTCTGACGCCTGCCCGGTGCCTGAAGGTTAAAAGGAGGGGTGAGAGCTCTGAATTGAAGCCCAGGTAAACGGCGGCCGTAACTATAACGGTCCTAAGGTAGCGAAATTCCTTGTCGGGTAAGTTCCGACCTGCACGAATGGCGTAACGACTTCCCCGCTGTCTCCAACATAGACTCAGCGAAATTGAATTACCTGTCAAGATGCAGGTTTCCCGCGGTTAGACGGAAAGACCCCGTGCACCTTTACTACAGCTTCACACTGGCATCAGGCCATGCATGTGCAGGATAGGTGGTGGGCTTTGAAGCAGAGACGCTAGTCTTTGTGGAGCCACCCTTGAGATACCACCCTTGCATTGCTTGATGTCTAACCGCGGTCCGTTATCCGGATCCGGGACCCTGTGTGGCGGGTAGTTTGACTGGGGCGGTCGCCTCCTAAAGCGTAACGGAGGCGCGCGAAGGTTGGCTCAGAGCGGTCGGAAATCGCTCGTTGAGTGCAATGGCAGAAGCCAGCCTGACTGCGAGACTGACAAGTCGAGCAGAGTCGAAAGACGGCCATAGTGATCCGGTGGTCCCGAGTGGAAGGGCCATCGCTCAACGGATAAAAGGTACGCCGGGGATAACAGGCTGATACTGCCCAAGAGTCCATATCGACGGCAGTGTTTGGCACCTCGATGTCGGCTCATCTCATCCTGGGGCTGGAGCAGGTCCCAAGGGTACGGCTGTTCGCCGTTTAAAGAGGTACGTGAGCTGGGTTTAGAACGTCGTGAGACAGTTCGGTCCCTATCTTCCGTGGGTGTAGGATACTTGAGAGGAGTTGCCCCTAGTACGAGAGGACCGGGGTGAACGATCCACTGGTGGACCAGTTGTCGTGCCAACGGCAGTGCTGGGTAGCTATGATCGGACAGGATAACCGCTGAAGGCATCTAAGCGGGAAGCCCCCCTCAAAACAAGGTATCCCTGAGGGCCGAGGTAGACCACCTCGTCGATAGGCCAGAGATGTAAGTGCAGTAATGCATTCAGTTGACTGGTACTAATTGCCCGATAGGCTTGATTTGATCCAGTAAAAGCGAGACTTCATACGCCTCGTGATGAACGATAATCAAAAAGCATACACACATGCAGTCGTACGCGACTTGGACAACGTGTTGAGGAATTTAAAGGTCTTTTTCGGTTTGGTGATCATAGCGCAAGCAAAACACCCGGTCCCATCCCGAACCCGGCAGTTAAGTGCTGTAGCGCCGATGGTACTGCGTCTTAAGGCGTGGGAGAGTAGGTCATCGCCAAACCTAAAAAGCCCTTTGAGTTTCGTACCTCTCTACCGATGCTTCCCCAAACTACATTTTGAACCTTCTTTGCAGCGACGGTGCTGTATTTTGCATTTGTGCATTGGTTTCCGGGGTTTTTTCGGTGGAAATCGGCTCAGTTTCTCGTGTGTTTCGTCGTCAAACGTGTCGGACTTCTTAAAAACGAAGGTCTGAGTGCTCTACTCGGCCTGTCGGAGCGATTGTTTTCGCGTTCCCATGCACCAAAATAGCTGAAATGACCGGGACTTTCGGCGCTGTCCCCGCGGGGACAGGGTGATCGTTTGGGTTACGCGATATTATCCAATCTCAAATCCGCGTAGTGTCTCAAACACTTAGATGAGCGTGCGCTGGATTTGCGTCAAATTAACCCGAATTCTGGTAGGCTGGCGACGAAGGCAGGCGGTTGGACCTTTGATGCGTCTAAGTGTCGCCGGATTGTCGACCTTCGTAGGTCAGCAACGTTATCTTTTTCCGCGCGCGCATCTGGGACGGAGTTACGCCGTACTCATCCTTTACCGCCTTTGACATCGTGGTGCAGGACCCGAAACCGCAGGCCACCGACACATCTATCATCGGCAACAACGATTCCTCGATCATCGTGCGGGCGCGTTTCACGCGGAGACGTTTGTAAAACCGTGCGGGCGTGTCGTTAAAAGTCGTGCGGAACACACGCTCGAGATGGCGGGTCGATACGCCAATGCGCGCGGTGATGTCGTCCATCGAAAGCGGCTCGTTCACGGTCTCTTCCATCAGGCGGATCACCTGGGTCAGCCTGTTGTCAAACAGCCCTTCGTTGTCGGCGATGCTGCGCGGCTGTTCCGCGTCACTCTTGCGGAGCGTCTGCAACAGCAACTGACTGCCGAGTTCCGCGATCTGCGGGCTGGTCAAATGACGTGCGATCAAGCCGATCATCAACTCAAGTGTCGCACCTGCTCCGGCAGCGGTGATAATACCATCCGAATTTTCGCTGAGATGTGTGGTCAGTTTCGGGTGATACCCGGTTTCGATCAGCGGGGTGACATCGCGCCAATGCGTCGTGACCCGGCCCCCCGGTGCCTTGGTGTTCTTGATATAACCGGTCGCCGCGTCAGACAGCAGGACAACAAAGCGCCCCTTGCGCTGCATTGCGCGGACGCGTGGCAGCCAGGTGGGTGTTCCTGCGTTGCGCCCCCCCACAACGATGAACATATCCGCAAGCCGGTGATCGGCGATGGCGGGTTCGGCGCGCACAAGTGCGCCCTGATCACCGGTGATGATACCCGGCGCATCGGTACTGAACCGCCACGAAAACAGGTCACGCCCAAGCAACGTGTTGGCCGTAGCCAGGACATGCGTGATCGATGTCAGCTCAAGCCCGCTGAACCCGCGGGCCACGTGAATTTCGACAACATAAGAGGACAGGGCGTCTTGGGTCTGATTGTCCTCTTTGCGCATGGCGCGGTGCCCATCCTGTTGTGATCTGGCGATTAAGTGTCCGTTCTACTGTGCCGCGATCATAATAAGTTGTCACGCGGGCGGCAGGGATTTGACGGACCACGGGTGCGTGGCAGTGTCGCAAATGGCCGCAAATTTTTGTGACAGATTTCTGATAGGAAATCGAAGCTATGCTCTTGCGGTCCCCTGCGGTGTGGCGTAAGTCGTCCAAACCAAATGGCGCGGGATGGAGCAGCCCGGTAGCTCGTCAGGCTCATAACCTGAAGGTCGTAGGTTCAAATCCTACTCCCGCAACCAACAAAACGCCGTCCCTCGTGGGCGGCGTTTTGGTTTTCCGGGTCACGGGTTTTGCGCGTTGAAGACAAACAGGTTTTGACCGTCGATCGAGAACCCGTTGATCAATGATTTGGCCTTTGGACCCGTCAGCCATTGTTCCAGACGCTGCACCGCCTCTGTACGGACATGGGGATGGCGCGCGCTGTTCACCGGCAAGAAGGCGTATTGATTGAACAGGGTCGGATCGCCGGAAAACAGCAGCGCCAACCCGGATTTGTTCGCAAAGTTCAGCCAACTGGCGCGGTCCGACAGGATATATGCGTTGAGCCCTGCGGCGGTGTTCAGGCTCGCCCCCATGCCCGCGCCGACGGACCGATACCAGGGGCCGAACGCGTCGGGATCCAGCCCCGCATCGACCCAAAGTGCGATTTCTTTCTTGTGGGTGCCGCTGTCGTCACCGCGACTGACAAAGGGTGCGCGTGTGGCGGCGAGTGCGGTCATGGCGCCGGTGACGGTGTTCTGCGTCGCGATTTGCGCGGGGTCGTTTTGAGGGCCGATCAGAACAAAGTCGTTATACATGATTTCCCGCCGGTGTGTGCCGTAGCCTTCGGAGACAAAGGTATCCTCGGCACTGCGGGCATGGACGAGGACCGCGTCGACGTCACCGGCGCGTCCAAGGCGGAGGGCCTGCCCGGTGCCGACCACCAGCAGGTGCACATCGAGCCCCGTGTCCTTCTGAATCGCGGGGAGCAGCACATCGGCAAGGCCCGAGTTGTGGAACGACGTGGTGACCGCCATGCGCAGCGTGTCGGCCGTGGCGGCGGTGGCCCAGATCAGGTTGATGAGCAGGATAAGATGTCGGATCACAGCAGGTCCCCCTGAAGAAAGGCGGCAAGTTCGGGTGTGGCGGGTGTGTGAAGCTGCGCCGCCGGGCCGACCTCGTGAATGTGGCCCGACAGGACAAACAGGAAATCGGTCGCGAGGCGGCGGATTTGTCCGAGATTGTGGCTGGTCATGATGACCCTTGTGCCGGTGGCCTGTGTTTCGGTCAGCATGCGTTCGATGTCGGCGGTGGCCTGACCGTCGAGGTTGGCGCAGGGTTCATCGAGAAACAGCACGTCTGGATCGGAAATGAGCGCCCGCGCGATGGCGAGTTTCTGGCGTTCGCCGCCGGACAGCAGTGGGGCGGGGCGATCCATCGCGTCCGACAGGTTGATCCGTGCGCCCCAGCGGTCGCAGCGGGTGCGGATCAGGGCCTTGTCCACCCCGGCAACCCAGAGGGGATAAGCGAGGTTGTCGCGGACGGATCGGCGCAGCATGGTCGGGCTTTGGAACACGTAGGATTGGCGTTGCCGCGCGTCTTCGGGTGGTGTGTTCCAGGTCAGGGTGCCGCCGCTGATACGTTCGATCCCGTGCAATGCCTTGAGAAACGTCGTTTTTCCGGCGCCGTTCGGACCGATCACGAGGGTCAGCCCTTGGGGCGCAAATGTGTGCGATACCGGGCCGAGCAGGCGTTTGCCCCGGCGCGATACCACCAGATCGTCAACGCGGAGTGGCAGCAGATTGTCTACCATCGTCCGCTCCGTTCGGTTTGTGACAGGCTGTGGGTGAGGTAGTTGACCATCAGCGACAGGCCGATCAGCACAAAGCCCAGCCCGAGGGCGAGGGCGAAGTCACCCTTGGATGTTTCGAGCGCGATGGCGGTGGTGAGAACGCGGGTGACCTGATCGATGTTGCCGCCCACGATGATGATTGCGCCGACTTCGCCGATGGCGCGGCCAAAACCGGCCAGTGCAGCGGTCAGCAGGGCGCGGCGGCCATCCCACAACAGGGTGCGGATGCGTTGGGTGCGCGTTGTGTTGAGCGAGATGAGCAGGTCGTGATATTCGGCCCAGAGCTCGCGCATGGCCTGGTGCGTGATCGACATGATCAGCGGGGTGATGATGATCACCTGTGCGATGATCATCGCGGTGGGGGTGAACAGCAGGCCCAGCACGCCAAAGGGTCCGTTGCGCGACAGCAGCAGGTAGACGATCAGGCCGACCACCACCGGGGGCAGGCCCATGAATGCGTTCAGCGTGGCGATGGCGGCACGGCGGAACCGGAACCGGCGCACGGCCAGCCATGTGCCTGCGGGCAGTGCAATGACACAGGCGATCACGAGGGCGGTCAGGCTGACGTGCAGGGATCGCAGCGTGATGTCGATCAGATCCGCGTCGAGCTGGACGACCAACCAGAATGCGGCGCGCACGCCGTCCCAGATCTCTGTCATGCTCGCCGCGCCATATCCGCGAAACCCGCCTTTGGTTTTTCAGTTGCCCGGAAATATCGCAGGGCACCCGTCAAAGAAAGGGGGCTAGGCCACAACATCGCGGATCACGTCGGCAAATGCGCGCAGCGTGTTTCCCATCGGGTTCGTCTTGCGCCAGACGAGGGCAATCGTGCGGGTCGGTGCGGGATCGCGAAACCGGGTGATGCAGACGGGCGCGGACCGGGTTTCAACCGACACGGCCATGTCGGGGATCAGGGTCACGCCGATGCCCGCGCCAACCATCTGGACCAGTGTGGACAGCGAACTGCCGTCGAGACCCTCGCGCGGGCGGCGCGGGTTGATGTTGCAAAAGGACAGGGCCTGATCGCGAAAGCAGTGCCCCTCTTCGAGCAGGAGCAGGCGCATATCTGCCAGGGCCTCTGCTGACACAATGGGCGCGCCTGCCCGCGATTCGTGTTGGACCAGAACCATCTGTTCCTCAAAGAGCGGTACTTCGGTCAGGGTGGTGTCGTCCAAGGGCAGTGCCACCAACGCGGCGTCGATCAGACCCTCGGACAGTTCGGTCATCAGCCGGGGCGTCACCGTTTCGCGCACGTGCATGTCCATGGACGGATGCGCCTTGGCAAAGGCCCCAATCAGGTTGGGCAGCAGATACGGCGCGATGGTCGGGATCACACCCAGCCGCAACCGGTCAAGCCGACCGCTGCGCGCGGTGGCGGCCCAATCGCCCAGATCGGCGACACCGCGCAAGATGTCGCGCGCCCGCACGGCAAAGGTTTCGCCCATGCTGGTCAGGCGCACGCCGCGCGATCCACGTTCGAACAGAGCAAAGCCCACGCTGGCCTCCAGATCCTTTATCTGAACGGACAGAGCGGGTTGAGACACGGCGCACCGGTCGGCGGCGCGGCCAAAGTGACCCTCGTGGGCCAGCGCGTCGAAATATCGGAGCTGTCGCAAGGTGAGGCTTTCCATAAGGCATACCTATGGCATCGATAGGAAAATACAACTTAAACCAATGGCGGGAACTTGGTACGCCTCTGCATGGAACTGTGACCGACCCGGTGATTGTGCGCGCGAATCGCACGTGTGTCCGGGAATAGCGTGACAGGGAACAAAGTAATCGCGACGCAAGACTAGAACGATTCCAATCTGGGCTTAAGTTGCGGCGCATAGACAATGATCGGAGATGAACATGGACGGAAATGACGTTGGCAAATGCCCGGTGATGCACGGGGCAACCTTGCACAGCACTTTTGGCGGCCGCACGAACAAGGATTGGTGGCCCGAGGCGCTGAACATTGACGTGCTGCACCAGCACGGCGCGCGCATTGACCCCATGGACCCCGATTTTGACTACCGCGACGCGGTCAAGGGTCTGGACTATGACGCGGTCAAAGCCGACCTGCATGCGCTGATGACCGACAGCCAGCCCTGGTGGCCTGCTGACTGGGGTCACTATGGTGGTTTGATGATCCGCATGGCGTGGCACGCGGCGGGTACGTACCGGATGCAGGACGGTCGCGGCGGTGGTTCCGCAGGTGATCAGCGGTTTGCACCGCTGAACTCGTGGCCGGACAATGCCAGCCTCGACAAGGCGCGGCGTCTGCTGTGGCCGGTCAAAAAGAAATACGGCAATGCGCTGTCCTGGGCTGACCTGATGCTGTTGGCGGGCAACGTGGCATACGAATCCATGGGGTTGAAGACCTTTGGCTTTGGCTTTGGCCGTGCCGACACATGGGCACCCGGCACAGACATCAACTGGGGCGAGGAAGCCGAGTGGCTGGCGCCGAGCGAAAACCGTTACGAAGACCTCGACGATCCGTCGACGATGGCGAACCCGCTGGCGGCGGTCCATATGGGCCTGATCTACGTCAACCCTGAGGGTGTGAACGGCAACCCCGATCCGGCACGTACCGCGTTGCATGTGCGCGAGACCTTTGCCCGGATGGCAATGAACGACGAAGAGACTGCGGCCCTGGCGGCAGGCGGTCACACGGTCGGCAAAGCCCACGGCAACGGCGACGCCGGTGCGCTGGGCGCAGAGCCTGAGGGTGCGGGTTATGAGACCCAGGGCTTTGGCTGGATGAACCCGAACCAGACCGACAAGGCGAGCTCGCTTGTGACGTCGGGCATTGAAGGGGCCTGGACCACAGAGCCGACCAAGTTCGATATGGGCTATTTCAAGCTGCTCTTTGGCTATGAGTGGCAGTTGACCAAATCGCCCGCCGGTGCCCATCAGTGGGAGCCCATCGACATCAAGGAAGAGGACATGCCTGTTGACGCGTCCGATCCGTCGGTGCGCCGTATGCCGATGATGACGGACGCGGATATGGCGATGAAGGTCGATCCGATCTATCGCGAAATCTGCGAGAAGTTCATGGCGGACGAGGCCTATTTCCGCGACACGTTTGCGCGCGCCTGGTTCAAGCTGACGCACCGCGATATGGGCCCCAAGGCCAACTATATCGGCCCCGACGTGCCAGCCGAGGATCTGATCTGGCAAGATCCGATCCCTGCGGGCAACACCGGTTATGACGTCGATGCGGTGAAGGCCAAGATCGCTGCAAGCGGTGTGCCGCACGCGGATCTGATTGCCACCGCATGGGACAGCGCACGCACGTTCCGTGGGTCGGACAAGCGGGGCGGTGCCAATGGCGCGCGCATTCGTTTGGCGCCCCAACGCGGGTGGGAAGGCAACGAGCCGACCCGTCTGGACAAGGTGCTGGCCGCACTTGAGCCGATTGCAGCCGAGACAGGCGCATCCGTCGCGGATGTCATCGTGTTGGCGGGCAATGTCGCGGTCGAAGCGGCAGCCAAGGCAGCAGGTCACGACATTGCCGTGCCGTTTACGCCTGGTCGTGGCGACGCCACCGACGAGATGACGGATGGCCCCAGCTTTGACGTGTTGGAGCCGTTCTCGGACGGGTTCCGCAACTGGCACATGGACGGTGTCGCCAAAAGCGCCGAAGACATGTTGGTCGACCGGTCCCAGCTGATGGGTCTGACAGGTCAGGAGATGACGGTTCTTTTGGGTGGCATGCGCGTGTTGGGCACCAACCATGGTGGCACGGCGCATGGCGTGTTCACGGACCGTGTTGGCCAGTTGACGAACGACTTTTTCGTCAACCTGACCGACATGTCCTATGAATGGAAACCTGCGGCTGGTGGCACCTATGAAATCTGCGAACGGGCGACGGGGAACACCAAGTTCACCGCGACACGTGCGGATTTGGTGTTCGGCTCGAACTCGATCCTGCGGTCCTACGCAGAGGTCTATGCGCAGGATGACAACGCGGGCAAGTTCGCGGCGGACTTCGTGGCGGCCTGGACCAAGGTGATGAACGCGGATCGCTTTGATCTGCGCGCGTAACGCCGAAACATGACACAGACGCGGGCCAGAGATGGCCCGCGTTTTGCGTTCAGACGTCGAAAAAGATCGTCTCGTCCGGGCCTTGCAGGTGAATGTCGAACCGGTAGGTGCCGGGTTTGGTCTCGTGCGCGATCAGGGTTGGCACGCGGTTCTGGTGTTCGATACGTGTGAGCCAGGGATCGTTGCCCACAGCGGGATCATCGGGGAAGTACATGCGGGTCTGAAGGCCGATGTTGATGCCCCGCGCCACGATCCAGAACGAGATATGCGGTGCCATCATGCGCCCGTCCGGAAACGGAACAGCGCCCGGCTTGATCGTCTCGAAAGACCACACACCGCTGTCGCCATTGGCCGCTGCACGGCCCCACCCGGCAAAGTTCGGATCACCAGCCCCGCGCGGGTCGCGACCGGGGTAGATGCCGTTTGCATCCGCCTGCCAAATCTCGATCATCGCATCCCTGAGCGGTGTCCCCGTGCCGTCGAACACGGTGCCAGTGACGATGATCCTGTCGCCCAGCACGCCATCGCGCAGCATCTTGGACCCAAGGTCGTGATCATAGACACCTGAAATGCCCGCAAAGTTCGGCACGCACCCGATGTGGACATAGGGACCGGCAGTCTGTGACGGGCTTTCACGGAGATGGGGCAGGGTCTGCATCAATTCCCCTCCTTGCGGTTTTCGAACAGGGTCGAGCGGCGGCCCCGCAGGACGATGTCGAATTTGTAGGCGCGGGCGTCCATCGGCACGGTGTTGGCCATGTCGAGCGGTGCAATCAGTTGCGACACCGCGTCCGGGTCGCTGATGGTGCGAACAATGGGGCAGAGCGGGATCAGCGGGTCGCCTTCAAAATACATCTGGGTGATCAGACGCTGGCCAAAGCTGGGCCCGAACAGGGAAAAGTGGATATGCGCGGGCCGCCAGTCATTGACGCCATTGGGCCAAGGGTAGGCCCCCGGTTTCACCGTGCGAAAGGCATAGGCACCTTCATCATCCGTGATCATGCGCCCGCAACCGCCAAAGTTGGGATCAAGCGGTGCGAGGTACCCTTCCTTGGCGTGACGGTAGCGCCCGCCGGCATTCGCCTGCCAGACCTCGATCAATGCGCCGGGCACGCCGCGCCCGTTCTGATCCAATACGCGGCCATGCACGATGATCCGCTGACCGATGGCCATTTCGCCGGGCTGGGCAAAGTTGACCGTCAGGTCGTTGTCCAGATCACCCAGCATGTCATGGCCAAACACGGGGCCGGTTTCCTCGCTGAGCGTGGTGTTCATCGACAACAGCGCCTTGTGCGGCGCACGCACCACGCTGGTCTTGTAGTCGGGAGACAACGGTGTCGGGTGCCAGCCCCGGTCGCGGTGAAAGAGGGCGCCGTCACTCATCGGTTCCCTCCATCTCGGCAAAGGTCTGTTTGGCCAGTTTCAGTGCGCGGTTGGCACGTGGTACGCCCGCATAGATCGCAACGTGCTGGAACGCCTCGGCCACGTCCTGTTTGCTGGCCCCTGTGCAGGCAGTGGCGCGGATGTGCATTGGGATTTCATCGAAATTGCCCGTCGCGGCGAGCAACGCCAGCGTCAGCATGGACCGTTCCCGCAGGCTGATGGCGTCGCTGGCCCAGACCGTGCCCCAGGCACCTTCGGTGATGAGATCCTGGAACGGCGCATCGAACGGTGTTTTCACCGCCTCGGCCCGATCCACATGCGCGTCGCCCAGCACAGTACGGCGCACCCCCATGCCCTTGGCCCATTTGTCGTCCATATGCCCCTCCGTTTTGTCGGTGATAACATAGGGCCAAAGCCGTTGTCGCCTTGACTTTCCACCCCTTGCCCGGTGTATCTGCGCCGATCTTATACGCAGCCCCGAAGGGACCACATCATGCATGCTTACCGCTCTCACTCCTGCGCCGCTCTGACTTCGGCCAATGTGGGTGATACCGTGCGTCTGTCGGGGTGGGTCCATAGGGTGCGAGATCACGGCGGGGTCCTGTTCATTGACCTGCGCGACCACTACGGCGTGACGCAGGTTCTGTGCGACCCGGACAGCCCCGTTTTTGCCGAGGTGGAGAAAGTGCGGAGCGAATGGTGCATCCGCATCGATGGCAACGTGAAGGCGCGGGACGCGAGCCTGATCAACCCCAAGCTGCCCACTGGTGAGGTCGAGGTCTATGTCCGCGACATCGAAGTGCTGGGCCACGCGGCGGAATTGCCGCTGATGGTGTTTGGCGATCAGGAATACCCCGAAGAAACGCGCCTGACCTATCGGTATCTCGATCTGCGTCGCGAAAAGATGCAGGAGAATATGAAACTGCGCAGCGACGTGGTGTCGTCGATCCGCAAGCGCATGTGGGACCGTGAGTTCCGCGAGTACCAGACACCGATCATCACCGCCTCGTCGCCCGAAGGCGCGCGCGATTTCCTCGTGCCGTCGCGCCTGCATCCCGGCAAGTTCTATGCCCTGCCGCAGGCCCCGCAGCAGTTCAAGCAGTTGCTGATGGTCAGCGGGTTCGACAAGTATTTCCAGATCGCGCCCTGTTTCCGCGATGAAGACCCACGCGCCGACCGCTCGCCCACGGATTTCTATCAGCTCGACCTCGAGATGAGCTTTGTCACGCAGCAGGACGTGTTTGACACAATCGCGCCGGTGCTGGCGGGCGTGTTCGAAGAGTTTGGCGGCGGCAAGAACGTCGATGCGCCCGAAAGCTGGGAGCAGATCAGCTATCGCGACGCGGCACTGTGGTACGGATCGGACAAGCCGGACCTGCGGAACCCTATTAAAATGCAAGTGGTCTCCGACCACTTCCGCGACTCCGGCTTTGCGATTTTCGCAAAGCTGTTGACGCAGGAGGGCACGGAAATCCGCGCCATTCCAGCGCCGGGCGGCGGTTCCCGCAAGTTCTGCGACCGCATGAATGCCTATGCCCAGAAAGAGGGTTTGCCCGGCATGGGCTATATCTTCTGGCGCGATCAAGGTGAGGGGATGGAAGCCGCAGGACCGCTGGCCAAGAACATTGGGCCTGAGCGGACCGAAGCCATCCGGCAACAACTGGGTCTGGGTGTTGGGGATGCTGCGTTCTTCCTCGGGGGCAAGCCCAAGGCATTCGAGGCCATCGCGGGTCGTGCGCGCAACGTGATTGGCGAAGAGCTGAAGCTGATCGACGAAGACCGCTTTGCCTTTGCCTGGATCGTGGATTTCCCGATCTATGAGGCGGACGAAGAGACCGGCAAGATCGATTTTGAACACAACCCGTTCTCGATGCCGCAAGGTGGAATGGAAGCATTGCAGGGCGATCCGTTGAACGTGCTGGGCTATCAGTATGATCTGGCCTGCAACGGCTATGAGCTGGTGTCGGGTGCGATCCGGAACCACCGGCCCGAGATCATGTTCAAGGCGTTCGAGATTGCAGGCTATGACGAGGCGGAAGTGCGCAAGCGGTTCGGCGGCATGGTCAACGCGTTCCAATATGGCGCGCCGCCCCACGGTGGCTGCGCGGCTGGTATCGACCGGATTGTGATGCTGTTGGCGGGTGAACAGAACATCCGTGAGGTCATCCTGTTCCCGATGAACCAGCGTGCCGAAGACCTGATGATGGATGCGCCATCTGAGCCCACCAGTGACCAGTTGATGGAACTGGGTCTGCGCGTCATTCCGCAGGACTGAGCAGGGATTTGCGCATGTGAACAGCCGGGGCGATGTAAAGTCGGCCCGGACCTGTTATATTGCCATGGAGGCAAGCAGGTATGGTGAAACGTGCGACGTTTTGATCCCCAACTGGCGGAAATTCGGTTTGGCTATGGCCTGTCGCCGGTTGTTGCGCCGCCGCGCAGTACGGCGGCGATGCTCGATGGATTGGTTGGGCCGGACACGGTCGCGGACCGGTTTCCGATTGAGACGTTTGTGCAATTTCGCGCACGCATGGTGGCCGTCGAAGAACAGCGTGACATTCGCAAGAAGAACCGCGGCACCGATCTGGCGGCAGCTGCGCGTAAGCGGCGCAACGAGCTGAACAAGGAAGCCCGCGTCGACATGTTCGGCTGGCTGGGTCAGACGATGCTGCGCCGGGTCTATACTGAAACCGCGTTTCGCGAGCGCCTGGTGGCGTTTTGGGCCGATCACTTTACGGCCATGGGCAAACGTGGGTTGGTGCGACGCGCCACGTCACCCTATATCGAGGACGCCATTCGTCCCTTTGTCACGGGGCGGTTCGAGGATCTGTTGCAGGCTGCGGTGATGCATCCGCTGATGCTCGACTATCTCGATCAGCGCCTGTCGATTGGCCCCAATAGTGTGCGTGCGGAAAAGCGGGGGCGAAACAAGCCCGGCGGATTGAACGAGAATCTCGCGCGGGAGGTGCTGGAACTGCACACGCTGGGTGTGGGTGGGCCGTATTCGCAGAGTGATGTGACCGAGTTGGCGGAGTTGTTCACGGGGCTGACCTTTGACGCGCGCAATGGGTTCAAGTTTCGCAAGGATTTCATTGAGCCGGGCACCGAGACGGTGCTGGGCGTGGCCTACCCGGATGCGCACAATGCAAGCCAGGCGCGGGCGGCTCTGAACGACCTCGCGGCGCACCCGTCCACAGCGCGGCATCTGGCGTGGAAACTGGCGGTGCATTTTGTGTCTGACGATCCCGATCCTGACTTGGTTGATGCGCTCGAGGCGCAGTATCTGGACACCGGCGGCGCGTTGATGGCGGTTTATGAAACGCTGTTGGAGCATCCGGCCGCTTGGCAGACGCCTTCCACAAATTTCAAGCTGCCGATTGATTTTGTGTCATCTGCCCTGCGGGCGCTGGCCGTGCCGGACACCACATTTGCCGATCAGCCCGAAAAGGCGATGCGTCGTATGTTTGCGGCACCGTTGATCCGGATGGGTCAGCCTTGGGAACGCCCGCTTGGTCCCGATGGTTGGCCTGAGGAAGACCCTGAATGGATCACGCCCCAAGGGATTGCGTCGCGGGTTTCCTGGGCGATGAGTGTGCCGGAGCAACTGGTGCCTGCCTTGCCGGACCCGCGCGCATTTGCGCAAGCGGCGCTGGGCGGGTTTGCCGATGATACGGTCCGGTTCGCCGCTGCGGCCGCCGAAAGCAAATCCGAAGCGATCGGCATCGTCCTGATGTCGCCCGCCTTTCAACGCAGATAGGACTGTTTATGGCTTCTTCTGTTTCGAGACGTGATTTTCTGGCCCGTGCGGGCATCATCGGATGTTCGCTCGCGGCGAGCCCTTTGGTGACGCCCATCAGCCTGGCCGCGACACCTTGGGACACGCGACTGGTCGTCATCATCCTGCGCGGTGGCATGGACGGGTTGGACGTGGTGCAGCCCTATGGCGACCCGGCCTATGCAAAGTTACGGGGCAGGCTGGCCGGTGGGCCAGAGACGGGGTCGCTGGACCTTGATGGGTATTTTGCGCTGCACCCGGCGATGGCACCGCTGATGCCGATGTGGCAGGCGGGGCAACTGTCGTTCATGCATGCCGTGTCCACGCCCTATCGTGACAAGCGCAGCCATTTCGATGGTCAGGACCTGCTTGAGGCGGGAACGGCGACACTGGATGGAACGCGTGACGGGTGGCTGAACCGGATGCTGCAAACCGTTCCGGGTGTGACGGCACAGACCGCCTATTCCGTGGGGCGCAGCGATATGCGGTTGCTGCGCGGTGCCGCAGAGGTGGCCAACTGGGCCCCTGACGCAGAGCTGAACGTCAGCTCGCAAGCGGTGCGGTTGATGGAACTGGTTACAGAATCGGACCCCGCGCTGCATGCGGCATTGGCCGAAGCGCGGGTGCTGTCAGAGATGTCGCCGGAAATGGGCGGCGGTGGCGGCGGCAACCATGTTCAGATCGCGAAATTTGCCGCCGAACGCCTGTCCGAAGAGGCCCGGATTGCGGCCTTTTCCCTGAACGGATGGGACACGCACCAGAACCAGGACCGTTTCATTGGGCAGGCGCTGAACCGTCTGGCCGAGACGCTTGTGACGTTGCGCGGCAAGATGCGCGGCAACACCTGGAGCAAAACAGCGGTGATTGCGATGACCGAGTTTGGGCGCACGGCGCGGCAGAATGGCACGCGCGGGACGGATCACGGCACCGGCGGTTTGATGGTGCTGGCCGGTGGTGCAATCCGCGGTGGGCAGGTGTTTGGGCAATGGCCTGGGCTGGGGGATGGCGACCTTTTCCAGGATCGCGATTTGATGCCCACAGGGGATGTGCGCGCGCATACGGCTTGGATCATGCGCGGTTTGGCGGGGTTGGACCGCACAACATTGGAAACCAGCGTGTTTCCGGGGCTCGACATGGGGGCGGATGCGGGATTGCTGCTGTGATCCGCGCAGGTTGAAACCGCTTGGCGTCCGGCGAAACTCCGCCTAACGTCGCGCCATGACCGGGCATTACGAACCACACGCCGCATTGGTCCCGAATTGGGCGCCACCACCTGTTCCAGACGGCCATACGGTTCTGTCCGGTGAGCACTGTGTGCTTGAGCCGCTGAGCGCCGAACGGCATGCGGCGTTGTTGTACCGATCGTATGCCGGTCACGATGAAGTCTGGGATTTCCTGCCTTACGGTCCGTTCTCATCCTCGGCGCAATATCACCGTTGGGTGCGCGAAGTCGAAGCCGATCCAGCTCTGCAGTTCTATGCGATCAAGAACCTTGCAACCGGCGCCTTTGAAGGGGTGGCGAGCTATCTGCGGATTGCGCCAGAGGCTGGCAGCATCGAGGTGGGCCACATCAATTTCAGCCCTGCGTTGCAGCGTACACGTGCCGCCACCGAGGCGCTGTTTCTGATGATGCGCTGGGCGTTCGATGCGGGCTATCGCCGGTTCGAATGGAAGTGCAATGCGTTGAACCTCAAGTCGCGCCGCGCCGCACAGCGGTTGGGCCTGAGCTACGAAGGTATTTTTCGTCAGGCGACGGTGGTCAAGGGGCGCAATCGCGACACGGCCTGGTTCGCAGCCATTGATGCCGAGTGGCCCGCCCTGCGCGAGGCATTCAGCGCGTGGTTGGCGCGGTCGAACTTTGACGAGGGTGGCCAGCAGATTGAGAGCCTTGCGGACCTGACGCAGCTGGTCCGCGTGGCCAAGGACCCGGCGCTGACCGGATCCTGAAGGGTCAGATCGCGATTTTTTCGGACAGCCGCATTTGAACCAATCCCGCAACTGTGGCCACTTCGGATGTGGCCGCGTCGCCGCGGGCGCGTTTGGCAGCCAGGGCGGCGGTTGCATGTTCCAGCTCGCCATCCTGTGCGCTGCGCGCCACGCCGCTCAGGAATTGGGCGACATAATCCAGCGTGCGCAGGTCTGTCCCGCTTTCCAGTACATCAGCCACATGAGCCATGTCGTCGCGGTAGGCGATGGGGTCCGGTGTCACGACATCCTCGGACACCGCGCGCGGTCCAACGGGGCGTCGGTCCATCGGCAGGTGGGACAGGATCGTGTCCTGGAAGACGCCCAGCGAAACAACAGGTTTGCCCAGATAACCATCTGCGCCGGCGTCCAGAACCAATGCTTCGCTGTCGAAATCGCCGGAGGTGCCGAGAATCACATCCGGGCGGTGATTGATGGTGCACAACTCGCGGATCAGGTCGGTGCCATTGCCGTCGGGCAGGCCCACGTCGATGATCGCAACCGACGGGCGGTACACTTGCAGGTGCCTGCGGGCCGCGCGCAGCGTATCGGCGCGTCGGATCCGCGCACCGCTGCGCAGGCACAAAAGGCGCAGCGCCTCGCAGGCAAAGCGGCTGTCTTCGATCACCAGAACCGTGAGGCCAAGCAAGGGGCGCATGGCCGTGGGCGCGGGGTAGTTGGGCTTGAACGGGTCCGTCGTGTCCATCACATCCTCCGTCATGTGTCGTGTTCAAACCCATGGTTACGGAACGATGCCTAACAGCGCGTTAACGCCGACCACTTGCATGGGCTGGGTGCTTGGCGATATGGATGCTGCGTCTGCAAAAAGGAACGTCCCATGATCGGCCGATTGAACCATGTCGCCATTGCTGTCCCGGACCTAGAGGCCGCAGCCGACCAGTATCGCAGCGCGCTGGGCGCCACGGTGGGCGCGCCTCAGGACGAGCCGGATCACGGGGTGACGGTGATCTTTATCGAGTTGCCGAACACCAAGATCGAGCTGTTGTACCCGCTGGGTGACGACAGCCCCATCAACGGGTTCCTCGAAAAGAACCCGGCAGGCGGCATTCACCATGTCTGCTACGAGGTTGACGACATTCTGGCAGTGCGGGACCATCTGAAATCGACAGGCGCACGTGTTCTGGGTTCCGGAGAGCCCAAGATCGGGGCCCACGGCAAGCCGGTGCTGTTCCTGCATCCCAAGGACTTCAACGGCTGCCTTGTTGAACTGGAACAGGTCTGATGGGCATTACATCGGCGCTGGTTCTCTATGCCGTGATCTGGTGGATGTGTTTCCTGATTGCGCTGCCCATCAAGGTGCAGACGCAGGGTGATCTGGGCCAGATTGAACCGGGCACGCATGCCGGTGCGCCGCAGGTCCACAACCTCAAGCGCAAGGCGTGGATCGTCACCGGTGTGGCGGCTGTTTTGTGGGTCGTGATCGCCGGGATCATACTGTCTGGCTGGATCAGCCTTAGCGATATGAACTGGTTCGATCGGTCGCTGGCGCCGCTGTAAGGCGGTGATAGAGGTGCGTGAACGTGGCCGCACCGATGATCGGGATCAACAGGTTCACCAGCGGTACCGATAGCGGGATTGCCATCAACGTACCGGCCAGCCAGATCGTCCCGATATGGGCGCGCCGCAGTGCCTTGGCCTGGACCCGACCGACCCGCCGGATGGCGACCAGGGTGAAATATTCGCGGCCCAGAAGAAAGCCGTTCAGCCCCCAAAAGATCAACGGGGCAAAGGGCGCGAACATCAGATAGAGCACCAGCGCCAGCAGGTTGGCACCGATCAGCACGCCAAGAAAGTTGACCGTGTCCACAAGCGCATCGCCGAATGGCACGCTGTCGGCGGGGGGCAGGTGTGGATAGTGGCGGTCTTCGACGGCCTGGGCCACTTCGTCGAGGAACATCGAGGTGATGGCCGATGCCACCGGCATCATCAGGAACACCGACAGCACGAAGAACAGAAAGAATGACCCCCAACTGATGATGTCATCAAGCCAGGTGATCTCGCCGAACCAGGGGAGGGTGACGCTGTCGGCGGTCAGGTATCCGATCAACCAGACAAAGCCCGATGTCGCCGCCACCAACAGCGCAACCGTCAGGGCAAAGCCCAACAGCAGGACGCGGCGAAACCGGGGGTCTCCGATCTGGCCCAATGCCGCAAAGAACGACGACAGGATCATGTGTCGACCCACGTGGTGATGCTAGATAGCTCCGGGCGTGGCCGGTCGGGCGGCGTGCTGGTTTCCGTGCCGATGTGGATCAACCCGGCGATGCGTTCGTGATCCCCAAGGCCCAGCGTATCGCGCATGAACACCCGGTCGTGACTGATCCAGCCACTGAGCCAATTGGCCCCCCAGCCTGACGCCAGTGCTGCGTTCAACAGGGCAAGGCACACGGCCCCTGCCGAATAGGTCTGTTCCAGCGTGGGAATTTTCTCGGACGGCTTTTGGACTTCGACCACAACCACGGCGAGGTTGCCCTGATCAAACTGGCTGCGCCCCTTGGTGATCTGATCGGGGTCCAGGCCAAGGGCCACGCCACGTGTCTGAGTGGCCTCGGCCAGTCGCGGCATGACACCAGCAGTCAGCACGATAAAGCGCCACGGCTCCAGCTTGCCATGGTCGGGGGTGCGTCCCGCGGCCACAAGGAGTGTCTCGAGCGTGGCCTTGTCCGGCACGGGGGTGGTCAGTGTCTTGGCCGGGCGCGACCGCCGGGTCATCAGGAAATCAAGCGCCGCAGGGTTGGGGTCGGGCATATGTTACGCCTTTTTACATGTTGGTTGTCATGTCGGTGCAAAGAGCGCCTAGGTCAAGGGGTCAGAACCCCAGTTCCTGCGCCATGCGGTCGATTTCGCCAGTCAGGAACGCATCAAATCGCGGCCCCGGTTGGCGATTGTTCAAGGCGCGCGCCATTGGGTCGGGCGCAGTCCTGGCGCTGCCGGACAAGGCCTCAAGCGTCGCGTGGCCGCAGAAGGGGGCGTAGATCTCGGAATAGCCGCCCTCGTGGGACAGAACCAGTTTGCCGTCGCACAATTGTTCGGCCAGCGATTTGAGCCTGAGGGTCATGTCGCGGAACGTGTCCGCAGTGGCGAGCATACGTGCCAGCGGATCGACCGCGCCCGCGTCATAACCGCAGGCGACAATGATCAGGTCGGGCGCGTAGGCGGTCAGGGCAGGGGCCACGATGCGGTCGATGGCGTGCAGGTAGGCGGTGTGCCCGGCCCCTGCGGGCAGGGGGACGTTGATATTGTGCCCTTCGCCTGCGCCTGTGCCGCGCGCGTCGATGCCGCCCGTATCAAGGGGGTAGTTCCCCTCTTGGTGGATCGACAGGGTCAGCACGTCGGCGCGGTCATAAAAGATGGCCTCGGTGCCATTGCCGTGGTGCACATCCCAATCCACGACAGCGACACGCAGGTCTGGTCGCGATGCCTTGGCCGCCTCGATGGCGATGGCAATATTGGCGAGCAGGCAGAACCCCATCGGCGCATCGGCAAGGCAATGGTGGCCGGGCGGGCGGCTGAGCGCATAGGCGTTTTCGTGGTGTCCCTCGAGCACTGCGGCCACCGCCGCCGTGGTCAGACCCGCCGACAGGGCCGCCAGTTCAAAGCCGCCCCGCGCAAAGGGGGCGTGATGCCCGATTTCGCCGCCTCCCGCGTCCGACATCTCCTTGAACGCGGTCAGGTAGCTATCGGTATGCACGCGCCGCAACTGGTCCGGCGTGGCCTCGGGGGCCGATGACACCGACAGGTCGTGCGTCAACCCGGTCACATCCATCAGGTTCTTGAGCCGCCGTTTGGTCTCAGGGCTTTCGGGCAGACCACCCGCCGCCAGTGGTTGCACCAACCCCCCAAGCGGTACGGTAAAGGCATAGTTGCCGCCCGCATGCCACATGGTGCGTTCGTCCCAATAAAACCCGGTGCTCATGTTGGTGTCCTTGCTGGTCTTTTCGGCAGGGTGGCGCAATTTGGGGGTGTGGGCAACGGCCCTATGCGGCCTCTGCCAAGAGGGCGGGAACGTCGAGGCGGTTGTTCACCATCTCGAGCGTGCCATCGGCGGCGCGGGGCCATTCGGCGGTGGGTTTGTCGCGGTAAAGCTCGACCCCGTTGCCGTCGGGATCGCGGAAATAGACCGCTTCGGAAACGCCGTGATCTGCGGCACCGTCCAACGCTGTGCCGTGGTCCAGCACGCGTTGCAGCGCGGCCCCGAGCGACGCACGGTCGGGAAAGAGGAACGCGCTGTGATAGAGACCGGCGGCGCGCACCGGTGCCGGGCCAGCGCCCGCCGAATGCCAGGTGTTGAGGCCGATATGGTGGTGATAGTCGCCCGCGGCCAGAAATGCGGCCTGGTCGCCATAGCGCTGTGTCAGGGTGAACCCCAGCACGTCGCCGTAAAAGGCAATGGACCGTTCCAGGTCGGTGACCTTGAGGTGGATGTGACCGATACGGGTTTCGGCGGGAACACGTGCAGGCATGGCAACTCTCCTTTGATTGATCAGAGAGTATGTCCGATCCGGCGCAGACTTAAGGCACATCCGCGCACAGCATTGGTGTGTGAGGGGCGGGGCAAGTTCGGTGCGCCGCGCCATGTCCCATGGATCAGGCGCCGACCAGCCCCACGATCTCGTAGGTCTTTTTCAGCACCGGTTCGGTTATCTCGCGGGCTTGCTCTGCGCCGTGGGCCAGGATGCGGTCGATTTCTGCCGGGTCATCCATCAGGCGCGCCATCTCGGACGAGATGGGAGCCAGTTTGGTCACGGCCAGTTCCGCAAGCGCCGGTTTGAACGCGCCAAACTGCGCGCCGCCATGATCGGCCAGCACCTGATCAACCGTGATCTCGGCCAGTTCGGCGTAGATGTTCACCAGATTGCGCGCCTCGGGGCGGTCGTCGAGCCCTTTGGCCTCGCTGGGCAGGGCGTCCGGGTCGGTCTTGGCCTTGCGGATCTTCTTGGCGATGGTGTCGGCGTCGTCGGTCATGTTGATCCGGCTTGCATCCGAGGCGTCCGATTTGGACATCTTCTTGGACCCGTCGCGCAGGGACATCACCCGTGTGGCGGCCCCTTCGATCACCGGTTCGGTGATGGGAAAGAAATCGACGTCGTATTCCTGATTGAACTTGGTCGCGATATCGCGCGTCAGTTCGAGGTGTTGTTTCTGGTCGTCGCCCACGGGCACGTGTGTGGCGTGATAGATCAGGATGTCGGCAGCCATCAGCGCTGGATAGGCAAAGAGCCCCAGCGACGACGCTTCTGCGTTTTTGCCAGCTTTGTCCTTGAACTGCGTCATGCGCTGCATCCAGCCCATGCGGGCGATGCAGTTGAAGATCCAGGCCAGTTGCGCGTGTTCGGGCACCTGGCTCTGGTTGATCAGGATGGATTTTTCGGGGCTGATTCCGCTGGCGATGAACCCGGCGGCCAATTCGCGCGTATTTTTGCGCAACGTGGCGGGATCAAGAAGCTTGGCCGTGATCGCGTGCAGGTCGACCATGCAATAGATCGTCTCGTACTCTTCTTCTTGCATCTGTACGAAGCGTTTGATCGCGCCCAGGTAATTCCCGAGCGTCAGGCAGCCCGAAGGCTGGATGCCCGAGAACACGCGGGGTGTGAATTGGCTGTCTGTCATGTCGACCTCTGGGCAAATCTGCGTCGCTGGCTTACCCATGGGGGCAACCACCGTCAAGCAGGCCCCAGACATGTCCGACCACAACGACCCAAGTCCGCTCAACCCCGTGCCGCCCGCTGTGTGGCTGCTTTTTGCCGCTGTGGCACTGCCGGAACTGGCCTTTGCGCTGGGCGAGGCGGGGCTGATTGGCGGGCCGGGCGCTGTTGGGTGGCGGTTGAACGCGCTGAACACCTATGCGTTTTCAGGCGACGCGTTTGACTTCATGGTCGCGAATGGCCGCCTCTTGCCCGAACACATGCTGCGGTTTCTCACCTATCCCTTTGTCCACACCACATTCACCGCAACCCTGTTTGCCTGTGTGATCCTTTTGGCCATGGGCAAGATGGTGGGCGAGATCATGGGCGGTTGGGCCGTGATCCTGATGTTCTTTCTGTCGGGCATCTGCGGGGCTGCCGTCTTTGGCCTGTTGACAGACCAGCCGTGGCTGATCGGAGCGTATCCTTGTGTCTATGGCCTGATCGGCACCTACACGTTTCTATACTGGCAACGGCAGGTGGCGAGCGGTGGGCCGCAGGGTCAGGCCTTTATGCTGATTGGCGTGCTGATGGGCATCCAGCTTGTGTTCGGCATCCTGTTCGAGGTTGGCTATTCCTGGGTCGGAGAACTTGCCGGGTTTGTCGCGGGCTTTGCCCTGACGGCGTTCGTGATGCCGGGGGGCATGGCACGCGTGGTCGCCGCCTTGCGCCGCCGTTAGCGCCGTACTGCGCCGCGGATGTCCGACAGGCGCAGCGCACCCGTCATGTGTGCCGCCCCGAAATAGCTGGCCGCGCCGACGCAGACCAAAGCGAACAGCGCGCCGTATCTCACAAAATCTGTGCCCAGTGCGGGTTTGAGCAAAATCGCCACCCCCCACAGCACCGCGCCCATTAGCAAGGCCGCGCCGATGATGCGTGGCACGCGCCGTCGATAGCGGTCGTCGAACCGGACGCTGTCGCCCATCCCGCGTGCGCCCCGGAACAGCAGGGCCAGCATCACCCAACCCGCCACAGTGGTCGCAATCGCTGGCGCGATCCAACCCAGCACCGGGGCCAGTCCGATGGCCAGCGCCGCGTTCAGCACCATGGCGACCACCGCATAGTGGAACGGGCGTTTCGTATCACCGCGCGCAAAGAACTGGGGCTGCACTACCTTTTGTAGCACAAAGGCAGGCAAGCCCGCGCCATAGATCGCCACGGCCACAGCAATGGCTGCGGCGTCGTCCGCGCCTGTTTCGCCACGCTGGAACAGCACTGAGACCAGCGGCAGGGGGATCACCATCAGGGCAATGGCTGACGGCATGGTGAGCGCCATGGCAAACTCGCCCGCGCGGGAATAGGCGGTGCGCGCGCCGTCCAAATCCTCGGCCTTGAGCCGCCGTGACAGATCGGGCAGCAGGACGATGCCCACCGCGATACCCACCACGCCAAGCGGCAATTGATAAAGCCGGTCAGCGGCAAACAGCCAGCTGACCGCGTTGTCGTATTGGCTGGCGACCAGTTGACCGACAACGAGGTTGATCTGCATCACGCCGGTGGCCAGAGCCGCAGGTACGGCAGTGCGCACCATTTGGGACATATCTGGCGTCCAGCGCGGCAGGCCGGGCCGCAGGGCAAAACCCGCGCGTGCCGCAGCCACCCAGGTCAGCGTCAGTTGCGCGACACCGGCCACAGGCACCGTCCAGACCAGCCAGGTGATTATGGCCCCACTGGTTGCCCAGGCCACGGCCATGGCCGTGATGACAAAGATATTCAAAAGAACCGGGGCTGCGGCTGCGGCGGCAAACCGCCCCGTGGCGTTCAGGATGCCGGAAAACAGTGCCGACAGCGACATGAAGAATATATAGGGAAACACGACCCGCCCGAACCCCACGGTCAGGTCAAAGCGTTCCGCGCCGAACCCACCCGCCGTGGCCCAAACCAGAACGGGCATAAACACCATCGCCAGCGCCGTCAGGATCAACGTTACCAACGCCAACCCGTTCAGCGCATCGCGCCCGAAACGCGCCGGGTCCTCGTCGCCTTCCAACTTGGATGAGAACATCGGGACAAAGGCCGCGTTGAACGCCCCTTCGGCAAAGAAGCGGCGGAACATGTTGGGCAGGCGAAAGGCCGCGACAAAGGCGTCCATCAGCGGACCGGGACCAATCAGCGACAGGATCATGATCTCGCGCACAAAGCCCAAGATGCGGCTGAGCAGCGTCCATACACCCACGGTCAGGAAGCCGCTGATGAGGCGGATCGGTTTCATTGAAACCGGGGTAGCCTCTGGCGGTCGGGCGCGCAAGCACGCCCGACCGGATCACCAGCCGATGAACACGTCCGCCAGTGCGATGAACATGGGGATGCTGAGGATCGCAACCGGTGTGCCGATGCCGGTCGAGGTGCCCACATAGGTCGATGGGTTCGCCTCTGGCAGCGCGCCGCGCAGCGTGGGAGGGCCAGAGATGTCCGAGCTGGACGCCGCCATGATCGACAACAAAACAACGCCCCCCGCCGAGAACCCGGTCAGTTGGTGCGCGACATAGCCGACGCCAAATCCAATCAGGCCATGGATCACCGGGGCCGCAAGGCCGTAGAGGATGTAAGCATGTGCCACTTTGCGCAGTTCCGAGAACCGGGCCCAGGCTTCCATCCCCATGATCAGCATCAGGATCGACAGCAGCCCGCGAAACAGAGGCTCGTAGAAACTCTGGTACACCGTGCCCGGTTCGGTAAAGATCCCCAGCGCCAGCCCCACCAAAAGGGCCGAGATCGCCGGGCTGCGGAAGGTGTCCACGAGGATGCCGCGCAGCAGGCCGATTTCAATCGCGGGCTCTGTGCCTGAAGGGGTGCCGCCAAATCCGCCCGCGACCGTCCCGTCCGCATTGATCGACACTGTGGCCGCGGCTTTGCGCGCGGCACTCAGCTTGGCCATCACAATGGCTGTGACCAGTGCGGCGATATCCATGAACGGATAGAGCGCGCCGATGAACCCTTCGTACGGGATACCGCCGTCATCCAGCATCGCCATGCCCGCCGCGAGGGTCGAGGCAGACACAGCGCCAAAGAGCCCCGCAGTCGCCAGCCCGTCGATCTGTGACACCCCACGCCACCGCACCAGCGTCGCACGCCCCAGGAACACGATGGCAATACCCACCGCTGCGGCCCCAATAGCAGGCACCAGCAATTCGGTCAGGTTCGCCTCGCGCACGGACATGCCCGCGCCTATCCCGACTTTGAGCAGCAACAGGATGACGATGAACTTGTAGACCGGTTCGGGGATTTCGAATTTGCTGCCCAGTGCCGCCAACAGCATCCCGCCGATCAGGAACGCCAGTGTCGGTTTCTGGAATTGGTCAATCACAGTGCCGAGTATCGTAACAAGCGTGTCCATGCCGCGTCTCCTTTTGCTGATGCAGGCAAATAGCGCGGAGAAAACGTACAAAAAAATATAACATTCAGAACATATCGTTCTATATTAACGAAGCATGGCGACGCTGAACTATCATCACCTGCGGTATTTCCGCGAAGTGGCCAGCGAGGGGCATCTGGGTCATGCGGCTGCGCGGCTGAACGTGTCACAATCCGCGCTGTCCACGCAGATCAAGCAACTTGAGCAGCGGCTGGATCAGGCGCTGTTTGACCGGGTCGGGCGCACACTGGTTCTGACCGAAGCGGGACGGATCGCGCTGGATCATGCCGACCGGATCTTTGACGCAGGCGACGACTTGCTGGCGACCCTAAGCCAGAACAGCACAACCCGGCCACCGTTGCGGGTGGGGGCGCTGTCCACCCTGTCGCGCAACTTCCAACTTCAGTTCCTGCGCCCTTTGCTGGGCCGCGCCGAAGGCAATATCGTCCTAAAGAGCGGCAATACCGCGACTTTGCTTGCGGCCCTGGAAACGCTGGCGCTGGACGTGGTGCTGACGACCGAAGTGCCACCCAGCGGGACATCCACCATCTTTGCCGCGCAAAAACTGAGCGAACAGGTGGTCGGCATGCACGCGCGGCCCGACCTGTTGCGACACGGGTCGATCCGCGCAGTTCTGGAAAATGCGCCGCTCATCGTGCCCACGGAAAGCGTCATCCGCACCGGGTTTGAAAATCTGGCCGCGCGTCTCGGGGTGCAGCCACGGATCGCGGCGGATGTAGACGACATGGCGATGGTGCGCCTGCTGACCCGCGAAGGTGCCGGAGTCGCAATTGCGCCTGCGGTCGTGCTGGCGGATGAGATTGCCGCAGGCACCGTTGTCACTGCGCCCTTTGACCTCGGTATCGTGGAGCCGTTTTACGCCGTGACCCTGCCGCGCAAATACCCCCACCCCGCCTTGCAGGACGTTCTGAATACCTAGGCCCGCTCAGTCGGCGGCGCGTTCGACACCTTCGACGATGGCCGCGCGCAGTTTCTTTTCCAGCGTCCGCTGTTTGCTGGCCGAGTGATATTTCAGGCCGAACATGTCCTTGACGTAAAAGGTGTCGACCACCTGCTCGCCATAGGTCGCGATCACGGCATTGGCGATATAGACATTCATCGCCGCAAGCGTGCGTGTCAGATCATGCAACAGACCTGGGCGGTCGCGGGTGTCGACCTCGATGATGGTGTAGATATCGGACCCTTCGTTGTCGAAGGTGATGTGGGTCGGCACGCGAAACGCCTTTTCGCGTTTCTTGATCTTGTCCCGGTCCTTGATCGCCTCGCGTGTGACCACCTCACCCGCAAGGGTGCGTTCGATCATCTTGCGCAGACGCGGCAGACGGCCAACGTCATAGGGGTTGCCATCGGCGTCCTGAATCCAGAACGCATCCGTCACATAGCCATCGGACGTGGTATAGCTGCGCGCGTCCACGACATTGGCCCCCACAAGCGCAAGCGCCCCGGTCAGGCGGGCAAAAATGCCCGGATGGTCCGGCATCACGAAACAGGCGCGGGTGGCGTCGCGGTCTTCGTCCGGGTGCAGGTCCATGACGATCTCATCCTCGCCGATGTCGCGCAGCAGCTTGGCAAAGGCCACGTGCGCCGTCACATGCAAACCCTGCCAATAGGGCGCATAGTGGCGCGCGGTCTCGGCCTGCACGTCCTTGCGGGGCCAGTCCGCCAGTTCGGCGCGCAACGCCTTCTTGGCCTCGGTGCCACGGCCCTCGCGGGTCAGCGCCTCCATCCCGTCCTCGAGCGCGCGGCGCGTCTGGCGATAGAGCGCGCGGATCAGGACCGCTTTCCAGTTGTTCCAGACCTCGGGGCCAACTCCGCGAATGTCGCAGACCGTCAGCACACACAGCAGGTCCAATCGCTTGACGGTTTTCACCGCCTTGGCGAAATCGCGCACCGTGCGCGGGTCGGCGATGTCGCGTTTCTGCGCCATGTCGGACATCAACAGGTGATAACGCACCAGCCATTCGACCGTATCCACATCGTCCTGCTTCAGGCCCAGACGTGGCGCGATCTTGCGCACCATTTGCGCACCGAGGATCGAGTGATCCTCTGCCCGGCCCTTGCCAATGTCATGCAGCAACAGCGCCACATAAAGAACCTTGCGGTTCACGCCCTCTTTCAGGATGGACGACGCGACAGGCAGGTCCTCTTCCAACTCGTCACGTTCGATCATCGCCAGTTGTGCGATGCATTGGATGATGTGTTCGTCCACGGTGTAGGAGTGGTACATGTTGAACTGCATCATCGCGACGATGGGTTCAAATTCGGGGATAAAGGCCGCGAGCACACCCAATTCGTTCATCCGCCGCAGCGCGCGTTCCGGGTTGCCGTGTTTCAACAGCAGGTCCAGAAAGATCCGCCGCGCCTCGGGGTCGCAACGCAGATCGTCGTCGATCAGGTCAAGGTTGGACTTGAGCAGGCGCATCGCATCGGGGTGGATCAACATGCCGGTCCGCAGCGCCTCTTCGAACAGGCGCAGGATGTTCAGAGGGTCCGACAGGAACGTGGCATCGTCACGAATGGCCAGACGGTTGTGGATCACCTCATAGCCGGCACGCACTCGCGGCTTGCGCTTGAACAGGCGCTCGAGCAGGGGTTCGGCCTTGAGGTGGACAGCCTCGAGCTTGGTGAGAAAGATACGGGTCAGATCGCCCACTTCGGTGGCTTGCAGGAAATAGTCCTGCATGAATACCTCGACTGCACGCCGCCCGGCGTTGTCCTCGTAGTGCATCGCCTCGGCGACCGACACCTGCATGTCAAAGGTCAGTTGCTCGGTCGCGCGCCCGGACAAAAGGTGCAGGTGACAGCGGACCGCCCACAGGAAATCCTCGGCGGCGACAAAGCTGTCAAATTCTTCATCCGTAAACAGGCCCAGCGGCACGAGGTCAGCGGCGTCCTGCACCTTGTGGATGTACTTGCCGATCCAGAACAGTGACTGCAGATCGCGCAGCCCCCCCTTGCCCTCTTTGACATTGGGCTCAACCACATAGCGCTGGCCCTGCCGCTTGTGGCGGTTGTCGCGCTCGGTCAACTTGGCCTCGATGAAATCACGCTCGGTCCCCTGAAACAGGTCAGCGCGCAGGCGGGCGTCCAGTTCCGCGGCAAGCAGCGCGTCGCCAAAAAGGAACCGATGTTCCAACATTGCGGTGCGGATGGTGAAATCCTCGGTCCCCAGACGCAGGCAATCGCGCACAGTGCGGCTGGCATGCCCGACTTTCAGCTTGAGATCCCACAGGATGTACAACGTCGTCTCGATGACGCTCTCGGCCCAGGGGGTGATCTTGTAGGGCGTCAGAAACAGCAGATCGACGTCGGAAAACGGCGCCATCTCACCGCGCCCATAGCCGCCCACAGCCAGTACAGCCAGGCGTTCGCCCTGCGTCGGGTTGGCGTTTACGTGCATCATTTCCTGGGCCGTGCGCAGAGCGGCATGGACCAGTTGGTCGGTTAGGTGGGTAAAGGCGCGCGTCGTCTTGCGCGACTGGAACGGGTCGGCGCGGAATGCCTCGGTTATCCGCGCGCGGCCCTGTTTTTGCATGTCCTTGAGGTGGGCAACAACGGCGGCGCGCCCCTCGGACCCGCCGGTCGTCTTGGCCGTATCCAGAACGGCGTCAAACACATCCGGATCAAAGATGTCGCGGGACGGGCAAATCAATGCCTGATCCGGTTTGGTCGCGGCCCGCAGGGTGGCTTCTGTCACAGGTTTGTCCTTTGGGCCGCGCTGTATCGTTTCTAGAACCCGGCGCCGCCAAAGCCGCGCGGCGCGGGGCTGATGACGGTGACCTGGTTGTTCTGCACTGTCGCCACGGCCAGGCCGCGCTCATTTGTGCCGTCGGGGCGCAGGCGGAAGATGCCCGTTGACCCTTGGAACCCCGACCCTTGGGTCAGTGCGGCGGTCGAAAGCGGGTTGGGATTGCCCCGGCTTACCAGTGCTCCCACGGCTGCAATCCCGTCAAAGGCCAGTCCCGCCAGCGGGTGCGGCGCACCGCCATAGGCCGCCTGATACTGCGCGCGGAACGCGGCGCTACGGTTGGGATCCGGCAGCGCGAACCAGCCGCCTTGCACGCCCGGCAACTCCAGGGTTTGCGGCGGGATGTCCCAGCGGGTCAGGCCGATGAACTGCGTTGTGGACGGGCTCACACCGGCCTCAGGCAGCAGTTGTGTCAGCAGCGGCAGGGCCGAAGACGTGGTCGCGGTCAAAAACACGGCGTTGGCGCCACTGTTGTCTAGCGTGGATTTGATGCGCGGAACGGCGGCCACGACGCCCTGTTGCGACAACGGATAGTCGACCGTGCCGGCCAGCGTGCCGCCATTGTTGGCGATGGCTTGCTGGATCGCGTTACGGCCCAGTTGGCCAGCAACATCCTGCGCATGCACGACCACGACGCGGTCCTTGCCCTGCGATGCGGCATAGCTGACCAGACGGTTGGCCGTGTTCTGAAAGGTCGGCCCAAGCACAAAGACGTTGCCGCCCGCGATGGTCGTGTTGTTGGAAAAGGCCAGTACGCTGATATTCGATTCCGCCACTGCGACACCGGCGGCATTTGCCGCTTCGGCATAGAGCGGGCCAATGATGATCCGCGCGCCGTCGTTCACCGCCTGCGCGGCCTGATTGGCTGCGGTCTGGGCGTTGCCCGCCGTGCCGTAGACCCGCAGATCAACCTGCACGCCTTCCAGGTCGCGCATCGCCAAACGGGCAGCGTTTTCAAGATTTTGCGCCAACAGATCGTCGCTTGCCCGGCCAGATCCACGTGGCACCAGCAAGGCAACAGGCACAGGTTGGCTGGCGTCAACACGTGGGCCACTTCCACCCACCCCAGCGGTCAGATTGCCCAATGCCGCCGGGTCACAGGCGGCCAGCGCCAGCGCGGCAACAGGCAGAATTGCGCGGCGTGTCGCCTTGCGCAGTGTCTTGAAAAACGCGAACATGATTACAGTCACTCCCAACATTCCGAGGCGCGGTGTGGCCCGGCCCATTCTTGTGGGGCGGATAATAGACGTCAGGAAAGGCGGGTCCAGCGTTGAATTTTATCAAGGTCCCACTGAGCGCGGGCGTGTGGTTTGTCGGTGTCCCCATCGGGACGGCACGTGATATCACACTGCGCGCGCTGGACGTGCTGGCGTCGGCCGATGTGCTGGCCGCCGAAGACACCCGCAGCCTGCGCAAGCTGATGGACATCCACGGCGTGCCTCTTAACGGGCGGCGGATCGAGACATTGCACGACCACTCCGGTGACAGTGCTGCGGCACGACTGGCCGCCCGCGCCGCTGAAGGTGCCAGCATCGCCTACGCGTCCGAAGCGGGTATGCCGCTTATCGCGGACCCCGGTTTTGAACTGGCGCGCGCTGCCCGCGCTGCAGGTGTGGCTGTGACTTGCGCGCCTGGTCCATCGGCGGTCCTGACTGCGCTGGCCATCGGCGGCTTACCAACCGATGCGTTCCACTTTGCCGGATTTCTGCCCGCCACGACCTCTGCCCGGAAAAAGGCGCTGAGCGATCTGGCGCAGCTCGACGCGACACTTGTCCTCTACGAATCACCCAAGCGGGTGGGGGCGCTGTTGGCGGATGCGACCGCGACACTGGGGCTAGACCGGCCAGCAACCGTCTGCCGCGAACTGACCAAGAAATTCGAGGAAACCCGCCACGGTACCCTGCAGGAACTGGCTGACGCCTACGCGACCGAAAACGTCAAAGGCGAAGTGGTTGTCCTGATTGGGCGCAATACAAAGGCGGCTGTTAGCGAAATAGACATTGATTCGGCTTTACGGTCAGCCCTGCGGGACATGCGAACCAAGGATGCAGCGGCGTTTGTATCCGAGACGTTGGATGTGCCCCGCCGACAAGTGTACCAGCGGGCCTTGCAACTGTCGCAGGACCCCTGAACCGCAGGAGCGACAATGACGGACCCATTCTGCAGCGGATCGACGACTGGCAACACGGCGATGCAGACCCGCGTGGATCGCGGGCGCATGTCCTATCTGGCGGGGATGGCTGCGGAAAATTCGGTGGCGGCGCACTACGTGGCTGCGGGGTATGTTTTGCAGGCCGAACGCTGGCGCGGTCGGCGCGGAGAAATTGATCTGATCTTTGCCGGTCGCGACGGCGTCATCTTTGTCGAAGTCAAGAAAAGCAAAACCGTTGAAAGCGCGCTTGCACATGTTACCCCGGCGCAGGTCCGGCGCCTTTTCGCGACGGGCGAGGAATATGTGGCCACGCTTGAAACCGGCAGTCTGACGGATGTGCGGTTTGATGTGGCTCTGGTCGATGCGAAGGGCGCGGTACATGTGATGGAAAACCCTTTTGCGCATGGGTTCCACTAACAGCGTCATACGCCCGCGACCCGTTGGTGCATCGGCGCACAATGGCAAACCATTGCACCCGGCGGCCCCCTGCGCCATCTAGGGCGGGACACCAGCCGGAGATGTGACATGAAAGTTGCCTTTCAGATGGACCCGATCGGGGCCGTCGATATCAACGCCGACAGCAGTTTCCGCCTTGCCGAAGAGGCACAGGCGCGCGGTCACAGCCTGTTTTTCTATTCCCCCGACCAGCTTGCCTACCAAGAGGGCCGGATCACCGCGCGCGGTCAGGACTTTACCGTGCAGCGTGTGCAGGGTGATCACGCACAACTGGGGCCAATGCGCGAAGTCGATCTGAGCACCTTCGACGTTGTCTGGCTGCGCCAGGATCCGCCCTTTGACATGCACTACATCACGTCGACGCATCTGTTGGACCGGATCAAGGCAACGACACTGGTCGTCAACGACCCGTTCTGGGTGCGCAACTACCCCGAAAAGCTCCTTGTGCTCGACTTTCCGGATCTGACGCCGCCCACAACGATTGCGCGCGATCTGGACACGATCAAGGCGTTCAAGGCCAAGCATGAGGATGTCATCCTGAAGCCACTCTACGGCAACGGCGGCGCAGGCGTGTTCCGCCTGGACGCTGGCGACCGCAACCTGACGTCCCTGCACGAGCTATTCTCGGGGTTCTCTCGCGAGCCGCTGATTGTGCAGAAATTCCTGCCGGACGTGTCGAACGGTGACAAACGGGTGATCCTGGTCGATGGCGAAGCCGTCGGTGCGATCAACCGCGTGCCTGCCGCAGGTGAGACGCGCTCGAACATGCACGTCGGCGGCCGCCCGGAAAAGATTGGCCTGTCCGAACGGGACCTCGAAATCTGCGCGGCCATTGGTCCGCTCTTGCGCGAAAAGGGCCAGGTCTTTGTCGGCATCGACGTCATTGGCGACTACCTGACCGAGATCAACGTGACATCACCCACCGGCATTCAAGAGCTTGAACGGTTTGATGGCGTAAATGTTGCGGCCCAGATTTGGCAAGCCATCGAAGCCAAGCGGGCATGAGCTGGCAGGCACGCCTTCTCAACATCTGGCTGCGCGCAACGGAAAAACCATTTCTGACCCGCGCAAAAACGGCACGTGCCTTGCGGGTCAGTTTTGATCTCAAGGCGCGTTTGTTTTTCCACGCTCCCTTTGGCACCCGGAAAAAGACGCAAACCCTCGCGGATCGCCCCGCGCTTTTTGTCACGCCGCGTGGGGTCACGCCCCGGCGGGTGATCTTGCACTTTCACGGCGGTGCACATGTGTTTGGCAGCCCGCAGGCCTATTCCGCGATGCTTGCCAATCTGGCGCGCCGTGCAGAAGCCGTCGCCATTTTGCCGCAATATCCGCTCGCGCCGGAACACAGTTTTCCGCAAGCGCCCGATCACTGTCTGGCCACATACCGCGCCGTTCTAGCCATGGGGTACGACCCGGCGGATGTGATCATCGGTGGGGACAGCGCCGGTGGCAATCTGGCGCTAAGTGTCCTCGTTGCGCTGTTGCGTACAGGCGAACCACTGCCTGCGGGCCTTTACGGTCTGTCCCCGCTGACTGACATGACCTTTTCCGGGCGCAGCGTGGTGGACAACGCCGATGCCGAGGTGGTTCTGCCGATCACCCGAATTTCTGAGGCGGCGGCGGGCTATCTTGATGGTCATCCGGGCCAGGACCCGCTGGCCAGCCCCCTCTTTGCCGACTTTTCGGGCGCGTGCCCCGTGTGGCTGACGGCAGGCGATACCGAGATTTTGCTGGACGATACCGTGCGGCTGGACCGGCGGCTCAGGGACCAAGGCGTCCGTACCGAGACCAAGATCGAGCGTGATCTGCCTCATGTCTGGCCGCTCTTTCACAACATACTGCCCGAGGCGCGCGTGACGCTGGATGCGTTGGCGGCATGGTGCCGCGCTCAGACCGGGGCCAAAGCGGCGACCCGGTAACTGACCGCTTCGGCCACGTGGGGCTTGCGCACGGTGTCCGATCTGTCGAGGTCGGCAATGGTGCGCGCCACGCGCAGCACTCTGTGATAACCGCGCGCCGATAGCCCGAACCGGTCCGCCACGCGGGTCAACAGCGCGCGCCCCTCTGCGTCGGGCATGGCGTGTTCTTCCAATGTGGGGCCGCTCAGGTCGGCATTGCATCGCGCGTCCGTTCCGTCAAAACGCGCCAGTTGCAGCGTCCGCGCTTCGGAAACGCGCTGGGCGACGGCCGCTGATGTGTCACCTGCGGCAGGCAGATCAAGGTCGGCAAAGCTGACCGGTGGCACGTCCACGCGCAGGTCGAACCGGTCCATAAGGGGGCCTGATATGCGCCCCATATAGTCATCACCACAGCCCGGTGCGCGCGCACAGGCACGTGCCGCATCGCTCAGGTATCCGCATTTGCAAGGGTTAGCGGCAGCCACCAGCATAAAGCGACACGGATATTTCACGTGATTGTTCGCCCGCGCAATCATGACTTCGCCGGTTTCAATCGGTTGGCGCAGCGTTTCCAGAACCGCGCGGGGGAATTCGGGAAACTCGTCCATGAACAGCACGCCATTGTGGGCCAGTGACACCTCGCCCGGTTTGGCACCGCGCCCACCGCCGATAATCGCGGCCATCGACGCGGTGTGGTGGGGTTCGCGAAACGGGCGGTCCATCGAAATGCCACCCGCATCCAACAGTCCGGCGAGCGAGTGGATCATCGACGTCTCAAGCGCCTCAAGCGCCGACAGCGGCGGCAGAATGCCGGGCAAGCGTGCAGCAAGCATGGATTTCCCAGACCCCGGCGTGCCAACCATCAACAGGTGGTGCCGCCCGGCGGCGGCGACCTCCAGCGCGCGTTTCGCGCGTTCCTGCCCCTTGACGTCGCGCATGTCGGGCAGGCCGCCGCCGCTGGCAATTTGCCCCGGCGTTGCAGGTTCCAGCGGCACCTGTCCGGTATAATGCCGCACCACATCACCCAAACTGCGCGCGGCGATCACGCGCGTGGCGTCGACCCATGCCGCCTCTGATCCCGACCCGGCCGGACACAGTAACCCGCGGTCCTGCTCTGCGGCGGCCATTGCGGCGGGCAAGGCGCCCAGCACCGGGACCAGCGTGCCGTCCAAGGACAACTCACCCAGTGCGACAGTACCCTCGACCGCGTCCTCGGGCAGGATGCCAAGGGCGGCCAACAGGGCCATCGCGATGGGTAGGTCGAAATGCGAGCCCTCTTTGGGCAGGTCGGCGGGCGACAGGTTGATCGTGATCCGCTTGGACGGCAGCGCGATGGACATTGCCGACAGGGCTGTGCGCACCCGGTCTCGCGCCTCGGACACGGCCTTGTCCGGCAGGCCTACGATGGAAAAGGCGGGCATGCCCGGCGTCATCGCACATTGCACCTCGACCTCGCGCGCATCGACGCCCTGAAATGCAACCGTATAGGCCCGTGCCACCATCTCTCACCCCTCGTGAATGGTTAATGGCTAGCGCGGGCTGGTTTACGATTGGTTAATGCAGGCGCAGTCCCATGCTCAGGCAGGCCAGTCTGTGACCGGCACACCCATGTCATACGGGAACGGGTCATAGGTGGTTTTCAACCCTTCGGCGCGCCATGCCTTGAACGCGGGATCGTTGATCGTCGTCTCGCAATAGCGCCGCGCGGCATCGCCCACAGGCAGGTCATAGCCCACGATACGCGCACATACGGGTGCATAGAACGCATCCGCCAACGAATAGGCCCCAAAGAGCCACGGCCCTTCCGTCGCGAACTGTGCTGCATGCGCCCACAACGTCTCGAGCCGCGCCAAATCTGTCCGTGTGGCATCCGGGACGGCAAAGCCCTTGTTCACATGTTGCAACTGCATCGGACAATCGGACCGGAGCGCGGAAAACCCGCCCACCATTTCGGCGCACAGCCACCGCGCCGTGGCGCGGGCGGCGGGGTCTGCGGGCCACATCCCGGCCTTCGGGTGCTCTTCGGCCAGCGTTTCCGCCATGGCGAGGCTTTCGCCGACAACCGTTCCGGCTGGCGTGCGCATCGCAGGCACCAAACGTGCAGGCGCCAATGCGGCCATATCCTCTGCCATCGTGCCGCCATAGAGACCGACAAAGTGGATCTTCTTGGGAATGTTAAATTTTTCCATCATCAGCCAGCCGCGCAGGGACCAGCTCGAGAAGGTGCGATCGCCGATATAAAGGTCATAGGTCATGGCCCGCAGGCTACGTCATAGACGCCTGCGCAGGCCAACGCAGATTTGTGGGCCACACCATCACGGCAGATGATTGATCCGCTCTGCCGTGCCGCTTTCGGGATGCAGGGTGGTGACGGAAAGCGGGTCAATCTTGTGTGCAAGGACCGCGTGGGCGCTCAGCCCCAGCACCGCCTGCACCTGGGTCAGGATGACGCCAAAATGTGCAACAGCAATGATATGCTTGCCCGTATGTGCGGCCTCGATACGGCGCACGGCCATGGCCACACGTGCCGCCGCCGCGTCCCAGCTTTCGCCCCCTGGGGGTGTATGATCACCGGGCGTTTCCCAATAGTCGCGGCTCAGATCGGGATGCCGGTCCGCCACCTGCGAAAAATGCACGCCATCCCAACTGCCGAAATGAAACTCGCGCAGCGCCGGATCATGTGGCAACCGGGTTCTCGACCGCTGGATCGCCGTGGCCGTGTTGACCGACCGCGTCAGGTCGGACGAGATCACGACCGCATCGCTGGGCAGATGATCGGCCAGACGCGCCACTGCGCCTTCGTCGGACAGGTCCGCCGCAACGTCGCGCCACCCGGTAAAGCTTGTCTGATGCGTCGGCCCATGCCGGATCCAGTGCCATGTGGTCACGGTGCGACCCCTTTGATCACCTGTGGCAGGCCCGCGACCACATGAACGACGCAATCAGCCTGCGCGGCCAGCGCGATGTTCAGCCGGCCCTGCGCCTCACGAAAGGCCCGGCCCAGTGGTGTGTCGGGGACAATGCCCTGACCCACCTCGTTCGACACCACGACCACCGGTCCTTTGCTGCGGGCCAGCGCCGTCAGAAACCGGTCCTGTTCTGCGGCAAGGTCATGGTTGTCCAGCATCACATTGGTCAGCCACATCGTCGCACAATCCAGCAGCGTGGCCTGTTTTGCAGAGGTGCTGCCAAGCGCGCCTGCCACGTCTATCGGGGCATCCAGACAGGTCCAATCGGCCCCGCGGCGCGCTTGGTGCAGATCAACCTTAGCCTGTATTTCTTCGTCCCAAATTCGTGCGGTCGCGACATAGATTTTACCCAAGCCACTGTTTTCAATAACTGTTTCCGCGTATTTTGACTTGCCCGACGCAGCACCCCCTAGAACGAATGTCAGTCCCGACAACATTTTTTCATCCTCAGAGTGAACCAGTTTCGATGCCCGTGCGTAGAGAGTGTAAGTGCGCAAAACAAGCATAACCATCCAGGGGGATGACCGATGGCATTGGACAACGCTCGCGAGTTTTCGCTGTCTCGCACCGCAATGAAGGCCGAACTGCTCGACGCAGAGACGGAGCTTCGCCTGGCATATGCTTGGCGAGACGACCGGGATGAGGCCGCGCTGCACCGCCTGATCACCGCGTATATGCGGTTGGCGATTTCGATGGCGTCCAAGTTCAAACGCTACGGCGCCCCGATGAATGACCTGATCCAAGAGGCCGGTCTGGGCCTGATGAAGGCCGCTGACAAATTCGACCCCGACCGTGGCGTTCGATTCTCGACCTACGCGGTGTGGTGGATCAAGGCGTCAATCCAGGACTACGTGATGCGCAACTGGTCCATGGTGCGCACCGGCTCCACCAGCAGCCAGAAATCCCTGTTCTTCAACATGCGCCGCGTGCAGGCCCGGCTTGAGCGTGAAAGTGCGGCGGCTGGCGAGACGCTGGACAAACACCAGTTGCGCCAGATGATCTCGACCGAGATCGGTGTGCCCCTGCACGATGTCGAGATGATGGAAGGCCGCCTGTCCGGGTCCGACTATTCACTAAACGCGACGCAGTCGGTGGACGACGAGGGGCGCGAGTGGATCGACGCCCTCGAAGACGACAGCGCGCAAGCGGCAGAGACGGTTGAACACACCCATGACACCGAGCAACTGCGCGAATGGCTGTTGTCTGCGCTAGGCGCGCTGAATGAACGCGAGCGGTTCATCGTGCGCGAGCGCAAGCTGCGCGACGACCCCCGCACGCTGGAAAGCCTCGGCCAAGAGCTGTCTTTGTCAAAAGAGCGCGTGCGCCAGCTTGAGGCGGCCGCGTTCACAAAGATGCGAAAGACCCTCGAAACCCAGAGCCGGGAAGTGCATCACTTCCTCGCATGAGGCAAACCACATTCAAAACCTTCTGCGCGGCCGCAGCCTTTGTGGCGTCGGCAGCGTTCGTTCACGCCGCAACGGACTGGACAGACTTCGCCGGTGACGTCCTGATCATCGGCGAATTTCACGACAATCCCCAGCATCACGCCGAACAGGCCAAAGCGATCCGCAATGTCCGGCCCAAGGCCGTGGTGTTTGAAATGCTCACACCGTCAGAGGCCGCAGAGCTGGCGGATGTCCCCCGCGATCCGGTCGAGATGGCGGCGGCCACCTCCAATTTCCACTGGTCAAACATCGCTGACTACGCGGATGTTCTGGCCGCCAGCGACGTGATCGTTGGGGCGGCCCTGTCGCGTGATGACATGCGTGCCGCGTTCACGGACGGGGCGGCCACGGTGTTTGGCGCGGATGCGGCGAACTATGGCCTGACCCAACCGCTTGATCCCGACACCTTGGCCGCGCGCACCCTGCACCAGTTTGATGCCCATTGTGCGGCGATGCCTTTGGACATGATGGACGGCATGGTCGACGCGCAGCGCCTGCGCGACGCGGCCTTTGCCCGTGCGGTGATTGACGCGCTGGACACCCACGGCAGCCCCGTGATGCTGATCACCGGCAATGGCCATGCGCGCGCCGACTGGGGCGTGCCGGTCTACCTTGCGCAAGCGCAGCCCGCGCTGTCGGTCACGAGCGTTGGCCAGGGCGAACGCCAGGAACCACCCGAGGGTGTGTTTTCCTGGACCCTCAATGGTGCATCCAGCCCGGCACGCGGTGATCCCTGTGCGGCGTTCAGCCAATGATGCCGCCGTGACGCGGGGGCTGGTTCTTGGCCCGGCAGCCGCCTATGGTCACGCCGACCACAGACATGCGGACATGATGCCATGATGCTGCAAGACAAACGAATTTTGTTGATCCTGACAGGAGGGATTGCGGCCTACAAAGGGCTGGACCTGATCCGTCGCCTGCGCGAACGCGGGGCCACCGTCACGCCGGTTTTGACCCGTGCCGCCGAACAGTTCGTGACGCCCCTGTCGGTGTCCGCGCTGGCCGGGCACAAGGTGTACCGCGACCTCTTTGACCTCACGGACGAGGCCGAGATGGGGCACATCCAACTGTCCCGTTCTGCCGATTTGATCGTCGTTGCACCCGCAACGGCAGACATCATGGCCAAGATGGCACAGGGCCGTGCGGATGATCTGGCCTCGACCCTTTTGTTGGCCACGGACACGCCTGTGATGATCGCTCCGGCGATGAATGTGCGCATGTGGGATCACCCGGCCACCCAACGCAATCTGACACAACTGCGCGCCGATGGGGTGACGGTTGTGGGCCCGAACGATGGCGATATGGCCTGTGGTGAGTACGGCCCCGGCCGCATGTCCGAACCGCTCGAGATCGTGGCAGAGGTCGAGGTGCATTTCGGTCCCCGGCCGCTGACGGGCAAACATGTGCTGGTCACGTCCGGCCCGACACACGAACCGATTGACCCGGTGCGATACATCGCCAACCGGTCATCGGGCGCACAAGGCACGGCGCTGGCGCGGGCTTTGCTGGATCTGGGCGCTCAGGTTACCTTTGTCACCGGCCCCGCCGATGTGCCGCCGCCCGCAGGCGCGCAGGTCGTTCCCGTGGAAACAGCCCTGCAGATGCGCGATGCCGTAGGTGCCGCCTTGCCCGCGGATGCGGCAGTCTTTGCCGCTGCAGTTGCCGACTGGCGCGTGGCCAGCGCCAGTGATCGCAAGCTGAAAAAGACGCGCGACGGCATGCCCGCGCTCACCTTTGCGGAAAATCCCGACATCCTCGCCCATGTGGCGCAGATGACCGAGGGGCGTCCGCCGCTCGTCGTGGGGTTTGCTGCCGAAACCAATGATGTCATCGCCAACGCAACTGCCAAACGCGCTCGCAAGCAATGCGACTGGATCGTCGCCAACGACGTATCCCCCGACACCGGTATCATGGGCGGCAGCGAGAATGCAGTGACCCTGATTTCGGAACAGGACGCCGAAAGCTGGCCGCGCATGTCCAAGGACGACGTGGCGCGCCAACTGGCCCAGCGGATTGCCGACGCGCTGACATGACCGAACAGACACTGAAACTGATGCGCCTTGAGGGGTTTGACCCAAACATCCCGCTGCCGCGTTATGAAACGGCAGGGGCCGCCGGGGCGGACCTGCGCGCCAACTTGCCTGATGGTGTGCCGGTGGATGTCCCCGCGGGGACACGCGCGCTGATCCCTACGGGCCTTGCCATGGCCATCCCCCACGGGTTCGAAGTACAGATCCGCCCGCGTTCGGGGCTGGCGTTGAAAAACGGCATCGCGCTGGTCAACAGCCCCGGCACAATCGACAGCGACTATCGCGGCCCGGTTGGCATTATCCTGCTGAACACATCGGATGTGCCGTTTCGCGTGACCCACGGCATGCGCATCGCGCAGATGGTGATGGCCCCGGTGGTGCAGGCGTCGTTCCAAGAGGTCGATGTTCTGGATCACACCGACAGAGGGGCGGGCGGCTTTGGCTCGACCGGGCACGGCTGATGGTTCTGGTCTTTGCGCTTGCGGCGGTCCTGTGGGGCATTGGCGCCGCGATGAAAACCCCGCGCCGCGCGCGTTGGCTGATGATTGGCATCCTCTATGTGCTTGTGCTGGCCGTGCAGGTCGCACTGCCGTCCGGGCACCCGCTGCGGATGGCCACAGGCGAAAGCCCGGCGTTTTGGCTCATTCTTGGCGGTTTTGCGGCTTTGGTGCTGGCGTATCGTTATGGGCTGCGGGCCTTGCGCAACCGTGCTCAGGTCGCGCAAGCCATGGCGGAACCTGATCAGGGCAGGGCGGGCAGCTTTTCCGAAACAGAACTAAACCGCTATGCCCGCCACATAGTGCTGCGCGAAATTGGCGGATCCGGGCAAAAGGCCCTGCGCGACGCGCGGGTGTTGGTTGTGGGCGCAGGCGGGCTGGGCGCACCGGCGCTGCAATATCTCGCGGCGGCAGGCGTTGGTACAATTGGAGTTGTGGACGACGACACGGTTGAGAACACCAACCTGCAACGCCAGGTGATCCACACCGATGCCCGCATCGGCACGCCCAAGGTGTTTTCCGCCCAAGCCGCGATGGAGGCGCAGAACCCCTTTGTCACCGTGCGCCCCTATCACCGCCGCCTCACGCCGGACATCGTGGACGATCTGATGGCCGACTATGACCTGGTGCTGGACGGCACCGACAATTTCGACACCCGGTATCTGGTCAACGCCGCCGCCGTGCGCGCGGGCCTTCCGCTGATCTCCGGCGCGCTGACCCATTGGGAAGGGCAGATCAGTGTGTTTGACCCGGCTCACGACGCGCCGTGTTATCGATGCATCTTTCCCACCGCGCCCGCGCCGGAACTCGCGCCCAGTTGCGCCGAGGCGGGCGTTCTGGGTCCGTTGCCGGGTGTGCTGGGGTCCATGATGGCGGTTGAGGCGGTCAAGCTGATCACAGGCGCTGGCGCACCGCTGCGTGGGCAAATGGCGATTTACGACGCGCTCTACGGCGAAAACCGCACCATCGCGCTGTCTCGTCGTGCCGATTGCGAGGTTTGTGGCGCGGCCCCCATGGCGACGCAGTGACCCGCGCCCTACATTGATCCCAAAGGAGAGTGCCAAGATGACAAATGTGCTGCTGCAAACGTGGGATACCCCGTTCCAGATCGCCCCCTTTGACCGTATCTCGGATGACGACTTTGCCCCGGCGCTGGACGTCGCGCTGGCCAATCACAGCGCCGAGATTGACGCCATCGCCAACAATCCCGATCCCGCAACCTTTGCCAATACGATCGAGGCGCTCGAGGCCGCGGGTCACGATCTCGATCAGGTGCTGGGCACGTTCTATACCGTCGCAGGGGCCGACAGTAACCCGGCCCGCGAGGCGTTGCAGCGCGACTTTTCCCCAAAACTGGCCGCACATTTTGCTGACATCTCGGGTAACAAGGCGCTTTTTGCCCGCGTGGCCGCCGTCTATGACGCCCGCGACACGCTGGACCTGACGGATGAACAGGCGCGTGTGCTGATGCTGACCCATCGCGGGTTCGTGCGCTCAGGCGCGGCGCTGACCGGTGATGACGACGCGCGGATGAAGGTGATCAAGGGGCGTCTCGCCGAACTTGGCACCGCCTTTACCCAAAACCTGCTGGCCGACGAACGCGACTGGTTCATGGAACTGGGCGAGGGTGATCTGGCGGGGCTGCCGCCCTTCGTGGTCGACACGGCCCGCGCGGCAGGCAAGGAAAAGGGCGTGGATGGCCCTGTCGTCACCCTGTCGCGGTCGCTGATCGTGCCGTTCCTGCAATTCTCCACCCGCCGCGACCTGCGCGAGGTCGCGTACAAGGCGTGGGGCGCGCGCGGCGCAAATGGGGGCGACACCGACAACCGCGCCATCGCCGCCGAAATCCTCAGCCTGCGCGAGGAACGCGCCAAGCTGTTGGGCTATGACAGCTTTGCCGCCTACAAGCTGGAAACCGAAATGGCCAAGACTCCGGATGCCGTTCGGGGCCTGTTGATGGACGTGTGGGAACCCGCCAAGGCGCAGGCCAATGCCGACGCCTGGGTGCTGGAACAGATGATGCAGGCCGACGGCGTGAACGGCCCTCTGGCCCCGTGGGATTGGCGGTTCTATTCCGAACGCCGCCGCAAGGACCTGCACGATCTGGACGAGGCCGAGGTCAAACCCTATTTCCAGCTCGACCGCATGATCGAGGCGTCATTCGCCTGTGCCACGCGCCTCTTTGGCCTGTCGTTCAAACCGCTCGACATCCCGCTCTATCACCCCGACTGCCGCGCGTGGGAGGTCACCCGCGACGGCACCCACGTGGCGGTGTTCATCGGCGACTATTTCGCCCGCGGCTCCAAACGATCTGGCGCGTGGTGTTCGGCCATGCGCGCACAGGCCAAGTTCCCCGAACCGCAGGCGCCCGTGGTCATCAACGTCTGCAACTTTGCCAAGGGCGATCCCGCGCTGCTCAGCTATGATGACGCGCGTACGCTCTTTCACGAATTTGGCCATGCCCTGCACCAGATGCTGTCCAATGTGACCTACGAAAGCATCTCGGGCACCTCCGTGGCGCGCGACTTCGTCGAACTGCCCAGCCAGCTTTACGAACACTGGCTCGAAGTGCCCGAAGTGCTGCGCGAATTTGCGGTCCATGCCGAAACAGGCGCGGCGATGCCTCAGGCGCTGCTGGACAATGTGCTGGCGGCGGCGACCTATGACATGGGGTTCCAGACGGTGGAATATGTGGCCTCTGCGCTGGTCGATCTGGCCTTTCACGAGGGGGCGGCCCCCGCGGATCCGATGGCCAAACAGGCTGACGTACTGGATGGTCTCGGCATGCCTGCCGCCATTGGCATGCGCCACGCCACACCGCATTTCGCCCACGTGTTCGCAGGCGACGGCTATTCGTCCGGCTACTACAGCTACATGTGGTCCGAGGTGATGGATGCCGACGCCTTTGCCGCCTTCGAAGAGGCGGGCGGGCCGTTTGACCCGGAACGCGCCAAAGCTCTCGAGACGCATATCCTATCGACCGGGGGCAGTGTGGATGCCGCGGAACTTTACACCGCCTTCCGGGGTCGGTTGCCGGGGGTCGAGGCGTTGCTCAAGGGGCGTGGGCTGGCGGCCTGATCGACTATTCTGCCGCTGCCAACGCAGGGGCAGGATCACGGTGGGCTGATACGACGGCCAAAATTGTCAGGCCCACCGTCAGGTAATACAGGGTATCCCCGCTGGAAAAGCCGAACCCCAGAGGCGCCGCGACAAAAACTGCGCCAATGATGCCGTCGATGATCCGGTGCGCCCGGAATGAAATGGCAGGCAGAACACCCGCTTCGTGATCGGTCAGCGACGTCACCAACAACAGCAGCAAACCCGCTCCGAACGACAGCGCAAAAGGCAGCGCATCCCCCATTCCGATGCCAAAGGCAAAGGGCATGACAATCAGGCCAAGGGCCAGGGGGTAGTCCATCGCGGCATGAAGCCGGCGGGAAACGAGGTGAAACATATGGGTCTCCGGGTCACTATTGTGCAGACGCAGCATCTGCGCTTGACCCCGACCTAATGGGTCCCCGATCACGTATCAAAGCAAGTCGCCGTGACCTATCTGTAACACGTCCCCTGACATCAGTAGCCCGCGCTGCGGTCCACCACGTGCAGGAATGGCATGCCTGTTTCGCCACGCCGTATGTTCTCGGCCACGGTTTTCGATGCGTAAGCGGCGCGTGTTTCGGACGCCACATGCGGGGTAACGGTCACGCTGGGATGGGTCCAGTACGGGTGATCCATGGGCAAGGGTTCGACCCGAAACACATCCAGCGTGGCGTGCGCGATCTGGCCCGCGTCTAACGCCTGTAGCAGGGCGTCATCGTCGATCAGTTGCCCACGTCCGGGGTTCAGGATGCGCGCCCCACGCGGCATCGCGGCCAGCGTCGCCGCATTCAGCGTGTTTTCCGTCGCCGCGGTGCTGGGCAACAGCAGCACGCAGTAGTCCGCCCGCGCCAGCGCCTCGCGCAGACCGTCATCACCGTGCAGGCAGGTCAGGCCGTCGATGACCTTGGGTGACCGGCTCCAACCTGCGACGTCGAAACCCAAGCCCGCCAGCGCCGAGGCACAGGCGGCGCCCAGGACCCCAAGGCCCAGAACGGTGACGCGGGTGTCAAAGGCCAACGGCGGCGCAACCGGTTCCCAGGTGCCGGGGGCGGCACCGATATGGCTGTCCATCCCCAGATGCAGGCGCAACACGTGCCCTGTCACCCATTCCACCATGCCCTGCGTCAGCGCGGGGTCGACCATCCGGCACAGCGGCAGGTGCAGCGTGGGATTGCCCACAATCCCCTCAACCCCCGCCCACAGGTTCAACACGGCCTTGGCGCGGCTGAAAGGCGTGAAATCCTGCACGTCGGAGTTGGGGGCATAGACGATATAGTCGACCTCGTCCGCCGGTATATCCGTCGCCAGATGCGCCTCCACACCTGCGGCTGCGATCTCGGCCCTGAGCGGTGCTGCGTATTGGTCCCAGCGGTCCGCAGTGGCGGCAAAGAGTACGTTGACCGTCATGTGTCAAACGCCGCATCAAGGTTGGCCATGCCCTTGATCTCGATCGGGTTCCCTGCCGGGTCGGTAAAGAACATGGTGCTCTGCTCGCCCGGCTCCCCCTCGAAACGGATCTGCGGTTCGAGGATAAACTCAATGCCCGCCGCCGTCAGCTTGTCCGCCAACGCGCGCCAGTCCGCCATCGGCAGCACGGCACCAAAATGCGGCATCGGCACATCGCAATTGCCCACCTTGCCTGTCGGCGCGCTGTCAAAAGGTTTGCCGAGATGGCAGCTCAGTTGGTGGCCGAAAAAGTCGAAATCGACCCAGGTGTCAGTGCTCCGCCCCTCTTTGCATCCCAGCAATGTGCCGTAAAAGCCGCGGGTGTCATCCAGGTCGGATACGTTGAAGGCGAGGTGAAAAAGGGCCATGGGATACTCCGGTCAGCGACATCTGTGATCGGTGTAGCGTCTTGATCCTCGGATGCACAACAATCGCTTGTGATGGATCTCAGTGGATGTGGTGATGGGTCGCGTCAGGCGACGTGTGCCGCGAGATATCTGGCCAGCCGGTATTCCGGGGTGTCCTGCCCGCTCAACACTGTGCGTTTCCAGGCGGCGACTTCGAACGTGACGATGTCCATCTCCCACACACAACCGAACACCTCGGTCGCACCGGTTGCGAACTCTGTGGGGTTGCTCCAGGGGGCGCGCAACTGATCGCCGTGCGCCAGCACGCTGCCCCATTGCCAATAAAACAGCGGCGCAACAACCGCCGTTTCGGCAAAGTGGATGATCTGAAACCCGACGCCGTGATTGCCCGTTGCATCGGCCAACACCCCCGGCTGTGGCAGGCGTGTCACCGCCGCGTCGGACGCAGCCTCGGCAACCGCGTCGTCAAACGCGCGGCCCTCGGCCAGGACGGCATAGCGTTTCAATGTCCAGCCGTGTTGGTGCACCGGGCTCAGCGCCATGACGGCACGCGGCTCAAACGGGGCCAGATGCGTCATCGCGGTCGGTGGACGTGCGCGCTTTGGGCCAGCCCAAAGGCCAGCATCAGAACCAGCATCGCCGACCCGCCATAGCTGACCAGCGGCAGCGGCACACCCACAACCGGTGCCAGCCCCATGACCATCGACATGTTCACCGCAAAGAACAGGAAGAAATTCAGCGCAATCCCCAGCGTCAGCAGCGACGAAAACCTGTCCTTGTTGGCCACAGCAGAGGCGACACAAAACAGGATGATCAGCGCATAGAGCGCCAGCAGCGAAAACGCCCCGATGAACCCGAATTCCTCGGCCAGCGTGGTAAAGATAAAGTCGGTGTGCTTTTCCGGCAGAAAGTTCAGCCGCGACTGCGTGCCCTGCATGAACCCACGTCCGGTCCAGCCCCCCGATCCTAATGCGATCTTGGACTGCGTGATGTGATAGCCCGCGCCCAACGGGTCAGAACTTGGGTCCAGAAACGTGTCGATGCGCCGGAATTGATAGTCCTTGAGCAGTTGCCAGTCCGTTGCCCGCGATTGCAGAACGGCTGTCACCAACCCCGCACCCGCTGCGAAGACAGCGGCAAAATAGGCCCAGTGGACACCGGCAAGGAACATCAGGCCACCACCCGCCGCCATCAGCAGGATCGAGGTACCAAGGTCGGGCTGCTTGAGCACCAGCGCAGTTGGGATCAGGATCAAAAGCACCGGCAGAAGCACCCAAAAGGGCCGCGATTTGCGGTATGCGGGCAACCAGTCGTAGTAGGCGGCCAGCATCAGAACCAGTGTGACTTTCATCAACTCGGACGGCTGCAGGCGCATGAACCCCAGGTCGATCCAGCGCTGCGCACCCATCCCGACAGACCCAAAGAACTCGACAGCCAGCAACAGCGCAAGCGACCCCAGATAGGCCAGGCTCGCCATGTTGCGCCAGAACCAGATCGGCACCATGGCAATCATCATCATCAGGACAAACCCGGCGGCAAACCGTTTCATCTGCGGCTCGGCCCAGGGGCTGAACGACCCGCCCGCCACGGAATAGAGCATCAGAAACCCGACACCCGCCACCGCTGCCAGCAACAGCGCAAGTGGCCAGTTCATATACAGAATCTTGCGCGGGCCCGCAGGCACGTGTTTGACCGTATACTCAAGATAGCTCATGCCTGATCCTTGCCCGAGATGTTGGCGACAGGCTCAATACCCCTGAGCACGCGTTGCTGTTCCTTGATCCGGCCACGGTCCTTTGTCGGGTAGGCGTCAAGCGGCGGCTCTTCGCCATAGAGCGCCTGCAAGGTCACATCGCGCGCGATGGGGGCCGCGGCCTTGGACCCGCCGCCGCCATGTTCCACAACAACCGCCACTGCGTATTTCGGATTGTCATAGGGGGCAAAGTTCACGAACAGCGCGTGGTCCCGACGCTCCCACGGCAAATCCTCGTTGCGGGTCACGCCGCGCGCGCGTTCTGCGGTGGTGATGTTGCGGACCTGGCTGGTGCCGGTCTTGCCCGCCATGCGCATCGCGTCTTCGATGATGCGGCTGCCATAGGCTGTGCCGCGCCGGTCGTTGACGACCTCGTACATCGCCCGCCGCATCTTGCGCAGGTTGTTTTCGTTCACGCCAAGGCTCTCACCGGTGCCGCTGGGCTGTTCGACCCCGTCCACCGTTTTGACCAGTCGTGGCTCCACCGCGCGTCCACTGGCGAGCCGCGCCGTCATCACTGCCAGTTGCAGTGGGGACGCGAGCATATAGCCCTGCCCGATGGACGCGTTCACCGTGTCACCAATCACCCAGTCCTGGCCGTGCACGCGCGCCTTCCAGTCCTTTGTCGGGGTCAGGCCACTGGCCACCGCCGACATTGGAACGTCGTGGCGCACGCCCAGACCAAACCGGTTGGCCATGGCCGAAATCTTCTCGATCCCCACCTTGAGGGCGAGGTCGTAGTAGTAAACGTCGCAGGATTGCTTGAGCGAGTTCTGCAAGTCGACCCAACCGTGGCCCGCCCGTTTCCAGCAGTGGAACTTGCGTTCCGCCACTTCGAGGTGGCCGGGGCAATACACGGTGTCGTCCGGCCCGATCAGCCCCTCTTCGAGGGCGGCCATGGCCGTGATCATCTTGAACGTCGATCCCGGCGGATAGGTCCCCTGCACGGATTTCGACGCAAGTGGCCGATACTTGTTCTCGGTCAACGCATTGTAATCACGCGAAGAAATGCCCCGCACGAAGAGGTTGGGGTCGAATGTAGGTGCCGAGGCAATCGCCAGCAGATCGCCGCTCTGGACATCCATGACGATAGCACTGGCGCTTTCGCCGTTCAGGCGCGCCTGAACATAGCTTTGCAGCTTGGAATCAATGGTCAGTTGCAGGTCGGCGCCTGACGTGCCTTCGCGCCGGTCCAGTTCGCGCATCACCCGCCCGGTGGCGTTCACCTCGACCCGTTTGGCACCGCCCTTGCCGCGCAGCGCGCCTTCGGCCTTGGCCTCGACGCCCACTTTGCCGATCTGGAATCGCGGGATGCGCAACAGCGGGTCCTGATCCTCGATCCGCTCCAGATCATAGTCGCTGACCGGCCCGACATAGCCCAGCACATGCGCATAGTCCGATCCCAGCGGGTACACGCGGCTCAGGCCAACTTCGGGTGTGACGCCGGGCAGCGCCGGGGCGTTCACGCTGACACGGCTCAGGTCTTCCCATGTCACCTCATCGGCAAAGGTGATCGGCAAGAACGGGGCCGAGCGTTTCATCTCGGCCACCGCACGCTCAACCTCGTCGGGGTCCAGCGGCACAATCTGGTTGAGGCGGTTCACCACGTCTTCGACATCACCTGCATCCTCGGGGACAATGACGATGCGGTAGCTGGGCACGTTGCGAGCGAGCGGCACGCCGTTGCGGTCGAACACTTCGCCACGGGATGGCGGGATGAGGCGGATATTGATCCGGTTTTCTTCGGCCAGCAGGCGGAACTGATCGGCCTGATCGACTTGCAGGAATTGCATCCGCGCGCCCAGACCCGCGACAAAGGCAAGCTGCACACCGCCCAGGATCGCAGCCCGGCGGGTGATCAGGCGGTGGTTCGCCTCGGTATCGACGCGGGGGCGTTTCATGATCGGGCTCCCTTGCCGCCGATGTCATTGGCTGCGGCCTTGCGCACACCCATGACGGCATGGGTGACGGCAATGACCAGCGGATAGGCCAGTGCTGTGGCGATCATCTGGATCACTACCAGGCCAAAGGCCGGCCGGTCCACCAACAGCAGGGCCAGCACCATGTGATAGGCGATGCCGATCCCGATGATCCATGCGCCGACCGATGCCAGTTCGGTCGCGAGGCTGGCGTCACGCAGGCTGCGCGACTGCGCCTTGAGCTGTTCGCAGGCGATCAACGCCAGCAATGCCCAAAGACCCGGCGGGCGTTGCAGCAACAGATCCGCCAGCAGGAAAACGGCGGCCAACAGAACGGCGGGCACAAATTCGGGCCGCCGGACGGACCACGCAAGGGCAAAGCCCAGCACGAGGTCTGGCCAGATCAACCCACCCGTCGATGTCTGGAGCGGCAGCAGATGGAAAAAGAGGATGCCGAGGATCAGCGCGGTAAAGCTGCCGCGCATCATCCACAGGCGCAGTGGGCTCAGCTCGTTCATTCCGACCCCTCCGCTTCCAACAGCGATGCGGCGCCGCCGGGGGCCAACACATTGCTGTCGTCGGACACCGGTTCGTTGCCGTAGTGGCGCAACACCCGCAGAAATTCGAGCCGTTCATAGTCCGCCGCCAGCCGCACGCGTAGCCGCCCGCCGGGGTCCGCCGCGACCTGGCCGATCAACAGACCAGCGGGAAAGACGCCGCCGTCGCCGCTGGTGATGACCCGGTCGCCAGGGCGCACGAGGTCGGGGTTTTCGAGAAAGTCGATGGGGGGTGCTGCGCTGTTATCACCTGCAACGATGGCGCGTTGGCCCGAGGGTTGGATGACGGCCGGCACACGGCTGGATGCGTCGGTGACCATGATCACGCGCGATGTGTTCTGGGCCACGCCCGACACCCGACCCACGAGGCCGATGCCATCCATGGTGGCCCACCCTTCGACGATGCCATCGCGCGCGCCGACGTTCAGCAGCACGGACTGGCGGAACGGTGACCCGCTGTCGGCCAGCACCACGCCCGTGATGTAGGTCAGGCGCGGATCAAGCCGAACGTTGTTCAGGTCGAGCAGACGCGCGTTTTCCTGTTCAAGCTGGAGCGCCGCCTCTTTCCACGCCTGCATCTGCCGCACCTCGCGGCGCAGTTCGGTGTTCTGTTCGGCGATGCGCCGGTAGCTCTGGAAATCGCGGATCAGGTTGACGGTGCCAGTGACGGGGGCCATGGCCCAGTCCATGTTGGGCACGATGCGGTCCGTGACTTGCGCCCGGAACCGTTCCACACGCGGGCTGTCGATGCGCCACAGCAGAAAGACACCCGTCAGCGCCAACACCAGAACAGCCAGAACAAGCCGCCGTAGCGGGCCTGCATAGTCGACCTGTCCGCGGTCCTTAGCCAAGGCGAAGTCACCCCATGTTTGGTCCGTTGCGCTGATGGTCTGACATTTGCCCCATTGGAGCAAGTCAACTCTTTGTCCCCGCGGGGACATATTATGTTAAATTTCGCAGCCGGTGTTTTAACTGTCGTAGTCGATGGCGTGGCGCAGCTGTTTTTCGTATTCCAGCGCCTTGCCGGTGCCAAGCGCCACGCAGTTCAGGCTTTCATCCGCGATGGACACGGCGAGCCCGGTTTGTTCGCGCAAGGCCAGATCCAGATCACCCAAAAGCGCACCACCCCCCGTCAGCATCACACCCCGATCGACAATGTCGGCGGCGAGGTCTGGCGGTGTGGTCTCAAGCGCGGTCATCACGGCCTCGCAGATTTGCTGGACGGGTTCGGCGAGGGCCTCGGCGATTTGCGCCTGGGTCACTTCGATTTCCTTGGGCACGCCGTTCAGAAGGTCGCGCCCCCGGATTTGCATCGAGGTGCCGCGCCCATCGTCGGGCATACGCGCTGTGCCGATGGAGGTTTTGATCCGCTCAGCCGTGGTTTCACCGACCAGAAGGTTCTGCTGGCGGCGCAGGTAGGAAATGATCGCCTCGTCCATGCGGTCGCCACCAACGCGGACCGAGCGGGCGTAGACGATGTCGCCCAGCGACAGCACGGCCACCTCGGTTGTCCCGCCGCCGATGTCGACAACCATGTTGCCTGTGGGATCGGTGATGGGCATGCCTGCGCCAATGGCCGCAGCAATAGGTTCGGCAATCAGGCCCGCGCGGCGGGCGCCTGCGGACAGAACGGATTGGCGAATGGCGCGTTTTTCAACGGGGGTCGCGCCGTGGGGGACGCAGACGATAATTTTCGGTTTCGAAAAGGTCGAGCGTTTGTGGACCTTGCGGATGAAGTGCTTGATCATCTCTTCGGCGGTGTCGAAGTCGGCGATGACACCTTCGCGCATGGGGCGGATGGCCTCGATGCTGCCGGGGGTCCGGCCCAGCATCAACTTGGCGTCCTCACCCACGGCGAGTACTTTCTTGACGCCGTCCTTGACGTGATAGGCCACCACCGAAGGTTCGGACAGGATCACGCCGCGCCCTTTGACGTAGACCAGCGTGTTGGCGGTGCCGAGGTCAATCGCCATGTCGGACGAAAACAGTCCGCCCAGATTTCCGAATATCGACATGCTGCGCACCTTGCCTTTGTTTGGGGCCTTTGTCTGGGCCCTTTGTTTGGGGCCATTGTCAGGGGCCTTCGTCGTGTCCCAATAACGTTGGGTCCGCGACTCAGAACGAGGCGCGGACCGCCCGCTTTATAGGGCTGTGAGGGGTGGGGTGAAAGGGCCGAAAACGGGGCATTGTCGGCGGTCTTTTGCCAACCTGCGGTTCCGTCTAGAAATTATTTTCGGTCGTGGATGAATAAATGGCCCGCCTGCGCTGTTTCCGTCATGCCCTGGCCATTGCAGCCGGGACCACATAGGATTTCGGGAGGATCACATGACTTCGTTTCGCACTGCCTGTTTCGGGCTGGCTCTGGCACTGACAGCAGGGGCCGCGCAGGCCGACAGCTGGACCCTGGATGGGGCCGCATCCAAGCTGGCCTTTGGGTCGATCAAATTCAACGATTTGGGTGAGGTTCACAGCTTTAAGTCCATCGACGGCACAGTGGGTGCGGACGGTGCGGTTGCATTGGGCATCGACCTCAGTTCCGTCGAGACGAACATCGATATCCGCAATGAGCGGATGATCGAATATGTGTTCAAGAACGCGCCGCGTGCCGCGATTGACGCGCAAATCGACATGGCGGTACTGGACGCAGTGGCGGTGGGCGACAGCACCGTGATGGAAGTGGACGGAAACCTGGAACTGCTGGGCGTCGAAGTGCCGCTTTATGGTGATCTGTTCATCATGCGCCTGGCCGAGGACAAGGTCATGGTCACGACCGACAGCATGATTTTCCTGTCGACAGCGGATGCAGAGATTGACCCCGGCGTGGACAAGTTGATGGAGCTGGCGAGCTTGCCCAACATCGTGCGTGCAGTGCCGGTGACACTGCGCCTGATGTTTGAAGCGGACGGCACCAGCGGCTGACGTCGTGTAGCGGTGCGCAGTAAGTACGCACCCTACGCGTGATGGTAGGGTGCGCGTTCATCGCGCACCTCAGGTGGCGTCCTTGTAGCTGACTTCGCGTTTGTCAGAACCACCCTTTTCGCGGCGGACCAGCAAGCGGTTGAGCGCGTGTACGTAAGCCTTGGCGCTGGCGACAACGGTGTCTGTGTCGGCGGATTGGCCGGTCACGATGCGCCCGTCTTCTTCCATGCGGACGGATACGGTGGCCTGGGCGTCTGTGCCTTCGGTCACGGCGTGGACCTGATAGAGTTGCAGGCGTGCCTCATGTGGGAACAGCGCCTTGACCGCGTTGAAAGTCGCGTCGACAGGCCCGTCGCCGGTTTGGGTGGTCATGTGGCGCGTGCCGTCGATGTCCATCACCAGATCCGCCACTTGTGGCCCTTCGGTGCCGCAGCGCACGGCGAGCTTCTCGATCTTGAGGCGCTCATCCTCGGTGTCGGTTGAGGTGCGCATAAGGGCGATGAGATCGTCGTCGAACACCTCTTTTTTGCGGTCGGCGAGGTCCTTGAACCGCACGAACACGTCTTTGAGCTGATTGTCTCCGACGTCAAAACCCATCTCTTCGAGCTTGGCGCGCAGGGCGGCGCGGCCGGAGTGTTTGCCAAGCGGCAGGGACGTCCCGGCGAGGCCCACATCCTCGGGGCGCATGATCTCGAATGTTTCGGCGTTCTTGAGCATGCCGTCCTGGTGGATGCCGGATTCGTGGGCAAAGGCGTTCTTGCCCACGATCGCCTTGTTGAACTGAACCGGGAAGCCCGAGACGGTGGCGACGCGGCGCGAGATGTTCATGATCTTGCGGGTGTCGATGCCGGTCTGGAACGGCATGATGTCGTTGCGGACCTTGAGGGCCATCACGACTTCTTCGAGCGCCGTGTTGCCTGCGCGTTCGCCAAGACCGTTGATCGTGCATTCGATCTGGCGTGCGCCCGCCTCAACCGCGGCGAGGGAGTTGGCCGTCGCCATGCCGAGGTCGTTGTGGCAGTGGGTGGCAAAGACGATCTCATCCGCGCCGGGCACGTTTTCGATCAGCTTGGCGATGAGATCCGCGCTTTCGCGTGGGGCGGTGTAGCCGACCGTGTCGGGGATGTTGATGGTCGTGGCACCTGCCTTGATCGCGATTTCGACGACCCGGTAGAGGTAGTCGAGTTCCGTGCGCGTGGCGTCCATGGGCGACCATTGCACGTTGTCGCAAAGGTTGCGGGCGTGGGTCACCGTCTGTTCGATGCGTTCGGCCATTTCGTCCTGCGTGAGGTTCGGAATGGCGCGGTGCAGGGGCGAGGTGCCGATAAAGGTGTGGATGCGGGGGCGTTCGGCGTGTTTCACCGCCTCCCAGCAGCGGTCGATGTCGGGCAATTGCGCGCGGGCCAAGCCGCAGATCACCGAATTGGTCGCATTCTTGGCGATTTCGGAGACGGCGTTGAAATCACCCTCGGAGGCGATGGGAAATCCGGCCTCGATGATGTCGACGCCCATGTCGTCCAGCAGGCCCGCGATTTCGAGCTTTTCTGCGTGCGTCATGGTCGCGCCGGGGGATTGTTCGCCGTCGCGGAGGGTTGTGTCGAAAATGACAACTTTGTCTTGGGTCATGTGCGTATCTCTTTTTCTGTCCTAAAGCCTTGGCGCGAAAGCCATCCTCTGAGCGGTCGCGCCGATGGGCACGCTCAGAGGCGGATTAGGAGCAGGAGGCCACGCAGCGACGCGCCGGAACGGCGTGTGGTCGGGATATGCGTGGCGTGTGTCATGGGCGGGACTATACGCGCTGCGCCTGAAATGGGAAGGGCGGAAATGCGTCGACGCTGGATTGCATATTTGGGGAACAATGAAGGTGGAAGGGCGCGGCGGATGGCCTAGGTCGCCGCTGATGGAAAAGGTATTGATCATAGGTGCGTCGGGCGGGATCGGATCGGCGCTGGCGGACGGGTTTGAGGCGCGGGGCGTGCGTGTGGATCGGCTGTCGCGGTCTGTGGATGGGTTTGACATCACCGATGCGGGGTCTGTGGCCGCGCATCTGTCGGACCGGGGGCCTTATGCGCGGGTGGTCGTGGGCACGGGCGCGTTGGAAATTGGTGGGGCAGCGCCGGAGAAGACCATCAAGAGTTTGGATGCGGTTGCGATGATGGATCAGTTCGCGCTCAATGCGGTGGGGCCTGCGTTGGTGTTGCGCCATGCGCATGGGTTGTTGGACCGGGATGCGCCGGGTGTTCTGGCGGTGTTGTCGGCGCGTGTGGGGTCGATTGGCGACAACCGGATCGGCGGTTGGATTTCCTATCGAGCGGCCAAGGCAGCGGTGAACCAGGTGGTGCGCACGGCGTCTGTGGAACTGGCGCGCACGCACAAGCAGGCGGCGATTGTGGCGCTGCATCCCGGCACGGTGAAGACAGCCTTTACCGAGAAGTACCTGGGGCGGCATCCGGCGGTGGAGCCGGGTCAGGCGGCGGCGGAGTTGATCGCGGTTATGGACGGGTTGGGGCCAGCGCAGACCGGCGGCTTTTTTGATTGTTCCGGTGCGGAGGTGCCGTGGTGAGCCGGTTGATTTTGGTCCTTGGGGACCAGTTGAGCACGGGCGTTGCGGCGCTGAAGGCGGCGGACAAGGCGCGCGACGTGGTGGTGATGGCGGAGGTGGCCGAGGAGGGGTCCTATGTGCCGCACCATCCCAAGAAGATTGCCTTTATCCTTGCCGCGATGCGCAAGTTCGCGGCGCGTTTGCGGGCGGATGGCTGGACCGTTGCCTATTCCGAGTTGGACGACACCGACAACAGCCAGTCGATTGTGGGTGAGTTGTTGCGGCGGGCGGATCAGCACGGGGCGTCGGAGGTGATTGCGACGCGGCCCGGTGAGTATCGGTTGATCGCGGCGTTGGAGGAGTGTCCGTTGACCGTGCGCCTGTTGGAGGATGACCGGTTTATCGCGTCGCACAAGGAGTTCGAGGCCTGGGCCAAGGGGCGCAAGGCGTTGCGGATGGAGTATTTCTATCGCGAGATGCGGCGCAAGACGGGCCTGCTGATGGAGGGCGACAAGCCTGCGGGGGACAAGTGGAACTATGACCACGACAACCGCAAGCCTGCGCCGGATGACGTGGATTTTGGCGGACCGATGCAGTTTACGCCGGATGAGGAGGTGGAAGCGGTTCTGGACCTGGTCGAGCGGCGGTTTGGCAATCATTTCGGGGACTTGCGCCCGTTCTGGTTTGCCACAGATCAGGGGCAGGCGCGGCGGGCGCTGGCGCATTTTGTGGCCCATGCACTGCCGAAGTTCGGGGATTTTCAGGATGCGATGCTGGCCGATAACCGGTTTCTCTATCACGCGGTCATTGGCCTTTATATCAACGTCGGTCTGCTGGACCCTTTGGAGGTTTGCCGCGCGGTGGAGCAGGCGTGGAAGGACGGCGATGCGCCGATCAACGCCGCCGAAGGGTTCATCCGGCAGATCATCGGCTGGCGGGAATATGTGCGGGGCATCTATTTCCACGAGGGGCCGGAGTATCCGCGGCGCAACGGGTTGAACCATCAACGCAAGTTGCCGGATTTCTTTTGGGGGGCCGAGACGCGGATGCGGTGTGTGTCGAAGGCGGTCGAGCAGACGGGGGCCGAAGCCTATGCCCACCATATCCAGCGGTTGATGGTCACGGGGAACTTTGCGCTGTTGGCGGGGCTGGATCCGGGAGAGGTGTCGGAGTGGTATCTGGCCGTTTATGCGGATGCGTTTGAATGGGTCGAAGCGCCCAATGTCGTGGGCATGTCGCAATTTGCCGACGGGGGCGTGATTGCGTCGAAACCTTATGTGAGTTCAGGGGCTTACATCAACCGGATGTCGGACTACTGCAAAGGGTGCCATTACAAGGTGAGCGTCAAGACGGGCGCGGGGGCGTGCCCGTTCAACCTGCTTTATTGGCATTTCCTGGACCGGCACCGCGACCGGTTTTCGAACAATGCCCGGATGGGCAACATGTACCGGACGTGGGACCGGATGGATGACACCAAGCGCGCGACCGTGATAGAAGAGGCTGACGCCTTTCTGGAGCGGATGTCGCAAGGCAAGCTGGTCTGAGCGTCGCCGACCCGTACCGAGGGGCACACATGACACATCAGCACGTGATCGATACCATTGCAGAGGCGTTGCGCGACCAACCCACCGTGCGCGCCCTGTTTCTGAGCGGCAGCCATGGCAACGGGCGCGCCGATGCCTATAGCGACATCGACTTTGTCCTCGTGACGCAGGACGGTATCAGCGACGAGGTTGCGCAGATCTGGCGCGAGGCCGTCGCGCGCACCGGTGAGATCGTGCTGTGGTGGGATCGGACCACCGTGCCGGTGTTGATCAATGCGATCACAGCCGACTGGACGCGCACCGATGTCATCGTTTTGCGCCCCGATCAGTTGGGCGCGCAGACGCGTCATTCCCTGAGGCCTGTTTTCGATCACGACGGGCTCTATGACGGCTTGGCCGAAGGGTCGGCCCACACCGCCCCCAACCCCCGGCGGCTCGCCTATCAGTTCGAAGAGTTCATTCGCGTTCTTGGCCTGCTGCATCTGGCTGAAGGGCGCGGTGAGTACATCAACGGTGTGCTGGGGGTGTTTCACTTGCGCAATCTGCTGGTTGATCTGCTGATCGAGGAGACCGGCGCGCCGGACCGTGGAGGTGTGCTGCACCTCAACCGCTTGATCACGGATGAGCACAAGGCACTGCTGACCGGGCTTCCGCTGGCGGCACCCAATCGTGAGGCCATGATCGACACGCATCTGGCCTATGCCGCCGCCTATTTGCCCCGCGCGCGGGCGATGGCAAAGCGGCTTGATCTGGACTGGCCGGAGCGGTTCGAAGAGGTAACCTGGGCCAAGTTGCACGACGCGCTGTCCATCGCGCGCCCATACGATCCGGACGCAGCCTAGTCGGCTACGCAGGCCTCAAAACCGTCGATGTCGCGGGTGTCGCTGATGTGCGTGCTGCACGCGGTGACGTGTTGCACGCACATCACATCCAGTTTCGGAAACTGGCAGGCAGTCATGGCGGCCAGCAGGGCCTGAGCAGCGGTTTCTTCCCATTCGGCGCCTGCGGGTATGCCGTCCATGGACACGCCGATGGCCTGGGCGATGGGAGTAGCTGCGCCTTGGGTAGACCAGGATGTGTCCAGAGTGGTGCCATCGGTCAGGGTGAATGTGGCCTCTATGTCCGAGGCTTCGAGCATGTCGTGAAAGGTGCCAAAGGCCGGGGCCTGTCCCTCGCCGTGCCAGAGGCGGTTGCGGACCTGCCGGCCTGTGCTGATTGCGTATTCCACCACGCGCCCACGTTCGGCGCGGGCCTCGACCGTTTTGGGTTCGAACCCTTGCGGTGTGAGGGTCATCACGGTGCCAGTGGTGACCACGTCGCCCGCCGTGTCGGGCAGGGTGAACAGCGCATAGACCCTTCCGATGGGGTTGCGGTAGAGGTGCAGCGTCGCGCCGTCGGCGTTTGTCGTCGTGGCCGCGCGCGTGTCAAAGCCGTCCACGGGGTCGGTCCAACTGGGCAGATAGGCCCACTCGGCCAGTGCGGGGCCCGCGAGGATACACAAAAGGGCCGTGGCTGCGGCGCGCATCAGCTGTCTTCGTTCAGCGTGCCGCTTTCCCATTCGCCTGTCGTTTCCTCGCCGGTGGCGTAGCGCAGCGTGCCAAACCCGTCGCGTTTGCCGTTTTTGAAGCTGCCCTCGTAGACTGCGCCAGAGCTGTAGGTGGCGATGCCTTCGCCGGTGATTTCGCCGTTGTCCCAATCGCCTTCGTAGGTAAAGCCGCTGGGCACGACGACCTTGCCGGTGCCGTGGCGTTTGCCGTCTTTGAAGGTGCCGGTATAGACCGATCCGTCAGGATAGGTGGAGGTGCCGGTGCCAGCGTGCTGGTCGTTTACCCAATCGCCATCATAGGTATAGCCGTCGGCGGTGGTGACTTTGCCCTTGCCGTTCTTGGCCGCGCCGCTGAAGGCACCGACATAGACTGTTCCGCTGGGCAGAACCGCGCGGCCCTGACCCTGCATCAGGCCTTCGACCCAGTCCCCTTCGTAGGAGGCACCATCGGTGTAGGTCATCTTGCCCACGCCGTTGGGCTGACCGCCGGACACGGCCCCGACATAGATCGCGCCGTCGGGGTGTGTGATCTGGCCGGTGCCTTCGATCTGGCCCTCGACGAATGTGCCGACATACTGGAAACCGTCGCTGCCCGTATAGGTGCCTTGGCCGTGGCGTTGGTCGTCTTTGAATTCACCCTCGTAGATGTCGCCATTGGCGTGGGTGACCCGTGCGGCACCGTCGCGGCGACCGTCGACCAGGTTGCCTTCATAGACGTCGCCATTGGGTTGGGTCACCTTGCCCACGCCGTTGAGTTGGTTGTCGGTCCATGTCCCCTCGAGGATCAGGCCGTCGGCGGTGGTCAGCGTGCCTTGACCGGTGCGGATGCCCGCGCTGACCTGGCCGTCATAGAGTTCGCCGTCTGGATAGGTGATCGTGGCGATGCCCGTTTTGGCACCATCGACCCAGTCACCTTTGTATTCATACCCACCCGATGTGTGCATGATCGCCTTGCCGTTGGCCTTGCCATTGCGGAACGCGCCTTCGATCCGGTCGCCATTGGGATAGATGCGGACACCTTCTCCCATGATCGCGCCGCCCTGCCATTCGCCCTCATAGGTGCCGCCATCTGCAAAGGTGATCTTGCCGAACCCATCGGGTTTGCCCTTGGAAAAGCCGCCCTCGTAGACCGAGCCGTTGGGGAAGCGTGCGGTGCCTTCGCCGCGAATTTCGCCGTCCACCCAATCGCCGGTATATTCGTAGCCATTGGGCAGGCGGTACGTCCCCTGACCATGCTGGAGACCGCCGCGGAACGTGCCCTCGTAGATGCCCCCGTCGTCGTATTGCTTGGTCTGCACATTGCCCGACTGGGCAAAGGCGGCACCCGGCATCAAGGCAAGGCAGAAGATCAAACTGCGCACGGTCATGGCTCATCCCTCAGATTCGTTGGCCCACCCGGTCGCGGGGGAAGCGGTGTGAGGGTAAGACAGCCCTGCGCGCGGGGCAATGGGGTTGCGCAATCGTGAGCCGTGCGAGAGCGGGCGGTGGTGGGTTTCCTCTGCGGTCCTTTCTGCTACATCAGCACAGGACGTTGAAGGGGACCCGCATGGCCGACACATTCCGCATCACCCTGGGGCAGTTGAACCCGACCGTTGGCGACATTCCCGGCAACGTGGCCAAGGCGCGTGCCGCATGGGAGGCGGGGCGCGACGCTGGCGCTGACCTTGTGGCGCTGCCTGAGATGTTTGTCGCGGGCTACAATGCGCAGGATTTGGTGATGAAGCCCGCCTTTCACACCGCTGCGATGCAGGCGGTCGAGGCGTTGGCGCGGGACTGCGCGGATGGGCCTGCGCTGGCCATCGGGTGTCCGTGGACGGAAGGGGCCGAGCTGTTCAACGCCTACCTGATTTGCCGCGACGGCAAGATCGTGAGCCGGTTGCTCAAGCACAACCTGCCCAATGAGACAGTGTTCGACGAGGTGCGCATTTTCGATGCAGGCCCCTTGGGTGGTCCCTATTCGGTGGGCAACACGCGGGTGGGCAGCCCCATTTGCGAAGATGCCTGGCACCCCGAGGTGTCTGAGACACTGCAAGAGACGGGTGCAGAGTTCCTCTTGGTCCCGAATGGGTCGCCCTATTACAGGGGCAAGTTTGAGACCCGTCTGAACCACATGGTTGCGCGGGTTGTCGAGACGGGTTTGCCGTTGATTTACCTCAACATGGTGGGTGGACAGGACGATCAGGTGTTCGACGGGGGCAGTTTTGCACTGAACCCCGGTGGTGCGCTGGCGCTGCAACTGCCCACATTTGACGAAATGATATCCCATGTGGATCTGGAGCGCGGTCCCGACGGCTGGCGGGTGAAGACCGGTGAGATTGCAAGCCATCCCGACGTGTGGGAGCAGGATTACCGCGTGATGGTAACCAGCCTGCGCGACTATTGCGGCAAGACCGGGTTCAAGAAGGTGCTGCTGGGCATGTCTGGCGGTGTGGACAGCGCGCTGGTTGCGACCATTGCCGCCGATGCGCTGGGCCCGGAGAATGTGCGCTGTGTTATGCTGCCGTCCGAGTATACGTCGCCACATTCGTTGGAAGACGCCGAAGCCTGCGCCAACGCGCTGGGCTGCAGCTATGACTACGTTCCGATTGCTGAAACGCGGGCGGCGGTGACGTCCACCCTTGCGCCCTTGTTCGAAGGGTTGGACGCGGGCCTGACCGAAGAGAACATCCAGAGCCGGATCAGAGGGCTTTTGTTGATGGCCATGTCGAACAAGTTCGGCGAGATGCTGTTGACCACAGGCAACAAATCCGAGGTCGCAGTGGGCTATGCCACGATCTATGGCGACATGGCGGGCGGGTACAACCCGATCAAGGATCTCTACAAAACGCGGGTGTTCGAAACGTGCCGCTGGCGCAATGGTAATCACCGCGACTGGATGATGGGCAATGCGGGCGAAGTGATCCCTGACCGGATCATCACCAAGCCACCCAGCGCCGAGTTGCGCGACGATCAGAAGGACAGCGACAGCCTGCCTGATTATCCCGAGTTGGATGCGTTGCTGGACATTCTGGTGGATCAGGACGGATCGATTGCCGATTGCGTGGCCGCCGGGTTCGACGCGGATGTTGCACGCAAGATCGAGCGGCTGATCTATCTCAGCGAATACAAACGGTTCCAGTCCGCACCGGGCGCGCGCCTGACCAAGCGGGCGTTTTGGCTGGACCGGCGCTATCCCATCGTGAACGGCTGGCGCGATCCAAGCTGATTTAAGGAAAACTCTCGCTATTAATCTCCGTTAAGCCGTTGGCTTTTTACGGAAAATGAGGATTTCTCAGAGATGCATTGTGCTGAACAGAGAGCACAGGCATGTCATTCACATTCTACGCAGAAAACAACGAATTCGCCGCGTCCACGGGCAGCAACGTGAACAACGGCAATGGGACCAGTTCGTTCGACTATCCACCGACGACGACCCGTGACCTTCAGATCACGACGCACCCGGATGACGACGACCCGCGCCATTTCGAGGTAGGGGATCAGGTGTCGTTGTCCTTTGTCGGCAACGGCGGCACCTCGCTGGAAAACGCGGTGGTGATCCGAAGCGACCCGATTGGCGGGAACAAGGGTGCAATTGTGTTCGAAGGGACAAATCCGCAAGGCGATTTGGTGCAGGTGGTCTGGTCGCCGAACTTTGATCTGGAACAGTGGTACTACGACAATTTCAACAACGGCCAGTCGCCGGGGTTCTACAATTACGACCGCAATGCCGAGGACTATCGTTTCTCGTGTTTCATGACCGGGACGCTGATTGATACCGTCGATGGCCCCAAGCCGGTCGAGGACATCCGCCAAGGCGATCTGGTCCACACCCGCGACAGCGATGCCGAACCGGTTCTATGGGCTGCCAAATCCGAGGTGCCGGGCATGGGCCGTGGCGCGCCAGTGACAATCAGTGCCGGGTTGCTTGGCGCGCGCGACGATGTGCAGGTGTCGGCGCAGCACCGTTTGCTGGTGTCGGACCCGCGCTGCGAGCCATTTTTTGGGACAAACGAGGTTCTGGTCGCGGCGGGTCATATCGTGGACGGCGATGCCATTGTGCGGCGCAATACGGGCATGACGACCTATCACCACCTGCTGTTCGAGCGGCACGAGATCGTGCGGACGCAAGGTGTCTATAGCGAGACGCTTTTGCTTGGGGACGACATGCGGGGCATCATGTCCAAACCCGCCCACGATGATTTCGAGGCGACGTTTGGCGCAGAATTTCCGAAAAAGCGTGCGGCCAAACCGGCGCGCCGCATCTTGCGCCGTCACGAAGCGCCACTCGTGCGGACAATCCTGGGCTTGGGCGCGTCGGACAGCTCTGTCAAAGCGCCCGGTTTCCTGTTCGCGGCGTAGCCTTTCGCGCGGGGGTCGCAGGCCGGAACTGGTGCGGATGGCGTGACTTTGCCGACACGGGTTTGTGACTTGTTGTGCGGGGTTTCGCGGGCATTGTCGCGTCGACACAACCAAGCCCGAGGACCATCATGACGTCACGCATGTTCGCCACTGCCCTTCTGTTTTGTGCCAGCTTTGGAGCTGCACCCGCCATGGCCTGTGGGCCGGATACGGATTGCACCATCGGCGACCGTTTCTACCGCATTGCAATGCCAGACGGTGCCGATGCGGCGCAGCCTGTGGGGGCGATTGTGTTTGCCCACGGATATCGCGGGACCGCGCGTGGCACGATGCGCAACATGAACCTGCGCCGCATGGTGTCGGACATGGGGCTGGCCCTGATAGCGGTGAAATCCGCCGGTCCGGATTGGAACATCCCCGGTGTGCCCAGCAATGTCGACAGCACGGGCACCGAGGAAATGGCCTATTTCGACGCGGTGATCGCGGATGCGACGGACCGGTTCGCCATAGATCCGGACAGGATCATGATGTCCGGCTTTTCCGCCGGGGGGATGGTGACGTGGGAATTGGCCTGCCATCGTCCTGATCTGTTTGCCGGGTTTGCGCCGGTGGCCGGTACGTTCTGGCAAGGCCCACCCGAGACATGCGAAACGCCTGCGAGCGTCGTACATATTCACGGCACCCAGGACAGCACAGTTCCGCTGGCGGGACGCAGGATCGCACAGACCAAACAAGGTGACGTGATGCAGGTGCTGGACATGTACCAGAGCCACGGCGCCTTTGCGCCGCAGAGCACGGCGAACGCGGGCGATTTGTCCTGCGCCCGTCAGAGCAACCCGCAGGGCGACATCCTCGAGTTCTGCACCTTTGAGGGTGGGCATTCGTTCCGGCGCAGTTTTCTCAGCTATGCGTGGGACCGGATGGTCGCCGCCGGGCAGGTCTGAACCCGCCTCGACGGCTTAGAAGGAGCGGCGGGGATGTCCCGCCGCGCATCTGTTCACAGCATCAATTGATAGCTGTGCGCGACATAGCGGTAACCGCCCTCGCCGTTTGTCTCGACATAGCCAATACCGGGCCACGGCATGTGGTAGCCGATGAACGCCGTCTTGTCCGCCGCCATCATATCCAGCAGGCGTTTGCGCGTCGCGGCTGCTGCGGCCTTGTCCATGTCAAAGCGGACTTCCCAATCGGGGTGGGCCAGAGACCACACATAGTGGTTGGCAAAATCCGCGCCGATCACCAGTTGGGTGCCGCCATCCTCAACCATGTAGGTCATGTGGCCGGGTGTGTGCCCAAAGGCGGCCATTGCCGTGATGCCCGACGCGGCCGCACCGCCATCATCCAGCATGGTCATCTGTTCGGCGAGCGGGCGTACCTTGCCCTCGAAGTTTTCGTTGTCGGCCTTGGCCCATGCGTCAAATTCAGCCGAGCCAGTCATATAGGCCGCATTGGCGAAAGTGGGCGTGCCATCGGTGGACAGGCCGCCGATGTGGTCGCCGTGCATGTGCGTGATCACAACCTTGTCGACCTGATCGGCGGTGTAGCCCGCGGCCTCGATCGCCGCGACTGTGGCCGCGCCTTGCAGGCCGGTGTCAAACAGCACCAGTTCCGAGCCGTTGTTCACCAGTGTGGGCGTAAAGAAGAACTGGGCCGCGTCGGTGGACAGACCCGCGTCGGCGGAGACGCTGTTGAACGTGTCATCATCGACATTCAGGCCAAAGATGCCGTGCGGATTTTCGACGGCACGGGTCCCTGCGAGCAGTGTTGTGACCTCGAAATTGCCGACCTTGACCCGGCGAAAGTTGGATTGCGCAACGCCGAGCATGGGTGCGCCTGCGCGCGCGGTTTTGGCGCCGGCTGCCGCCAAGGGCAAAGCGGCTGCGGCCATCAACGCGGAACGGCGGGAAAATTTGGGAGATTGGGACATGGGTGTGATCCTTCCTGTCAGATACACTCAAGGTAGTATCCCAGTTTGAATGTCACGCGGGATCACAAAAAAATCATCCTGCGAAGGTGATCGGGTTCAAACTTTTGCGCCGCCCGGTGAGCGCGTTGCAGCCGCGCGGGTTGGGCAAAAACTGGACAAGGTGCCGCCCCTGTGACAAGGCAGGCGTGAGAGCCCGGAGAGCATTATGACCACCACCCGTTTCGCCCCGTCGCCCACTGGTTACATCCATGTTGGCAACCTGCGCACTGCGCTGATGAACTATCTCATTGCGCGCAAAGCGGGGGGGACGTTCATCCTGCGGATTGATGACACCGACCCCGAGCGGTCGAAGGAAGAATACGTCGACGCAATCAAGCGGGATTTGGAATGGCTGGGCCTGCATTGGGACCGGGTGGAACGCCAGTCCGAGCGGCTTGACCGTTATGCGGCTGCGGCGGATGCCCTTCGCGACGCCGGTCGGTTCTATGAGGCGTTTGAGACGCCGGTCGAGCTGGACCTCAAGCGCAAAAAGCAGCTGAACATGGGCAAGCCGCCGGTCTATGACCGTGCCGCGCTGGCGCTGAGTGACGATGAGCGCGCAGCGTTGCGGGCCGAGCGTGGCCAAGGCGTCTGGCGGTTCAAGCTGGACCATGCGCGGATTGAGTGGGCGGACGGTATTCTGGGTGACATCAGCATTGATGCGGCCAGCGTGTCTGACCCCGTTCTGATCCGCCAGGATGGTCAGGTTCTCTATACGATTGCGTCGGTTGTGGATGACACCGAAATGGGCGTGACGGATGTGGTGCGTGGTTCGGATCACGTGACCAACACGGCCACACAAATTCAGATTATCGAGGCGTTGGGCGGCACAGCGCCACGCTTTGCGCACCATTCTCTGCTGACTGGACCGCAGGGTGAGGCGCTGTCCAAACGGCTGGGGACGCTGGCGCTGCGCGACCTGCGCGAACGCGGGGTCGAGCCGATGGCGCTGTTGTCGCTGATGGCACGGCTTGGGTCCTCTGACCCGGTTGAGCTGCGCTCGGATATGGCCGAGCTGATCGACGGTTTTGATATCGGGCGTTTTGGTTCCGCGCCGACCAAATTTGACGAGGCCGATCTGTTCCCGTTGACGGGGCGGTATCTGCAAGGCCTGCCGCTGTCGGCGGTTGCGGATCAGATTGCAGAACTGGGCGTGCCTGATGCGTTGGCCGAACCGTTCTGGACCGTGACCCGCGAGAACATCGAGACACTGCACGATTTGCAGGGTTGGTGGGACCTGTGCCGCGACGGTGCCGACCCTGTGATCGAGGACGAGGACCGCGACTTTGTGGCCGAGGCCATGGCGCTGTTGCCGGATGCGCCGTTTGACGGCGGTACATGGGGTGCGTGGACGGCGGCGGTCAAGGACGCGACGGGCCGCAAGGGCCGGGGCCTGTTCATGCCGTTGCGCAAGGCCCTGACGGGGCAGGCGCATGGGCCGGACATGGCCGCGTTGATGCCGTTGTTGCAAGTGGTCAAGGCGCGCTGAGGCACGCAAGGGGGGCAGATGGCAGATCGGCCCGTTGGGCAGTGTTTGACCCACCCGACCGCGGTGACCCCGCGTGGCTGAGGCGCAGGCCAAGTTCCTGAGCGGATCGCTCATGCGGCATGTGACGGTTATGTCGCTCACGTCGAGCGTGGGCATCATGGCTGTGTTTCTTGTCGATTTCATCGACATGGTTTTCATCTCGATGCTGGGCAAGGCCGAATTGGCGGCGGCGGTGGGCTATGCCGGATCGATCCTGTTTTTCACCACGTCCTTTTCCATCGGCATGGCCATTGCCGTGGGTGCGCTGGTCGCGCGATCATTGGGGGCGGGTGATGTTGACGCGGCGCGTGCGCGCAGCAGTCATGGCTTGATCTACGGTGTCGCACTGGGGTCTGTTGTTGCGTTGTTTGTGTGGCTGAATGTGCCGGTCTTTGTGCGCTGGATCGGTGCCGAAGGCGAGACAGCGGCGTTGGCGCAGACCTACCTGCGGATCATTGTCCCGTCGCTGCCGTTTCTGGTGGTCGGGATGATGGGCGGCGGTATTCTGCGGGCGCATGGGGATGCGCGGCGCGCGATGATGGCGACGATCTATGGTGGCGGCGTGAACGCCGTGCTTGATCCCATCCTGATCTTTGGTCTGGGCCTTGATCTGACCGGTGCAGCGTTGGCATCGGTTGCGGCGCGGGTGGTCATTGGTGTGACCGCCTTGGTGCCGATTGTACGGCATCACGGGAGCCTGCCGCGCCCCGACATGAGCGGCATGGCCCGCGATTTCCGCCCGCTTGTCACCATTGGGTTTCCCGCCATTCTGACCCAGCTTGCCACACCGGTTGGACAGGCGATTGTTACGCGGTCGATGGCGCAATACGGGCTCGAGGCGGTGGCGGGCATGGCCATTGTGGGCCGATTGATGCCGGTGTCCTTTGCCGTGATCTTTGCCCTGTCGGGGGCAGTTGGCCCGATCCTTGGCCAGAACTTTGGTGCAGGTCAGAGCGATCGGGTGCGGCGGGGGTTCAATGCGGCGCTGATCTTTGCCGCGGCTGTCATTGTCTTGATCGCTTGCGTACTGTTCGGCCTGCGGGGCGTGATTGCGCAATTGTTTGATGCGACAGGTATCACGCGAGATCTTGTGTTTCTGTTTTGCGGCCCGCTGGCCTTGCTGTTCTTTTTCAACGGCGTGTTGTTCGTGTCCAATGCGGCGTTCAACAACCTTGGCCATCCGTTTTATTCCACCTGGATGAACTGGGGGCGCAACACCGTGGCGATGATACCGCTGGTGTGGCTGGGCGCGCATTTGTTTGGGGCGCCGGGCGTCCTGATTGGGCAATCCTTGGCGGGCGTGCTGTTTGGTGGTCTGGCGTGGGTGCTGGCGCGGCGTGTCATTGCCGAAGGTGGTACCGCGTCTGCCCGCGACAGTTTTGCCCGCGAGGGTCGCCTATTGTCGCTGTTGAACCTGCGCAAGTAGCGCGTCGGTCACGGCCATTTCCTCTGTGGTCAGGCATTGGGCGCGCGGATAGAGAGGTGCTGCGCGGTCATTGCGTACGGGCGTGTCCCAACCATCCGTGGTCTCAAAGAAGGCGCGCGCGCCGTCGGGGCCAAATTCCTGCAGGAACCCCTGCACAACCACGTCGAGATAGCTGAGCAGGATGTGGTGATCACCACCCGTGCGCTGCGCGCCCGTCGGGACTTGATAGGCGGCGATGGTCGTGGCGTCGGATTTGTGCGTCACAGAGGCCGTCGCGTCGATGCGTTGATAGCCGGTTTCCCGCAGGTCCAATGCGGCCCAGTCCGCATCAGGAACTGCCGCGATCAGCCCGTCGATCTGATGACCGGGTGCAGGGTGGATCGACAGGAACACAACGTCACGCAGTTCCGTCCGCACCCACACGCGCCGCCAGTTGTGCAGAGTCGCCGTTTGGGCCGAGGGGTAGTCCTGTGTCGCGCGATTGACCAGGCTGCCGTAGCCAAAGAACCAAGGCGTCATGTATCGGACATCAGATCGGCAAAGTGGGTGGCCAGCGTGTCCCAGACTTCGGGAGTTGAGGCGCTGAGCAGGTAACCGGTCGACACCGTTGCGTCATAGGGGGTCCCGTCCAGCATCGCGACTTTGCCGCCGGCCTGTTGGCAGATCAGCGCGCCTGCGGCGTGATCCCAACTGTTGAGGTGGCCCGACAGGACAAAGTCGACGGCCCCGGTGGCAAGCAGCCGGTATTCATGTGCCGAACACCGCAGCGCACCGGCAAAGGCAATGGCACCCACTTTGGTCCACATCAGCGCGCGGTCCTCTGGCGGCATCAGACGGATGTGCAAATACCCTGCCAACTGGTCCAGCGGTTTTGTGGCGCCGGTGTGGATCGGTTTTTGCCGCCCGGACCGGGTTTGCCAGATCGCGGGCGACGTGTTGTCGGCCAGGATCACATCATCGCCCACGGGATCATAGATCAGGCCCAGCACCGGCTGCCCGAACCGGCACACAGACACCATCGTCCCAAAGAGCGGCATGCCCTTGGCAAAATTCCAGGTGCCGTCGACCGGGTCGATGATAAAGCACAGCTCTGCCTCGCCGATCCCGTTCAGCAAGTCGGGATTGGTCGCTACCGCTTCTTCTCCGACGACAAGCGCGTGAGGAAAGGCCATCTGCAAGCCACGGGTGATCATCGCCTCGGCGGCGATGTCGGCCTGTGTCACCAGATCGTTTTCGTCTTTCTTTTGATCGATGTCACCGGCATCCAGTTGGCGAAAGCGTGGCATGATTTCGGCCTTGGCGGCGCGTCGCACCAGGTTCAGAAGTTGGGACTTCTGAGCGGGCGACAATGGGGCCGTCACGGGCATGGGCAACTGGTCAGTCATGGGGGTGTCTATCCTTGATTCCGGGTGCTTGGACCGGGTGTGGCACGGCGGGGCGATGGCCGCAACGCGGCTTATTCGCGCCCCCGCAGGACCTGGGCGGGCCGCGCCGCCAATGGACCCCAGGCAAAGGCGAGGCCCGCCAGGAGCGTTGCAAACACGCCGCCGATGACAATGGCCAGTGCAGAAGGCCAGATCACCGTGAAATCCGTATCCATGACGAACCGGCTGACAGCCCAGCCGCCTGCAATCCCGGCGGCCAGCGCTACTGCGCCTGCGCTGAGGCCCAAAAGGGCAGCACGGGTGGCAAAGCTGAGGAGGATACGGCGGCGGGTGGCGCCCAGGGTCTTGAGGACCGCAGCCTCGTAGGTGCGGGCCTGCGTTCCGGCAGCAGCGGCCCCGATCAACACCAGGAACCCGGTCAGCAGCGTGGCCGCGGCACCATAGGATGTGGCGGCGGCCAGTCCGGCCAGTACGTCGCTGACCCGGTCGATGGCGTCGCGGACACGGATCGCGGTGATGTTCGGATAGGCGTTTGCAAGGTCGCGCAGGATCTGCGCTTCGGCGGTTTCCTCGGCGTAGACGGTGGAAATGAACGTGTGCGGCGCGCCCTGCAGCGCGGCGGGGTTCATTGATAGTATAAAGCCGATGCCCGCCGTCGAAAAGTCAACCTCGCGGAATGATGTGATGGTGCCGGTGATGTCGCGCCCGAGGATGTTGAGGGTGAGGGTGTCGCCCAACGACAGGCCCATCTCTTCGGCTTCTTCGGCGGCGAAACTGATCTGTGGCGATCCGGTGTAGTCTTCGGGCCACCATTCACCAGCGGTGATGCGGGTGTTTTCAGACGGCGTAGCCGAATAGGTGATGCCACGGTCCCCCGAGATCACCCAATGGTCGCCTGCCACCTCGCGGGCGGGTTTGCCGTTGATCTGGGTGAGGATGCCGCGCAGCATCGGCGCGCTGTCGATCCGGCTGACGGCGGGGTCGTTTTCCAGTCGCTCGATATAGCCGGGCATTTGGTCGCGTTGGATGTCGACAAAGAAATAGCTGGGGGCGACGTCAGGCAGGTTGCCCGAAATCGCGTTGCGCAGGTTGCCGTCGATCTGGCCCACGGCGGCCAGCACGGACAGGCCCAGACCCAGCGACAGGACTACGGATGCCGCACCTTCACGCGTACCGGAAATGGCACCCAACGCCCAACGCAGGGCCGGGCGTCCGCGTGCGCGCGGCGCGGACAGGCGTGACACCCAACGCACCAGCGTCGCCGCCAGTGCCAGCAGCCCAAGCGCAAAGGCGATGCCGCCCGCGGTCCAGAGTGTCAGGCGCCATGTGCCGGAAAACAGCCCCGCTGTGCCGATCAACGCGGCCAACCCAAGGCCAATCCAGAAGAGGTAGCGCGGTGCGGGCAGCAGGCGTGCCTTGTCCAGCGCGTCGCGGAACAGAGTAGCAGCGCGCACGTCCTCGGCGCGGGCCAGTGGCCACAGGGTGAATACAAACGCAGTCAGGACCCCGTAGACTGCCGCCTCTGCCAAGGGGGCGGGAAAGATCGCGAATTGGGCCGGAATGGGCAGTCGCGCTTCGATCAATGGGGCGAGCAACACTGGCACCACGGCCCCCAAGGCCAACCCAATGGCAATCCCCAGCACTGACAAAGCGCCGATTTGCAGGAAATACGTCTGGAAAATGGTGCGCCGCTCTGCGCCCAAAGTGCGCAGGGTCGCAATCACGCTTGTTTTGTCAGCAAGATAGGCGCGGACAGCGGCGGATACGCCCACCCCGCCCACTGCGAGGCCGGACAGCCCGACCAGAACGAGAAAAGCACCCAGCCGGTTGACAAATTCGGCCACGCCGGGGGCACCATTGCGCGCATCCGTCCAGCGCATGCCGCTGTTTTCAAATTGCTGACGAGCCTCGGTTTCGAGCGCCGCGAGGTCGGTGCCATCCGGCAAATCCAGCCGGTATTTCGAGTTGTAGAGCGTACCGGGGGCCAGCAGTTGCGCATTTGCCAGACTATCGCGATAGACAATGGTGCGAGGGCCTAGGCCAAAGCCACCCGCGGCGCTGTCGGGTTCCCGCGCGAGTGTCGCGGACAGTACAAAGTCCTGTGTGCCGAGGCGAAACGTGTCACCAAGGTTGAGGCCCAGCCGGTCGATCAGCGCACGTTCCATCACGGCACCGGGCAGGTCGCCGTTGCCTGCCAGAGCGGTGGCCAACGGCATATCCGGCGTCAATGCGACGTCTCCGACGAGCGGATAGGCGGTGTCGACGGCCTTGATCTGGGTCAGGCCACGCTCGGCCTGACCGTTGCGGTCAACCACGGCCATGGAGCGGAAATCGGCAATCTCTGACAGACCGTCCGCGATGCCTTCCATCCACGCGCGTTCTTCGGGTGTGGCAAAGCGGTAGGTAAAGTCGAGTTCGGCGTCGCCGCCCAGTAGGGCCGCGCCCTCGCGTTGCAGCCCCGCCTCAATGGCTGAGCGGACTGAACCCACAGCGGCGATGGCCGCAACACCAAGGGCCAGACAGGCCAGAAAGATGCGAAAGCCGCGCAGGCCTCCGCGCAACTCGCGGCGGGCGAAACGGGCAGAGGTGCGCAGGCTCATTCGGCGGCGGCCCGGTTGTCGGGTGCGATATTGCCATCGGCAAGGCGGATCACCCGGTCGCATCGTGCGGCCAGGTCCGGGGCGTGCGTGACCAGAACAAGGGTCGCCCCGTGACGGTCCCGCAAGCCAAAGAGCAGGTCCATGATCGCGGCCCCGTTGGTGCCGTCCAGATTGCCGGTGGGTTCGTCGGCCAACAGGATGTCGGGGCGGGTGACGGACGCGCGTGCCAGTGCAACGCGTTGTTGTTCACCGCCGGACATCTGGCTGGGGTAGTGCCCGGATCTGTGGCCCAGCCCAACCGCTTCCAGTTCTGCGGAGGCCCGGTCAAAGGCATCGCGCGCGCCGGACAACTCGAGCGGCGTGGCGACATTTTCGAGTGCGGTCATCGTCGGGATCAGGTGAAAGGACTGGAACACAACGCCCATGTGTGCGCGCCGAAAACGGGCCAGCGCGTCCTCGTTCATGGCCGTCAGGTCCTGGCCCAGGGCGGTGATTTGACCACCAGTTGCGCGTTCGAGCCCGCCCATCACCATCAGCAGCGATGACTTGCCCGACCCGGAGGGCCCGACCAGTCCGACCGTCTCACCGCGCGCCACGTCCAGCGTCACGCCGTGCAGGATATCGACCCGCCCGGCATTGCCATCCAGGCTCAGCGCCGCATTTTTGAGGGACAGGACTGGATCGGACATGAAGCATCGCCTTTATTGTCACTAGGACACGTCGCTATGCGACGCTTACGTGGTCATATGGAGATCAGATCAACATGGGCAAGGTAATGGGCGCGATTGTCCTGATTTTATGGTCCGGTTTTGCTTGGGCTGACCGGGTTACCATTGCGGCGTTGGGTGACAGTTTGACCCAAGGGTACGGATTACCCGTTGAACAGGGGTTTGTGCCGCAGCTTGAAGGCTGGTTGCGGGCGCAGGGCGAGGACGTGACGGTTATCAATGCCGGTGTGTCCGGTGACACGACACAGGGCGGGCTGTCGCGTGTGGGCTGGACGCTGACGCCGGATGTGGATGCCTTGATCGTGACACTGGGTGGCAATGACCTCTTGCGGGGGATCAGCCCAGAGGTCAGCCGCGCAAACCTTGAGGGCATTGTCCAGGCCGCAGAGGCGGCGGGGGTTGCAGTGCTTGTGATCGGCATGCAGGCGCCGGGCAATTATGGCCCGGACTACAAGGCCGCGTTTGACGCCATGTACCCCGAGATCGCAGAGGCCTATGGCGCGCTGTATCTCGACAGCTTTTTCGCGGGTTTGGGCGGCGTGGGCATTGATCCTGCGGAAGTGCAGGCGTTCATGCAGGCGGATGGGGTACATCCCAACGCAGATGGTGTGACGCGGATCGTGGGCGGGATCGGACCCAGCGTCCAGGCGTTGATTGTGCGGGTTCAATAGGTATGCCGGGCCGGTTCTTTCTGACCGATCCTGTGGCGGCGTTGGCCGACGCACTAGGAGTCGCGCCGGGTGTCGTGTCCAACGAGCCAGCGCGCGAGAACATCGCTCCGGGCCAAGAGATTGTGGTGTTTGATGGCGGGTTGCTACGCATGCGTTGGGGCATCGTCCCGGTTGGGCGCGTGAATGCGCGCGGGCGTCCGGTGATGGAGCAGATCATCAATGCACGCTCGGAAACTGTGTTTGACAAGAGCGCCTTTGATGGGGTGGGGCGTGCGGTGATCCCGGTCAACGGATGGTACGAGTGGACGGGCGAAACGCGCAAAAAGACGGCGTGGCGGATTGGCCCCAAGGGCGGCGGCGTGTTGTATTTTGCCGCGATCACGGACGTCTGGACAGCGCCGGGTGGGTTGGAGGTGCCGCAGGTGGCGGCGGTGACATGTGCGCCCAATGGTGATGTCGCCCCGATCCATCACCGCATGGGTGTGTTGCTGGAGCAATCGGATATCGCGGTTTGGATGGGTGCGGATCTGGAGGCCGCCAAGGCGCTGATGGTGCCGTGGCCTGACGGAAGGTTGCACATCGAAAAAGCCCACGGCGTGAACTGGGACGGGCCGTGATCCAAAGGCCGCGCGGTGCGCGACGCGATGTTTCAGGGGCTGCGCCCCGTCGCTGGCGCGACTCCCCCCGGAGACATCTGGGACGGGTGGTGCGCTCGTCCGATCATCATCGGACAAAATAAAAGCGGCGCCCGAACCCGTGCGCCGCCCAAAACCATGTCATCGCAAAGCCGTTAGGCGAGTGCGATGTTCACCGCGCTCTCGCGGCCATCACGGCCTGCTTCGAGGTCAAAGGTGACTTTCTGGTTGTCGGCCAGACCGGTGAGGCCCGAACGCTCGACTGCAGAAATGTGCACGAATACGTCCTTGCCGCCCGATTCGGGTGCAATGAAGCCGTAGCCTTTGGTGGTGTTGAACCATTTGACGGTGCCGTTGGCCATCGTCGTTACTCCTGAAATAAACCTGCCCGCACTATGCGGCAGCGTGGCGTTGTCAAAAGATCGAATGACTGAGCCGATAGGAGCAGTAGGTCGATAGATGAGGTAGCATGGTCACATATGGCGCAAGTTGGCTGTTTTGCAAGTCATTCGACAACCTATGGACGATTGCGGCAGGTTGCTGCTTCTTTGGGCAGCGTGGCTGATTTTGCGTATGCGAACATTTTTTACCAGTTGATAAAAATAATGAGCTGTGAAAGCGTTTGTTTACGTAATGATAGATGCAACGGAGCGGATATGACGCAATCTCCTTTCTCACCGGGCGTGACGGCGGGCCGTTTGGACGATGCGGCACTGCGTGAAAATTTTTCTGACCTGCATCCCGCACTGGACGCGCATGAGGCGCTTGTGGCGGCGGATCGGTGCTATTTTTGCCATGATGCGCCCTGTGTGACGGCCTGTCCCACTGACATCGATATCCCGCTTTTCATTCGCCAGATTGCGACAGGCACACCTGATGCGGCGGCCAAGACCATCCTGAGCCAGAACATCATGGGGGGTATGTGCGCCCGTGTCTGTCCCACCGAGACGCTCTGCGAAGAGGTTTGCGTCCGCGAGGTTGCCGAGGGCAAACCCGTGCTGATTGGGCAATTGCAACGCTATGCCACCGACCATTTGCAGGGTCAGGGCATTCATCCGTTCTCCCGCGCTGCGGTCACTGGTAAAACGGTGGCCGTGGTGGGAGCGGGACCGGCGGGCCTGTCCTGTGCGCACCGGTTGGCGGTTTTGGGGCATGATGTGACTGTGTTTGATGCGCAGCCGAAACCCGGTGGGCTGAATGAATATGGCATTGCGGCATACAAAACGCCCGAAGGGTTCGCACAGGCTGAAGTGGATTGGCTGATGCAGGTTGGGGGTATCACGTTGACCCATGACACCGCTTTGGGCACCGATGTGACACTGGAGCAGTTGTCGGCGCAGTATGATGCGGTGTTCCTGGGCATGGGGCTGGGCGGTGTGAACGCCCTGGGCGTCGAAGGCGGCGACAAGGCTGGTGTTCTGGACGCGGTGGATTTCATCGCTGACCTGCGTCAGGCAGGGGATTTGACGGCATTGCCAGTTGGACGCGATGTGGTGGTGATTGGCGGCGGCATGACAGCGGTGGACGCTGCGGTGCAGTCCAAGCTGTTGGGTGCGCTGAATGTGACGCTGGCCTATCGGCGCGGGCGCGACCGGATGAACGCCAGCGTGTTTGAGCAGGATCTGGCGTCATCAAAGGGTGTGCGGATCATGACTCATGTTGTGCCCAAGGCCGTGCATGGCAACGGGTCGGTCCGCGAAATCGAGTTTGAATACGTCAACGACGAGATGTCGGGCACCGGGCAAACGGTGCGTGTTGCTGCGGATCAGGTGCTGCGCGCGATTGGCCAAACGCTTGAAGGGGACGGATTGCCGGCCCTGGAACGGGGCAAGATCGCGGTCACTGGCGCGGGCCGCACGTCGGTTGACGGTGTCTGGGCCGGTGGCGATTGTGCCACGGGCGGCGACGACCTGACGGTAACTGCTGTGGCCGAGGGCCGCGATGCGGCGATGGATATTCACGAAGCCCTGACGGGCGCTGCGCAGTAAATGCGCACCCTACGGAGGATGTAATGGCAAATTTGCAAAGCGATTTCGTCGGGATCAAATCCCCCAATCCGTTCTGGCTGGCATCCGCGCCACCCACGGACAAGGAATACAATGTCCGCCGCGCGTTCGAGGCGGGGTGGGGCGGTGTCGTCTGGAAGACCCTGGGGTCCGAAGGGCCGCCCGTCGTCAATGTGAACGGGCCGCGTTATGGCGCGATCTATGGGGCGGACCGGCGGTTGCTGGGTCTGAACAACATCGAATTGATCACCGACCGCGACCTGTACACCAACCTCGAAGAGATCAAGCGGGTCAAGGCCGACTATCCCGACCGGGCGGTGGTCGTGTCCATCATGGTGCCCTGTGAGGAAGAAGCGTGGAAAGCCATTCTGCCGCTGGTCGAGGACACTGGCGCGGATGGGATCGAGCTGAACTTTGGCTGTCCACATGGGATGTCAGAGCGTGGGATGGGTGCTGCCGTGGGGCAGGTGCCTGAATACATTGAAATGGTGACGCGGTGGTGCAAGCAGTACTATTCCAAGCCAGTCATCGTGAAACTGACGCCCAACATCACCGATATTCGCAAACCTGCCGCAGCGGCCAAGGCGGGTGGTGCGGATGCTGTCAGCCTGATCAATACGATCAATTCGATCACGTCCGTGAACCTGGATACGATGTCGCCCGAGCCGTCCATTGACGGCAAGGGGTCGCATGGCGGCTATTGCGGTCCAGCAGTGAAACCCATCGCGATGTCGATGGTGTCGGAAATCGCGCGCGGGGCGGACACACGTGGCCTGCCCATTTCGGGCATCGGCGGGGTCACAACCTGGCGCGATGCGGCAGAGTTCATCACGCTGGGGTGCGGCAACGTACAGGTCTGCACGGCGGCGATGACCTATGGCTTCAAGATCGTCCAAGAGATGATCAGCGGTCTGTCTGACTGGATGGACGAAAAGGGACACAGCAGCATCGCGGACTTTTCCGGTGCCGCCGTGCCGAACGTGACCGACTGGCAATATCTGAACCTGAACTATGTCAGCAAAGCCAAAATAGATCAGGAGTCGTGCATCTCTTGCGGGCGGTGCTATGCCGCGTGCGAAGACACGTCGCACCAGGCCATTTCAATGTCGGCAGACCGCGTGTTCGAAGTGATCGACGCGGAATGTGTGGCATGCAATTTGTGCGTCAACGTCTGTCCGGTGGAAAACTGCATTACGATGGAAGCGATGGAGCCGGGCCTGACCGATCCGCGGACAGGGCGCGAGGTCGCAGCGGACTATGCCAACTGGACCACGCACCCCAACAATCCGGCAGCGGTCAAAGCCGCCGAGTGACACGCTAGACCGGAACGCCATCCGTTTCAGTCGGTCCGGCGGCGGCTTGATTAGCCGTTGCTGCGGACAAGGTCGTGGGTGATTGCACCGGCGTGTTGACCGCTTCAATCAGTTGTTCGAGCCGCTGGCGGCTTTGCGCTGCTTCGGCAAAGCGGCGGGCTTGGTCCTCGGAGGTTTCTGGCGCTTCCAGCAATGCGGATTCGACGGCAGATTGCACGGCGGACCCACGATCAGATGTGGCGAATGCTGCGACTTTATCCGGTTCGTTTTGCGGATCTGAGGGACGCGTTGTTGTCTGTGTCGCCGTCTCTGCCGCCTGAGATGCGGGTGCCGGTGGCGCGGTGTCTTCGGTTTCCGCCGCCGCGGGCTGTGGATTGGATTGCTCGGTTTCGGTCGGTTGCTCTGACACGTTTGGTTGCGACGCAGGTGTGGCACCTGCCCCGAGGATTGGTAGAATATTCATTGCTCACTCACTTAACTTTACGCCCGCTCACCCACAGACAAATTGCCCTCACCGCATGAACGAAAGGTTAAATCGGGTGGGTTTCGTTTATGAAGGTTAAGGAATCGTTGGCGCCAGAAGCTTGGTAAAGAGGTCGCGCAGGAACGCATCCGCCATCGGTGCGGGTTCGTCCGTTTCCAGCAAAACACCGATCTGCGCCGCAAAGTCAGCATAGTGTTGCGTGGTCGCCCAAATCGAAAATACGAGGTGTTGCGGATTGACGGGTGCCAGTTTGCCAACTTCGATCCACCGCTGGATGACGGCGCATTTCTCGTCGAACAGGGGCTTTAGGTCCGACTCCAGATGTGGCCGCATGCGGGGCGCGCCTTGCAATATTTCACCGGCGAACAACCGGCTTTCGCGCGGCAATTCACGGGACATGTCCAGCTTGCGCTGTACATAGGCCAGCAGTTCGGTCATCGGATCACCGTCTGCGTCCATCTCGACCAGCGGGTCCAGCCACGTTTCCATCAACTGGCTCAACAGCGTGACGTGGATCTCTTCTTTGCCGGAAAAGTAGTAGAGGATATTCGGTTTCGACAGCCCCGCCGCTTCGGCGATCTGATCCAGAGTGGCACCGCGAAACCCGTGAACCGAGAACACGTCCAGCGCCGCATCCAGGATCAGGCTGCGGTTGCGCATCTGGATGCGGCTTGGTTTTTTGTCGGTCCCGGCGGCCATCAGTGGTCCTGTTCTGGTAGGATGCTGCAACACTAGGCAAATGCACCCCTGTTGGGCAATTCACATCAAAGCAGTTCTTGACAGAAAAGAGCTGGCTGGCAATCGTGGCTTTACCAATTGGTCAAAAAGCAATCGACCATCGGCAACAAGGGGACATCACATGGCGGCACCGGGCGAAAACCTTCGGATCAATGGTGAGCGGCTGTGGGATAGTCTGATGGAGATGGCCAAGATCGGCCCCGGCGTGGCAGGCGGCAACAACCGCCAGACACTGACCGACGAAGACGCAGAAGGCCGCGCTCTATTCCAGTCGTGGTGCGAGGCGGCGGGTTGCACCATGGGATTGGACCAGATGGGCAACATGTTTGCGCAGCGTCCTGGCACCGATCCCGATGCGCTGCCCGTCTATGTGGGCAGCCACCTCGACACACAGCCTACGGGTGGAAAATATGACGGCGTGCTGGGGGTTTTGGGCGGGCTTGAGATCATCCGCACGCTCAACGATCTGGACGTAAAGACGAAACACCCCATCGTGGTGACAAACTTCACCAACGAGGAAGGCACGCGCTACGCGCCCGCGATGCTGTCTTCGGGCGTGTTTGCGGGCATCCATACGCAAGACTGGGCTTATGACCGGGTCGACGCGGATGGGAAGAAATTTGGTGATGAGCTGACGCGCATCGGCTGGCGCGGTGATGAGGACGTGGGCGCGCGCAAGATGCATGCGTTCTTTGAGCTGCATATCGAACAGGGCCCGATCCTGGAGGCTGAGGGCAAGGATATTGGCGTGGTCACGCACGGGCAGGGCTTGTCGTGGACGCAGGTGACGATTGAGGGCAAGGACAGCCACACCGGATCGACGCCGATGCCCATGCGCAAGAATGCCGGACTGGGCATGGCGCGGGTGCTTGAGAAAGTCGATGAGATTGCGTGGTCCCACGCGCCCCATGCTGTGGGCGCTGCGGGCCATATCGACGTCTATCCAAACTCGCGCAACGTGATCCCCGGCAAGGTCGTGTTCACGGTCGATTTCCGCTCGCCGGACCTCAGCGTGGTCGAGGATATGGAGGCGCGCCTGCGCGTCGAGGGCCAGAAGATCGCCGACGACATGGGGCTGACAATTGCCTTTGAAAAGGTTGGCGGCTTTGACCCCGTGGCCTTTGACGACGGCTGCGTCAGCGCGGTGCGGTCAGCGGCAGAACGGCTGGGATACAGCCACCAGAACATCATCTCGGGCGCCGGTCACGATGCGTGCTGGATCAACCAGGTGGCCCCGACGGCGATGGTGATGTGCCCTTGCGTCGATGGGCTGAGCCACAATGAGGCGGAAGAGATTTCCAAAGAGTGGGCCGCAGCCGGGGCGGATGTGCTGATGCATGCAGTGGTCGAAACGGCGGAGATTGTCGCGTGATTGACCCCGACTTGAGCCTGGCGGACCGTATTGCGGATCTGGTCGCAGCTGAGGCGCTGGATGCGCCACGGACCAGCGCCGCCGAGCGCGCGACCGTGCGCGCCTTCGAGGATGCGCTGATCCAACCGTTTGAAACCACAGTGAACTTTAGCGGCGGCATCACGCAACGATGCTGGACTGTCACGCGCAGCGACGGCGCATACCGCGTGGTATACTTGCCGCGGGCGGGATATTTCTCGCTCTGCGCAGAGAGCGATTTCGGACCCCTCGACATTGGGGTGCATGGGCCAGCTCTGGGGTGTTTTGCAAGCGTGTGACACCGGGGCTCTGCCCCGGACCCCGGAGTTTATCTGGCAAGATGAAGGAGGATTGAGATGAGCAAAGTGATCAAGGGTGGCATGGTGTGCACCGCCGATCGGACGTGGAAAGCGGACGTGCTGATCGAAGGCGAAGTGATCAAGGCCATCGGCGAAGACCTGGTGGGCGATGAATACATCGACGCCGAGGGGGCCTATGTCATTCCGGGCGGGATCGATCCGCACACCCATCTCGAGATGCCGTTCATGGGCACAACAGCCGCCGAGACGTTTGAGTCCGGCACCTGGGCCGCCGCGGTGGGCGGCACCACGATGATCGTGGATTTCTGCCTGCCCGGTGCGGATGGGTCGATCAAGAACGCGATCAACGAGTGGCACCGCAAGTCGGCGCCGCAGATCTGTTCGGATGTCGGCTATCACATGGCGATCACCGGCTGGAACGAGGATGTGTTCAACGAGATGAAGGATGCCGTCGATATGGGCGTCAATTCCTTCAAGCATTTCATGGCCTACAAGGGCGCGCTGATGATCGAGGATGACGAGATGTTCGCGTCGTTCAAGCGCTGCGCCGAGTTGGGTGCGCTGCCCATGGTCCATGCCGAGAACGGCGATCTGGTGGCCGAGATGCAGCAGAAGTATTTCGACCAGGGGATTACGGGACCTGAGGGGCATGCGTATAGCCGTCCGCCCGAGTTTGAAGGTGAGGCGGCAAACCGCGCTATCACCATTGCAGATGCGGCGGGTGTGCCTTTGTACATTGTGCATGTGTCCTGCGAGCAGGCGCATGAGGCCATCCGGCGCGCCCGTCAGAAGGGCATGCGCGTCTACGGCGAGCCGCTGATCCAGTTCCTGACGCTGGATGAGAGCGTGTATTTCGACACCGATTGGGACTATGCGGCACGGCGCGTGATGTCGCCGCCCTTCCGATCCAAAGACCATCAGGACTCGCTTTGGGCTGGCTTGCAGTCCGGATCGTTGCAGGTGGTGGCCACGGATCACGCAGCCTTCAACACAGAACAGAAGCGCGCAGGCCGTGACGATTTCCGCATCATCCCCAACGGGTCAAACGGGCTGGAGGAACGCCTTGCCGTGCTCTGGACCGAAGGGGTGGAGACGGGGCGGCTGACACCCAACGAGTTTGTCGCTGCAACCTCGACCAATGTGGCGAAGATCCTGAACATCTACCCCAAGAAAGGCGCGATAGTCGAAGGGGCGGATGCCGACATCGTCGTGTGGGATCCCAAGATCACCAAGACGATTTCGCCTGCGAACCATCATTCGGTGTTGGATTACAACGTGTTCGAAGGGTTCGAGGTGAAGGCGCAGTCGCGCTATACCCTCAGCCGTGGTGAAGTGATCTGGGCCTGGGGGCAGAATTCACAGCCTTCGCCTGGGCGGGGCAAGTTCGTACCGCGCCCCGCGTTTTCGTCGGCGTCTCAGGCGCTGAGCAAGTGGAAGGCGTTGACCGCACCCAAGATGATCGAGCGTGATCCTTTGAATATTCCGGCGGGGATTTGATGGCACATGGCACTACGGTTGCGGCCGCGGTCGCATCCACAGCACCGGTTGTTTCGGCGCAGAATCTAGACCTGACCTTCCAGACCAATGATGGTCCGGTCCATGCGCTCAAGGGCGTGTCGCTGGACATTGAGAAGGGGGACTTTGTGTCCTTCATTGGCCCTTCGGGCTGTGGCAAGACGACCTTTCTGCGTTGCATGGCTGATCTGGAGCAGCCGACAGGTGGGTCGATTGTCGTGAATGGGGTGACGCCAGAGCAGGCGCGTATGGCGCGGGCGTATGGTTATGTGTTTCAGGCCGCAGGGCTTTACCCATGGCGTACCATTGGGCGCAACATTTCGCTGCCGCTGGAGATCATGGGCTACAACAAGGCCGAGCAGGCGGAGCGTGTGGCCCGTGTTCTGGAGCTGGTCGAGCTTTCGGGGTTTGAGAAGAAGTTTCCTTGGCAGTTGTCCGGTGGCATGCAGCAACGTGCGTCGATCGCTCGGGCGCTGGCTTTTGACGCGGATATCCTGCTCATGGACGAACCCTTTGGCGCGTTGGACGAAATTGTCAGGGATCACCTGAACGAACAGCTGCTGCATCTATGGGCGCGCACGGAAAAGACCATCGCCTTTGTGACCCACTCGATCCCCGAAGCGGTGTACCTCAGCACGAAGATTGTTGTCATGTCACCCCGTCCGGGTCGGATCACAGACGTCATCGAAAGCCCGCTGCCCAAGGAACGCCCGCTCGACATTCGCGAAAGCCCGGCCTTTCTGGAAGTGGCGCACCGCGTGCGAGAAGGGCTGCGGGCAGGGCATGCGCATGTCTAGGGTTACATCACCGGCGCAGGGCCGGACATTCGCCCGGACCCTGCCACCGAACCGCTGTTTGGGTGAAGGCGCGGCCACCCGCTTCATCGTTCACGGTCATCGGCATGCCTGCCTGTACCGTGGGGCCAATTCTGCACGTAATCCTTTCATTGTTCTTAAAATATGCAAAAAGCCCGGCTGGTTGCTGGCGCAGGGTTTTGCATATTTGTGGAACAATGAAGCCTGCGGAGGGCGCTGCCATGCGTAGCATAGTGCCAGTGTTGACCGTGGTAGGGGTGATCTTTGCCCTGTGGTACGCGGCCGCGATCTGGCTGAACGCGGCTTGGGCCTATGACAAGGCCAAGCGCGCCGATGTCACGTTGAGCACAAGCGCGTTGGTGGCCGACACCTGGGCCCAGGAGAAGCCGCGGCTGCCCGCCCCGCATCAGGTTGGGGCAGAGATATGGAAGACCACCGGGGCGATGGTGGCCAAAGGGCGCGCTTTCTCCAAGCGATCATTGATTTACCATTCCTGGATCACGTTGAGTGCGACGCTTTTGGGCTTTGCCTTGGGCACCGGGCTTGGGATCCTGTTGGCGGTGGGCATCGTTTACAACACAGTCATGGATCGGTCGGTCATGCCTTGGGTGATCACCAGTCAGACGATACCGATCCTTGCATTGGCACCGATGATCATCGTTGTTCTGAATGCGGTCGGGATTTCCGGCTTGCTGCCCAAGGCAATGATCTCGATGTATCTGTCGTTCTTTCCGGTTGTGGTCGGTATGGTCAAAGGGCTGCGCAGTCCGGAAGTGATGCAGCTGGACCAGATGCGCACATGGAACGCGAGTGCGTCCCAGACGTTTTGGCGGCTGCGGCTGCCGGCCTCGATGCCTTACCTCTTTGCGTCGCTCAAGGTCGGCATGGCGGCGAGCCTTGTGGGGGCCATTGTCGGTGAGTTGCCGACGGGTGCGGTAGCGGGTCTTGGTGCGCGTCTGCTCGCGGGCAGCTATTACGGCCAGACGATCCAGATCTGGTCGGCTCTGATCATGGCGGCGGCTTTAGCGGCCGTTCTGGTCGCCATCATCGGTGTCATTCAGCGGGTGACCCTGTCGCGGATGGGGATGGCGTGATGGGATGGATCCTTTTTGCCCTGGGTGCGTGGATTGTGGGCTGGGCGTTGAACGTCCGGTTGGCCCGGCTTGTGCCCTCACGGGCCGTGCGACTGGCGATGCCTGTCCTTTTTGGTTTGACGATCATCGCGATCTGGGAAGGGGTCGTGCGCGGCTTTGACGTCTCGGCGGTTCTGTTGCCCGCCCCGTCGGTGATCGCCAAGACCTTTGCTGCGTCCACCTCGATCCTGTGGGAGGATTTTGTGCAGACGGTCATCAAGGGCGCGTTGACTGGCTATATCATCGGGTGCGGCAGTGCCGTGTTGACCGCGATTGCCATCGACCGGTCGGATTTCCTGCGCCGCGGGCTCATGCCGGTGGGCAACTTCGTGGCCGCACTGCCCATTGTCGGCATGGCGCCGATCCTGGTGATGTGGTTCGGGTTCGACTGGCAGTCCAAGGCCGCCGTGGTTGTGGTCATGGTGTTCTTCCCGGTGCTCGTGAACACGGTCGAAGGGTTGCAGGCCGCCAGTGCCATGCAGCGCGACTTGATGCGCACCTATGCGGCGTCCTCGGCCACGACGCTCTTGAAACTGCGGCTGCCCATGGCGATGCCGTTCATCTTCAACGGGCTTAAGATCGCGACCACGCTGGCCCTGATCGGCGCAATTGTTGCCGAATTTTTCGGCTCGCCCATCCGTGGCATGGGCTTTCGCATCTCGGTCTCGGTGGGGCAGCTTGCGCTGGACCTTGTCTGGGCCGAAATTGTCGTCGCTGCCCTCGTGGGGTCGGCCGCTTATGGCGGTGTTGCCCTGATCGAGCGGGCCGTGACATTCTGGCATCCATCCCAACGGGCCCGATCCTAGAGGCCCGACTTTACCATCAACAAGGAGAGTACACATGAAAATCATTACCGCCTTCGCCGCCAGCGCAGCACTCGGGCTGTCGGCCATGGCTGCGCAAGCCGCAGACGATGTCACGCTGCAACTCAAGTGGGTCACGCAGGCGCAATTTGCAGGCTACTACGTGGCGCTCGACAAGGGGTTCTATGAGGAAGAAGACCTGAACGTCACCATCAAGCCCGGTGGCCCCGACATCGCACCCACGCAGGTTCTGGCCGGGGGCGGCGCGGATGTGACCGTCGAATGGATGCCTGCAGCCCTGGCCGCACGGGAAAAGGGCCTTTCGATGGTCAACATCGCGCAACCGTTCAAATCTTCGGGCATGATGCTGACCTGCCGCAAGGATGCGGGTGTGACCAGCACGGACGACTTCCCCGGCAAGACGCTGGGCGTCTGGTTCTTTGGCAACGAGTTCCCGTTCCTGTCGTGGATGAGCCAGCTGGGGATCCCAACAGATGGCTCTGATGCGGGTGTGACCGTGCTGAAACAAGGGTTCAACGTGGATCCGATCCTGCAAAACCAAGCGGCCTGCGTGTCGACGATGACCTACAACGAATACTGGCAGATCATCGATGCAGGCCTCACGCCCGAGGAATTGCAGGTGTTCAAATATGAGGACCAGGGCGTCGCCACGCTCGAGGACGGCCTCTATGCGCTCGAGGAAAACCTCGCCGACCCGGAATTCGAAGACAAGATGGTGCGGTTCGTACGTGCCTCGATGAAAGGCTGGAAATACGCCGAGGAAAATCCGGATGAAGCGGCAGAGATTGTGTTGGACAATGACGCCTCTGGCGCACAGACCGAAAAGCACCAAAAGCGGATGATGGGCGAGATTGCCAAGCTGACCGCAGGGTCGAACGGATCGCTGGATCCCGCCGACTACGAACGCACGGTGGCATCGTTGCTGTCCGGTGGGTCGGACCCGGTGATTTCCAAGGCACCTGAAGGGGCCTGGACGCATGCGATCACGGACAAGGCGTTGAACTAAGCCCGCATTTCCGGAAATTGGAAAAGGCCGGCCTTCGGGCTGGCCTTTTTTGTGCCTGTTGGGCTGGACTTTGCCACGCGCCGCTCCATTTCTTGACGCTGACACAGGAGCGCACCACATGACACGTATGGAAGATTTGCAGCCCGATCTGGACGAACAGACCCGCCAGGATGCCGTGTACCAAGCCGCGATGCAGTCGCTTGCCGCGTCCCGCCGCGAGACGGAGCGTCAGGGATATGTCGTGATCGGCGGCGCCATGAACTACGGCGAAGGTGCGCTGGGCGACGGCTTGTTTGCCAAGACAAGCCATGCCGCGAAACTCTTCATGATCGCATTCGGGTGCGCTGTGCCGCCGTTTCTGGTGTGGTGGGTTTTGCTGTAGTCCAAAGCACTTTTGGTCAGAGTTATTTAGGGAGCGCGAAACTGCGCACCCTACCCTGTAAGCATCACACGAACTTGTTGGCTGGCCTAAGGCCGTGTCACCGCACAAACTTCTTGTGCTTCAACCGCTTCGGCTCCAGCGCGTCTGGCCCCAACCGTCGCTTCTTGTCCTCTTCGTAGTCCTCGAAGTTCCCCTCGAACCACTCCACATGTGCATCCCCTTCAAAGGCCAGGATATGCGTGCAGATCCGGTCGAGGAAGAAACGGTCGTGGCTGATCACCACAGCACACCCGGCAAAATCCACCAATGCGTCTTCCAGCGCGCGCAGCGTCTCCACGTCCAGGTCGTTGGTCGGCTCGTCAAGCAGTAGCACGTTGCCGCCTGATTTCAGCAGGCGGGCCATGTGCACGCGGTTGCGCTCACCGCCTGACAGCAGGCCAACCTTCTTTTGCTGATCGCCGCCCTTGAAGTTGAACGACGAGCAATAGGCGCGGCTGTTCACCTCGGCATCGCCCAGCTGGATCAGTTCCGCACCACCCGAGATTGCCTGCCAGACGTTGTCCTCCGCGTTCAGGTCATCGCGTGACTGATCGACATAGGACAATTGCACCGTGTCCCCGATCTCGACCGTGCCGGCATCGGGCGTTTCCTGCCCGGTCAGCATCTTGAAAAGCGTGGACTTGCCCGCGCCGTTGGGGCCGATCACGCCGACAATTCCGCCGGGCGGTAGGGAGAAATCGAGCCCCTCAACCAGCAGCTTGTCGCCCATGGCCTTGGATAGCCCTTCGACGTCGATCACCTTTGATCCCAGCCGCTGACCATTCGGGATGACGATCTGGGCATAGGCCAGCTTTTCGCGCTCGGACTGGTCTGCCAGCTCGTTATAGGCGTTGATCCGTGCCTTGGACTTGGCCTGGCGTGCCTTGGCACCCTGCCGCATCCATTGCAATTCGCGCTCCAGCGTCTTCTGGCGGCTCTTGTCTTCGCGGGCTTCCTGCTCCAGCCGCTTGGCCTTCTGCTCCAGCCAAGAGGAATAGTTGCCCTCCCACGGCACACCCTTGCCGCGGTCCAATTCGAGGATCCAGCCGGTGATGTCGTCGAGGAAATAGCGGTCGTGGGTGACGATCAGGATCGTGCCCTTGTAGTCGATCAGGTGCTGTTGCAGCCAGGCAATCGTCTCGGCATCAAGGTGGTTGGTCGGCTCGTCCAAGAGCAGCATCTCGGGCGCCTCGAGCAGCAGCTTGCACAGTGCCACACGGCGCGCCTCACCGCCCGACAGGGTCGTCACATCCGCATCATCCGGCGGACAGCGCAGCGCCTCCATCGACACGTCGATCTGGCTGTCCAGATCCCACAGGTTTTCGGCGTCGATCTGGTCCTGCAACGCGGCCATCTCGTCCGCGGTCTCGTCGGAATAGTTCATCGCCAGGTCGTTATAGCGGTCCAGCACGGCCTTCTTCTCGGCCACGCCCAACATCACGTTCTCGCGCACCGACAGGGCCGGGTCCAGCTGCGGCTCCTGCGGCAGGTATCCCACCTTGGCCCCTTCCGCGACCCACGCCTCGCCCGAGAAATCCTTGTCCATCCCGGCCATGATCTTCATCAGCGTGGATTTACCTGCGCCGTTCACACCAACCACACCGATTTTCACGCCGGGCAGAAAGTTCAGGTGAATGTTTTCAAAGCACTTCTTGCCGCCCGGATAGGTCTTGGACACACCGGACATATGATAGACGTATTGATAGGCGGCCATGGGACACTCCTGTTGCGGCTAGGACAGCATCATCTAGCCACCCCAACGCCAAAGGGCAATGCGCAACACCGCCCATACGGCACCGCGTGCAAAAGCTCTTTGGCGATGCGGCCAAACCTGTGCTAGCGATACCACCACCACATCCAAGAAAGCGTGCGACATGAGGCGGTTCGTCCTGTTTGCCACCTGCCTGATGTTGAGCGCATGTGCCGCCGGGATCGGTCTGGCGCCACCGCCCAACCTGTATCGTTCAGGCACCAACTATCCCGAAGCGCGCGTGGCGCAATCGCTGCGCACGGCTCAACCGCGCATTTTCTACATGACAGACCGCGCGCCCCAGGGGGACAGGTATGGATCGGACCGGTCGCAATCCATGGCATTTGGTGCCGCCACGGTAAAGTTTGGCCGTGATCTGAATTGGGATGAGTTGCTGCGCCGCACGCGTGCCGATTCTGATGATAATATCTCGACCCTCTGGGTGCCCGAGGTGACGGAACTGGTCCGCTTCGAATCCACACCGCTGCCCGTTGAGCGACGCGATGGTCGTTTGGGACACCGCAGGGATATCCGCGATATCTACGACGGGCAGGCGCGCAAGTTTCAGGCCGAAGTCGCGGCCGAGATTGCCCGCACCGGCAACAGCACCGTGTTGGTTTATTTGCATGGGTTCAACAACGACTTTGACGACAGCCTGACAGCGCTGGCGAATATCTGGCACTTTGCCGGGCGCGAATCCGTCCCGATCTCCTTTACCTGGCCAGCGGGCAACGGGATTGGCCCCTTGGGCTATTTCCGCGACCGGGATGCGGGTACGTTTTCAGTGCACCACGCCAAGGAGTTTCTGCGCATGCTGGCGCAGATGCCCGAAGTTGATCAGATCGACATTGTGGCCCATTCGCGGGGCACCGATGTCGCCACAACGGCGCTGCGCGAGTTGATCATCGAGGCGCGTGGTGGCAACCGGCATCCCAAACTGGCGCTCAAGACCGGGACTTTGATCATGGCGGCCCCCGATCTGGACGTGGACATCGTACGCCAACGCCTGCAGGCCGAACGGTTCGCCGAGGCGTTCGAACAGGTGAACCTGTATATCAACCCCGACGATGGGGCCTTGCGCTTGTCCGCCTACCTAACCCGCTCGACCCGTTTGGGCGCGCTCAAGAATTCGGACTTTCAACCCGGAGAGCTGGAAATTCTGGGCAAGCAATCGCTGGTGCATTTCATCAGGGTAGAGAACGTGCGGGGTGGGTTTGGCCACGCGTATTTCAGGGACAACCCAGCGGTGCTATCGGATGTTGTATTGGCCTTGCGGACACGCGCGTTTCCCGGCGGCACATTGCGACCTCTGGAACAGGACGAGGGCGGGGTGTGGGTGCTGCACCCGAACTACCCGCTGGACCGTCTGCCCGACCTCGACATCATCGAACGGCGCGCGCAGGCGCGTGACGAACGATGACAGACCGTACCGAGGTGCGGCCACTGCACGACATGATCGCCCGCTGGGCGCAGCCGGGACACGTCGAGTGGATCGGCGTGCGGCCCGCCCGTGCCGCAGACATCGCGGTGTTGGACCGGGCGTCGGTGTTGATGTCCGGGTTGGACGGCGACAGGGGGCGGGCGGGCAAACGTGCGGTGACCCTGATCCAGGCAGAGCATTTGCCCGCAATCGCATCCTATCTGGGCCGTGACCACATTGATCCGTCTCTGTTTCGACGCAACCTCGTTGTGCGGGGCATCAACCTTGCCGGTCTCAAGGGGCGGTCCATCGAGATCGGTTCGGCAGTCGTCAAATTTACCACGATCTGCGCACCGTGCAGTCTGATGGAGCGGTTTCTGGGCTATGGCGGCTATGCCGCGATGCGAGGCCATGGCGGTTGGTGTGCCGAAGTGGTGACCCCCGGCGAAGTGACGCTGGGTGCGGCGGTCCGGCCACTTGATTGACAATCGACGCGCGCTGCGGTCCCGTCTGGCCTGGGCGCATCGGGCGCCGGGACAGGGACGACATCCATGATGCGCCACAGTTTTCCGATGGCACGGCCGGGACAGGTTGTGGGCCTGCTGGGGGGGTCTTTTGACCCTGCGCATGACGGACATGTCCACATCACCCGCGAGGCGATGAAACGGTTTGGCCTGAGCCGGGTGTGGTGGCTGGTCAGTCCGGGCAATCCGCTCAAATCCCACGGTCCCGCGCCCTTGGACAAACGTGTGGCGCGTGCGCAATCTGTCATGCAGGACCCGCGCGTGACCATCACCGACATCGAGGCGCGTCTTGGCACGCGCTATACGGCGCAAACGCTGGCGGCTTTGATGAACGTCTATCCGGGTGTGCGGTTTGTCTGGCTGATGGGGGCCGATAACCTTGCTCAGTTTCACCGCTGGCAAGACTGGACATGGATCACGGAAAACGTGCCGCTGGGGGTTCTGGCCCGTCCGGGAGACCGTATTTCCGCCCGGATGAGTCGGGCGGCGCGGGTCTATCGCGACCATCGCATTTCGGCCAAGGCGAGCCAGATGCTGGCCCGCGCAGACGCGCCCGCGTGGTGCTTTGTGAACGTCGCCATGTCGCCACAATCATCCTCGGCCATCCGCGCGGCTGGCAACTGGGACACATCACCGCAAACGTGATGCTGCGGGCGCTTGTTTGCGCCGGGCGGCTGGGGTTAGATGCCCACATGTTGCGCGCTGTTTCGAGACGATTTTTCCTGGCCATGGTTGCAGGTTCTGCTGCATCTACGGCTGTTGCTACCCCGCCCACGGCGTCCTTGCGCCCGGTGTCACGCGGCGCAGATCATTTCAAGAAATCCATCGCCGATCCGCAGGCGATTATCAACGCGGCCAAGCTGAATGGCCGGGTAACCTATGCGGTGGCGGATGCCCGCACGGGTCTGCGGCTCGAGGGGGGCAATGCCAGTGTCGGCACACCACCCGCCAGCGTCGCCAAGGCGGTGACCGCGCTTTATGCGCTGGACGTGCTGGGCGCAGGATACCGGTTTACGACGCAACTCGTTGCCACTGGCGGCGTGTCGGCGGGGGTGGTGCAGGGGGATCTGATCCTTGTGGGCGGCGGCGATCCGACGCTCGACACCAATGCGCTGGCGGCGATGGCCGAGGCGCTCAAGGCCCGCGGCATCCGCGAGGTGCGCGGCGCGTTCAAAGTGGCCGACGGAGCCTTGCCGTTCATCAAGACCATTGATCCGGGTCAACCCGATCATGTCGGATACAGTCCTGCGATCAGTGGCATTGCGCTGAATTTCAACCGGGTTCATTTCGAATGGCGTCGGTCTGGCGGTGCGTACGGCGTCACCATGGACGCGCGGTCCGACCGATACCGCCCGGACGTGGCCATGTCGCGGATGCAGATCGTGTCGCGTGACTTGCCAGTCTATACCTACAAGGACGGGGGGCGGACCGACAATTGGTCCGTCGCCAAGGGCGCTTTGGGCAATGGCGGCGCGCGTTGGTTGCCGGTGCGCAAGCCTGCGCTTTATGCCGGCGACGTCTTTCAGACATTGGCGCGCGCCCATGGCATCGTGCTCAAGAACCCCGTGGTTGTGGGCCGCGCACCCAACGGAACATTGCTGGCGTCGCGTCAGAGCGATGACTTGCGCACCATCCTGCGCGCGATGCTGCGGTTTTCGACCAACCTGACGGCAGAGATGGTTGGGCTCGCGGCGACAGCCAAACGCAAGGGGCGGGTCAACAGCCTGAAGGCATCCGCAACCGAGATGAACCGCTGGGCGGGTGCCACGCTTGGCACTGCGTCGATGCGACTGGTGGATCATTCAGGCCTTGGTGACGCCAGTAAAATGACGGCCGATGATATGGTGCAGGCGTTGGTCAAGGCACACCAGTCCCGGACATTGCGGCCCATCCTCAAACCCATTGCGATGCTCGATGAAAAGCGCCGCGCGATCAAGAACCACCCCATCGACGTGCACGCCAAAACCGGCACGCTGAACTTTGTGTCCGGGTTGGCGGGGTATATGACGGCCAAGAACGGGACCGAAATGGCCTTTGCCATCTTTGCTGCGGACGAGGCCACGCGGGGCCGCATCTCCAAGGCCAATCGCGAGGCCCCGCGCGGCGCGCGCAGTTGGAACCGGCGCGCCAAGGCGATGCAGCAAAAGCTGATCGAACGCTGGGGGTCTCTTTACGGCAGTTGAGCCAGAGCCGGGTACGGTAACGCGGCTCTGGCGTATCGCCTCAGGCGGCGTTTTTCATCCGCGCAACGTCCACGACATCGGCGGTGGCCTGTGCGGTGGCCGCCGATAGGGTCCAACCCAGATGCCCGTGGCCGGTGTTGTAGTAGACACCCGGTTTCGACCCCGGACCCACCTTGGGCATCATGGATGGCAACATGGGGCGCAGCCCGGCCCATGGCACACAGTGTTCGGTGGATACGTCAGGAAAAAACGCCTCGCACCACTCCCGCAACGGGCGCACGCGGTCGTCCCGAATGTCGAGGTTGTAGCCGTTGAACTCGGCAGTACCCGCAATGCGGAAACGCCCTTTGCCCAGACGGGACGTCACGATCTTGGCCTCGTCATCCAACAGGCTGACCCAAGGGGCAGCGGCCTGGCTGGTCTCATCATCCAGATTGACGGTGATCGAATAGCCCTTGACCGGATAGATGTTGACCCTGTCGCCCAGCTTGGCCGCAATGGCACGGCTGCCCACGCCCGCACAGACGACGATACCGTCGAAATGCTGCTGCTGGTCGCCGTCGCTGCTGTGCCAGTCGATGCGCACGCCAGTGCCGGTGTGGTGAATGTCGGACACGTCCGCCTTGTAGTGGAACGTGACACCCATCCGCGCGCACCCATCGCTCAGCGCGCGGGCATAGCGGTGGATGTCACCGGTGAAATCGCTCTCTGTATAGAACCCGCCCAGCGTGTCGGTCTTGAGCGCGGGCTCCAGCCGCTGCACCTCGTCCGCCGTCACCTCGCGGCGGTCTAGGCCGGCCTTGGCCAGCAGCGTGTTAACCCGGCGGGCGTGATCAAATTCTGACTGTTTCTTGTAGACGTGCAGAATACCGCGCTGTTCACAGTCGAAATCGACGCCGACCTCTGCTGCGAAATCCAGCAGGTGTTCCCGCGCGGCAATGGCCAGCCGCGTAGTCTCGACCGTGTGCGCCTCGTAGTGTGGGATGTTGCCCATGAACTCGGCCATCCACGACAGCTTGTGCCAGCTGGGGCGCGGGTTCACCAGCAAGGGCGCATCCGATTTCAGCATCCACTTGAGCCCCTTGAAGATCGTGCCCCAACGGGTCCAGACCTCGGCGTTCGATGCCGAAAGCTGCCCGCCATTGGCAAAGGATGTCTCCATCGCGGCATAGCGGTTGCGGTCAAAGACGCTGACGTCATAGCCACGGCGGGCAAGGGCGTAGGCAGTTGTGATGCCAGTGATACCGGCACCTATCACGGCGATATGGGACATGTGATGTCCTCCCAAAGTGACGCGAGGGATACGGACACGTCCGGCACCATGCCGGTTCGCGTCCCCATCTGTCGCGTGACCTGAGAGTTTGACGCCGAAACGGTCGGCGCTTTCTCCTTCGGTGGATCAGGCACGTCAGCCCTGACCGCTCTCCAGATCGTCGTCATGCCTGTCCTCAGGCGCGGCCAACACGGTTCATTGTGCCTGAGAGTTTCCGGGGCGTTGCTCCTTCGGCGGCGGGGTGTCCCGCGCTCTCCCATGTCGGCCTTGGCGACTGAGATGGATATAGGGGCCATGAGGTGAGTCGTGCAAATGAATTGTTCTCACGGCGGGCCTTTGCTTTCGTGAACGCGCCACCCCTTGTTTTTCGGGCGTTTCCGACCGCCTTTCCCTGTCTGGGGCTTTGGTCTAGTCTGCTGATATCGGGGGGAAATGCCTCCGGTCTGCTGCGCTTCGAAAGTCCCTATGCCTGCTCCGACCGTGATCATTGATGACAGCGGCCCCGCGCCCGTGATCCGTTTGTCGGGGCGGTTGGTGACCGAACATCTCAGCCATGTTGAGCGCGATTTCGCCTCTGTCCCCGCGGGGACAGGCACCATGAACATCGATCTCGACGGGCTCGAGGCGTTGGACACGGGCGGCGCGTGGATGGTGTCCGACCTCAAATCCCGCCTCGAGGCATCAGGCGCGCAAGTCGAAATCACGGACAGCACACAGACCCGCCTGGAACTGATCCACGCAGTGGTCGCCGCAATGCCCGCCGAGGAAGGCGTTGAGGCACCTCCGAGCGGCCTTGTGCCATGGCTGGCGGGGATTGGTGAGAAAACGGCCGGTGTGGGCGCATCCGCCATGTCGCTGATGAGCTTTGTGGGTCAGACGCTGGCGAGCCTCGTCACCTGCCTCTTCCGTCCGCGCCGTTGGCGGACGGCGGCACTGGTCAGCCAGATGGAAGAGACCGGCTTTAACGCCATTCCCATCGTGGTGCTGATGAGCTTTCTGATCGGGGTGGTTCTGTCGTTCCAGGGGGCCTCGCAACTGCGCCAGTTCGGGGCCGAGGTGTTTGTGGTCGACCTCATTGCCATCTCGATCCTGCGCGAACTGGGCATCCTCCTGACCGCCATCATCGTAGCGGGGCGGTCCGGTTCGGCATTTACCGCGTCCATCGGGTCCATGAAGGTCCGCGAGGAACTGGACGCGATGCGCACCCTTGGCCTCGACCCGATCGAAGTCCTTGTGCTGCCGCGCGTCATCGCGCTGGTGATCATGCTGCCCATCCTCGGCTTTATCGCCAATGTCTCGGGCCTGCTGGGCGGCGCAATCATGAGCTGGATCGAACTGGGCGTGAGCCCGTCGATGTTCATCACGCGGTTGCAGGAAAACACGGATGTCTGGCACCTGATCATCGGCATGATCAAGGCGCCGGTCTTTGCCGCGATCATCGCCACCGTGGCTTGTTGGCAGGCGATGCAGGTGCAATCCTCCGCCGACAGCGTCGGGCGTCACACCACGATCTCGGTGGTGCAGTCGATCTTTCTGGTGATCGTGGCCGACGCGGTGTTCTCCATCTTCTTTGCGGAGCTGGGCCTGTGACCCGCGACGCGATCATCAAGGTGCGCGGCCTGCGCAACCAGTTTGGCCGCCAGGTCGTGCATGACAATCTGGATCTCGATGTCTGGCGCGGCGAGGTGCTGGGCATTGTCGGTGGGTCGGGCACTGGCAAGTCCGTGCTGCTGCGCACCATCGTTGGCCTGAACCGGCCTGCTGCCGGGTCCATCGAAGTGCTGGGCGCGGATGTGCTGAACGGCAGCCGCGAGGAACGTCTGACGGCCGAAAAACGCTGGGGTGTCGCCTTTCAGGACGGCGCGCTCTTTTCCTCGCTGTCGGTGCTGCAAAACGTGATGGCGCCCATGCGCGAACACCTCAACCTCAGCCCCGCGCTGATGCGCAGCCTCGGCCAGCTCAAGATCAGCCTCGTGGGCCTGCCGCCTCTGGCCTGCGGGAAACTGCCCTCGGAACTGTCGGGTGGGATGCGTAAACGCGCCTCTCTGGCGCGCGCGCTGGCGCTGGATCCCGAGATCGTGTTTCTGGACGAACCGACCGCCGGGCTCGATCCCATCGGGGCGGCGGCCTATGATGATCTGATTGGCGAATTGAAACGCTCGCTTGGGCTGACCGTGTTCATGGTCACGCATGACCTCGACTCTCTTTACGCGATCTGCGACAGAATTGCGGTGCTTGCTGAAAAGCGCGTGCTGGTCACCGGCCCGATTGAGGGGATGACGGACGTGGACCACCCCTGGGTGCAGGAATATTTTACCGGGCCGCGCGCACGTGCCGCGCAGGCCAAGACATAGACCAAAGGCTGCCGCCACCATGGAAACCAAAGCCAATTATGCGCTGATCGGGCTGTTTACGCTGGGGGGAATCCTGGGGGCGCTGGGCCTGTTGCTGTGGCTGGCCAAGGTCGAGGTAGACCGCCAATACGCGTATTACGACATCCTTTTTGATGATGTGTCCGGCTTGGGCGCGGCCAGCGACGTGCGCTATAACGGGTTGCCTGTTGGACAGGTTGTGGACCTGAACCTTGACCCCGATGACCCGTCCAAGGTGCGTGTCAGGATCGAGGTCGCAGCGGATGCGCCAGTCAATTCAGAGACCAAGGCCCAGTTGCAATCCCAAGGTGTCACGGGCGTCAGCTTTGTCGGCTTACGCGGCGGGTCTGATGCGTCTGCGCCCTTGCCCGAAGGCACCACGATCCCGTCAGAACGCACCGCCTTGCAATCGGTGTTCGAAGGCGCGCCGCAGGTGTTGGACCGGGCGATCACCCTGTTGGAAAACGTGAATGACGTGTTCAACGACGACAACAAGGCGGCGGTCGGGGCACTCGTCGGCAACCTTGCCACGTCTTCCGAACGGCTGGACGGTGTGCTGGCGAATTTCGAAACGCTGTCTGATGACCTGGGCAATGCCGCGCGGGAAATCGCGGATTTCACCGGGCGGCTTGAGCAGCTTTCGGACACGGCGGAAACGACGCTTGCCACGGCAACGGGCACGTTAACGACGGCGAACACCACGTTGACGGATATCAGCGCGCTGGCCAATGACCGGATCGGTCCGCTGGCCGAAGACCTGCGCACGACATCGCAAACCGCCACCGACGTCTTGGCCAGCGCAGGTGGAGAAGTCACCCGGATTGCGGGCCGTTTGGACGCGCTGGCGGTGCAGGGCGGCACAGTGTTGGACCGCGCAAGCACAACCCTGGACAGCGCAAATGGTGCGATGGCCGGGATCACTGAGTTTACCGACACGCAGTTGACGCCGCTGGCGAGTGACCTGCGCACAACCGCGCAAACCGCGACTCGTGTTCTGGACGATGTAGGTGGTGAGGCAGCGCGGGTTGTGGGCCGCTTTGACGCGGTTGCAGACAGCGCGATCCTCGCGCTTGGTGACGCGCAGACCACGATGAAATCGGTGGATCAGGCGGCAACCGGCTTTGACCGTTTGATGACGGACCAACTGTCGCCGCTTGCGGATGACCTGCGCACGACGTCTCAGACGGCGACGCGGGTGATTGACGATGTGGGCACCCGCACGGCGGCGCTGGCCACGCGGCTGGACACACTTTCCGGTGAGGCGTCGGGCGCAATCGCAACATTCACCACCACGTTCAACAACGCCAACACAACGCTTGGCTGGGTGTCCACGGCGATGACCAACGCGAACGAAACGCTGGACGTTGCGGCCAAAACCTTTGCCAGCGCCAACAGGGTGATCGAAGAAGACATCGGCGGCATCCTGGGCGATCTGCGCACAGCCGCATCCAATTTCGCGTCGACGTTCAGCAACTCCGAGGACGGTGTGATCGGTGATCTGCGGCGGGCGGCGTCCACCTTTACCAACACGGTCGAAGTGGCGTCGCAAAACATCGAACAGATCTCGGGCGAGGTTTTGTCGGCGTCACGTTCAGCGGCCAGTTTTGCGGACACACTCGACGATGTGGTGACCGGAAACGAGCGTCAAATCTCTGAATTCCTGCGCCTTGGCCTGCCGGAATTCCTCAAGTTCACCGAAGAGGCGCGCAGTCTGACTGTTAACCTCGAACGGTTGGTCAACAAAATCGAACGCGACCCCGGCCGGTTCCTGCTGGGTACGCAGAATTCAAGGTTCCGCAGATGATCAAAACCGTTTTCACAGCCGTTCAACTGGCCGCCTTGACCATTGCTTTGGCCGGGTGTTCTGGTCTTGCCAGCCTTACCGAGGTCACCAAACCGGTCGACAACTATGTGCTGACACCCAAGAGCACCTTTGACAGTGGATTGCCCAAGCTGAAGTTTCAGATCGTGGTTGAGCAACCGACTGCGACGGCCTCTGTCGATACGGATCGCATCGCGGTCCAACCCGATGCGCTACAGGTGCAGTACCTCGCCGACGCGCGCTGGGTCGACCGGGCGCCGTTGATTGTGCAGGCGCTGTTGATCGAGAGCTTTGAAAACAGTGACCGAGTGCCTGCGGTGGGCAGTTCCACCATTGGCCTGCGCGCCGATTTTCTGATTGTGACGGACATTCGCGAATTTCAGGCGTTTGTGCCTGATGGTGACCCCAACGCGCCATTGCATGTCGATGTGCGGTTGAACATCAAGATCGTGGATGCGTTCGAGGACCGGATCATCGCGTCCCGGTCTTTCGAAGAGGTTGTGCCAGCGGTGTCGGACGCGCCGCGTGACGTCGTCGAGGCCTTTGACGAGGCGCTGGGTGACACGATGCGCGACTCGGTCGAATGGAGCATTCGCCAAATCGCCCGGTATGCCGGTTAGGCGCTGACGCCCGGTGCCTCGAGCAGTTGGACGCCGTTGATTTTCCAACCGTCGTCCGTTTCCAGCATCCGGTATTTCAGCAGGTGGGTCGCGCCGTCTGCGTCGACGATGCGCACGGTTTGCGACAGGACGCCGTTTTCGTCATCAAGGCCCAGATACGTGACCTCTGCTGGGCGCCAGACCATCGGATAGCCTTGGGTGACCATGCGCCCGAAATTTTCGGGGGTGCCAAAAATCCCGCGAATACCGGGCGAGGCAAAGGAAAACGCTTCTTCGAAATTGTCGGATTTGAAGGCTTCGATCTGGTTGCCGATCACGCCTTGAATTTCTGTGCCTTGGGCAAAGGCCGCCCCGGTCATGCTGGCGGCCAGTACCGCGCCCATCATCCATTTCCGCATCTGTCATCTCCTCTGTCTGAGGAAAGACCTAGCGTGCGTGCGCCCTGTTCCAAGGGGTGCGGTTGGTCTGTCCCCGCGGGGACAGACCGGAGGTGTCGCGGTCAGGAGACCAGTTCGCCATTCAGCCCCTTGTCGATCAGCGCAACCGTTTCCGGCACACCGTAGAGCGCGATGAACCCGCCAAAACGTGGGCCTTGGCTGGCACCGAGCAGCACCTCGTAAAGCGCGGTGAACCATCCGCGCAGCGGGTCGAACCGGTCGCGACCAATCGCATAGACTACCGATTGCAGAGCTTCGTCATCGGTTGCGCCGTCATAACCCGCCAGTGCGTCACGCAGTGCGGTCAGGGCCTCACGCTCTGCATCTGTGGGCAGGCGGTAGGTTTTCGCCGGTTTGACGAAGTCGTTGTAGTAGCGCACGGCGAACCCCACGGCCTGATCCATGCCGGGATGGGTTTCCGGCCCGGTCTCAGGGGCGTAGCGCTGGATAAAGCCCCAAAGCGTATCCTTGGTCTCGGCGCTGCTGACGGAGGCGAGGTTGAGCAGCATTGCGAATGGCACAACCATATCCGATGTCGGCACCTCGCCGCCGTGAATGTGGAACACGGGGTTGTTCAGGCGCGCGGTTTCGTCCTGCCCGGCATAGGCGCGCAGTTGCTGGTGGTATTCGTCCACCGCCTTTGGGATCACGTCGAAATACATCCGTTTGGCGGTTTTGGGCTTTTGGTACATGAAATAGGCCAGAGACTCGGCGCTGGCATAGGTCAGCCATTCGTCGATGCTGACGCCATTGCCCGACGTCTTGGAGATTTTCTGGCCATTTTCATCCAGGAACAGTTCATAGGTGAAATGCTCGGGCTTTTTCTGCCCCAGGATTTCGCAGATGCGGTCGTAGATCGGCGTGTTGGTCGAATGGTCTTTGCCATACATCTCAAAATCGACGCCAAGGGCGGCCCAGCGGGCGCCAAAGTCGGGCTTCCATTGCAGTTTCACGTTGCCGCCGGTGACGGGCAGGGTCATTTCGGTGCCGTCCTCGTCGTCAAAGGTGACCGTACCGTTTACCGCATCTACGTTTTTCATCGGCACGTACATCACGCGACCTGTATCCGGGTGGATCGGCAGAAAGATCGAATAGGTCTGACGCCGCTCTTCGCGCAGGGATTTCAGCATCACTTTCATGATGTCGTCATAGCGTTCGGCGGCACGCAGCAGGATTTCGTCAAACTGGCCCGAGCGATAGAATTCGGTCGCCGAGATGAATTCGTATTCAAACCCGAACGTGTCGAGGAAACGGCGCAGCATCGCGTTGTTGTGGTGCCCAAAACTGGGGTGTGTACCGAAGGGATCCGGAACAGAGGTCAGCGGCTTTTGCAGGTGCTCTTGCAGGCTGTCTGGGTCGGGGACGTTGCCGGGCACTTTGCGCATGCCGTCGAGATCGTCGGAGAAACAGATCAGTTTCGTCGGAATGTCAGACAGGATTTCAAAGGCGCGGCGCACCATGGTTGTGCGCGCCACCTCGCCAAAGGTGCCGATATGCGGCAGGCCCGAGGGGCCGTAGCCGGTTTCGAACAGGACATACCCTTTTTCCGGCGGTGCGTTCTGATAGCGTTTGAGCACCTTGCGCGCTTCTTCAAACGGCCAGGCTTTGCTCGTCATCGCGGCGTCACGCATCGTCGACATCAGGTTTTGTCCTACAGTTTTGGCCCGCGCCCGATGCGCAAGGCCCCATGCTGTCGCCCCGATACAGGGGCGACATCCCGCCGCTACCTATTGCGGGTGGGCATGAGCGTCAATATTGAGGGTCAGACAACAGCGATCAAAGGACCTCAGGCCATGTCAGAGACAGAACAGCTTTCGATGACCCCGCAGGATGCGCTGGTCGCGATGATGATTGCGATTTCGGCGTCGGACGAGGACATCCGCACAGCGGAGTTGGTCAAGATCAACTCGGCTGTGAACCATTTGCCGGTGTTTGCGGATTACGATCTGGACCGGATGAATGTCACGTCGCAGATGGTGTTTGATTTGTTCGAGCAAGAAGACGGGTTGGACGCCCTGTTTGGCCTCGTGCGTGAAGCATTGCCCGAACGTTTGTACGAGACGGCCTACGCATTGGCATGTGACGTGGCCGCGGCGGATGGCACGTTGGAAGAGGCGGAACTGCGCCTTCTCGAAGAGATGCGGTACGAGCTGAACATCGACCGTTTGCACGCCGCAGCGATTGAACGCGGGTCGCGCGCACGGCACATGGTGGTATGATTTCCGAGCGCTGGCCGTTGCCCGACGGGCGGCGGCACCGCGCGCCCACATGACCTGCCGTTAACCATCCATTGATACTTCCATCGCCCGAACCGGCCGGAGCCCCCGGCCTTTGCGTGAAAAGGGATGAATGGATGAACAAGGCGATCACTGATGGCATCGAGCTGATGCCGCGCGCATTTGCGTTGGGTCTGGGCATATGGTCGAGCGGCGACGGCACGCCGGGCTCTGACACCTATGCCAATGCGCCCAATGCGGCGTTCGTGCCTGCGGATCAGGACTTTGGCGGCGCTTTGGAGCTGCAGAAAACGTCCAACACCACGCGCTTGCGTTACATGAACGAAACGCCGTTGTTGCCCGGATGTTATCTGCGCATCACCGCGCGCGTCAAAGCGATCAGCGGCAGCCTGCCGTCGGTGCGGGTTGCCGGTTATGCGGCCAAGGCCAATGGCAGTGCGGTGTCTGGTGTAGTCACGGCCGGGTCCAGCACCACGCTGACCAGCTATGGCGATGTGTTCGAAGTGTCGGCTATCGTGGGTGCGGGCAATCGTGGCGGTGTCGACCTGGTGTGGGGGACCGAAGCGGTCTACGGCCATTTTGGCATCGACCTGACTGGCCCCAACGGCGGTGTTGTCCGCATTGACGACATCGAGATCGAGGACGTCACATCGGTGTTCCTGCGCGATCTGGTGTCGCTGGTCGATGTGCGCGACTTTGGCGCGGTGGGTGACGGTGTCACCGACGACAGCGATGCCTTTGATGCGGCCATCGCGGCGGCCAATGGGCGGACGGTTCTGGTGCCCGAAGGCACGTTCCGCCTGACCAAGGATGTCGCATTCGAAGAGCAGGTAAAGTTCGAAGGCACGCTGAGCATGCCGACGGACAAGATGTTGCTGCTGCGCAAATCCTATGATCTGCCGACCTATATCGAGGCGTTCAAGGACGAAGAGCTGGCGTTCAAGAAGGCGTTTCAGGCGTTGTTCAATTCCTCGGACCACGAAAGCCTGGACCTGGGTGGTCGCCGCGTGCGCATCACCGAGCCGCTGGACATGCAGGCGGCTGTGCCGAACCGGGATCAGTTCAATACCCGCCGTGTGATCCGCAATGGTCAGTTGGAAGCCGCCGAAGACAACTGGGATGATATCGTCGCCACCAGTCAGGCCACCTATAGCGCGTCCAACGCGCGTCGTCTGACCAATGTGACCAACATCGCCAACATCCCCGTGGGCGCCTATGTCACCGGCAACGGCGTGGGCCGCGAGATCTATGTGCGGAGCAAGAATGTCGGCGCTGGCGAGATCGAGCTGAATGCACCCCTTTATGACGCGGAAGGCACACAGAACTACACGTTCCGGCGGTTCCAATACCTCGTTGACCTGAGCGGCTTTTCCAAGCTGTCCAAGTTCAACATGTCGAACATTGAATTCCAGTGTAACGGCAAGTGTTCCGGTATCCTGTTGGCGCCTGCGGGTCCGACATTCGAGTTACAGGAATGTTTCATCAGCCGTCCAAAAGACCGGGGGATCACGTCCATCGGTGGTGGCTGCCAGGGCATGTTGATCGACCGCTGCCAGTTCCTGTCCACCGAAGAAAGCGCAACCGTGGACCAGCGCACAACCATTGCGTTGAACGTCAATTCCAACGACGTCAAACTGCGCGATTGCCGTGCGACACAGTTCCGCCACTTCGCCATTCTGGCCGGGCAGAACCATTTGGTCATGGGCAATCACTTCTTCCAGGGTGACGGCGTGTCTGGCGGTTTGCGGACTGCGGGCATTGTCCTGCAGGACAACTTTACCGCGTCTGTCATTTCGGGGAACTACATCGACAACTGTTTCGTCGAGTGGACCAATGAACGTGACCCCACGCCGGGCTTTACCGCAGGTTTCTCGTTCAGTTCCTTCAGCCTGACGGACAACGTATTCCTGTGCAGTTCAGTTGCGCCCTGGTTCAGCTATCTGGTGGTGAAACCGCACGGCGCGGGGCATTTCCTGAACGGCCTCACGGTCAAGGGCAACCGTTTCCGGTCGATCAACGGCACCATTGACCGCGCAGAACGTGTCGACACAAGCTTTGCTGATTTGAACCATGACCGGAACCAGTCGGTGTTCTATGACGGCAATTCCTATCACAACGTCGAAGAACACGCCCAAAACCCGTTGGTTGTTCTGCATACGCAAAACACGAACGAACGGACCTGGACCGTTGGGACAAGCAAGCGGCTTCCCTTTGAAGGGTTCTGCCAGTTTGTCGATGCCGTCGCTCTGACCGGGGATTTGCGCAACACCAGCAACGTGCGCGTCTATCAAGCCCCTGTCGGCAAGGGCCGGGCGGGCGCAAACGAGGACGCGTTCACGCTCGAATTCGGATCGGACGTGCGCGGACAGGTGCGTGCCACGGTGCGCATGGACAAGTAGGTAGTCGAGGCGGTCAGAAAGTGCGCCAGACGCCCAGTTTGACCGCCAAGACACCGTCTTCTGCCTCGACCCCCAGTTGATAGCTGGGGGTCTTTTCTTTGGGTTGCCAGATGACGGAAGGGGCAAGTGTCGTGCTGGTGGTGGATCCCGTATGGCTGACAAACACTTGCATCATCACCTTGAACCTGTCGTTGAGGGCGAGGCCGGCGGTTGTGTCCAGCTTGGACGTTTCAGGGCCGCCGCTCAGATCCCATTCGACAGCCCCATCAATAGCCACCCAGCCGTATTTGTCCCACAGCTTGATGCCCCGTCCGTAGCTGAGGCCTGTGCGCAAGAGGGCGTCAGAACTGTCGCCGAATGTCGATCCAAGGCCGATCTCAAAGGCCATTTTGCCGGGTCGATCGGTTGGTCCGATGGGTTTTCGGGCGAACAGGAAAGCAGTGCCATCACCGGTGCGGCCGTTCGTCATGTCGATGTCGACCTTTGCGCCGAGGGTCAAACGCGGGCGGAACCCGTACTCGAAATACACAGACCCATCGAGACGCCCGGTTTCTTCGTACACTGCGCTGTACGAAAGAAATGCCTCGCCCTGGGTACGCATCCACGCGCCCGCGTCCGACGGATCGGGAACAGTGAGGGCGGCGAGGATCAGGGGCAGACGCATGCCATGCGCTCCGGCTCGGGGTCACCCCGAGTAGGCCCGATCATGGTTAACAAGACGTTAGTGGATGCGACAAGGCGTTGCGACGGCATCGCACAGTTGGCAATTGGTGCCGCAAGGCCCATGTTTGAGGCACAGAGTTTTGGAACGGAGACGCTCATGCAATGCCCTATCGACGGAACCCCGCTGGTGATCGCGGATCGAAGCGGGGTCGAGATCGACTATTGCCCGCAGTGTCGCGGTGTTTGGCTGGACCGTGGTGAGTTGGACAAAATCATCGAGCGTGCAACGGCCTATGCGCCGCCGCCGCCCCCACCTCCGGCATCGCAACCGCAAATGTCGCGCCATTCAGATGACCGCATGGACGATTCGCGCCGTGGACGACGCAAGAGCGGTATTGGCGATCTGTTGGGCGATATCTTCGACTTTTAGGCGACGGGGGCGGTGGCGCAGGCGCGGAAGGCTTGAACCGGGGCGCGCGCGCCGTCCAGAGACACTGTGACCGCCGCCGTTTGGGTAAAGGCCGTGGCGGAGGTGTTGAATTCCAGCCCATTCAGAACATTGCCAAATCCGGCATCCGTGACAGTCAAAGTCTGCCCATCCGACTGGTGCCGGGTGGTCGAGATCACATTCGGGGCGGGGCCGTCGAACCGGATGGAAAAGGCGGATGCCGCAGGCCACCCCCCCGCAGCTTTTATGGAAATTGCGTAGAGACGAGAGCTGTGATCGTAGGTCACGCGCACATCAGCGGCATTTTCGGAATGGCTCAGGCTGCAGACCGGTGTCGGCGTAAAGTCCCACGCGTGGGCCACGCCGGGCAAGAGGCAGATCATCAGAGCAAAACGCATGGTGGAGAGATAGCGCATGCAAATTGCGCGACCAGTTTGGGACGTTTCGCGCGCGAAACCTCGTTCGTTATCAAAAGGTTAACGGAATCTGAACGCACCGGACGGCAAAGCCGACATTGCAGGCATGGCTCTGTCTGTACGGCGATCAACGACGAAACGCGCTGTTCAAATCCTCGATGGCGTCTTGCTGCCCACGGGACAGATCGGCGGTCACCAAACCTGACAACACATCCTGAAGGGCATCCCACGATGCGCCCTTGTCGATCTTTTTCAACCGCCGGGCCAGACGGCGTACTGCATCCGATGCGTCGTTGCATTGGGTCAAAAGCCACCGGCCCAGCACCTCCATCTCGCCCACCTCGGCGTCGGTGCAGTCTGTGTGGGTCAACATGAGCGCGTGTAGCTTGTCACGCTGTTCGCTGGTGGGCAGGCCGTCCAGTTCGATAAAGGCCTGGGCAATGGCACAAATTGCGATGCGCTCGTCATCTATGCCTTCGACCGGGTGCGCATTGGTCTGGCGTCGGAACGCCAATCGGCGGGGCGCGTTGATGGCGGTGGTCGCCAAATCCTGAGCGGTATCAAGGGCTTCGCGTGGGTTAGAGCGGATCCACCACCAGATTGCACCACCGACGGCAGCGAGAATTGCTAGTAATATGGGCATTGTGGTGGTCCTGTCGATTTCCGTGTTTCTCAAAAGGATACGCAATATGCGGAGTTTGGAAAGAGCGGACTGTTTGTGAAATACAGGGTATGCGATCTGGTTGGCAGACTGCTCACACTACACGCATGGTTACAATTTTTCGCACGCGCGGGTGCACCTTAGCAAAAGATCGGAAACATCGGTGTCATAGAAGCGATTTCGTCTATGATAACTATCTGATAGTATGATCTTTTCTATCAGTTGCAGAGCGTTTAGAACGATCCTCGGCAAACCCGCGATTTCGATGCTCCAGTCGATAATTTGGAAATGAGTAAAACTATTTCTCCAATCGTGTAAACGCCAGAAGTCCTGGACGTCGGCATCGCTACAATTTTCAAAATTCTTAGGTATGTCTACTGTCAAGTTGTCTGGCAGTCGACGTAGCAAACCTGGTAGGCCTTGCATTTCGAGTTGCGGGTAAACCATTTCCTCTGGCGTTTCTGCACCCTTCTGTTGGGCAATGGCAATATCAGTTTGGTTTTTGTGGTACCAGTAAAGCCTCTCTTCTGAATTTTTGTCCAATGCTCCTCCTCCGTCTGTACGCGTTAAGATGCACGCACACGAACCCTGCAGCGCGGAGTGCGTTGAGAGGATGACCTGTTTCCAAAGAAGTGGCTGTTGATTCACAGATTCCAGAGCCTGAAGCAAAGACGTTAGTGAAGCCTGAACATCGTAAAATTCGTCAAAGTTAACGAATTCTTTCATCTTCAATTCACCGCTTCCGCCGCTGCACATTCCCGCCTCGTTGACCGGCACGCCCCGCCGTTGACCGACCGGATGCTTTGTGGGCGTCGTCCACGGCTTTTTCCACCGCGTATTGACGGGCCAAGGGGTCGTCGGACACCACCAGATCGACGGTTTCCAGGCGTTTGACCTCGTCGCGCAAGCGGGCGGCCTCTTCGAATTCGAGGTTCTCGGCAGCCTTGCGCATGTCGTTGCGCAGCCCGTCCAGCACGGCCTGCAGGTTGCCGCCGGCAAGAGGTGCGTCGATCTTGGCGGTGACGCGGGATTGGTCGGTGTCGCCCTTGTAGAGGCCCGCCAGCACATCCTCGACGTTCTTTTTCACCGTCTCGGGCGTGATCCCGTGTTCTTCGTTATAGGCCATTTGTTTGGCGCGGCGGCGGTTGGTCTCGGCCAGCGCGCGTTCCATCGAACCCGTGATCTTGTCGGCGTACATGATCACGCGGCCATCGGCGTTCCGGGCGGCGCGGCCGATGGTTTGCACCAGCGACGTCTCTGAGCGCAGGAACCCTTCCTTGTCCGCGTCGAGGATCGCCACCAGCCCACATTCGGGGATGTCGAGCCCCTCGCGCAGTAGGTTGATGCCGATCAGCACGTCGAAGGCGCCCAGCCGCAGGTCGCGCAGGATTTCGATGCGTTCCAGCGTGTCGATGTCGGAGTGCATGTAGCGGACACGGATGCCCTGTTCGTGCATGTATTCGGTGAGGTCTTCGGCCATGCGTTTGGTCAGCGTGGTGCAGAGGGTGCGCATGCCTTGTTTGGCGACCTTTTGCACCTCGTCCAGCAGGTCATCGACCTGCATTTCGACCGGGCGAATTTCGACGGGCGGGTCCAGGAGGCCGGTGGGGCGGATGACCTGTTCGGTGAACACGCCGCCTGTCTGTTCGATTTCCCATGCGGCGGGGGTGGCTGAGACGAAGACGGATTGCGGGCGCATGGCGTCCCATTCCTCGAACTTGAGGGGGCGGTTGTCCATGCAGCTTGGAAGCCTGAACCCGTGTTCAGCCAGCGTGAATTTACGCCGGTAGTCGCCTTTGTACATGCCGCCGATCTGGGGGACGGAGACGTGGGATTCGTCGGCAAAGACGATGGCGTTGTCGGGGATGAACTCGAAAAGCGTGGGGGGCGGTTCGCCCGGTGCGCGGCCCGTGAGGTAGCGCGAGTAGTTTTCGATGCCGTTGCAGACGCCTGTGGCTTCGAGCATTTCGAGGTCGAAGTTGGTGCGTTGTTCGAGGCGCTGGGCCTCGAGCAGTTTGCCCTCGTTCACCAGCTGGTCGAGGCGGATTTTGAGTTCTTTCTTGATGCCGATGATGGCCTGGTTCATCGTGGGTTTGGGCGTCACGTAGTGCGAGTTGGCGTAGACGCGGATGTGTTCGAGCGTGTCGCATTTTTCGCCCGTGAGGGGGTCGAATTCGGTGATGGATTCGAGTTCTTCGCCGAAGAAGGAGAGTTTCCAGGCGCGGTCTTCGAGGTGGGCGGGGAAGATTTCGAGGCTGTCGCCGCGGACGCGGAAGCTGCCCCGTTGGAAGGCGTGGTCATTGCGTTTGTATTGCTGGGCCACGAGGTCGGCGATGACCTGGCGCTGGTCGTATTCCTTGCCCACCTTGAGGTCCTGGGTCATGGCGCCATAGGTCTCGACCGATCCGATGCCGTAGATGCAGGAGACGGAGGCCACGATGATCACGTCGTCGCGTTCCAGCAGCGCCCGCGTGGCCGAGTGGCGCATTCGGTCGATCTGCTCGTTGATCTGGCTTTCTTTCTCGATATAGGTGTCCGACCGCGCGACATAGGCTTCGGGCTGGTAGTAGTCGTAGTAGCTGACGAAGTATTCCACCGCGTTATCCGGGAAGAACCCTTTGAATTCGCCGTACAATTGCGCCGCCAACGTCTTGTTGGGCGCGAGGATGATCGCGGGGCGTTGGGTTTCCTCGATCACCTTGGCCATGGTGTAGGTCTTGCCCGTGCCGGTGGCCCCGAGCAGGACCTGATCGCGGTCGCCGTCCAGAACGCCGGCACTCAGTTCCTTGATCGCGGTGGGCTGGTCGCCTGCGGGCTGGAATTCGGTTTGCATGACCAGTTGCTTGCCGCCCTCAAGCTTGAGGCGGGTGCGGACGTCCTCGGCAGGGTTGGCGAGGTAGGTGACGGCGGAATCGGTGTGTGCATGGGGCATGGTGCTAACTTGGCCCAAAGCACTGCGGGTGCAAGGGGCGCGCGTCGATTGCTGTCAAAAACTGGCAGGAGCGTGGAGGTCCATCGGATGGTCCACACCCTTGAGCGTCTGGGTCGCGACACGGCGCGTTGGCGCGCCGCACAGTTGCGCAACCGTGTCGGACATCAGCACCGGCGCATCCAGCGCGCCGCAACAGGCCTCGATCCGGGCGGCAATGTTCACGGATTGACCCAGAACGGTAAAGTCGATGCGGGAGCGCGCGCCGATATTGCCATAAAGCACCTGACCGTAGTGGATGCCGATGCCGAACCGCGCCTCGAGATCGGCCGTTTCGGCCATTGCCTGCGCGGTATTTGCCGCCGCGATGGCGTTGGCGCATGCGGTTGCACCGCTGTCGCCCGTTGGAAACAGCGCCAGCACGCCGTCGCCCATGAATTTGAGGATCTCGCCGCCATTGTCGTCGACGGCGTCCGACATCACCTCGAAATACCGATTGGCAATGTGCAGCGTTTCGGTCGCGGGATGTGTCGCGTTCAGCGCCGTCCAGCCGCGAATGTCACTGAACAGGATCGCGGCTTCGATGGTCTGAATGTCGCCGCGCGTGATCTGACCGTCCAGCACCCGCTGGCCGGTGCGCGCACCCAGATAGCTGGTTGCGATGGCCTCGGCGAGGTGCCGATTGCTGTGCGCCTCGGCCACGAGGGTCATCACGTCACCGATGCGATCAAGCGCCTTTATATCCGCATCGGCAAAGCCGTCCGGCCCGTCGCTGACCGCGATGAACATGCCGCCATTGCCGCGCAGAAAGGGGACGGGCATGCCGTAATAGTCGGTGGCACCCTGATCCTTGAGTTCGTGTAGCACCAGATGATCGGCCTCGGTCAACGGGTCCGACAGCCGTTTGCGGTAGGGTGCGCGGGTGTTGGCGATGATCTCCATCGGGCTGCCGATATAGGTTGAGCGTGCCTCGTATCCCAGCGGTGCGGATTGCCGTTTTTGCGGTGCGCTGCGCGCCTCCCAGATTACGCTGATGGCGCCGGTGAGGGGATGCGTCGTGCGAATGCCAAAACGCAGACGCATCAGCGGCATACCGTCGGTCAACAGGCGGTCGCCGAGGCCGTGGGTCAGCGCCTCCATGTCCAGCATGCGGCCGGTGTGCAGGATCCAGTCGATATGTGACGCGGTGTTGGGCATATCCAGCACTATGCCCGTTCGGCTTGGTGATGCAATTCAGCAAATGCGCGGCAGTTTTCCATCGCAACGCCGTGCAAATGCGGCCTGAGACATCAAGACCGCTTGGCAGCGGTGCGAGGGGTTGGCATAAGGACAGCGTTTGATTCAGGAACCAACCGTCATGCGCGCACGTATCTTTCAACCTGCCAAGACGGCGATGTCATCCGGCACCGCCAAGACCAAGCATTGGGTGCTGGAATTCGCACCTGCGTCGGCGCGGTCGGTGGATCCCTTGATGGGCTGGACATCTTCGTCGGACACACAAGCGCAGGTGCGCATGTCCTTTGACAGCAAAGAGGCCGCTCTGGATTATGCCAAAGAGCACGGCATCGACGCGCAGGTGCAAGAGCCGAACAAGCGCAAGGCCAATGTGCGGCCCGGCGGATATGGCGAGAACTTTGCCACCAACCGCCGTGGTGCCTGGACACACTGATCCGGTCCGTCGGTCCGATTTTCCAAATTCAAGCTGTGCTGTTGCGGTGACCCGATACGTGGTCAGCGCTGCCATGCCTTGCCGCCGCCAAAGTGGTCCAGAAGGAAATCCATGAACACGCGCACCTTGACCGACATCACGTTTGCCTTGGGATAGACCAGCCAAAGGGCGGAAACGGCTTCGGCGCTCCATTCCGGCAGGACGCGGACGAGGCTGCCTTGGGACAGTTCGCAATGAACGCTCCAGACTGAATTGATTGAGATGCCTGCGCCGTTCAGGGTTGTGATCTTTTGGCTGAGGCCGTCATCGACGATCAATCGGCTGTTGGCGCTGCGTGGGTCAAAGGTGGCAGTCTGGCCGTCCACGTGTACCAGTGATCGGGGCGACAGATCCTTGAACGCGACAAGCCGGTGGTTTTGCAGGTCGTCCGGGTGAGATGGCGTGCCGTGTTCGGCCAGATAGGCGGGTGTGGCGCAGAGGATGCGGGTGTCATCCGCGAGTTTGCGGCCCTTCAGGCTGGTGTCTTGCAGGACCATGTTGCGCAGGGCGAGGTCAAAGCTGCCTTCGATCAGGTCGAATTCGGCATCGGACAGGCGCAGGTCAAGCGTGAGGCCGGGTTGCTGTGCCAGAAACTCGGGCAGGCGCGGTGCGATATAGAGCTGGGCAAAGGTGCTGGGCGCGGTAAAGCGCAAGGTGCCGGTGGCAGCGGCGTCGCCTTTGCCAAGGGCGGCGAGGGCCGCGTCCTCCTGGGCCAGGATTTCGCGGGCGAAGGGCAGGAAATCGGAGCCTTCGAGGGACAACGACACCTTGCGTGTCGAGCGGTGCAGCAGGTCAGCGCCCACGGTCTGTTCCAGCTTGGCCAGGCGTGCGCTGGAAACGGCGGGGGCCAGCCCGAGGTCACGCCCGGCGGCGCTGATGTTCAGCTTTTCCGCGGCGAGCACGAAGAGACGGAGGGCGTCGGTGTCCATCGTATTATATCCAAAAGCCGAATTATCATTCCAGTTCTTCGGCATTTATGCGTGAAGGGCAATGGCTATCTTGCGGCGCAGACAAGATCCAGAGTTGGAGACCGAGCTATGCGCCGTGTTGGAACCGTCAATTACCATGTTCACAAGCCAGAGCGCCAAGCGTTTGTGATTGACGCGGGCGGTGTTGTTGGGCGGCTTATCGCGCCCGATTTGATCCCGACAGAGATTGCCTTGCATGACACAAGGGCGGGTGACACGGCAGTGTCATTTGCGGATGACAGTGTGGCGTTCGAGACCAATCCAAGTGCGGTGACGGGGTTTGCGGGTAACGGCTGGCAGGCGCAGTATGACGCCGAGTTGACGGTCCTGTTGACACGGGCCGTGGGTGCGCAGGAGGTTGTGGTGTTCGACCACACGGTGCGCGAGGATGACCCGAATTCGGATCGCAAGCCCGCGCGCAACGTCCACAGTGATTACAGTGCCGAGGGCGCGCAAAAGCGGGTGGTCGACATTCTGGGTGCGGACCGTGCGGCCGACTGGGCCGAGGGGCATTATGGGTTCATCAATGTGTGGCGGCCTGTGGGTGCGTCGATCAACTCCGCGCCGCTTGGGTTTGTGCGCCCTGCGACGGTCAAGCCCGAGGACTGGATCCTGATCGACCTGATTTACCCGGATCGGCGGGGGCATATCATGGGTTTGGCGGCCAATGCGGAACATGAGTGGGTGTATCAGTCAAACATGACACCGGACGAGGTGGCGTTTTTCAACATCTATGACAGCCAGGGCTTGGCGTCGGTGGCGCACAGTGCCGTGGACCGGGTCGAAGACGCCAGCATCACGCGCATCCGCAAGAGCATCGAAAGCCGCACATTGGTGCGGTACTGAGGGGCCTGAATTGGACATTGCACACACCGACTTTCCCCGCATCAACCGCGCCTATGCGGGTGCGTTCCAGCCGGGCGAGCTGACACTTGGACTGGTTGTGCCGCTGGAGGCGCATCGCAACAGTGCTGTGCCGACGCTGGAGCGGCATGTGGCGCGCGCTCAATTGGCGGACCAGTTGGGATTTGCGGCGCTGTGGCTGCGGGATGTGCCGTTCAATGTGCCGTCTTTTGGTGACGCGGGACAGACATTTGATCCGTTTGTGTATCTGGGCCTGCTGTCGGGGGCGACACGCTCAATCGGGTTGGGTGTGGCGTCGGTCATCCTGCCGCTGCGCCACCCCGCCCATGTGGCGAAACAGGCCGCGTCGGCGGATGTGTTGTCAGGCGGCCGGTTGCTGTTGGGTGTCGCATCGGGTGACCGGCCCGAAGAGTATCCGGCGATGGCTATGGACTTTGCCAGCCGCGGCGACCGGTTTCGCGACAGCGTGGCCTATATCCGCGCCATGTCTGACGACTATCCCCGCGTTCAAACGGACCAAGGTACGCTGACCGGTGGCGCGGACATGTTGCCCAAGCCCGTGGGCGGGCGGTTGCCGATGTTGGTGACGGGCGGATCGCGACAGGACCCCGATTGGGTCGCGCAAAGCAGTGACGGTTGGATCACCTACCCGCGTGACCCTGCCAGCCAAGGCCGGGTTGTGGCCGATTACCGTGCGCGCATCGCGGCGGCGGGCGGGCAGAACAAGCCGGTGATGCAATCGCTCTATGTGGATGTGCTGGCCGACGCAGATGCGGAACCTCGCCCGATCCATCTGGGTTTTGCCTCGGGCACAAAATTCCTGCGCCAATACCTGATTGAGGTGCGGGATCTCGGGATCAACCACGTCGCGCTGAACCTGCGGTTCAACGGCGCGGATGTCGAAGACACGATGCAGCGGATCGCCGTTGATCTGTTGCCGGATTTCACCTTGTAGAGGACGAACACATGACCAAGACCATTCTCATCACCGGTGCCACAGATGGCATTGGCCTTTTGACAGCCCGCAAACTGGCGGCTGAGGGGCATCAGGTTCTGTTGCACGGCCGCAGCGAGGCCAAGCTGGAGGCCGCCGCCGCCGAGGTGGGTGGCACACCGCAGACCTACCGGGCGGATCTGAGCAAGATGGGTGAGGTGACGGCGATGGCCGACGCAATCCGCGCCGATCACAACCGTCTTGATGTGCTGATCAACAACGCAGGCATTCTGAAAACCGCACAGACACAGACCGAAGCAGGGCGGGACATCCGGTTTGATGTGAACACCATCGCGCCCTACGTGCTGACCCGGCGGTTGCTGCCGATCCTGCCGCCCGAAGCCCGTGTTGTGAACCTGTCGTCGGCGGCGCAGGCGCCCGTGGAAGTTGCGGCCATGACGGATTTCCGCGCGATGGGCGATATGGATGCCTATGCCCAGAGCAAACTGGCGATCACCATCTGGTCTGCGGAAATGGCCAAGTCCCTGCCGGATGGCCCGGCGATCATCGCGGTCAACCCCGGCTCTCTTTTGGCGTCGAAGATGGTCAAGGAAGGGTTTGGCGTTGCGGGCAGTGATCTGAACGTCGGTGCCGATGTTCTGATCGACGCGGCCCTTGGTGACAGGTTTGCGCAGGCCTCTGGCCGGTATTTTGACAATGACAGCGGACAATTTGCAGCCCCGCATGGTGCTGCGTCCGATCCGGCGCAAGTGCGTGCGGTGATGCAGGCGTTGGCCGACCTTGCCGGACCATTGGGCGCCTGAGGGCAACCTGTAGGTGCGTCATTTTACGGGCGCGGTGGGATGTGAGCGAACCAATGGCTCACGTCCGACCGCGCCCGTTTTTTTGTATGCCTCGGTGATTGCGTGGTGGGTTCGAGCTATGCCATTCGATTAGATTTAAAATCCGAAAACTGTATCCAAAAACGGCATGTTTATTCTGAAATAGCGTCAAATATATTTGTGTCACCAGCGGCGGGATCGCTGGCCTAACTCAACCTCACCACACCTGAAACGGGTTGGTGACCTAAATGAGGACGCAAGATGAAGTATGAGAATTTCCAGACGTTTACGGTAGATGTGGCGGGTGCCATCGCAACCGTGACTTTTGATTTTGGCACTGTGAATGTGCAGGGCCAGGAAATGCTGGCGGATCTGAACAGCCTTGCGATGCGGCTGGAACGTGACCGGACGGTCAAGGTTGTGGTGTTCCAATCCGCCAACCCCGAAGTGTGGGTGTGCCACTACGACACCGAGTTGCTCAAGGACATGTCCCAAGAGGCGGTGTCGCGCGATGAGGCGCAGCTGCTGGACCTGCAAGCCGTGTGCGAGCGGATCAGCAAGGTGCCACAGGCCACGATTGCCAAGCTCGAAGGGTTTGCGCGCGGCGGCGGGCATGAATTGGCGCTGGCGCTGGACATGCGGTTCGCGGCGCGGGGCAAGTACAAGTTCATGCAGATGGAAGTCGGCATGGGTATCCTGCCCTGTGGTGGCGGTGCGTCGCGGATGGCGCGTCAGACCGGGTTGGGCAAGGCGCTGGAGATCATTCTGAGCGCGCAGGACTATGACGCGGATGATGCGGAGCGGTTGGGTACGATAAACAAGGCGTTGGACCCTGATGAGATTGGGCCATATGTGGACGCGCTGGCGCAACGGATTGCGCAATTCCCGGCGGACTCGATCAATGCCTGCAAGCAGATGGTTTATGAATCGATCGACACGCCAATTGCGGATGCCCTGAAGGCCGAGGCCTATTGGCTCTATCAGGCGACCAGCAAGACGCCCGCGATCAAGCGGTTCACCATTGCGGATGAGCAGGGGCTGGAGCACGACATCGAGAACCAGCGCAAGTGGGGTGATCTGGTGATGGATGTGCAGGACATCAACTGACGCCAGCATTTGGGGTGCCGTACGCGATTGGGTGCGGCACCCTGCCGTTGTTGTATGGTCTGAGGTGCGTTTAGAAAATCTGTGTTTGCAGTCGCTGCGGGCGGTCGTAAGGTCGCGCCAGATTTCCCAGAGGTGAGGACCAAAGCGTGCTGACAATCCATGGACGGGCCACGTCGAGCAATGTGCAGGCGGTGATGTGGGCAGTGGCAGAGCTGGGCCTGGCGCATGAACGCCGCGACGTGGGCGGAGCCTTTGGCGGCACGGACACAGATGCGTTTCGGGCTATGAACCCGATGGGCCGCGTGCCGGTGTTGCAGGACGGCGATGTGACGATGTTCGAAAGCCAGGCGATCTTGCGATATGTTGCGGCGCGTTATGGCACAGGGGCGTTCTGGCCGGAGGGCGCCGTGGCGCGTGCACCGGTGGATCAGTGGATGGAGTGGGCCAAGACGGCTGTTGCCCCGGCGGTGGTCTACAAGGTGTTTTGGCAGCTTGTGCGCACTGCCAAGGCAGACCGCGACCACGCGACCCTTGCCGAAGGTGTGGCCGAGGCCAAAGCCCTGATGCAGGTCGCAGAGGCGCAGATTGCGCAACATGGGTGGTTGGCGGGGCCAGAGATGTCGTTGGCGGACATAGCGTTTGGCACATCCCTGTATCGGTATTTCACGCTACCATTTGAGCGTGCGGATTATCCGCATCTGCGGCGGTACTATGACCAACTGTGTGATCGCCCGGCCTATGCGGAACATGTGATGGTGTCCTTTGAGCCGTTGCGGGTGGCCGGGGCGTGAGCTGAACACGCCGCGGGCTTTTTGTCTTTATCTCACAAATTCGGATACATCGGGAAGCGTGCGCAGAGGGCCTGGACCTCGGCC
>NZ_CANLAG010000005.1 GCF_947488715.1 uncultured Tateyamaria sp. | reverse complement strand
ACCAACTCCGCAAGCTTCTCAACATGCTCCGTAAAAGCACGACGCTTACCCCAAACAGACACATTCCATTCCGTGGCGTAGGCCTGCGCGCCAAACGAGGCACAAATCGCGATCGCGGCTGTGCGACCCAATAGAGTATTCATAAGAAGCCCTCCTCCAAGCTCCGATTCCGATGGCACGGAAGATGCACCAATCGACGCGGCGACGCCTATGAAGAAAAACGCGCGCGAGGAACGGACTGCCCTGCGGAAGACCGCAGGCTAGAGCAGTGCGGCCTTGTCGAGACCCAGTTTCACAACTTTTTCGTTCAGGGTACGGCGGCCAATGCCCAGGGCGTCCGCCACGGTGTCCATACGGCCACCATGGGTTTGGATGGCCTTGGCTATGAGCTGTTTTTCGAACGCGGCCACCGCTTCGCGCAGCGTTGAGGGGATGTCGTCGTCATCCCCGTGGGTCTCGATGTGGATGGCGCTGGACATGGACCCAACACCGCGCCGCGCCATCAGGATACGGCGCTCGCACATATTCCTGAGCTCGCGCACATTGCCCGGCCAGTCATGCGCCAAAAGCGCGGCGAGGTCGTCTTCGGTCATGTCCGGCACGGTCACGTCGTAGGTTTGCGCCAATTGCCCCATGAAATGCGTGGTCAGCAATACGATGTCATCGCGGCGCACCCGTAGGGCTGGCAACCGGATCATCATCGCTGACAGGCGGAAATAGAGATCCTTGCGGAATTGACCTGCATCGGTGGCGACAGACAGGTCCTCGTTGGTGGCGGATAGAATCCTCAGATCGAATTTGTGCAACTCACCCGTGGCCGGGTCGGCCAGTTCCTTGTCTTCGACCAACCGTAGCAGCGCAGCTTGATGTTCAGCGGGGCATGCGGCGATTTCGTCGAGAAACAAGGTCCCGCCGCGCGCGGCGCAGGCCAGGGGATACAGATGTTCGAGGGCAAATTGCGCGGCATTCGCAGCGATGAAGGGGCCCGCCGCGCGTGTGCTAAGGTCATGAAGGGCGCGCGCGACCAAGTCCTTGCCCGTGCCTGTTTCACCAAGGATCAGGCACGTTGTGTCTGTGTCGGCCAGGCTGCTGATCTGGTCCTTAGCCTCGATCATGTGCGGGTCATCACCGATGAACATGCGGTCGAGCGCGGTCAATTGCAGCAACCGCGCATGCAGCCGTGCGTTGCCGCGCCGCATGCGCTGCTGGTCAGCCGCGTGGCTGAGCACCGTCAGCAGACGCCGCGGCTCGTACGGTTTTTCGATAAAGCTATAGGCCCCGCCTTGCATCGCCTCGACGGCCATTGGGATGTCACCATGCGCCGAAATCAGGACAACAGGTGGCACGTCAGCCCCGTTCAGCGACGCCAGCAACTCAATCCCGGTCATGCCGGGCATGCGCACGTCGCTCAGGATCACATCCGGCCCGAACTGGTCCAGCCAACGGTCCACATCCGAGGCGCGGGTCAACGCTTTGGTCTCCCAACCGGCGGCCTGCATCAGGTCCACGAGAGAGCCGCGCATCTCGCGGTCGTCATCCACAATCAGGATACGGAATGCGGTCATATTGCATGTCCTTCGCTGTTGCGCGGGAAGGTCGCGCGAAACACCGCCCCGCCGCTCGGGGCCGGGTTGGCCGTCATTTCGCCGCCGTGATCATCGACAATGCCCGCAGAAATCGTCAGGCCAAGCCCCATGCCCTGCCCGCTTTCGCGCGTGGTCGCAAAGGGTTCGCGCAAATCGCTCAGTGTCTGCCCCTCCAGCCCGTGGCCGGTATCCGATACCTGAAACCATGTTTGAGTGTCGTCCGCGCCGATGTCGATGTCGATCCGCCGCGTGTCACAGCCCTCCATGGCATCCATGCCGTTGCGGATCAGATTGGTCATGACCTGCTCGATCCTCAATCGGTTGCCGTGAAAAGTCACAGGCGTTTCAGATGTAGCGACGCGAATGTCCACTGCATCGTTCTGAATGTTGGGGGCCATCAGTTCCAACACGGACCGCATGGCATCGGCAAGATCGAAGGTTTCGAATTGGTCGCGCCCCTTGCGGCTGAAGAATTTGAGCTGGCGGGTGATGCCCTCCATACGGTCCACCAATTGATGCAGTTTCTGCGTCAGGGTCGTGGGGGTGGCCGTAATCTCAGCCGCGGCAATCTGATTGCGCATTGCGGCGATGGGTTGCCCCAACTCATGCGTGACGGACGAGGCAAGCTGCCCAAGCGCGGCCAGACGGCCCGCGCGTTCCAACTCTGCCTGGGTCTTTTGCAGCCGTTGTTCTGCAGCGCGTCGCTCATCAATTTCCACGGCGAGGCGGGCGTTGGCGGCACGCAATGCGGCCTCTTCCTCTTCGGACCGGGCCAACGCAAAGCGGATTTGACGGGTGCGCTGCACCTGAAACACGATAAAGGCAAAGCCAGCAATCAGGATCAGAGCGGATGTCACAAGCCAGGCGCTGGCGCGGGCTTGTCCTTCGGTTGCGAAATAGTGGAGCGCCCAGGCATCAGGGAAGCCGTCGGACCGCAGATAGAGGTATGTTTCGCCATCAAGCGTCGCCGCATTGGACGATTTGACCGACCAGGCCAGCGGCTCCAGCGGCTCGTTCCCGAATTGCCGCGCAGCCGCGATGGTCTCGCGTTGGTCGGTCGTCAGCGGCTGCAAGGTCCGATAGCGCCATGCCGGAGACGAAGCCAAAAGTGCGACGCCATCGGCATTGGTCAGGATGACGCGCTCACCTGCCTCTTGCCAACTGTCTTGCAGTTCTGAGAGGTCAATTTTGATCGCGATAACACCGACCGTGTCCCCCCCGTCGTTCAGAACGGGGTTGGCAAAAAAGTACCCCGGAATGCCCGTCGTTGCCCCGATCCCATAAAATGCGCCTTGTTCCCCCTTTGCTGCCGCACGGAAATAGGGGCGGTAGCCATAGGCCTGCCCGACAAAACTGGCCTGTGTTCCCGCGTTGGAGGCGGCAATGGTCAGGCCGTTTGTGTCCATCAAATAGATCGCATCGATCCCCGCCTGCGCCGCAAATGATTCCAGCCGTGCATTGAGGGCCGCAGTCGATCCGCCCTCGGCAGTTTCGATCACAAAGGGGTCTTGCGCCAGCACGTAGGGCAGATGCGCAAAGCGCTGCAATTCGGCTTCGACCGTGCTGCGATAGAGCGACAGACGTGCCCTCGCCTGCTCCAGTTCTTCACCACGGAAAAAGAAAAATGAGGCCCAGAACACGGCGACCGCGCAGACCAAAAGGCATATCGAAAGGGCGGGCAACAACACACGCATGGCCACCAGTTGCGACAATCCCGGTTGAAACTCAATGACCCGAACGGATTTTTGTCAGGCGTCTGGTGCGCGGCGCGGGCATGCATCGGCTGGCCGGATGCGCGCCTTTGAAACCGTGTGGAACATCTCAAACAAGGCGCGCGTGTCCGCGGTAATTGCATTTGCGCGGGGGCTTTGGGGGTCGATGGCAGACAGCGTTTCACACACCTCGCGCCAGCGCCCGGCATCCGTCACCATGGAGAAATATCGGTCTGCCTGCGTCACGCGCGCATCCGCTGTTTCCATCCACTGCGTCTTGAGAACCCGCGTGCCCAAACGGGACCCTTCCAGCACGTAGTCCAAAGCCAACGGGTCAACAGGCGCCAACGTGGGGACCTCACCTACAATCGCGGATTCGCTCAATTTCTCAAGGTCTTGCCCAATTCGCAGCAGCATGTCGGACAGGGCCGCATGTGCGATACTCGGCTCTGGTGTTGCGTCACGCATGGCCTGGAAACACGTGGAATGGATACCCAGAAACTGCCCAAATCCGCCGTGATCAGTGATGTCCAATTGCGACAGCATATGGTCCACACGCTCGTGGTCGTCATGCGTCGCACGCCTAAGTACAGTTCGAAACGTGTCACGCATGCGCGGGTCGCCACTTTGGTTTGGGTGCTTATACCTTAGCGTGTTTTGCACCGGTTCAAACACCTGCCAGACAGACGGATTAATCACCACCGTCCATATCGCGAAAAACCTTTCGCACCATGTCGCCAAAGACCCGCGCCTTGTGTCCGGACCGCGCCTCTGGTGGGACGACAAACCAGATCGGCGCGTCCGGTTCCCACAGTTTTCCCGGAAAGACTTCGACCAGTTGACCGGCATCCAATTCGGCCTTGATTGCCAGACGGGATTTGACGGCCAGGCCCAGACCCTGCACCGATCCATCCGTCAACATGTCCGAATTCGACACCAGAACGCGCGAGCCAACCGTGACATCCCGCTTGCGCCCCTTTGCATCGCGCAAAGCAAGACGGCGCTGCCACGGCAAGCAGACCCAAGGCAGGTCCAGCAGATCTGAGATCGTTTCCGGTGCGCCGTGATGCGCCAGAAAGTCGGGCGAGGCACAGATGATCCGATGATTGTCGCATAGCTTGCGCGCCACCATAGCACTGTCCGCCATTTGCCCGACGCGGATGGCACAATCCTGCCCCTCGGCGGTGAGCGGAACAAATCGGTCGACCGCCAGGAAATCAAAGACCAATTGCGGATGCTCGCGTTGAAAGCCCCGCAAGGCTGGGAGCAGAAACCGGGACAGGATCCATGGCGACATCGTCACGCGCAGGTGGCCGGTCAGTTCCGATGTACCACCGCCTGCGTCCCGTTCGGCCTGTTCGAGATCGGTAATGATCGCCTGCGTCCGCTCAAAGAAAATTTGTCCCGCATCGGTCAACCTGACTGTTCTGCTATTGCGGTGCAGCAAGGTCAGCTTGAGCGCCGCCTCCAGCTTGCCCAACCGGTGACTGGCTGTCGCCGGGGATATGCCGACCCTGCGCGCACCGGATGTGACGCCTTGGGTTTCGACAATGGCGATAAACGTCCTGAGGTCGTCGACGCTGTACATGGGCGCGGCTCACTGTATGAAATTCTCGAATGCTGGTTTCGTATTTGACCGCCTGTCCCCGAAAAAATCAACGCATTATGCCTGCCCTCACTCAAGGAGGACGGAAATGAAAACCACCACAACCATGTTGGGCCTGCTGCTGGGCCTGTCTGCACCTGCCCTCGCGCAGGGCCTGGAAACCTATGCGGAGTTCCCCAAAGACACGCCCCCCGGCAACATCGCAATCGCGCCGGACGGGCGGATGTTTATGTCGGTTCACGAATTCTACGGCCACGCGCTGCGCATCGTCGAGGTCAAACCGGATGGCAGCACAACGCCCTATCCGACCGATGCCTGGGCACATGCACCGCAAGAGGACGGCGATGGCCTGAACGGGGTTCTGGGTCTGCAAGTCGACCGTGAGGGGATCCTGTGGATGCTGGACGGCCAGGGCGAAAACCAGACCGGCCGCATTGTGGGGTGGGATACCAACACCGAAACGCTGCACGCGATCCACTACATCGGCCAACCGGCGGCGCGGCCCACATCGTTCCTTAACGATCTGGCTGTGGACCGTGAACATGGCGCCATCTACATCTCGGATACCGGCGATGGAGCAAATTCTGCGATCATCGTCGTCGATCTGGACACAGGGCGGGCGCGCCGTGTGCTGGAAGGCAGCCAGTTCACCGTTCCTGAAGACACCCCGATGATCATCGACGGGCGTGAGGTCAAACTGGGGGGCAACCCGGCCAAGATCGGCATCAACCCGATCACCGTCGATCCGACGAACACCTGGGTCTATTTCGCGCCGATGACGGCAAACTCGATGTACCGGGTGCGCACAACGGATTTGCTGGACACGGATCTGAGTGACGCGGACCTTGCAAACCGTGTTGAACGGTATGGCGACAAGGTGACATCGGACGGGTCCACCGTGGACACGGCTGGCAACGTCTACATCACCGCGATGACCGACAACGCGATTGGCGTGACCAAGGCCGACGGCACCTATGAGGTCCTCTATCAATCCGACGAGGATTTGCCCTGGCCCGACGGGTTCGCGATGGGTGTTGATGGTTTTGTCTATGCCACCATCAATGAATTGCACAGGTCGCCGGTGTTGAATGGCGGCGAAGACGCATCGCTGGGCACCTACCGGATTGTCCGCTTTCCGGCGCTGAGTGCAGCAGTGAGCGGGCGGTAGAGCGATGTTGTACCGTTTGGATTTCACTGTGGAATACGATTCCACGATGCAGCAACAGGGGCTGCTGGGTGTCTGGGCTCAGGAAGCCGAAGCGGCCCTCGGCGCCAAGTCGGCAGGCGTGGTCAAAGACCTGTGGAAGGTCACGGGCGAGCGCAAGGTTCTGGCGATTGTCGACGTTGCCACGCCTGATGATCTCGATCGCATCCTCTTTGACCTGCCGATCATGCAGTTGATGGGGCACCACGTTCAGGTGGATGTCAAATCGCTGCGCCGTTACGAGGATTTCGCCGCAGACGTCAAAGAGCGTTTGGATCGCTAGGAAAGGAGACCTGAGATGGCAAAGATGGTGCATTCCTGCATTCGTGTTCTCGACGATGCAAAGTCGATCGCCTGGTACAAGGCGGCGTTTGACCTCGACGTGGCCGATCAGTTGGATTTCGAGACCTTTCGTTTGACCTATCTGTCGAACGCACGAACCGGGTTCGAACTGGAGTTGACGGTCAACAAGGAACGCACCGCGCCATATGATCTTGGGGATGGGTATGGGCATCTTGCCGTTGTCGTGGACAGCGCGGATGCCCATCACGCCGCAATGTCGCAACAGGGGCTGGAAGTCGGCGACTTGGTCGATTTTGCACCCGGCGGAACGCTGGTTGCGCGGTTCTTTTTCGCCACCGACCCCGATGGTTACAAGATCGAGGTCATTCAAAGGGGCGGACGCTTTGTCTAGGCGTTCGCGGCGGCCTGTGCGGTCTTTCTGATCTGCATTGGGCTCGCGCCATAGGCCTGTGACATCGCCCGGCTCAACGCCTCTGTTGATCCATAGCAATACCGCTGCGCGACACGTTGGACGCGGTCACCCCGTTCAATGTCCTGTCGCGCCAGAACAAGACGCCATTTGCGCAGGTACGCAAGTGGCGTCACACCCACAGCTTCGCGAAACAGTTCGGAAAAGTGGCTGACCGACAGGCCAGCAACTTCGGCCAGCGCATCAACCCGCCAAGCGTGTCCGGGTGTGTCATGGATGGCCACAATCGCGCGGCTCAACCTCGGATCGGCCAAACCGCCCAGCAACCCGGTCTCGACATGCGCCGCCTCGATCTGGCCGCGCATCAAACGCACAACCAACACTTCGGCAAGACGGTTCAACACTGACGCAGACCCGCACCGCGTTGCGCGCTGTTCTGACAGCAACAGCGTAACAATTGCACGCATGTCGTCGTCCTCTTCCAAGCTGTGACGCACGATGCGTGGCAGGGCCGCAAACAACGGGTTCTGCGCCCCGCCCCAGGTGACATGGGCGCTGAGCAAGACCTTGCCGCCACCTGAGATCTGCGCGATCCCGCCCCCCTGACCGGCCAGGATCAGGCATGTGGGATCGTCCGACCCTGCTTGTCCGACAATCTGAAAATTCGCACTGCGCGGATCACATAGCGTGACCGACAGTTCAAAGCGCGACATCAGGGCGGACAGACGATCAATTTTGGGCATTTCGTGGTTTGCATCATCTTTTTCGGGATTACCTGATGGTAGCTCGTGCTACGACGATTGGGAAGCGCATTCATACATGGAGACACGCAATGCTGATGCCCCGCCAAAAGACCCCCAACCTGACCCTACCGACGCTGGACCACGGGTCGTTCGACCTGAGCGCGGACGGTTCCGAACGCGGCACTGTCATCTGTTTCTATCGTGGTCTGCACTGCCCGATCTGCGCCACCTACCTGACCGAGTTGGAAAAACGCGTGGACGATTTTGCCGAACGCGGTGTCAAAACCATCGCCGTCAGTTCCGACGGCGAAGAGCGCACCCGCGCGATGGCCGATAAGATCAGCGCCACCAAGCTGCGCTTTGCCTATGATCTGCCGCTGGATGTGGCACGTGAGTGGGGTCTCTATATCTCGACGTCACGCGGCAAGACGTCGATCGGGATCGAAGAACCGGCGCTGTTTTCGGAACCGGGCCTGTTCATGGTGACACCACAGCAGACGCTTTACTATGGATCCGTCCAGACGATGCCGTTTGTGCGCCCGCATTTCTCGGAACTGGTTGGCGCGCTCGATTTCGCGATTGCCAACGAATACCCGGCGCGCGGCGAGTACGAGGGCGCTGTCTGACTTCAGAACGCGCCCAATAGGGCTGACGCATGAAAATTGGACCACCACCACATGCAAAGGCATCTGGTGGTGGTTCTGTTTTGCGGCCTTTGAAACTTGTGATCAGGCGTCGTCACAAATGTCTTGCCACGCGCCGCGCGTTTCCGATACGAAACAGACATGCGTGACGTTGGGAGAACCAGTTCGCTGGTGCCGAAGGAGCAACTGCCTCGGAAACTCTCAGGCCCAAGGACCAATGGCACGCCACCAATACTCTGGAGAGTGGTGCAGATGCACCCGCCGAAGGGATAATGATCTCAGGCACATAGGACAGAGGAGGCACCAACGCGCGGGACCCGTCCTGCGCATGTGATGGTGCCGATTGATTTGCCAGGAATCATGTCGGCTTGCAAAAGGCGCGCACGGCATGACCGACCTGAAACAGACCCCCTTGCATGCACTGCACCTGTCATTGGGTGCCAAGATGGTGCCCTTTGCCGGGTACGAGATGCCCGTGCAGTACCCATTGGGCGTGATGAAGGAACATCAACATACACGTACGTATGCTGGATTGTTCGACGTCAGCCACATGGGCCAGGTTGTTGTGCGCGGGCCCGGCTATGCGGATATCGCTGCGGGGTTGGAAACGCTGATCCCGGTCGACATTCTGAGCCTCGGGCAGAACCGACAGCGGTATGGCTTTCTGACAAACGCCGCCGGAGGCATCGAGGATGATCTGATGCTGGCAAACCGCGGCGACCACGTGTTCCTCGGGGTAAATGCCGCGTGCAAACATACGGATATCGCCAAGCTGAAGGCTGCGCTGGAACCGGGCCTGACTGTGGCCGAGGTGACAGACCGCGCATTGCTGGCCTTGCAAGGCCCGGCTGCGGAAGAGGCCCTTGCCACGCTGAACCCGGATGTGGCGAGGATGTCATTTATGGATGTGGCCACAGTGGACCTGAACGGGGCAGAGGCATGGATCTCGCGGTCGGGCTACACCGGCGAAGACGGTTACGAAATTTCGGTCCCTTCGGAAGTGGCGGAGGATCTGGCGCGTGCATTGCTCGCGCTGCCACAGGTCGAGGCGATTGGTCTTGGGGCGCGGGACTCGCTGCGCCTTGAGGCTGGGTTGTGCCTGTATGGGCATGACATCGATGCCGGAACGTCCCCTACCGAAGCGGCATTGAGCTGGGCGATTCAAAAAGTGCGGCGCACCGGTGGCGCACGTGCCGGGGGATTTCCGGGTGCGGCCACCATCCTTGAAGAACTAGACAGCGGCGCAGCACGCAAACGTGTGGGGCTGCTGCCCCAAGGCCGCGCCCCCATGCGCGAGGGCGTTGTTCTGTTCGCCGATGAAACAGCCAGCGAACCCATTGGCGCAATCACATCCGGCGGGTTCGGCCCAACCGTCGGCGGCCCCGTTGCCATGGGCTACGTCGAAACGCGCTATGCCACACCCGACACCGTCGTTTTTGGGGAACTGCGCGGAAAACGCCAACCACTGACCGTCGCCAAAACACCCTTTACCCCCGCCAACTTCAAGAGATGACACAGAGAGGACCACAGATGAAATACACCGAAGAACACGAATGGCTGCGCGCCGAGGGCGATGTCTATGTTGTGGGCATCACCGAACATGCGACGACGCAGCTGGGTGACCTGGTTTTTGTCGAATTGCCAGAGGTTGGCACCGAAGTCAGCAAAAACGACGAGATCGTCGTCATCGAAAGCGTCAAGGCCGCATCCGACATCATGGCTCCGGTTGATGGCGAGATCACAGAGGTCAACACCGCCCTCGCTGACGACCCCAGCCTGGCCAACAGCGCGCCCTTGGACGAGGGCTGGTTTTTCAAGATCAAGCCGTCCGACCCATCGCAGCTCGACGCGTTGCTGGACGAAACCGCTTACACCGCATTGATCGGCTAAAGGACCAGGACCGTGACATTCAAACCCACCGACTATCTCCCCTATGATTTTGCAAACCGTCGGCATATCGGGCCGTCTCCGGCCGAGATGGACGAGATGTTGCAAGTGGTGGGTGCGAACGACCTTGATGCACTGATCGACGACACGATCCCGGCCAACATCCGGCAGAAAGAGCCGCTGGATTTTGGCAAGGCCATGTCGGAACGCGAACTGTTGCACCACATGCGGGTGACCGCGTCCAAGAACCAGGTGCTGACATCGCTGATCGGGCAAGGGTATCACGGCACCGTCACGCCCCCCGCGATCCAGCGCAACATCCTGGAAAATCCGGCCTGGTATACGGCCTACACGCCATACCAGCCCGAGATCAGCCAGGGCAGGCTTGAGGCATTGCTGAACTTTCAGACCATGGTGTCGGACCTGACCGGTCTGGACATCGCCAACGCATCCCTTCTGGACGAGGCCACCGCCTGCGCGGAGGCGATGACCATGGCGCAGCGGATCAGCAAATCCAAAGCCACCGGTTTTTTTGTCGACGAAAACTGCCACCCGCAGAACATTGCGGTCATCAAGACCCGCGCGCAGCCTTTGGGCATCGAGATCATCGTCGGCGCGCCCGACGATTTGGACCCGGCGGCGGTGTTTGGCGCTATTTTCCAGTATCCCGGCACCTACGGGCACATCCGGGATTTCACCGACGACATCGCGAAACTGCATGAACACAAGGCCATTGGCGTAATCTCTGCCGATCCGCTGTCGTTGACCCTGCTCAAAGAGCCGGGCGCGATGGGTGCGGACATTGCCGTCGGCAGCACACAGCGTTTTGGTGTGCCGATTGGGTATGGCGGCCCGCATGCGGCCTACATGGCGACCAAGGCAAACTATGCCCGCAACATGCCGGGGCGCATTGTCGGCGTGTCCATCGACAGCCATGGCAACCGCGCCTACCGCCTTTCCCTGCAAACCCGCGAACAACACATTCGGAGGGAAAAGGCGACATCGAACGTCTGCACCGCACAGGCCCTCTTGGCTGTCATGGCGGGCTTTTACGGTGTGTTTCACGGTCCAGACGGCTTGCGGGCCATCGCACAACGCATTCACCGCAAGACCGCGCGTCTGGCCGAAGGATTGCGGCAGGCGGGTTTCGATGTACGGCCTGCGACCTTTTTCGATACGATCACCGTCGACGTAGGCCCCCTGCAATCGGCTGTGATCAAATCTGCCGTGGACGAGGGCATCAACCTGCGCGCTGTGGGCACCACCGCCATCGGCATTACTCTGGATGAACGCACGCGGCCCGCGACCATCGAATGTGTGTGGCGTGCCTTTGGCATCGAACGGCAGGACAAGGACTATACCCCGCATTACAACATCCCGGACAAGCTGATCCGCACCTCGGATTTCATGACGCATCCGATTTTCCACATGAATCGCGCCGAAACGGAAATGATGCGGTACATGCGGCGTTTGGCGGATCGTGACCTGGCGTTGGACCGGGCGATGATCCCGCTTGGCTCCTGCACGATGAAGCTGAATTCAGCGGCTGAAATGATGCCGGTCAGTTGGCGCGAGTTTTCGCTGCTGCACCCCTATTGCCCGACCGATCAGGCCGCGGGCTATGCAGAGATGATTGACGATCTGTCATCTAAGCTTTGCGATGTGACGGGATATGACGCCATTTCCATGCAGCCCAATTCGGGTGCGCAGGGGGAATATGCCGGGTTGCTGACCATCGCGTCGTTTCACCGTGCCAATGGTCAAGGACACCGCAACATCTGCCTGATCCCGATGAGCGCGCATGGCACCAACCCGGCCTCTGCGCAAATGGTTGGATGGAAGGTTGTCCCGGTGAAATCCGCCGACAACGGCGACATTGATCTGGACGACTTCAAGGCCAAGGTCGCCGAACACGGGGACAATCTGGCCGGGTGCATGATCACCTATCCCTCGACCCACGGCGTGTTCGAGGAAACAGTGATCGACGTGTGCCGCATGACCCATGAGGCAGGCGGCCAAGTCTACATCGACGGTGCCAACATGAATGCCATGGTTGGCCTGAGCCGTCCTGGCGACTTGGGCGGCGATGTCAGTCACCTCAACCTGCACAAGACCTTTTGCATCCCCCACGGCGGCGGTGGTCCGGGCATGGGGCCGATTGGGGTCAAGGCGCATCTGACGCCGCACCTGCCGGGCGATCCAAATGGCGGTGAGGGTGCGGTCAGTGCTGCGGCCTTTGGCTCACCCTCGCTGCTTCCGATCTCTTGGGCCTATTGCCTGATGATGGGCGGCGAAGGCCTGACCCAGGCCACACGTGTGGCGATCCTGAATGCGAACTACATCGCCAAACGCCTCGAAGGTGCGTTTGATGTGCTCTACAAAGGACCCACGGGCCGCGTGGCGCACGAGTGTATCATCGACACCCGCCCGTTCATGGAGAGCGCCCACATCTCGGTGGACGACATCGCCAAACGGTTGGCCGATTGCGGGTTTCACGCGCCTACCATGTCGTGGCCCGTGGCGGGCACATTGATGATTGAGCCCACCGAATCCGAAACCAAGGCCGAGCTGGACCGCTTCTGCGACGCGATGCTGGGCATCCGCGCCGAGATCAAGGCCATCGAAGACGGCGACATGGATGCGGAAAACAACCCGCTTAGAAACGCACCGCACACGATGGAAGATCTCGTCCGCGACTGGGACCGGCCCTACAGCCGGGAAAGTGGATGCTTTCCCCCCGGCTCGTTCCGCGTGGACAAATACTGGCCACCCGTGAACCGCGTGGACAATGTATGGGGCGACAGGAACCTGTCCTGCACCTGCCCACCGATGGAGGACTATGCCGACGATTGAGCGGCTTGCGTCTTACCGCATCCACAATGCGGTTTGCGGATGGAACTGCGACCAGGCGAACCAGAAAGCCTGGTGGCTGCCAAGGTCGCTGCCATCCGCATCGACCGCGCGTATGCCACCTGCGTCCAGTTCGAGGCGCACGTTCTCGAACGTCACGTCGTCCCCGCGTTTCAGGGCCACAAACGCAGCCGAGCGGGGAAAGGCCACAGGTGTGCCTGACGCTGTGATGGCCCCTATGATGTCCTCATGGACCGAAAGCCGCGGGTCGACATCCCCAACGGGAAAGATCGGGCCATCGGCATCACGGCCATTGCGGAAATCGGGGTCACGGCCCAGCGCATAGCGTTCCAGCAAAACGGTGGTCTCGGGGTGTTCGCGTTTCCACGTGCCCCAATCGGTCGTGATCACAGTCGCTTGCTTGAGTTGCAGGTTCTTTTCCGCAAGCGGCCCGGTGACTGCATGGCCCAGAAATGTGTCAAAGACCGAATAGGTGTTGATGTCGTACATCACCTTGTTCGAACGGCTCAGCAGGCCCGAGGTGCGCAGGATCGGGCGCTCGATACCAACGGGCAGTTCATCGGTGAAATAGGCCTGCGCCGCACCACAAAGCGTACAGTACGGGATGCCCAGATCACGCCCGCCCAGCGTGTCATTCACCATTTCACGCACTTCCATGATGCGGCGGGGATAGGCGCGGTATTCGCCGTTGACCTCGATGCCGAACACGATGTCATCGTCCTTGAGCCACGCGGCGTCCTCGGCGCTGGTCACATCCGGGTTATCGGCGGCGGGGATGCAATTGCACCCGTTGTCCGTGGTGTCATAGGGCCGGTCATCAATGAGAACCCCACCCCAGGACACCAACCGCCAGTCGATGTCCCCTTCTACGAATATCTGCTCCCATCCGGGGACAATGCCTGTGAAAATCGTGCGCTTGACCTTGAGGTAGTCGGGCGGCGCCGGAATGTCCCAGGCCAAGAGGTGGTCGGTCACGACGCCCCAGCTGTTGCCGGTTTCAAAGGGTTTGCCCAAAAGCTCCGCGGCGGCATTTGACAGCGCATCGTGCAACTGACGCGAGGGGACAAAGCGCATCATATCACTGATCAACCACACCAATCGCGGGTCTTCGGACTTTGCAATCTCGGCCAGCGCGAGGGTCTGATTTTCGTCCCACGTCGACAGCGCCACACTGTCCACAAAGGCCACGCGCACCGCAAATTGCATCTCGGGGGCAAGCGGCCCGGTTGGCACTGCCGGGGGTTGTCCAAACTCCTCGATCACGTAGTCGGGCAACGGTTCGGTGCTCTGCGCGTGCAGCGCGCAGGCGCACACAAGCGAAACCGCCAGAAGTGGCGCAAGCAGTCGGGTTTTGATGGAGTTGGCGAGTGCCATGACGGACCCTTTCGGCAGCGTGTTGTCAGATGCCACCGCAAAGCCCAAGGCCAGGCGCAGACATATAGCCAGCACCTTGCACAGCCAGTGGCTCACGTCCCAATCACGTTTGCATCAAGTCCCCGTCAGGCGCAGGGCCTAAAGGTCGAACTCGACCGTTTCGACAGCATCCTCGCTGGTGGCACGCCCATAGAGGCGCTGCGCCTGCATTCCGACCTGTCTGCACTGAGCAAGCAGCTCTTCGGACTGTTGCATCGGTGTGCTGTCGTCCTCGGGGGCCATGCCGGTGATGAACTTGAGCCACGGCTCCAGCCCCATCGCGTAGATATAGACCTGATCCACATCGAGGCTTTCGATCAGTGCGCGCGCACGAGTTGCGTTGGATCCATCAAGCCGCCGTTCCTGATCGTCGGCCCGGTCCACCGCAAAGGGCAACATCGCGCCGTATAGCCAGGACATCGGTGCACCTTCACATTCCATGCCCAGAAACAGCGCGTCCAGGCGGCCAATCGAGGTGGCCAGGCGGTCGTACAGCACTGGGTCCAGATTGTTGGAATCCGCCGCAAACACCATGCGCATGCCTGCATCAACCAACCAAGCCGCCTTGCAACTGATGTCGAGGTCTGCGTGTTCCCCGAGAAAGGGCAGCGCCTGAATAGACACGTCGCCCACCTGGACCGCCTCAAGATAGTCGACCTCGCGGACATCTGCGAACCCGATCGCCGTCAGGGCAGATTTGAGCGATGGGTCCACCATGCTGCCGCCGCTGCGCGCGACCAGAATGGTGCCGATCTTCCACCGCAACGCCAAAAGCGTTTCGATCAGCACGTGATCAGGGTGATTGTGCGTGATCAACACCACATCAATGAAATCAGGCAGATCGTCGATGGTGTAGCGTTCCGGGGCGTCACCGGATTCGTAGGCAATCACGGGATCGACCAAGACCGACCGCCCACCTGCCGACTCGACCAGAACGCAGGCGTGCCCGAAATACCGCCATCTGCTTTGTGTCGCGACCTCAACCGGCGCACGCGGTGAGGCCGGTGTGAGGAATGCGTCAAACGCCGCCGCCTCCGCATCGTTCAGTTGCAGCGCGCTGGCGATATCCGCACGTGACATCGGTTCGCGGCGTAAACGTCCCAGCACATCATAGGCCTTGTCCGAAAATGGTCGGTTCAGCGCGAATTTGTCCGGGCTGGGAAAGCGCGGCGTGGACATGGAAAACGGACGTTCGTCACCAGAAATCCGGTGGATCAAGGCACCCTGCAAATGCGGCGTGTAATGCGCGCTTCGGTACAACAGCGCCTCGAACACCCGCAAATCCGGCGTGCCTCCGGGCGTGTACACCAGCTCTAGAAACCCGCGCAGGTCGTCCGGCATGGCAGCGTAGATATCCGCCATGCTGCCGCCAGCCGCACGGTTTTGCAGAGTTTCCCACGCTGTCCGCACGGCATCGGCCAGTTTCAGATGGTCCTGCTGCGCGCCTCGGGTGCTTTCCAACAGATCAACCACGTCAGAGGCACGCTCCGCAGGGTGGTCGATGAAAGGCCCGCCCAACAAGTCGGGGTCTTGCACCGCCGCGGCATGCATTTGCGGGCTTTGGATATAGCTCTGCATGATGGGCAGATGGCGAAAGGCGGTGTTCATGGCATGTGCCAGTGGCGACACCAGTTGCGTGGTCGCATACCACCCCGCCACAACGGGTTCGACAACCACATCCGGGCGCAGGCAAAACAGTTCTGTGGTGTCGGTCATGATATGTCCTTTGTGTGCGTGCCCGCTTTGGCAATCAGTCTTTGCGTGAGCTCTGCGGGGCTTGGTGCTTCGAAGATGTCGACAAGGGCGCATGGCAGGCCGACGTCATCGCGCAGTCGGATCAGAATTTGCATGGCCATCAGCGAGTGGCCGCCCTGTTCAAAAAAGTTGTCGGTGTCCTGAAAATCGGTGCGCCCCAACACGGTACGAAAGAGGTCCAGTACAATTACGCTGATGGCGTCGGGTGAAGGGATGGCGCGCTGCGTCGGCGACACGACCTGCGCCGGGTCGGCGGCTGTCGGATCAGGTGCCTTTGCAAAACGCGCTTTGGCCGCCTGCATCAAACCCGGCAAGTCGCGCACCGACACGGACACGCGTGGCCATTGCGCCGACACGATGGCGGCCAGCGCACTCGCCCCCTCTTGGGCCGTCAGTCCGTCATCGGGCGTCATTGCGGGTTGTCCCATGGCCGCGCGCGTGTCTTCGGTCATGCCTGCGCCAACCCAGTCGTCCCAATTGATCGCAATCACGCGCCGTCCGGCGAGCGACTGCGCCAAGGCGGCACCATCCAGATAACCGTTTGCGGCTGCATAAGCGGCCTGCCCAAATTTTGCGTCCGGCATCCACGATCCCAGCGTCGAACACAGCACAAGCTGTGTCTGATCCGACAGAACAGGTTGCAGCGCATCGAGCCCCGCGATTTTCGGGGCCAGAACCTGTGCAACAGATGGCCCGTCGCGGCGCGCAACGACCCCACCATCGTCGGCGCAGCCTGCCGCGTGGATCACCAGATCAAACGGTGTTTGAGGTACCGGCAAGTGCACGCCCGACACGCTCAGGTCGCATTGAAGTGCCGTTGCGGTTGCACCTTTGGCCCGGAGTTGGGTCAAAAGCGGCGCTTCGCTTTGATCGTCGCGGCTGGTCAACACAAACGTCGCGCCGGGGTGGCTGTCTGCAAACTCCAAGGCCAGCGCGCGGCCAACGCCGCCAAACCCGCCAGTGATTAAGATGCGCGGCGCTTTGGGCAGAATCTTTCGTGACGGCGTTGGCATCTGGGCTGCCGTCGGTTGGATGTCGTGATATGCTCCGTCATGCCAGACCAGGAACCCTGCGGCTGGCACATCCAGCGATGCTGGCACAGCGCCGCCAATATCCACTCCGGACACCTCAAGCTCCGGATGTTCCACGGCCAACACCTCAAATGCACTGCGTATGGCGGACTGCATCGGGATCACAGGTCCGATGTCACCGACGGGCGCGCCGCCATGCGTTACCAAATGCAAACCCCGCGCCAGCGCACCCTGCTCGCCCACAAATCTGCGCACCCAAGCCAGAACGCTTTGCAAAACGGTCCAGTCAGACCCGTAATCAGCGGTCAGGACAAAGACGAGATGGCGACACCCTGCGATCTGCCCGCTCAAAACTTGATCGGGCGCGGTCAGTGCGATGTCCACGACCTGTGTGTCCGTGCCGGGCGACAGGATCGCCTGACGTGTCTCGGCCGCACCGTCGGGCGCATCCGTGACCACGAGCACCTTGCCACCCCAATCGACGCCAGTTGGCTTTGCCACGGCGGACAGCGCGGGACGATAAAACCATGTACCCATATCCGCACGCTTGGCGGGCCAGTCCGAGGTCGGCGCGACAGTTGGTGTGTGCCGTGTCCGCGCAAACGGGGTCAGGGGCAGCGACGTCTTGCGGGGTTGCCCCTTGCGCATGGCGTCCCAGTTCACATTGGCACCTCTGCGCCAGAGTGTGGCGAGCGTCGACAGGACAGCAGGCGGCTGTTGCGCGTCGTCCGTGCGAACGCCTGGCACATCATGGCTGGGCAGACACTCAATCCCGTTCGCCGCGGCCAGTGATGTCATCGTTGTGCCCGGCCCCATGTCCAGACCAACCATCGCTGTGTTGTCCGCCAATGCGGCCATGGCCTGCGCGCACCGCACCGGTTTGCAGATGTGATCCGCCCAATAGTCGCTGCTCAACAGATCCTGAGCCTCGACCCAGCCGCCAGTGACCGTCGAAGCAAAGGGTACGGTCGGTGGCGACAGTTTGGATGTGTCGATGCAGGATCGAAACGCGTCGCGGGCGGGTGCAAGCATTGCAGAGTGAAACGCATGGGACGTTGCAAGAGGATGGCAAGGCGTGCCTTGCGCATCAAGGGTCGCGCGCAGCGTATCCAATGGGTCGGATGGCCCTGCAAAAACAACCTGTTGCGGGCCATTGTAGGCCGCGATCTCTATGCCATCCCCGACGTGGGCCTGTGCGGCTTCTGCGGACATCGTTGTCGCCAGCATGCCGCCCACGGGTTGCTCAGCCACAAGCGCACTGCGCGCGACGATCAGCCGAAGGGCTTCGTCCAGGTCCATGACGCCAGCAATGTGCGCCGCTGCAAATTCACCAACAGAATGCCCAAGTACGGCACGTGGCTGAAGGCCCACCGCTTGCCACAGACGCGCGGTGGCGAGTGACACGGCAAAAACGGCAGGTTGCGCGTATCGGGTGTCACGCAGGGTCTGTTCCGCCGACGCATCGCCCGACATGATCAACCCATGCAGCGATTGCCCCAACAGCGGTGTGATCCGCGCGTCGATGTCATCCATGGCATCGCGGTACGCCTTATAGCGTTCGTACAGCGCGCGGCCCATCGCCAGATGTTGGCTGCCCTGCCCTGCAAACAGAAATGCGGCGTCGACCTGTGAGGCCTTGCCGGGTGCTACGTCACCCAACGCACGAGCTGCGTCAGCTCGGTGCGTGTCTTGAGCCAGAACAGCTGTCCTGTAATGCAGCGCCGCACGACCGGATTGAAGCGTCGCAGCCACCTGCGCAAGTGGTGCTTCACTGGTCCCGAGATGCTCGGACAGAGCGCTTGCCCCGTCTACGACCGCATCATTCGAGTGCCCAGAGAGCGGCAGCACTTGCCATTCCTCCGGCCCGCAGATCGCGTCATCCTGTTGTGTTTCAGCCCGCTCCAACACCACATGTGCATTGGTGCCACCGATGCCAAAGGAACTGACTCCGGCACGTGCACGCGGGCCCAAGGTGACACGGTCACTGGCGATCCGCAGCGCACCATCCGCAAGGTCCAGGCGCGCGTTCACAGTGTCTGCATGCAAACTGGCCGGCATTTCACCATGCCAGAGCCCCAGCACGGACTTGATGAAACCAGCAATGCCCGCAGCGGCATCCGCATGCCCGATGTTGCCTTTGACCGATCCAATGGACAGCGGCGTGGAGCGATCAGCATAAACGCGGGCAATGGCCGTCATTTCGACCGGATCACCCAATGCCGTGCCTGTGCCGTGCGCCTCGATAGCGTCCACATCGCTGGGCAATAGACCTGCGTCGTCCAGAGCCGCGCGCATGGCATCAGCCTGCCCATCGACGCCCGGCGCGGCAAAGCTCATCTTGCGCGCGCCATCATTGCCCAGCCCGGTGCCGCGGATCACCGCATAAACCCGGTCGCCGTCCTGTTGCGCCTTGTCCAACGGTTTCAAGATGACCGCACCAACCCCGGAGGACGGCACCGTACCCGCCGCCTCTGCGCCAAAGGGCCGACAATGACCGTCCGGCGACAAGATCATATCCGGTTCGTACATATAGCCGCGATGGGTCGGAAAGGCGACGGACACCCCTCCGGCGACAGCGGTTTCGCACTGGCCTGATCGCAACGCCTGCACGGCCTGCACCACGGCCACCAGCGACGTAGAGCACGCGGTTTGAACCGACACTGCCGGTCCCCGCAGATCCAGACGGAACGCGGTCTGCGTGGCCAAGAAGTCTTTTTCATTGGCCGTTACGGCATGATACCCGGCTGAGCCTTCCATGGAATGCCCGGCAGGTCGCAGCACTTCGTTCATCCAGGTGTTGTAGCCTGCCCCGGCAAACACGCCCGTGTTTTGGCCCCTGCGCGGGGGCTGACCTGCATCCTCAAGCGCGTGCCAGACACATTCAAGGAACAGGCGTTGTTGAGGGTCCATCAACTCTGCTTCTCTTGGTCCAATCCCGAAGGCGGCAGCATCGAAACTGTCCGCGTGATCAATGATGCCGCGTCGCGCGACATAGGCCGGGTTTTCCGCGTCAGACGCGCTGACACCTGCGGCAAGAAGGTCGGCGCGGGTCAAGTCACACAGCCCTTCGTCACCCCGACGGAGCATATCCCAATAGGCAGCGAGGTCTGACGCGCCGGGAAACCGACAGGCCATGCCGATAACGGCAATCGGTTCTGCGGTCCGCGCGGTGCCAATCGCGGGCGCTTTCACACCCTCATCGGCAGCAGGCACCGGTTCTGCGACGGCCACATCGTCCGGCACCTGCGCACCGGTGTCGCACAGAACGGTGGCAAGGGCCGAGATGGTAAGGTTGTCAAACAAGGTCCGCGTGCGGACCTGAACGCCAAACGCCTCCTTCAGCATGGGCTGCATACGTACCAACAGCAAGGAATGCCCACCCGCATCAAAGAAATTCTGGTCCGGTGCAACGGACCGACCGTCCAGCAACTCTGACCAGATCTCGGTCAGCTTGAGGATCACGCGTTCCTCGGTCGTAAGAGCCGCCGCAGGCGGTGCTACGGCAACCTTGGTTTCGACAACTGGTGCCGGTTCAGCGGGCGCATCGTCGGAGGCATCCGGCAACGCGGCCCAATCGACCTTGCCATTGGGCGTCAATGGAACGTCATCCACAACCACGACAGATGCCGGGACCATATGCCCCGGAAGCTGCTGGGCGAGCATCTCGCGCAGGCCATCTGGGGACACCACCGCACCGGCCACAGGCACGACCCATGCCAAAAGGCGCGACATACCGTCAGAAGACCGCACCCCGACCAGCGCTCGGTGGACTGCGGGGTCTTGCATCAACGCGTTCTCAACCTCGCCCGGTTCCACACGGAACCCGCGCAGCTTGATCTGGCGATCAAGCCGCCCACGGAACACAAGCGCGCCATTTGCACCGACCTCAACACGGTCGCCGGTCCGGTACGCACGGGCGCGCGCATCCTGTCGCCACTTGTCCGGCACAAAGGCGCGGGCCGTCAGCTCGGGCCGACCATGATAACCAAGCCCGACGCCAGCGCCGCCAATCACCAACTCACCCGTGCCGCCCATCGGGACAAGATGCCCATCCTGATCAACCGCATAGGCCACGGCCCCGGCAATCGCGGTACCGATCGGCACGGTGTGCTCTGCCGTTTCAACCTGATGCAGCGTGGCACAAACCGATGCCTCGCTTGGTCCGTAAGCGTTGTAAAAGCGCCGATCTTTTGCCCACGTCTGCCCCAGGTGTCGGGGGCACGCCTCGCCCGCAGCCACCAGCAGCGACAGGTCCGGCACCTGTTCGGGCGAAACACCGTCGATCACGGTTGGCGGCAATGTCGCTGCGGTGATGCGATGATCAGCGATGTAATCGGCCAATTCCCTGCCACCCAGCGCCTGTTCGCGCGTGGGAACATAGAGGGCCGCGCCTGCGGCCAATGCCATGAACATTTCCCAAACGGACGCATCAAACGACAGCGAAGCAAACTGGAGCACGCGGTCCGCTGGACCCAAATTGAAGGCAAGAGCCTGGGCTGCGATCATGTTGTCGACGCCGCCATGGTGGGTCAACGTGCCCTTGGGCTGGCCCGTCGATCCAGAGGTGTAGATCATATAGGCCGGGCTGTCGGGTGCAGGCAGCTCACCCGTGCCAGTTGGTGTCTCGGCCACCTCCAACGTATCGCAGAGGACAACCGTCACGCTGTCCAGCGGTTGCGCCATGCCCGTCTGGGTGACCACCAGTTCAGCGCCACAGTCAGCTAAGATATAGGCAATGCGGTCCGCCGGATATGCCGCGTCGACCGGAACGGCCACACCGCCCGCCCGCATCACAGCGAGCAGCGCGACAATAGCGCGAGTGGAGCGCGGCAGCAGAACGGCGACAGACGCACCGGGCTGCAAGCCCTCCTGAGCCGTCAATCGCGCCGCCAACGCCGCAACGGCTGCATCAAGGGCGCGGTAACTCAGTACGCCATCATCGGCAACCAGCGCGGTCTGATCCGGCAGGATGCGCGCCCAATGCGCTACAGCCTCGACGGCGCGTGGCGTTTCGGCGTCGCCACTTGAACCTTGTGCCAGTTCAACGCGCGCGGCCAGTTCGGCATCTGAGTAGATCGAAATGCCATCCAGCGTTTGATCGGCATCCGCGAGAAAAGCCGTCATCACGCGGTGCCAATGACCCAGCATCGACTGTACTTGCGCATCGCCCAACCGGTCGCGATCCCACACGGCCATCAGGCAAGGATCGTCACCTGATTGCACCACCAGTGTCAGCGGCAGATCGGTCCGTTCTGCGACTTCTGACAGCCCAACGGTCACGTCCCCGGCGGACAGGGTCTCTGGCTGCGGATAGTTTTGAACCAACATCATCGTGTCGAACGGCAGCGTGTCGCCAAACCCGCCCGCGCTCAAAATGTTATCAAGCGACAGCGCGGACCAGGGCGCACGGGCGCGGGCTTGTGCGCTCATGCGTGCCATCACCCCCCGTGGAGTGTCCGCACCACTCAGATCCACACGCACAGGCAGCGTGTTGATCATCATGCCCACCATGCGATCCGCGCCGGCAATGTCAGGCGGCCGGTTCGATACGGTCAGACCAAACAGTACCGCGCCGCTGTGGCCATACCGGCGGAGCACCAGCGCCCAGGCGGCTTGAGCAATTACGCCAACGGTTGTGCCCAGATCACGGGCCAGCGCGCCAAGCTGCTGTTCCACCTCGGGCGACAGGTCAATACGGTCTGTTCCGGGCGCTTGGGTCGCAGCGGCGGTGGCTCGGTCTTGTTCTTTAGCGATCAGGGTTGCTTCGGCACCTGCCAGATGCTCTGCCCAGAACGCACGTGCCGCACCGCTATCCGTCTGGCCAAGCCACGCCGCATAATCCGAAGGGTCTGCCGCCGGGGCCAGCTGTGGCGTGTCACCACGCACCAGTGCTGCATAGATGCTCTGCCATTCCTCAATCACCACGGACACGGACCATCCGTCCAACACCAGATGGTGCGCGCTCCAAATCCAATCGTACTGGGTGTCGGATCGGCGGATCAGATGCATGCGCATCAATGGGCCGTTTTCAATGTCGAACCCGACCGCGCGGTCCACCTGCATGACATCCGTCAACAGGCGCGCGATGGTGCCTGGTGCCACGTCACGCCAGTCCAGATGATGCCACTGCATATCCAGGGACTGCCGCACGATCTGAAGCGGGCTGTCATCACCGGCAAAGCCGAAATTAGTGCGCAAAGATTTATGTCTGTGCACCAACATGTCCCAGGATCGCTGCATCGCATCCACGTCGAGGGGGCCGTCCAGCGTGAACCGCAACTGGTCAAAGTAAGTGTCCGGACGGCGCATCGAATGCAGCAGGATACGGTGCTGCAATGGGGTGGCGGGTGCCACGTCCTCGACGTTGTCACCCATGTCCGCGCCAAACCGCGCCTGCCGCGCCTGAGACGCCAGATCGCTAATCGCTGTTTCCAGAGCCTGTGCCAAACCTTCGGCCTCAGCGCCTGCAGAGGATGGTGCAATCATTTCGATCCGCATCTGCCCCGCAACAACGCCCGCGTTGATTTCGACGACATGGCTGCGTTCTGTGTCCAGCGCGATGGTTGTCCCGCACGGGGCATCGACGGGTCGAAATGGGGCATCTTCCCAACCTGTCAGGACGCCCACGTAGTTCAACAGGACATCCGCCTCCGGCAGACTGGCCAACGCCGTGCGGGTGGCGGACGTACCGCAATAGCGCGCAAGGCCAAAACCCAGACCGTCATGAGGGCTGTCCTGCGTCGCGCGGCGCACTTGTTGGGCCAGCGCCGCGACATCGTCGCCAGGCATAAGGCGCAGCGGCATGACGCTCGTGAACCAACCAATTGTATCAGCGAGGTCGAGGTCCGCAAAAGGCGACGTGCGGCCATTGCGCTCAAGGTCAACGCGCACGCCGCTCGATCCACGTTTGTCCAAAGCCATAAGCAGCGCAACCAACAGCGCCTCGTCCGCCCGCGTTTCATAGGCCACCGCCGCGTGCCGCAGGATGTCGGATGTAACGCCCGCTGGCAGTGTCAGTCGGAAGGATGTGATGTCACGGTCCTGTCCTGCCGCAACGGGCGCACCAAGGATTGGGTCGGTCGCGCCGCCAAGGCTCTGCATGAAATGCGCAACCGTGCCGGACACGCCACTGTCCTTAGCAAAGGTGTTCAATCGCTCTGCCCATGTTCGGAATGAGGCGCCCGCAGGCGTGATCTGAGTATGGGTCTCCGCGCAGGCGGCGTCATAGGCCGTTTCGAGGTCGCGCAACAAAACATCCCATGACAACACGTCGATGCACAGATGGTGGATGGTGACCATCAACCGGTTTTGGTGCGGCAACCACAGCGCCGCGATGTTGCGGCCTTCGGTGGGGTCTAAACTGGCCTGCACCCTGTCCAGTGCATCTGCCTGCCCGTCTTCGGTGGTGTGCGTGAAAAACGCGGGCGCTTCGGCGGTTTCAGATATGGAAAACGGCTGTGCAGCGTCCGGGTCGACCCGCAGCGCAAAGATCGGGTGCGCGTCAGCGACCGATTGCAGCGCGGCGCGCAACGCATCCGTGTTGAGATCGGCTGGCATGGCAAGCATGACGGACTGATTGAAGTGCTTCCATGGCTGATCGAACTGGGTGGCGAACCACGCCATGATTGGTGTTGCAGGGATCGGCCCCGATGTTTCGCCCACATCCTGTGTCGGCAGATCATTCACATGTGCCGCCAATGCCGCCACGGTCTGATGCTCGAACACTTGTGCTGCGGTCAGGGCAAACCCAGCGCGCCGTGCACGGGCGACGATTTGCAGGCTGGTGATGGAATCACCACCAAGGGCAAAGAAATTGTCATCCGGACCCACTCGTTTTTGCCCCAACACGTCGGCAAAAATGGCGGCGAGGCGGGCCTCTTGCGCAGTTGGCGCGCGGGTCGGGGTCGCGGTGATCTCGATCGGCGCACGTGCCAATGCGCGGCGATCAATCTTGCCCGCATCCGTGCGCGGCAACGCAGGAACAGTCACAACGGTCTGCGGCACCATGGCCCCTGGCAGGGCGTGGCGCAGTTCTTCGGTATAGTGATCAGCGGTTTGGTCGCCCACGATATATGCGGCCAGGCCCCATTGCCCTGTGGGTGAGGGGCGCGGGACCACCGCGGCCTCAGATACTGTGGCGAGACGCATCACAACAGCCTCGACCGCGCTGGGTTCGACCCGGACACCCCGTATCTTGATCTGTTGGTCGCGCCGACCGAGGAATTCCAGATGGCCGTCGCGGCGCATACGCCCCAAATCGCCCGTCATAAACTGCGGCTCGTCCCCGACCTGCCGAAACCGGTGATCAGACTGTGCGCCCACATAACCCATCGCAACAGCAGCGCCGGAAATAGCAATCTCTCCGACAACCATCGTGGGCACCGGCTCTCCATCCGGGCCAACCACCGACACAGCAACGTTGGGCAGCGGCACGCCAAGCGGCAAGGCACCAAGACCGATGTCTGATGGATCCGCCGCTGGTGTGTGCAGCATTGCCGTAATCGTGGATTCCGTCAGGCCGTACCCGCTCATCAGGCTCGTTTCCGGGCAGCGCGAACGCCACACCCACGCGGCCTCTCCATGGACAACATCGCTGCCTGTGATGACCAGCCGGAGTGCAGCTGGGGCAGTCGTCTGCGTCGCGTCCAGCTCATGCACCCACGCATGCCAGAAAGGCGCAGGCAGGTTGGCCACCGTGATACCCGCGTCCGAGATCATGGCTTGAAACCGGTCCATATCCGCCAACGCATCTGCTTCGGGCACGATCAGCGACGCGCCCAACATGAGCGCAGGCAACATGTCCTCGAACACCATGTCGAAAGAGGTTGGCGCGAACTGCAACACCCGGTCTGCGGGTGTCAGAGCGAACTGCTCGGCAATACCCATCATGTGGTTGATCAGACTGTCATGCCCAACCGCAACCGCCTTGGCCGTTCCGGTCGTGCCGGATGTGAAACACAGATAGGCAGGGCCATCTGCGAGCCCCTCGCGGGATATTTCCTCAACAGAGGAAAACGAGGAGAACGGCAAGAGGGTCGCCGTGGTGCCCGCGTCATCCGAACTCGCGGTGTCACAGATCACATGACCAATGGCACCTTTGGAAACGCGGTCCGCAAACACCTGTTGCGCGCTCTTGTCCTGACCGATCACAGGCAGGAACACGACCGTCGCGCCCGCCTTCCAAACACCCAACATGGCGGCAGCCCGATCGCGCGTCCGCGCCAGGCTGATGCCCACGGGAGCCGCAGACCCGACCCCTTGCGCCATCAAGCCCGCCGCCACAGCATTGGCCTGTGCCAAAACCTCGCTTTTCGTGACGGCACCGTCGGGGTCTTCCAAAACCAAATGATCAGCGGGCAATTCCTTCAACGCAGAACCGAGAACGGACCACATGTCCCCGCGGGGACGCGGCGCATCTGGCCCTTGCCAATGCGCCAGCCTTTGTTCGGCGGTCTGGCTGTTGCCTGCATAGGTCTGGCACAACGCCTCGAACTGCTGGGCGAACAGGGCGATGGTTTCAGGGTCGAACAGGTCCGGGTCGTATTCCAAGTATCCAGCATAGCCCTGCGCGGTTTCTTCCAGCATCAGGCTGATGTCGACATCTGGGGCCAGCGGAGGTGCCGGCAAAATATCGACTGGCTCACCTGCAAACACCGGCGCATTGCCGCTCGGAGGCTGCAACACGAACATCGCCTGAAACAACGGGTTCCGGTTCAAATGACGGTCGGGGGACAGCGCGCTGACCACATGGTCAAATGGCACGTCCTGATGTTCCATGGCTCCCATGACCACTGTTCGCGCACGTTCGATGACCGAAGCGATATCCGTCGCATCGAGGTTCAGACGCAACGCAACGGTGTTCACAAAATACCCAACAGAGGTCTCGGTGCCCGGCATATACCGACCGGACACAGGGCATCCGATGACCAGATCGGTCTGGCCGCTCCATTGGGACAATAACTGTGCATAAACGGCCAGATATGTTGCAAAAGCTGTCGCGTTGTTGCGCTGGGCAAGCGGCCCCAGATTGGCGGCGTCAGACAGGACAAAGCGGTGCACGGCACCTTGGACACCCCGGCGGTCCGGTCGGGCGTGATCGTAGGGCAAAGTCAGGTCCGCAGGCGCATCGGACAGTGTCTGGGTCCAGTACGCCAGACCCTCTGCCGCGTGCGGCCTGGCTGCGCTCCCGTCCTGTGCCATTATGTCAAGAAAGTCGCGCCCGGCCTTAGTCAGGGGTTGTCCATCCAGCAGGTGCAACAAATCCTGCATGACCGTCGACATGGATTGCCGATCCGAGATCATGTGATGCAAGGACAGAACAACTAGGCTTTGACCCGTTTCTCTTGGCCAGACCGCGCATCGGAACAGTCCGGCATTCGTCGGGCGGAGTGCATCGAAGTCCGGAGCATCGTCCGGCAATCGATCAACGTGGACCTCTGCGCGCGGACCTTGTGGCCTGACCTGCAAAAACGGCGCGTCGCCCTCTTCGATCAGCTGTGTGTCAAGAACGGGGTGATGCGCGCACAGTTGGTCCAGCGCGTCTTGCCACTCCGCTACTGTGTATTGGCGCGGCAAAACAAATGCCGCTTGCAACGCAAAACCCGTGGCCGCATCCGTCAGTTTGTCGATGAACCACAACCGCCGCTGGTTTGGCAAAAGTGGGACAGACACCGGACTGGCAGGTGCCGTCAGATGTGCAAGAAGTTCCGCCTTGCGCGCTTTTAGCTCCTCCCGCAAAGCGGGGCCAAGCGCGCTGGCCGGTCCACGAATGCGCAGCTTGTCCGCGTTGGCCTCGAGTTCGATACCCAGACCGGCAAGTTCGTGGAGCATGTCTGACAAGGGTCTCATATTTCGAACTCCACAAGTTTCTTTTGAAATCGTTTGGAAAAAATCATTTCGGACATGTCGGACAGGGTTGGATGCGCAAACATTTCACCCACCGGAATGTCGACGCCCAGTGCGGCCTCAAGCCGGGCCTGCAACGCCACGATGGACAACGAGTCCCCGCCGCAGTCATAGAAACTGCGCCCGGATGGGATGTCCTGACGCTTGAGGATGTCGCGCCAAAGGGCGGCAACGAGGCGTTCGACCTCGGCCAAGGTTTCGGGCGCTATGGCGGTTGCGTCGACGGCCGCGTCAACCGGAGCGTCCCAAGGTGCAGGCAGCGCCGCCATATCAACCTTGCCGTTTGGCGTCAGCGGCCAGGCCTCCAACACGGCAATCCGCGACGGCACCGACGCCTTGGGCAAACGCGCAGACAGCCAGTCGCGCAGCACCGCCTCGGATTTGGCGTCAATGATCCCGCTGCGCAGCGTAACCCAAGCGACCAACATCCGCTCTGGCCCATCGCCGGTATGGCCGACCAAAGCGCGTTGCACTTCCGGGTGGGCATCCAGCGCAACTTCGATAGCGCGTGGTTCTACGCGCGTGCCCCGTATCTTGAGCTGACGGTCGGTGCGGCCTGCAAACACCAGGCAACCGTCCGCCGTCATCCACCCGCGATCACCCGTGCGCAGCGCGGGCTGCGTTTCTCCAAATACATCCGTGGTGCCGAACCCATTCGCGCCAGCTGCAGCATGGCCCAGATAGCGCGCGATCTGGCGCCCGCCGATCACAATATCACCAACCGCACCGGGCGGCAGCGGTTGATCAAAGCGGTCCAGAACGGCGAGGTTGTTGCCCGCAATGGGGAAACCCAAGGCAGCCTGAGGCATCTGTGCATCATACCGGATAACCGTCGCCGTTACCGTTGCTTCGGCGGGTCCATAGGCAACAAAGAGCGCCCGCCCTTTGGACCACGCATCGAGTGTGGCAGGTGGACAAGGCTCTCCCCCGACGGCAACCGCCCGGAGGTGCGGCAAGGGTTGTGCAGCGGTGTTGCTCAGCACAGTGGCTGCCACCTGCATATGCGTGATCTGCTCGCGTTCGAGCGCATTGGTCAGGTTTCGTCCGGCCAATACATCGTCCTGCGGCAAAACAACCAAAGCCGCGCGGGCTGTCAACGCCATCGCGATATCCGACAATGCGACGTCAAATGCAGGGGCTGCGGCCTGCAAGATACGGTCGCCCGGTCGTACATCCAGCGCAGTTCGCAGTGCATCACCCAAGCGCAATAATGCGTCATGGGCCAAGGCAACGCCCTTGGGTCGCCCGGTTGTGCCAGACGTGTACGTCAGCGCCGCGATGTCCGCCAATCCTCGCAGGGCTTGGCCCTTTGCAGTTGGAAATGGGGCTGTGAAGGACACTGTGCCTGCGTCCAGAACCATGGCGACGTTGGCATCGTCGCAAATGTCTGCGCGTTGCGCATGCGGCCATGCGGGGTCCAGAATGACGACCCGTGCGCCAACGCGCCAGATCGACAGAATGGCGACCAACCACGACAGCCCGCGTTGGCAATCAACTGCGGCGGCCATGTCACAACTGAGACCCGCCGCAGACAGCCGTGTCGCATAAGTCGCAACACGCGCTTCCAATTCAGCGGCGGTGATGGCTCCCTCTGGACCCACGGCAGCCACTGCATCAGGTGCGGCATGCGCCCAATCCGCCAGCTGTGCATCTATGCGTTGCCCCGTGAAAGCGGAACTTTCAGTGTCATTCTGGAGCGTCGCGGGTGTGGTCTCGTCCTCGGTCAAAGGTGCGCCACCGGCTCGCGGATTGCGCGCCGCACCCTTCAGAATGCAGGCCAGCGCATTCGCCAAGCTCTGCCCAAACATCGCCGAAATGCGTCCGGTGTCATATTCGATTTCGACGCTCAGTCCAGCACCCGCACGGGTCAGCACCACCGCGACGTCTGCTCGTGCTTCTGTCGGGCGCGACTGTCCGGCCCATTGCACGTCGGCACCAGGCAGATCCAATTTCCAATCAAATCCGTCTTCGGGCACCACCAATGTGCGGATCTCAGACGTATCAGCACGCCAGCCTGCACCGGCATCCTGCACCCACGCCAAGGGGATCATGTCGCAGGGGGCGGTCGCCCGCAGCTTGTCCTGAGTTTGTTGCAATACAGATGACCAAGGCTCAGCCGGATCAGGGTCAAGCGGCATCAGAACCGTGTTTGCGAAAAAGCCCACGGCCTTTTCCAGCCCAGGTGCGCTGCGCCCGGCCCGTGGAATGCCCATCAGCAAAGGGGTATCCGTACCAAAGCCACGTAAGACGAGCGCCCACGCTGCACACAAAACGCCAAGGGTGGTTGTTCCAATTGGACCTTGTGCCACCAAATCGCCAAGCGTTGCGGCATCCAGTTTCACGGTCACGCGTTCGGCGAGTCCTCCGCGTGGTGCCATTGGGTTCGCCGGGGCCAGCGTCGGTCCCGCGGCCTCTGCCAAGCCTGCAACATACGCATCAAGTGTGTCGCGCAGGGCGGGGCGTGCTTCGTTTTGCCAATGCGCGACATCCGACGACTGCGGGACCGGCGCGTCTGCGATGTCGCGGCCCGCGACCTTTTGTGCGTAGCATCGGGACAGATCATCCACGATCACCTGTGCGGACCACCCATCGCTTGCCATGTGATGCACCGAGATGACCAGCAGATACCCCGCCTTCCGTGGATAGATCGCAAACCGGGCCGGGTTCTCTTGTTGCAGGTCAAAGGGCCGTGTGGCCGCGCGCTGTATCAGCGCCTCATCCGGCGTCTCGTCATCGCTTTCGCGGATCAAAGCGCAGTCGGGTTCGGGGGAAGATGCGCACTGCGTCCAGGCCTCCGCTCCTTCTGTGTGGACACGGGTGCGCAGGCTGGTGTGCCGCTCAAACACAGCGGCCACAGCATCAGCCAATGCGTCCAAATCCACATGAGCACCCAGCCGATATCCGGCAGCCAGATTGTAAGCTGTGCTTTGCGGTGCATCCCGATGCAGGCGCCACAACCACGCCTGATTGGCCGTCATAGGACTGCGTTCCGCAGGGGCGCGGACTGTCACCGCCGGCAAAGGCGGTCCGTCACCTTGCGCCGTCTCGCCCTGTATCACGGCATCGGCCAGCGCCGCAGGGGTCGGGTGATCAAAGATCAAGCCCGGCTCAAGATATCGACCAATGGCCGCACTCAGGCGCGACATGACGACAACCGCGCGCAAGGACGTGCCACCCAATGCGAAAAAATCCGCCTCAGGTGTGGGCAAAGCGACATCCAGAACATCCGCCCATATCTCAGCAATCTGCTGTGATTGCGCGGTATGCTCGGACGGTTCTGACGCAATTTCTGCACCGCGCTGCGCTGCATTGGCCTCAAGTGCCCGGCGGTCGATTTTGCCCGTAGGACCCGTCGGCATCGTTTCGAGGACAAGGATACGCCCAGGAACAACCGACCCAAGCAAACGTGCCCGTGCAAACTGACGCAGCGCACCCTCGTTAGGCGTGTCTGTTGCTGCATCCGCCAAAGTCACAAAGGCGGTCAAGTGGGGTGAGCCGCCCTCGGCTCCAGCGGCCAGCACCACGCATTGCGCCACACCGGGCGCATGTTCGATCACCCGTGCCACCTCTGCCAATTCAACCCGGACGCCGTCAATCTTGACCTGATCATCCTTGCGGCCCAGCAAGACCACGTCACCCGACCCATCCAGATAAGCGCGGTCCCCAGTGGAATAGCCCACAGCGCCATCAAAGACGGCCATGGGAGCAAACCGTGCCTGGTCCGCCGCGGTCGCGCCACGATACCCGTCCGCCAAAGCAACGCCCGACACGACCAATTCGCCGGGGAACCCAGTGGGCAAAGTATGTCCATTCGGGTCGACAACAGCCAGACGATTGCCCGGCATCGCGCGTCCAATGGGGATCACGTCACTTGTCCCTGTGGGCAAGTGATGCGTCACATCCCCCGACATCTCGGATGCGCCATAGAGGTTCAGCACCCGGCATTTCGGCGCGATCTCTGCCATTTTGCGCAGAACCCGCGCGGTCAACGGCTCTCCGCTCGACACACACAACCGCAATGGGGACAAAAAGGTCGCAATACCCGGCACATGATCTGTCCAAACCGAAATCAGGCTTGGCACTGCAACAATCCGCGTCACGTGATTTGTGCCAATGAACTGCGCCAGGGCATGCGGATCCTTTGCCACATCCGCCCCCGCAACAACACTGGCGACACCCGCCGCCAACGGTCCGAGCATCTCGGTCAGCGCATCGACAAAAGCCGCAGAGGTTTTGAGGCACGCCACGTCGTCCGATGCCCAGGGATACGCGCCCTCCATCCAGATCAGACGGTTCAACAGGCCCTGATGGGTCCCGCATGCCCCCTTGGGTCGCCCGGTCGAACCGGAGGTGAACACGATGTACGCGATGTCTTGCGGGTCCCGGTGCGGCCACACAGTTGGACATGCGCCTGCCCCCTTGGCAGTGGGCGCAACCATCACATCGACCAGCGATGTCAGATCAGCATCGATGCCTTCGCCAATCATCACACGGGCCTGCGACTGAGCGACAACATCTGCACGTCGTTGAACCGGGTGATCGGGGTCAATCAGCACCAAGACCCCACCCGCACGCAAACAGGCAAGCGTGGCTGTCACTTGGGCAATCCCGCGCGGCAGATGCACGGCAACTGCGTCGCCCGGTGCGACGCCTGCATCGATCAGCGCCGCCGCCAAAGCCTCCGCACTTTTGCAGATCTCCGCAAATGTTGTGACTTGGTCACCGTCCTTTACGGTTTGCCCCGGCTGCGCCGCCATGCGGTCAAACAACCATTCCCCCAAATGGGTCTTTGGCGGGGCCAGAGATGGCTGTATGTCAGGTGGGGCCACAGGCCAAGCAACGGCACCAAGCGGCTGCGACCCATCCGCCAGAACATGCGCAACCGCACTGTCCAAACACCGCGCAATTTGGTCCGCCAGCGCAGGCGTGAACATTGCGGCGCGCAACTCAAGGCGCAGCGAAAGGTCACCGTGATCTTGGGCGTCCAAAGCGATGTCCGCGCGGGCAACCTGACTGTAAACCGGTTGCGCCGTCAGGTGCTGGCCCTCGGGCATAGGCTCCAAGAGATTGAATATCGCCTGTACCAGCGGGGCCTTGTCCCGGTGACGCGCCACACCCGATGCGGCAACAATGTCGGCAAAGCCTAGATGCGCGTGCTCGATATCCTGCGCCATCTGGCCGTGAACGCCGCGCAGTGTGCTGTCCACCGTGTCGGAACTGTCCAGGGCCAGCCGCAACGGCACGAGGTCTGACAGGCATGCGATGATGCACTCTCCGCCTTGTTGGTCACGATGCGACACGGCAGTGCCGAAAACCACCTCTGGCGTGCTGGACAGTCCGGTCAGCACCAAGCCATAGGCGGACAGCAAAAGAGAAAACGGTGTCGCACCAAGTGCCGCAGCCCGTGCACGCAGACGCTGCGACTGTTCGGCGCCCAGTGTTAAGGTTCTTGTGTGATAGCCGGGGGCCGGTTCGGACCCGCTTTGCGCTGCGGGGATGGACAAAACGGCGGGGCACCCATCTAGGCGCGCCTGCCAGTAGGCCTCGGCTTCGGCACGATGGGCGGCTCGAGACCTTTGAAATTTATGTTCAAATCCCTGAGGATGCACAGGCGACGCCGGTGTTTCCGCACCATCCAGCGCCTGATCGAGTTCTTGCACAAAGACGGCCAAACCGCCCCAGTCCATGATGGCGTGATGCACGCCGATCAAGACGCCATTGACGACTTCATCTGTGCCATTCCGGCCCGTCACCGCCAGCCGAACCTGCCACGGCGTGTCCTGGGCCATGATCAAACCCATGTCGAACAGAGCCTGACGGACGGCATCAGGCGCGGTGTCGCCCAAAGGCGCACCGAGCGGCAGTGGCAGATCGTCCACCACATCAAGGTGCAACGCGCCATCGCGGTCCGTGTACTTGGTACGCAAGGCGTCGTGACGCTGCACCACCTTGGTCAATGCCGCAACAAACGCCGCCCGGGTCACCGGGACCTTCAAATCCAGCCAAACACCCAAGGCGTTCAAGCCCGGGGTCGGGTCCATCTGCTCCTGCGTCCAGAACCGTTTCTCTGCCATGTTGGCAGTTGGTGTGGCGTCTTGCGGAACGCTCGGCTCACGCGGTTCGTCTTGGGCTGAACCAAAGCCGCGTTGTGTCAAACGCTTTGCCAATGCGGTGCGGTCTATGATCCCCAGCTTGCTCATTCCGCGGGCTCGGTCTGGGTTTCCGGTGCGCTTACGGCATTGAGAATTTCACCGGCAGCGGCGTCAACGAGCCCCGGCTCTGCCTCACGACGGCGCAAGGTTTTGGCCAGTTGTGCTGGGCGCGGCGCGCGGAACACATGCGCGATGCTCAGATCAACAAAGAACAGTTCGGCCAACTGTTGCGCAAGACGTGCGGCCAACAATGATGTGCCACCAAGGGCAAAGAAGTCCGCCGAAACAGAGGCTTGATCCAAGTCGAGCGTGTCGGCCATGGCCAGTGCCACCACCTGCGCCACGGGGTCATCCGCCGCGTCGTCCAGTTCAGCCGACCCGGCTAACAGCTGTGCCTGATCAACCGCGCCGCTTGCGGTTTTTGGCAGCGTCTCGCGGACATGCAGGGGAACAAGATGATCCGCCCCGCGTGCATCACGCAAAGACACGGCACCTGCGGACGTATTGCCGCCGACCCACGCGGTCGGTGCCAGAACGGGCCGCGCGGTTTCCGCTTCTTCCAGCCAACCGTGCCGAGGGTGGCGCACATCCATTCCGCCGATCAAATGGCCACTGGGCGCGCACATGGCATGCCGCATCAGCGCAACGCCAGTCGCATCACGCAACGGCAGCAAACCATCCGCGTGAAGCAACGACGCGCTGGTCCGACCCGCACTCATGCCGCGATTTTCCCAACACGAAAGGTCCAGCCGGACGTGGTGCACGCCGCCTGCGGCCAAGGATGCCTCTGCAAGCGCAGCATTCAGGGCCGCATAGGCCTGCAGCCGACCGCCCACCTGGCCGACAATCGACCCAACCGTCACGACCCGAAGGTCTGGTCGATCTATGCCCAACGCAAACACAGCCGACAAGGCGGCTTGGGCTGCGTCCCAGTCACCAGCCACGGCGTGAGGCGCCTGTTCATCCGGCACACATGCCGCCAAGTGGATGACACCCGCGATAGTGCGGTCCAAAATGGCTTCGATCTTTGGCAAGACGTCGGCCAAGGTCCCCTTTGCCAGATCGCAGGACACGTATTGCACCCGGCCTGATGCCCGGAAATTCGCCAATGCTTGCGATCGCGTCTCGTCCAGCCCGATTTCCGGCGTACGTCCGACGATGATCAGTTCGGCACCGCAGCTTTGTAGGTCTGCGCAGACCTGACGGCCAATACCGCCCAAACCACCCGTGACCAACCACGGGCCCGGTTTCGGTGGTTGTGTGCCTAGGCTCTCGCGTTGCCATTTTGGCGTGACCCAAGAGCCGTTCCGAAAGGCAGACAGACACACGCGTGACGCAGAAATGGCGGTCGACTGACCAGCGCGGTCCGTCCTGTTTATGTCTGCCAAGGACCAATGCACGTCGGGCGCAAGAACGCCGAGCGATTGCACAAGACCCGGTAATAGAGCGTGTTCCGGCTGGGTGGCATCCGACGGGTCCACACAAACCGCGCCCTGCGTCACGACCAAAACATGCGCGGGCCGATGATTTGGCGACAGGTTCGCAATCTGGTCAGCAATCCGCACTAACGCAGCGTGGGCATTGCGCCGCGGCGCAATGAACATGACCATACCCCCGCGCACATCTTGCTGGGGCCACACGCCGTCCGGCGGCGCGATGTAAGACGTTGGCATGTCACTCAGAAAACCCGCTTCGGCCGGGTCATCGCAGAACACTAAGGCTGGGTAGTTTGGTGCGGTGCATGACGGAGTAGAAGCGAATGGCACCCAGACTTTGCGGTGGACGGCGCAAGGCACAACGCCTGTAGCGCCTGCCGCGTGTTCCAACAGCGCGATACGGCGATCAAAGTCACCGGCGCGGACCCGGTCCTGAAGGGTACGGCGCACCACCTTGCCGATGCTGGTGCGTGGGATGTCCACCGGGTCTATGGGGATCAAAAGATCTGGGGTCAGGGCCAACCGTGCCGCCAGCCTGTCGCGCAGCACGGCCGCCAATTGCGCCAGAACTGTTGCATTGTCTCGCCCACTGGCATCCGCAGGGGCAAAGAACACAGCCAATGCTTCGCCGTCATTCGCCCGGTCCACCGCTGTTACAACGGTTGCCGCATCGTCGACACCGGGAATATCACCCAAAGCCTGTTCTATTTCATGCGCGAAATACGTCGCTCCGTTGACGTTGACCGTGTCCTTGAGACGTCCGGTGAGATACAGCCCACCGTCGGCGATAAAGCCCAGATCGCCCGTGTCATACCACCCGTCCGGCGAAATCGCGGCCGTATCCAGCCCGTGATAACGGCTCATCAGTTGGGGGCCTGCGACTTGGACGCGCCCAATCTCGCCCTCGCGCAAAACGCCATCCTCAGGATCAACCGCGCGCAACTGCGTGCCAGGCACAGCACCACCAAGGCTCGTGAATGGGCCATGGGCCCGCCCCAGTCGTCCCAGTGTCACGGCAGAGCACGTCTCGGACATGCCGAGCGACGGGATCATGACCCCGGAGCCTGACACACCAAAGGGTTTCATGGCGTCTATGAACGCGTCCAGCACGTCCTCAGTGACGGTTTCCCCGCCATTGAAAATGGCCTTCAATCCCGAAAGATCCCAGCCTTTGGGGTGTTCCAGCGCCGCACGCGTGATCAAGGCAAAGGAGAAATTCGGCGACCACGTCAGCCCGGCGTGGTGTTCAGACATTGCATCAAGCCAACGGGTCGGATCGGCGAGGATCCAACCGGTATCGGCGTGCACCTGCGAAGCGCCCAGGACGCAGGCACCCATGGTGGCAATCATATATGATCCCACGTGGTCGCGTGGCATCCAGTTGAACACGGTATGCGATGCTTCGATCCCCGCGCCACGGTGCAAGGCGGCCCCGACCATTGCCAAGGTGGCGCGATGGGATTGCACCACGCCTTTGGGCACGCCCGTGCTGCCCGACGTCAACAACACGACGGCGTCGTCTTCCGGGTCAATTTCGACGGGTTGGTCAGCGGCGGTAGGATGTTGCACCAAGCCTGTGGCATCGAGCACCTTAAACCCGCGCAGCTCATCGCACATCTGCGCCTGGTCAAGGATGATCGGCGGATGCCCCAAAACCTGCGCGGCCGCTTCGATACGTCCAAAGGCTTCTGCCTGCCCGTCACCATGATCCTCAGGGACTGAAATCAGCGCAGGCACAACGCCGCCGAGGGTCGCGCCCCAGACGATTGCCGTGCTTTGAATGGCGTCCGTGACGTCACACAGAACGATGTCGCCCTTGCCCAGCCCCGCAGCCGCCAATCCCGCCTGAACCCGGCGCGCCTGATCCACAAGCGTGGCGTAGGTGACCCGATGGACCCGACCGTCAGGCCGGTATGCGACAATCTCTTTGGTCGACGCGGTAAGGCGATGCACAGCATCCGCCAAAGTCCGAGGATGATCATCTGGCGCGATGTAAGGCGCACCTTCGATGAGCGCAGGCACATCAGACAACTTACGCCCGAATGCGGCGCGGTCCGACGGCGGTTGTGGCGCATCGGGTTTAGAAGCCACCCCAACGCGCATGCGCGCAACAGGTGCCGCATCCCAGTCCAGCGTCAGCGCGACATCCCGCGCACCTGTCGCCGTTTGCAAATCGCGCAGAGCATCATTTTGCGCCGCATCCGTCCACAGAGCCATATCCTCGGGCAAAGGATCGCGCACATCCGTGACTGGCAAGATAAGGTCAACCTCTCCGCCATCCCGGCGCAACAAACCCTCAGGCGGCGACTTGGCCAACGCAACCGCGCCTGGCCCCATAACGCGCAGAACGCGCAGCGCCCCCGCAGACACAGGCACATCCGTCACATCACAGTCGACAATGCCCGCAATGCCAAACACGCGCGACACCACGGCATCCGTTGATCCGTTCGCAATTGACGATTTGTGCCCACCCATCACACGTCCAATCTGGTTCTATGGTTTGTCGCTCGGTTCCGTCTCAGTTGCGGCCTCATCCACAGGCTGTTCGGGACGAGGTTCAATCGGTGCAAACATCCGCGGATCATCCGGGGTTTCCATGTCGAGAATGACGGGCAGCCCATCATCGCTGTTGCCGAAAATGACAATCTTGGCGTTCTCGGATTCGGCCAGTCGCAGCGTTGCTTCGATGCCGCGCCACTTCAGATAACTCTCTGAAATTGCAGGCGCGATCGTGTTCTGGAAATTCCTGATGCCCTCGGCTTCAATCTCCTTGCGCTGTTTTTCCAACCCTTCGCGCTGGACCCGGAATGCGTATTCCTCGACAACTTGTGCCTGCTCCAGCTTGTTCTCGATGGCCTGCTTGATCTGCGTCGGCAGCGCCACGCGGCGGATCAGAACATCCGTCAACAGGATCAGACCCAGTTCATCGGGCTCTGGCGTCCGACGCCCCAGAATACCGTTGGGCAGATCAGGTGACGTGACGCCCGCGTAGATCTTGGACTGCACATCGGACCGCCCCTCGGTGACCAAGGCTTCAGCATTGAATTGTGCGATCACGGCGCGTGTGACCGATCCGATTTCAGGCACCAGAACCTTTTCAACGTATTCGGGACCGATGTTGTCGTTCAGTGACACGATGTTTTCGCCGATCAGGCGCCACCGGAATGTCAGCGAAATATCGAAGTGCAGCCCGTCATTGGACACCACCTGATAATTGTTGTGATGCGTCTGTAGCCGCAGGTCATAGGTATAGAATTCGTCCCATGGCCAGATCAGGTGCAGCCCCTCGCCCAGAGGGCCAACCGAATTGCTGCCATCGGACGTGGCCAGTCGATGCCAAAGGACACTCTGATGACCAACCGGCGTGGTGTAGACGATGGACTGCCATAGAACGACCAGCAAAAAGAGCACGACAAGTATGACGAAACTCAGCGACAGGCTGAGCCTTCGAACCGCTCTGACAAAGGGAGAGTGCTGTTTCTTGGTCATGGTGCCAACGCTTCCAGGCGGCCTTCGGTCATGTGGTAACGACGGTCGGCGCAGTCAAAATAGCGGTCATCATGTGTAACCGCGATGATTGTCATGCCCTGTGCTTTCAGGTCTGGCAGCAGGGTTTTGTAGAACATCTCACGCGTTGCAGGGTCCTGATCGGCGGCCCACTCGTCCAACACCAGCACGGGGCGGTCTTCGGCCAGCGCCAGTGCCAGTGCGAGACGTTTGCGTTGGCCGGTGGACAGGTGGCCGGGCAGCATATCCGCCCCTTCGGACACCTTGCCATCCATGCCCAGAACGCTCAGCCATTTGCGGAAAACGTCCTGTTGATCGGCATCCAGCGCGTAAGGCTTTGGAAACAAATGGAAGTCCGCAAAAACGGTGGAAAAGATATCCCGGTAGGCCTGCGGCGGCCTTTGAGGGATGTTTGTGCCGTTCAGCGTCATGGCACCATCCGCACGTGGGTACAGCCCGGTCAGCACCCGCAATGCCGTTGTCTTGCCCGACCCATTGCCACCTGTGATGAAAACGATCTCGCCCCGCCCGACTGCAAAGTCGAGATCTTGGACAGCAAAGGCCGTGTCATTGGCATCCGGCCGGTGCGCATAGGACACGCCTTGCAACGACAGGCTGTCAAACGGCGCGTCCCCGAGATCAACTTCGTCTTGCTGATGTTCCAGACAGGCATCCACCGCCTGCTCAAATCTATCAATCGCGCCAAGGCGAAACTTGGCGATGGAATAGTGATGCACGCTGTTGATCACCGATCCGATGGGACCAAGAAGAAACAGAACCGCCATGACCACGCGGGAAATGTCATCCTGCCCGGCCCCGTTCAGCACCGGCAAGGCAAAGACAACACCGCCAGCCAGCAGGTAAGACACGCTGGTCCCGGTTGAAATCACCTGAGAAAACAGCACGGCAGACGTGGTACGCCGATCCGACAATTCCTGTGATGTGGCCTGCATGTCCGCTTCGAGCGCTGCCCGTTTGCCTGCGTGCAGGCGCAGCTCTTTGGCGCCGTGCACAACGGCCTCGGAAAACCGGCGGTGCATGCTGTCCGATGCGGCACCCTGTTCGAGCGCCTTGTCCAGCTCCTTGTTCAGCGCAAAGTACCCAAAGGCCGTGACCACCGCGATCACCAGCGTCAGGATGCCTGCAGCCGGGGACAGGAACAGAAGGTAGCCGTACATGAAAACCAGCAGAACCAGCCCCTCGACGCCCGCAATCAAGGGAACTGCGGCCTGACTGAGAGCGGCGTAGTGGACGGACAATCCGTCCATCACCTGCTCGGCTTCGAGATCCTCGATATCGCGCAATGACAGGTGCAAAACCTTGTCCGTGATCTCTGTCCGACGTTCGTGCAACGCCGTCTCGATCCCGCGCCCTGCCCGGCTGATCAACAGCCTTTGGGCGGTGCGGTAGACCACCAACAGCACAATGAACAACACCGCGACCAGCGTCGAATAGCCATGATATTCGATCAACCGCGCCTCGGTGTTCAACAGGAACAAAACACCCGTGCCACACATGGCCGACAGGACGACAATCGCCATCCACGTGCCGAACGAAACCTCGTCCGGCAGGCGCGGCCATTTGAGCCGCGGCTTGCGCGTGTGATCGGCACCACGCCGCGATAAAAATCGCAGCATGACATTGCCCGTCAATTGTCCGGTCATTGGTCTGGCCTTGTTCCCCGTGTGCTGCGCGAATGAAACCTAGGTTTCAGTGCGCGGCGCGGAAATCAGAACGAAAACGCCCACGAGCAGCGGGGTCAGCAGCAAGGATAGAACGAAACACCCGGCGAACCCGATGTTCCAATTCCGTCCCCAATACCCAACCACAGCACACAAAGCGACATAAGCCAGAACCGGAGGCAAGGTAATCATGCCTTTATCCCCCTGAGCTTATTTGGATTTGGCAGCGGCAACCGCGCTTTTGACGTCATCCGCTTTGGATTCAGCATCGAGGTTCTCGACGGTGCCGCCCTCTTCGAAATGCGAGATGAACACCTGACCGATGGCGTAGGTCGCCGCACTGCCCGCGGCAGCAAGACCGGCACTGCCCAAAAGCGTACCCCCACCTGGGATCAGTTTGAGGGACGAACCCAACAGGCTGCCGCTCAGTGCGGCGGGGCCAAGCGTGCCAAGCAGTGCAGAGATCGCGCATTTGATCGCGTCATCTTTGGCGTCGACGCCATAGAGCTTGCCCAGATCGCGCACCATGCTCAACTGCACTGCGCCAAGCGACACAAGGTCAACGTAAGGCAGCGGCACAACGGCGGCGGCGGCAGACCATTTGACGGCCTTGGTTACAATTTCATTGGCGGCGGCGGAATTTTTGGAAGTTTCGCTGACGGTGTCAGTGGCAGTCGCGGCTGTCATGTCGTCCTCATGCATTGAGTCAGGTTTCAGGATACTGGCAAGAACTTGGGTGGGCTGAAAAACGGTACCCGGTTCGTTAAAATGCATTTAAAACAATGCGATCAGGTCAAATAAAACTTGGCGGTCTTCTAAATATCTAACACAAGTTGTACGCGATGCCGCACGTTCTGGCAACGATCTTTCGCGCCTTGTTCTGTTGAGCTTGCACAACACCGCGCAGCAACGCCCGATTTTGATGCAGCCGCCGGTCCGAGTCAGTGATTTTTGCTAGGACTCAACCAGCCAGGTCAGCACCTGGCCATCGTGCAACCGCCAAGCAATATCGAACACCCGTCCACGCGGGGCGCCGGGCGACAGGTCCTGCGTCAGGGCCAGTGAAATCCGGCGCTGCTCGGGCGGGGCGTTTAATTCTGCTGCCTCGAAACCAAAGTAACGGCCCACCAACGGAAACAGGGCCTTGAACAGCGTTTCCTTGGCGGAGAATACCGCTGTCAGGGTTTCAAGCGCGCTGCCGGTTGCCGCCTGTAGGAGTTCTTTTTCGCTGTTGCTGAGAACTTGCGGCGCAACTGTTGCTGCCATGTCCGCGTCCAGAACCGTCTCGACATCCACACCGACCAAAGCTGTTGGCTGCGACGACATCAGCACCACCGCAACCCCGTCCGCATGCGTGATCGCCCCGGACACATCTGGTGGCCACAACGGCTGCCGATGCGCGCCGGTGCCGACCGATTGTTCCGGCACACCCAATTGCGCCAACCCACGTTGCACCAGATAGCGCCCTGCCAAGAATTCCGCCTGCCTTTTGCCGACTGCGCCTGCAATCTCTGGCGGGCGTATGATGTTCATCTGATCAAACAGCTCGGGCTCGAACGCCGAGACATCAAAACGGCACCCGGCAAAGACCTCCGCACCATGGGGCGGTTCCAAATTGAAATCGTCAGAGATGAACATCGTTTGATGCCTATAGTGGCCCTCAATACCTGACAAGGCGACGGACCAAGCCTGTAGCGTCAAAAACAACGCGCGACTTTTCAACCCTCGTTCCGTTCAAGCCGCACCGCCTACCCTTCCCACCCGCGATTTTGTGCCATACCGTTTGCTGCAAATGACTGTGGGCAAGGGCATGAGTGAAGAGCAAACCGGAGCTAAATCGTGCTGTATGCCCGCCCGCAAGGGGGTGGACGCCCATTCACCGAAACAGACCGGTGCGTGTCGCGAAACCGCACATCCCGACACCGTTCCAATTCCGGGCGGCACAGGGCTGGTCGGTACAAACCGTCCAGAGCTTGCGCTTGATGGGGAAAGCCCGTTGCGCAAAACACGGATCAAACCGTTCCGCATCGACACCACCACCGTGACCAACGCGCGTTTCGCGGCGTTTGTCGAGGCAACAGGTCACGTGACCGAAGCCGAACGATTGGGCGACTCATTCGTGTTTCAGGGTTTTCTGTCAGGTGCCGCGCGCAACGCGCCGCCAGTCCCCGGCGCGCCATGGTGGCGTATGGTACCGGGGGCCAATTGGCGCGCTGTTTACGGACCCGGTTCTGAAGGCGCAGCACCGCCGGACCACCCTGCCGTCCACATCAGTTGGCATGACGCAAATGCCTTTGCCACTTGGGCCGGGGGCCGCCTGCCGACCGAAGCAGAATGGGAACACGCCGCACGCGGTGGTCAAGGCGATGTCCGGTTCCCATGGGGCGACGCAGAACCCAACGACACCGACAGCTTCCCCTGCAACATCTGGCAGGGACGGTTCCCGGACCACGACCTTGGGCGCGACGGGTACACCGGCACTGCACCGGCAAGGTCATTCGCACCCAATGGCTACGGATTGTACAACATGGTCGGCAATGTCTGGGAATGGACGTCGCAAACGTTTCGCGTCAAATCACTGAAGCGGCAGGTCAAGCAGGCGCATGCCGGCAAGGCCGGGTTCAAGATCACCAAGGGCGGATCCTTTCTGTGCCACCCGAGCTATTGCTACCGTTACCGCATCGCCGCCCGCAGCGGCACATCCCCCGACAGCACCATGTCACATCAGGGCTTTAGGCTCGTCTATGACGACGCATGACAAGCCTATGTATGCGCCGCCTTTGACGTGGCATTGGCCCCCGGAACAGTCTTGCGACAGCGCCTAGTCCGGCTTCCGTTTCAAAACGGCCACCATGAACCGCCAATCGCTGTCGGCGAACATGTCATCCACCACCCAACCTGCGGCATCTGCAAGGGCGCGCAGGCTGTCCTGCGTATATTTCCGACAGCTTTCGGTATGGATGCTCTCTCCGGCCTGGAAGTGAATGACTGTACCACCCAGAGCAACCGACTGCGCGCGCCGGGACACAAGGTGCATCTCGATGCGGTCCTCGATCCATCGCGCTTCGTGTGCGAACCCCTCCAGACCGAAATCTGCGCCCGCTTCGCGGTTCAGCCGCTCCAGAATGTTGAGGTTGAACGCTGCTGTGACACCTGCGCGGTCGTCATAGGCGCGGATCAGCTCCTCCCGGTCCTTGACCAGATCCACACCCAGTACAAAGGTGTCGACCCCGTCCAGATCATGCATGCGCGACAACAGATCAATGGCGGCCTGTGGGGCCAGATTGCCAATGGTCGATCCGGGGAAAAACGCCGTCTTGGGCACGCCGTCGAATGTCGATGGCAAGGTGATTGCACTTGTGAAATCAGCCATCACCGGTGCGACGTTCAAATCGGGGTACCTGCGGCGCAGATCCTGGGCGGTGTGCATCAGGAACTCTTCGGCGATGTCGATCGGGACATATGCGCCAAAATGCCCGCCTGCATCGAGCAATGTGCGGGTTTTGACCGAAGCGCCGGATCCCAGTTCGACCAACACGCCACCGGGCGGCACCAGACGCGCCAACTGGTCCGCATGCGCGACCAAAATCGCGGCCTCGGTCCGGGTTGGATAGTATTCGTCCAACTGCGTGATCTCTTCGAACAGCTCCGAACCGCGCGTGTCGTAAAACCACTTGGGCGACAGCTGTTTCTGGGGTTGCGCCAGCCCGGCCAAGGCGTCGGCCAGCAATGCGCTGTTGATTGGTTCGACAGAATCCTTGGCCATGTCACACATCCCTTGCGAGGCGCAGACCCATCATCTGCCACCGCTGATGCGGGTAAAAGAACGTCCGGTAGCTAGCGCGCATCTGTTCGCTGGCCGTGGCACAAGAGCCGCCGCGCAACACCATCTGGTTCACCATGAACTTGCCGTTGTACTCGCCCAAAGCCCCTTCGGGCGCGCGAAAGCCCGGATAGGGTGTGAACGGCGATGCCGTCCATTCCCAGACATCGCCCCAGACGCCGGTGCCGGGCAGCGGGCGCAACTGTCCGCCATCCAGAAAGTTGCCCTGGATGGGCCGTTCCGCAAACGCATGCTCATGCTCCGCCTCGGTGGGCAGACGCGCACCTGCCCAGCGCGCAAAGGCGTCGGCCTCGTAATAGCTCACATGCACCACAGGTGCATCCAGCGCGACAGGTTGTGCGCCACGCAACCCAAAGGACCACCACACGTCGTCCTGCTTCCACCAATACAGCGGATGCGCCCAGGCTTCGCGGCTGGCCACTGCGTGCCCTTCCATCAACCAATGGTCCGGGGCGTCGTAACCGCCATCCTCCATGAACGCGATCCAGTCGCGGTTTGTGACAGCCCGGTCTGCAATTTCGTAGGGCGCAAGAAACACCTGATGCCGAGGCCCCTCGCAATCATAGGCAAACGCGCGACCATCGTGGCCGATCTCGACCAGCCCCCCGTCGTGACGGGTCCACCCATCCGGTCCGGCAGGCAAGACACCCAAGGGTTCGGGGTCGCGGTAGGCGGGCATCAACGGGTTGAATGAGAGTGCGTGCAACAGGTCTGTGACCAACAGTTCCTGATGCTGCATCTCATGGTGACAACCCAGCGTGACCAAGTCCGCGATTTCCGGTGTGTCATCCCGCCCAGCGTCCAACAGGTCCGCCACCGCCTCATCCACATGCGCGCGATAGGATTGCACCGCGGCACAATCCGGACGGCTGATCAGACCCCGCTTGTCCCGCGCATGTCGCGGCCCGGCCTTGACGTAGTAGCTGTTGAAAAGAAACGCGAAACGGTCGTCGGGCGACACGTAGCCCGGCACGCGCTTGCGCAGAATGAATTCCTCGAAAAACCATGTGGTATGCGCGAGGTGCCACTTGGGTGGTGAGGCATCCTCCATGGATTGCAGCATCATATCCTCAGGTAGCAATGGCGCAGCCAACGACGTCGTCCGCGCGCGTGTCCGCGCAAATGTCGACGCGACGGTGGAAGGGTCGTCGGTGGTCAGGGGTTGAGTGCTCATTCGGGGTATTCCTCAACAGAGAAGCGGCGTGCGTTCAACGCAACCAGGCCGCAGATGGGGTCAGCAAAGCGAAACGGGTCCTCATAGCCACAAGCTATGAATTGACGGTTAGCATGATCTTTCACGCTCTACGTGCACACTCCGTTGAGCAGGCGATGAACTTCACGTGAGGTCTGTGTGAAACTGCTGCTGGTCGGTAACAAGAATGCACAGGCGTCGCCTCAGGGACTTGTCCGATTCCGGGCAGGCATTCTTTGCCCCGGCTGGCACCAACCGGGCAGCGACACGCTATTTGGCGATATAGAAACAGGTATTTGGCTGTGTGACTTCGGCCAACCGAGGGTCTTGCACCGCGATCAGGCGCGCACCTGTTTTGCCAGATCAATGAACGCCCGCAATCGGCGGGTCATGTGTTTCTTGCTCCGGTAATTGACGGAATAGCGGGGCAGCGTCTGGCATCGCCCCGCGAGAACTTCGACCACTTGCCCGCTTTCGATCCACGGCGCAGCGATGTCCCGATACACATAGGTCAGCCCCAAACCAGCCGCCGCATGATGCATGAGTGCGCGCATGTCATTTGCCACAATCCGCGGGTCAGGTTGGATCACAAACCCACCGTCAGGCCCATCAAGCCGCCAGGGCGCGCGCTGACCACTGCCGCCGAATGCGTATCCGATCGTGTCGTAGTTCAGGATGTCCTGAGGCTCCATCGGCACCCCTGCCCGCTCAAGGTAACTCTGGCTCGCCACAACCGTCATCGCCAGCGGCGGCCCAACAGGCACGGCGTGTGTCTCGGGCTCCAACAGTGTGTCGGACCGGATCGCCGCGTCTATGCCCGACGTCACAAGGTCGACTTTTTGGTCGTCATATATGACCTCAACCCCCACACCCGGATGCGCGGCGGCAAACTGCGCCAGCAGCGCGTCGAGGAAAAATGGGCCCGCGCTGTAGGGGGCTGACAGCCGCAATGTGCCTGCGACGGTGTCCTTTTCCGCGTCCAACTCGCGGACCGCGCTGTCCAATTCCGTGATCGCAGGCAAGCTGCGCTGGAAAAGGCGCTCGCCCATCGCGGTCAACACCACAGACCGTGTTGACCGTTCGAACAACCGTACGCCCAACCGGTCCTCGAACCGCTGCACGGCCTCGCTCACCGATGCGGGCGCTTGCTTCAGATGGGTGGCCGCCGCGCGAAAGCCGCCGCGTCGTGCAACTTCGACAAAGACCCGCATGTCCCCAAGGTTGCCGTATTGCATTGTTCGCTTTTCCGATCAGTCTGTTAGGTAGAGATGAGGTTAATCTTACAATACTGTGCCCTTAGGTTCTGGACAAGCCAAACAAACCCAAAGGACCACACAGATGACCGAACGCGCAGACATCCAAAACGTGATCAACGCCTGGAACACCGGCCTAGATTCAGGCGACATCGACGCCATGGTCGCAACATGCGACCCAAACGCCGTCACCGTGAACGAAGGTCAGCCTGCCACCATCGGCGTGCAGGCCATTCGCGACAAATACATCCCCCGCATTGCAACCGCCGAGATCACCTCCGGCTACGATATCGAAGACTTGCAGTTTTTTGGCGACGTCGCAGTTGTGTCGGGACGGTTCTACGGCACCATGACGATGCGTGACACCGGTGAGACCCGCACACCCCAAGGCCGGCTGGTTCTGGTCTACAAACGCGATGCGACCGGCGCTTGGAAGATGATCCTCGACATGGACAACAACGGCCCTGCCTGACCAACAACAATTGCCTGTTTCCAACAAAAAGAGATCACACAACATGACCGACCGCATTGCACACCGACCGCGCGACATCGCCCATTGCGTCAGCGCGTTTTTGCAACAGGGCGACCTCGACGGCATCACGTCGATGTTCCACCCGGACTGTCAGGTGTATTTTCCACCTGACCAACCGCCCTCCATCGGCCACCCCGGTGTCCGCGCCGTTTTCGATGGCTTTATGGAACTGCGACCGGAAATCCAGAGCGATGTCATCACCGAGGTCATCGTGGGTGACATCGCCCTGATCCGCGCCAACTGGCGCGCCGTGGTGCCGGACGGGACCGTCATCGCCGAGGGGCAGTCCACCGAGGTCGCGAGACGATTGGACAATGGCGGCTGGGGCTATCTGATCGATTGCCCCAATGGCCCACCCTCCGCAGTGTAGGCACACGCCTTGCACGTGTCTGACAAGACGTCCGCCGCACATGTTGCGGCGGGCAGTCACTTGTTCGGCCCACACGCTTTGCCGAGACGACAAGAACGCAACGCGATCCTCCACCGCGTTAACGGCACTTCCGATATGGATCGTCACGCCGTGCTCTGAATGCAAATGCAGGGTTTTCTGGGCGATGGCGGGTGCCACGGCGCGGGCCAGTATGCGATCCTGGGCTTCGATCACATGCAAAAAGGCGTTGCGCGCCGACAGGCTCGCGGCCAGTTCCAACCCGATGAAACCACCCCCGACAATCAACACACCTGCCCCAGCAGACACCTCCTGCGCCAATTTTTGCGCGTCGGCATATGTGTTCACATAGCGGAGGTACACGCCCGGCATCGTATCGGGCGGTATCTGGCGCGCGGACGCGCCCGTCGCAAGCAACGGCTTGGTGTAGGAACAGGTGTCGCCACCGCTCAGCTTTACGGTCTGGCGAGTACAATCGATCTTGGTGACATGGGTTGCCCGCATGAGGGAAGTGTCGTGCGTGTGGCACCAGTCATCAGGGAAAATCGCGCACAGCGGCAGGCGTTCGTAAGGCAGTTCAGCCTCGTCCCCGATCAGTGTGATCGGCCCCTCTAAACCTGCCATCTGCGCACCTTGGGCCGCGCTGACGCCGCAGTGCCCGGCACCCACAATGACAGTCCCGGCTGTCATCTTTGGCCCGAAAGTGGACAAAATTGACCTGAAGGGACGGGAAATGGATCATCAGGCTGTTGCTGCGTGGCCGTATTGACCAGTGCGATGGCCACATTCCCATCCCCATCGCCCTTCATCTCGTACAGCCAGACCTGCTCGCGAACTGTATCCTCAGGGCCTGACGGGCGGGCATAACCGACGCACTGATCGGTAAAGGTATCGGCGTGCGCGGCCCAAACTACGTCTTCGATCGGGACCAGACACCGCGTGCCTTTGGCCAGCACCGGATAGCCGACGTTGATGTGGTAACACAGCATATGCAGGGTGCGATTGAAGCCACGCTTACGCACCTCGTCCACTAGGTGAACATCGTTTGTGCCAACCTCGACCTCGATGCGGCGGATCAGTTCAAGGTCTTCGGCAAAGACTGAAGATTGACGGACACCCCCCTCAGCCCACAGGAAACAGCCTTCGCCGTAACCGGTCAGGCGCAAGCAATATGCTGACGTGGCCATGTATGCCATGAGCTGCGATTGGTCGGCCGGCGTAGTTTTATTCCGGCACATCTGCCTCATATCCGCCAAGGACATGGTCCAACTCAAACGTGATCAAAAAACCAGAGAAATTGCGGTGACCAGATTGAACTCTCCGTCCGGCACAGACGCATTGAGATCATGGCACGCAAAAAATGCGCGCGCTCCGACCCCGGCCTTATCGGCGGACCGCCGCGCCGCATCGATCACTGATCGGGGCAACATCGACACCTATGGCCGTCCACCACCGTTTCGCCAACTAGATCTCACAAGACTCGCAGAGGGGTGGCCCGATGTCGGCTACGCCAGTTTTGCATAACGACCCTCACAGAATGTAGCGGCGTCTTCGTGGTCTTCTGGCATTGTCATCACCTGTCCCTTCTCTGTTTCCACGCCCGAACGCCCACAAGACCCGCCAGTATCGCAAAGACAGCGATGGAATAGTTTGTGGCCATTGCGGCAGCTTCGACAAACCGCGCGTTGGCGGTTTCACCTGCGGTCATGCCGCCGTCGCCCAAACGGCCAAAGAATATCTGACCCGCCACCGCGATGCCGAGGGCCGCACCTATCTGCTGAAACGCTTGCATGGCCCCTGATCCTGTCCCTGCGTCCTGACGCGCAACGCTGGACATGGTGACCTGGAACAACGACATGATCGCCGCCCCCATGCCAAAGCCACAGATGAGCAGCGGTAGCGCAAAAGCATAGGGGTTCAGGTCCTCTCCAACGGATTTGATCACCGATTGCAGCGCGATCATCCCGATCATCAGCAACACTGCGCCGCCCGCAATCCGTACTGAATGGTGGCGGTCGCCAAACCGTGCCGTGGTCGTCGAGGCGAGCATGACCCCCACAGGGAATGGTGTCGTGACCAGACCGCTTTGCAGCGCACTCAACCCAAACCCCGATTGCAGAAAGATCGCGAGGACCAGAAATAGCCCCGGCACACCGCTGAAAAACAGCGTCACCAACCCAAGCCGCTGCAGGTACGGGCCGTTTGACAAGAGGCTCGGTGGCATCAATGCCGACCGACCACGCGCACTGCGTCGGTGTTCAAACGCGATGAACGCACAGGCCGCCGGAACGGACGCGCCCAACGCGGCAAAGCACCACCAGGGCCAGCCAAGCGCACGCCCTTCGATCAAGGGCACAACCAACAACGTCGCAGACAGAGTGAACAGAACCGTCCCGATCCAATCGGGCCGTGCGTCGCTGTCGGCCTGCATGGCAGGCACAAAGAGGCGCGCGCCGACCAACGCCAAAACGCCAAGCGGGATGTTGATCAGGAATGCCAACCGCCACCCCAGTCCCCCGATATCAGCCGAAATCAACGCACCGCCTGCGATCGGGCCTGCAACAACCGCAAGGCTCGAAACAGTGCCAAACAACCCGAAGACGCGCGGCTTTTCCCCTGCGGGAAAGATCACATGCGCGATGGCCAACACCTGCGGCACCATCATGGCGGCCGCCACGCCCTTGACCGCGCGCGCGGCGATCAATGTCTCGACATCCGGCGCAAGACCGCAAACCGCCGAGGACAGGGTAAAGCCGGTCAATCCACCAATGAACAACCGCCGTCGGCCAAAAACATCACCAAACCGCCCAAACGGCAAAAGACCAACGGCAAGGGCCAGAACGTAAATCGCCGCCACCCATTCGATCTGTGTCGGGGTTGCACCCGTCTCGGCCTGTATCTGCGGCAGGGCCACATTCACAATGCTGACGTCGATCAGGTTCATGAAACTGGCAAAGAACAGAACGGCAAGCGCCGCCCAGCGCCGCGCATGGCCCGTGTCTTGATGCAAACTGGTGTTCGTCGTGATAGTCATGTATCACCAAATGTATCAAGAGATCGCGAAGGTCAATACCTTGTGCGCTCAAAAGTTACGTGAGAAAGAAGTACTCAACGATGAGACAGGACAATCGCCTATCCCGCGTGCTTCACGCGCTGCTCCACCTTAACGGAATGGATCGCCCGGCAACGTCCGAACAGATCGCACAGATGCTGCAAACGAACTCTGCCGTGGTGCGGCGCACGATGTCGGGGCTGCGCGAGGCAGGGATCGTGACGTCGACAAAGGGGCATGGGGGCGGCTGGGCGCTGGCCAAACCGCTGACAGATGTGACGCTGTTGGCCATTTACGAGGCACTCGGGTCACCCAAGCTCTTTGCCATCGGCAATGATGACGACAACCCAAGCTGCCTGCTGGCCCGAGCGGCATATGCCGCCACCGACAACGCCCTGCACGCCGCTCAATTGCAGTTTCGGGCCTCGCTGGATGCCATCACGGTCAAGCAACTGGCCGAAGGGTGGGACAAGGACGCGTGACCCTGCAAATCGAGGCGTACGGGGTCGACGCGGGCGCAGCACCGCCTCGATCCGGAACCGCATTCCCACTATGACATAGGTTCCGACCGAACCACCGCCGTACCCTATACCGACCCATCGGCGCCGCCGAACGCCGTCGCTTGCAGCCATACCCTCCCGTGCTAGCTTACCTTTCAACCGATACTTCGGAGGCATGTATGGAACTGCGTCACCTGCGCTATTTCGTGGCCGTCGCTGATCACGGCGGCATCAGCCATGCAGCCGAACGGCTCAATATCGCCCAACCCGCCGTCTCGCGTCAGATCAGGGATCTGGAGGCGGAATTGGGCTTTGACCTGCTTTCGCGCCAAGGGCGCCGCGTCGTGTTGACCGATGCCGGGCGCGTCTTTGCCGAGCGGGCGCGCGCCATACTGCAGGACACTGAGGACGCAGCCGAAACCGCGCGGCGCATCTCGAAGGGAGAGGCAGGCACCCTCAAAGTCGGCCTGCTCGAAACCGCATCATGGTCGGGGCATGTACCGCTGACCCTCAACCATTTCAAACGCGCACACGACGCCATCCGGCTGGACATCCGCCCGATGAGCTCGGTGGATCAGATCAATGCCCTTATCGCGGGCGAGATCGACGCGGCCTTTGTCTACCGTCAGGACAACATCTCGAACGAGGCGCTGGCCGTGCATCCGCTGCGCACCGACAACGTCGTTTTGGCCGCGTCCACGGACCTTGTCTTTGACCACGACGGGCCATTGTCCTTTGAGGACATAGACGGCCTGCCCATCGTGGCCTTTCCTCGGTCCGTCGCACCCGCCTACCATGACCAACTGTTCGGCGCGCTGAAAGGGATCGGCCTTGACCCGCAGATCGTGCAAGAGGCCGTCGACGAGACAACCATGCTCAGCCTTGTGTCCGCAGGCGTGGGCTGCGCCTTTGTGAACACCACCAACATGCAGCGCCCGCCCCGCCGCGTTCAATTCCGCCCGGTCAAAGGTCTGTCCGTGCCAATCGAATTCCTGTTTCTCACGCAAAAATCGCCCGGCAGTCTGACCCTGTTACTGACAGATACGGTACTCAAAGCAGATACCCAAACAGCATTATTTTAATGCCTAAGAAGACTTTTTAGTTATCTCAAGCAATCGCCATGTTGAGCCCATCGAAACACACGCCGATGGAGACACAGAATGGAACGCCCCTTCAAAACCGCCTTTGCAGCCACCGCACCGGGGTGCGGGGCCACTCAGCCCGCTGTCGCGACACCATCGATGCCGCCGCGGGCGGCATGAGTTCCTTTGCCACCGCGAAACGCGGCAACGACTTTGTCCGCTATACGCCCGGCAACTGACTCAAAAATCACCCTAATTCATAAAATCCAAGGAGTTATCCCATGACGAACGCAAAGGGAGACGTCAACCCCAACCGCCGTGCCTTTCTTGCCGGTATCCCTGCCGCTGCTGCCACTGTCGCCCTCGGCGCATCTCAGGTTGCCGCCCAAACGCCGCGTCCTGTTGCGTCCGGACGCAGGCTGCTGGGCAATCTCGAGGTGTCCGAGCTTGGCCTTGGCGTCCAGAACATGCACCGCACGTTCCACACAGTTGTGCCCGACCGCGACGAGATGATCCGCCTGATCCGATCCGCCTATGAACAGGGTGTGACGTTCTTTGACTGCGCCGAGGTCTATGGACCCTTCACATGCGAACGCATCCTCGGCGAGGCGATGGCACCATTCCGCAACGACGTTCAGGTCACCACCAAATTCGGCTTTGGCGTCGATCCCGAAACCGGGGTGTGGGACTTTACCGTCACCAGCCAGCCAGAGCGCATTCGCCGCGCCGTCGAAGGGTCGCTGCAGCGTCTTGGCACGGATCGCATTGACCTGCTGTACCAGCACCGCGTCGACCCGACCGTCCCGATCGAAGAGGTTGCGGGCGTCGTTCAGGACCTGATGGACGAGGGCAAAGTGCTGCACTGGGGTCTGTCCGAAATGGGCCCCGCAACATTGCGCCGCGCGCACGACATCCTGCCAGTCAGCGCTGTGCAGAGCGAATATTCGATGCTGTGGCGCGGACGCGAGGCGGACATCCTGCCCCTGTGCGCTGAACTGGGCATCGGTTTTGTGCCATTTTCCCCGCTGGGATACGGGTTCCTGACGGGTGCCATCGATATGGAAACCAGCCTTGCACCCGGCGATTTTCGCGCAATGACCACACGCATGGACCCCGAAAACCGCGCAGCCAACATGGCAGTGGTGGACCTGGCCCGCGACTGGGCCGCGCAAAAGAGCGCCAAGCCCGGCCAGATCGCGCTCGCATGGTTGCTGGCGCAGGGCGACAACATCGTTCCGATCCCCGGTACAACACAGATGCCCCATCTGCGCGACAACATCGCCGCCGCAAATCTGCGCTTTTCGGCCGATGAACTGGCAGACATCAGAACCGCATTGGACGGCATCCAAGTGCAAGGCGGCCGCGCGCCCGAACTCGTCGCCAATTGGTCTGACGTCGAAGCACCGGACGCCTGACCGAAAACCCGCATGACATCGCAAGGTGCCATGCGGGCCAAACCCCTGTCACAGGTGATCAAAGGGGCAAAAGGCGCGCGCCTTTTGCTATCCGCTTTGCAATATCGCCCGCGCCACTCGGTTCGGGAAACATGAGTGTTTCAATTCTAACGCCCCTCCAAACACCACACAACGACCACGCCGAATTCGCAGCAAATTGCTGAAAAGGGCCATCATTGCTTGCAGTCTCCCTACTTCTGCCCAATTTTGCGTGAAAGTGCGTGTGTTACATACAGTTGTTTGGAGTGAAGAATTTGCTAAGTCGTATTCTTAAAAAGGTCCTTGGAAACGCCATATCCCCAGCGGGGGCAAACCCACCCGACGCGACCGACGCAAAGCCCTATGCCTTTCTAAACACGTTGGGACGCGGATTTGCCCGTCGTGCCCAGGTTTTCCTGGCAACAGGCGATGACCGTCAGGTTCTGGCCGACTTAAAGGCAAGCATATCGAACCGAAACTTCCACCCCGGACGCACGCACCCGACGTCCGTCACCGCAACGAACGTGTTTTGCTTCGATCTTGGCGGCCAGCCAGAGGTCCTGGCCCGCTTTGCAGAGCTGCGGTTGGTGATGGGATGGGGCTTTAGCCTGCAAATCCCCAAGGGCAGCGAACACATGAGCGCCATTCCCGATGTTGTCCGCGTTTTGCTGTCCGCGTGCTGCGTGAACCATAACAGTGCACAGCAAACGCCAACCTCCTGGGACGATCTGCGCAAGGCAGTGAAAATTCTGGGCGGGCATGACATTGATATCATTCTGTTTTGCCTTCCCACCGAACGCTATTCGCAGCGGCTCATAAAACTGGATCGCGACAAACCTGATGGTTTGCGCAACAGCTTTGATACCAAGATCTTTGTCGCAGCCCTCGACAGGCTCGGGGCAAAGGACCGTGCAACCGTGCTCTCGCGTTGGGCGACAATGCCGTTCACGGCAGAACCTGCGTTTCTGCCCTACCTCTTTCAACAAGGGCACGAGACCGCCGCCACCTTGCGCAAGAATGCAGCCGCCTTGTTGCCCCAACACGACGAGGCCGACGTCACCGCACGCGCGATGGATATGCTGACCGCGAAAAAGGCCACCGCCCGGCTCTTTGCGGTTGAGGCCCTTGGCGCAATCGCAAGCCCCGCCGCCCAAGAGGCCCTTGCCGCGCACAAAAAGGCCGAAAAGTCGCAATCTGTTTTGACAACTCTGGATCTGTTCCTCGCTGCGCCAACAGCGCAGGCAGACGCCGTGACCAACAGCCCGGCCACCGGTGGTGGCTATGTGGATGCCAGCGGCACGCATGTCCCATTGCCGCCCGAAATGGACGTTGTCGACGATGGCAGCGGCCCTCTTGACGCAAGCTTTGCCGCGAAATTTCACCCCGTGGAAGAGAAGATGCGCCAAGACGCCGAGGACAAATACAACCGTCTACTGGCCTATCGGAAAGAAAAAGGGAACAACAGCAACCCACCCAAGAAAGACATTGTGGCGCCCATCGGTGACGCATGGCTCAAGGCGCTGAACACCCCGGTGTCACCGGACAACGCGTTGGGTCGCCGGTACACGCCCTATGTCTCTTACAAATATTTGGACCAGATCAATCCGATCGTGGAACCGGTGTTGGACCAGATCCCGTTGCGCCGTGTGATCGATCTGGTGTGCCGCAATGCCTACAGCCTGTCGAGCATCCTTGATCAACGGAACGAACCGTTGTCGCAACACGTCCACGCCGCGCTGTCAGATGGCCGCGTGACCTTTGCCCAACTCGTCAATATCGCAAAGCAAAACAATGTAGGTTTTGAGAACTCGACACCCGCCGAAGACCGCCGTCCAACCAACTTCAAGTCCGCTTATCTGACACATGTGATTTCGGCGCGGCGGCTCTACGGCGGTCGTGCGATAACGCCCGGCATTTGGCAAGTCGCAGCAGATCATCTGCCGGTCCTGATTGCGGCCCTCCCGCCGCGCGGCACGGACGTAAACGCCGCACAGCGCGCGCTTGGCGTGATTGCGGATTTCCCCAGCGTGCCCGCTGAACTGGTTCAACCGCTTGTATTTGTCGCCATCGATGATCGCGCCAGCCTGCGCATCCCGGCTCAAAAGCTATTGGCGGATGTCCCTGGTATTGATGACCAACTGATCAAGAACCTGACCGACAAACGTCAGGCGGTACGCGCCAACACCGCGCGTTTCCTCGCGGATCGGGGGGCCAAGACGGCCCTGCTCGCCTTGATCAAGCGCCTGAAAACCGAGAAATCGGAGCTGGCGCGCGCTGACATGATCTCTGCCGTGACGCGCCTCGGGGGTGACACGACGCCCTATCTTGGCCGCGACGCATTGATCAAAGAGGCCCAAGGCCTGGTGGGCAAGCTGCCCAATGCGAAACTGGACTGGTTGCCACTGTCGACCGCGCCACAGCTGTGTTGGGCGGACGGTTCGGCGGCTGATCCGGTGCTGCTGGATGCCTGGCTGCGTCTGGCGCTCAAACTCAAATCCCCGCTGGGATCGCCGCTTTTCGGTTTGTATTTCGATCAAATGACCCCTGACAGCGTCACGGCAGTGGCGGATTGGGTTCTCAATTGCTGGATGTCCTATGACACAGACCGCCCCGTCGGCGCTGCCGCCCGCGCCAAGGCCGAGGAAATCGCAAAGCGCACCATGGCATCAAAAAGCAGCTGGATGGCGATGGCCGGTTATTCGCTCGAAGAGATGACAGAACAGATTTTGCGCGACATGAGCTCGGGTTACCCCAATTCCGGCGCGGACAGTAAGGGCATCCTTGCGCTGACCCACCGCGCAACCCCCGCCACCGCAGGGCCACTGATCGCCCGCTATCTGAAACAACACGGCAAACGGGTGTCGCAGGCCAAGGCGATGGTCGAGACCCTCTATGGCATGGGCAGCCAGGATGCGGTTCAGGTCCTGGTCGCAACAGCCACCCGTTTCAAACAACGCTCGGTGCGCGAATTGGCAGAGCAATTGGTGGCCGAATTGGCAGAGGCCCGCGGCTGGTCACGCGACGAACTGGCGGATCGGTCGGTGCCCACGGGCGGGTTCGAGGATGACGGCACACTGCTGCTCGAGGTGGGCGAGGACGCCAAACCCTATCTTGCCCGGTTGACGAGCGACCTGACCGTCAAATTGTTCAACCCCCAAGGCAAAGAGGTCAAATCCATCCCCGCCGGGACAGACGCCAACACCAAAGAGGCCAAGTCCCTGCTCAGTGCCGCGAAAAAAACGATCAAGACCGCGCAGGCGCAACAACAGGCCCGTCTCTATGACGCGATGGTCAGCGGCCGCATATGGGATCGCCAGACGTGGCAAGACGACCTGACGCACCACCCGATCATGCAGCGGTTGATCGAACGCGTGATCTGGCGCGGTCTGGACACCAAGGGTGATATGATCTGTGGCCTGCGCCTCACCCCAGAGGGCGAGGTGCTGAACGCGGCGGGCGATGACGTCGACATGGCCGCCATCAGCAAGATCGACGTAGCCCATACCGCCAACCTGTCCGAGGATGAGCGACAGGCATGGCTGGATCACCTCAGGGACTTTGAGGTCAAACCGCTCTTTGCCCAAGTCTCGCGACCGGTCCGCACACTGACGGATGCGCAAAAGAACGACACGCGCCTGCTGGACCGCGAAGGCTGGATGATGACGACGTTCAAACTGCGCGCCGCAGCCAAAAAGGCGGGCTTTGACCGCGCACCCGTGGGCGACGGCGGCGGCTTTGACGCTTACCGCAAGGAATTCCGCAGCAGCGAGATTTGGGCCGACCTCTATTTCACCGGCAGCCATGTCGGCGAAGAGGACATTCCGGCGGCGATCAAATACATGCAATTCACGCAGATCAATGATCAGGGCGGCGGGCGCACGCTACCGCTCTCCAAAGTGCCCCCGCTTCTGCTGTCCGAGGTCTGGAATGACCTGCACGAGATTGCGAAATCCGGTGCCTTCGATGAAGATTGGGCCAGCAAGGGACTGTACTAATTTGTTTTGCGCAGCAAACAGGTCGGGAGAGACATGAAAGCATTGCTTGGCAAGCTGAACCCGTTCGGTGACGCGACCAAAAAACTGATCAACGACGACCTGCGCCGCCTCAACTCTGTGAAACCCGGAATGGGTGATGCGGCGGCGCAATATGTATGGACTGGCGCACCCGAAACTGTCCTGTCGACACTGACACAAACGGGCGGCGGTGTGTTGCTGCAGGTCGCTGACTGCTATGCCAATTTTGACACCAAGGCCGATTTTCATCTGCGGCGGCAGATCTTGTTCCTCGATCTGTCTCCCTTCGATGCGGATCTCTTGACCCGCTATGCACAGGTTCTGGCCGCGGCAACGACGGGACAGACACCTGCGTTGCTGGGATCACCCAAAACACCCGCCGCACTGCGCGTCCTCCTGTCCGAAGTGGCCGTCGCAGCCTGTGATCCGAACGTCCGGTGGCAAGGCAAGGCACGAGAAATGCCCCCGCAGGGCCTGACGCAGGACCGGTTGGTGCCACTGGTGCACGTCTTGGGCGGCACGGTGGCGCACCTGTTCGAAATGCTATTCTGGGAAAACTCAGAATACGGCACCCCGACCATCAAAGCATACCGCGATCTCATAGACATGGCCGCATTGGTTGCCGCCCACCCCGATGATGCTCTGAAAGGTGTGGCGAAGGCGCCTGCCCAAGGTCGCGAGGCTTTTGTCAAAGGGCTCCATAAATGGGCGCTTGCCGGGCAATCCCCCTTCCTCGAAATTGTCCTCGCATCTGCCGGTGATACGTCAAAATCCGTCCGCGCAGCGGCCGTGTCTGTCCTGCGCAACCTGCCCGCCGATACCGTTGTGCCACACGCCATCGAGCAACTGGCCAAAGGCACCGTCGGTGTACGCGCAGGCATGGTCGAGGTTTTGGCCAACCTCGATACCCCGGCTGCGACACAAGCCCTGCGTGACCACCTGAAAACCGAAAAAACCGCTCGGATCATCGCCGCAATCGAAAACACCTTTTCTGCGGGCGACATGGCAGGCAACAACGGCCAGTCAGGCGATGATGCCACCGGCTATACTGCAATCGACGGCAGCCGCGTGACCATCCCACCCTTGCAGCCATTGCAAGATGGCCCAGCGCCAACATTGACAGCCGAGGATCGCAAAACACTCAAAGCCGCAATTGCCGAGCGGAATGAAAAGATCAGGGCCCAAAATGCAAAGTACCCGCAATTGCATCAATCGCTGGTCCTCAAATCGAATTTCATCAACACGCTCGAGGCGCACCTGGTCGAAACACTCGCCGACGAGACCGCAGATCAAATCGCGTCGCAGTTCCTGTTCGAGGATCCGGGCGGCTGGACCAGCAAGACGCTAAAGCAATTGGCCGAGAAACAGGCGTTGCGTCTGTTGTTCCGGTCAAACCCTTATCTGCCCATATTTTTCAGTATGCACGTTCATGGCCCGTACGGCACGTATTTTCAGACCTACCTCGGCTCCGGTCATGCCGATCTGCGCGCCCTTGACGCGCTGTTGACCGAGATGGGCGTGCCGATCACGGGCGGCGGATGGCGCAATCGCAGCACGCGGCCCGCAGCCAAGGGCGATCTGCTGCGCGCATTGATGCCCGAATATGCCAGCCTCGCCTATGATGCGCCTGAAACGCTGCCCGATGCGGGCCTATGGCCCTACATCGCGGACAATTTCGATGTGATGGACATTGCCATGGGCGTGTCCGCCAGCACCGAGGAAAAACTGAGCCAGATCATGGCGATCCGGTTTCTGGGCTCTTTCCCGAAAACGCCGATGCGGTACTTTGTGCCCCTGCTGGAAATCGCCACAGGCGAGCGCAAGTCCGGCAAGGCAGAGGCGCGCGCGTTGTTGGCCGATGTCCCAGAGGTCACAGACCGCCTGATCACCCTGTTGAAAGACAGCCGTCAGGTCATCCGCAAAGGCGCTGCCGAATGGCTTGGCGCACGCGGAAACACAGAGGCGATCAACCCCCTCAAGGCGCAATTGAAGAAAGACAAGAGCGAGCTGGCCAAGGCCGCGATCCTGACTGCGCTCGAGGCTTTGGGCGAACCTCTGGACACCTACGTCGGCCCAACCGCACTGATCCAAGAGGCCGAGGCAGGTCTGAAAAAGGCCAGGTTTGACAAACTGGACTGGCTCGCCACCGACCACATGCCGCCGGTCAAATTCAAATCCGGTGACACAGCGCCCGCCGACGTGTTGCGATGGTGGCTCTACCTCGCGTTCAAGCTGAAACAACCCGGCGGCAACGCCCTGTTCGAGATCTACCTTGATCAACTGTCCCCGGACAGTGCGGCGGGTTTCTCCAGTTGGGTTTTTGACAGCTGGATCACCTACGACACAGCGATGCCTTCGGATGCAGACGCGATTGCCTATGCGGACAAAAACATCGCGCACATGGTCCAATCCTACAAACAATGGGCGCCCGAAATGACGCGCGACCAGATCTACGCCATGCTGAAAAGCGAGGCAAAGTCTCAACATCTCAACTCTGGCACCGCAACCAAGGGCATTCTGGCACTGGCGTCGCGCGTGCCGCCGCAAATCGCCGCTGACCGTGTGCGGGCCTATCTGCGCAAGCACGGATCGCGCACCTCTCAGGCCTCTTCACTGCTCGAACTGCTGGCCCACAAAGGTGATGCTGTGTCACTACAGGTCCTGATCGCCGCAGCCACCCGGCTGAAACAAAAGGGCGTGCAGAGCTTTGCAAGCGATCTGGTGCAACGCGTGGCGGACACGATGAATTGGTCCCTGGATGAACTCGCAGATCGGACCATCCCCACCGCTGGCATGAATGACGACGGTTTTGTCGACCTGCCCTGCGGCGTTGACGGAAAACTCTACCGCGCGACACTGGGCGATGACCTGACCTTTGTGCTGACCAATCCCGAGGGCAAGGTGGTCAAGGCGCTGTCCTCCGGCACCGATGACGCCACCAAGGCCGCGAAAAAGCAGTTGAGCGCGTCCAAGAAAGAGCTCAAGCAAGTTGTCACCATGCAGACCGCGCGCCTGTACGAGGCGCTGTGTGGTCAGCGGGTGTGGGCGCAGGCCGACTGGCGGCGCGACCTGTTGGATCACCCGATCATGCGCCGCCTGTTGGCCCGCGTCGTCTGGCACGGGGTCGATGCTGACGGCAACGTCGTGACGACGTTCCGACCAACGATTGAGGGCGAATTCACGGACGCTCAGGACACAGAAGTGGATATTACCAGCTTTGCAGGTCTCCAGTTGGCCCACGGTGCCACCCTGCCTGCCCAAGAGGCCACGGATTGGGCGACCCATTTGCAGGACTACGAAGTCAAACCGCTGTTCACCCAGTTTGGCCGCAGCCTGATCCGTTTGCCCGATGATCAAAAGGACGCAGTCGAGATCGTGGACCGCAAGGGCTGGGTCACCGAAACCTTTGCCCTTCGCGGCACGGCCACCAAACTGGGTTACGAGCGCGGTCAGGCCGAGGATGGTGGATGGTTCTATGACTATCAAAAGGCCTTCAAAGGCGCCGGACTGACGGCGACCGTTGCGTTTTCGGGCAACTACCTGCCAGAGGAAAACCGCAATGCAGCGCTGATGTCACTCGCATTCGAAAAAATCGGCACGCGTTCGGGACAAAAGGTAAAGCTGTCCGAAGTGCCCCCGGTTTTGCTGTCGGAATGCTGGAATGACTTTCACGCAATGGCGGCCAATGCCAGCTTTGATCCTGATTGGGAAAAGAACGTACTATGGTAGATGACATACAACGCGCACCCGCAGAGGTCCGCTACAGTGATGAAATCGAACGGCTTTTGGCCGCTGACACCGATCCCAAGCCCAAGGGTTGGCGGCTGTCGCCCCGCGCAGTGCGCCGGTTCATTCTGGGCGATGCCTCACTGGATGTGCAGCAAAAGTTCTTTGGCGACGATCCTTTGGTCGCCCGCTGCATCGTGTCTCTGATGGGCCATCAGGGATTGATGCTGGTCGGAGAGCCGGGCACGGCAAAGTCACTGTTGTCGGAATTGCTGGCCGCCGCAATCAGCGGCACCTCGAAACTGGTCGTTCAGGGCTCTGCCGGCATCATCGAGGATCACCTGCGGTATGGCTGGAACTATGCGTTGCTGCTGGCCGAAGGGCCCAGCGAACGTGCCCTCGTTGCCTCCCCCATCCTCAGCGCGATGCGCCACGGCCAGATTGCCCGGATCGAAGAACTGACCCGCTGCGCACCCGAGGTGCAGGATGCGATCATTTCGCTGATGTCCGAAAAGACGATCGCCATCCCCGAATTGGGGCCAGAAGTGGAAAGCCGCGCCATTCCCGGCTTCAACCTGATCGGCACGGCCAACCTGCGCGACCGCGGTGTGCACGATATGTCGAGCGCCCTCAAACGCCGGTTCAACTTTGAAACCGTCAAGCCGATTGCGGATGCGCAGTTTGAAAAAGAGCTGATCAACCGGCAGGTCGCGCAACGGATGGCGGACAGCCCGATAGCACCCTCTGTGCCTGCCGATGTACTTGATCTAGTGGTAGATGTCTTTCGCGATCTGCGCACCGGGACAACCGCCGATGGCGCCAGCGTCGCGATCCCCAACAGTGTGATGTCGACCGCCGAGGCGGTGAATGTCACCCATGCCGCCGTGTTGGAGGCGGCCTATCTGGATGGCGGTGCGCTCACCGCGGGGCATGTGGCCCGGCAACTGGGCGGGACGGTCTTCAAGGACGATCCCGAAGACGCCCGCAAACTGCGCGCCTACGTCGATCAAATCGCCCACCCCCGCGCACGCGGGTCGCGCGCATGGTCTGCCTTTTACAAATCCGCCAAAGAAAGCCTGCGTGACTGATCGCGCAACACTTGCGCAACTGCGCGGCGATCTGTTTCAAGCGGATCGCGGCCTCTACGTGGTGCCCATCCGGCACCATTCGCCCGCCTGTGCCTGGGCGCTGAGTGCTCTGATTTCCGAGGTCAAACCAAGCCAGGTTTTGATCGAGGCGCCCGCTGATTTTTCCGAACAGATTCCACTGCTGCTGGACCCGGACACGAAACCGCCTGTGGCGCTTGTGGCCTTGCTGGATGACGCGGGCGACCGGGGGCGTGTCGCCGGGTATTATCCGTTTTGCGCCCATTCCCCCGAATACGTGGCGATGCAGGCCGGGACTGAAATCGGCGCATCCCTGAAATTCATCGACGCCCCCGCAGCCACCAAGGCCATGTGGGGCCAGTTGGATGGCACCGAACCCAAATCGCTGCTGAACGAAGAGCGGTTCAACGCCAACGACTACGTGGATGCACTGACCCGAGCGACCGGGTGCCGTGATGGCTTTGAGCTTTGGGACCATCTGTTTGAAACCCGCCTCGCACAGCCGGACTGGCGCAGCTTTTTTGGGGATGTGGGGGTCTATTGCGCGGGCATCCGCGCCGCAACGCCTGCCGCCCAGATCGACAGCACCGGCGACACGATGCGCGAGGCGCATATGGCGCGTGCCGTCAAAATGGCGCTGGCCGCCGCTGGCCCCGTCGTCGTGGTCGTGGGCGGTTTTCACGCCCCTGCCCTCGTCGGCGATCTGGACAACATGCCCGCCCCGCGCAAACCCGACGGCACCTGCGAAAGCTATCTGATCCGCTACGGGTTTCAGGCCATGGATGCGCTGAACGGCTATGCCGCCGGGTTGCCGCAACCTGGCTACTATCATGCGCTTTGGGACCGGGCCAATACGGACAGTGACCATGATCTTGGCATTGATCTGCTGACCGGTTTCGCAACAAGAATGCGCGGCGAAGGCCACGCCCTGTCCGTTCCCGCCCAGATCGAGGCGATGCGCATGGCCCAAGGCCTGGCGGCCCTGCGCGGGCGCAGTCATGCGATGCGCCATGACCTGATCGACGGCGTGCGCGCCGCCCTGATCAAAGGCGAAACAGCCACACAAGACATCTGGACCACCCGGTTTCAGGCGTTCCTGTGCGGGGACCGGCTGGGGGATGTTCCACCCTCGGCCGGGTCGCCGCCGCTGGTCGAGGATGTGCGCCGCCGCGCCCGCGCCCACCGTCTGGACCTGAGCGACAGCGCACAACGGGTCCGCAAGCTCGATATCCGGCGCAAAGACAGCCATCTGGCGGCCTCCCGCTTCTTTCATGCGATGGGGTTGATCGGATCACCCTTTGCGCAATGCACCGGCGGCCCGGATTACCTGAGCGGCGCCCAAACGGCGCTGCTGTTTGAACACTGGCACTATGCATGGTCGCCGCAAACCGAAGGGCACCTGATCGATCAGGCGGTTCTGGGGGACGAACTGCCGACGGCCTGCCTGGCCTTCATGCACCGCGAACGCGTCGCACTGATCGCCAATGGACAGGGGCGTGACCTGCCCCAGCTCGTTGATCTGCTGGTGCGTAGCCTGTTGGCGGGTCTGGGTGCGCAGCTTGATGGATTTCTGGTGCAATTGGGCAGCGACATCCAGAACTATGGCACATTTTCCAGTGTGACCGTGGCACTGCGCCGCCTGCTGTTTGTTGTGCAATCCTCCGGCCCTCTCGGCGCGCCCGAAACGCTTGACCTGCGCGGCGTCGTCGGGGCGGCCTACGGGCGGCTGATCTATCTTTGCGACGACCTGCCCAACACATCCGAAGAAGACACCGAGGATCGCCTCGACGCCCTGCGGATGATGAATGAAGTCCTGCGCGACTGCGACGGGATTGGCCTTGACCGCAGCCTGCTGGACACGGCGATGGACCGGGTCGCACTGGCCACCACCAACCCGGTCATTCTGGGCGCAATTCTCGCGGTCTGTGTGCAAGCGGGCACACGACCTGCCGCAGAACTGGCCCAGATCATGGAAGGCCGGCTGACAGGGGTCAGCCTTGATACCTCCAATCGGATCGGCGTCTTGCGCGGCATCTTGCACACCAGCCCGCCGCTCTTGTGGCACGCGGATGGTCTGCTCGAAGTTGTGGACAGGTTCATTCGCGGCATCGACGAGGACATGTTCCTCGAACTGCTGCCACACCTGCGTCTGGCCTTCACCCGGCTGAACCCACGCGAAACGGACCGTGTCGCCCATGAACTCGCCGGGTTGCTGGGGGTCCAGGCCAGCGGTCTGATACGCCACAACACTCAGGTGTCAGACGCCGATCTGGCCGATGGGCTGCGCATCGAAAAGGCACTGCGCGCGTCTCTGGAAACGGACGCCTTGTCCAACTGGATCACCGGAGAGGTCTCACAATGAGCGAGGGCGCGCGACGCTGGCGGCTGGCCCTTGGACGCTATGCCAATCAACAACTGGGCGGCCTTGCGGGCCAGGACAACGCCATGGATCAGTCGCTCGATTTTCTGTACGGGCGCGAATACGAAGGGCGCGGTCTGGAACGTGATCGCGGGGCCGGATCGCTGGACCCCACGCAGTTGCACGCGCTGAACTGGTTGGGCAAGGCCAAGGGGCTCTTTCCGCAATCGGTGTTTGAAACCCTGCAAGGCCACGCGCTCGACCGCTACGGGCTGACCGATCTGCTCAAAGATCCCAAAACGCTGGACAGCCTTGAGCCGAACCAGGACCTGCTCAAGGTCCTGCTCAGCTTCCATGACCGCGCAGACCCCGCAATCAAGGCCAAGCTGCGCGACGTGGCCGACCGGATCATTCGCGACATCACCGAACGGCTGCGGCACGACGTGATGCGCGCGTTTTCGGGACGCCGCAACAGGTTCCGGCGTTCCAACATTCCGTCAGCGGCAAATTTCGACTGGCGCAACACGCTGCGCGAAAACCTCAAGACCTACGATCCCGACACCCGCCGCATCATCGCCCAGACCCTGCGCTTCAACAGCCGCGAAAAGCGGCGCCTGCCATGGACTGTTGTGCTTTGCGTCGACCAATCGGGGTCGATGACAGACAGCGTGATCCACTCCGCCGTCATGGCCGCAATCCTCTGCGGTCTGCCGGGCGTTACCGTGAAAATGGTCTTGTTTGATACCTCGATCATTGACGTATCTGACCGACTGACGGACCCGTTGGATACGTTGCTGTCGGTCCAATTGGGCGGCGGCACGAACATTGGGCGCGCCGTTAGCTATTGCGAGGATTTCATCTCGGACCCGGACCGGACGGTCTTTGCCCTGATCAGCGATTTCGCCGAAGGCGCATCGCCGCGCGCGCTATACGCCGCCCTTGCGCGCATGGCAGAGGCGCGCGTGCGCATGATCGGTCTGGTTGCTCTGGACGAACAAGCGGCCCCCTACTTCGATCCAATGGTCGCGGGCAAGGCCGCTGACATCGGCATGCAGGTCGGGGCGATGACCCCCGACAAATTCGCCGCCTGGCTGGCCGAGATCATGACATGACCCTGTCAGAGATGATCGCCGTGCATGACGAAACGGCCCTTGCAGCTCTCGCATCTGTGGGCGTGGTCCGCCGCGCGAAACGCGACTTTGAGGCGGGCAAGGCCACCGTGACCACCCGCGATGACGCAAGCGCCACCGTCACCGCGGACGGCAAAGCCGTCACGCTCACCGCCAGCGGTTTGACGGCAGCAACCTGCACCTGCCCCGCAACTGGAATTTGCCGCCATATCCTGCTGGCTGTCTTTGCACTGCGCGCCGAGACGTCAGAGGATGCAGCCCCAGAGGTATCCGTTGCAGACGCGTTGCAGGCACTGGACGAGGCGGATGTCCGAAAATTTGCAGGCGCCGATTGGGACAAGGCGATCAATCTGGCGCGGATCAGTGGGCGCGCGACGGTAACCCAAGACGGCGCAAACCTGACGGTTCAACTGCCTGACGTAGAATTTCCGGTGGTCTTTCTGGCCGGACAGGGCTTGGCAGAGGCGGTGTTCAAAGGGGCCAAGACGGCGAAACGGCGGATCACCGCAGCCGCAGTGCTGGTTGTGCGCGATCAATCGGGCGCACAGCAGCTTGATCAAGTGACGCAGGACGCAGACAAGGCGGCGCAGATTTCGCCCGCGTTTCTGCACAAGGTCCAGACCGCGATTGTGGGCTTGGTCACCGGCGTCTTTGATGGCGGTGCTGTGGTGGCCGAGGACACTGTGTTCGACCTGTCGATTTCCGCCCGCGCGCAATCCGCCCCACGTCTGACCGCCCTTTTGCGGGGTTTGGTACAGCAATCACGCCAACAGCGCGCCCACCACATCCATTTCCGCGAAGACCGGTTTCTGGCCGACGCATCCCGTGCCTTTGCATTGACCAAGGCACTGGAAAAACACCCCGAGGACACGCAGCTCACGGGAACGCTGCGACGCAGTTACCAGACCCATCCCGACCTTGATCTGACCCTGTTGAGCGCCGTGCAATGGACGGCGGCCAGCGGCGCGCGCGGTTTGCGGATCTACGGGTACGCCCCGGAACAAGAGACCTGGTTCACCACCGGACAGGCCCGCGCCGCCGGTATGGACCCCGGCTTTTCGCCGCGCAATGCCTATGATGCACCGTTGTGGGGCGGCGGTATTGCCCGCGAGTTGATCGGCAAGCGGCTGCATTTGCGGCACATCCGGGCATCCGACGACCACCAGATTGCCTGGGATGACGGCGAGGTCACGCAAGCCCCCATGCCGGACATGGCCGCCACCGGTGCTGCGTTTGACAACTGGGCCGCAGCGCGCGCCGACATCGCCAAACGCTCCCCCACCGGGTTGCGCGGCACGGGTGCGCCGGTGCCAGTGTTGTTGATGCCCGCCCGCATCGGTGATGCGCATTTTCGCGACCTTGATCAGTGTTACGAGCTGCACGTCACTGACAACACCCAGGCCACGATCGCGCTGACCATCCCGGCCGATCAGCACAAGACCGTCGAATGGCTGCACCACAACAAGGCCAGCGTTCACGCCATGCTGTGCGAAGTGACCGTGGCCGACCTCGCGCAACAGCTGACCTTGGTGACGGTTCTGCACAAGACGCGCGGTGATCCATTGGCCGCGCTCAACCTCACGCTGGATCAGCAACCCGAGAAAAAGACGGCCTTCGGTGATCGCGCCCTGTCTTTCCTCAAGGACAAGGTAAAATCCCGATCAACAGACCAGACGCTGCGGCCTACCCTTCCGGTTACACAGCTTTGCCATGCGGTTTTCGATGCCACCGGCGAAGTGCTCCGCTTTGGTCAATCCCCCGCCCTGGATGGCTTGGCAGAGCGCGCCGATGCGTTGCAACTGGCACTCTTGGCCGACGCCCTGCGCGGCCTTACACAGCAGCCGACGACAGAACAAGCATTGCGCGTCAGCTATTTGACAACTCAGATCGTGGTGACGGCCTAGAAATCGGCCCCCGCCGCGCATGTACCCGCGACGCAGGTGCCCCATACACACGGCAAGCATGGCTTCTCACTGCGCCCGAAAGGTTAACAGCCAACGCTGGCGAACAGTTTTCCAATACTCGATTGGCGCGCCAACCCCCTGATAGATTTGGTGGATCCATATCTTTGCCAGACATTTGCTTGACGAAACAGAAGTTAACATTGACGAATTCAGGACTTTTGCTGGATGATTAAATGAGTTGTTGAAATTCAAATTGGATTTTTTGCGAAATGCACTTGCTGGTACAAGTGAATGGTGGCCTCGTTTGTCGACGGGTCGAAGGCAAGACACTGTCACAACTTGGCGAACCGGTTTTGGCAACATCGAATGGGGCCAAGAATTTCTCTGCACTTGAGGCGTTGAAACTCTGGAAAGACCGCTATGCGAGCGCGTCGGTCAGAAATGACCAAAGAACCCTGCAGATGGTCGGCGCCGAAATGTTTGGTTGGCTCAACACGGGCAATGTACTGAACGACTGGTTGAAGAGCCCGGAACGCCACCTGCAAATCATTCCCGACGACGGCAGCGCCCCCGACCTTGCCAGCGCATTGCTAGAGGCCCCATGGGAGCTTCTGTACGACCAGAACTTTTTGGCCCAGCATCCAACGCAGCTGTTTGTCGTGTCACGCCGTGTCATGCCAGCAACCGTTCAATGGACGCCCAAATATGGCGATTTGCGCATGATGTTCATGGCGGCAGCCCCTGAGGGCCAATCCGAGCTGGACTATGAGGCCGAAGAGGTGGCCATTATCAACGCCACCAAGCCCAACCGTGACGAACCGCCGCTCGCGCATCTGGTGGTCGAGGAAAGTGGCGCGCTCGAGTTTCTGGCACCAAGGTTGACTGGCCGGGACGGAGATTTCGAGGCGCTGCACTTGTCTTGCCACGGAGACATCATTGCACCGATCGGCGCAAACGGAACGCGCGAGGGGGCTGAACGACCCGTTTTGTTGCTGGAAACAGCAACAGGTGAGGGACATGAAGTCACCGCCCCAGATTTGATCAGCGCATGTCACGGCACGCTACCACCTTTGATGTTTGTGTCTGCCTGCCGGACCGCGCAACGTGGCGGATCAGATTTGCTGCGGGGCGCGACAGGTATGCGCCGCGAGGGGTTCGGCGCCAGTTCCACGAGATTTACCGGCAGTGCAAAACTGCGGGATGCGGGCGGCGACCAGCTTGAGCCAATTGCTGAAACAGCCGAGCCCTATGTGCGCGAATTGGTCCGCGGTGTGGCAAACGTTCTGGGCTGGGATGGCTCTGTCTATGATCATGATGCCTCGGCCTTTGCGACGTGTTTCTACGGTGCCTTGTCCAAGGGCCGCGAAGTCCCAACTGCGGCTGCGATGGCGCGCAGGGAATTGCTGCAGTCGCAGAGCCAGGATCCGGAAAACGGAAGCCACTGGCATCTGGCGAGAGTGTATCTCGGTGCAGAGGGCGGTGGTCCCATCTGCAGCCCCGGATCTGACCAACGCGAGGCACCCGTGGCCGAACCGGCCTTCCTCGACAGTAGAAACAAGATCAAGGTGGCCGGGCCCGAAACCTTTGTCGGGCGGCGGCGCATGATACAACGCGCCATTTCAACACTGCGCCAAGGACGGCAAGCGCTGCTGGCGCACGGAATTGGCAATCTGGGCAAATCCAGCCTCGCTGCACGAATTGCCGGCCGCCTTACGACTTTCCGGACTGTTGTGGTGGTCAGCCCCAAACCGGAACTGGGCAGCGCGAATTCACAGGTGATCTTTGCTCAGCTCAAGGAAACCGCCGACAAAATGGCGGATGCACTGCCCTTTGGCAGCACAGAGGCCAAGAGCCTCAAGAGCCAACTCGCTGAAATGCAGACCGCGCTGGACACCTCGCCAGAGACATTCGAGGAAATTTTGCGATCCTTGCTGGCCGGACCCTTCAAAAAAGAGCCGATATTCCTTGTGCTGGACGACTTTGAGAACTCGCTGGAAACGCCAACCGCGCAGAAACCGGTCGTCGAGCCCAAGCCATATCTGCTTGCAGACCTGCAAGCCGTGTTCCGGGCCTTTGCCCAACCGGACGTGACCTCGCGGTTGATGGTCACCTGCCGCTATGACTTCTCCATACCCGATGCCCAGGGCCAGGACCTGACGACCCCCTTTGTCGAACGCCTACCGCTCACGCCGATGAATGACCGGGAACGAATGAAGCAATGGCAAGCCCGCGAACGGGCGCGCATCTCAGAGCAAAACGAAACGGCCCAAACGCAAGACATCGACAACGCCCTCGTGCACCGCATCTTGGCAGCTTCAGGCGGGAACCCCGGTTTGCAGGATGTATTGACGCAACCTTTGTTGAAGGGGGCAGCAAGCCAGGCTGAAACCGCGCTCGCCACGGTCGAGGCTTTCCTTGCCAGTGGGAACACACCGCCCGAGGGCGAAGACGTGGGCGACTTTTTCACGCGGATGACATTCGGGGTCTACGAAGAAGTGCTCGACGGGACCACACGGCTTGCGCTGTCTGTCGCCAGCGCCTTCTCACCCGGCGTTCCCATTCCGCGCGCCGCCTTGTCGGACGCTATGGCAGCGGCCCATATCGCAGATCCCGAAACCCCGATCGACACGCTTCTCGCGCTAGGGCTGCTGGACGACCATGGTCAGCAAGCGGGATGGGCAAGCATGCCAAAGGTCCAACATATCGCGATCAACCCGCTGGCACGGCCGCTTGCAGAAACTCCAGATACCGCGACAGAGGCCGCCATTGCAGAGGCAGCACTCCCCGCGCTGACCTCCGCCTGGCAAGACAGCGACGGCGACTTCCCATTTGACATGCGCGCGGTAGAGACAACCGTTCATGCGCTCAAAGCACCGGTCCCAAACAGTGCTGTCCTTGATGCAGCGGCCACCGCCGCGATTATCTTTCTTTTTATTTTATCCCAAAAACCACCCGCAGCAGTTGCTCTGGCCGAACCGGTGTTTGCCAAACTCACAAGGCTTGATCATCCCCCTTCTGCACAGTTTCTGGGCCACAGCATCAATGCGGCCGATCAGGTTGCTGCTGTGACGTTTCAGGATCAACTGCTCGATGCAGCGCTGGGGCGACAAGATATCGAAGACGGTCCGATGGCGCAGATCAAAGGGCTTTATGCAGATCGACTTATGCGCCACGGCGATCTTGATGGCGCATTGCACATCCGTGAAACAGAAGAACTCCCGGTCTATGAGGCACTCGACGACAAACGCTTGATCGCTATCACAAAAGGCCAAATCGCAGACATCCTGCAGACGCGCGGCGATCTGGACGCTGCGTTGCACATCCGTGGAACAGAAGAACTCCCGGTCTATGAGGCACTCGACGACAAACGATCGATCGCTATCACAAAAGGCCAAATCGCAGACATCCTGCAGACGCGCGGCGATCTGGACGCTGCGTTGCACATTCGACAAACGGAACAGCTCCCGGTCTATGAGGCACTCGGTGACAAACGATCGATAGCCATCACAAAGGGCAAAATCGCAGACATCCTGCAGACGCGCGGCGATCTCGACGCTGCGTTGCACATTCGAAAAAAGGAACAACTCCCGGTCTTTGAAGACCTTGGCAACAAAAGAGAGGAAGCAATCACAAAGGGCAAAATCGCGGACATCCTGCTGACACGCGGCGATCTCGACGGTGCGTTACATATTCTCCAGACTGAACTGCTCCCGGTCTTTGAAGACCTTAGCGACAAACGCGAAATAGGCATCACAAAGGGTAAAGTCGCAAATATCCTGCAGAGGCGCGGCGATCTAGATGGTGCTCTCGCCCTACATCTATCGCGCTTGGCAGCCGTTGAGGCAATGGGCGATCTGGACAGCATAGTGCACATCAAATTCTCTTGCGCCAAGATACGGCTTGAACGTAGTGATCACGAATCTAGCGAGTTCCAAACCATTGTTGAAGAACTGGATGAGGCCTTTCGCGGCGCCATGCAGTTGCAACGCAGTGATGCCATCGGTGCGATAGGCGTGCTACTTGCGCAAATCCTGGCGGCAGGCGGAGCAAAATCACTTGCCCATAGAGTCCTGGACGTCACAGCGCAGTCCTTTGAGACCCTGAACTACAAACAAGGCCTCGCGCACGTTGACCAACTACGCGAGTTGTTCGGAGACCACGATGACCCTGACGCTTGAATGCGCGCAGTCTGTAGATCCAGAGGCCCGCGCGCTGATGGGGGCATTGGCCACGGTCGCGCCGACCGCCACACGCAATACCCCGCCGACCATCCAGACCCGTGACCCGGCAACGATATTGGTCGCCGCAACTTTGGTTCTGACCGTCCCCGGTGCAATATTGGCAACACTTGAGATCAAAGACCGTCTCGAAAGGCGCGAAATCAAACGTACGCTCGAAGCCCTAAAGGAAAAGTTGGCAGAGGCCGACGGTTCCGCACACCTTACGTTTCCCTCAGGCGCGTCGGTAGACTTGGCTCACACGTCAACAGACGCCGCTGTCGACTTGATGATCCGGGAACTCGGCGGAGTGAAATAGAACACCCTGATATGTTCTGAGCCTATTCCATCTCAACTGAAGCCACGCCTATACACGTCGGCGCCATTCGTTCTTATCTTTGATTTAACTTGGTTGTTTGCGCCACACGCAAAACTTGTCGCGACACTATGAAGATCTATTCCCCGAGGTTCACTGGTATTACCAATACCAGTTCGTGAGCAACCCTTGCGGTTTGCGCTTTGAATTTCTGTTCGTTGAGCGCTTTCATATTGTGTCGAATTCAGCCCTAAATTGCATTTACTACCATCAAGACACCTAACGGGCTCAATGGTTCTTTGGCGCAAATAACCTGAAAGCAAATGCATGCGCGTTACTCCAAGCTGCAAGCGGTCACAATTGCCGTACCTACGGCTCACGGCTGCAATGCCCGTGCTGAACTTGGTGTCCTTGATCACCACTTTGACCACTCAACGGAGCCGAACTCAAAAGTCGATCTCCTTCTTGGGGTTACAGGACTTAGCCCAACAAAATCCACACCAGTGGATAGGGTCCGTGATGCAGCAACCTTCCCGGCTGAAGTCGTCGATCACGATCGGCACCCGGAAACGTCCACCATACAACAGCGCGCCCGACATCAAGTTGAGCGACTGTCTCTGTTTCACGACTGACACTCATGCATTGTCACTGCGTCGCGGAATGAGACGCATAGTGCAGCCCGAATGTGGTATCTTTGTCCAGTCCGGTATGGCCTCGCCTGAATTGGCGGCATCCGAGATCAACGGTTCAAGCAAGGGGTTTCTTTCCGAAGAAGCGTTGGAGCACCAAAAAAGGGATCTGGTTGTTCAGTCGCGGGCCATTACCTCTCCGGGAGCTCACTCTCCAATCCAAGTGCCTTGATGTATCAATTTCGATTTTGCAGTTTCAAAGAACGTTCGACTCCGGAACTGACATAGAGCCTGAAGACTGGGTTACAGTCGAACAACTCAAGAAGAACGCCGGCTTTACCGCAACTTTCAACAATCGATGCAATTGCAGCGAAGGTCCGTTTCCCGCCGTCCCAACACATTCTGTCAGGCCGATCTCAAATACAAGCCGCAGGCTCAGGAGATTTGGACAAGCCAAACGCCATGCGCCGCCAGGGTGGAGGCGCAGAGTGTCAAAACGGGTAAGAGCTTGGCGCGATAGGAAGATCTACGTCTCGCTTCGCAATTTAGGTAGTGGCGGACCGAGGAGGATTCGAACCCCCGACCCCCTGATTCGTAGTCAGGTACTCTATCCAGCTGAGCTATCGGTCCACTGGCGGGCGGTTTAGTCCTGTGTTCGGGGCAATGCAAGGGGGTAATCCGGGAAAACCGGGTCCATCCTCAAATACCGTCACCTTTCGGCAGACGGATCGAAAAAACCGTGCCACCCGGCCCTGTCCGGTCCAGCTCCAGCGCGCCGCCATGGCCGCGGATCAGCTCTTGGGCAATGGCAAGGCCCAGACCCGTGCCGCCCTTGCTCACGCCCCCCTGAAACGGCGTAAACAGGTGCTCTTGCGCTTTTGGCGGCAGGCCCGGCCCGGTGTCCGCGATCTCGATCCACCAGGTGTCGTCGTCCTCATAGGCGGACACGCTGATCTCGCCGGGCTGGCCGTTCGCAACAATCGCCTGACGCGCGTTGCGCACCAGGTTTGAAATCACGCGAAACAGCTGCTCGCTGTCGGCACGCAGGGTGAACAGGGGCGGAATGCTCTCGCTCAGCGACAGGTCGTGATCCCCGACCGCCAGCCGTTCGCTGTCCAGCACATCCGCCACCAGATCGTCGAGCGTCAGCATGGTCAGCGTCGGGCTGGGCTCTTCGGCCTTGCCAAAGGCCAGCGTGCTTTCGCACAGATGCACCGCGCGGGTGATCGACCCCACCAGCTTGGGCGCCATGCGTCGCACCAGCGGGTCTTCGGACATCTCGATCCGGTCCGTGAACAGTTGGGCCGAGGTCAGGATATTGCGCAAGTCGTGGCTGATCTTGGACACCGCAGAGCCAAGCTGCGCCAGCCGGTCCTTTTGGCGCAGCGCCGAAATCAGCTCTGTCTGCAGGCTGCGCAACGCCTCTTCGGCCTCCCGCAGCTCGGTCACACCGGCACTGGGCGTGATCACGCGGCGCACGTCTTCGGGGGCGGCGGCGTAGTGCTGCATGTGACCCACAACGCCGCGGATCGGCTTGACGATGATCGCCCGAACAACAAAGAACAGCAGCATCGCGGTGAACACCGAAATCACCGCCGATAGCACCAGAATACGCACACCGTAGTCGATCATCGCCGCGCGCATGGGCGCGGTCTCCATCGTGACTTCGATCAGCAACCCGGCCTCGCGGACCGGCGCGCCAATCACGCGGATCACCTTGTTCTCGGGCTCAATCAACCGCATCATCGCGTCGCGGATCAGCACCATCGCCGTCCCCTCGCGCAGGTCGAACGTCGCATCGATGGGTTGCGGCATGGGTGTGGCCAGCATCAGTTGCCGCACCTCGTCACGGCGCAGCACCACGTTGAACACGCCCGCATTTTCAAGCAGCTCTTCTTCGAGCGCGCTGTCGATCATGTCATCGGCCAACAGGGCCAGCGACGCGATTTGCGACCGTTCCAGACGGGTCAGCAGGTATTCCTCGCGGTACCGCGCGATGGAGGGGACAAAAATCAGGATCTCGGCCAACATCACAAAGATCGTGGTCAGGATCAGAAAGCGGCCGGAAAGTGAGTTCAACATCGTACTATGTGGTCAGGGAATGAGGCGCTGCACAAGCCCAACCACCCGCTTGACCAGATCACTTTCGAACAATCTGGGGGTGAAATAGGCCCCGGCGGCGCGTTTGTTGACCTCACCGATGGTTGGGTAAGGCGACACCATGGCGGCGACCTGGCTCATCTTCATGTTGTTGGCCAACACCAGCGCCCACAGGTTGATCAACTCGCCCGCCTGATGGCCCGCGATGGTGGCCCCCACAGGGCGGCCCTTGATCACCATAACCTTGATCAGGCCCTTGGTCTTGCGTTCGGCGATGGCCCGGTCGTTGTGCTCGAAATGGAACCGCACGACCTCCAGCTTGTCCCCATGGGCATCGCGCGCCTGCGCCTCGGTCAGGCCCACCTGCGCCAGTTCCGGGTCGGTGTATGTCGCCCACGGGATGTGTGACGTCTTGGCCTTGGACGGCAGCGCAAAGAGCATCGAGCGGATGATCACACCCGCATGATAGCCCGCCACATGGGTGAATTGCAGCCCGCCCGCCACATCGCCGATGGCATAGACCCGGCGGTTGGTCGTCTTGAGGCTGTCATCGACCTTGATGCCCGTGCGGGTGGTTTCGATCCCCGCCGCCTCAAGGTTCAGCTTGTCTGTGTTCGACGTGCGCCCCACCGCGACCAGCAAATGCGTGCCATGCACCACCCGCCCGTCTTCGGTGTGGACCGTGATGGCCCCCGCCTTGCCTTCGATCCGGGCGGCCTTGGCCTGCTCCAGGATCTCGATGCCCTCGGCGCGCAGGTTCTCCAGCACAACCGCTGCCGCCTCCGGGTCGTCCTTGCCCAGCGCTTTGTCGCCCTCGATCACCGTCACCTTGGACCCCAGCCGCACATGGGCCTGCGCCATCTCCATGCCGATGGGGCCGCCGCCGATGACCACCAGATGCTCGGGCCGCTCGCGCAGGTCCCACAGCGTCTCGTTGGTCAGGTACGGCACCGTGTCGATGCCCGCGATGGGTGGCACCAGCGGGCTGGACCCGGTCGCGATGACAATCCGGCGCGCAGTGATGACCGTGTCACCCGCCTGCACCTCGGTGTCCGAGATAAACTGCCCGAACGCCTGAATGACCTCGACGCCCAAGCCCTCGAACCGCTCCACGCTATCCACCGGCTCGATCTGCGCAATGACGCTGCGCACGTGATCCTTGGCCCCGGCATAGTCGATCTGCGGCACCGCATCGGCCACACCGTAAACGGAACTGTGCGCCTGACCATGGGCCGCCTTGCCACTGGCAATCAGCGCCTTGGACGGCACACATCCATAGTTCAGGCAATCGCCGCCCATCTTGTGCCCTTCCAACAGGGTCACACGTGCGCCCATCTGCACAGCACCAGCCGCCACAGACAGCCCACCAGACCCGGCGCCAATGACCAGGATGTCAGTCTTGATACGTTTCATAGGGGTTCAGAGACCTTTTTTGCCGCGCACGGCCTTGAGTACAATGGGCAGTGCCGCGAGGGCACACAGACCCAAAATAGGCAACAGGATCGCAGGTTCAAAGATGATGCCCAGATCAGGCGTCTCGCCCCGGTCAAACACCTCGCCCAGACCCGCGCCCACAGAGGTATAGACAACGGCCCCTGGAATGATGCCCAGAAAGGTCGAAATCGCATAACGGCTCAGCGGCACACCCACCAGCGCAGGCACCAGATTGGCCACGAAAAACGGCACCGCAGGCACCAGCCGCATCAGGAACAGCATGGACCACTGGTTTTCGTCGATGCCTTCCTTGATCTTCTTGATGGCGCCCTGGCTTGTGTCCATCTTGGCCGACAGCCGTGCGCCCAGCCCCCAACGGGCCGCCATAAAGATGCCCACCGCCCCCATGGTCGCACCGACCACGTTGAACAGCGCACCGGGGAACGTGGCAAACAGGAACCCGCCTGTCAGCGTCATGATCGACGCCCCCGGCAGGGAAAAGGCGACCACAACCATATAGGCCAGCATGAACACCACCGCCGTCGCCACATAGTTGCTGTCCCGGAACGCCAGCAGCGCCTCGCGGTTGTCGGCCAGTGTCTGGAAACTGAAATAGTCGCGCAGCGCAAAGGCACCGATGCCCGCGACAACAGCAATGCTCAGCAACGGCACGTGCCGCACGAACCCAGACTTCTGGGGGCCGCACTTTTGGGATTGGCTGGTATCGGACATGCCTGTTCCTTTGTTGTCATCTGCCATCTTGTCACCCGGTTCTGGGTGCGTTGTGCCCTAAATGCACGCCAAAGGGGCTATGAAACAGGCCCGCTCACGGTCCCTTGAACACAATTGGCCGATTTCGTGAGAACCACAGCCTGTCGGCACCCTGACTGAAACATATCTACAGGGCATGAACGCGATTTGTTGCAGGGCGGCGGCTTTTTCGGGCTTCTGGGGTTTGACTTGCCCCCCCTGCCCCTTTAGAGGACGGGCTTCGAATACTGCCTTGTCCCGAATCCGCGGGCAACAGGCCAAAAGATACCGGAGCCACTGCGATGAAACGCACTTACCAACCTTCGAACCTCGTGCGCAAACGGCGTCACGGTTTCCGTGCCCGCATGGCGACCAAGGCCGGCCGCAAGATCCTCAACGCCCGTCGCGCCCGCGGCCGGAAGTCGTTGAGCGCATAAGCGCGCCTAAACGGTTTGCAAGATTGACCCCGCCGGAGGCTCCAGTGACCAGCACACCCGCTGCTCCTGATGCGCCACCGGCGGGGCTTTTGCGTTTGCAGGTCCTGACCAAACGCGCCGATTTCCTGCGGGCGTCCCGTGCCCGGCGGGTGGCGATGCCCGGCTTTATCCTTCAGGCCCGCGCGGGCAATGGCACGGACCATGTGCGCATCGGCTATACCTGCTCGAAAAAGGTCGGCAACGCCGTGGCCCGCAACCGCGCCAAGCGGCGCCTGCGCGAAATCGCCCGCCTTGTCCTGCCCCATGACGGAACGGTCGGGACCGACTATGTGCTGGTGGGACGGGCGAATGTGACGGCCACGCGCCCCTTTGACCTTTTGGTGTCTGATCTGCGCGACGCGCTGGGGCGGATGACGTGATGAGCCCGCTGGCCATGATCGTGTCCCTGCCGGTGCGCGCCTACCGCCTCGTGTTCTCGCCCTGGGTTGGCTTCAACTGCCGCTATCAGCCCACCTGCAGCGCCTACGCGATGGAAGCGTTGGAAAAGCATGGCGCGATCCGTGGATCATGGCTTGCCGCGCGCCGCATCGGGCGTTGCCATCCCCTCGGGGGCCACGGCTATGACCCGGTGCCGCCGGAACGCGACGACCCCTGACCGCCGCGCGTCACTGCTTTTCAAAGGTGATGATGACGTCTCCGATGTCCACGCCGCCCCGTTTCATATAGGCCCGGTTCAGAAGGCGGTCCTCAGACAGCAGCCACATCCAGTCGTCGAATGTCACCCGCAGCGTGCCGTCCGGCACCGGCAGGTCGATGGTATAGCGCCAGTTGAACGTGTCGCCCCGCTCTTCTCCCGTGGCCACGCCGATCACACCCGGCGCGGTGCCGGTCCAACTGTCCGGCCCGGTCTTGGTCAGGCTCCAGATGCGTTGCTCGGTGCTGCCATCCGCATAGGCGAAATCCTCGACCAGCCGCAGCGTCTCTCCGTCCCACGTGCCGTTGATTTCCACGTCGAACCGGCGGCGCACTGTGCCGAACACGTCCTGAAACTGGCCCTTGGCCACGACCTGCCCGTCAAAGAATTCTTCGAGGTTCAGGCGCTGTTCGGACAGCAACGGATCATCCGCCCCCGGCTTGCCCGTACAGGCGGCCAGAGCCAACATCATCACCACAATTAGTATTTTGTTAATCATTTCAAACCTTTCGCATGCGAAAGGTCCAGCTTTCGCACCCACGCCCGTCGGGCCTCGGGTGTCAAGATTACGTACCAGCCCCCCTTTTGGTTCACTGACCCCGTGCTATACAGCGCTCAAACCACCCCGCGAGGCGCAGCCATGCTTGACGACAGCGACGACATCCACCCGCTCTTTTCCGGCGCGCCCGGCACCACCGAATTCAAGAAGTTGCGCAAACGCATCGTGCGCGCCACCCGCGAGGCGGTCGATCACTACGGCATGGTTTCGCCCGATGGTCCGCGCCAGAAATGGCTGGTCTGCCTGTCCGGCGGCAAGGACAGCTACACCCTACTCGCCGTCCTGCACGAGCTGCAATGGCGCGGCCTCTTGCCGGTTGACCTGCTGGCCTGCAACCTCGATCAGGGCCAGCCCGGATTTCCCGCAACCGTGCTGCCCGCCTTTCTCGAACGGATGCAGGTGCCGCACCGGATCGAATATCAGGACACATACTCCATCGTCGTCGACAAGGTGCCCCAGGGGCGGACGTTCTGCGCGCTGTGTTCACGCCTGCGCCGCGGCAACCTCTACCGCATCGCCCGCGAGGAAGGGTGCTCTGCGGTGGTGCTGGGCCATCACCGCGACGACATCCTCGAGACGTTCTTTATGAACCTGTTCCACGGCGGCAGGTTGGCAACAATGCCCCCCAAGCTGGTGAACGAAGAGGGCGACCTCTTTGTCTATCGCCCCCTCGCGCATGTGGCCGAAGCCGATTGCGAGAAATTCGCCCGCGCGATGAACTATCCGATCATCCCCTGCGATCTCTGCGGCAGCCAGGACGGTTTGCAACGCCAACAGGTCAAACAGATTCTCGACGGCTGGGAAGCGAACAGCCCCGGACGCAGGCAAGTGATGTTTCGCGCTTTGATGAACGCGCGACCCTCGCACCTTTTGGACCCGAAACTCTTTGATTTCGCCGGACTTGCCCTGAGATCGGAAAAAATTGAGGCAAATCCGGACGACATTCCGGCGCTGCGTTAAACACCGGCTTACCAACGGCTTTTACCACAGGGGCTGCTTGCTGAACCCAAGCGGGCGTCACCTGAAGGAAAGTCACATGCGCATTCGCTTGCCCCGGACATTTGCCGTTTTTCGAAAACGGCTTGCAACCGCATTGTCCGGTCCGCAGATGCTGGCCTTTGTCCCGGCGCTGACGTTGGCCGGGTTCTGGCTGGGGGGTGAGGCGGCGTTGATGCTCGTCGCTGTAGCGGCCCCTGTGGCGTGGCTGCTGCTGGGTGGGATGGATGCGTGGATTGCCAATGCCGCGCGCGGGCAACAGAACGGTGGCTTGGTCGGCTCTGACGCGTTTACCGCCCATGCCGATGCCCTGCGGGACGAGCTGCGCGGCGCGACGATGACCAGCGCCATCTTTGCCATCGAACTGGATGAATTTTCTCTGCTCAAGGATCGGTTTGAACCCGGCGCCGTGGACCGTGTGCTCAAGGCCGTGGGCGACCGTATCATGGCCGCCGCACGCGAACAGGACACTGTCAGCCGCATTGGGGATTGCCGTTTCGGCGTCTGCCTCGAACAGGTGCGCCACCTCGATCTCGAAAGCTGTATCCAACTCAGCGGCCGCATCCAGCAAGCTATCGAGGAGCCAATCGCCATCGACGGCACCTCGGTCTACATGTCGTCCAGCATCGGGTTCTGCCTGCTGGCGCGCGCGCCGCGCGACACGGGGCGCGATTGGATCAACGGCAGCATCGCAGCCCTGCACGAGGCCCAGCGCCGTGGACCCACATCCGTCCGCGCCTATTCCACCGAACTGCATTCCCGCCTGAAAACCCGCGCCAACCTGCGCGACGAGGTCGCCGCCGCCCTCGAACGCGGCCAGATCCAGCCGTGGTTCCAGCCCCAGATCTCGACCGACACCGGAAAAGTGACGGGATTCGAGGCGCTGGCCAGATGGATTCACTCGGATCGCGGTGCGATCTCGCCCGCCGAATTTCTGCCCGCCATCGAAGATGCCGGATTGCTGGAACGCCTGGCCGAAGTCATGATTTACCATGCATTCACCGCGCTCAAGGCCTGGGATTCCGCGGGCCTGCACATCCCCCATGTCGGCGTGAACTTCAGCGGGTCCGAATTGAACAATCCCCGCCTCGTCGACAAGATCCGTTGGGAGCTTGACCGTTTCGACCTGACGCCCGATCGGCTAGCCGTCGAAATACTGGAAACCGTGGTCACCGACACTTCGGACGACACGATCACGCGCAACATCAACGCGCTGTCCGAATTGGGCTGCCGCATCGATCTGGATGACTTTGGCACCGGCAACGCCTCGATCTCGTCGATCCGTAGGTTCGGTGTGGGGCGGATCAAGATTGACCGGTCTTTCGTCATGAAGGCGGACCGCGACCCCGATCAACAACGGATGATCAGTGCCGTCCTTACAATGGCCGAACGGCTGGATGTCGAAACCCTCGCCGAAGGGGTAGAAACCGTGGGCGAACACGCTTTGCTGGCGCAGTTGGGATGTGATTTCGTGCAAGGGTTCGGCATCGCACGTCCGATGCCCTTTGAGAAAACACTGGATTGGGTCCGAACCCACGAGGCCAAGCTGCAAGAGGCGCCCACAATCCCAACCCGCAAGGCCAAACGCGGCTGACCAGCACAGGCAGCGCACCGTCGGCTCACCAGCCGGGCCACGCTCAACAGCCACCTGCCACCTCAATCCATCGCAGTGCCCTTGAATTCAGGCGAATCCGCTTGACCTTTGGCCCCGCACTCTGTTGAACCCGTGCGAACGTTTCAGACAGCAGGTGGCAGTCCCAGATGGACGATCAGAACAAGAACCTCATTCTTGCAACGGCACTCAGTTTCCTCGTGATCCTTGTGTGGTTTGTCCTCTTTCCCCCGCCGGAGCCCGAGACACAGCCCGGTGCGGACATCACCCAATCCGAACTGACAGCCCCCACCGCCGGCGGTGAGGCAACTGTGCCATCCACGGCGGACGCGGCCACCGCAACCGCCACCGCAACAGACGAAACGGCCCCCACAACCGAGGCCGCGCGCATCCCGCTCGAAACACCCCGCCTGACCGGTTCGGTGTCTCTGTTGGGTGGCCGCATCGACGACCTGTCCCTGCGCGACTACAAAGTCTCGCTTGAGGCCGGCAGCGACATCGTGCGGATGCTGTCCCCTGTGGGCGAGGCAGACGCCTACTACGCACTCTATGGCTGGGCCGCGGGTTCTGGCCTGTCGCCCGAGGACGTGCCGGGCCCCAACACGATCTGGCAAGCCCCCGAAGGCGCGACCCTGACCCCGGAAACACCCCTGACCCTGCGCTGGGACAACGGTTCCGGCCTGGCCTTTGAACGCACGGTCGCCATCGACGAAGACTATATGTTCACCGTCACCCAGACCGTCACCAACTCCGGCAGCGCGCAGGTGGCCCTTGCCCCCTACAGCGTGCTGGCCCGTCACGGCCTGCCGCAAGACGTGACTGGCATCTGGGTTGTGCACGAAGGTGCGGTGCAATTCGCAGGGGGCGAGTACCTCGAAACCGACTGGAACGATTTCGACAGCTATGCCGAGCGCGACACCGACGCCGGGCAGGACGCGCGCTGGGCCGGGTTCAGCGACCACTACTGGCAGACCGTCCTGATCGCGCCCAAGGAAGGCGCCACACGGGTCGAAACATTCTATGACGCGAACCGCGACATCTACCAGACGACGGCCAAGCAACAGACCAAGACACTGGCAGCGGGCGAGAGCGCGACAGTCACCAGCCAGGTGTTTGCCGGCGCAAAGGAGTGGGAAACCATCCGCAACTACCAGTCCGACGGGGTCGAGAAATTCATCGACAGCATCGACTGGGGTTGGTTCTTTTTCCTGACCAAGCCGATTTTCTGGCTGCTGCACGAGTTGAACGCGCTGGTCGGCAACATGGGCTGGGCGATCATTGGCCTGACGCTGATCATCAAGGCGGTCCTGTTCCCGCTGGCCTACAAATCCTACGTCTCCATGGCCAAGATGAAAGAGCTTCAGCCGCAGATGGAAAAGCTCAAGGAGAGCGCGGGCGACGACAAGCAAAAGCTGCAACAGGGCATGATGGAGCTGTACAAGAAGGAAAAGGTGAACCCCGCCGCGGGCTGTTTGCCGATCCTGCTGCAGATCCCGATCTTCTTCTCGCTCTACAAGGTGATCTTTGTCACCATCGAACTGCGCCACGCGCCCTGGTTCGGCCCCTTTGCCGACCTCAGCGCGCCGGACCCCACGTCGATCATGAACCTCTTTGGGCTGCTGCCCTTTGACGGGCCGACACCCGGTTCGATTGTTGCGCTGATCTTTATCGGTATTCTGCCGCTGCTGCTGGGTATTTCCATGTGGCTGCAACAGAAATTGAACCCGGCCCCCACTGACCCCACGCAACAGATGATCTTTGCCTGGATGCCATGGGTGTTCATGTTCATGCTGGGCAGCTTTGCCAGCGGTCTCGTGGTCTACTGGATTGCCAACAACGTGATCACCTTCACGCAGCAGTACCTGATCATGCGCAGCCAGGGCTACAAGCCGGACCTGCTGGGCAACATCAAGGGCAGCTTCAAGAAGCGGTCTGCGTCGGACAGCAAGTGATGCAAGTCACGCAGCTCTGGCGTCACCCGATCAAGAGCCACGGGCGCGAACGTGTCGCACAGGTGGACCTTGTTGCGGGCCAGAGCATGCCATGGGACCGCGTGTGGGCCATCGCCCATGACGCGGCCCGTGCGGCACCCGGCGCGTGGGCGCCTTGCGCCAATTTCAGCCGCGCCAACAAAGCGCCGTCGCTGATGGCGATCACCGCACACCTCGATGAGGATGCGGGCCTTTTGACCCTGTCGCACCCCGACCGGCCCGACCTGACCGTAAAGCCTGATGCCGACCCGCAGGCGCTGGTGGACTGGACGATGCCACTGGTGCCCCAGAACAGAGCCCTGCCCGCCACGGTGTTCCGCCTGCCCGAACGCGGCTACACCGACAGCGACTTTGCCTCGGTCACACTGTGCAACCACGCCTCGCACCGCGCCGTCGAAGAGCGGATGGAACAGGCCCTGTCGCTGCACCGCTGGCGTGGCAACATCTGGTTCGACAGCGCGGCCCCATGGGTCGAATTCGACTGGATCGGCCGCGACATTCAGGTGGGCGACGCCATCCTGCGCCCACGCGAGCGCACGGACCGCTGCGTGGCCACCGCCGCCAACCCCGACACGGGCCAACGCGACATCGACCTGCTTGCCGCCCTGGACAGCTTTGGCCACCAGTATTTCTCTGTCCGTTGCGAGGTGATCCGCGGCGGCACCGTCCGAACCGACGATATGGTGATGCCCCTATGACCCAACTGCCCTTTCCCATCGCCGAGGACCCGGACGCCCAGACCGCCGAACGTGGCCGCCTGCTCTTTGCCGGCGAAACCGAGTTCGTCAAAGGGGTCGTGGCCATGTCCGGCTTGCCCCCCGCCGACCGGATGGAAGTCTGCTTTGCCGGGCGCTCGAATGTCGGCAAATCGTCGCTGATCAACGCCCTCACGGGTCGCAAAGGACTGGCGCGGGCCTCGAACACACCGGGGCGCACGCAAGAGATCAACTATTTCACCGCCGGGGAAAGCCACTATCTCGTCGACTTGCCGGGCTATGGCTATGCCAACGCGCCACTGCCGATCGTGGCCAAATGGCAAAAGCTGTTGAAGCAATACTTGTCGGGCCGCCAGACGCTACGCCGCGCCTTTGTGCTGATCGACGCGCGCCACGGCGTCAAAAAGGTCGACGAGGAAATCCTCAGCCTACTCGACAGCGCCGCCGTCACATTCCAATGCGTGTTGACCAAAACCGACAAAGTCAAAGCCCGCGACCGCGACGCCGTCTTGGCGCAAACACGTGCGGCCCTTGCCAAACACCCCGCCGCCTTCCCCGAACTGATCCTCACCTCGAGCGAAAAGGGCGACGGCATCGCCACACTGCGTGCCACCATCGCAACGCTGGAATAGCAGATCAGCCGCGCAGGTGCGTCCCCTCCCCAGGGGGGAGGGCCAGGGTGGGGGCCGGACATGGCTTGCGCGACAGCGCGCAATTCTGGATAAGCGGCGAAACCCTTCAAGGCTCCTCAGAAAGATGCAGACCAGAGACATGAACCGCGATTGGATCGCCACCGCCCGTACCCTGTCCCAGGCCCTGCCCTATATGCAGCGCTACGCTGGTGCGACTGTCGTCATCAAGCTGGGCGGCCATGCCATGGGGTCCGACGAGGCCATGGCCAGCTTTGCCAATGACGTGGTGCTGATGCGTCAGGTCGGCGTGAACCCGGTTGTGGTGCATGGCGGCGGGCCGATGATCAACGATATGCTGGGTCGGCTCGACATCCAGTCCGAGTTCGTCAACGGCAAGCGCGTGACCGACGCGGCCACCATGGACGTGGTCGAAATGGTGCTGTCGGGCATCGTCAACAAGCGGATCGTTCAGGCCATCAACCGCGCCGGTGGCCGGGCCGTGGGGCTGTCGGGCAAAGACGCCAACCTGATGACCTGCGATCAGACCGACCCGGCACTTGGCCTGGTCGGCACCCCGGCCCAGATGGACCCCAAGATCCTGCACACCCTCTTTGACACCGCCATGATCCCGGTGATTGCACCGCTGGGCGCGGGCCAGCAAGGCGAAACATTCAACATCAACGGTGACACCGCCGCCGGTGCCATTGCCGCCGCCCTCAAGGCCGACCGCCTGCTGTTGCTGACGGATGTGTCCGGGGTCAAGAACGCGCAAGGCGAGGTTGTCACCGAGATCACCGCCGACCAGATCCGCGACATGACCGCCGATGGCACCATCGCCGGTGGCATGATCCCCAAGACCGAGACCGCGCTCGATGCCATCGCCAGCGGCGTGCGCGCGGTTGTCATCCTCGATGGGCGCGCGCCCAACGCCTGCCTGCTCGAACTGTTCACCGATCACGGGGCCGGGTCCATCATCCGCCCACGCTGACACAAACGTGTCTATCCACCGCATTGCACCAGCCGTCGCGGAGGGTAGGTATGGGGCATGGAAAACGAAACTCTGATCCGCTTTGGCGTCTTTCTGGGCCTGTTTGCGCTGTTTGCGCTGGCCGAGACGCTGTTGCCCCGCCGCACCCGCAGTCAAAGCCGCGCCAAACGCTGGCTGACCAATTGGGGCATGACGGTTGCCAACACGCTCTTTGTGCGCGCCATGGCCTTTGTCCTGCCTGTGCTGGCCGTGGGTGCCGCCGTGGATGCCTCCAATCAGGGCTGGGGCCTGTTGAACGCGCTGACGCTGCCCCTCTGGCTCGAGGTTGCGCTGGCCATCCTGATCCTCGATTTCATCATCTGGGCGCAGCATCTGATCACCCACAAGGTGCCGCTGTTGTGGCGTTTGCACCAGGTGCACCACGCGGATGTGGACATTGACGTGACCACCGCCATCCGTTTTCACCCGATCGAGATTGGGCTGTCCATGTTGATCAAGATTGGCGCGGTCTATCTGCTTGGCCCCGCCGCCGTGGCCGTGATCCTGTTCGAGATCATCCTGAACGGCACCGCGATGTTCAACCACGCCAACATCCGCCTGCCCCTGTGGCTCGACGCGATTGTGCGGCGGGTGCTGGTGACACCTGACATGCACCGCGTCCACCATTCGGTCCACCGCCACGAGCATGACAGCAATTACGGATTTTCGCTGTCGATCTGGGACCGCATGTTTGGCACCTATATCGCGCAGCCCGCCGAGGGGCATGACGACATGCAGATCGGTCTGGAGTGGCAAGACGACCGCCCCGCGCGTCTGGGCTGGTCGCTTGGCCTGCCCTTTGCCAGGAAATGACCGTTCTGGCGCACCTGCGCAGCGGATTAAAGCCTCACGGTCTGTTCATCATGGGAGTGGACGGCGCGCGCGTGCTGATTGGCACCGATGCCGGGTGGTGGGACGTGTTTGCCGCCAGCGCCGAGCATGGCGATGGTGCCGCCGATCCGGTGGACAGATGGTCGAAACGGGTGCTCGGCACCTTCGCCACCGAGATGGGTGCGCAGGCCAGCTTTCCCTCTGACGGCCCACCCTATGCGCCGTTCATCGCCTGGGCGCTGGCCACAGGCCGGTTCTGGCAAAGTCCCACGGGCATGATGATCCACGACACTGCCGGATTGATGATCTCGATCCGGGGGGCGCTGGTGTTCGACACGCCCTTTGCCGCCGACCTGCACAACGGTGCGTCCCCTTGCGTGACCTGCGCGGACCGCCCTTGCGTCACCGCCTGCCCCGTCAGAGCACTCAGCGCCGACGCGCCATATGACGTGCCCGCCTGCAAATCCTATCTCGACACGGACGCTGGCGCGGATTGCATGGGCGCGGGGTGCGTCGTGCGGCGCGTCTGTCCGGTCAGCCAGACCTTTGACCGGCCCGCGGAGCAATCTGCGTTTCATATGGCCGCTTTTCACAAATGACCCGCACCCTGATCCTGATGCGGCATGCGAAATCCAGTTGGGATGATCCGCATCTGGCGGATATTGCCCGCCCGCTGAACCGCCGTGGTCAGGCCTCGGCCGCCGCCATGGGCGCATGGTTGCGCGCGCGAGGGCACGTGCCTGATGCCGCGGTCAGTTCCAACAGCACACGCACTGCCGAGACGTTCGAGGCGCTGGGGCTGGATTGCTCGGTGACGTTCACGAAGACGCTCTACCATGCGGGGCCTGACGCCATGATGACCGTGCTGCGCGGCCAAGAGGCGGCGAGCGTTCTCATGCTGGGCCACAATCCCGGCATTGCGGAGTTTGCAGACCGTCTGGTCACCAGACCGCCAGCGCATCCACGCTTTGCCGACTATCCAACCTGTGCGACCTGTGTCATCCGTTTTGATACAGACACCTGGAACGACATCGGCTGGCACGAGGGCCAGCCGATGGATTTCGCGATACCGCGAGAACTGATACGGTAGGGCGGGGTTTCACCCCGCCGTCCGTCAATGCCCCAGGATCTGGCTCAGGAACAACTGCGTCCGCGGGCTCTGCGGGTTGTTAAAGAACTCTTCGGGCTCGTTCTGTTCGACGATCTGGCCCTCGTCCATAAAGATCACGCGGTTCGCCACCTGACGGGCAAAGCCCATCTCGTGCGTGACGCAGAGCATGGTCATGCCCTCTTCGGCCAGCTCGACCATCGTATCCAGAACCTCTTTGATCATCTCGGGGTCCAGCGCCGATGTGGGTTCGTCAAACAGCATGATGCGCGGGCGCATGCAGAGCGAGCGGGCAATCGCCACACGTTGCTGCTGACCACCGGACAACTGGCCGGGATATTTGTCGGCCTGATCGGGGATCTTCACCTTTTCGAGGAAGTGCATCGCGATCTCTTCGGCTTCTTTCTTGGGCGTCTTGCGCACCCAGATCGGGGCCAGCGTGCAGTTCTCGAGGATCGACAGGTGCGGGAAGAGGTTGAAGTGCTGAAAGCACATGCCAACCTCTGACCGGATCTTGTCGATGTTCTTGACGTCCGAGGACAGCAACGTGCCATCCACGGTGATCGATCCCTGCTGATGCTCTTCCAGAGCATTGATGCAGCGGATCAGCGTGGATTTGCCAGAGCCAGACGGCCCGGCGATCACGATCCGCTCGCCCTGATAGACGGTCAGATCGATGTCGCGCAGCACGTGAAAGGAGCCGTACCACTTATTCATCTTGTCGATGGAAATCGCGACTTCGGATGAGACGTTCATTGCAGTTTGTGTAGTCATATCAGCCACTCCTTATCAGCGGTGATCGGTCGCGAGCTGGCGTTCCAGCCACTGCGAGTATTGTGAGATGCCGTAGCAGACGACAAAGAAGAGAAGCGCGGCAAAGCCCAGCAGTTCCCAGTACACCCCGTTCCATTCGGTCGAGGCGAGGATGGGACCGCGGATCATACCCACAAGGTCGAACATCGAGATGACCGACACCAGCGTTGTGTCCTTGAACAGGCCCACCGCCACGTTCACGATCCCCGGAATGGAGATTTTCAACGCTTGGGGCAGGATGATCAGACGCATCGCTTGCGGGTAGTCGAGGCCGAGGCTGTCTGCGGCTTCGTATTGGCCACGTGGCAGAGCGGCGAGGCCACCCCGGATCACTTCGGCGATATAGGCCGCCGAGAACATCGTGATCATGATCACCACGCGCAGGAACAGGTCAGTCGTTGTGCCGGGCGGGAAGAAGTAGGCCAGCATCACCGACGCCACGAACAGCAAGGTGATGAGCGGCACGCCACGGATGAATTCAATGAAGATCACACAGATCCACTTGATCAGCGGCATGTCCGACTGGCGACCCAGCGCCAGCGCGATGCCCAGCGGCACCGACAGCGACACACAGGCCACGCCCAGCATCATGTTGAGCATGAAGCCCCCCAGATCCCGGCTTGGCACGGCTTGCAGCATTGCGCCTTCGTTGGCGTTTTCGGGGATCAGCATGCCCCCGATGATCCAGACCACAAAGGCTGCGGCGATCCCGCCAAAGAAACCGGCGGCAAAGCTGCCCGTGACCAGGCGTTGGTACACGAAATAACCCACGACGGTCCCGACCAGAGCCAGGATCGGCGTCATGATGGTGCCGCCCCAGATCAGGTAGTAGGCCAAAAAGGGGAAGATCGCTGTGAACAACAGCAGCTTGCGCGGCAGTTTATAGAACAGGACCGGTGCGGCGGCTGCAAAGAACAGCAGGAACGTCAGCGATGGGCGCCAGTACCCGACGGTTGGCAACAGACCAAGCACCGTACGAGGTGTGTCTTCTGTCGCTTGTGGGTACTTGAACCCGAACAAGAGCTGGTTCCAGCGTTCCGTCAGGACCGAGAAACAGCCCCCCGACACGCCGTCCAGTACCTCGCGGCATTCCGCCAGGCTGGAGGTGTTCCAAACCCCGGCAAAGATCCATGGCAGCGTGTTGCCCAGGATCACGTAGATCACATAGCACGACACGAATGTCAGAAGACCATAGAGCCACGTCGAGAACAGGTTGTCCTTGGCCCATTTGTATGGCCCTGTCGCCGACGAGGGCGGGGGTGATGGCGGCACCTGTTCGGTGCGGACAAAGGCAGCGGATGTATCTGACATCTCAGCGCTCCTTCAGCTTAACGGAGTTGTTGTAGACGTTCATGATGGCCGAGATGGACAACGAGATCGTCAGATAGAACAGCATCAACAGCAGGACACATTCGATGGCGCGGCCCGTCTGGTTCAGGGTGATCCCGCCCAGTGTTGCGGTTACGTCCGCGTAGCCCACAGCAATGGCGAGCGATGAGTTCTTGGTGATGTTGAGGTATTGCGAGATGAGCGGCGGGATGATGACCCGCAGCGCCTGCGGCAGCACCACGAGGTTCATGATCCGGCCCTGACGCAGACCCAGCGCACCGGCGGCTTCGGACTGACCCTTGGAGATCGCCTGAATGCCCGCACGCACGTTTTCCGCGATGAAGGCACCGGTATAGATCGACAGGGCGAACCACAGGGCGATCAGCGGTCCACCGACCTTGATCCCGCCGGAAAAGTTGAAGCCCTTGAGTTCGGGATAGTCGAGGCCAATGGGCATGCCCATGATGAAGTAGATCAGCAGGGTCGGCACAAACAGGATGGCGAGGCTGGGCCAGCCCATCGGCAGCAGGCGGCCCGTGTCATAGAGCAGTTTGGTTGCGTAGCGGCGGTAGGCAAAGACGCCGAACACCGACAGGATGAATGTCGCCACAACCACCAGCGATCCAGGCCCCCACACGGGCGCGGGGATATAGACACCACGGTTGGTAAAGGCGACGGCGTTCAGCACCATGCTGGCCGACGGTTCATCACCCCGGAAGGCCCTTGGCCCCGGCAGCACCGCGATCATGATGGTGAAGATGATGATGATCCAGATCAGAACCGGGATGTTGCGGAAGATCTCGACATAAAACGACATCAGCTTGGACACGAGCCAGTTGTTCGACAGGCGCAGCACCCCGGCGATCACACCAAAGATGGTGGCCGTCACACAGGCCAGAAAGGCGACCAGCAGCGTGTTCAGGATGCCCACGAGGGCGGCCCGCGCGTTGGTCGACTGGCTGTCGTACGCGATCAGCGTCTGGTTGATGTCGTAGCCCGCAGGCGAGCCCAAGAATTGATAGGAAATGTTCAGACCGGCGGCTGCCAAGTTGCTGAACAGGTTGCTCATCAAGAAGGCGGCGGATGCGATCAGCACAATCAGTGCAATGAATTGAAATGTATATGATCGGTAGCGCGTGTCGTTCAAAAGCATCGACAGGCGGAACGACTCCTGTGGAGGGTCGGTCATGATTGTCATGGAGGTGTTCCCCGTGTGCCGGCCTTGGTTTTTTTCGCGTCACTGCGCGGGGCCGGGTTTCATAAGCTGGCTGCACTTTGGGCAACTGCGCCGCTGTTTTCAGCGATCTTTGTGCCCCTAAATGCGCAAGGGGCGCAGGGATGAACCTGCGCCCCTCGGCTTGGTATCTTAGCGGAAGGGCGGCGAGTAGATCAGGCCGCCTTCGGTCCACTGAGCGTTCAGGCCACGGGCCAGACCGATCGGAGTGGATTCGCCGATGTTCTTCTCGAAGACCTCACCGTAGTTGCCGCCGGCTGCGATGGCTTTCATCGCCCAGTCAGCGTCCAGGCCGAGCATCTCGCCCAGCGTGCCTTCGGTGCCCAGGAGACGGTTGATCTCTGGGTTGTTGGTGCCTGCGGCCATCTCGGAGATGTTCGCGGATGTGACACCCAGCTCTTCGGCTGTGATCAGCGCGTTCAAAGTCCAGCGAACCACGTCACCCCATTCGTTGTCGCCGTGGCGGACAAGCGGGCCCAGAGGCTCTTTGGAGATGATTTCGGGCAGCAGCGTGTGATCGCCGGGTGCTTCGAATGTGGCGCGTGTTGCGGCCAGACCCGAGGCGTCCGTTGTGTACACGTCGCATGCGCCAGCCAGGTACTGCTGTTGTGCTTCGGCGTTTGTTTCGATCGGCACGGGCTCGTAGCTGATGTTGTTCGAGCGGAAGAAGTCCGCCAGGTTCAGCTCGGTTGTGGTGCCGGTCTGGATGCAGACGGTCGCGCCGTCCAGATCTTTGGCCGAGGACACGCCCAGCTCTTTGGGGACCATGAAGCCCTGACCGTCATAGTAGTTCACGCCAACGAAGGTGAACTTGAGGTCCACATCGCGCGAGAAGGTCCATGTGGTGTTACGGGCCAGCATGTCGATTTCGCCCGAGGCCAGCGCGGTGAAGCGTGTTTTGCCTGTTGTGGGGACAAATTCAACAGCCGATGCGTCGCCCAGTACAGCCGCTGCAACAGCGCGGCAGACCGAAACGTCGAAGCCATTCCATTCACCGTTGGCGTCGGGTGCGGCAAAGCCGACCAGACCGGTGGTCACGCCGCAGTTCAGTTTGCCGCGTGCTTTCACGTCATCAAGCGTGCCAGCAGCCGCAGCACCGGCCGCCAGGCCGGCGACGGTCAGCGCGCCAAAGAATACGGATTTTTTCATTGTTACCTCTTCCTGATTTTCCGCCATGTTTTGGCGGTTCGATCAGCGTGGCCTGAGTGTACCTGCCACGCCGAAGGCGATCCCGGTGGGGTTTGTCCCCAACCAGTGGGCCGTAGTCTGGCCGGATTCATCGCAAAACGTCAAGGGTGACCTCACCAAAAACGATGCATAATTATGCAGTTCGGATGGTTGTTCTCACAACGGTTTGGATGCATCAAAAAAGGCTTTTGCGTGCAAAAACGAGGCTTTCTTGATCTGTTCCACCTCTTGCGCCTCTTCATCCTCGCCCCATTGTTCGATTTGCCATGCCTCATCGACGCGCGATGCCGCCCAAATCGTGGGCGCAGGGTTCAGGTCTTGGGCGGCGGCGAAACCGAGGATCAGCGATCCAGAGAGGCTGACGAGGTCGTGGAAGGCCGCCAATTCGAATTCGGTGAAACTGTGGACCTGTTTTGCCAAAGTTGCGAGCGCGTCCGCGTCCTGTGATTCGTGCATCACGCCTGTGCGCGGGGCCAAGCGGGCGCCCAGCGTGTCCGCCGCCCAGTCGAGATAGGGATCCCAGGTGGCCGATTGCCGGGCCACGAGGCCTTCGGGGCTGTCGGCGCGGTAGCACAGCAGGTCGGCATCGCCGTAAGCCGCCAGCATATCCGCCACCTCTGCGTGCTGGATCGCGACCTTGTCGATGGCGGCATTGGCGCTGCGGGTGAAGGGCATTGTGAGCGGGTTCACCACCTCGTCCTGCGCGTCCCATTCGGCGGCCACGGCCTGGGCCAATGCGGCGGTCGGTAGCATCAGCGGCGCCTTGGCCGGGGTTTTCACCGCGCGGCCATCCAGTTGCACCTGCCAGCCACCGTCGATTTCCGCCGCCGTTGCGGTGGTCCAGAAGCGTTTTTGTTTCCATTCGGTCATGTCATCAGCCCCACAGCGCGGTCAGTGCCGCATCAATGTCGGAAAAATCGGTCAGGACGGTGTGGGCGTAGGTCAGCCTGGCGGCCGGGTGATAACCCCAGTCCACCCCGAAAAAGGCCACGCCCGCCGCCTCTGCCATCTGCATGTCAAAGGTGGTGTCGCCTACCATCACCGTATCCGCCGCCTCGACGCCCGCCTCGGCCATGGCGGTGTGCAACATGGCAGGGTGCGGTTTGGACGGGTGGAAATCGGCGACCTGGCGCGTGACAAAGAACCGTTCGAGGTCATGCGCGGCCAGCAGCGCATCAAGGCCGCGTTTCGATTTGCCTGTGGCGAGGCCAAGCAGCACATCCGGCAGGTCGTGCAGCCGTTCAATCGCCGCGCGCGCGCCGGGATAAAGCGGTGAGCCTTGGCCTGCCCCGTCACGCTGGCGGCGGTCGGCATAGGCCTGCTTGTAACGTGTGACCAGCAGGTCATTGTCAGCGTCCGGGGCCAGGACGTGCATCGCCTGTGGCAGGGACAGCCCGACGATACCCAGCACCTCCGTCCGGGCGGGGGCATCAAGGCCCGCCGCGGCAAAGGCGTCGCCCATGCTGCCGACGATGTCGGCCTGGCTGTCGACCAGCGTGCCGTCGACGTCAAACACGATCAGACGCATCAGATGTTCTCGAACGGGTCTTCGGAGGCCAGATCCTCGGTCCAGCCGAGGGTGTCCCATGTGGACGCCATGTGATCCGGCAGAGGGGCGGTCACGGTGATGACGCGGCGGGTTTCGGGCTGTTCAAAGCGCATCATGCGGGCGTGCAGGTGCAACTTGTTCGAGATGATGCCGCCCACCTTGGCGCCCCACCCGTCCCCGAGGTTTTCCTGACCAGAGCCGCCATATTTGCCGTCGCCCGCGATGGGATGCCCGATCTCGGCCATATGCGCGCGCAACTGGTGGGTGCGGCCCGTGATCGGCTCCATCGCGACCCATGCGGCGCGGCTGGCCACACGGTAGAGCGTGGCATAGAGCGTCTGCGCCCGTTTGGCCCCCGGTGTGCCGTCGACATCACGCGGGTGCACGGCGATCATCTTTTCGCCTTCACCACCACGGCCCCGGCCCGGTGCCTTGACCAGCCCGTATTTAATCTCGCCCAAGTATGGCGTGGGCACACCGGCGACGAGCGCCCAGTAGATCTTGCGCGTGTCGTGGTGGCGCATGGCCGCCGTCAGAGATTTCGCCGCAAGCCGCGTCCGCGCCAGCAGCAGGACACCGGACGTATCCTTGTCCAGCCGGTGCACGAGGCGCGGTTTTTCGTCCAGATCGAACATCAACGCCTCGGCCAGACCGTCGACATGCTTGGTCTGGCCCGAGCCACCCTGCGTCGGCAAGCCGGAGGGTTTGTTGATCGCGATGACCTGATCGTCCTTGTAGATCACGCAGTCGCGGATCATCTGCGCGTCCTTGTCGGACACGCGCGTTTTCTGGATCACCGGCGCGGGGCGGTCCGGCAGTGGCGGGATGCGCACCTGTTGCCCCTCTTCGACGCGGGTCGAGGATTTGACGCGGCCACCATCGACGCGGCATTCGCCCTTGCGGCACATCTTTTCGATCATGCCCTGGCTGACCTGCGGAAACCGCCGCTTCATCCAGCGGTCGAGACGCTGGTCGCCCTCGCCCTCTTCGACGGTGACAGTTTGAACGCCGCTCATGCGAATACTCCGCGTGCAAGGATGAGACCCAACGCCAATGCGCCCACCGACAGCCCGACCGACAGCAGAATATAGAGGCCCGCCTGGCCCATGTGGCCGCGTTCGATCAGGGTCATGGTTTCGAGGCTGAAGGCGCTGAACGTGGTGAACCCGCCCAAGAGCCCCGTCATCACGAAGGGCGACATGTGGGTCAGCCCGCGCTGTGCGGCGGCCACCACGAACACCCCCATCAGGAACGACCCGATGACGTTGACGGTGATGATGGCCAGCGGGAAATCCGACGACCCCAGCGCGCGCAGCACCGCGACGCCCGTCAGCCAGCGCAAAGACGCGCCGATTGCCCCGCCGAGGGCCACAAGGGAAAGGGTTGAGATCATGCGCGGTCTGTCGTCGGTTGGGCGCAAAGAGTCAAGGTCGCGCCCGTGGCGTACCTAGCTGTTCCGCTTGGTCCGCAGGCGCGCAAAATAGTCGAGCCGCTTTTTCAGGTCCCGCTCAAAACCGCGTTCGACAGGTTGGTAGAGGTCAGGCCGATCCATCCCGTCGGGAAAGTAGTTGGCACCGGAAAACCCGTCCTCGGCATCGTGGTCATAGGCGTAGTCCTTGCCGTATCCCTGATCCTTCATCAACGCAGTGGGCGCGTTCAGGATGTGTTTGGGCGGCGGGTGCGATCCGGTCTGTTTGGCCGCGCGGCGCGCGCCCTTGTAGGCGTTGTAGGCCGCGTTCGATTTGGGCGCGAGGGCGAGGTAGACCAGCGCCTGCGCCAGCGCCAGTTCGCCCTCTGGGCTGCCGAGGCGTTCGTAGGTTGCCCAGGATTGCAGGCACACCGCCTGCGCCTGCGGATCGGCAAGGCCGATGTCCTCGACCGCCATACGGGTGATGCGACGGGCGAGGTAGCGCGGGTCCTCGCCCCCCTCAAGCATCCGTGCAAACCAGTAGAGCGACGCGTCAGGGTCCGACCCGCGCACGGATTTGTGCAGCGCCGAGATCAGGTTGTAATGCGCGTCCCCCGATTTGTCGTATTGCGCGGCGCGGCGCATCAACCGTGTGGCCAGAGCGTCCCGATCCAGCGCACTGTCCACCGTCCACGCAGTCACCTGTTCGATCAGGTTGAGCAGCGCGCGCCCGTCGCCATCCGCCATCTCGAGCAGCGCGGCCCGCGCGCCGGGATCAAGGGGCAGGGGTTTGTCCAGTTCCTGTTCCGCCCGTTGCGCCAGCAATTCGAGGTCATCGAGATCGAGCCGTTCGAGCACCAGCACCTGCGCCCGGCTGAGCACAGCGGCGTTCAGCTCAAAGCTGGGGTTTTCGGTCGTGGCCCCGACCAGCAGTATCGTGCCGTCCTCCATATGCGGCAGGAACCCGTCCTGTTGCGCCTTGTTGAAACGGTGGATCTCGTCCACAAACAGCAGCGTGCCCTGCCCGTTCTGGCGCCGGATCCTGGCCCCCTCGAACACCTTTTTCAGGTCCGGCACGCCGGTAAAGATCGCGCTGATTTGGACAAAGTGCAGATCGGTTTCATGGGCCAGCAGGCGCGCGATGGTCGTCTTGCCCACACCGGGCGGCCCCCAGAACACAAGGCTGCTCAGCGCACCCGACGACAGCATCACCGACAGCGGCGCATCCGGCCCTAGCACCTGACGCTGTCCAATGACCTCAGACAGTTTTTTCGGGCGCAAGCGGTCGGCCAGAGGGCGCGGGCCCGTGTCTACCGCAGCCGCGTCGGAGGCAAAAAGGTCCGCCACCTCAGAACCGCAACACAACGCGGCCACCACCGCGCAACGCCCGCACCGTGGTGCCGCGCCGCGCCTCGCGCAGCGCATCAGCGGCATCCTGCGGTGTGACGATGTCGCGCCGGTCGATGCGTTGCAGGATGTCGCCCACCCGCAGGCCCACGCGCCGTCCCACCGACCCTAGATCGGTCACAACGACCCCTTGCGCGCCCAGCGGCAGGCCCATCTCGGCAATCACAGCCGGGTTGATGCGCGACACCGAAAGCCCCGGCAGGTTCGCCGTCTCCGGCAATGTGATGGCCCCGCGCGGCGGGTCCTCTGGCGGCGGGATCAGCCGCACGGTCACCGTCTCTTCTGTGCCGCCACGCAGGCGCGTCATCTCTGCGGTGTCCGCGTTGCTGGCCACGCTCATCCGGTAGAGCATCTCGCCCGGACTGCCCACGGTCGCACCATCGACATCCAGCACAACGTCCCCAACCTGGAACCCCGCATCAACCAACGGACTGGCCGGATGCAAACCCGCCAGCATGATGCCACCGGGACGGTCACGGCCCAGCGTCTCGGCCAGATCGGCGTCCACCGCTTGCCCCGTAGCCCCGGCCCAGGGGCGCACAAAACGGTCGTTGCCTTCACGCGCTTGCCGCACAAAGGCCGCGACCAGATCGGCGGGAATGGCAAAGCCAATTCCGTTCGATCCACCCGACCGGCTGAGAATACGCGTGTTGATACCCAAGAGCCGGCCACCCATATCCACAAGCGCGCCGCCGGAATTGCCGGGGTTGATCGGCGCATCAGTCTGAATGAAATAGCCCGCGCCGCGCCCGCCGGACCCACCCGACCGCGCGAGCCCCGACACAATGCCCGACGACACGGTCTGACCCACACCAAAAGGGTTGCCGATGGCGAGCGTCAATTCCCCCACCTCGACCGTCTCACTGTCGCGCAGGGGCAGGAACGGCAGGCTCTCCGCGCCCTCAATCTGAAGAATGGCCAGATCGCTCTCTTGATCACCGAGCAACACGCGCGCCTCATACTCGCGCCCATCGTTCAACACGATGCGAATGTCCGTGGCCTGACCGACCACGTGGTAGTTCGACACCACAATGCCATCCGCACTGAGGATCACGCCCGACCCAAGCGAGTTCTGAACCCGTGGCTGCGGCGTGCCGAACCCTTCAAAGAAACGCTCGAAAAACGGATCGTCCGAAAACGGCGTCCGACTGCGCGCTTGGGTGACGAACTTCACATAGATGTTGACGACCGCAGGGGCCGTTTCGCGCACAAGCGGCGCAAAACTCAGGGTAATCTCGGACGCGCTTGTCGGCACGCGGGTCTCGGCCACCACCCCCAAGGGCAACAGACAGATCAGAAAGGCAAAGAGGTGTTTCATTGTTCCAAAAATATGCAAATCCCACGCCCGCAATACAAGCGCATCCACCCGCTATAACGCAAAAACCCCCGCCACATGGGCGAGGGTTTTCGATCCAACCACAGGATGGGTCGGTTTATTCTTCGGCTGCGTCCTCGGCAGCGACGCGGGCCTTGTCAGCAGCGCCTTTGGCGTCGCGGTCACGGTCCACAAATTCGATGATCGCCATGGGCGCCATGTCGCCATAACGGAAACCGGCCTTGAGCACGCGCACATACCCACCCTGACGCTCGGCATAGCGGGGGCCGAGGATGTCAAAGAGTTTGGCAACGTACTGCTCTTCCTTCAGCTTGGACGCGGCCTGACGGCGGGCGTGCAGATCACCGCGCTTGGCGAGCGTGATCAGCTTTTCCACGATGGGGCGCAGTTCCTTGGCTTTGGGCAAGGTTGTCTTGATCTGCTCATGTTCGATGAGCGAGCCTGCCATGTTCGAGAACAGCGCTTTGCGGTGTTCGTGTGTCCGGTTCAGGCGGCGGTAACCACGTGCGTGACGCATATTTCTATCTCCTAATCGTGCCCTCTACGGGCGGTTTTGCTTTGTCCGGCCTTTGATGCGTGTCTCAGGCTCTCCTTGGGGTGTCGCCACCCGGTCGTGATGTAAGGTGGGCAATACTGCCCACCCTAGGGCTCAAAAGTTGTCTTCGAACTTCTTGGCCAGATCTTCGATGTTGTCCGGCGGCCAGTCTTCGACGTCCATGCCAAGGTGCAGACCCATGCCCGACAGCACTTCCTTGATCTCGTTCAAGGACTTGCGGCCAAAGTTCGGCGTGCGCAGCATTTCGGCTTCGGTTTTCTGGATCAGATCGCCGATGTACACGATGTTGTCGTTCTTCAGGCAGTTGGCCGAACGTACGGACAGTTCCAGCTCGTCCACTTTCTTCAGCAGAAGCGGGTTGAACTCGAGACCATCGTCGTCGTCCTGACGCGAAGCGGACTCCGGCTCGTCGAAGTTGACGAAGATGCCCAACTGGTCCTGCAGGATACGCGCGGCAAAGGCCACGGCGTCGTCCGGCGTGATGGAGCCATCGGTTTCGACCTTCATGGTCAGCTTGTCATAGTCCAGCACCTGGCCCTCGCGGGTGGGTTGGACGTCATAGCTGACTTTTTTGACGGGCGAATAGATCGCGTCGATCGGGATCAGGCCGATGGGCGCGTCTTCGGGCTTGTTCTTGTCCGCGGACACATAGCCTTTGCCGGTGTTGACCGTCAGTTCCATGTAGACGTCTGCACCGTCGTCGAGGTGGCAGATGACCAGATCGCGGTTCAGAATCTCGATACCAGCGGACTCAGAGATGTCACCCGCCGTCACAACGCCCGGACCCTTGGCGGAAATCGACAGACGCTTGGGGCCTTCGACCTCCATGCGCAGCGACACCTGCTTGAGGTTCAGGATCACGTCGGTCACGTCCTCACGGACACCGGCGATGGACGAAAACTCGTGCAGCACGTTGTCGATCTGTACGGATGTGATCGCGGCACCTTGCAGCGACGACATCAGCACGCGGCGCAGCGCGTTGCCCATGGTGAGGCCAAAGCCACGCTCAAGCGGTTCCGCCACAACAGTGGCCTGGCGCGCGGGTTCGTTGCCCGGCTTGACGTCAAGCTGCTGTGGCTTGATCAGTTCTGCCCAGTTCTTGTGGATCATGCGTCCCTCCATTCCTGCTTGTTCCCCATGTCCTAAAGGAGCAAGCGCCCGAGGTTTCAAAAAAGCGGATTGGGGCCGTGCGATGAAACGCGGCCCCAAAGTAGGTTAGATGTCGCTTAGACGCGGCGGCGCTTGGGCGGACGGCAGCCGTTGTGGGCGATCGGTGTCACGTCGCGGATCGACGTGATGTTGAACCCAACAGCGGCCAGCGCGCGCAGTGCCGATTCACGGCCCGAACCGGGGCCCTGCACTTCGACTTCCAGCGTTTTCACGCCGTGATCCTGCGCCTTGCGACCGGCATCCTCTGCAGCCATCTGGGCGGCATAGGGTGTCGATTTACGCGAGCCTTTGAAGCCCATGGTGCCAGCAGACGACCAGCTGATCGCGTTGCCTTGCACATCCGAGATCAGGATCTTGGTGTTGTTGAACGAAGAGTTCACATGCGCCACGCCTGCAGCGATGTTCTTGGAGACCTTTTTCTTGCCCCCACGGCGGGTATCACGTGCCATTGGTGCGTCTCCTTATTTCTTCTTGCCGGCAATGGCCTTTGCGGGGCCTTTGCGGGTGCGAGCGTTGGTGTGTGTGCGCTGACCGCGGACGGGCAGGTTACGACGGTGGCGCAGGCCACGGTAGCAGCCCAGATCCATCAGACGCTTGATGTTCATCTGTGTCTCACGACGCAGGTCACCTTCGACGGTAAAGTTCTCGTCGATGTGCTCGCGGATTTTCAGGACTTCGGCGTCGCTGAGTTCGTTCACACGGCGTGTCGCGTCGATGCCGACGGCTTCGCAGATTTTCTGAGCGGATGTGGTGCCGATGCCTGTGATGTAGGTCAGAGCAATCGGAACGCGCTTGGCTGTGGGGATGTTGACCCCTGCAATACGTGCCACGTAAGGCTTCCTTTTCGTTGCGAGCCCGTAGTTCCGGGCCCTTTTTTCACAACATAAGGCCCAAGGATTTTGCCCCCGGGCCTGCCGCTGATCAGGTGATCCGGCCGGACGCGTTCCGGCCTTTGATTCTCGTTAGAGATGGCGTGAGATAGGCGTTGATCACAAGGGCGTCAACCCCTGCCCTCAACCGCCCAGCGTTTTCGAAATCGCTGCCTTCACATCTGCGATCTCGCCCAGGCCGTCGATCTTGGTCAACTGGCCCTTGGCGTAGTAATAGCCGATCAGCGGAGATGTCTTTTTGTAGTACTCCATCAGGCGTATTTTCATCGCGTCCGCGTTGTCGTCCGCGCGCACGGGCTGCCCTGCTGCGGCGGCTTCGGCGGCGCGACCGACGATCCGCTCAACCAGCACTTCGTCGTCGACTTCCAACTCGATCACGCCGTCCAGGCTTTCGCCTTTTTCGGCCAGCAGATCGTTCAGCGCGTCGGCCTGGGCCAGCGTGCGGGGGAAGCCGTCAAAGATGAAGCCGTTGGCCTTGACCGTCTCAAGCTGTTCGCGGATCAGGCCGATGACGATCTCGTCGGTGACCAGCGCACCACGGGCCATGACGTCAGCCACGATCAGGCCCATCTCGGTGCCGCTGTCTTTGGCCGCCCGCAGCATGTCGCCGGTCGACAGTTGCACCATGCCGCGTTCTTCCACGAGGAAACGCGCCTGCGTTCCCTTGCCCGCACCCGGCGGGCCCAAGAGGATAATGTTCATCAGCTGTCCCCTCCCCGATGGCCTTAGCGGCGTACGGGGCTCCGTTTGCGGCGGCCTTTTGACCCTTTACCGCGCAGTTGCGATTTCTCGATCAGACCCTCGTACTGGTGGGCAAGCAGGTGGCTTTGCACTTGCTGGATCGTGTCCATGGTCACCGATACCACAATCAGAACGGACGTACCGCCAAAATAAAACGGGATGGCAAACTGGCCGCGCAGGATTTCCGGCAGCAGACACACAGCCGCCAGATAGGCCGAGCCTAGCACCAGCACGCGGTTGACCACATATTCGAGGTACTCGGACGTTTTCTTGCCCGGACGGATACCGGGAACAAAGCCGTTCTGGTTCTTGAGGTTGTCGGCCACGTCATCGGGTTTGAAGCTGACGTTGAACGTGTAGAAATAGGCAAAGAACACGATCATCGCGACGAAGAACAGCAGGTAAAGCGGCTGACCGGGGCCAAAGTTGGCCAGCAGCCACGACATGATCGGGTTGGTCGAGTTGCCCGAGAAGGTCGAGATTGTGACCGGCAACAGGAGCAGCGACGAGGCAAAGATCGCGGGGATCACGCCTGCGGGGTTGACCTTGACCGGCAAGTGGCTGGAACCACCGTCATAGACCTTCATGCCCACCTGACGGCGGGGGTACTGGATGTGGATCTTGCGCAGGGCGCGTTCCATGAACACCACAAACATGATGGTCGCGATCACCATGACCAGCACGCCGATGATCACCGCGGGGCTGATTGCGCCCGACCGGCCAGAGGCAAAGAACTGGGCGATGGCGGCGGGGACTTCGGCGATGATGCCGACAAAGATGATCAGCGAGATACCGTTGCCGATGCCGCGTGCGGTGATCTGCTCACCCAGCCACATCAGGAACATGGTGCCACCGACCAGCGTGATCAGGCAGGACATCCGGAAGAACATGCCCGGATCCGTCACCAGATCACCCGATTCAAGCGATACCGCCAGCCCGTAGGCCTGCAAGGTCGCCAGCGCCACGGTGCCGTAGCGGGTGTATTGGTTGATCTTTTTGCGGCCCTGTTCGCCCTCTTTCTTGAGTTGCTCAAGTTTGGGCACCATCGAGGTCAAAAGCTGCACGATGATCGATGCCGAGATGTAAGGCATGATGCCGAGGGCAAAGATGCCCATGCGGCCCAGTGCGCCACCGGTGAACATCGACACCATGCCGCCGATGCCCTGGCCCGCGCTTTCCATGAACTCGCGCAGGGCGGCGCCGTCGATACCGGGCACGGGGATGAATGTCCCCAGACGGTAGACGATCAGCAGACCAAGCGTGAACAGGATGCGATTGCGCAGGTCGGTGGCCTTGCCCAGAGCGCTCCAGCTCGTGTTGGCGGCCATGTTCTCGACGGCTGATACCATTGGGTGGTGTCCTTTGGCAAAACGCCGCCCTGGCCGTTTTCCGGCGGGCGGCGTGGGGAAAACTCTGACCTATGTAAGCGGCATGTGCGCCGCTCACAAGGCGTCAAACAGGCTTACTCGGCGGCCGCCGTGGCAACGGCCAGCGAACCGCCGGCTTTTTCCACTGCTTCCACAGCGGATTTCGACGCGCCCGTCACCTGCAGATCAACTTTGCTTGTGATCTCGCCCTTGGCCAGAACACGCACGCCATCCAGCTTGCGACGCACCAGACCGGAGGCAATCAGCGCATCCTCGGTGATCGCCGCCTTGGCGTCCAGTTTGCCCAGGTCGATGAATTTCTGGATCAGGCCCAGGTTCACAACGGCATAGGATTTGCGGTTGGGTTTGTTGAACCCGCGCTTGGGCAGGCGTTGGTAGAGGGGCATTTGCCCGCCTTCGTAGCCATTGATAGCCACACCCGAACGGGATTTCTGACCCTTGATACCACGGCCACCCATTTTACCGGTGCCGGAGCCCGGACCACGGCCAACGCGTTTGCGGGGTTTGGTTGCGCCAGGATTGTCGCGCAGTTCATTCAGTTTCATGTCGCTTCTCCTTGCCGGATGTGGCCCCCGAAGCGTGATGGGCCAACCACGGCGTTTCTTGATTTTGATTCTGACGCAGGGACTGCGCCACCGGGGGCGTATAGACGGGGGCGATGGCCCGATCAACCCCCCGCAACGGGGTAAGGAAAACCGGACTCCGCTTTGGCGCAAAAACCTCCATATTGGTGTCATACAAGAGACCAGCGCAGGTGCTGCATTTTCAACCTGCCAACCTATTCCATACCGCCACCCCGAGGTGGCACGCATTTTCGGAGTTTCGAATTGCTTGAAGCCTTTTTTCAAGAGGGCGATGCCTTGCGCCTTGCGGGCATCGCCTCGGCCCTGCTGAGCTGTCTGGCCTTTTTGCCCTATGCGCGGGATACCCTTACGGGGCGCACGCAGCCGCAGCGCGCATCATGGCTGATCTGGTCGGTGCTGGGCAGCATCGCGCTTGGCTCGCAGGTCTATGAAGGGGCGACGACGTCGCTGTGGTTTGCCAGCATTCAGGTGGGCGGCACGATCCTGATCTTTCTGCTGTCGATTGCACGCGGGTCGGGCCGGTTCCTGAAGCCGGGCGACGGCTGGGTGCTGATGGCGGCGGCCGTGGGCATGGCGCTGTGGATGGTTACCGACACTGCCATTTACGCGCTGGCGATCACCATCACGATTTCCCTGCTGGGTGGCGCAGTCACCATCCGCAAGGCCTATGCCGATCCGCAATCCGAAACCATGGCGATGTGGATGTGTTCGCTGGTGGCAGCGACTCTAGCCGTGGTGTCCGTCGGGCGGCTCGATTGGGTCCTGCTGGCCTATCCGCTGTACCTGCTGGTCCTGAACGGAGGCATCGTGATTGCGATGATCCTGGGCCGTGGCGCGCGCACCCACACCGCCTATGGCACGGTGCAGGTGCCCCGCTCTGGTTGAAATCCCTATGTGCGGGGACAAAATATGGTGATTTTCCGCCTCGAAATGACAATAGACTGCTGGGCGGCGGCAAAAATCGCGTATAAGGCAAAGTCATAAGTCGCCCAAAAACCGGGCACTCGCGCAGTTGGACACAGGCATTTCGGAGACCCCCGTTGATCCAGGACCTCGTTCAGAACTCGGCCGTGCTGGAACGTGCGGGCCTCGCGGCGGCGGGGCTGAGCGTCTATGCGTTCTGGCCCTATATCCGCGACATCGTGCTGAACCGCACGCGGCCTGAACGGGCCTCCTGGTTGATCTGGGCACTGCTGAGCGTCGTGTCCCTGCTAAGCCAGGCCTATGAGGGTGCGGACGGATCGCTGGGCTTTGCCGCGATCCAGGCGGGCGGCACGGTTGTCATCTGTTTGCTGACATTCTGGAAGAGCGACGGGATGCGGTTTCGCACCGAGGACAGTCAGGTCCTGACCGCCACCGCCGTGGGCATCTGGCTGTGGGCCGAGATGGAAACCGCCGCCTATTCACTGATGGTGACCATCGGCATGTCGTGCCTGGGTGCGGCCTTCACGATCAAAAAGGCGTTTCTGGACCCCGCCTCTGAAACCATGGCGACGTGGGTCGCGTTTTTCGTGTCTGCCCTGTTGGCCAGCCTCGCGGTGGGGCGGCTGGACTGGGTCCTGCTGGCCTATCCGCTCTATGTGATGGGCATGTCGGGCAGCATCATCGCGGCGATCCTGCTGGGTCGTCTGCGCCAGCCTGCCCACACCCCCGAAGTTGACACCGCGGAGCGGCGCCACCTGACCCTGTCGGTCATGTCGCTTGAACGGGCGGGTTCACCCAGCGAGACGGCTCAAAGGGGGTCGTAACCGCCCGCTCCAGCATCTCGAGCCGGTCCTGACCGTAAAACATCTCGGACCCCATGACATAGGTGGGCGACCCCATGACCTGTGCCGCCAGCGCATCATTGGCATTCTGCGCATAGCGCGCCGCGATGTCAGGCTGTGCCGCGCGCGCAAAGAGCGTGGCAGGGTCGTGACCCAACTGCGCCACCAACGCAGACAGCGTGTCTGCATCCGACAGATCCGCATCGTCGCGCCAATGCGCCTCGAGCACGGCGTGGGCCAGCGCATCCACCGCCGCACCACGATCACCGAGGGCGAGGATCAGGTGGCTGGCCAGAGCATAATCCGCGTCGTGATGGGTCGGGCGAAACGGCACCACAGGCACGCCCCGCCACTCTGCCCAGCGTTCGATCTCGCGCCCAAAGAAGTAGTCCACGTGGCCCTGGGTGCGCGCCGCAAATGGCAGGCTGCCTTGGGCCTCGACCACCGGGGATAGCGGAATGGGACGGTGGACAAGAGTGAGGTCATGCGCCACGCACAGGTCCATCAGCCGGGCAGAGCCCAGATAGGCAAAGGCCGAATGGGCGGAATAGTAATAGATCAGCTCTGTCATACACCCGAGGCTATGGCGCATTGCCGTTGTGGGCAACCGATGCGCCGTTGCTTTTGCTGGCCGGTCGGTGCCAGTCTGTGCCCATGACACCTGCCGCCCGAACCCTTGCCGCCGCTGCGATGATCGCCAGCCTTGTGCCAACGACCCTTGCCGCGACCGGCTGTGCGCGGGATGCGATGCTGGTCTTTGACGGGTCATCGTCGATGGGCGAGCTGAGTTTCGACATCTCGCGCAAGACCCGCCTTGTGGATGCCCGTGAAGCCCTGCGGGACGCCCTGCCCGACATCACGCCGTTTCGACGCGTGGGCCTGTTGACTTATGGGCCGGGTCAAAGCGTGGACACATGCGCCAATATCGACCTGCGGTTTGGTCCGCGCGCGGATGCAGCCGTGGACATCATCACCGAGATCGACGGCCTGCAACCCAAGGGGCTGACGGCGCTGGCCGCATCGGTGCAATCGGCCGCCGATGCCCTGGATTTTCGGAACCGCTCCGGGATTGTGGTGCTGGTCACGGACGGCAACGAGACCTGTGGCGGGCGGCCTTGCGCATTGGGATCGGCATTGAGGGAAGAGGCGCGCGACCTGACCGTACATGTGATCGGGTTTCAGGTGGTCGTGGATTTCTTTAGCTGGGACAACCCCGAACAGGTCGACGTGGGCGCGGGCAACACGGTGGCCAAGTGTTTGGCGGACCGGACCGGTGGCCTTTATGTTTCGACCGAGACGGTGGACGAGTTGGCGGATGCGTTGAGGACGACGTTGGGCTGTGCGTTGATTGGATTGCCGTCTACGCCTGCCGATAGAGGGGCTGATCGACACGCCAGAATTCAGATTTGATTACTCTGCTCTGCAGCTTGGAGAGAAGATGCGAATTCCGGCGCAAACAAACGCTGTAAGGAAACAGAAGATCGCAAACACTTCAGAGGTGAGCATTCGCGAGTATTGCAGTTTCGAAACCTCTGCAAATTGACCATGGCCGCCAATCAAATAGATACCATTCTCGCTTCCACTTTGACCATTGATCGCACTCAGACCACCAAAGAGAGTGATATTGATCAGCATCCAGATCCCAAAAACCGCGGCACCTCCTATTGAGATCCTGCGGAGGACACAGCAATACCCACACTTGGAAAGTCTTTGGTCGTGAACGGTTTTCATCATCGGACACAATAGAACGAAAAACGCCCCACCAAAAGGCGGGGCGTCAAAGTCTGTGTCAGGCAAAAATCCCAACAGCCGGGGCGTTTAGCCCTTTTCTTCGATGATCTCGACCATGTGGGGGATCGAGTTGATCATGCCGCGGACGGAAGGTGTGTCTTCCAACTCACGGGTTTTGTGCATCTTGTTCAGGCCCAGACCGATCAGTGTCGCGCGCTGTTTTGCAGGGCGACGGATGGGGGAGCCGATTTGCTTGATGACGATCGTTTTTGCCATGGGTCTCAGGCCTCCTCGGTGGCCGCTTCGGCGGCGGGCGCTTCGTCACGCTTGGGCAGGATGTCGGCGACTTTCTTGCCGCGACGCTGCGCAACACCACGGGGCGACTGCTCTTTCTTGAGGCCGTCGATTGTGGCGCGGATCATGTTGTAGGGGTTCTGCGAGCCGATGGACTTGGACACAACGTCCTTCACACCCAGCATTTCGAACACGGCACGCATCGGACCACCGGCGATGATACCAGTACCCTCAGGGGCGGTGCGCATGACGACTTTGCCGGCGCCGTGGCGACCTTCCATGTCGTGGTGCAGGGTCCGACCTTCGCGCAGTTGCACGCGGATCATCTGGCGCTTGGCCTGCTCGGTGGCTTTGCGAATGGCCTCGGGGACCTCTTTCGCTTTACCTTTGCCGAAACCAACGCGGCCCTTCTGGTCGCCAACGACAACCAGAGCGGCAAAGCCAAAGCGCTTACCACCCTTGACGGTCTTGGAGACGCGGTTGATCGCGACCAGGCGGTCTGCGAATTCGGGGGCCTCGTCGCGGTCGCGGCGGTTGCCCCGGCGGTTATTGTCACGTTCTGCCATGAGAACATCCTTTGAATAGGTGGCTTGCGCCAGTTTGCTCAATCCTGGTGGGCACATGCCCCCGGATCATCGGGGTGGCGCGGACGCCACCCTCAGGGTCTTAGATCTTGAGACCGCCTTCACGCGCGGCGTCGGCAACTGCCTTCACCTTGCCATGAAAGAGGAAACCACCGCGGTCGAAGTATGCCTCGACCACGCCGGCCTTCTTGGCACGTTCTGCGATCGCTGCACCCACTTTGGTGGCTGCTTCGATGTTGTTCTTGCCAACCACACCCAGGTCTTTTTCGAGGGTCGAGGCTGCCGCCAAAGTCACGCCGTTCACATCGTCGATCAGCTGAACGCTGATGTTCTTGTTCGAACGGTGCACGCTCAGGCGTGGACGCCCGGCGTTGACCTTGCGCAGTTTGTTCCGGACGCGCAGGCGGCGCTTGAGGAACAGGGTCCGTTTGCTGTTTGCCATCTGTCTGGTCCTTACTTCTTCTTACCTTCCTTGCGGAAGATAAATTCACCTTTGTAACGAATGCCTTTACCCTTGTAGGGCTCGGGCTTGCGCCACTCGCGGATTTTTGCAGCCACTTCGCCGACCTGCTGTTGGTCGATGCCTTCGACAACAATCTCGGTCTGCTTGGGCGCCGTTACGGTCACACCTTCGGGCGCTGTGAAATCCACATCGTGGGACAAGCCGAGGTTCAGCTTGAGCGTATTGCCCTGCATCGTGGCCCGGTAACCCACACCCTGGATTTCCAGCTCTTTCTTGAAGCCTTCGGTCACGCCGGTCACGCAGTTCTGCACCTGCGTGCGGGACATGCCCCACTGCTGGCGCGCGCGCTTGGACTTGCCGCGGGGCTCGATGGTGACGACGTTGTCTTCGACCTTGAGGGTCACGTCATCCGTGGCGGTAAAGCTGCGGACCCCTTTGGGGCCTTTCACTTCGATCGTCTGACCGGAGACGGCTGCGGACACACCCGAGGGCAGATCGACCGGTTTTTTACCAATACGAGACATCTGCTGTTCTCCTTAGAAGATCGTGCAGAGCACTTCGCCGCCAACATTGGCCGCACGTGCGTTTGCATCCGACATCACACCCTTGGAGGTGGAGACAATCGACACACCCAGGCCCTGACGGACCGACGGGATGTCATTGACGCCCATGTACACGCGACGACCGGGCTTGGAGACCCGCTTCAGTTCACGAATAACAGGTTCGCCTTCGTAGTATTTCAGGCTGATCTCGATGGCCGGGTGGCCATTTTCACCGGTGATTTCTTCGAAACCACGGATGTAACCTTCGTCCGCCAGCACTTCGAGCACGCGCACACGCAGTTTCGACGCAGGGGTCGAGACCACGGACTTGCCGCGCATCTGGCTGTTGCGGATGCGGGTGAGCATATCTGCGATAGGATCGTTCATATCTCTCTCTCCCTTACCAGCTCGACTTGACCATGCCGGGGATCTGACCCTGGCTGCCAAGCTCGCGCAGGGCGATCCGGCTGATTTTCAGCTTGCGGTAATACGCGTGTGGGCGACCCGTCAGCTGGCACCGGTTGTGAAGACGCACGGCGCTGCTGTTGCGGGGCAGTTTTGCCAGCTTCAGCGAGGCGCGAAAGCGCTCTTCCATCGGTTTGGTTTCGTCGCTGATGATTGCTTTGAGCTCCGCACGCTTGGCGGCGTACTTCTTCACCAGCTTTTCGCGCTTCACTTCGCGCGCGATCATGGATTTTTTAGCCATATCTTTTTCCTCTGCGCTTACGAGTTGAAGGGCATGTTGAAATGCTTCAGCAAGGCTTTTGCTTCGGCATCATTGTCGGCGGTCGTGGTGATCACGATGTCCATCCCCCAGTTCTCATCGACTTTATCAAAGTCAATCTCGGGGAAGACGATGTGCTCTTTCATGCCCATGGCATAGTTGCCACGGCCATCAAACGATGTGCCGGGAACGCCGCGGAAGTCGCGGACGCGGGGCAGAGCGATGGTGATCAGACGGTCCAGGAATTCGTACATGCGGTCGCCGCGCAGCGTCACCTTGGCACCCAGCGGCATGTCTTCGCGAACGCGGAAACCGGCGATGGATTTCTTGGCCTTGGTGGTCAGGGCCTTCTGACCGGCGATGGCCGTCAGATCTTCCTGAGCCGATTTGGCTTTCTTGCTGTCCCGTACGGCTTCGGCGCCACAGCCGATGTTCAGAACGATCTTGTCCAGACGCGGGATCTGCATGTCGTTCTTGTAGCCGAACTCTTCCTTCATCGCGGCGCGGATGGTGTCCACGTACTGCGTTTTCAGGCGGGGGGTGTAGTTTGCAGTGTCGAGCATCAGATCACGTCCCCTGTTGTCTTGGCAAAGCGGACTTTCTTGTCGCCGTCCATTTTGAAACCAACGCGTGTGGGTTTGCCATTGGCATCCAGCAGCGCGATGTTGCTCAGATCAACCGGCATCGCTTTGGGGATGCGGCCGCCCTGGCTTTGTTGGGTCTGACGGGTGGCGCGGATGGCGATGTTGATGCCATCGACCACGGCCTTGTTCGACTTGGGATCAACGGAAGAGATTGTACCCTCTTTGCCCTTGTCCTTGCCGGTCAGCACGACGACCTTGTCGCCTTTTTTCAGTTTCGCAGCCATCTTAGAGCACCTCCGGCGCCAGCGAGATGATTTTCATGAAGTTCTTGCCACGCAGTTCGCGCACAACCGGGCCAAAGATACGTGTACCCACGGGCTCGTTGTTGTTGTTCAGGATCACTGCGGCGTTGCGGTCGAAGCGGATGGCGGTGCCATCGTCACGACGAACTTCTTTGGCGGTGCGTACGACGACGGCCTTGCGGACGTCACCTTTCTTTACGCGACCACGTGGGATGGCTTCCTTGACCGAGACGACAATGATGTCGCCGACGGATGCGTATTTACGCTTGGAACCACCCAGAACCTTGATGCACTGCACACGGCGCGCGCCGCTGTTGTCAGCAACATCCAGGTTGGTTTGCATCTGGATCATTTGGTTTCTCCCGACCTTTGGGGGGCGATGCGTGCCAGATCCCCAGGGTTTCGATTAATGCGCGAAAGCGCCGGCGGCTTACGCCTCCAGCACTTCCCAGCGTTTTGTCTTCGATTTTGGTGCGCATTCAATGATGCGAACGGCGTCACCAACCTTGAAGGCATTCTTTTCATCGTGCGCCCGGTATTTCTTGGACTTACGAATGGTCTTTTTCAGAACCGGGTGCGTAAAGCGGCGCTCGACGGACACGGTGACTGTTTGTGCGTTTGCGTCGGAGGTCACGACGCCAGACAGGATACGCTTGGGCATTTCGTGCTCTCCTTATTCGGCCGCTTTGGCGGCTTGTTCGTTGAGGATCGTCTTGACACGTGCAGCATCACGACGGACCGAGCGCAGACGCGCCGGGTTCTCAAGTTGGCCTGTGGCCTGCTGGAAACGCAGGTTGAAGGCTTCTTTCTTCAGATTTGCCAGCTCATCACGCAGCTGGTCCGGGGTTTTATCCCGAAGTTCCTGGGCGTTCATCGCCTTTTTCCTTTCAACATCACGAGGGTGCCGCCAAAGACGTGACACCGATTCCCGTGGAGTGGGTGAATAGAGGGGCCGTATATGGGGGGGATGGGTCTATGGCAACCCCCTTGCAGCAAAGAAAAACAGGGCTGTTTGGGGCCGCCGATTGATACACAACATGTATGTCGTGTCCGGCTGCACAATACCATCCCACCTGCGCACTGGTTCAATATCGCGTTCCGCGTCAGCGTACCGCCCGACCGGGTGCCGCTCTCGGGCATTTGCTGTGCAAATACCCTGCCGCGCACTGGTTCAATATCGCGTTCCGCGTCAGCGTATCGCCCGACCGGGTGCCGCTCTCGGGCATTTGCTGTGCAAATACCCTGCCGCGCACTGGTTCAATATCGCGTTCCGCGATATTGAACCGACATGACCAAAATCACATCCCTCTTCGCCACCCGCCTTTACCACGCCCCCCTCTCCGAACATGACCCCAAGGTCGATCCGGACGAGCTGGAACAGCACTGCTATGCCATCGCAGAGGATGACGAGGCAGGCCACGACTGGTGCGAGCGCGAGGGCTATCCCGGCTATACATCCTATGCGTCCCTCGACGACCTGCCCTGGCGCTTTCCGATCTTTGCGGATCTGGTCAAGGCTCTGGATGCCCATGTCGCCGCATTCGCGCGCGATCTGGCCTTTGATCTGGGCGACAAGGCGCTCAAGCTCGACAGCATCTGGATCAACATCCTGCCCGAAGGCGGTATCCACACCGGCCACATCCACCCACATTCGGTGATCTCTGGCACCACCTATGTGGCGATGCCCGAAGGCACCAGCGCGCTGAAACTCGAAGACCCCCGCCTGCCGATGATGATGGCCGCCCCCGGCCGGACCAAGGACGCGCCCGAGGATTTGCGCCAATTCCATTATGCCCGCCCTTCTGTGGGGGACGTGCTGCTGTGGGAAAGCTGGCTGCGCCACGAGGTGCCGATGAACATGGCCGAGGACGAACGCGTCACCGTCAGCTTCAACTACGGATGGGAGTGAACGTGATCGACCCCGCCTTTGAACTGATCTGAAACTCGCTATAGTGGAAAGCGTGGGCGCACGGTTTCAAGACGCAACAGCCCATTCAGTGATACCATCGGAGGATCCCTTTCATGACCATTTCCCGCCTCACTCTCGGCGTTGCAACATTCTTCTGCTCTGGCGCGCTTGTCCTTGCGGACGGGCACGCGGTCGGTGACGACGTCATCGCCGCACAACGCGCCGCATTGGCCGCCGAAACCGCTGGCAAGGGATATGGTCCGCAATCGCCGCGTGACCTGAACACACTGACGGGGAACAATGCCCGCGCCTTTGCCGCCGCACCGGCCTATACCGAGATGAACCTGTGCAACATCCATTTCCACGAAGGGGCCGAACATTCGGGCGGCAACTTTACGACCTACAACGGCAATGGCGACGGCACCGGGTACAACAGCGGCTTTGCCTATGACGGCACGCTGACGGACGCAGAACTGGCCCCCGTCGACTATCCTGTTGGCCCCACCGGCAAGAAAGGTGCGCTGGAACCCGGCGACACGATCGAGGTGCACTATGTCCACACCTCGGCGCAGATCACGCCCGGTCCAACCCTGGGTGCCTGCCTGACCGATCAGATCATCAACCCGCAGCTACGCGTCGAAACCCAGGTCTTTGTGCTGGTCAATGACGCCGCCGCCGCCGATTTCGTGGACCTGACGCGAGTGGACGTGGTGGGTGGCTACCATCAGGCCGTGAACCTGCCGTCGGACACCGGCGCGCCGATCACCTACGACGGCTCGACCACCGGCCCCGACTACAACGAAAAGGCCTCGCCGATCCAGGTCAGCTGGTCCGTGCGGCCCGAGGTCAAGAAGGTCCACATCGGCTCCGTCGCGGAGTGGATGAAGGCCAACATCTTTGACGAACGCAAGGCGCACGGCGTCCGCAATCTGGTGGTCAACCCGGACCTGATTTCCAACATCGACAGCTAAGGGTTCACCGGCTCAAAACGCAACAAAGCCAGCGATGCGTCGCTGGCTTTTCCTTTTGAAGCGATTGCAGGTGGGGTCTATTTTTTGACCTCGCCCTTGCGCGCCTCTTCAAGCGCCTTCTTGGCGGCTTTTTCCTCGCGGGTGAGCGTGTTGCCCCACTGGTTGTTGGACAGGCCCAACCCTTCAGGCATCGGCTTGGTCTTGCCCTTTTTGACCTCCCCGCCCTTGTCGAGGAACGCCTTGATCAGGTCTTCGTCGGTGGTGGGCTTGGGGACGTGCTTCATGGGGTGGCCTCGCTGTGGGGGTTCGGGACCAGCTTAGACATACCGCACGCAATAGCCACCGTTTTGAAGGCACCCCAACCTCAAAGCACCGAGCCGCGCCATCGACAGGCCCGGGGGTGGCCTGTCCCTTCTCGGCAGCTTTGGCGCAGCCAAATCACCTTCCGGGCAATGGATAGCGCGGCGGCCTGCGGCCTTGATTCCGCGCCTATGCACTTTGCACAAACCTCTGAAGCAGGTCAGCGCCCGACCGACCTGGAGGGCCTCTGAACTAAGAGCTCCCTTACCGTTACGCCCCGCGTAACCACTCAATGCAAATGTCGACATAGCGCTCGCCCTTCGGGGGGGGAGAGTGAAGGCCGTCTTGGAAACCGTCCAGTGGACGGTTTCAGGCCTGAACGGGCGGAGCCCAGGCGGTCGGGCGCTGGCCGGGCTGGGAGCCCGGCTGGCCCTCACAAAACACTATTCATTTCGGAAAGATCACTTGGCCATGCTCCGCCACTAGGTCAACGAGCTTTCCATCTCGTTCAGACCAAAGGACGTAATGTCTATAGGAAAGCATACCGCCCAATTTGTCTTTTGAGCCGTCGGCACCAAAGACAAGGCAATCGTCATTTTTGCATTCAAAACTCTCAAGATACCCATGAAATCTCATCCCCAGCCAAGGCCATTGCGTGTGCTCACCTAGAGAAATCCAATTTCCTTCGTCGCGAACCGATTTTCGGAAGCCGTGTTTCGCCAAAAAATGATGAAGGTTTTGAGAAACATCCCCCGTTTCGAAGTCTTTAGATATTCGCAACAGTTTTAAATTCGGAGCCAAGGCAAATAATGCAACCAAGGCAAAAACAACTAAGCCCAGAACTGTCAGTGTGCTTTTATTCGAATTGAGCAATTTGCACTCCAAGTTTCAGAACAGATAGTAACCGTCACGCAAAGTAAAACCCCCGACGCTTTCGCGCCGGGGGTTCTCAATGTCTACCGGGTGCCGCTACGATTGTGCCTCAGGCACAATCACAGCGCACGGATTGCGCCCCGATGGGGCGCAATCGGTTTACCAGTCTTCCCTGACGACGACGCGTGTCTTGATCGGCAGCTTCATCGCTGCCAGACGCAGCGCTTCGCGCGCGATGTCGTCGTTCACACCGTCGATCTCGAACATCACGCGGCCGGGTTTGACTTTGGCCGCCCAACGGTCGACCGAACCCTTACCTTTACCCATCCGAACTTCGATCGGCTTGGCGGTCACTGGCACATCGGGGAAGATCCGGATCCAGACCCGGCCCTGACGTTTCATGTGACGCGTCATCGCACGACGCGCGGCTTCGATTTGACGGGCGGTGACCCGCTCAGGCTGCAGTGCCTTCAGGCCGTAGGTGCCAAAGTTCAGGTCAGACCCGCCCTTTGCCTTGCCCTTGATCGAGCCCTTAAACTGCTTACGGAACTTGGTACGCTTTGGTTGAAGCATCTAAATGCCCTCCTTTAGCGACGGCCACCAGCGCCACGGGGCGCAGGACCATCCTGGAGTTCTTGTGCTTTACGGTCACGCGCCTGGGGGTCGTGCTCCATGATTTCACCTTTGAAGATCCAAGTCTTGATCCCGATGATACCATAGGCAGTCGTCGCCTCGACGTGTGCGTAATCGATGTCGGCCCGCAGGGTGTGCAGGGGCACGCGGCCCTCACGATACCACTCGGTCCGCGCGATCTCGGCACCACCAAGGCGGCCCGCGACGTTCACGCGGATGCCCAGGGCACCCATACGCATGGCGTTCTGCACGGCACGTTTCATGGCGCGGCGGAAAGACACCCGGCGCTCCAGCTGTTGTGCAATGCTTTCACCCACCAGGGCTGCGTCCAGCTCGGGCTTGCGCACTTCAACGATGTTGAGGTGCAGCTCACTGTCGGTCAGCTTGGCCAGCTTCTTGCGCAGACCTTCGATGTCTGCACCTTTCTTGCCGATGATGACGCCGGGACGTGCTGTGTGGATCGTGACGCGGCACTTTTTGTGCGGACGTTCGATGATCACGCGGGCCACACCGGCCTGCTTGCACTCATCCTTGATGAAATCGCGGATCTTGATGTCTTCGAGCAGAAGATCACCGTAATCCTTGGTGTCGGCATACCAGCGGCTGTCCCAGGTGCGGTTCACCTGCAGGCGCATGCCAATCGGATTGACTTTGTTACCCATCAGGCTTGCTCCTCGACTTGACGCACTTTGATCGTGATTTCAGCGAACGGCTTCATGATCTTGCCGAAACGGCCGCGCGCCCGAGGACGCCCACGCTTCATGGTCAGGTTCTTGCCAACCCAGGCTTCGGCGACGATCAGCTCGTCAACGTCCAGGTTGTGGTTGTTTTCAGCATTGGCGATGGCCGATTGCAGGCACTTCTTGACGTCCTGCGCGATGCGCTTTTTCGAGAACGTCAGGTCCGTGAGGGCCTTGTCGACTTTCTTGCCGCGTATCATCTGGGCAACCAGGTTCAGCTTTTGCGGAGACGTGCGCAGCATGCGTGTCTTCGCCATCGCTTCATTGTCCGCAACGCGGCGTGGATTCTTATCCTTGCTCATTTGCGTTTCGCCTTCTTGTCAGCGGCGTGACCATAGTAGGTCCGCGTGGGCGAATATTCACCGAACTTCTGGCCGATCATCTCTTCGGACACGTTCACGGGAATATGCTTCTGGCCGTTGTACACACCAAAGGTCAGACCCACGAACTGGGGCAGAATGGTGGACCGACGGGACCAGATCTTGATGACTTCGTTGCGACCGCTTTCGCGCGACGCTTCCGCTTTCTTCAGCACATAGCTGTCGACAAACGGGCCTTTCCAGACAGAGCGAGACATATCTTAGCGCCCCTTCTTCTTGGCGTGACGCGAGCGGATGATCAGCTTTTGCGACGCTTTGTTCTTGTTGCGTGTGCGCGCACCCTTGGTTGGCTTGCCCCATGGGGAAACCGGGTGACGACCACCAGAGGTCCGGCCTTCACCACCACCATGGGGGTGATCGATCGGGTTCATCACGACACCACGGACGCTTGGGCGGATGCCCTTGTGGCGCATGCGGCCCGCTTTACCGTAGTTCTGGTTGGAGTTGTCAGGGTTCGACACGGCACCGACGGTGGCCTTGCATTCCTGACGCACCAGGCGCAGTTCGCCCGAGCTGAGGCGGATCTGGGCATAGCCACCATCGCGGCCCACGAACTGGGCATAGGTGCCGGCGGCACGCGCGATCTGACCACCCTTGCCGGGCTTCAGTTCGATGTTGTGTACGATTGTCCCGATGGGCATGCCCGAGAACGGCATGGTGTTGCCGGGCTTGATGTCTGCCTTGGCGGACGACACGATGCTGTCGCCAACGGCCAGACGCTGCGGCGCCAGCACATAGGCCTGCTCACCGTCTTCGTACTTGACCAGTGCGATGAACGCGGTCCGGTTGGGGTCATATTCGATGCGTTCGACCGTGGCCGTCACATCCATCTTGTTCCGCTTGAAATCGACGATCCGATAGAGACGCTTTGCGCCCCCGCCTTTGCGGCGCATCGTGATCCGTCCGGTGTTGTTCCGTCCGCCATTCTTGGTCAGACCCTCTGTGAGGGACTTGACCGGGCGGCCTTTCCAAAGCTCCGAACGGTCGATCAGTACCAGCCCACGCTGGCCCGGCGTCGTCGGCTTATACGACTTGAGTGCCATGATTGCTGTCTTCCGTTTTGCTATATGTGGCGGGTTTCCCCGCCGTGGTTATAGGCCCCCGTAGGTGCCCGACTTGAAGTGTTCTTACGTGCAAAGACAAAGCCCCGGACGAATCCGGGGCAGTGCCGATGGGTGCTGATACGGAGGATGGGGTGGGCGGTCAAGGGGGAGCCACGCTTAACGCAACGAGTTGGTGGAAATCACGAAGCGGCTCCTCCCCATATTCTCGAACCGTAAGAACCAATGGGTCAATTTGAACACCCAAAGTCTGCTGTATCTGTTCGCACGAGTGTTCAACGAGCCTTTTGGTTGCCAGCAAATCGTCAACTGGAACGTCTACGACAAACAATAGATCAATATCACGAAACGGCTCTAGACGGAAGAATGAACCAAACCCATAGACCGAGCTTTTACTCGGCAGCCTTAAGCTGATAGCTTGGATTTCCTTTTTTATCTTTTCGATGGTAATTCCAGAAATCTGTTCGGTATAGTGCACCGTTAATCTCCGAGGAATTATAGAGGCCCAATTTTGCCTCAAGGCAATATTCTTTGGCTTCTAGTGTGTAGCCGTTCCAATTCCCACCAATATAGATAATATTAGCGTTTGGAAAGGTATCCAGAACTTCGAGAACATGCCCCACTCCACATGTATACTCGTTGATACAAATTAGCTGGCAAACGCCCCCGGTTAATCTTTCAAGGTCAAACTGTATGTCATTTGTACGTTGCAACTCAAGAGTGTTTTTGTGATTCCTTAAAACCTTCTCAATCCAGACGATCTGAGAAAATGTCACGTCAAAATCATTTGAACCGTTACTCATCTAGCAATCCTTCAATTACTGTTGAAAAGTCCCGAGGGAACAGTGGGTATTCCTCTAGCCTTTCATACTGGTGTTGCTCAAAAGCCGTGGCATGAACCTGAAAACGTATCGCGGCGTCCTGTGCTTCCTTTGGGAGAAGCTTCCAGTTACTTTTAAGTATTCGAGAAATCGCAGAGTTGTTGGGAATAATACTGTCTAGCTTTCTAGCTGTCCAAATCACAAATATATTTGAGGCCGGGTTATTCTGCGCGCCTTCAGAACGCGGACCGTACGCTTCCCAATGCACACGGTTCTCCAATAACTTCTCATGTATTGCGATCGCCATTTCCCCGACTCCATCGAACGAAGGCGCATTACCCCAGCTATCCACCCAAGATTCATGTTCGGTCTTCCATTTGGCTAGCATTTCATGTGGGAAGGTTTCGATGGGTGCTTTGTCAATCTCTGTATGATGGGTTGGACAAAGCAAAATTAGGTTCTCATATGTATCACTACCACCACCAGGAACGCCCCTCGGCCCACCCGGCTTCTGAGCAATTTGATGCGCCATTTCGCCAACGAGAAATGTGACGCCCTCTGCGCCAACTGCGGTTAACTTGCGGCGACAATCCGGCCTCGAACATAGTCCTGCTGCACGTCCCCAAAGTAGCTTTGCATCTTTTGGTTGTATTGCCATGCAATCGTTCATATCGGACGGCAGCCCTCAATACCAAACAAAAAGCCCCACAGTTCACACTGCGGGGCCTCCTAACTCTCTAACGTCATCTCAGTCTCTTAAAGACCAGTGCTCACGTCGATCGTGTTGCCTTCTTCAAGCGTCACATACGCCTTCTTGACGTCCTTGCGCTTGCCCAACTGACCGCGGAAGCGCTTGACCTTGCCCTTGGTGATGGTCGTGTTCACGGCCTTCACCTTGACACCAAAGAGCGCCTCAACGGCCTCTTTGATCATGGGCTTGTTGCTGTCCATCGCCACTTCGAACACCACCGCGCCGTTCTCGGACGTCATGGTAGCTTTCTCTGTGATGATCGGCTTGCGGATCACGTCGTAATGTTCTGCCTTGGCGCTCATTTCAAACGGGCCTCCAGTGCTTCGACACCCGCCTTCGTGATCACCAGAGTGTCACGCTTGAGGATGTCATATACGTTTGCACCCATCGTCGGCAGGATATCCAGACCTTCGATGTTGCGCGATGCTTTCAGGAAGTCTTCGTTCACCGAAGCCCCGTCGATCACCAGCGCACGCTTCCAACCCAGGTCTTTGACCTGCTTGGCCAGAGCGGCGGTTTTTCCCGAAGTTGTCGCATCTTCGATGATCACCAGTTCACCAGCGGCCATCTTGGCCGACAACGCGTGGCGCAGACCGAGCTTGCGGAACTTCTTGGGCAGGTCGTGGCCGTGCGAACGGACAACCGGGCCTTTGTAGATACCACCACCGCGGAAGATCGGAGCAGAACGCGCGCCGTGGCGTGCGCCGCCGGTGCCTTTCTGGCGATAGATCTTCTTGGTCGAGTATTTCACTTCGGACCGTGTCTTGACCTTGTGGGTGCCGGCCTGGGCGTTGTTACGCTGCCAGCGGACCACACGGTGCAGGATGTCGGCGCGCGGCTCGAGGCCAAACAGCGCCTCGTCCAGCTCGACAGAACCGGCAGTGCCGCCGTCCAGTTTGATCACGTCAAGTTTCATTCTTCACCACCTTCCGCGGGGGCTTCTTCAGCCGGAGCCGCAGCAGCCGCCGATTTCAGAGCGGCCGGGAACGGCACGCCATCGGGCAGTTTCTTTTTCACAGCGTCTTTGACAGTCACCCAGCCACCTTTGGAGCCGGGTACCGCGCCTTTGATCATGATCAGGCCGCGATCTGCGTCCGTTTTCACAACTTCGAGGTTCTGTGTGGTCACACGGGCCGCACCCATGTGGCCAGCCATCTTCTTGCCTTTGAAGACTTTGCCGGGGTCCTGACACTGGCCGGTCGAGCCATGCGAACGGTGGGAGATCGAAACACCGTGCGAGGCACGCAAACCGCCAAAGTTGTGGCGTTTCATGGCACCGGCAAAACCTTTACCGATCGAGGTGCCGCTGACGTCGACTTTCTGACCTTCCAGGAAGTGCTCGGCCGAGATTTCCTCGCCCACGCTGATCAGGTTGTCTTCGGTCACGCGGAATTCGACCAGCTTGCGCTTGGGCTCAACCTTTTGAGCGGCGAAGTGGCCGCGCATGGCTTGGCTCACGCGCTTCACCTTGGGGCTGCCTGCGCCCAAAGTGACGGCGGTGTATCCGTCTTTGTCCGATGTCCGGTTGCCGACAACCTGCAGGCCGTCCAACTGAAGGACGGTCACAGGGATCTGCTTGCCGTCTTCCATGAACAGCCGGGTCATGCCGACTTTCTTTGCGAGAATTCCAGAGCGCATAATCATACCCTCCTTACGATTGCAGCTTGATCTCGACGTCCACACCAGCGGCCAGGTCGAGCTTCATCAGCGCGTCCACGGTCTGGGGGGTCGGATCAACGATGTCGAGCAGACGCTTGTGCGTGCGGATCTCGAACTGGTCACGGGATTTCTTGTCGACGTGCGGGCCGCGCAGAACGGTGAACTTTTCGATCTTGTTCGGCAGCGGGATCGGACCGCGCACGGAGGCACCTGTCCGCTTGGCGGTGTTGACGATTTCCTGCGTGGACGCATCCAGCACACGGTAGTCAAACGCCTTCAGACGAATGCGAATATTTTGGCTTTGGACTGCCATTTTCGTATTCCCTTATTCGGGCTTTGAACGGAGAGGAGGAGCGTCGCTCATCGACACCCCTCGTCGCGTCTTGTTTTTTGGCGGGTGCCCCAACAGGGCACCCAGAGCGTTTCGGCGAGTTCCAGACTTAGTCTGTGATCTTCGACACGACGCCGGCGCCGACGGTGCGGCCGCCTTCGCGGATCGCAAAGCGCAGACCGTTTTCCATCGCAATCGGGGCGATCAGCTCAACGCCAAACGACACGTTGTCACCCGGCATCACCATCTCCGTGCCCTCGGCCAGAACAACCGTGCCTGTCACGTCCGTCGTACGGAAGTAGAACTGCGGACGGTAGTTGGCGAAGAACGGCGTGTGACGGCCACCCTCTTCCTTGGTCAGGATGTAGGCTTCGGCTTCGAACTTGGTGTGTGGGTTCACGGAGCCGGGCTTGCACAGCACCTGGCCGCGCTCAACCGCTTCACGGTCGATACCACGCAGCAGCGCGCCGATGTTGTCGCCCGCTTCACCGCGGTCCAGCAGCTTGCGGAACATTTCAACGCCCGTGCAGGTCGTTTTCTGGGTGTCCTTGATGCCGACGATTTCGATCTCGTCGCCCACGTTGATCACGCCACGCTCGACACGACCGGTCACAACCGTACCACGACCGGAGATCGAGAACACGTCCTCGACCGGCATCAGGAACGGCTGGTCCACAGCACGCTCAGGCGTCGGGATGTAGTCGTCCACAGCCGCCATCAGCTCTTTGATCTTCTCTTCGCCGATCGCTTCGTCACGACCTTCCATCGCCGCCAGCGCGGAACCCGCGATGATGGGCGTGTCGTCGCCGGGGTACTCGTAGCTGTCCAGCAGCTCGCGCACTTCCATTTCGACCAGCTCCAGCAGCTCTTCGTCGTCGACCTGGTCCACTTTGTTCATGAACACGACGATCTTCGGGATGCCAACCTGGCGGCCCAGCAGGATGTGCTCGCGCGTTTGCGGCATCGGGCCGTCGGCGGCGTTCACAACCAGGATCGCGCCGTCCATCTGGGCGGCACCGGTGATCATGTTCTTGACGTAGTCCGCGTGGCCGGGGCAGTCGACGTGGGCGTAGTGACGCGCGTCGGTCTCGTATTCCACGTGCGCCGTCGAGATCGTGATCCCACGCGCTTTCTCTTCGGGCGCGCCGTCAATCTGGTCATAGGCCTGGAAGTCGCCAAAGTACTTCGTGATCGCCGCTGTCAGTGTCGTCTTGCCGTGGTCAACGTGGCCAATCGTGCCAATGTTAACGTGCGGCTTGTTACGCTCAAACTTTTCCTTTGCCATGTGATGGCTCCTCTTTTGACTTGGGCGGCGGGGTGAACCCCGCCCTACGGGTGGTGGGTAGGGCGGGGTTCACCCCGCCATCCCGGTTAGGCGAATTTCGCTTGGATTTCGTCGCTGATGTTCTGCGGCACGGCCTCGTAGTGGTCGAACTGCATGGTAAAGTTCGCACGACCCGACGACATCGAACGCAAGGTGTTGATGTAGCCGAACATGTTGGCCAGCGGCACAAAGGCGTCGATCGCGATGGCGTTGCCGCGCGTGTCCTGACCCTGCACCTGACCGCGACGCGATGTGAGGTCGCCGATGATGCCACCGGTGTACTCTTCGGGCGTCACAACTTCGACCTTCATGATCGGTTCCAGCATCTTGGCGCCAGCTTTCTTCATGCCTTCGCGCATGCCCATGCGGGCCGCGATTTCAAAGGCCAGAACGCTGGAGTCAACGTCGTGGAATTTACCGTCGATCAGGGCAACCTTGAAGTCGATCACGGGGAAGCCCGCCAGCGGACCGGAGTCCATAACCGACTGAATGCCCTTTTCGACGCCAGGGATATATTCCTTGGGAACGGCACCACCAACGATGCGGCTCTCGAAGGAATAGCCTTCGCCTGGCTCTGTCGGCGTGATGATCATCTTGACCTCGGCGAACTGACCCGAACCACCCGACTGTTTCTTGTGGGTGTAGGTGTGCTCGACTTCGTGACCGATGGTCTCGCGGTAAGCCACCTGCGGCGCACCAATGTTCGCTTCGACCTTGAACTCACGCTTGAGGCGATCAACCAGGATGTCGAGGTGCAGTTCGCCCATGCCCTTCATGATGGTCTGACCGGATTCCAGGTCAGTTTCCACGCGGAAGGACGGATCTTCGGCGGCCAGACGGGCCAGACCCTGAGACATTTTCTCTTGGTCGGCTTTTGTCTTGGGCTCAACAGCGATCTCGATCACCGGATCGGGGAAGTTCATCGTTTCCAGAACAACAGGGTCGTTCACGGCGGACAATGTGTCACCCGTGGTGGTGTCTTTCAGACCCGCCAGCGCAATGATGTCGCCCGCGAACGCTTCCGTGATTTCCTCACGGTCGTTCGAGTGCATCATCATCATCCGGCCCACACGCTCTTTGCGGCCCTTGGTCGCGTTCAGCAGGGTCGAACCCTTTTCAAGCGTGCCCGAGTAGATGCGGGTAAAGGTCAGCGAGCCAACGAAGGGGTCGTTCATGATTTTGAACGCCAGACCGGCAAAGGCCATGTCGTCGTCAGCACGGCGCGCGATGTCGCGTGTCTCTGTCTCGTCACCGGGTTTGAAGCCCATGTAGTCGACAACGTCCAGCGGGCTGGGCAGATAGTCGATCACGGCGTTCAGCAGCGGCTGCACACCCTTGTTCTTGAAGGCAGAGCCACACAGAACGGGGATGAATTTAATCGCCAGAGTGCCGGCACGGATCAGTTTGCGCAGGGTTTCCTCGTCGGGCTCGTTGCCTTCGAGGTATTCCATCATCGCGTCGTCGTCCATTTCGACGGCGGTCTCGACCAGCTTGGCACGCCACTCGTCGGCGGTGTCCTTCAGGCTGTCGCGGATGGGACGTTTTTCCCATGTCGCACCGAGGTCTTCACCGGCCCAGACCCACTCTTCCATGGTGACCAGGTCGATCATGCCTTCCAGCTCGGTCTCAGCACCGATCGGGATCTGGATCGGCGCAGGCGTGGCGCCTGTGCGGTCCTTGATCATGTGCACGCAGTTGAAGAAGTCGGCGCCGATCTTGTCCATCTTGTTGACGAAGACGATGCGCGGCACCTTGTAGCGGTCAGCCTGACGCCACACGGTTTCAGTCTGCGGCTCAACACCGGCGTTGGCGTCCAGAACGGCAACGGCACCGTCGAGAACGGCCAGCGAACGCTCGACTTCAATGGTGAAGTCCACGTGGCCGGGCGTGTCGATGATGTTCATCCGGTGCTTGGGCGTGTCGGCAGTGGTGCCGTCTTCGGTGCGCTCCCAGAACGTGGTGGTCGCAGCCGACGTGATCGTGATGCCACGCTCCTGCTCTTGCTCCATCCAGTCCATGGTGGCCGCACCATCGTGCACCTCACCGATGTTGTGGGACTTGCCTGTGTAGTACAGGATGCGTTCCGAACATGTGGTCTTGCCGGCATCAATGTGCGCCATGATGCCAAAGTTGCGGTAGCGGTCGAGCGGATATTCGCGTGCCATGGGGCTGCTTCCTCAGGGTGTCTGGATTACCAACGGTAATGGCTGAACGCTTTGTTGGCGTCGGCCATCTTGTGTGTGTCTTCGCGCTTTTTCACGGCGGTGCCACGGGACTGAACTGCGTCGAGCAGCTCGCCTGCGAGGCGTTCTTCCATCGTGTTTTCGTTGCGGCCGCGGCTGGCAGTGATCAACCAGCGGATGGCCAGCGCCTCACGGCGCTCGGGACGCACCTCAACCGGCACCTGGTATGTGGCACCACCGACGCGGCGCGAACGCACTTCGACGGACGGTTTGATGTTGTCCAGCGCTTCGTGGAACACTTCCACGGGCGCGCGTTTGATCTTGGCTTCGACCCGGTCGAACGCGTTGTAGACGATGCGCTCGGCGGTCGATTTCTTGCCATCGACCATCAGGTTGTTCATGAACTTGGTCAGAACCTTATCGCCATACTTGGCGTCGGGCAGGACTTCGCGTTTCTCGGCGGCGTGACGACGTGACATCTGCTGCTCTCCTTATTTGGGGCGCTTGGCGCCGTATTTCGAACGGCGTTGCTTACGATCTTTGACGCCCTGGGTATCCAGAACACCGCGCAGGATGTGGTAACGCACACCGGGAAGGTCTTTGACACGGCCGCCACGGATCAGAACAACCGAGTGTTCCTGCAGGTTGTGGCTCTCACCCGGAATGTAGCTGATGACCTCGAAACCATTGGTCAGGCGCACTTTGGCAACCTTCCGCATGGCCGAGTTCGGCTTCTTCGGTGTCGTTGTATATACGCGTGTGCACACGCCGCGCTTTTGGGGGTTCCCCTCAAGGTGCAGCGACTTGGAGCGTTTTACTTTGGGCTGCCGCGGTTTGCGGATCAGCTGTTGGATCGTTGGCATTGCAGGTTCTTTCCCCGTCTCATCAACACATGTGTCATGCGGGGCGGCCCCGCGGTTTCAATTCCTCACTCCCGTGCGTCCACGAAAGCGCAAAAACCGCAATCGCTCCCGGCAGGGGCGACGCGGTGGGTTTCCAGAGGATCGGGCCAATGCAAAGGCCGGATCGTGTCCACTTCGGTTCTGATTTCGGTCTCCGGTACAAAACCCGGTCCCGAGATAGCGGGCGTATAGGGGGAGTCGGGGGTGCTGTCAACAGCACGCGTCGCTTGCGCAGCCCCCCACGGCTGGGGCATGGTCACCACAACCACCGCCAGCAAATCCAAAGGCTTTTTCACCATGCAGGTCATCGGGCTGTGCCGCTTTTCCTACCCGGCCATCGGCGGTTTTCAGGTCGATTTCGACGACTTCCAGAAAAAGTGCGACTACCTCTACGCCCCTGCCCGGATGGAGGAAAGGTTTGCCACCTTCGAAACCATCATGCTGCCGCCGCTCAAGGCCCAGACCGACCCGCTCTTTACCCTTGCGGTGGTGATCGGGGACAGCTTGCCCGAGGTCTACCGCGACCGCCTCGAGGCGCTGTTGGCCGATGTGCCGCAAGCCATCGTCCAAGTGCACCCGCCCGCGCAACACCGCCCCATCATGAAACAGGTGATCAACTCCGTCCGGTTCGACGACGGCCTGCCCTGCCTGCAATTCCGCATGGATGACGACGACGCCGTGGCGGTGGATTTCGTGGAACGCCTGCGCCGGGTCGCGGGCGACATCACGCCATTGGCCAAACGGGAAAAACTGGTGGCCATCGACTTCAACCGTGGCTTTATCATGCGCCCCGGCGCGGACGGGATCGCTGCCGCCGAAACCGCCGCACCGTTCCAGACGGCGGGCCTTGGCATGATGATCCAGCCGGGGATGCGCCAGACCATTATGAACTTTGCCCATCACAAACTGGGCGAACGCATGACCTGTGTGACCCTCACCGACACGCCGCCGATGCTGCTGCGCGGGCACAACGACTATAACGACTCCCGCCAGGGCCCGTCCGCCCGCCCGCACAAGCTGACGCCACTGGACGCCGCAGGCGAGGCAACGCTGCGCGACCGGTTCAACATCGACACAGATACGGTGCGCGCGGCCTTTTCAGCACTGTGAGACACGCCGCTCGCGGTAGAGCGTGAACAGACCCGTCGCGACCACAATCCCTGCCCCAACCAGCGTCAGCGGGCTGGGCCAATCGCCAAAGACCACAAACCCCAGCACCAGCGCCCAAACCAATCCCGTGTACCGGAACGGCGCGATAAAGCTGATCTCGCCTACACGCATCACCCGCACCGAAAAGAAATAGCCACCAATGATGAACACGGACGCGCCCCCGATCAGCGCGGCAAGGCGCGGCGTCACCGGCACCCACTCGGTCGCAGTGGCACCAAGGCCCGCCGCCGCAGTCACCGCCAGCGATGCCACCAGCGTGACCGTCATCGACGGCACATCCGGCCCCAACCGCCGCGTCGCCAGATCACGCACGGTGACACAGCCCACCGCCGCCAGCGCATAGACCGACCACAGGCTGAACCCCTCTGCCCCCGGTCGCACAATCAGCAACATGCCCAGAAAACCCAGCAAAATGGCCGACATCCGCCGCCACCCCAAAGGCTCGCGGAAAAACAGCGCCGCTCCCACCGCCACGGTCAGCGGCAGCACCTGCAACACGGCGGTCACATTCGCCAGCGGCATGTTCAGCAATGCAGTGATAAAGAAATAGGCCGCGCCGATCTCTGCCACGGACCGCAGGGCAATCAGCCCCCAATCGGCGCGCCCGATCCGAAAATGCAACGCACCCAGCCAACGGGCCAGGATCAGGATCAACACCGATGACAGCACGCCCCGGATCACCAGCAACTGCGCCAGCGGCACCGCCCCGTCTGTCAGCTTGATCAACGTGTCGTTCAGCGTGAAACACGCCATCGACGCCATCATCAAAAGCGCACCGACACTGTTCGCAGATTTGGTCATGTCCCGCCCGTATCACCGGCCTCGCACGGCGCGCAAGGTCAGTAGCCGACCAGCGACCCCTCGATCCGCTTGAACAGGGCGTTGTTCTCGCTGGGCTTGCGGTTCACCCCAATGGCACCGCTGCTCAGATGGGCCTTGGCGTTCGCGCCCAACTTGAACGCAACCGTTTGACCATCGTCACGGGTGAACGACACGACCTTGCCCTTGCGCACACTGCGCACATAGAGGTCCGGCACCTCGCGTTGCACCGTGACCCGGATGGTCACCAACTGGCCGCGATGCAGCGCAAAATAGCTGACGATGTCCAGTGACGACCCGATGCGCGCCACCTCACCGCGGGTCACCCGCGTCACCTCCTGCAAGGCATACACAGTGCCAAGCCCCTGCACCGTCAGCTTTTTTAAACGCTTTGGTTTCAATCCGCGCTTTTTCGAAGAGGTGTGCATCTGGTCCGCGAAAAAGGACAGGCCGTCGGACGATGCGCTCAGCGTCGTCGGTTTGCAGGTCACGTGCATGGAAAAATAGGGATGCACCACAAAGGCAGACGCCGGATTGCCCTGCGCGTTCCAGTACGTTCGGCCAAGCTCAAAGGACGTGCCGCGCACGGGTTGGCCGTCGGATGCCGTTTCCCGCACCGGGCTCGCCGGCCACACCGGATCAGCGCCCAAGGCGACACCGCAGGCATCCACGCGCGTCTGCACCATCCGCATCGGCAGGGCGGAGGGGTCATAGACCGGAACGCTCTGTGCCTGTGCCGCGCCGGCCAGTGTCACCCCAAGCGCCACAAGCAAAATCAAGAAACCACGCATTCCCGCCCCCTCGCGATGTGTTGCGTCACTGTTCCGCATGGGCCGGGTGGGCGCAAGGGCGATGACCGTTCCTGAAAACCGCGCCCCATCGCGCGTCAGTGTGGCCAGATTTCGTTACCGTTCGGTTGCCCCTGCGCCCGCTGGGTCAAGCAACTGATTGGGATGGACAAAAGCGAACGCCCTGTTTTTCGGTAAACCCGGCGCACGCGCTGTCCCCGCGGGGACACTTCGGCGCAAACGAAAAAACCCCGCCGTTTCCGGCGGGGTTCTGTTCGATTTGATCAAAAGCTCTGACGTCAGTCGCGGCTCTCTTCGGAATGGTCGATCACGGTGTCGAACACGTCGCCACCCACTACGTCGTCCGCAGTTGGCGCCGCCAGTGCAGCCGCCGCTTCGGCCTCTTCGCGGCGCGCTTCGATGACCACGTTGTCGCGATCGGACGCGATCTTGCGGACAGCTTGCGTCGCACCACCGGTCCCGGCGGGGATCAGACGGCCCACGATGACGTTTTCCTTGAGACCCACCAGCTTGTCTTTCTTGCCCTGCACCGATGCCTCGGTGAGAACGCGGGTGGTTTCCTGGAAGGACGCCGCCGAGATAAACGACCGCGTCTGCAACGACGCCTTGGTGATGCCCAAGAGGATCGGACCACCCTGTGCGGGACGTCCACCTTTCGACAGTGCCTTCTCGTTGGCCGCGTCGAACTCTTGCTTGTCCACGTGCTCGCCTTTGAGCAGCGTGGTGTCGCCCGAGTCCTCGATCTCCCATTTCTGGAGCATCTGACGCACGATGACCTCGATGTGCTTGTCGTTGATCTTCACGCCCTGCAGTCGGTAGACCTCCTGCACCTCGTTGATCATGTAGTCAGCAAGCGCCTCGACGCCCATGATGGCAAGGATGTCATGGGGGGCCGGGTTGCCATCCATGATGTAGTCACCCTTCTGGACAAAGTCGCCTTCGGCCACCGGGATGTGCTTGCCCTTGGGCACCATGTACTCGACCTTGTTCATCGACTCGTCGCTGGGCTCAATCGCGATACGGCGCTTGTTTTTGTAGTCCTTGCCAAAGCGCACATACCCGTCGATTTCCGCGATGATCGCGTGATCCTTGGGACGGCGCGCTTCGAACAGCTCGGCCACACGGGGCAGACCACCGGTGATGTCCTTGGTCTTGGCACCTTCGCGCGGAATACGGGCCACAACGTCACCTGCGGCGACCTCTTGACCATCTTCCACCGACAGAACGGCATCCACGGACATCGCATAGGTGATCGGGTTGCCCGCATCGTTGCGCACGGGCTCACCATTGTCACCCACAAGGATGATTTCCGGCTTCAGCTCGTTGCCCTTGGGTGCGGTCCGCCAGTCGATCACGATTTTCTGGGTCATGCCGGTGGCATCGTCCGTCTCGTCGCGCACGGCCAGGCCGCTCACGAGGTCGACGTATTTCGCCGTACCGGCCTTCTCCGCGATGATCGGCAGCGTGTAGGGGTCCCACTCGAACAGCTTGTCGCCACGCTTCACATCCTGACCGTCGGTCACGAACAATGCCGTGCCGTAGCCCAGTTTGTGGCTCGCGCGTTCGTCGCCATTCTCGTCCTGGATGATCATCTTCATGTTCCGGCCCATGACCAGAACCTGACCCACAGCGTTCTTCAACGTCTGTGCGTTTTCAAAGACGATCTTGCCCTCTTGGCTCGCCTCGAGGAAGGACTGCTGACCACCCTGCGCAACGCCGCCGATGTGGAATGTCCGCATCGTCAGCTGTGTGCCGGGTTCACCGATGGACTGGGCCGCGATGATGCCGACGGCTTCGCCGGTGTTCACCTTGGTCCCGCGGGCAAGGTCACGACCATAGCAAGTCGCGCACACACCCTCTTCGGCTTCGCAGGTCAGCGGCGAACGGATGCGCATGGACTGCACGCCCGCCTCGTCGATGGCATCCGACATACGCTCGTCAATGAGCGTGCCAGCCGCCAGGATCACCTCGTCCGTGCCGGGGCGCAGAACGTCATCCGCCGCCACACGGCCCAGCACACGCTCGGCCAGCGATGCAACCACCTCACCGTCATTCACCGCCGCTTCGGCAGTGATGGCGTTTTCGGTGCCGCAGTCGTTGTCACGCACGATGCAGTCCTGTGCGACGTCCACCAGACGACGGGTCAGATAACCCGAGTTCGCCGTTTTCAGAGCGGTGTCCGACAGACCTTTCCGCGCGCCGTGAGTCGAGTTGAAGTATTCAAGAACGGTCAGACCTTCCTTGAAGTTCGAGATGATCGGTGTCTCGATGATGTCGCCATTCGGCTTCGCCATCAGGCCGCGCATCCCGCCCAGCTGCTTCATCTGCGTCACGGAGCCACGGGCACCGGAGTGCGCCATCATGTAAACCGAGTTCGGTTCCATCTCAGCGCCATCGGCATCCCGCTTTTCAGCCGAGATCGAGCCCATCATGGCGTCGGTGACCTTGTCGTTACACTTCGACCAGGCATCGACCACCTTGTTGTACTTCTCACCCTGGGTGATCAGACCGTCCATGTACTGCTGTTCGAAGTCCTTCACCTGGTCGCGAGTCTCTTCGACGATTGGCCATTTGGAGTCGGGGATCAGCATGTCGTCCTTGCCGAACGAAATGCCCGCCTTGAACGCGTGACGGAAACCCATGGTCATGATCTGGTCACAGAAGATAACCGACTCTTTCTGACCGCAATACCGGTAGACGGTGTCGATGACCTGCTGCACTTCCTTCTTCCGCAGAAGACGGTTCACCAGTTCAAACGGTGCCTTGTTGTTGAGCGGCAAGAGCGCGCCCAGCAGCACACGACCGGGGGTCGTGTCAAAGCGTTCCATGACTTCGAGGCCTTCGGCGTTGATCTGCGGGATCCGCGCCTTGATCTTGGTGTGCAGGTGCACGACGTCGGCGTCCAGCGCGTGCTGCACTTCCTCGATCGAGCCAAAGACCATGCCTTCGCCCTTCAGGCCTTCGCGTTCCAGGGTCACATAGTAGAGACCCAGGATCATATCCTGCGACGGAACGATGATCGGCGCGCCGTTGGCGGGCGACAGAACGTTGTTCGTGGACATCATCAGAACACGTGCTTCCAGCTGGGCCTCAAGGCTCAGCGGGACGTGCACAGCCATCTGGTCGCCGTCAAAGTCAGCGTTAAAGGCCGAGCAGACCAGCGGGTGCAGCTGGATCGCCTTGCCTTCGATCAGGACGGGTTCAAACGCCTGAATGCCCAAACGGTGCAGCGTCGGCGCACGGTTCAGCATGACGGGGTGTTCGCGGATGACCTCATCCAGAATATCCCAAACTTCAGGACGTTCTTTTTCCACCAGCTTCTTGGCTTGCTTGACGGTGCTCGACAGCCCTTTGGCCTCGAGCCGCGAGTAGATGAACGGCTTGAACAGTTCGAGCGCCATCTTTTTCGGCAGACCGCATTGGTGCAGCTTCAGTTCCGGCCCGGTCACGATGACCGAACGGCCCGAGAAGTCGACGCGTTTGCCCAAAAGGTTCTGACGGAAGCGACCCTGCTTGCCTTTCAGCATGTCCGACAGCGATTTCAGCGGACGCTTGTTGGCACCCGTGATCACGCGGCCACGGCGGCCGTTGTCGAACAATGCGTCGACGGATTCCTGCAACATCCGCTTTTCGTTGCGGACGATGATGTCAGGTGCGCGCAGTTCGATCAGACGCTTGAGACGGTTGTTCCGGTTGATCACGCGGCGGTACAGGTCGTTCAGGTCGGACGTCGCGAAACGGCCACCATCCAGAGGCACCAGCGGGCGCAGTTCTGGCGGGATCACGGGGATCACGGTCAGAACCATCCACTCAGGCCGGTTGCCGGATTCCAGGAAGGATTCTACGACCTTGAGGCGCTTGATGATCTTCTTGGGCTTCAGCTCGCCCGTCGCTTCCTTGAGGTCCGCGCGCAGGGTTTCGGCCTCGGCTTCGAGATCGATCTGGGACAGCATCTCGCGGATGGCTTCGGCACCGATGTTGGCGGTGAAGGCGTCCATGCCGAACGCGTCCTGCGCGTCCATGTACTCTTCTTCGCTCAGCATCTGGCCATAGCTGAGGTCCGTCAGACCCGGCTCAGTCACGACGTAGTTTTCGAAATACAGCACACGTTCCAGATCGCGCAGCGTCATGTCCAGCATCAGACCGATGCGGGACGGCAGCGATTTCAGGAACCAGATGTGCGCGACGGGGGCCGCCAGTTCGATGTGGCCCATCCGCTCGCGGCGCACCTTTTGCAGTGTGACTTCGACACCGCATTTCTCGCAGACAACGCCGCGATATTTCATGCGCTTGTACTTGCCGCACAGGCATTCGTAATCCTTGATCGGGCCAAAGATACGCGCGCAGAACAGGCCATCACGCTCAGGCTTGAACGTCCGGTAGTTGATGGTCTCGGGCTTCTTGATCTCGCCAAACGACCACGAGAGGATGCGTTCAGGCGACGCCAGCGACACCTTGATCTCGTCAAAGACCTTGGGCGGCGTCAGCGGGTTGAACGGGTTGTTTGTCAGTTCCTGGTTCATTTTCAAATCCTTGAAAGGGGAGCAGAGGGAAGATTGGAGCCGTAGGGCGGGGTTAACCCCGCCTTACCAATGCGCCGCTATTCATCTTCCTCCGCATCCAGGAGTTCCATGTTGAGGCCCAGTCCGCGGACCTCTTTGACCAGAACATTGAACGATTCCGGCACGCCGGCCTCGAAATTGTCCTCGCCCTTGACGATGCTCTCATAGACCTTGGTCCGGCCCGCCACGTCATCCGACTTCACTGTCAGCATCTCTTGCAAGGTGTAGGCGGCGCCGTAGGCTTCCAGAGCCCAGACTTCCATCTCACCAAAGCGCTGACCACCGAACTGTGCCTTACCACCCAGCGGCTGCTGCGTAACAAGCGAGTACGGACCGGTCGAACGGGCGTGGATTTTGTCGTCCACAAGGTGGTGCAGTTTGAGCAGGTACTTGATGCCCACGGTCACGGGGCGGCTGAACTGCTCACCCGTGCGGCCGTCAAACAGCACCGACTGACCCGAGGTCGAGAAACCGGCACGTTCCAGCGCGTTGTTCACATCCGCCTCTTTCGCACCGTCAAAGACGGGCGTGGCGATGGGAACACCGCGTGTGACGTTGCCTGCGGCCTCGATCAACTGGTCCTCGTCCATGGGCGACAGACCCTCGGCATAGACATCGTCGCCGTAGGCCAGGCTCATCGCTTCGCGCACCGGTGTCAGATCGCCAGAGCGTTTGTACTCTTGCAGCGCCTCGTCGACATTCACGCCCAGACCGCGCGCGGCCCAGCCCATGTGTGTCTCGAGGATCTGACCGACGTTCATACGCGACGGAACACCCAGCGGGTTCAGACAGAAATCGACCGGTGTGCCATCCGCGAGGAACGGCATGTCCTCCATCGGCACCACTTTGGAAATCACACCCTTGTTGCCGTGACGACCGGCCATCTTGTCGCCCGGTTGCAGCTTGCGCTTCACTGCGACGAACACCTTGACCATTTTCATCACGCCCGGAGGCAGATCGTCGCCACGACGGACCTTTTCGACCTTGTCCTCGAAACGGGCATCCAAGGCACGCTTTTGCGCCTCGTATTGCTCGTTCAGGGCCTCGACCACCTGAGCGGACTGCTCGTCTTTCAGAGCAATCTGCCACCACGCGGAGCGCGGGTAGGCTTCGAGCATGTCAGCGTCGACATTTGCGCCCGCCTTGATGCCTTTCGGCCCTTTGGCGATTTCCTTGCCCAGCAGCATGTCGCCCAGACGGGCATAGATGTTGCGGTCCAGAATGGTCAGCTCGTCGTCGCGGTCACGGGCGAGGCGTTCAACTTCCTCGCGTTCGATCTGCAGGGCACGTTCATCTTTTTCCACACCGTGGCGGTTGAAGACGCGCACCTCAACAACCGTGCCAAAGTCACCCGGTTTGACGCGCAGCGAAGTATCGCGCACGTCCGAGGCTTTCTCACCAAAGATGGCGCGCAAGAGTTTTTCCTCCGGCGTCATCGGGCTTTCGCCCTTCGGTGTGATCTTGCCCACAAGGATATCGCCCGGCTCAACGTCCGCACCGATGTAAACGATGCCCGCTTCGTCGAGGTTGCGCAGGGCTTCCTCACCGACGTTGGGGATGTCGCGGGTGATCTCTTCTGGCCCCAGCTTGGTGTCACGGGCGGCGACTTCGAATTCCTCGATGTGGATCGAGGTAAAGACGTCATCGCGCGACACACGCTCGGAGATCAGGATCGAGTCTTCGTAGTTATAGCCATTCCACGGCATGAACGCGACGACCACGTTCTTGCCCAAGGCCAGTTCACCCATATCGGTGGACGGACCGTCGGCAATCACTTCGCCCTTTTGAACCGTGTCACCCACCTTCACCAGCGGACGCTGGTTGATGCAGGTGTTCTGGTTCGAACGCTGGAATTTGCGCATGCGGTAGATGTCCACGCCCGCGTCGCCCAGTTCGAGGTCATGGGTGGCACGGATCACGATCCGGGTTGCGTCCACCTGGTCGATGATACCGGCACGTTTCGCCATGATGGCCGCACCAGAGTCGCGCGCCACAACTTCTTCGATGCCAGTGCCGACCAGCGGCGCCTCGGCTTGCAGAAGCGGAACCGCCTGACGTTGCATGTTCGAACCCATCAGAGCGCGGTTGGCGTCGTCGTTTTCGAGGAACGGGATCAGGGAGGCAGCAACCGACACCAACTGTTTCGGGCTGACGTCGATCAGGTCCACCGAGTCGACCGGCGACAGGGTGTAGTCCCCGGATTTCCGGGTGTTGACCATCTCGTTGTTGAAACGACCGTCCACATCCAGCGAGGCGTTGGCCTGCGCCACGGTGTGACGCATTTCCTCGGTCGCAGACATGTAGTGCACTTCGTCGGTCACCTGACCGTCGTTCACAACGCGGTAGGGTGTTTCGATAAAGCCGTATTTGTTCACGCGCGCAAAGGTGGCGAGCGAGTTGATCAGACCAATGTTCGGCCCTTCGGGCGTTTCAATCGGACACATCCGGCCATAGTGGGTCGGGTGCACGTCGCGCACCTCAAAACCGGCACGTTCGCGGGTCAGACCGCCCGGCCCAAGCGCCGAAAGACGACGTTTGTGCGTCACTTCGGAGAGCGGGTTGGTTTGGTCCATGAACTGCGACAGCTGGGACGAGCCAAAGAACTCGCGCACGGCTGCAGCGGCAGGTTTCGCGTTGATCAGATCCTGGGGCATGACGGTGTCGATTTCGACGGACGACATGCGCTCCTTGATCGCGCGCTCCATGCGGAGCAGGCCAACGCGGTACTGGTTTTCCATCAGCTCACCGACCGAGCGCACACGACGGTTGCCCAAGTGGTCGATGTCGTCGATGTCGCCCTTGCCGTCGCGCAGCTCCACCAGTGCCTTGATGCAGGCCACGATGTCTTCGCGGCGCAGGGTGCGCTGGGTGTCTTCGGCGTCGAGCGCCAAACGCATGTTCATTTTCACACGGCCAACAGCGGACAGGTCATAACGCTCGCTGTCAAAGAACAGCGTGTCGAACAAGGCAGACGCCGCATCAACGGTGGGCGGCTCGCCCGGACGCATGACGCGATAGATGTCCATGAGCGCGGTTTCGCGGTTCATGTTCTTGTCGTTCGCCATGGTGTTGCGCATGTACGGGCCGACATTGACGTTGTCGATGTCGAGCACGGGGATCTCGGTGATGCCTGCGTCGATCAGCTCTTTGGCTGTGCCGCCGATCAGATCGCCGTCCTTGTCGTATTCCAGCGTCAGTTCATCACCGGCTTCGACATAAATCGCGCCGTTTTCTTCGTTGATGATGTCCTTGGCGACGAACTTGCCGACGATGTGCTCGAAGGGCACCAACAGCTCTGTCACCGCACCCTCGTCGATCAGTTTCTTGACCGCGCGGGGCGTGACTTTCTTGCCCGCCTCAGCTATGACTTCGCCGGTTTTGGCGTCAACCAGATCGTAGGTCGGACGGGTGCCGCGCACACGCTCGGGGAAGAACGGCGTGACCCAGCCTTTGTTCTTCTTCAGCGTGAAATTCACGGTGTTGTAGTAGGCGTCCATGATCGCCTCTTGGTCGAGACCAAGCGCATAGAGCAGCGTCGTCACAGGCAATTTGCGGCGACGGTCGATGCGGGCAAAGACGATGTCCTTGGCGTCGAATTCAAAGTCGAGCCAGCTGCCGCGGTAGGGAATGATGCGGCAGGCGAACAGCAGTTTACCGGACGAGTGGGTCTTGCCCTTGTCGTGGTCAAAGAACACACCGGGCGAGCGGTGCATCTGGGACACAATCACACGCTCGGTGCCGTTCACGATGAACGTGCCGTTCGGTGTCATCAGGGGCATGTCGCCCATGAACACGTCCTGTTCTTTGATGTCCTTCACGGACTTGGCGCCGGTGTCTTCGTCGATATCGAACACGATCAGGCGCAGCGTCACCTTGAGCGGCGCGCTGTAGGTCATGTCGCGTTGCTGACATTCCTCAACGTCATATTTCGGGCGCTCGAGCTCGTATTTGACGTATTCGAGGATGGACGTTTCGTTGAAATCCTTGATCGGGAAGACCGATTGGAACACGCCCATGATCCCCTCACCGTCGGTGGGGGTCTCGGCGTCGCCGGAATTCAGGAACAGGTCGTAGGAAGACTTTTGAACCTCGATGAGGTTTGGCATATCCAAAACTTCGCGGATTTTGCCATAATATTTACGAAGACGTTTCTGGCCAAGGAACGTTTGCGCCATACTGGTGTCACCTTTCAGCGTTTCTCTGGACACTGCAGTACCGTCGGGCCCCGGCACGCTGCACCCGTGAGACGATGGGTTTCAGGTCAATTCATGGCCACCGTCCCACCGGTGGCCTCCCGACCTTGCAAACCGCATCTTGGAAAAGACTTTCAGGAAAGCCCTTGCCAAGACGGGTCGGGCTGGACACGCGATATGCGCATCCAGCCCAATGGTTTCAAGGGGTTTGAGGCACGTGGCGTGCCCCAGCCGCTTTGTCATATGACAAAAAGCGCCCCGTATAGGCCAAGTTAGGCCAGTTCGACTTCGGCGCCAGCTGCTTCCAGCTTGCCCTTGATGTCTTCGGCTTCGGCTTTGTCGACGCCTTCTTTGATCTTGCCGCCAGCTTCGACCAGGTCCTTGGCTTCTTTGAGGCCCAGACCGGTGATGCCGCGAACTTCTTTGATCACGTTGATTTTCGATGCGCCTGCGTTTTTCAGGACGACGTCGAATTCTGTTTTCTCTTCCTCGGCTGCGCCACCGGCGTCAGCAGGGCCCGCCATCATGACTGCGCCACCGGCTGCAGGCTCGATGCCGTACTCGTCTTTGAGGATTGTTTTCAGTTCTTGTGCTTCCAGCAGGGTCAGGCCCACGATGCTTTCCGCGAGTGCTTTCAGATCAGCCATTTTATCAGCTCTTTCCGTTTTAAGTGTGTTCCAACGCGCGAGGTATCCCCACGCCGCTTTGACAGTGCCTTACGCCGCCTTTTCCTCGATGGTCGAGAGAATGGATGCGATGTTGCTTGCAGGTGCGCCAATGGCCCCGGCGATGTTCGATGCAGGTGCGCCAAGCATGCCCGCGATGGTGCTGATAAGCTCCTCGCGCGAAGGCATTTTCGACACAGCCGTCACACCGGCCCGGTCCAGAGCGTTCTCACCCATGGCCCCACCAAGGATCACGAACTTGTCGTTGCCCTTGGCAAAGTCTTCCGCGACCTTGGCCGCAGCCACAGGATCTTCGGAGAAGGTCAGAACGGTCATACCCGTCAGATAGTCGGCGATGCTTTCGCAGGGCTTCCCATCCAGGGCGATTTTGGCGAGCCTGTTTTTGGCAACACGAACGGCAGCATCCGCATCCCGCGCTTTCGCGCGCAGATCCTGCATTTCGGCAACTGTCAGACCGGCGTAGTGGGCAACCACAACGACGCCAGAGCTTTCAAAGATCTGGCCGAGTTCGTCGACCACTTTCTCTTTCTGGGCTCTATCCACAGTTTTACTCCAGTACTTGGAGGGGCGGACCCCCCCGGCTCGTTTTCACCGCGCGGTTGCGCGGCAATCGGGTCCGAACGGGTCGTCGCAGCCCAATGCCTGGAACACATGAGCCAGGCTGGAATGTCTCTTCCCGTCTCAGGCAGGAATTATGATTGGCATATCCCAACCACCCACCGTCTCGGACGAAATTGAGGGCCGCCGCGAATCGCGCGAAAGCCCTCGTGACGGTGTACTAGTGTGTGAACCCTTGATTGCCAAGTCCGAATTGGCCCCACGCCACCTGTGCGCGGGCGTCCCCCGTCGGTTCAGGCCACGTCCTGAGGTGGCTTGAGCGCAATGGCTCCGACGTTTGCGGCGGGCAGGCTTTCGCGCATCTTGGCGATCAACGCGTTCTTGGACACTGGTTTGGGAAGGACGTTTGTCATGCCGGCCCGGTGATAGGCATCCACCTGCTCGGGCATGACGTTTGCCGTCACGGCAATGACGGGTGGCGGTGCTTTGCCGGCAAGCTCGGCCGCTTCGACAAGGCGCGCGGTGGTTTCGATGCCATTCATACCCGGCATTTGCACGTCCATCAGCACCAGATCGACAGCCTCGGTGCTGAGGAAATCCAGCGCCTCCGGGCCGCTGGCCGCCTCAAAGAAATCGAGCCGCTGACCGCCAAGCAGTTTTCGCAGGATCAGGCGGTTGGTTGCGTTGTCGTCAACGATCAGCACACGCCCGTGCAACGGCGTTTCCTCGGCGGGCTGTGCCGTTGATCCGGTCCATTCGCGGACAGCATCCGCGGAGGCGCGGACAAATGGCAGGGTGACGGTGAATTCAGCGCCCTGCCCCGGCGTGCTCATCACGCGCAGCTCACCGCCCATGGCCCGGCACAGGGTACGCGAGATCGCCAACCCAAGACCGGTGCCGCCAAAGTCGCGGGAGATTGACGCATCCGCCTGTCCAAATGGTTCAAAAATGGTCGCCTGGGCCGTGGCTGCGATACCGGGGCCGGTGTCGGACACGCAGACTTCGAACTGGTCCGCGCCATCGGCGGACACACCATGGGATGCAGTGATCCGCACATGACCGTGCTCGGTGAATTTCACGGCGTTCGAAACGAGGTTGTGCAACACCTGCCGCGTGCGGCGTTCATCGCCAATCAGCAGGGGCAAGGGATCGCCCTGAATGACGAGATCAAGCGACAGGCCCTTGTCGCCCGCTTGGTCGCGGTAAAGATCGCGGGCAAGGGACAGGCTGCGGCCGGGATCGAAGGGGCGAAATTCGATGGGCATCTCGCCTGCCTCAATCTTGGAAAGGTCCAGAACGTCATTGATCGTCGACAGAAGCAACCCACCCGAATCTTCAATGATCGACACACATTCGCGCAACTCGGGACTGAGCGGGTGATCGCCCAGATGAGACGCCATGCTGATGATCCCATTCAGGGGTGTGCGTATCTCGTGGCTGACACTGGCGATGAAATCGGACTTGGTGCGGTTGGCCGCGTCCGCAGCCGCCCGCAACACCTGCTCGCGCCGGTGCGCCAAAGTGCCGAGATACACCTCGACCACGAGGTACAGAACGATGCAGGCGATCAGAACGGCGATCAGAAACTCCTGGCGGGCGTTCTGGCGGCTTTCCGATCCGCTGCGGGCCGTCACGGCCCGGTTGCGCGAGGCGTTAAACTCACGCACCCAGTTTTGACGTATGGAGATGACCAAGGGTTCCAGCGAACTGCGCAAGCCTGCCAGTTGACCAGCAACGGCTTCGTTTTCGGAGAATATGACGCCTTCGTGTTGTTCCAACCAATCGAGGATGCGGTTTAGCCCCTCGTCCAGCGCAATGCGTTCGGGAAATTCCGTCTCTGCAACCAGCTGCGTGCGGCTCCAGAAGACCTCGAATTGCACTTGGACTTCGTATAGGCTTGCCTCGCCCTGACCATGGTTGGCCAGCGTGGTAAAGAAACGCTGCGCCTCGTAGACCAGCTCGCTGATCTTCCATGAGGCATTGGAGGCCGAATAGACCATCTGGCGCTCGGCCTCTTGCACCGCCTTGCGGTGCTCAAAAAAGACAATAAGCAGGCCGATGCACAGCCCAATGGCAATCAGGCTCCGCTTGATCGGGGAGGCGGAATACATACGCCTGTCACTCGACCCGGATGCGGGCGAGTTGCCAGATCATCTCGCGATCAAAGGAACGTTTCTTGGCCTCGTCCTCGGTCATTGGATAGATGACCCAGATCGGCCCCTTGTCCCGGATGCGCATCGGTTCGCCGTTGCGTTCAACCGCCAGAATGACCCGGTGTGCCTGTGCATGCTGCGCCGGAATTTCGACAGAGTAGTCATTGATCGCGGTGGCATGCAACGTGCCACCCTGCGCCCCAACGGCATCAAGCAGCGAAGCCAGTGTCGGCCCGGCAAAGACCTGCGGCCCCTCGGTAAATGAGGTAAACGTCTCGACCTCGACCCAATCGAGCGCGCGCAGCATGTCGGCATCAAACGCGGCATGATCGGCGTGATTGTGGTTGGTGATCGCCCCACTGACCACGAGGATTGTCCCACCGGACGGTGCAGCCAGCGATGCCGCCCCTGCGCCAGTCATCGTGATACACAGCGCCACCAATGTGGACGCCCAGACGGACCAGAATTTTGACATAGCGCCCCCTCACTGCGGTGCAGACACAGCGGGGATACGGCAGCATTTGCTAAGATTGGGTTATCCCAAACCAAAAAAGGCGCGCCGTTTCGGGCGCGCCTTTCAATGACTGGACGATGCGGGGTCGCTTATTCGGTGACCGCGCTGTCCACGTCCACGCTCACGCCCGGACCCATGGTCGAGCTGATCGAGACCTTTTTCATGTAGGTGCCTTTGGAACCAGCAGGCTTGGCTTTGGCCACGGCGCCCACAAAGGCACGCACGTTTTCGACCAGCTTTGCCTCGTCAAAGGATGCTTTGCCAACACCGGCGTGGATCACGCCCGCTTTTTCCACCTTGAACTGGACCTCGCCGCCCTTGGCGTTCTTGACGGCATCCGCCACGTCCATGGTCACGGTGCCAACCTTGGGGTTGGGCATCAGGTTACGGGGGCCAAGCACCTTACCCAGACGACCCACGATGGGCATCATGTCGGGTGTCGCGATGCAGCGGTCAAAGTCGATTGTGCCGCCCTGGATGGTTTCCATCAGGTCCTCGGCACCCACGATGTCCGCGCCTGCGGCCTGGGCTTCTTCGGCTTTGGGGCCACGGGCGAACACGGCGACGCGCACGTCTTTGCCGGTGCCGTTGGGCAGACCAACCACGCCGCGCACCATCTGGTCCGCGTGGCGGGGATCAACGCCCAGGTTCATCGAGATTTCGATGGTTTCGTCAAATTTGGCTTTTGCGTTGCCTTTGACCAGTGCCACCGCGTCCTCGACGCTGAGGTTCGATTTGCCGGCGAATGCTTCGCGGGCCGCTTTTGTGCGTTTACCAAGCTTTGCCATCTTACTTCACCTCGATGCCCATGGAGCGGGCGGAGCCCAGGATGATCTGCATTGCGCCTTCGATGTCGTTGGCGTTCAGATCTTTCATCTTCGCTTCGGCGATTTCCTTGACCTGGGCCGCTGTCACGGTGCCCACAGTTTCACGCGAAGGGTTGTTCGCGCCGGATTTCACCTTGGCCGCTTTCTTCAGATAATAAGACGCGGGCGGCGTCTTGATATCCATGGCAAAGGATTTGTCCTGGTAGTAGGTGATCACGGTGGGGCATGGGGCGCCGGGCTCCATGTCTGCGGTCTTGGCGTTGAACGCCTTGCAGAATTCCATGATGTTGATGCCGCGCTGACCCAGTGCCGGACCAACCGGCGGGGAAGGGTTTGCCTGACCGGCGGGCACCTGCAATTTCATGGTGCCTGCGAGTTTCTTGGCCATGTGCCAATCTCCTGTTCAAACAGCCGTGGGACGCGTCCCTTGGCCTATGTTGATGTGGTGTGGTCCGAGCCTCGCGTGGCCCTCGCCTCCCACATGGGATGCTGCATAACGCAACAGGAGCGCCGATTACAGCGCTCCTGCTATGATTTCAAGGCCAATCTTGGCCCGCGACAATGGAGGGCGGTTTAGCCCTCTTCGAGGATCACGTCGAAGTTGACACGGCTGCCGGGCAGCCCCGCACCGCTGAGCGCACGAGACGGCGCGGCGATGATGATCTGCTCAGGTGCCACACCGCGACCCACCAGCATGGCCATCACGGCCTTGGCGCGCAGGAGACCGGTGTGGAACCCTTCGCGAGCCTGAATGTCGGACGAGTGGTGGCCTACAACGCGCAGACGGGCATGGGGGCATGCCATCGCGAGGTTTGCGAGGCTCAGCGCGGTTTCCAGATCATCCGCATGCAGCGATACCGACCGGGGCGCGTAGAAGAGCGCGGTGCCCTGAACGGCGCGCTCAAGCTCGACCACGCAAGAGGCGTTGGCCCATGGCTTGGGGGCGACGGGCGTGCGCACGGCCACGCGGGTCACTTCCTCGACGATCGAGAATTCGACACGGCGGTCATAGAACGAGCTGGGCTTGGGGCCGACGATGCCGGAGGGGCGTTGATCGCCCATGCCTTGTGCAAAGAACATGCTGGTGTCGATGCCACCGGCACCGATGCGCTGGATCACCTGCTGGGCGCGTGCCTCGCTCAGGCGGAGGTTGGCGGCGGGATCACCCGATGGATCCGAGTGCCCCTCGACGCGGATCTGCACACCGGGGCAGGATTGCGCGACCAGACCCAAGAGACGGCCCTGTTCGATGCCACCCTCATCAGCGGTCAACCCGCCGCTGGGGAAGTAGACGCGCGCCTGGCCTGCCAGGTTGCGCAGGTCGTCCATGCACTGTTCCTTGGCCTGCAACGCGGCACCGCCCGCAGTAAAGAACTGCGTGGAGGGCTGGGTCGTGGTCAGCGCGGCGAGGCGCTCTTCGGTGGTTTGTTCCGGGACCGCTGGCGCGGGCGCTGGAGCGGCGGCCAGAGGCTGCGTCAACGGCTCCACTGCGGGTTGCAGACCACCCAGAGCGTCGGTGCCGGTTGCCTGACGTGCCACGACTTCTTCCTGTGCGACGAGCGGGGCAGCGGCGGCAATTTGCGTGCTGACCGCCTGTGGTGCGCTGGCAGGCGCGGCCACTGCGGCGGGTTGCACGGCTGGCGCGACATAGACGGGTACGGGCGCTGTTTCAGCAACCTGTGTGTCGTTGCCACGGTCCAGAAAACCGGATGCTGCGAATGCAATTGCTGCGGACGGGACCAGCCACGGCAGGCTGTCCCTCACGTATTTCAAAATCATAATCGTCCCCCAAGATAAGCTGCTCAGCTCTGCGGTGCACATCTATATCGTGTGCCACTGACTATAAGTAGGCGTGAATCCGCCGCATTCGTCAACCGTTCTTGAAGGTTTTATTGGGGATTTGTGACATTCCGAAAGCGGACGTGAAGACGTGCGGGATCAAGGCTCTGAATTTCTTACAAAACCTGCCTATTCGCATTTTCGGGATATTCAAAATCAGAATATCCAACATCGCTCCGGCATAGAAAAACCCGCCGAAACTGGGCGGGTTTTCAAAATTTCACCGTTTCGGGTGTCAGATTTGCTTAGTGACCTGCGTGTATTCCAGCTCGACCGGTGTTTCGCGGCCAAAGATGGACACGGTGACCTTGAGGCGCTGGTTGTCGTCGTCGACCTCTTCGACCATGCCGTCGAAATCCTCGAACGGGCCGTCGTTGACCTTGACCTTTTCCCCGACCTCAAAGTGGATAAGCGTGCGCGGTGCTTCTTCGCCTTCCTGAACGCGGTTCAGGATCTGGTTCACCTCGGCATCACGCATCGGCATCGGGCGACCTTGCGGGCCCAGGAAACCGGTAACGCGGTTGATCGAGTTGATCAGGTGATAGCCCTGGTCGGACATTTCCATGTGCACCAGCACGTAGCCGGGCATGAAGCGGCGTTCGGTGGTGACCTTCTTGCCGCGCCGGACCTCGATGACCTCTTCGGTGGGCACCAGCACTTCGTCGATTTCATCCTCGAGGCCATTCTCTGCGACCGAGGTGCGGATTGTCTCTGCAATCTTTTTCTCGAAGTTCGAAAGCACGCTGACCGAATACCACCGTTTCGCCATGTGTCTCTTGGCCCCTTGCCTGTTCCGTTGTCGTTTTGGTGCCTGCGCACCCTGCCCTGAATAAAAATCGGCGCGGGGCTCGAATCGCCGCGCGCCTCTGTCAGGTCAGGCCTGCGGAATACTCCGCGTGATTTCAAAGTGCAAGAGGTGGGCCGGTTTTCCGGTCCTAGCCAAAGATCGTCAGGATCTGTTCCAGACCACCCCGGATCAAGATGTCGACGATCGCAAAGAACACCGCGGTGAGTGCCGCAAGGATAAAGACCATCACAGTGGTCAACAGCACCTCACGACGGGTGGGCCAAACGACCTTGGCGACTTCCGAGCGGACCTGCTGGATGAACTGGAGCGGATTGGTTGTGGCCATGATCTACGGGTTCCCTGATGCGGATGGACGGGATGTAACGACCACAGGGTCCAAGTTCAAGGATGGAATGCGCAAGGGGCCTCAGCCCTCTTGCACCATCCGGTCCAAACGGTGGCCCATGGCGGCGATATGCGCCGCCTCGGCGTCCTGCATGCCCTGGAAGTCGGGCATATAGAGCCCGTCGACCATACCGTCGGGGAACATGTCCAGTACACCATCCCAGCGGCAGGCAAAACGGTCGAGCCGGACCCGCAGTTGTTGTGCACGGGCAGGATCACGCGCCGCCACACGGTCGAGCCAGTTCAGAACGCCGCGCCAGATGCGGTCCGCGCCCAGCGTCATAAAAGCGCCGGTCACGACGGCGATGGTCAGAACGAGGCCAATCACGAACCAATGCGGCCGCACAACCAACAGCAAGAGCGTGCTGACCAGTGCAAGGTGCCGCGTCGAGGGCCGGAACGCGCGCAGGTGCACCAGACGCGCCCGGATGATGCCGGTGACATTCGGCAGGGCCAGACGGCGTTTGCGCGGCGCTGTCTCGGCGTTGTCCTGCAAGTCCGGCAGATCGGTGGCACGCCGACGGGGCGCATCACTAACGCTGCGCGAGACAAAGGCCGGTGGCGTCTCTTCGGGTGCTGTCGCTTGCGCCTTGACCGGCGCAGGTTTGGCCGGGGCTGCGACGTCTTCGGTCAGCAGGGAACGGATCATCGACATGGTCTCTTCCTCACTGGCTTCGTGGGACTGACCGGGGATCAAAGTATAAGTCATCAGCAGCATCCTTGCCCCTCAAACGGTGGGGCCTTCTGTTTACCAACCCGCGCAGAACGGGCCGTTTGTTACGTGTCCGCATTGCGGCGGATGGGGCAGAGGTACGGCGGCACTTTGTGCGCGGGGTGTCAGGGATATGGCGAAAATGTGGCACTGTTGGCGGTTTGGATACAGTGATGCCCAAGTGTCAGGATTGAGGGATGGGAGACGCGCAATTGCACAGCCCACGGCGTGCAGAAACGGGCCATACGTCCCGAAGACGTGCAGTTGATTCGAATTGTCCGGATTAGATTTTGGCAGGGGCAGCAGGGTTCGAACCCGCGACCTACGGTTTTGGAGACCGTCGCTCTACCAGCTGAGCTATACCCCTGCGGTGGAGGCGGGATATGCGATGGTCTGCGCAAGATCAAGGGCTGTTTGACACTGGGCGGGTGCGAAAATCGTGCACTTTGCACCAGCGGGCGCATCAGGAGGTAACCTGAACAAAAAAAGGCCGCTCGTTTCAGAGCGGCCTTTCCTGAATTCCAATGCGCGGCGCGGGTGGCCCCCACCGAACGGGTCGTCATTGCCGTAGGGCGGGGTTCACCCCGCCACGACGGGCGCAGACTTAGTCCGTGATCTTCGACACGACGCCGGCGCCGACGGTGCGGCCGCCTTCGCGGATCGCAAAGCGCAGACCGTTTTCCATCGCAATCGGGGCGATCAGCTCAACGCCAAACGACACGTTGTCACCCGGCATCACCATCTCCGTGCCCTCGGCCAGAACAACCGTGCCTGTCACGTCCGTCGTACGGAAGTAGAACTGCGGACGGTAGTTGGCGAAGAACGGCGTGTGACGGCCACCCTCTTCCTTGGTCAGGATGTAGGCTTCGGCTTCGAACTTGGTGTGTGGGTTCACGGAGCCGGGCTTGCACAGCACCTGGCCGCGCTCAACCGCTTCACGGTCGATACCACGCAGCAGCGCGCCGATGTTGTCGCCCGCTTCACCGCGGTCCAGCAGCTTGCGGAACATTTCAACGCCCGTGCAGGTCGTTTTCTGGGTGTCCTTGATGCCGACGATTTCGATCTCGTCGCCCACGTTGATCACGCCACGCTCGACACGACCGGTCACAACCGTACCACGACCGGAGATCGAGAACACGTCCTCGACCGGCATCAGGAACGGCTGGTCCACAGCACGCTCAGGCGTCGGGATGTAGTCGTCCACAGCCGCCATCAGCTCTTTGATCTTCTCTTCGCCGATCGCTTCGTCACGACCTTCCATCGCCGCCAGCGCGGAACCCGCGATGATGGGCGTGTCGTCGCCGGGGTACTCGTAGCTGTCCAGCAGCTCGCGCACTTCCATTTCGACCAGCTCCAGCAGCTCTTCGTCGTCGACCTGGTCCACTTTGTTCATGAACACGACGATCTTCGGGATGCCAACCTGGCGGCCCAGCAGGATGTGCTCGCGCGTTTGCGGCATCGGGCCGTCGGCGGCGTTCACAACCAGGATCGCGCCGTCCATCTGGGCGGCACCGGTGATCATGTTCTTGACGTAGTCCGCGTGGCCGGGGCAGTCGACGTGGGCGTAGTGACGCGCGTCGGTCTCGTATTCCACGTGCGCCGTCGAGATCGTGATCCCACGCGCTTTCTCTTCGGGCGCGCCGTCAATCTGGTCATAGGCCTGGAAGTCGCCAAAGTACTTCGTGATCGCCGCTGTCAGTGTCGTCTTGCCGTGGTCAACGTGGCCAATCGTGCCAATGTTAACGTGCGGCTTGTTACGCTCAAACTTTTCCTTTGCCATCTTCTCAGACGCCCTCTTTCAAATTGTGGGCTGCGTGCCCGGATTCACTCCGCGCGGCATGTATTGCGATTGGCTGGGAAAATCAAGGACCCTTAGGTCGCGTCATCAGGCGGGTTGAGCGTGGTTTGCACCGCTGCGGCAAAGCCGAGGATGGTCTGGTCGTAGTCCCGTTCGGCAGAGGGGCTGGTGGCCACGCCGATCACGCCCGGCAGGCGCACGGTCGCCGACGTTCCACGCAGCGGTTCGGGCCCAAACAACACCGCACCGGTGCGCGCATCCGTCGCCGTGATCTCGGCCTCGATGGCGCTGGGGCCACCAAAGGCAAAGGCAGATCCCGGCGAGGTCAGCACCACACGTTTCAGCCGCACCGTGACATTGGCGACAACGGTGCCTGTGGACGACAGTTGCCGGGCCACGGCGGTCCGCAGGTCACCCGCCACACGTTCGGGCGGCAGGGCAAATTCGCGTCCCTCGATGCCAGTAAAGGCAGATGTATCGACGATGACGGTATTGGCCTCGATCACGCGCGGTGCGGCAATCACTGGCGGTTCGGCGGCGTCCACGTTGGCGGTCAGCGCGGGTGGCGTTGCAGCGGCAGTAGTGGCTGTGGGTTCATCACAGGCGGTCAACATGCCCGCAGCGCCAAGGAAAACAAGAGATCGCAGCAGGGTCATGTCATCAGCCTTTTTGTAGAGAAATCAGGTGGGAGGCGCAGTTGCGCCTTCGGCGGCAACCGGGGCCGCGTTCTGTGCGTCTGGCGCGAACCAGCCCTGTTCGTTTTGTTGCCGCACGAGGAAGCGTTCGATGGCCTTGGCCGCGTTTTCGCTGAGCTCGGTCAGTTGCTCTTCGGCTGTCATGGTGTAGCCGGTGCCGATGATTGGCGCGGTGCCAAAGGTTTCGAGCACGGTGATCTGCTCGGGCTCGTCGTTCAGCTTTTTGCCCGCGGCATCATCCCAGACGGTGACGTTCAGGATCAGCGCGGATTTCGGCGCCAGCACCAGAGGGATGCCGGGCTGTGCCAGCACGTAGCCTTCGACAGAGATGCCAAAGTGATAGCGGCTGGTGCCTTCGTAGCGACCAAAGCGTGCGGTCACGGCGTCCTTGACCGAGGCCGTCAGCTGCTCTTCGGTCGCGGGGCGGCTGAGCGGGCCGCGCTGTGCGCTTTCGGCCAGGACGATGTTGTGTTCCAGGCGGAAGTCACCCAGCGGAACGGGTGGCTGATCGAGGTCCTTTGCACCGCTACAGGCCGCAACAACCGACAGCATCACCAAGGCAAACAAAGCACGCAACATCACAGATCTCTCCCACATCCAGTGCCTTAACCCGATAGCGCAGGTGCGACACAGGTGCAATTGTCCCGGTGACGGTCTGTCGGATATGTTGCCAAGGAGCCAAGGAGGGCATCATGTCCGACACAGCCGATCCGACCCGCCTGCCCGTCCGTGTCCCGCTGGTCAACGGCACATGGGGTGTCTGGAAGAGCCTGCGCGAGGGGCGGCGCAATGTCCTGCGCCTGATCCCTGAGATCGCCACATCCGAGCCGATCCTGTCGGGGCGCACCGGAAAGCGGTGGCACATGGTCATGGACCCCGGTGGCATTCGGCACATGCTGCTGGATCAATTGGACAATTACCCAAAGTCTCTGGTCACCAAGAACCTGTTGCGCCCTGCCATTGGCGAGTCGCTCTTTATCGCGGAGGGCGCGCATTGGCGCTGGCAACGGCGCACGGCGGCGCCTGCGTTCACCCATCGCAACATGATGAACCTGTCCCCGATCATGACAGCCGCCGCCGAACGCAGTGCTGCACGGGTGGCCGCCGCGGGGCCGCGCGCGGTCAACATGCTGGACGAGATGGTGACCACCACATTTGACGTGATTGCGGATGTGACCTTTTCCGGTGGGGCGGGCATGGACCGTGACGGGGTGCACAATGCGATCGACGACTATATCGCCGAGGCGGGCAAGATTTCCCTGCTGGATGTTCTGGGTGCACCGGATTGGGTGCCACGTCCGGGGCGGATGACCGCAGGCAAGGCCATGCGCGACACCAAGGTCCTCGCGGACCGCGCGATCGAGGCGCGCATGGCGCGCGGCGCGGGTGACATCCCGGACCTGCTGGACCTGTTGCTGGCGGGCGAAGACCCCAAGTCCGGGCGCAAGATGTCGACCGCTGAATTGCGCGACAACCTGTTGACTTTCATCGTGGCAGGGCATGAAACCACGGCGCTGACACTGGCGTGGTCGATGTATCTGGTCGCCTTTGACCCGGATGTGCAGGACCGCGCGCGGGTCGAGGCGCAGACCTGCCTGCAAGGCCGTGCGGCCACCGGGGACGACCTGACGCAATTGCCCTTTGTCCGCCAGATCGTGGACGAGGCGTTGCGCCTCTATCCACCGGCCGGGCTGGTGTCGCGCACCGCCATGGCAGACGACACGCTATGCGGACACGAGGTGCGCAAGGGCGATACCTGCATGATCCCGATCTATGCGCTGCACCGGTCCAAGCTGTTGTGGGAAGACCCGGATGCGTTCCACCCCGAGCGGTTCGCAGACCGCAAGGCCATCGACCGCTATGCCTACCTGCCCTTTGGCGACGGCCCGCGCATCTGCATCGGCGCGTCATTTGCGTTGCAAGAGGCGGTCATCATCCTGGCCACGCTGTTGTCGCGGTTCCGGTTCAAACCGGTGCAGGGCCGTGATCCGGACCCCGTTATGATCCTGACCTTGCGCCCCAATGGCGGCGTCTGGCTGACCGCAGACCCCGCCTAGTCGCAGATCGTCTGCAGGTCGGCCCATTGCGCGTCGGTGATGATCGGATCCCATGTCACGCCCCCCGGCTCCGCCGCACGGGCCGCGTCGATGCGGTCGGACAGCGTCGGATGCGTCAGGAAATGCGCAACGACGCCAGACTGATCGCCGTGCTCCGCCCGCAGTCGCTCAAACATGTCACCCAGTGCCGCCGGAGAAACACGTGCGTTTTCCAGCAGCTTATAGGCAAAGGTGTCCGCCGCCGCCTCTGCCGCCTGCGAGTAATGCGCGTCAATCAGCCGTTCAGTCAGAAACAGGACCACCGCCCCCCCGGCAAAGTCACCAAAGAGCAACCCCAACACACCGATGCTGCCCGCAGAGCGCAAGGCGTGGCGCGTGGGATCGCGGCTGACCACGTGGCCCAGTTCGTGCGCGAACACGGCGGCGACCTCTTCGGGTGTTTCGGCGGCGTCGATCAGCCCTCGAAAGAACACCACGTTGCCACCGGGCAGCGCAAAGGCGTTGATCATCGGATGGTTGAGCACATAGACCGACACCTCGGTCCCTTCGGGCATCGAGGGTTCAAAGGCGGCTTTCATGGCGGTCAGTGCGGCATGGCCCTGAGTGTCCTCGCACAGACCAAGCGGGCCAAGGGCGTCACTGCCCAGAGCGGAGCGGATTTGTTCGAACGTCGCATCGCCCAGCGCGCTTTCGGCACGGGCCGGGATGATATTGGCCAACTGGTCCGCCATCAGGGGGATCAGCACGCCAATCTGCAAGGCCACAGCCGCCACAGCCCCGGCAGCCCACATCGCCAGCCGACCGCGCCCCTTGGGCGGTGCAGATTTTTGCAGATGCGGCCAACGGGGCAGGTCGTTCAGATCCTGTACGTACAGTCGCGCCAATGGGTCATCCTTGAGCCGCAGAACCGCATCCCGCGCACCGGCGTGATCCTTGACCTGCCGGATGCCCGCAATGGGCCAGGACACCGTGTCACCGGTATCGTCCGTCATCACCAGCGCCTTGGCATCACCGGGCAGGGTCAGGGTGACGGCGCGGCCAAGGGCGCGGTCGCCATCGAAATATGTACCGTGTCGGGTCATATGGCGGCCCCCAGATCCAGCGCCTCGGCAAAGCCTTCGGCCTCGGCAAATTCGTCACGGGCGCGTTGGCTGACATCAGCCAGCCCATCGTGGGTCGGCAGTGACAGGGTGGACGCCATGTGGCGCATCAGCGGAAAGGTCACAAAGGTGTTGTAGACCACTGACCACATCAGAAAGACCGCGAAATACAGCACGACAGACATCAGGATCGACAGCCAGCGCGGCACAGTCGAGAACGCTCCGACATCCACGCCGCCCATCTGGCTGAGAATGGACGCGCCCAGAACCGGCATCATGAGCAGCATGATCAGGATTATGCCGAGGACCAGCACCAGATAGGCCAGTATCGTGCCACCCGCATAGATCCAGGCCACGCGGCCCGTCCGCAAGCTGGAAGCGAAGGTAATGCCCGGCGCAGTCTTGTGATCGGCCATCATGCGGCGCGCGCCAAAGATATAGTGCACCACCCCGTAGTAGAGACCAAAGGACAGCGGCAGCATCAGCCACATCCGCCACAGCCCCACCGTCGGGTCGGTTCCCACGCCTTCCAGGTCTGGCGTGGTGCCCGTCGCCCCGGCGATAAAGCCCCGCACAAACAGGTCAAAGGCGGGTCCAATCGGGTGCAACACCATAACCCACAGCGTCCACAGACCACAGGCCGCGACGACCAGTATCAGTGGCATCAAAGGCCGGTAGAGCATGGTCCAATGCCCCTCTTGGGTGAGGCGCGCAGATCCAAAGAAGGTTCGGTCCGTGCGGTATTTCTCCAGCAGGAACGTCATGCGCGGCCACAACAGCCCGGCGGTGCAGAGGGTCAGCGCCCAGTGCAGGCACGCGCGCCCCGCATAGCCCCACGCCCCCGGTTCCAACCCAAAGCGTACACCGCGCCAGCGGGTGCGTCCCAGCACGTAACGGCGCGCACGGTATCGGGCATAGAACCACAGTGGGATCACCCCGATAAAGCTGAGGAGGTAGCCCGCGAAATTGCCGTCAAACAGTGAAAAGCTGACAAACATCAGCAGCAGGTTCACCACACCGATGTAAAAGGTCAGGATCACCACCGCGATGAAGAAGCCCAACAGCTTTTCCCAAGGGTCGCCCACATATTCCATAGGGTGTCCGCCGGGACGGATGGATGACCAGAAATAGCGGCGCAGGCGGGTTTTCATCCAGAAGCGATAAAAACCCAGGGTCAGGATCGACCAAAACCCCAGCTTGAGCGCCAGCCAGAACACCGCGCCCTTGCGCCCGGTGAAACCAACGGTCAGCGCTCCGTCAGGTGAACTTGTTGTCGCGTGGGAAGCCCCTGGGGGCCATGCGCCCGGTTGCGGCCCGTTTTCCGCGCCACTCGGCGAGCTGGGTTTCGGTTCGGGTCCGTCCGGCTGGGTCGCGCCAGCTGAGCCCTTCTGCCAGGGTGAAGGTGGTTGCATCGCTCAGACCCCCGTCCTTGTACTTTTGCAGGCGCACGCCTTTGCCACGGCCCATCTCGGGCAGTTCGTCCAGCAGGAACACCAGCACCTTGCGGTTCTCGCCCACCACGGCCACGGCGTCGCCATCGACAGGTCGACACACGGCCATCTGGACGTCGCCGCGCACGTTCAGCACCTGTTTGCCGGTGCGGGTCTGGGCGATCACATCGTCTTCGGGCACGACAAAGCCATCGCCCGCCGTCGACGCCACCAACAGCTTGCGACCCGGCTTGTGCGTCAGCAGGGAATGTATCTGAACCTCGTTGGGCAGGTCGACCATCAGGCGCAACGGCTCGCCCATGCCCCGCCCGCCGGGCAGGTTCGAGGCGGACAGGGTATAAAACCGCCCATTCGTGCCCACCACGATCAACCGGTCCGTCGTCTCGGCGTGGAAGATAAAGCGCGGGCCGTCACCATCCTTGAACTTGAGCTCGCGGCCCAGGTCGATATGGCCCGTCATCGCGCGGATCCAGCCCATCTGGCTGCACACCACGGTGATCGGTTCGCGGTCGATCATCGCCTCAAGCGGGACGTCTTCGATCTCGCCCGCATCGGCAAAGGTCGTGCGCCGCGCGCCACCGGCATAGTCCTTGCCAAAGGTCTTTTTGGTCTCGCGCAACTGGTCAGCAATCGTGCGCCATTGCAGGTCGTCGCTTTCGAGCAGGTCCTCAAGACCGGCGCGTTCTTCCATCAATGCGGCCTGTTCGCGCAACAGCTCGATCTCTTCGAGACGGCGCAGGCTGCGCAGGCGCATGTTCAGGATCGCCTCGGCCTGCACATCGCTGAGTTCACCGTCACCCGGTGGTGGACCCACATAGTCGGCCCCGGACATGGCGCGCGCATGATCCTTGCCCCAATCCTCGCGCATCAGCGCGGCCTTGGGTTCGTCGTCATAACGGATAATGTCGATCACGCGGTCGAGGTTGAGAAAGGCGACGATCAGCCCTTCGAGCACCTCGAGGCGGTGGTCGATCTTTTCCATCCGGTGATGGCTGCGGCGGATCAGAACCTCGCGGCGGAAATCGAGGAAGGCGCGCAGCACTTCCTTCATCGAGCAGACCTTGGGTGTAACCCCGTCGATCAGCACGTTGAGGTTCAGGCTGAACCGGACCTCAAGATCGGAATTGCGGTACAGCATCCCCATCAGCACCTCGGGTGCCACGTTCTTGGATCGTGGTTCGAGGATCAGCCGGATGTCATCAGCAGATTCGTCGCGCACATCGGCGAGAATCGGAATTTTCTTGGTCTGGATCAGCTCTGCCAGCTTTTCGATCAGCTTGGATTTCTGAACCTGATAGGGGATCTCGGTGACAACGATCTGCCACTGCCCCCGGCCCAGATCCTCGACTTCGTACCGGCAGCGCAGGCGGAAGCCGCCCTTGCCCGTGCGGTAGGCCTGCGCGATCTGTTCAGCGGGTTCGACAATGATGCCGCCCGTGGGAAAGTCGGGGCCCGGCACATAGTTCAACAGCGTGTCATCGCGCGCATCGGGCGTTTTGATCAGGTGCAGACAGGCATCACAGAGTTCAGAGATATTGTGCGGCGGGATATTCGTCGCCATCCCCACCGCGATCCCGCTGGAGCCATTGGCCAGCAGGTTCGGAAATTCGGCGGGCAGCACCGCGGGTTCGGTCAGCGTGCCGTCGTAATTCTCGCGGAAATCCACCGCGTTCTCGTTCAGCCCGTTCAGCAACGCCTCGGCCACAGACGTCATCCGCGCCTCGGTATAGCGCGACGCGGCAGGGTTATCGCCGTCGATGTTGCCAAAATTGCCCTGGCCGTCGACCAGTGGGTAGCGGACATTGAAATCCTGCGCCAATCGCGCCATCGCGTCGTAAATCGCGGCGTCGCCATGGGGGTGATAATTGCCCATGACGTCGCCCGAAATCTTGGCCGACTTCCGGAACCCACCGTTCGAGGCCAGGCGCAATTCCCGCATCGCGAACAGAATCCGACGGTGTACGGGTTTGAGACCGTCCCGCGCATCGGGCAACGCTCGGTGCATGATCGTGCTGAGCGCATAGGTCAGATACCGTTCGCCCAGCGCGCGGCGCAACGGTTCGGATAGGTCCATATTGGGTGTGTCGGCCTGATCTGACATAGATGCTGTGTAGCGGGCAGGTGCGGGCCGAACAAGCCGCGAACGCAATTTACCCACAGTTACCGTGCTGTGCCGCCGCTTGGCCCCGAACAACGCGTTGCCCGGTGACAACAGAGGCGGCTCAGGGGGAAAAGCGGGCGAAGTTTAACAGTGATGTGAATCGGTCGGTCTGTTAACAAATAGATGTGCCATCAACGACTGCCGCGGCACATGAGACTATGTTGGGGGAGTAACTGGTATGGCCAGGTTCATTTTTGTGTCGTTCGTATTCATGGCCTGGGCCTTTTACGAGATGAGTGGTGGGGCGGATTTCGACCCTGATGCCACACGCCTCGCCCGCATTGACGCCCCCGTAACCGTCGAGGAAGAAAAGCTGGAGACGGTGATTGTCGCCGCCGAGCCTGCGCCGGTGCCCGAAAACGTCACGCGCGTTGCGCTGAACCTGACGGCTGTGGATGAAGTTTTGCGCCCCGCACCGACCCTGCGCACAACCCCGGCCAAGGTGACACCTGCCGTCGAGGCCGCTGTGACCGAAGCGTTGAGCGAAGAGACCCCAGCGATCATCCTGCCGAGCCTTGTGACCGATGCTGCGATCATCACCCCGGTCGAATTTGGTGCCACCGGCGCGCGCCCTGCAGTGAATGAAGATGCCACCGTGCGGTCGGTCACCGGCAACCGTGTCAATGTGCGTGGCGGCCCTGGCACAGGCTATTCCATCGTGTCGCGCCTGACACGCGGTGCCGAGGTCGAGATCCTGCAAGATCCCGGCGAGGGTTGGGTCAAGATGCGCCCGGTCACAGGTGGCCCCGTCGGCTGGATGGCGGATTTCCTTCTCAGCGAAGGCTGATTGGCATCGACCTTTGCGGGCGCTACACAGCGCCTGTTCAAAGCGGAGATGCGCCATGCCTCAGAAATCCATACTGATCACCGGGTGTTCGTCTGGCATCGGCTATGCGTCGGCACTTGGATTGCGCGACGCGGGGTGGCGTGTGTTTGCCGCCTGCCGCAAGCAGGCCGACTGCGACCGCCTGATCGAGGACGGGTTTGAAAGCCCGCTGATCGACTATGAAGCCCCCGATACAATTGAACAGGGCCTGTCCGACGTGCTGGCCGCCACCGGTGGCACGCTTGATGCGCTGTTCAACAATGGTGCCTACGGTGTGCCCGGCGCCGTCGAAGACCTGCCCACGGACGCCTTGCGCGCGATTTTCGAGGCGAATTTCTTTGGCTGGCACACGCTGACGCGGGCCGTGATCCCGGTGATGCGAGCGCAGGGGCACGGTCGGATTGTTCAATGTTCGTCGGTGCTTGGCTTTGTCACGATGCCCTGGCGCGGGGCCTACAACAGCACCAAGTTCGCCCTTGAAGGCCTCAGTGACACCCTGCGGATCGAGCTGCGCGACACACCCATCCACGTGGTGCTGATCGAACCCGGTCCTGTCACCAGCCGCATCCGCGCCAATTCCATTCCGCATTTCGAACGCTGGATTGATTGGGAGGCCTCGCCAAGGGCCGAACAGTACCGCACCGGTTTGCGCAAACGTCTTTATGAGGACAACGGCCCCGACACGTTCGAATTGCCGCCCGAAGCGGTGGTGCGCAAGCTGCGGCACGCAGTTGAGGCCGCCCGCCCCCGTCCGCGATATTATGTGACTACGCCCACCTACATCATGGGCACGCTGCGCCGCGTCCTGCCCACCCGTGCGCTGGATTGGGTGCTGTCACGGGGGTGACCGAACGACACGTTCGCTTTTGTCCGCCCGCCCGCTACATCTGCGCTAGGCAGAGGTAGAGGGGACCGAAGGAATGGGGCAAGACCCGCTGTTTATCCTGATCGCATTGGTGTGCCTTGCGGTTGTGGCCGTGTTGATGCTGGGGCTTGGCGGTTTTGCCAAGGGCTCCGGCTGGGCGCAGAAAAACTCGAACAAGTTGATGCGTTACCGGATCGGGGCGCAATTTGTGGCCGTCCTGCTGATCATGCTCTACGTGCTGCTGCGCAATAACGGAGGTTAGGCACGTGGTTGTCCTGAGCAAGATTTATACCAAGACCGGCGACGCCGGTGAAACCGCACTGGGCAACGGCGCGCGCGTGGCCAAACATGCGATGCGCGTGACGGCCTATGGGACGGCGGACGAGCTGAACAGCTTTCTCGGGGTGGCGCGATTGGCGGCCACCGGGGATGTGGACGCCGCACTGGGGCGCATTCAAAACGACCTATTCGATCTGGGAGCGGATCTATGTCGCCCCGACATGGAAAAGGACGCCGAGGTCGAATACCAACCCCTGCGGATGGTCGATGCCCAGGTGGACCGGCTGGAAAGCGAGATCGACGCGATGAACGCCAAGCTTGAGCCGCTGCGCAGCTTTATCCTGCCGGGCGGGTCTGCGTTGTCGGCGCATCTGCATGTGTGCCGGACCGTGGCGCGGCGTGCCGAACGTCTGGCCGTGGAACTGGCGACGATGGAGGCGATCAACCCCGCCGCAGTGAAATACCTCAACCGTCTCAGCGACTGGTTCTTTGTGGCGGCGCGCATCGCCAACAATGGCGGCAAGGACGACGTGTTGTGGGTTCCGGGTGCGAACCGCGGCTGAGGCAACGGGTCACAAAACACCGCGCGGCACGCTGCCCATGTTCGGCGTGCGGCGACACACTTGGGAAACATTCTTTCCCTTTAAACCCCAAACGCGGCGTCGTTGTTGCGTGACGTGACGATTTTGTCCTGTTGCCGTAACGACGGGTTGGGTAAACCAACCGGGACCAATTATCTCGCTTGGCGAAGATGAGTCGAAATCTGGCCGTTCTGGACGGTCTGAATATAGAAGAGAGGAACGTTCATGAAGGTGCTGGTGCCTGTCAAACGCGTGATCGACTACAACGTGAAAGTGCGCGTCAAAGCGGACGGATCGGGTGTGGATCTCGCCAATGTGAAAATGTCGATGAACCCGTTTGACGAGATTGCCGTCGAACAGGCCATCCGCCTGAAAGAAGCCGGTCAGGCCGACGAAATCGTCGCCGTTTCGGTGGGCGTCAAGCAGGCGCAGGAAACACTGCGCACGGCACTGGCGATGGGCGCCGACCGCGCAATCCTGGTGATTGCCGCCGACGACGTCCACACCGACATCGAGCCGCTAACCGTTGCCAAGATCCTCAAAGGCATCATCGACGAAGAGCAGCCCGGCCTCGTGCTGTGCGGCAAGCAGGCGATCGACAACGACATGAACGCCACCGGCCAGATGCTGTCCGCCCTCATGGGCTGGAGCCAGGCCACATTCGCCTCGGACGTCGAGATCGCAGGCGACAAGGCCAAGGTCACACGCGAAGTGGACGGCGGTTTGCAGACCATCGAGGTCAACATGCCCACCGTCATCACCGTCGACCTGCGCCTGAACGAACCGCGCTACGCGTCGCTGCCCAACATCATGAAGGCCAAGAAAAAGCCTTTGGATGAGAAAACCGCCGCCGACTACGGCGTCGACGCAGCGCCGCGCCTTGAGATCGTGAAAACGACAGAGCCCGAGGCACGCGCCGCAGGCATCAAGGTGGGTTCGGTCGAAGAACTCGTGTCGAAACTCAAAGAAGCGGGGGCTGTGTAATGGCTGTTCTACTTCTCGCAGAAATCAACGATGGCGAACTGGCGATGGACGCAACGGCCAAGGCCGTGACGGCATCGACCACATTGGGTGACGTTGTTGTGCTGGCCGCTGGTGCCACATGCGCCGCCGCCGCCGCAGAGGCCGCAACAATCGCCGGTGTGTCCAAGGTGCTGTGCGCCGAAGACGCCGTGTACGGCAAACGTCTGGCCGAGCCTGTGGCCGATCTGATCGTGTCGCTGGCGGGTGACTACGAACACATCGTCGCCCCTGCCACCACCGACGCCAAGAACGTGATGCCGCGCGTCGCGGCCCTGCTCGATGCGATGGTGATCTCGGACGCCACAGCCGTGGTCGACGCCAACACATTCGAACGCCCGATCTATGCGGGCAACGCGATCCAGACCGTGAAATCGGGTGACGGCAAGAAAGTCATCACCTTCCGCACATCGACATTCGATGCGGCGGCCACGGGTGGCTCTGCCTCGGTCGAGAACATCGCCGCCGCCGCAGATCCCGCCCTGTCGTCCTGGGTCGAAGACAAGGTTGCCGCAAGCGACCGCCCCGAGCTCACATCGGCTGGTGTGGTTGTGTCCGGTGGTCGTGGTGTCGGGTCCGAAGACGACTTTGCCCTGATCGAGAAACTGGCCGACAAACTGGGTGCCGCCGTCGGAGCATCCCGTGCTGCGGTCGATTCGGGCTATGCGCCGAACGACTGGCAGGTTGGCCAAACCGGCAAAGTGGTTGCACCCGACCTCTATGTCGCCGTCGGCATCTCGGGCGCCATTCAGCACCTTGCAGGCATGAAAGACTCCAAAGTCATCGTCGCCATCAACAAGGACGAAGAAGCGCCGATCTTCCAGGTCGCAGACTACGGTCTGGTGGCTGACCTGTTCGACGCCGTACCAGAGATGATCGAAAAACTCTGATCGCACAGAGACAAGTAAAACAAAGGGCCCGCGTCATGATCGACGCGGGCCCTTTTGCATTCATCGCAGCGCCTCAAGGGCCGGAACCAGCGCGCGGGATATCTCGTGATGGGCGTGCAGCCCCAGCATCTGCGCCGCTGCCGGTGCCTCGGTTTCGGAAAACACCATGCCGTCTGTCCCCGCCTCAATGGCATCCTCCGAGGCGACAACCTCGACGTAATCCGTGGCCATCGGCACCACCTTGTCCAGCATCGCCCGCGTGACAAAGGCCGGATCGGCATCAATGTCCTCGCCCACATCCTCGGGGGCCACGTCGCTGGCCCAGAGCAGGATCGTCTTGCCTGGTATCTGGCTCAGCACCAGACGCATCCGCGCGACCCACGCCGTCTGCAATTCCTCGATGACCGGTTGGAACCTTTCCGGCGACACCAGGCACAGCCGTTTGAGCATGTGATTGGTAAAGTTGAACTCGGTAAAGTCGATGTCGCGATAGATCGCACGCAGCAGCGCGGATGCCTCGACAAAGCGGTCATTGCGGCGCGGATGCACCCGGTAGAACCGATTGGACATGTTACGCGGGCTGGTGATCTGGATCACCGTCGCCGCCGCCATGCCCGTCACCTCGCGCAGATACGGGTCGGTTGCGTAAACATCCACGCCTCCGTTCACGCTGCCAAAGTTAACGCATGTCGTCCCGATCCGGGACTCCACCAACTCGGCAAACGGCGTCCGAATGAACTTGCCATATGTCGTTGTGCCGCCAAAAAACGCGATGAACGGCGCATCCAGTGACCGTCGCGGCCCGCGGAACAAAACCTTGGAATTGCCATACCTGCACGGCAGATAGTCGAGCCCGCCTGGACCCAGTGCTTCAAAACTCATGAGACCCACTCTCAATTTTTACCCAGCACCAGATTGCCAGCAGCCGATTGCCATTTCCCTAATGGAAAGTGACCATTTTGGGGCAACGGCAACACTTGCCCCCGCATCGGCCCTGCCCCTATGGTGCAACCACCGTCAGAAAGGACAATCATGGACGTCAGGACCGTAGGAATCGTGGGCGCAGGACAAATGGGCAATGGCATTGCCCACGTGATGTCACTGGCCGGGTATGACGTGCTGTTGAACGACGTCTCTGACGAGGCGCTCAAGACAGCCATGACGGTGATCGACCGCAACCTCGAGCGTCAGGTCAGCCGCGAAAAGATTTCCGCCGACGAAAAAGCGGCCGCCATGGGCCGTATTCTGACAACACCGACCCTGAGCGAGCTGGGCCGCACCGATCTGGTGATCGAGGCCGCGACAGAGCGCGAAACCGTCAAACAGGCCATTTTCGAAGACCTGTTGCCCCACCTGCAACCCCACACGATCCTCACGTCGAACACGTCTTCGATTTCGATCACCCGTTTGGCCAGCCGGACGGACCGGCCGGAAAAGTTCATGGGGTTCCACTTCATGAACCCGGTGCCGGTGATGCAACTGGTCGAGCTGATCCGCGGCATCGCCACAGATTCCGAGACATTCGAGGCCTGCAAGGCCGTTGTGGCGAACCTGGGCAAAACCGCTGCCACCGCCGAGGATTTCCCGGCCTTTATCGTGAACCGCATCCTGATGCCGATGATCAACGAGGCGGTCTATACGCTCTACGAAGGTGTCGGGTCGGTCATGTCCATCGATTCGTCGATGAAACTGGGCGCCAATCACCCGATGGGGCCGCTGGAATTGGCCGATTTCATTGGTCTGGACACGTGTCTCGCGATCATGAACGTGCTGCATGATGGGCTGGCAGATACCAAATACCGGCCCTGCCCGCTGTTGACCAAATACGTCGAGGCCGGGTGGCTGGGGCGCAAGACGAAACGCGGGTTCTATGACTACCGGGGCGACACGCCCGTGCCGACACGCTGACCGTCTAGTCGGTCAACGACAGAGTGTGATCACGCAACCAAGCCATGAACCCGCGCGGATCGTCTTTCCACTTGGCCACATCTTCTTGCGGCAAGGGATGGCCAACGATCGGGCCCTGCGGCTTGTTGAGCGAATGCACGATTTCATGCAGCAACAGCCCCTGCCGAAGCATCGGCGACAGCTTGTTTGCGATCTGATAGGCGCGGCTGTTCTGACCGGGGAATTTCATAGGCACAACCGTTGCACCCGACCGGCGGATCAACTGCGCGGTAAAGACGTTCCACTCGGCCTCCACCGCTGGCCCCCAATAGGTTTCGGACGCGGCAACACCGCCTGACGGAAACAGCGCCACAACGCCGCCATCCTTGAGGTGCGACATCGCCTTTGCGCGCATCTCGACGCCTTTGCGCTGTGCGTCTTCTTCGTGCGGGAACGGCACGGGGATCATATAGCTGCCCGCCACTTCGTCGATCGCCGTCAACAGCGACCGGGTCAGAATGCGGTAGTCCGGGCGCACGCGGCCAATCAGATCGGCAAAGATCATGCCGTCGACCATCCCATGCGGGTGGTTTGCGACAACGATCACCGGCCCTTCCTTGGGGATGCGGTCCAGCTGGGATTGCGGGGTGGTCAGGTCGATGCCCATCACATCCAGGGCCGCACGCCAAAACGCCTGGCCCTGCGGCGCGCCCTGGCGTTCAAACTTGCGGATCAGGCGGAGGATCGTCAGCTTGCCAGTGAATGCTTCCATCACCCGGATAAAGGACGCCTTCCAGGGGTCCTCGAACGTCGACGCATAGGACAGGCTGCGCCGGTCATACTTGGCAAAGCTCACGGTTTCGGGCTCTGACAATTTGGTCATGTTATGCGTGCTATCGACCAAGGGTGCGCCACCTTCTTCTGCCCAGCCGCGCGGTCCACCGACGGCTCAGGCCTCTTCTCCGAACTTGTCCGCCACCAGGGCCGACACTGCCTCGGCCAGTGCGTCAGCGTCTGGACCCGAGGTTTCAACGTCAATAAAACTTCCCATCGGTGCTGCCAACATCAAAAGGCCCATAATACTGTCGCCTGATGCAGACATGCCATCCTTGTCCACCGTGGCCTGGGCGTCGAACGCCTCCACGACTTCGACCAGCTTGGCAGAGGCGCGCGCATGCAGGCCCTTGATGTTCACGATTTCAAGTCGGCGTTGGGTCATAATCTATCTGTCTGCACTTACATTCTGTGTGTCGATATACTTTTTGCCCGCGTCCAACGCCAGCCGCACCGCATCCGCCACGCCCATCTGGCGACTTTTGGCGAGTTTGATCAGCATGGGCAAATTTGCACCATACAGGATCCGCCTATCCTGCGGACGGCAGGCCAGCAGGCTCAGGTTTGAGGGCGATCCGCCAAAAAGGTCCGTGACCAGCACCACGCCATCGCCGGAATCAACGTCATCCGCGGCTTTGCAAATCTCTGCTTCTTTGTCTTTTCGGTTGTGATCGGCCTCAATGGCGATGGCGCGCACACCGGGTTGGGCGCCAACGACATGTTCGATGGCCTTGAGGTATTCGCCAGCCAGCCCGCCATGGGCCACGATCACGATTCCGATCAAGCTGATGCCTCTTCCCGTTTGCGGCGATCCAGTTCGCGATGCCGAATAGACACCTGCCAGCGCGCCTCTGCAAGGGCCGCTGCCAGAGTTTCTGCCATTGCAACCGACCTGTGTTGCCCGCCGGTACAGCCAAAGGCGACCGACAGATGCGACTTGCCCTCATCCAGATAGGCGGGCAGCAACCACAGCACCATTTCCCGCACTTTGCGCTCGAACTCGGGCGCGCGCGGATCGGTCCAGATATGCGCGCGCACCGCCGCATCCAGGCCGGTGCCGCTGCGCAGCGACGGCTCCCAAAACGGGTTCTTCAGGAACCGGCAATCGAACACCATGTCCACCGACCGGGGCAGACCGCGTTTGTAGCTGAAACTTTGAACGGACACGGCAAGCTGGCTGTGATCGCCTGGTGAAAACCAGTGTTCCACCTCTGCCCGCAACTGATGCACATTCAGATCGGAAGTGTCGATCAACACGTCCGCACGCGCGCGCAACGGGGCCAGCAGCTCAAATTCGCGTTGAATGCCCGCCTCGACCCGGTCGGCCTCGGCCAGCGGATGCCTGCGGCGCGTTTCCGAAAACCGGTTCAACAGCACGTCCGTGCCACAGTCGAGGTACAAAAGCTCAGGCACAACATCCGGCAGCGCCGCAATCTGCCCCATCGCGTCCATGATCGCCGTGATCGAGAAATCCCGGTTGCGCGGATCAATCCCGAGGGCGACCGGCTTGTCCGGCATCGGGTTGTCCAACAGCGCCCGGATCAGGCGCAGCGGCATGTTGTCGATGGCCTCATAGCCCAGGTCCTCCAAAACGCGGATGGCGCTGGATCGTCCTGCCCCGGATGGGCCAGTGACAAGAACAAGGCGGCGGGCTTGGGTCAATGCGGATCCCTTCGTGAACCCTTGAGATATTGCAGGATCGCCGCCGGCCAAGCGGGGCTCTCGACTTTGTGCAGAACGGGCAGGACATGCCCGAGATAGCGCGCCTCGTGCCATTGTGGAAGGCGCTCTTGCTCGGTTTTGTCCATGTCCACCACGACGACCATTCGTGCGGGCGATGCCTCTGCGGTCAAAAGGCCTGTGCCGCGCGCCTCGATCAGCCCTTCGATGGTGTGCGGCGCACGCGCCCAAAGCGCGCCATCCTGCGTCCAGAGGTCCGTTTGATCATCGGCAACCAGCGTCGCGCCATAGGCCATGAGCGAGAGGGCCAGCGACGATTTGCCCGTCCCCGACGCGCCCGTGATCAAGACACCCCGATCCCCCAGCGCGACGGCACTGGCATGGACACGCAGCGTCTCGACCATGCCCGATCAGACGGGCAGGCCCACGACAAAGCGCGCGCCCAGCGGTTCAGACGTGATGTCGGCATCGGTGGGACGAATGTTTTCGGCCCAGATGACGCCGCCATGCGCTTCGACGATCTGTTTCGAAATCGCGAGGCCAAGGCCGGAATTGTTGCCAAAATGCTCTTCGGGACGTTGGCTGTAGAAGCGTTTGAAAATCTTGGTCAGGGCCTGATCCGGAATGCCGGGGCCGGTGTCCTCGACGACGACAAGTACCCGGTTTTCACGTTTGCGCGCCCAGATGCGGATCGCGTCGCCATCCTCGCAAAAGGAAATCGCATTGGTGATCAGGTTGACAAAAACCTGCGCCAATCGCGCCTCGAGGCCCTGCACATCAATTGGATTGTCTGGCAGATCAGTGATAAATTCGATCCCCTTGCCGCGCGCATCTTCGCCGAGGTACTGGCCAAGATTGCCCAGCATTGTGAGCAGGTTAAAGGATTCCTCTTCCTCTTTGACAAGCTCACTGTCGAGCCGCGAGGCGTTGGAAATATCACTCACCAGACGGTCCAGGCGTCGGACGTCATGGTCGATCACATCGAGCAGCTTTTCGCGCTGATCGTCGCGCTTGACCATGCGCAACGTGCCAACGGCAGACCGCAGGGATGCCAGCGGGTTCTTGATCTCGTGCGCCACGTCGGCCGCGAACTGTTCATTGCCGTCAATGCGGTTGTAGAGCGCCGCGATCATGCCGCGCAACGCACCGGACAGGCGTCCGATCTCGTCGGGCCGCGCAGTCAGGTCGGGGATGCGGATGCGGCCCGGATTGACCTTGCGCGCGTTCTTGTCCCGGCCCAGCTCGGCCGCGGCGGCCAGATCAGCCAGCGGGTTGGCAATGGTGGAGGCCAGCACGAGGCTCAGGCCGATGGACACAAGCGTTGCGATCACAAACATCTGTAGCACCCGCTCGCGTTCGTTGCGCACCATCGCGTCGATTTCGCCTGAGGCGCTGGTCAGTGCGACAACGCCAACGGCGGCACCGTCCAGTTGGATCGGGGTCACGACGCTGAACAGCGCCCCACCCGCGCCGTCGATGCCTTCACTCACCTGCGTTTCGCCGGCCAATGACCGATCCACAAGCGGGCGCAACTGGTCTTCGACAGATGGGGTGTCTTCGGGTTCGGACGCAAAGGGGCGCGACACGATGTTCCAGACCCAGCTCAGGCTATCCGTCAGCAGCGCCAGATCTTCGCCCTCGTTGGTGGGTTGCAGCGGCGCCAACGTCCCCTGCGTCTGGGCCACGAGGTCCGTCTGCGTGTCGAACACGAACACTTCGTGCCGTTCCCGGACGTCCATCTCGGCCAGCGTGGCCTCCATGTCGATGGCGTCGCCCGTGGCCAGATCGACGGGCGATCCGCTGGGGAGTTTGGCCTCGATCACGTCGGCCACCAGTTCGGCCTGCGCCACAAGGGCGGAGATGCGTTGCACCGCCAGACTGTCGCGGGTCGAATTGAGGTACAGGATACCGGCGACGAGCACATTCAACGCAATCAGGTTGAATGTGATGATCTTGCGCGCCAGAGGCGATCCCCCCAACGACATGAGGCCGCGCCGGGCGCGACCATCCCTCATTTCTGAGGAGCTGGCTGTTTCCGGCGCCACCCAATCCTCACCCAGCACGACATCTCCGTCGCGCGATGGTGGGGTGCTCATGTCTCGCATGATGGTCCCCTCGACCAGAGCCATTCCGGCATCGTCCTAGTCTTCGTTGTAACGATAGCCGATGCCGTACAGTGTCTCAATCGCAGAGAAATCATCGTCCGCGCTGCGCATCTTCTTGCGCAAACGCTTGATGTGGCTGTCGATGGTCCGGTCATCCACATAGACTTGATCGTCATAGGCGACGTCCATCAACTGATCCCGCGATTTTACGAAACCCGGACGCTGTGCCAGTGCCTGCAACAGCAGGAATTCGGTGACCGTCAGGGACACATCGCGCCCCTTCCAGGACACCGCGTGACGCAACGGATCCATGCGCAGATCGCCGCGTTCCATCACCTTGGTCTCTTCGGTGTCGCCAACCACATCCCCGGCCACGGCATCCTGACGACGCAACAGCGCGCGGATGCGTTCCACCAGAAGCCGTTGGGAAAACGGCTTTTTGACGTAGTCGTCGGCGCCCATGCGCAGGCCCAACACCTCGTCGATCTCATCATCCTTTGACGTCAGGAAGATCACCGGCATCGTGGTTTTCTGCCGCAACCGCTGAAGCAGGTCCATCCCGTCCATGCGCGGCATCTTGATGTCGAGAACAGCCATATCCGGCAGACGCTTGTTGAATGCGTCGAGAGCGGCTTGACCATCGTTATACGTTTCGACCTCGAACCCTTCGGCTTCGAGAGTCATGGAGACGGACGTCAGGATATTCCTGTCGTCATCCACCAATGCAATCTTTGACATTGCCTGTTTCCTTGTGCTGCTCGTTATTTTTGATTTTTCCGCCATTGTTCCGTTTTTGGCCTTTCGAATCAATCAATAAGTGCGAATCAGGGCGTGATTGCCGCCCTAGACTCGCCAGAAATTGGTTAGGAATGGCTAAATTGCCGCACATTCGCGTCCTGAGTGTGCCTAATGGAAACCCTGTTTGCGCAACCGGTCGTCATGGTGGCGCTAACCTGAGGTCCCCCATCTGTTCATGTGCAGAATCCGCATGTTAAGACGCCGGAACGGAGCGACATGATGTCGTTTCCGGGCGCCATGCCCCACCTCTGACACCAAAGCCGCAGCGCGGCATCAGGAGAGTTCACATGACATTTGGACGGGTAAACCCGCAGTTCCGCCTCGAAGATCAAGGGATCAAAGGGCTGGGCGATGTCTATTATAACTTGATCGAACCCGCGCTGATCGAACGGGCCCTGGCCCGTGACGAGGGCACATTGGGCAAGGGCGGCGCGTTTCTGGTCACCACTGGCAAGTTCACCGGTCGTTCGCCCAAGGACAAACATGTCGTCAAAACGCCCAGCGTCGAAGACCACATCTGGTGGGAAAACAACGCCGCAATGACGCCCGAAGGGTTCGACGCCCTCTACGAAGACATGATCGCCCACATGAAAGGGCGCGAATACTACGTTCAGGACCTCGTGGGCGGTGCGGACCCATCCTATTCGATCAACGTGCGTATGGTGACAGAGCTGGCCTGGCACGGCCTGTTCATCCGCCACATGCTGCGCCGTCCCGATGCCGAGGACCTCGCCGACTTCATCGCAGATTTCACCGTGATCAACTGCCCGTCCTTCCAGGCGGACCCGGCCAAGCACAACTGCCGGTCCGAAACCGTGATCGCGATGAACTTTGACCGCAAGATGATCCTGATCGGCGGCACGGAATACGCCGGTGAAAACAAGAAATCCGTGTTCACGCTGCTGAACTACCTGTTGCCGGAAAAAGGCGTGATGCCGATGCACTGCTCGGCCAACCACGCGCACGGCAACCCTGTCGATACGGCCGTGTTCTTTGGCCTGTCCGGTACCGGCAAGACGACCCTGTCTGCCGATCCCGGTCGCACGCTGATTGGCGACGACGAACATGGCTGGTCAAACCGCGGCACCTTCAACTTCGAGGGTGGCTGCTATGCCAAGACGATCAACCTGAGCGCCGAGGCAGAGCCGGAAATCTACGCCACGACCGAGAAATTCGGCACGGTCATCGAAAACATGGTCCATAACCCCGACACGATGGAACTGGATTTCGAGGATGACAGCCTGACCGCCAACATGCGCTGCGCCTACCCGCTGGAATACATCTCGAACGCGTCGTCCAGCGCGCTGGGGGGTCACCCCAAGAACATCATCATGCTGACTTGCGACGCCTTTGGTGTGCTGCCTCCGATAACGCGCCTGACGCCTGCGCAGGCGATGTACCACTTCCTCTCTGGCTTTACTTCCAAGGTAGCAGGCACAGAACGCGGCGTGACCGAGCCTGAGCCCACGTTCTCCACCTGCTTTGGCGCGCCGTTCATGCCGCGCCGTCCCGAGGAATACGGCAAACTGCTGCAAGACAAGATCGCCAAGCACGGTGCAACCTGCTGGCTGGTGAACACCGGTTGGACCGGCGGCGCCTACGGCACAGGCAGCCGCATGCCTATCCGCGCCACCCGCGCGCTGCTCACCGCGGCGCTGGACGGCACTTTGGCCAAGGGTGAATTCCGCAAGGACCCCAACTTTGGCTTTGACGTGCCGGTGTCGGTGCCGGGCGTGGCGGACATCCTGCTCGATCCGCGCCGCACCTGGGATGATGGTGCGGCCTATGACGCACAGGCGGCCAAGCTGGTGGACATGTTCTCGAACAACTTTGCCCAGTACCTGCCCCACATCGACGACGACGTGCGCGCCGCCGCGATTGGCTGAACAACCACGCCAGAGGCCGCATGTCGCAGCCTCTGGCAGTCTTTCATCAGGCCGCTTCCGGCAAGACGTCGTTGAGCGGAATATCCAACAGGTATTCCAGGTCTTCGCGGCTGTTGTAGGCAAGGAACGTGTCAATCGGCGCGTCCCGCCCATCGACCACCCATTTCAAAACGCTCGGCTCAAGATGCAGATACCCGATGCGGGCTGCGAACCCTTTGAACGCCACCACGTTCAGGATGAACCCGTAGATCCAGTCCGGGTCCCACTTTTGCATCATTTCGAGCATGCCCGTACGGCCAAGCACCGGTGCCAATCCGACGCCACGGTATTTGCCACGTTCCGGGGCCACCCAGAATTCGCCGTGATACGCGACCGTACCCTCGATCCGGTGTGTGCCTGGGGTCGCGCGGAACCGCGACCGACGCTGATCAACGCCTTTGAGGGGCGGCGGAAATGCCCGGAACTGGCGCAAGAGGTAACTGCTGAGCGGACGGCCCGACAGACGGATGCGCTTGGCCGCTTGCGTGTGGATCAACGTCCCGTCTTCGGATCGGCCAATCAGCCAGAACGCATTGGCCGATGTCAGGCTGTGCTGCGACGGATCAAAGGGGGCACCCAATTTTTGCATCGGGCGCTCCTCGGCGACGATATCCCGATATTCCTCGAAATCCGTCCCGATGGTCAGCTTGATGCCCTGCGCCACCAGAATATCGCGACTGGTCGCTATGAACGGGGCCGCATTTCCCGAAAATTGAATCGTCATCCCATGTCTCCTTTGCCACACAGGACAAATTTAGAACAATGCGATGAAAATTACCCGTAATTATCTCTCGTAAAGGTGGTGATGCTTAATGCGCCCTATTGCCACTCCTTTGCAGCGACCTCGAAAACGGCGTTGGCCGGGTCGAAGTTCGGGGGGACAATGTCGGTGATGGCGTCCCGCTGTTCGTCCTCGAGGTCGGCGATATTCACCTTTGCCGTCGGCACAACCAGTGTCATCACCGCAGGCGAGCCATCCGGAAAAAACCCTGACATCATCAGACGTTGGTAGACCATCGTGGCCTGCCGTTCGTCGTAACGCTCGGGCATCCTTGTATAAACGTGGTCCAGACGCGCCATTTGCGTGGTCTGGATGTCGTGAAAGGACTGGTCGAGCATCCGACCAAATTCTTCGCCCGCGGGCAGGCGGGCAATCGGCCGACCGATGCTGGACCGGGCATAGTCGCGCCCGAACCAGTTCACATAGGCCGACTGTTCGCCAAACTCGACACAGATCCACCCCGCCTCGCCGTGCCGATACACCATCAGATAGGGGCGCACATGGGCCAACGCCGGGCTCTCGATCTGTGACGCCGCCATCATCCAGGCGCGGTACGTCTCGCGCAACAGAACCGATTCGTCGGACCAGATGCTGCCCATGGGCTGCTGTTGCTGGTAAAACACCCAGTCGCCCTCGCGCGCCTTGAGGTATTGCAACGCGCCATGCGACCCCGTCTGACCGCGCGACCAGACCTTGGACCGCATCAAAAGATCCAGCGCCTCAGGCAACGCCGCATCCCCCGCTGACGTCAATTCGTACCGCCTGTCATTGACCCGAAACAGCTTTTGACCGCGCATCACCTCAAGCTGTGCAATGTGCCGCCGCACCGTCTGGCGCGTGCTGTTCAACTCCGACACCGCATGCGACAGGTTCAGCGTGCGCGCCAGCGTCGTGAACGAGCGGATCATCTCGAACAACAGAGGGTGGTTTGTATCCGCAAGATTGGTCAAAGGAGCGTTCACGCAGTGCCTCAATGTATGACTGGTAACACCATAAGGGTAAACCAATCATACAACAATGCAACATTTACGTGTGGTTCTGAGTTATATCTTCTCAATTGAACCAATATCGCGGATCGCCGATCACTCTGGTTGAAACAACCGGAGGTAACCATTTCATGTCGCATCCCGTCGACGTCCACGTAGGAAAACGTCTCAAGCAAATCCGCACGCTGCGCCGCATGTCGCAGACCGATGTGGCCAAACGCCTGGAACTGTCCTTTCAGCAAATCCAGAAATACGAAATCGGATCCAACCGGATCGCAGCCAGCCGCCTGTTCGAATTGTCGCGCATTCTGGACGTCCCAACGTCCTACTTCTTCGAAGGTCTGCTGGATGCCGATCCCGCGCCGCGCCGCGACAACGGCATGGACATCGTGAACGCGCTGGCCGCCATCGAAGATGAAAAGATCAAGTCGCGTATAGTGACGTTCATCGAAGACGTGTCCGGCCTGACCGTGGCCCGCCGCGCGTCCTGAAACACCGGCGGCAGGGGCCTGTTCCCTGTCTTCACGGCACGGCCGGGACCGTGCCAAAGGTGCCTATCTCATTGCACTATATGATGTTTCGCTCAGCCTGTGGCCTAGAATGGCCCGTGTGATACCTCCAGGCTGGGCGGACATCTTTCCCGATCTCCACCACATCACTTGCCCGCTGCATCGCCCCAATTCCCTTGGCGCCAGACGCATGTCTGTTGCACTATAGTACGCGATCAACAGCGATAGGCCTGCCGCCGTGCGCCGCAATGCAGCGGAATACCCGCGCAAGAATAGAACAAATGGCCGCAGTAGAATGAATATTAATTGCGCTGCACCTGCAAAGTAGATAGTCAGGCGTGACACCGCGAACAGGGAGCAGCGCCATGGCACATGACGGACAGGATTTGGGTGGAATGACACCTATATTACTTGATGATCTTCTTGCTCTAACCGGACAGGCCATCGCCCCGGTCGAATCCATAACAGAGCTTGCCCGCACCCGCCTGCGCGAACAACTCAGCGTTGATGGTCGCGTCTCGGGCGCGCTGGTTGAGGAACACCAGACCGCCGCCCACGGCCTCGCATGGCTCGCGACCTACACGGAATCGCTGCGCCAGATGCACAAATGGGCCACCAACCTCGACGCTCAGTCCAAATTTGGCGAGGTCGAGGCGCTGATTCTCCAGATCACGTTTGGCGAATACCTCTGGCAGGTCTATGGCGGCATCCAGATGAACCAGGGCGAAGTGCTGCGCCTGCAGGACATGGGCCTGACCCAGGACGACATGCGCGGCATGATGGACCCCGCCGTGATGACCCTGACCCAATCCGGCAACACACAGGCCGCGCGGATGCGCCTTGTTGAGCTGATGCAGGAACGCAGCGCCGAAATCACCGTTGGCGCGTCCGGTCTGGATGACGAACTGGAAATGATTCGCGAACAGTTCCGCCGCTACGCCGTGGACAAGGTCGAACCCTTTGCCCACGACTGGCACCTCAACGATGAACTGATCCCCATGGAGGTGATCGAGGAACTGGCCGAAATGGGTGTGTTCGGCCTGACCATCCCCGAGGAATACGGCGGCTTTGGCCTGTCCAAAGCGTCGATGTGCGTCGTCTCTGAAGAGTTGTCGCGCGGCTACATCGGTGTCGGATCGCTCGGCACCCGGTCCGAAATCGCGGCTGAACTGATTATTGCGGGCGGCACCGAAGAGCAGAAACAGAAATGGCTGCCGCAACTGGCCAGCGCCGAAACCCTGCCCACGGCTGTCTTTACCGAACCCAACACCGGCTCTGACCTGGGCAGCCTGCGCACCCGCGCGGTCAAGGACGAGAACGGCGACTACAAGATCACCGGCAACAAGACCTGGATCACCCACGCCGCCCGGACGCAGGTGATGACCCTGCTGGCGCGCACCGATCCCGCCACAACCAACTACAAAGGTCTGTCGATGTTCCTGGCCGAAAAGACGCCCGGCACGGACGAGGCACCCTTCCCCACCGAGGGCATGACCGGCGGCGAGATCGAAGTGCTGGGCTACCGCGGCATGAAGGAATACGAGCTGGGCTTCGACAACTTCCATGTGAAGGGTGAAAACCTGCTGGGCGGCGAAGAGGGCAAAGGCTTCAAGCAGTTGATGGAAACGTTCGAATCCGCGCGCATCCAGACAGCGGCCCGTGCCATCGGTGTCGCCCAATCCGCGCTCGACATCTCGATGCAATATGCGCTGGACCGCAAACAATTCGGCAAGTCCCTGATCAACTTCCCCCGCGTCGCCAACAAGCTGGCGATGATGGCGGTCGAAATCATGGTCGCGCGGCAGCTCACCTACTTCTCCGCCTTTGAAAAGGACGAGGGGCGCCGCTGCGACGTCGAGGCGGGCATGGCCAAACTGCTCGGCGCGCGTGTGGCGTGGGCGGCTGCGGACAACGGGCTGCAAATCCACGGCGGCAACGGCTTTGCGCTGGAATACAAGATTTCCCGCGTGCTGTGCGACGCCCGCATCCTCAACATCTTTGAAGGTGCCGCCGAAATTCAGGCTCAGGTCATCGCCCGCCGTCTGCTCGGGTGAACAAAACTTCGGGCGCGCGTGTTCCACCATGCGCGCCCATTGACGTGGTCGGCAAAACCCTGAATCTGGGCGCATGATCGCCTTTGCCGCTGCCGTCTTTTTCCTGATCATCACACCCGGTCCCGGCGTCCTGTCCGCCGCGGGGGTGGGTGCGGCCTACGGGATGCAGCCGGGCCTGCGCTATGTGCTGGGCCTGTTCATCGGCAACAACCTGGTGATTCTCGCCGTCGTCTCTGGTCTGGCCGCGCTGGTACTGGCCGATCCGGTCATCCGCACCGCCCTCTTTGTGCTGTCGACGGCCTACCTGCTCTACCTCGCGCTGCGCATCGCCTTCGCCGGCTCGAAACTGGCCTTTCAGCCCGCCACGTCCGAACCCGGTGTGCTGGCGGGCATCCTGCTGCAACCGATCAATCCCAAGGCCTACGCCGTCAACACCGCCCTCTTTTCCGGCTTTTCCATCTTTCCGGACGCGCTGGTGGCCGAGGCCCTGTGGAAACTCTTTGTCGTAAACGCGGTCTGGATCCCGATCCACGTGCTTTGGGTCTGGTTCGGCGGACGGCTCAAGGCCCTCAACCTGCCCCCCGCCCGCCAAAGAACAGTGAACTACGCCATGGCTGCCTCCATGTTGCTGGTGGTGGGGCTCGCGGTGCTGTCCGCGTTCTGACCGCGTCCCACCCTGCCGCAAATCTGCGCATGCCCGCCGCCGGAATGTGCGACAAAGCGCCCAAACCGGACCCCGCCCCGCCTTTCCCTTGCGCCCCAGCATACTCGGACGTATCGCGGACCCATGGCAAAGACACCCCTCTCCCCCGCAACATGGATCGACGCCGGTCTGGCACAGCTCACCGCAGAGGGCCCCCTGGCCCTGCGCGCAGAACCCCTGTCCCGGCACCTCAAAACGTCCAAGGGCTCGTTCTATTGGCATTTCAAGGACGTCCCCGCCTTTCAAGAGGCCCTTCTGGCCGAGTGGAAGGCACGCGCCCTGACGCAACTGGAAACGGATGCAGGCATGGACGGGTCCGACACGGACAAGATGATCCGCTTTGGCCAATCCGTACAGGAAGACACCGCAGGCCCCGCACTGCGCGCATGGGCGCACGCCGACGCCACCGTGTCCAAGGCCGTGGCCCAGGTCGACGCTGCCCGCATGACCCGCCTGATCGCCCTGATGTCCGGCATCGGCGTCACGAACGAGGACTTTGCCAAGGCGGCCTACGGCGCGTTGGTGGGCCTCAAGCAGATGCACTCGGACGATGGTGACGCGCTGGTGGCCTTTGCCGCGCTGGTCGATCTGGTGATGGCGCTCAAGTGATCCGCCTGTCTGCGTTGCTGCTGGTGGGGTTGATCCCCGCCTGCGAGGCGGATGAAACCGTCGCGCGCTACGGGGCCGGTGGCGTCACATGGACGCTGGTGGAACTGGATGGCGCACCCTTTGACGCGCGCGTCACGCTGGAATTTGCCGACGGCGGTCCGATCGCGGGCCAAGCGCCCTGCAACAGCTTTACCACCACAAATCTGGTCCCCTATCCGTGGTTCGAACTGTCGCCCATCGCCGCGACCAAACGGGCCTGCCCCGACCTCGACGCCGAAACGCGGTTCTTCACGGCCTTTGCCGCCATGACCCAATCCGAGGTCCGACCCTACACGCTGTTCCTGCGCAACGACGCAGGCCAGGAGATGAAGTTCACAAGCCCCGGCTGAACGCGTCCACAAACCGCCCCCGCGCCTCGGGCAAGGGGCGCTGGCCCAGATCCGGCGCCAAATGGTGCGCCAGAAAATATCCCGTGGTCTCGAACCCCTGCGCAATCTCGATGTCCGGCGCATCGCCCTCACCCCGCAACACCGGCGGCAGGGGCAACAACCGCTGCGCCCAATCCCCGGCGCCCGCGCGCGACACCGCCCGCCCGGACTTGGGCGACACATAGGCCAGATCATCCACACCACCCGTCACCGCACAGCAGGACAGGTCCAGACCAAACCCCATCTCTTCCAGCAATGCCAACTCCCAACGCAGGTAGGCAAGCGGCCAAACCTCGTTCTGCCCCAAGAGGTCCAGCAACTGCTCCGTCCGGCGATAAAGTGGCAGATGCGCCTCGCGCTCGGGCAGGCAAAACGCCAACAGCGCCGTGACCGCGTTCAACCCGGCCAGCGCCAAACGATCCCCCATGACCAAGGCGGCCCGACTGCGCACCGGCTCAACGGCGAAACTGCCGATATGATCCTCCAGCCGCGCCCGCCACGCCACGTCAAGCTGCGCACCCGGCTGCAGGATCGGGGCGATCTTGCGACTGGTGCCACCGCGCACAACGCCCGCATGCCGCCCACGATCCGGCGTGAACACATCGATAATGGCGCTGGTCTCACCGTGACGGCGCACACTCAACAAAATGCCCGTGTCGCGCCACTCCATCTCAGGTCAACCCCGGCTCATCCAGCAAATGCCGCCCGGCCCGGTCCTCAACCTCGATCACCCAGACATCCGGATCAAACCCCCGCTGCCGCGCAATGGCCGCATCCACATCCGCTTCTGCACCCTCGGCCAGCGTGGCCCAGACGCGCGTGTCCGACATCAGATCAAAAGACCGCTGAAACAACACGCACTGACCGTCCAGCGTGTTCAACTTGACCAACACCGCACCGCCAGTGTCATCGCCATGCGCCACGACAAAGGCCGGAATATCCGCCAGCCGCAGCCGCGCCAAATAGGCATCCACCCAGAACCGAGAGGTCAGGCGCGCCATGGCTTCATTGTTCTCCCAATATGCCCCCCGGAGGGTCGGTCCGCACAGATGTCAGGCGTTTCCATCTTTGAAATTCAGCCCCATTTCGGAATAGCGCTCAGCATCTTCCTGCCATTTCTCGCGCACTTTGACCTGCAGGAACAGATGCACCTTACGGCCCAGGAACTCGGTCAGCTCGGCGCGGCTCGCCTGGCTCACCGCCTTGATCGTCTCACCCTTGTGACCCAGCAGGATCCCCTTGTGGCCATCCCGGCTGACATAGATCACCTGGTCAATCTTGGCCGACCCATCCTTGCGCTCTTCCCAGTTCTCGGTCTCCACCGTCAACTGATAGGGCAGTTCCTGATGCAGGCGCAGGGTCAGCTTTTCCCGCGTCATCTCGGCGGCAATCATCCGCATGGGCAGATCGGCAATCTGATCCTCGGGGTACAGCCATGGGCTCTCCGGCACCTGCCCCGCCAACCAGCCGCGCAACGTGTCGACCCCGTGGCCCTTTTCGGCAGAGATCATGAACGTCTCCGCAAAATCATAGGCCTCATTCAGTTTTTCGGTCAGGCCTAGCAAAACGGGCGCCTCGACCCGGTCGATCTTGTTGATGGCCAGCGCAACGGTGCGGCCCTTGCCAATGTCGGCAAGCCCTTCGAGGATGCGCTCCACCCCCGGTGTCACGCCGCGATGCGCCTCGACCATCAGCACAACCACATCCGCATCGGCGGCCCCACCCCACGCGGCGGCCACCATCGCGCGGTCCAGACGACGGCGCGGCTGGAACAGGCCCGGCGTGTCCACGAACACGATCTGGCTCTCGCCCTCCATGGCCACACCCCGAATGCGCGCACGCGTGGTCTGGACCTTGTGGGTCACGATGCTGACCTTGGCCCCGACCATGCGGTTCAGCAGTGTGGACTTGCCCGCGTTGGGCTCTCCGATCAGGGCGACGAAACCGGCGCGCGTGCTCATGTGTCTTGCTCCAATTCCGCCAACAGCGCCTTTGCGGCGGCCTGCTGTGCGTCCCGTTTCGATCCGGCGGTGGCCTCTGCGGCCGCCCCGGTGTCCAGTTGCACGCTGATGGTAAAGACCGGCGCATGATCCGGCCCGCTGCGCGCCGTTTCCACATAGCGCGGCGGCGCCAGTTTGCGCGCCTGCGCCCATTCCTGCAGCGCGGTCTTGGGGTCGCGCGCGTCCTGCTCGACCCGCGTGATACGATCACCCCAGAGCCGCAGGATCATGTCCCGCGCCGTGGCAAAGCCCGCATCAAGGTACACGGCGGCAATCACCGCCTCGGCTGCATCACCCAGCAGCGCCTGCTTGCGCCGCCCGCCCGACATCATCTCGGACCGGCCCAACCGCAGCACATCGCCCAATCCAACCTCACGCGCGACATCGGCGCAGGTCTCCTTGCGCACCAGCGCGTTGAACCGTGGGGCCAGCAGCCCCTCGGCCGCACCGGTGTCGGCTTCCAGCAGGGCCTCGGCCATCACCAGCCCCAGCACCCGGTCACCCAGAAATTCCATCCGCTGATTGTCCGACCGCGTGGCCGACGACATCGACGCATGCGTGACCGCCTCGATCAGCAAGTCCGGTGTGGCAAACACATGGCCGATCCGCGCCTCAAAGGCCCTGAGATCCGCGCCCAGTTTCACTCAACACCCTTAAAGAAGCGGTTCCCGCGCCACGTCCAGAAGAACAGCATCGACCGCCCCGCAGACGAGAACATGATCCGATCCGCGCGCCCGATCAGGTTTTCGTAAGGCACGTACCCCACGCCCCCCGCGACCTGCGCCAACCGGCTGTCGGACGAGTTGTCGCGGTTGTCCCCCATGAAAAAGTAATGCCCCTCGGGCACACGGTAGACGGACGTGTTGTCCGACCCCTGCACACCGACATTCAGCACAACGTGGCTGCTGCCATCCGGAAAGGTCTCGACAAACCGCGCCTTGGTGCATTCCGCACCCTCACCCACTGCGCCGCTTTCGCAACGCGGGCGCAGGCCCTGCGGCCCCTGACGGTCAAAAATCTCGGTGAACGTGCCAGCGGGGTCCTGCGGCACGGGCGTGCCATTCAGGATGATCTGACCATCCTTGACCTGAACCGTGTCGCCGGGCAGGCCCACAAGGCGCTTGATGTAATCCGACCCCGACACCGGGTGGCGGAACACCACAACATCGCCGCGCTCAGGCTCACCCGCCAGAATACGTGTGTTGTCGCCGTCAATGAACCCGCACAGCTTCTTGGCATCCAACCCGATGATCGGGATCGACGGGCAAGAGGCATAGGAATAGCCGTAGGCCATCTTGTTCACGAACAGGAAATCACCAATCAGCAGCGTCTCTTTCATCGACCCTGACGGGATCCAGAACGGCTGAAAGAACAGCGTGCGGAACACACCCGCAATCAACAGCGCGTACACAACAGTCTTGATCGTCTCGACCACGCCGTTTTGCGATTTTTCCTTGGCGGCCATGGGGCGCTCCTGCTCGAGGTTGTTTCAGGCTACATGCGGGTGACAACCCAAGGTGTCAAGGCGCGCACCACTCTGAGCGCGTGGCCTCCATGGCCATCACAGGGGATTGAACAGGTCAGCCGCGTTTCACCCCTGACCCAACGGGCGCGCCTCGATCACCACAAAGGCCTGCGCCCAGGGGTGATCATCGGTCAGCGTGACGTGAATGATCGCCTCGTGGCCCGGCGGCGTCATCTCGGCCAAACGCTCGGCGGCCCAACCTGTCACCGCCATCACCGGCTGCCCGGTGCGCAGGTTGCTGACGGCCATGTCCCGCCAACTGATCCCCATGCGCAGCCCCGTGCCCAGCGCCTTGGAACAGGCCTCTTTCGCGGCCCAGCGTTTCGCATAGGTGCCCGCCACGTCTTTGCGCCGCTCGGCCTTGGCCTGCTCCACATCGGTAAACACACGGTTGCGGAACCGGTCGCCGAACCGGTCCAACGTGCCCTGTATCCGCTCGATATTGGCCAGATCCGTGCCGACCCCCAGGATCACGCCGGCGCCTCGATGTCATAGACGCGGATGCCCGCGCCACCGCCATCGCACAACGCCACCAGCTCCGCGCCCAGCGCAACGTGGTCGGGATGCACCGCATAGGCCGCCAATGCCGCCGGGCTGTCCGCATCAAAGGTAAACCCGTAGACAAACCCCGGCGTCTTGCCCTCGTAATCCCGGTTTGGCCCGGCACAAAAACCGCCACAGCCCTCGAGCCGCTCAACCAGGTCCGCCAGATCCAGCATCACCCGGTCCAACACCGCCCGGTCCGCATCCGCCGCCAGCTGCAACATCACACAATGCCGGATCATGCGCGCGCCTCGTCCATCAGACGGCGCATTTCGCGGATCGCAGGGTCCAGGCCCAGAAAAATCGCCTCACCAATCAGGAAATGCCCGATGTTCAGCTCCATCACCTCGGGAAATGCCGCAACGGGTGCAACCGTTTCATAGGTCAGCCCGTGGCCCACATGCACCTCCAACCCCAACCCATGCGCAAAGGCGGACATCTCGCGCATCGCATCCAACTCACGGTCGCGGTCCTCGAACCGGCCCTCATGATGGGCGTCGCAATAGGCCCCCGAATGCAGCTCGATCACCTGCGCGCCAATCCGGTGCGCCGCCTCGATCTGGCGTTTATCTGCGGCGATAAAGATCGACACCCGGCACCCGGCATCGCGCAGGGGCGCAATGAAATGGGCCAGCCGGTTTTCCTCGCGCGCCACTTCGAGGCCCCCCTCGGTGGTGCGTTCCTCGCGCTTTTCGGGCACGATGCACACTGCGTGCGGCTTGTGACGCAGCGCAATGGCCTGCATCTCGTCAGTGGCGGCCATCTCGAAATTCAGCGGCACCTCCAGCACATCCATCAGCCCCTCAATGTCGGCATCCGAGATATGGCGGCGATCCTCACGCAAATGCGCGGTGATCCCGTCGGCCCCTGCGGCCTCGGCGATCTTGGCCGCGCGCAACGGGTCCGGCGTGTCGCCGCCGCGCGCGTTGCGCACGGTCGCCACGTGGTCAATGTTCACGCCCAGTCTCAGGCGGCCCAACGGAGAGGTCATGGCATCAGTCCCTTGTGATCCTTGCCCCGCAACCTAGTGCGCCGCACCGCGCGTGGAAATGCCGACAAAGCGCGAAAATTGTACCAAGCCGCGCGCTCAGTCCGCCTTGTTCTTGATTTCTGTGGCCTTGGCCGCCGCCTTGGCCTTGAGCGCGTCGAACTTGGCCTTGATCGCGCCGCGACGCCGCTTTTGATAGGCGCGGATCACCGGCACCGACAGGTAATAGCAAATCGTGGCCGCAATGATGCCCGGCACGATCCCCCCCACCAGGTAGGGAAAGAATATCTCGTCGTAAAAGGTCGACAATCCGGTCCAGTCGCGCGGCTCACCCAGCAACATATGCTTGAGGTTCAGCCACAAATCCTCGCCCGCATCCACAAACTTGCCGCCAAAGGACCGCGTCGTTCCTTCCTGCATCTCCGAGCCCAGCAACCAGTGGCCGGTCTGCAAAGAGATGATGCCAATCGGCACATAGGTCAGCGGGTTGCCGAAAAACGTCGCCATCAACGAGGCCAGGATATTGCCCCGCATCACCGTGGCGATGAACGCCGCGACAAAGAAATGCATGCCATAAAACGGGCTGAACGTGGTGAAAACGCCCGCCCAGATGCCGCGCGCGATCTTTTCTGGCGTGTCGGGCAGCCGGCGGACCCGGTGTTTGACGTATTGAAACGCACGCGCCCATCCGCCCCGTGGCCAGAGGAACTCCAGCACGGCGCGCAGAAACGGTTTGGGGTCGCGGCGCTTGAAAACCACTGTCTGCCTTTCTTATTCGCCTTGCGACGCGGCGCTCGCCTGTGCGTCTGGCGGCACAATACGGCGGTGGCGCCCGATGGTTGCAACATCACTTTCGGCCTGAAGCGCGCCCATCAGCGAATGCAGATGCGGCGCGTCCCGCAATTCCACATAGATCAGCAGTCGGTAAAAGTCAGGTTTGCGATCCAGAAATTCCAGGTCCGAGATATTGGCCCGCGTTTCGCCAATCAATGTGCAAATACGCCCCAATACGCCCGCGTCATTCCCGATCGTCAGTTCCAGCGTCACCCCGTAAACAGCCGGGTGCGCACCCTCGTGCCAGTGCAGGTCCACCCAGCGGTCGGGCTGTTCTTCGTATTCGACCAGACGGCCACAATCGATGGCGTGGACAACCACACCCTCGCCCCGAAAGGTGATGCCGACAATCCGCTCACCCGGCAGCGGCTCGCAACACTTGGCCCGTTGGAAATTCTGCCCCGGCAGCAGGCCTATGACAGCCCGGCGCGCGTCAACTTCCTTGCCCGGTTTCGGCGTCAGGTCCGGATAGATGGACTGGACCACCTCGCGTCCGGTCAACTCCGCCGATCCCAGCCGCGCCAGCACGTCATCCACCCCGCCCAGACGCAGTTGCTTGGACGCGGCCTCCAGCGCCTTGTCGGTCGCCTTCTTGCGCACATGCGCAAAGGCCGAACGCGCCAATTCGCGCCCCAGCGTGATGAACCGCTCGCGGTCCGCCTCGCGCAGGGACCGACGGATGGCGGTCTTGGCCTTGCCGGTGGTGGCAATCTCCAGCCACGTGGCCTGCGGCGTCTGCCCCTCGGCAGTGATGATGTCGACCGACTGCCCGTTCTTGACCCGCGTCCACAGAGGCACACGCATCCCGTCCACCTTGGCACCCACACAGGCGTTGCCGATCCGCGTGTGGATTGCATAGGCAAAGTCGATGGGCGTCGCCCCGCGCGGCAGTTTCACCACCTCGCCCTTGGGCGTAAAACAGAACACCTGGTCCGAATACATCTCCAGCTTGACCGCCTCGAGGAAATCCTCGTGATCGTCCTCGCCGTCAAACTGCTCGGTCAGTTGCGCAATCCACTTGGCCGGATCCACGGCAAAGGGGTTCTGCGACCGCACCCCGTCGCGGTAAGACCAATGCGCGGCCACACCTGTCTCGGCCACGTCATGCATCTGGCGGGTGCGGATCTGCACCTCGACCCGCTTGCCATCACGGCCCGACACTGTGGTGTGGATCGACCGATAGCCATTGGTCTTGGGCTGGCTGATGTAATCCTTGAACCGCCCCGGCACCGCCCGCCACCGCTGGTGGATCGCGCCCAGCGCACGGTAACAATCCTCTTCGCTGTCGGTGACAACCCGGAAGCCGTAGATGTCCGACAACCGGGAAAAGGACTGATCCTTTTCCTGCATCTTGCGCCAGATCGAATAGGGTTTCTTGGCGCGGCCAAAGACCTCGGCCACAATCGACACTTTTTCTAACTCGTGACGCATGTCGCCGGTGATGCGCTGGATCACGTCGCCGGTCTCGCGCTGCATGGTGATGAAACGCCGGATGATCGAAGACCGCGCATCCGGGTTCAACGTCTTGAAGGCCAGATCCTCCAGCTCTTCGCGCATCCACTGCATCCCCATGCGCCCGGCCAGCGGGGCAAAGATGTCCATGGTCTCACGGGCCTTCTGGGTCTGCTTTTCGGCGCGCATCGACCGGATCGTGCGCATGTTGTGCAGCCGGTCACTCAGCTTGACCAGAATGACACGCATGTCCTTTGACATAGCCATGAACAGCTTGCGAAAGTTCTCGGCCTGCTTGGTCTCGACACTCGACAACTGCAGATTGGTCAGCTTGGTGACCCCGTCCACCAGCTTGGCCACCTCTTCGCCAAACTGCTCGGACACCATGGAATAGCTGGCCTTGGTGTCCTCGATCGTGTCGTGCAACAGGGCGGTGACGATGGTCGCATCATCCAACTGCTGCTCTGTCAGAATGGCGGCAACAGCGACGGGATGTGTAAAATAGGGCTCGCCCGAATGGCGGAACTGGCCCTCGTGCATCTGGCCGCCGAACACATAGGCACGGCGGATCAGGTCTTCGTTTGTCTTGGGATTGTAGTTGCGGACCAGCGCGATCAGATCGTCGGCAGAGATCATCCAGTCCGCACCTTAATGGGGTTAACCCTGGCCCTGAGCCGCCATGAGCTGACGCAGCAGCATTTCTTCGGACATGCTGTCCTCGTCAGGCTTGTCCTGCTCGGCACCCATGAGAAGCGCCATGGCGTCCTCTTCGGCCTCGTCCACCTCGATCTGGCTCTGGTTCGATTCGATCAGACGCTCGCGCAGCTCGTCGGCGCTCTGTGTCTCTTCGGCAATCTCACGCAGCGACACGACGGGGTTCTTGTCGTTGTCGCGATCCACGGTGATCGGCGCACCGGACGACACTTCGCGGGCGCGATGCGCGGCGAGCATCACAAGCTCGAAACGGTTCGGAACCTTGTCAACGCAGTCTTCAACGGTCACGCGGGCCATGGGGATGCTCCAGATCAGCAATAAGGGATAGAAGGCGTGTATCTAGGCCCGATTGGCCAGAATGACAAGCCGCTATTGCAGCGGGGTGATGGCCTTCAGATCCGCAGCGGGCAAGCCATCCCGCAACTGCACAACCGTCTTGCGCAGCGCAGGATGCACCCAATCCGGCGCCACATCCGCCAGCGGCACCAGCACAAAGGCGCGCTCGTGCAGACGCGGATGCGGCAGGATCAACTGTCCGGGTGCCTTTTCGCGCTGCTCTTCCAGTGGCAAATTCATCCAGTGACGCAACGTCGGAACGTCTGGCCGCACCAGACCGTCAACGGCCAACAGGTCCAGATCGACGATCCGCTGCCCCCAACGCACCTCACGCCGCCGCCCAAGACGGGCCTCGATCCCATGCAAAATGGCAATCGCCTCCGGTGCCGCCCATGTCGCAGCCACAGAAATCGCTGCATTTACAAAGTCCGGGCCGCTGCCCGCGGGCACCGCTGGCGTGCTGTAAAACGCGCTTTTTGACCGAATCACTGCACCCGCATTTTCGATCTCGGTGACAGCTTTATGTAGGATTTCGGCGGGTGACCCTACGTCAGATGACATGTTTGACCCAAGGGCAATCAGCAGAGTTGATTGGTTTTGAGGCAGGTTTCCGCCGGATTGGCTCTGTATTGCGTCTTGCGACATTTAAAAAACCACCTATTTTTCCGCATACCGTCTTTTCGCGCTTTTACGCATTCACTCACGGAAATCACAGGCGGTACCCGAATTTTCGGAAGGACATTTTATGTTTTACAAAGACGAACGGCTTGCGCTGTTCATTGACGGTTCGAATCTCTACGCCGCAGCCAAAGCGCTTGGGTTCGACATAGACTACAAGCTTTTGCGACAAGAGTTCATGCGCCGCGGCAAGTTGCTGCGTGCATTTTACTACACCGCGCTGCTTGAAAACGACGAGTATTCTCCGATCCGACCACTCGTGGATTGGCTGAATTACAATGGCTTCACCATGGTGACCAAGCCCGCCAAGGAATACACCGACTCCATGGGCCGGCGTAAAGTCAAAGGCAACATGGACATCGAACTGGCTGTAGATGCGATGGAACTGGCCCCACGGGTCGATCACATCGTGCTGTTTTCCGGGGACGGAGATTTCCGCCCCCTCGTGGAAAGCCTGCAACGCCAGGGCGTGCGCGTCTCTGTGGTCTCGACCATCCGCAGCCAACCCCCGATGATCTCGGACGACCTGCGCCGTCAGGCCGACAACTTCATCGAGTTGGACGAACTCAAGGATGTGATTGGCCGTCCGCCGCGCGAACCGATGCCGGATCGCGAAATGCGGATGCAGGCCGAAACCTGACACATCCCCAAAAGACAGAAGCGGGCAGCGGCACTCACGATCCGCTGCCCGTCGTCGTTTCAAAGGTCTTGGTTCTGAAATAGGCGGCGCACGCCAAAAAGACGTTGCGCCACACTGTGTTCTAATTTGTGAGGCGTTGTGCCAACATCCCCCCAATTGGGGGGATAGATGTATCAAGACGCGGCAGAGCTGGAACAAGCCGAAACAATCGAAGAGCTTTGGACCGGTGTTGTCGACTGCCTGCGGCGGTACGGTATCCACCAGGTCATCTACATCACGGCGATTGGTGTGCCTGCGGGCGACACCCGCGTCCTGACCACCTTTCCCGAGCTTTACGAGGGCGCGCGCCCGGATGATGATCCGTTCTTGCTGCATTGCTGCGACAGCTACGACATCACCGCGACCGGCCCCGAATTTCTGCCCGCCTACGACTACCTCACCGAACAGTCGCGCGCCTTTATCGCCACCGCGCGGGCGCACGGGTTCCTGACCGGTTTCGGCATTCCCACCCGGCTGCGCGGGGCCGCGCGCTATGGCGGCTTTAACCTAGGCACGACGCTGGAACGCGATGCCTTCATGGCGCAGATGTGGCCCACGGCCGAACAGTTCCGGCTGTTTTGTCTGCTGATCCACCGCCGCCTCGAAGACCTCGCAGGCCACGGCACCAGCCCTGAGCCCGCCCTGATCGCGCCTGACATGCCCATCTCGCTCCAGGATCTCAGCCCCCGCGAGACCGAGATCATATACCTGCTCGCCCGTGGCATGAGCCGCAAGGAAGCCGCCCGCACCTGCGGCATCAGCCAACACACGGTCGCCGAATACGCCAAGAACGCCTACCGCAAGCTGGGCGTGCGCAACCGCGCCGAAGTGGCCCGGCTGATCTATGCAGGTGCCGACCCCTCCTAGACCCAATTGCCGCGCCCGCCTTTACGCCTGCGCCCGGACACCTTAACTCTGGGCCGACACTGCCGGAGACGTCCCATGACCAAGCCACCGCTGACCCTCTACCTTGCGGCCCCGCGCGGGTTCTGCGCGGGCGTTGACCGGGCGATCAAGATCGTCGAAATGGCCATCGAGAAATGGGGTGCGCCCGTCTATGTCCGCCACGAGATCGTGCACAACAAATTCGTGGTCGACGGCTTGCGCGACAAAGGCGCGGTGTTTGTCGAGGAACTGACCGAATGCCCCGATGACCGCCCGGTGATCTTTTCGGCGCATGGCGTGCCCAAATCCGTGCCCGCCGCCGCACAGGCCCGCGAGATGATCTATGTGGACGCCACCTGCCCGCTGGTCAGCAAGGTGCATATCGAGGCCCAGCGCCACGCCGACAATGGCCTCCAGATGATCATGATCGGCCACGCGGGCCACCCCGAAACGGTGGGCACCATGGGCCAACTGCCAGACGGCGACGTGCTGCTGGTCGAAACGGTCGAGGACGTGGCACAGGTCACCGTGCGCGACCCCGAACACCTCGCCTTTGTCACCCAGACCACCCTGTCGGTCGATGACACCACCGACATCGTCGCGGCCCTGCACAACCGCTTCCCCGCCATTGTCGGCCCGCACAAGGAAGACATCTGCTACGCCACAACCAACCGCCAAGAAGCGGTCAAGGCCATGGCCCCCAAATGCGACGCGATGCTGGTGGTGGGCGCGCCCAATTCGTCCAACTCCAAACGGCTGGTCGAGGTCGGCGCCCGCGCAGGCTGCGCCTATGCCCAACTGGTGCAACGGGCCACCGACATCGACTGGCGCGCGCTGGACGGGATCACCTCCATGGGCATCACCGCCGGGGCCTCCGCCCCCGAAGTGCTGATCAACGAAGTGATCGACGCCTTCCGCGACCGCTACGATGTGACCGTCGAGATGGTGGAAACCGCAGTCGAGAACGTGGAATTCAAAGTGCCCCGCGTCCTGCGCGAACCCGCCTGACAGTATTCCGCGACAGGGGCGCTCTAGTCGTCGCGCCCCGGCTCGCTGGGATCACTGGAAAACAGCGCAATCTTGTTGCCCTGCGGGTCCCGCAGATACCCCACATAGAAATGCGCACCGTATGACGCGCGAAACCCCGGCGGCCCTTCATCCGTTCCACCGGCGGCAACAGCGGCGGCATGCAGCGCGCGCACCTCGCTCTGACGTGACGCCTCAAACGCAACCATGGCCCCGTTCCCAACCGTCGCCCCCTGCCCGTCAAAGGGCGGCTTGACGTAGAAATCCGGGTACACCGGCCGCTCCCCCTCTGCCACCGGCAGGGCAAAGCTCAGGCCCTCAGCCCCCTCTTCCAACCCATAGCCCAATGCAGGCAGGAACGCGGTATAGAACCGCTTGGCGCGGGCCATGTCGTCGGCCCCAACGGTGACATATGAGATCATGCTGCACGGCTCCTTTGCTTTGCCTGCCTACGCCACCCGACGGCCCCACTCAACGCGGCACCGCATCTGGCGGCTCAAACCGCTGGCTGGACATGTTGATGCGCCCCCAATCAGCTTCGGGTATGTGCAGGCCCGTCGCGCCATCATGCACGGACCAACACGCGGCGTCCAATTTCAGACCGATCGGGTGAATGACCTGTTCCGCCTGCGTCGCAAACCGGATCCGCGCCACTGTGCGCGCCGCCACCGCCTTTGCCAATGCCCGCACCCGGTCATTGGCAACCGGTGTGTCCTCAACCAAAACAAATCGCGCCATGGCGTCTGCACTGTGCCGCCGCGTGGTGTCGGGCAGGCTCTCGACCAACTTGGCCCGCGCTTGCCGCGCCGCCTGCTCCAACCCCAGCGCCGCAATCATCGGATTCTGCGCCGCCAGGATCAGGCCCAGCGCCTGCGCCTCATCCCGCGCCAGACCCGTCAAACGGGTCCGATAGTTGAACCCCAACTCGATGCCCCCCTGATTGCCCTGATGCACAACAATCGGCAGCCCCGCCTCGGTCATCGCATCCACATCGCGCAAAATGGTACGCGGCGCGACCTCCAGCTCTTCGGCCAATTGCACCGATGTCTGGCGTCCACGGTTCTGCAAAAGCAACAAAATCTGAAGAAGCCGAGATGCCCGCACAAGCGAATCCTAACATGACAGAAGATGTCATATTAGGGGTGCTAGACCCGCAGGGCGTCAAGATGAGGACACCCAGTGCAAACCCCAAAGCAGACCTACGAAACCCAGATCAAGATCAACGCCAGTTGCGCACGTGTATGGCACACGCTGACCCAGACCATGCCCAAGGCCCCAACAGACTACGGCATCCTGCGCCTGGACGGGGCACTGACCCTTGGTGCCAAAATCAAACTCTGGTCCGAGGTTGCCCCCAAACGGGCCTTTGCCCTGACTGTCACCACCTTCGACGCCCCCACCCGCATGACATGGCGCGGGGGCATGCCGCTGGGCCTCTTTGTTGGAACCCGGCAATTTTCGATTGCACCTGACGGCACCGGCAGCATGTTCGAGATGCGCGAGCAGTTTTCCGGGCCGCTGGCCGGTGTGATCTCCAGCTCCATCCCCGACCTGACACCCAGCTTTGTCAAATTTGCCAACACACTGAAACAAGAGGCAGAACGCACATGACCGACGTCACCTACGGCTCCGGCACCCCCGACGATCCATGGATTCTCAAAACCCCGCCCCTGTCGTCCGAGTTCCTCGCATGGAAGGACGACACCCGCGACCCACCCGCCCTGGTGGTGCAAGTGGGCAAGACCCAGCTTTCCTATCAACTGCGCTGCATCGTGGACGCGCATACGATGCTCAAGTCCCATGGAGACTGGATGCCGCTGGGCAATGCGGACGAGGGCAAGCCGGTCAAGGATGGCACCTTCGAACAGTGGGCGCGCGCCGACGACAACCCTGTGGGCGGGTATTACGGCCTGCGCAAAGGGTACCGGGGCCGGTTTGCCAACTACGTGGCACCCGTGCTCGAACTGTTGGGCTTGGTCGAGCTTGAGCACAACGCCCGCAACAACCGTCTGCGCGCGCTCTAGGCCGCCATGGGGCGGTGGCGGGCCCGGCGTTCAGGCGCCCCGCCACCCCCGTGTTTCGGGTGTGCCGGGGCGCCGCCTGCCTTCGGTGTGCAGCATGTCCCGCCTCTGCTTAACACACGGTAACGCAACCGCACGGCGGCCAAGCCATTCGCTTTACAGGCAAATTACCGAGACCTCTATATCTTATGATTCCACCGCACGCCTTGTCCCCGCGGGGACAGATTGCCAAACCCACCCGCGCGCCCTAGCCTAACCGCATCTCAAAAGGTGGGTTTTCATGCTGTCTCTCCAGTTTCTTCTGACCGCGCTTGTGGTTGTCATCGCGCCGGGAACGGGCGTCATCTACACCCTCGCTTTGGGTCTGGGCCAAGGGCGTCGCGCGGCCTTGTGGGCGGCGTTGGGCTGCACCTTCGGGATTGTGCCGCACCTCGCGGCGGCGACGTTGGGGCTGGCCGCGATCCTTCACACCTCTGCGCTGTTGTTCAACGTGGTCAAGTTCGCGGGCGTGGCATACCTCCTCTATCTTGCATGGGGCAGCCTGCGCAGCGGCGGGGCGTTGGCAATCTCTTCGGACACCAAGGCCGAACCGGGCTGGCACATCGCCCGACGCGGGGCGTTGATCAACATCCTGAACCCCAAGCTGTCGATCTTCTTTCTGGCACTCCTGCCGCCCTTCCTGTCTGGCAATGCGGCCAGCGCGACGCTCGAGATGGCAACCCTCGGCCTCGTGTTCATGGCCATGACCTTTGCGGTGTTCGTGCTCTACGGCGTGTTCGCAGCCGCCGCGCGGCAATGGATCCTCGGGTCCGAAGTGGTGATGCAGTGGCTCTCGCGCAGCTTTGCCGCGATCTTTGCCGCACTGGCCGCCCGCCTCGCGCTGGAGCGTGCATGACACCCGACTGGATCGACTTCGAGGGCATGATCGAACCTCTGGAATGGGGCCGCAACACCTACACCATCCTGCGCATTCCGCCGGACGTGACACGCCGTTTGCCCGAACGCACCAAGAGGGTCGAGGGCGAGTTTGGCGATCATCCCGTGAACCTCGCGCTGACCAAGGCCCCCGTCCTCGAAGGTGTGTTTGTCTATACCGGCAAGTCTTTTCTGCGTGACAGCGGCCTGGAACCCGGCGTCGCCTTCGACGCACGGATCAGGCCGGCTGACCCGGACGCGGTCGACGTCCCCGAAGACGTCACCGCTGCGCTTCATGCCAGCGGTCGCACGGCGGACTGGTCAAAGCTGAGCGCGGGACAACAGCGTGGTCGCTTGCATCTTGTCAACAGCGCCAAAAGAGCAGACACCCGCGCCAGACGTATTGCCGCCCTGATTTCCGAGCTATGACCCCGATCCCACGCGCCCCTCTCCTTCTTGGCCTTGCCGGTCTGATCCCGTTTCTCTGGGGTGCCGTGACCCTGTACAGCACACCGCTGGCGACCCTGGGCGCCGACCTGTTGGGCCCACGTTTTGTCGGCCCCTATATCCAGCTCTTCTATGGCTCGGTCATTCTGTCGTTCATGTCCGGCGTGCTCTGGGGCTTTGCCACCCGCGCAACCGGCCCGCAGGCCGCGACCGGCTATGCCCTGTCGGTCATTCCCGCGCTCTGGGCCTTTTTCATGACGGGGGGTGGTCCAACCGGAGCGGCCACGAACCTGATCTTTGGCTTTGTCGGGCTGTTGATGCTGGACTATGCCTTTGCCCGCTGGGGGCTGACACCTGAATGGTGGATGCGTCTGCGCCTTTTGTTGACGGCCATTGTTGTGGCCTGCCTGACCACGGTGGTGATCTGATGAGCGACCCGGAAACCCTGTCCATCTACGCGGCCAAGGCTGCCGAATATGCCGACCTCGTCAAGATCGCGGACACAGACCCGACACTGTTACGGTTCATCGAGGCTCTGCCCCGCGGGGCCACCACGCTGGACATCGGCTGTGGTCCGGGCTTTGCCGCCGGGGCGATGGCGGCGGCAGGGATGCAGGCGCATGCCTGGGACCCGGTGCCCGAGATGGTCGCCATGGCCGCCGCGCGACCCGGAGTGACCGCAGAGGAACGTACTTATGCGGACCTGACCGCAACAGACGTCTATGACGGCATATGGGCCAACTTTTCGATGCTGCACACGCCGCTGGCAGACTGGCCCGCGCAATTTGCCGCCATCCACCGCGCCCTCAAGCCCGACGGCCTGTTCCACTTTGGCACCAAGCTGGGCGCGGGGCAGTCGCGCGACAAGATCGGGCGGCTCTATTCCTACATGACCGAGGCGGAGCTGACCGAGTTGTTCACCACCACCGGTTTCAACATCACTTACAGCCACACCGGCGAAGAGGCCGGTCTGTCCGGCGAGATCGCGCCCTTTATCGTGGTGCAAGCCCATGCCTGACCTGTTTGCCTATACCGATGGCGCATGTTCCGGCAATCCGGGTCCGGGGGGATGGGGTGCCTTGCTGCGTGCGATGGAGGGTGCGCGCATCGTCAAGGAACGTGAGCTGAAGGGCGGCGAGGCGCAGACCACCAACAACAAGATGGAACTGATGGCCGCGATCTCTGCGCTTGAAGCGCTGGACAAACCCGTCAGCATCACGGTCGTTACCGACAGCAACTACGTCAAGAACGGCATCACAAGCTGGATCCATGGCTGGAAACGCAACGGCTGGAAGAACGCCGCCAAGAAGCCCGTCGCCAATGCCGATCTGTGGCGGCGCCTTGATGAGGCGCAGGCGCGGCACGACGTGACATGGAAATGGGTCAAGGGCCACGCGGGTCATCCCGAAAATGAACGCGCAGACGAGCTGGCCCGTGCAGGCATGGCACCCTTCAAGGGCAAGTGACGCCGGGTCACGAACCGTTTTTGCGCCTGTTTTGACGATCTTTGGCCATCGTCTCACGGCAAATGTTACAAGTTTCCTGACAATCAAGACATTGTTTTAGATGGTTAATTTCGCAGAACAACGCTGCAACGCTCACACATCGCTACCATTTCCATGACAGTTTGTGACCGTTTGGTCCCTTATTGTTACAGACCTTTTCCGCTATCTCTTTTGCAAGACGAACGGCAACGACGCCGATTTACACACAGACCCGCAGAGGAGAATTTGAAATGAAACTGACAGCCAGCAAAACCCCGCTTTTGATTGCAGCCATGGCCACCGCGGTCACCCTGTCCACCTTTGGCCCGGCCAACGCCAATGCCTATTGGGTCAGCGCCGACACCGAAGTCGCCGAGGTGGTGCCTGCGAATTTCAAGCTGAAGGTCAAGAAGCACAAAGCCTTCAAGCACCACAGCTATAAACACCACGGGTTCAAGCACCACGCGCCGAAAAAGAAAAAGCACGTGAGCAAACATGACCTGAAGAAGAAACTGCTGCTGAAAAAGCTCTTCTAACCCAGGGCTCCCCCCTCCCGTTTCAGCACACACGAGGTAGGCGGTTCAGAGGCAACTCTGGGCCGTTTATCTTTTTGAGCCGTTCGTAATTTGCAGCGGCGCTATTTGCGCCAGTGGGTTGGCACAATGATCAGCGCACCCACGGACGCGGCAATGGCGTTGAGGCCGGGGCTGGCAAAGCCAAAGCCGAACATCAGCCGCACAAAGTAAAACAGGAACGCGCCACCGATGCAGATGATGATGGATTGCAGGATGCCGTTGTGGGTGAAGCGGGTTTTCTCGGACAGGTAGCCCACGATGCCTGCGAGAACGACGGTGCCGATCAGGGTGGGGAACATGGGGGTTATCCTTTGGTCTGAAGTCGGGTGCCGGGTGGCAGAGGGTGGCCGCGCAGGAACACCTCTGCATCCTGCGCGCCTTTGCCTGCGCGTTGCAAGCGGGTCAGTTGGACCGCTCCGGTGCCACAGGCCACGGTTATCGCGTCATCGAGCACGGTGCCGGGGGTGCCTGTGCCGGTGCCAAGGCGCGCGCCCAGCACCTTGATCCGTGTGCCGTCCTGTTCGAACCACGCGCCGGGAAAGGGCGACAGGCCGCGGATCATGCGGTCGACATCCGTGGCGGGGGCTGACCAGTCGATCGCGGCCTCGGCCTTGTCGATCTTGTGGGCATAGGTGACGCCCGCATCGGGTTGCGGGGTGGGTGTGAGGTCGGTCAACTGGTCGAGCGTTTGCACGATCATGCGCCCGCCCATCACGGCCAGCCGGTCATGCAGGTCGGCGGTTGTGTCAGTGGCCCCGATGGGCATCGCGTCGCGCAGCAGGACCGGTCCGGTGTCGAGCCCCGCCTCCATCTGCATGATGCAGACGCCGGTTTCGGCGTCCCCGGCCATGATCGCGCGGTGGATCGGCGCCGCCCCGCGCCAGCGCGGGAGCAGGCTGGCGTGGATGTTCAGGCACCCGTGCGCGGGCGCATCGAGGATCGGTTGCGGCAGGATGAGGCCGTAAGCGACGACCACCGCCACATCCGCATCAAGGGCGGCAAATTCGGCCTGTGCCTCGGGGGTGCGCAGGGACACCGGGTGGCGGACGGTGAGGCCCAGTGCCTCGGCGCGGGCCTGCACCGGGCTGGGCCGGTCCTTTTTCCCCCGGCCTGCGGGGCGCGGGGGTTGTGTGTAGACGCAGGTTATGTCGTGGCCTGCGCCGTGGAGCGCATCGAGGGCGGCCACGGAAAAGTCGGGTGTTCCCATGAAGATCAGGCGCATGTCACTTGGCCTTTCGCGCTTTGCGCAGGAGCATGTCGCGTTTCACCCGGCCCAGATTGTCGAAATACATCCGCCCGGCGAGGTGGTCGATCTGGTGCTGGACGGAGCGTGCCTCGAGCCCGGAAAAGTCGCGGCGGTCGATCATGCCCTGAGCGTTCAGAAAGCGCACCGACACGGTGGTCGGGCGCAGGATCTGGGCGTCCACGCCGGGCAGGCAGGGGCTGGCCTCGGTGCCTTTGGCGGTGTCGGGGCCGGTGCTCAGAATTTCGGGATTGGCAAGCAGGATGCGGCGGGAGCGGTCGGGGGTCACATCGACCACGGCAAGGCGCAGCATCACGCCGATCTGCGGGGCGGCCAGACCCACGCCGGAGCCGGGCATCGCGTCCATACTGTCGACCATGTCGGCCCAGATGGCGTGGATGTCGTCGGTGATTTCGGCCACGTCTGCGGCGGGGGTGCGCAGCCGCTTGTCCGGCCACATGACAAAGGGGCGGATGGGCATCAGGGGGCCTCTTGGTAGTCTGCGATGAGGGCGGCGCGCTGTGTCGTGTCGACACGGTCGAGTGTCATGATGCCGTCGAGGTGATCCAGTTCGTGCTGCGCGCACAGGGCGGCAAAACCCGTCAGTGTTTCGTCGTGGACCAGCCCATCGAGGTCCGTCCACACCATGCGCACGGTTGTCGGGCGCGTGACCTGAGCCGTCACACCGGGCAGCGACAGGCAGCCCTCGCCGCCCGTCTCGTGGATCTCGCCACGGTCGAGAATGTCGGGATTGATGCACACCATCGGGGTGCGCGCGCCGTCTTTCCAACCGGGGCCCATCACGAACATGCGCAGCGTCTCGCCCACCTGGGGGGCGGCCAAGCCACGGCCCGGTGCGTCATACATCGTGTCCAGCATGTCAGCCGCCAGCGTGCGGATCGCCGGGGAAATCGCGTCAACCGGGGTGCAGACGACCGACAGGCCGGGGTGTGGCCATGTCAGGATCGGGCGCAGGCTCATGCCTTTTCGCGGGCGCGTTCGCGTTTCAGTTTGACCATCTTGCGCGTGATCATCTGACGCTTGAGCGGCTTGAGATAGTCGATGAAAAGCTTGCCGTCCAAATGGTCGATCTCGTGCTGGACGCAGGTGGCCCAGAGGCCGTCCATCTCTTCGGTTTGCTCCACACCGTCGCGGTCGATCCAGCGGACCTGCACCTGTTTGGGGCGGGTGACGTCGGCGAATTGCTCGGGGATGGACAGGCACCCTTCTTCGTAGACGTTCTGTTCGTCGGACACGGCCACGATTTCGGGGTTGAACATGATCAGCGGGCGGGGTGCCTCGGTGTCGAGCTTGACGCAGTCGAGCACGATCAGCCGGTCGAGCACACCCACCTGCGGCGCGGCCAGACCGATGCCCGGCGCGTCGTACATCGTTTCCAGCATGTCATCCGCCAGTTGCCGCAGGTCGTCGGACAGGTCAGCCACGGGTGCCGAGCTTTTCTTGAGGCGGGGATCGGGGTGCAAGATGATCGGGCGTTTCATGCCTTGCATTTAGGACAAGCGGGGCCGGGCCGCAATGTCCCCTTGCGCTTGGCCGCGGGCGCGCTAGCCTGCGGCGAAACCAGATACCGGAGATCCCACATGAGCTTTGACGACCTGATCGACCGCCGCGGCAGCCATTGCGTGAAGTGGGACATGATGGAGGACATCTATGGCGTGCCCACGGACACCGGACTGGCCATGTGGGTGGCCGACATGGATTTCCGCCCGCCCCAGCCGGTGCTGGATGCGGTGCAAGGCCAGGTCGATCACGGGATCATGGGTTATTTCGGGGACGACAGCAAATACCGCGCGGCGATCCAGTGGTGGATGGCCGAACGGCATGGCTGGCAGGTCGAGGCGGACCACATCTTTACCACGCACGGGCTGGTGAACGGCACGGCGATGTGCGTCGACACATTCACATCGCCGGGTGACGGTGTGGTCCTGTTCACGCCCGTTTACCACGCCTTTGCCAAGGTCATCAAAGCCAACGGTCGCCGCGTGGTGGAATGCGAGATGGTGCAGGCGAACGGCCGTTACGAGATGGATTTCGACGCCTATGACGCCCAGATGGACGGGTCCGAGCAGATGGTCATCCTGTGTTCGCCGCACAACCCCGGTGGGCGCGTCTGGACCAAGGCCGAGTTGGAAGGCGTCGCAGCCTTTGCCAAGCGGCACGATCTGATCCTCGTGTCGGACGAGATCCACCACGATCTGGTCATGCCCGGCCACACCCATATCCCGATGACCCATATCGAGGGCATTGCCGACCGGCTGGTGATGATGACCGCCACCACCAAGACGTTCAACATCGCGGGATCCCATTCCGGCAACGTGATCATCGCAGACCCCGACCTGCGGGCAAAATTCGCCGCACGGATGGCCGCGTTGGGCCTGTCGCCCAATTCCTTTGGCCTGTTCATGGCGACCGCAGCCTATTCACCAGACGGTGCCGCATGGGTCGACGGGCTGGTCGACTATCTGGATGGCAACCGCCGCCTGTTCGACGCAGGCGTGAACGCAATCCCCGGCCTCAAGTCCATGGCGTTGGAAGCGACCTATCTGTCCTGGGTGGATTTCGAAGACACCGGCATGACCCGCGAGGAGTTCACCCGCCGGGTCGAAAAAGACGCCTGTATCGCGGTCAACCACGGGCCGACCTTTGGCAAGGGCGGCGACAGCTGGCTGCGATTCAATATCGCCACGCCGCGCGCCCGCGTCGAGGAAGCGGTCGAACGGTTGGCCAAGGCCTTTGCCGATTTGCAGTAAGGCGGCGCTCCTGAAAACAGCAGGGCAAGTGGATTGCCCTGCGCCTCGCTGGCGTTAGTCCACGCTGTTGGTCAGCAGGGCCACCGGCGCGTTTTCGGCCTGAACAAAGTCCAGTGCGGGCCGTTCGGCCACGGCCGTCAAACGCTTGAATTCATAGCGCATTTCGCCCGCCTCTTCGTCGGAGGCGACGATCAGACACTGGAACAGGTGGATCGCGCCATCATAAAGGTCGACGTAGCCGCGCAGATGCGGCGCGGCTTCGGCCTGCATGGAAAACCCGGTTTTCCACATGCGCAGCACAGGATAGGTCCTGCCATCTGCGGACAGGCGCAGGCGCGATGCGGATTTCAGTGATTGCAGGCGCGCGCTGTCCAGCCCGGCTTGCACTTCTTTCGGTACGAATGTCGTCATGACAAACCTTCCTTTCCATCCCCACACTGCAACATGGCGCAGCGACCGTGACGATCCAGTTAAATCCGTGTGACAGGCTTGTGACTCTTTTGGGTTGTGGCCATCGGGTGACTCTGGTCGGTCGTGTGCATGTGCGCAGGCTGGGTGCGCGGGCCGCCCCCTTGGACACGATGTCAGGCAGGGCTAGGTCGAGGTAAGCACCAGACAGGAGAGATGGCATGGGTTTGTTGGTAGACGGCGTTTGGCACGACCAGTGGTACGACACGAAGTCGAGCGGCGGCAAGTTTCAGCGCAGCCAAGCCAAGTTCCGCAACTGGATCACCGCCGATGGCAGCGCGGGACCATCCGGCACCGAAGGGTTCAAGGCGCAAAGCGGGCGCTATCATCTCTATGTGTCCTATGCCTGCCCCTGGGCGCATCGCGCGCTGGTGTTCCGGGCATTGAAGGGACTGGCCGATCACATCAGCATTTCGGCGGTGCATCCCGACATGTTGTCCGACGGCTGGACGTTTGAAGCGGACGACGCCGGGGCGACGGGGGATACGATTTATGGTTTGCCGTTTGCACGCGACATCTACACCAAGGCCGATCCGGTGTTTTCGGGCCGCGTGACGGTGCCGATCCTTTGGGACAAAGAGCGCGAGACCATCGTGAGCAACGAAAGTTCCGAGATCATCCGCATGTTCAACAGCGCCTTTGACGGGATCACCGGCAACACCGATGACTATTGGCCCGAAGAGATGCGCGACGCCATCGCACCGGTAAACGACCGCATTTACGACACGCTGAACAACGGGGTTTACAAGTCGGGCTTTGCCACGACGCAGGCCGCCTATGATGACGCGGTGCATCCGCTGTTTGACACGCTGGAATGGCTGGAGGCGCGGCTTGCCACGTCACGCTATCTGATGGGGGATCGGCTGACCGAGGCGGACTGGCGTTTGTGGACGACGCTGGTGCGGTTCGACGCTGTGTACCACCTGCATTTCAAGTGCAATCGCAAGCGGTTGGTGGATTACCCGCACCTGTGGGCCTATACCCGCGAGCTGTTCCAGGTGCCCGGCGTCGCCGGGACGGTGAACATGGGGCACATCGTGCGCCACTATCACTACAGCCACGAAAGCATCAATCCGCATCGCATCGTGCCCATCAATCCGGTGCTGGATTTTGATGCCCCGCATGGGCGGGATCAACTGACGCCGTAGTGTTCGACCATTGCCGCGAGGTCTTCGGGTGGGGTGCCTGCGGGTACAAAAGCGCAGGCGTTGCTGGCGTGGTTGAAGATCGAGCCGTCTGAAAAGAAGGTGGTGTCCGTCACAAAGATCACGCGGGCATCGGGTTGGCGAAAGCTGGCGAAATCGGCCACGGCCAGCGCGCTGCCCTGATCCAGCACAAGATCCAGAACGATGATGTCGGCCTTGTGCTGTGCCAGGTGATCGACGGCGGCGTCCTGGCTTTCGACGTGGGTCACGGCATAGCCCTGCCGTTCAAGGTGCCTGCTCCACACGGTGCCAAGCTCTGCCCGGCTTTCGACGATGAGTACGTCCATTTTCTCTCCACAACCCGCGTCACCCGGCCCCTTGGGCTCGGTAGATGTTCCTATTCTGTTAACAAATGATTAATGACCTGAAAATCGAATTAACGTATTCACAAAGCCTTGAAAAACGCGCGGCAATCCGCTTTTTGCAGGCGTATTGACGCCGATATTGGCAGATCGTGGACAGGAGGCTTGCACGTGGCACAAAAACGCGACCACGGCGGCGGGCTGGATGCTGCTGTTGCCAGGTATGGCGGGCGGCGCGACATGTGGGTGGACCTGTCGACGGGAATCAATCCCGAACCCTATCCGGTTGAGATGCCCGCAGCGGATGCGTGGACGGCATTGCCCGATGAGAACCGTGCTGCGCGGCTGGTGACGGCGGCGCGCCGCTTTTGGTCGGTGCCAGACGGGGCTGCGGTGTTGGCCGCACCGGGTGCGTCGGCGTTGATTTCACAGATACCGCGGCTGGCCGCACCGGCAACGGTGTGCATCCCCGCGCCTACGTACAACGAACACGCCGCCGCCTTTGCACAGCACGGGTGGACGGTTGCACCGGATGGGCAGGCACAGGCGCGGGTCGAGGTGCATCCGAACAATCCAGACGGAAAAGTATGGAGCGGGAGTGATGCCCGGGCCGACCTGCACATCATCGACGAAAGTTTCTGTGACGTGATGCCGGAGGCCAGCCTGATCGGGCGCGCCACGCGGCCCGGCACCCTGATCCTAAAGAGCTTTGGGAAATTCTGGGGGTTGGCCGGCCTGCGGTTGGGCTTTGCCATTGGTGATCCGGCGATGATCACGCGGCTGGCCGATATGTTGGGGCCGTGGCCGGTCTCTGGACCAGCGCTCGACATTGGGGCGCGGGCGCTGGAGGATATCGATTGGGCAGCGGCCACGCGCGCGCGGCTGGCAGAGGATGCCAAACGGCTGGACGGGATGTTTGACGCCAAAGGGGCTGCGCTGATCGGTGGTACGGACCTGTTTCGGCTGTACCGTGTTGATGATGCGCAGGCTTGGCAGGACCGGTTGGCACGCGGGCATGTCTGGAGCCGCACCTTTCCATACGCATCCGACTGGCTTCGTATCGGACTGCCACCCGCCACGCGCTGGGGTCAAGTTGAGGCGGCGCTTTGACGGCGATCCTGCTTGCGGCGGCCATGGCGTTGGATGCCCTGGCGGGCGAGCCGCGCTGGCTGTGGGCGCGCGTGCCGCACCCCGCGGTGCTAATGGGCCGACTGGTTGGGGCCTTGGACCGACACTGGAACGCAGCACCTGCGCAGCGGGCCAAGGGGGTTGCGGCACTGGTTGTCCTGATGAGCGCCGGATTGTTAATCGGTCTGGCGCTGTCGCAACTGGGCGGTCTGGTCAGCATTCTGATTGCTGCCGTATTGCTCGCTCAGAAGTCGCTGGTCCAACACGTGCGCGCCGTTGCTGATGGTCTGCGGCTGTCGGATAGGGCGGGACGGCGGGCCGTGGCGATGATCGTCAGCCGCGATGTCAGCACAGCGACACCATCCAGCATATCCCGATCCGCCATCGAAAGCCTGTCAGAGAATTTCAGCGACGGCGTCATCGCCCCGGCGTTCTGGCTCCTGGTGGCGGGACTGCCGGGGATCATCGTCTACAAAATCGTGAACACAGCCGACAGCATGATCGGGTATCTGACCCCACGCCATGCCGCCTTTGGCTGGGCGGCGGCGCGGATGGATGACGTGTTGAACTGGATCCCTGCCCGACTGACAGCGGCATTGATCGCGGGTGCGGGTGGCAGCCTGCGGCATTGGCAAGAGATCGTGCGTGACGCGGCCCTGCACCGGTCGCCCAACGCGGGCTGGCCCGAGGCCGCAATGGCGCAGGCCCTGGGCATCGCACTGGCCGGGCCGCGCAGCTATGACGGGCAGATGCAGGATCTGGCCTGGGTCAACGGGGACGGACGGCACACACTGGGACCGGCGGACATTGACGCCGCCATCCTGATCGTGTGGAAGGCATGGGGACTGGCGCTGTGCGCCATTGTTTTGATTGGAGGATTTTCATGGGTGTTTTGAGAAATTGCGCAGCCGCGCTGGCGTTGCTGGCCCTGCCCGGACTGGCGGCGGCGCAGTGCGGCGGATCATTTTCCGCGTTCAAATCCGGCCTCAAATCCGACGCCGTCGCACGCGGCATTCCACCCGCAACAGCGGACCGGTTTCTGGCCAGCGTCCGGCAGGACCCCGCCGTGCTGAAGGCCGACCGCGCGCAAGGCGTGTTCCAACGCCCCTTTATCGACTTTTCCCGGCGGCTGATTTCGCAAGGCCGCATTGACGCAGGCCGGGCCAAGGCACGTCAATTTGCCAGCGTGTTCGATCGGATTGAGCGGTCATACGGACTGGACCGGAATGTGTTGTTGGCGTTCTGGGCGTTCGAGACGGATTACGGTGCGTTTCAGGGTAATTTCAACACGGCCAACGCGCTGGTGACGCTGGCGCATGATTGCCGCCGTCCCGATCTGTTCCGCCCGCAGGTCTTTGCCGCGATGGAACTGTTTGCGCGCGGTGCCTTCGACCCGGCGCGCACCACCGGTGCCTGGGCTGGCGAAATCGGCATGGTGCAGATGCTGCCCGCCGATATTCTGGAGAACGGCGTGGACGGCGATGGCGACGGGGCCGTGCGGCTCAAAAGCTCGGCCCCCGACGCGCTGATGTCGGGCGGCAAGATGTTGCAGCATTTTGGCTGGCGCGCGGGTGAGCCGTGGTTGCAAGAGGTTGTGATGCCTGCCCAGATGGATTGGAGCGTCAGCGGGTTGAGCACGGTCAAATCATCTGCGGACTGGCAAAAACTGGGTGTGCAGGCGCGGCAGGGGTCCTTGGCCAACTTGCCTGCGTCGTTGATCCTGCCGCAGGGGCACAAGGGACCTGCGTTCCTCGCTTATCCGAATTTCAACGTGTATTTCGAGTGGAATCAGTCATTTACCTATGTTTTGACGGCTGCCTATTTCGCCACCCGTCTGGGCGGCGCGCCAGTCTATGACGCGGGCAATCCCGATCAGGGGCTGGGACCGGATCAGATGAAGCGGTTGCAGCAGAAGTTGCAGGCCCGCGGTTATGATGTGGGCAAGATCGACGGCATTCTGGGGTCCGGAACGCGTGCGGCGGTTCAAGCCGAACAGAAGCGGCTGGGCTTGCCTGCGGATGCGTGGCCGACGCCTGGGCTGCTTGGACGCCTGTGATCAGGCGACCATCGTTTCCGCCTTTTTCAGGTCGACCGAGACAAGCTGACTGACGCCCTGTTCGGCCATGGTGACGCCGAAGAGCCGGTCCATGCGCGCCATGGTCACCGCGTGGTGCGTGATGATCAGGAACCGCGTGTCGGTGCGGCGGCACATCTCGTCCAGCAGGTCGCAAAAGCGCGTGACGTTTGCATCGTCGAGCGGCGCGTCGACCTCGTCCAGCACACAGATCGGCGCGGGATTGGCGAGGAACACCGCAAAGATCAGCGCCATCGCCGTTAGGGTCTGTTCGCCGCCTGACAACAGGCTGAGGGTCGACAGTTTCTTGCCCGGCGGTTGGCACATGATCTCGAGGCCGGCCTCGAGGGGATCGTCGCTTTCGACCATCACGAGGTTCGCCTCACCACCGCCAAAGAGGTGCGTGAAGAGCAGGGAAAAGTTCGAGTTCACCTGTTCAAACGCAGTCAGCAGACGCTCGCGCCCCTCGCGGTTGAGGCTGGCGATGCCGCTGCGCAGGGTCTTGATCGCTTCTTCGAGGTCGGCCTTTTCGGCGACCAGTGTGTCGTGTTCGACCTGCACCTCTTTGGCGTCTTCCTCGGCGCGCAGGTTCACGGCACCCAGTGCGTCGCGCTGGCGTTTGAGCCGGTTCACATCGGCCTCGAGCGCCTCGGTGCCGGGGATGTCGTCGGGCGCCATGTCGAGCGTGCCGAGCAGTTGGTTGGGCGTCACCTGCGCCTCGTCTGCGATGCGTTCGGCGGCATAGGCCACGGTTTCGCGGGCGGCTTCGGCGCGGGCTTCGGATCCGGCGCGGGCCTCGCGGGCTTCGGAGGCGAGACGTGCGGCCTCGCGTTCGGCCAGTGTTGCGTCGCGCAGTTTGCCTTCGGCCTCAGACAGCGCATTGGTTGCGTCGGCCTTGCGGGCCTCGGCGCGGGCGATCTCTTCGCCCAGAGCGGCGCGTTTGGCGGCCAGTTCGCCGGGGGTGGCCTCGGCCACTTTCAGCTCGGCTTCGGAGTTTGCCTTGCGCTCAACCAGTTCGGCGGTGCGGCGTTCGGCGGTTTCGAGACGGTGCTTCCAGCCGCTGATCTCCTTGGTGATCTCTTGTGCGCGTTTGATGCGTGCCTCGCCGGTGCGGCGCAGATCGTCATGGGCAGAGCGGCGCGACATCATGGTGATGCGCGCGGCCTCGACCGTCATGCGCAGGTCGTCAGCTTCGGCCCGTGCGGCGTCGAGATCAGGCAGGTCGGCCAGCGCCGTGTCCGCCTCGGCAACCCGCGCGCGGGCGGCCATTGCGTCCTCTTCGTGGCGGGTCACGGCGAGGCCCAGCGACTCCAGACGGCCCTGTGCCAGGTTGCGGTCCGCCTCGGCGCGGCTGAGGGCGCGGGCGGCGTCGGCGACCATGCGGTCCGCCTCGCGGCGGGCGTGGCGGGCGCGTTTGTCGGCCTCGGTCAGGTCGGCCATGCGGGCGGTCAGCGCCTCGTGGGCCTGCCGTGCGCCATCGGCGCGCGAGGTGGCGCGCTCCAGCGATTGTTTCAATTCTTCCAAGCGGTTGAGCTGTTGCAGGCGCAGGGCTGCGGCGCTCGGCGCATCCTCGGCCCAGGCGCGGAACCCGTCCCAGCGCCACAGGTCACCCTCGGGCGAGACCAGCCGTTGACCCGGCTGCAGAAGGGGCTGCAAACGGGCGGCATCATCGGCGTCACACAGGCCAATCTGGCCCATCCGGCGCACCAGCACATCCGGCACCGACACATGCGCCGTCAAGGGCGTGACGCCATCTGGCAAGGGCTGTGGCACATCGTAGTCGGGCAGCACGGTCCAGCCCGACGGGCCATCCGCGTCAACCTCGGGCGCGCGCAGATCATCGGCAAGCGCCGCGCCTAACGCCTTTTCAAAGCCCTGTTGCACTTGCAGCCGGTCGAGGATCTGGCCGCCCTCGGCAGTGTCGCGTTCCACCAGTTTGGCCAGCGCACCCGCCTCGGCCCGCAGCGCGTTCATCTCGCCCTCGGCCTCGGAGCGTTCGGCGCGGGCATCCGCCTCGCGGGACTGGGTTTCGGCGCGGGCCTCTTCGGCAGCCAGCAAGGTCTCGTCCGCCGCACGCGCCGTTGCCTCAGCCGTGGCTGCGGCGGTTTGCGCGGCCTCGAAATCGGTTCCGGCCTTGTCGAGCGCGGCCTGGCTGTTGGCGACGGCGGCACGCGCCTTGACCGCTTCGGCCTCTGAACGCTGTTCAACTTTGCGGCTGTCCTCAAGAAGGCGTTGCGCAGAGCCGTGACGCGCGGCCAGACGGGCCACATCCTCGGTCTTTTCCGACTGGTCGGCCTCGCGGGTTTGCAGGACCTGCCCCGCCTCGCGCGCGGCCTCGGATGCGGCGGCGAGCAGTTCGGTATGACCCTCGCTGGCCTTGGCAATCTCGCCTGCTTCCCATTCCAGACGTTCGATGGTTTCGCCCGCATCGCGGTTCAGACCACCCTCGCGGTCGATGTCGCGGCCCAGTTGGGCAATCCGCTGGGTCAGGGTTTCGATGGTCTGGGCCGCTTGCCGTTCCTGATCGCTGAGCGTGTCCCGCTGGACCGCCAGACGTTGCAGGACGGCGGCGGCAATCGCCTCTTCCTCACGCAGGGGCGGCAGCGCGTCCTCGGCGGCCTGCCGGGCCTTGGCGCTGATCTGAACTGCGCCTTCGGCTTGAGCCGCGGCGGTGGTGCGGGCGCGCAGATCCTCGTCGGCCTTGGCGCGCGCCTCGTCCGCCTCGCGCCAGCGCCGGTACAGCAGTTGCCCTTCGGACAGGCGCAGTTGTTCGCCGATTTCGCGGTAGCGGGCCGCTTGCCGGGCCTGACGCGCCAATTGGGCCAGTTGCGCCGCCAGTTGTTCGATCACGTCGTCGACGCGAGCAAGGTTCTGTTCCGCGCCCTTGAGTTTCAGCTCCGCCTCGTGGCGGCGTTGATAGAGGCCCGAAATGCCTGCGGCCTCTTCGAGGATGCGGCGGCGATTCTTGGGTTTGGCGTTGATCAGTTCCGCGATTTGCCCCTGACGGACCAGCGCGGGCGAATGTGCGCCGGTTGAGGCGTCCGCAAACAGCATTTGCACGTCGCGGGCGCGCACATCCTTGCCATTGGTTTTGTAGGCGCTGCCCACGTCGCGGGTGATACGCCGGACGATTTCAAGCGTGTCCAGATCATTGAACCCGGCGGGCGCCAGCCGCTCGGAATTGTCCATGTGCAGGCTGACTTCGGCGAAATTGCGGGCCGGACGGGTGGCCGCACCGGCAAAGATCACGTCCTCCATCCCGCCGCCGCGCATGGCCGTGGGACGGTTTTCGCCCATCACCCAGCGCAGCGCCTCAAGCAGGTTGGATTTACCACAACCGTTTGGACCCACGACGCCGGTCAGACCATCAGCGATGATCAGATCGGTGGGATCGACAAAGGATTTGAACCCTGTGAGCCTGAGTTTCGAAAAGCGCAAGATATGGTGCCCGTGCTGTGGATACTGGGCTGGTATCGTGAGCGGTGGCGGGCACGTCTGTCAACGACTTACCCCCAGAAAGTGCGCCAATAGGCGGGTTATCCACAAGATATTGCGGTTTGCCGCTCAGATGAGATCGCAATCGAGGTCCAGCACCAGTTCATTTGTCGCCGGGCTGATGTAGCTGTCGAGGGTGATACACTCGTAGTCACCCTGTGGTCGGGACCGGTCGATCGGGCGGTTGTCGTCGCCGCATTTCAGGATGCCGGTGATCTGTGCCTGATCGCCACGCACCTCTTTGACCGGGCAGCCGCTGACCTGTTCCATCGCGTATTTGGCGCGAGTGCGGATGGGGCCAAAGCGCGGGGCGTATTCGACATTTGTGCGGATCGCCTCGGCCAGGCGTCCGTTGACACGCACGTCGAAGGTGGAGCCGTCGACCGTGACTGTGGTGGCGGGCAGGCCCCGGAAATAGGGCCCGGCGCTGTTGCACGCGGCGAGGGTCAGGACAAAGACAAGCAGGGCGAGGGTCAGGCGCATGTCCCACCCTTGCCGGATCACGGTTAAGAGTGTCTTAACGCCGGTCAGGCTCCGTTCAGCATTGCCTTGAACGCGTGCCAAGAGGCTTTGGGCGTGCGTTCGAGGCTGTCAAAATCGACGTGGACCATGCCGAACCTTTTTTCGTAGCCCAGCGCCCATTCGTAATTGTCCATGAGGGACCACGCAATGTAGCCCTGCACCGGCACACCGGCGGCAATGGCCTGTTTGACGGCGTTCAGGTGGCTTTCGAAATAGGCGATGCGGGCGTCGTCCTGGACCTGTCCGTTGGTGATGACATCTGCGTTTGCCATGCCGTTTTCGGTCACGAAGAGGGGCAGATCGCCGGTGTAGTCCGCCGCCGTGCGGATCAGGAAATCGCGCAGGCCATCGGGATAGACCTCCCAGCCCATCTGGGTTTTGGGCAGTGGCCCCTCGACAGAGGTGTGGTGCGGCCAGGGGCCATCCGTCGGGGCGATGATCGAACGGGTGTAGTAGTTGATACCGGCCCAGTCGAGCGGGGTCGAGATGGTGGCAAAGTCGTCCTGCCAGCGGTCGGGCAGGTGGGCGCCCAGTGCGTCCACCAGGCGGTCTGGATATCGGCCCTTGAACGCACCAGAGACGTAGAAGTGGTTGTAGTAGTCATCGTAGAGCGCCGCGGCCTCAGCGGCTTCAGCGCTGTCATCGGCGGGTGTGGCCCATTCCATGTTGAACACCGCGCCAAGGTTGGACAGGCCCATGCCGCGCATCCGTTCGATGGCTGTGCCGTGGGCCAGCAACACGTGGTGCATCGCCCGCGTCGCGGCCCGGATGTCGCGCATGCCCGGTGCGTGGTGGCCCAGAAAATGCGACAGGAAGGCGACGCACCAGAACTCGTTGATCGTCGCCACCGAATACATGCGGTCCCCGATGCGACCCATGATCGTCTCGGCAAAGTCTCCGAGCCATCCGGCGATGTCGCGGTTGCGCCACCCGCCCTTGTCCTGCAGTGCCGAGGGCAGTTCCCAGTGATAGAGGGTCGCGCAGGGTTTGAGGCCCTGTTCCAGCATGGCGTCGGTCAGCCGGTCGTAGAAATCGAGCCCTTCGGGATTGGGCGTGCGCCCGTCCGGCATCACCCGCGCCCAACTGGTCGAAAAGCGGTAGGCGTCAAAGCCCGCCGCCTGCAACAGGTCGAGGTCCGCCTCGTAGCGGTGATAGTGATCACAGGCCTGACCGCCGTGTTCGGCCCGCACCACATTGCCAGGTGTGGCGGCAAAGTCGTCCCAAATGGTGCGCCCTGCCCCGCCATGGGCGTGGCCCTCGATCTGATACGCAGAGGTTGCCGCCCCAAAGAGGAAATCCTTGGGGAAATCAGCACGATTATGGGTGAACATAGCTAGTCCTTAACTTTGTCAGTGGAGGCACCGATCACAAATTCGGCCTCCCACAGCGTCTGTTGGTGGGGGCCGGTTGGATCGTCGATCCGGTCCAGTAGCATCTGCGCCAGCGTCGCACCGGCGGCACGTACCGAGGATTGCATCGCGGTGAACACAGGTACCGTGCTGCCGTTGCCAAAATAGCTGAGGCAGTCGTCAAAGGTGGCAATGGACACATCCGCACCCGGCCGCAGCCCGCGTTCATCCAGCGCTCGCCGCACGCCAGAGGCGCAGATGATGGACGCCGCAAGAAAGGCCGTCGGCGGGTCCTGCGCATCAAGCATCCGGGCGGCACAGGCGTGGCCGTAGTCTTCGGTCATCTCGCCGCGCGCCATCAGGGCCGGGTCCACGGCGATTCCCGCCTCGGCCAGCGCGGCCTCGAACCCTTCGCGCCGGCGAATCGCGAAATCGAGCTCTTCCTGACCGTTGATCAGGGCGATGCGGCGGTGCCCGAGCGACGTCAGATAGGCCGCAGCATCGCGAAACGCGCGCCGATTGTTCACGTCCAGCCATGAATAATCGACCGTCGCCCCGGTCGAGCGGCCATGCACCACAAAGGGCAGGCCAATCTCGGTCAGGAGCGGCAGGCGCGGGTCATTCTTGCGCGGGGCATGCACAACCAGCCCGTCGACCGCGCCGCGCGCCTTGAGGTTGCGATAGATGTCCGCCTCATCCGCCTGGCCCACGCGCGTGACCATCATGTCATAGCCGTGCGCGGCATAGGTTTCGCCCGCACCGGCCATGAAATCCCCAAAGATCGGGTTCACCATTTCACCCGAATCATTCACCGAAATCACGTGGCCGATACAGCGCGATAGCCCGGTTGCGAGCCCCTGCGCGCGGGTGTTCGGGCTGTAGCTGTGTTTTTGCGCGGCGGCGACCACACGGGCGCGCGTGGCCTCTGACACCTCGGGGTATCCGTTCAACGCGCGGCTGACGGTGGTCTGGCTTAACCCCAGCAGATGAGAGAGTTCCTTGAGATTCACGGCTATTCCGGTCCAAAGCGCTTTAGGTGCCGCGACGCTACCGAACTGTGACGCAATCGTCAAAAGCTTCGGCGATTCCCGCGCTCCGTGTTAAAATAATATCACCACACACATGCACAGCGTTTGACAGGCGGGAATTTTTCAGCAACGTTCTGCGCATTCCAAAGCGCTTTGACAACTTTGGTCTGGTGCTTATGACCGGTGACAAACCGCTCGCTTGGACACCTTTGGGAGGACGATACAAATGACCAAGACACTTTTGGCCAGCGCCGCAGCGTTGGCTATCACAGCTGCAACTGTTCATGCAGATGGCCACCTGGCCTTTGCACCGGGCGAAGGCCCGTTCAGCTGGGACAGCTATGACGCATGGGCCGCTGGCGCGCCTGACCTGAGCGGTCAGACCGTGACAGTGTTCGGCCCCTGGCTGACACCCGAGGACGGCTACCTGAACAACGCGCTGGCCTATTTCGAAGCGGCCACAGGCGCGGACGTGATCTATACCGGTTCCGACAGCTTTGAGCAGCAGATCGTGATCGACGCCGAAGCGGGTTCCGCCCCCAACGTCGCCGTGTTCCCGCAGCCCGGCCTGGCCGCTGTGATGGCGTCCAAGGGTCAGTTGCACCCGCTGCCCGCAGGCACCGGTGACTGGGTTGCCGAAAACTATGCCGCTGGCCAGTCCTGGGTTGATCTGGGCACCTACGCGGATGCATCGGGCGCCGACCAGATGTACGGCTTTTTCTACAACGTGAACGTCAAGTCGCTCGTGTGGTACAACCCCGAGAACTTTGAAGACGCGGGCTATGACATCCCGCAGTCGATGGAAGAGCTGAAGGCCCTGACAGACCAGATCGTTGCCGATGGCGACACACCTTGGTGTATCGGTCTGGGTTCCGGTGCCGCGACAGGCTGGCCTGCGACCGACTGGGTCGAGGACATGATGCTGCGTACGGTTGATCCGGCAGTATACGACCAGTGGACCACCAACGAGATCCCGTTCAATGACCCGCGCGTCATCGCCGCGATCGAAGAGTTCGGCCATTTTGCCCGTGACGACGCAAAAGTATCCGGCGGTGCTGGTGCAGTTGCCTCCACGGACTTCCGTGACAGCCCCAAGGGCCTCTTCACCTCGCCCCCGCAGTGCTACATGCACCGTCAGGCGTCGTTTGTGCCTGCCTTCTTCCCTGAGGACGTAGAGTTTGGTGTCGACACCAATTTCTTCTACTTCCCGTCCTATGCGGACAAGGATCTGGGCAACCCGGTTCTGGGTGGCGGCACGCTGATGGCGATCACCGATCCATCGGATGCCACAACGTCGCTGATGGAGTTCTTCCAACTGCCTTTGAGCCACGAGATCATGATGGCGCAGACCGGCTTCCTGACACCCCACAAGGGCGTCAACACCGAAGCCTACAAGGACGACACGCTGCGCGCGCTGGGTGACGTTCTGCTGGGCGCGACCACGTTCCGTTTTGACGGCTCCGACCTGATGCCTGGTGGCGTTGGTGCGGGCACGTTCTGGACCGGCATGGTGGACTATGCAGGTGGCAAGGATGCGGCAACCGTTGCGTCCGAAATTCAGGACAGCTGGGACGCGCTGAAGTAAGCGGTTTCACCACTCACAAGACCGACCAGTCCGCCCGTGTTGCGGGCTGGTCCACTCGCCGGCCCCGCGTGCCGGTTGCGAGAAACCCCATTCGAAAACCGGGCCTCGCCATAGGGAGGAAGCCAGATGAACCCCGCACTCTTGGGACTTGTGACTATTCTTGCCGGTGTCGGCGGATGTCTTCTGTATTTTTGGGGATCGAACCAGTTCCTCGACAAGGTAATCTTTCCGGCCACCGGGCCGCAGGCGGGTCGCAATATCAACCGTGCCAATATGGTGCGCCCCTGGCTGTTCCTGTTCCCTGCCATTTTCGCGCTGGGTCTGTACCTCGCCTACCCCGTGTTCGAGACGCTGCGCCTGTCGTTCACCGACCGTGATCAGGGCGGCGCGTTTGTGGGGCTGGCCAACTACAATCAGATGGTGGCCGAGCCCAAGTTCTGGGAGGCGCTGCGCAACAACCTGTTGTGGCTTATCGTCGTGCCCGCCGCCTCGACCGCTTTTGGCCTGCTGGCCGCGCAACTGACCGACCGGATCAAGTGGGGGTCGATTGCGAAGTCCCTGATCTTTATGCCCATGGCGATTTCCTTTGTCGGTGCGGGCGTCATTTTTAAACTCATCTACGAGGCGCGCCCCGCCGATCAGAGCCAGATTGGTGTGCTGAATGCGGTCTGGCTGAACTTTGATGGTGGCATCGGGTCGTTCCTGTTCCTTCAGGCTGTGCCTGCGCTGATGCTCTTGGCCTTTGGTGCGATCGTGGCCTACGTCGGCTGGATTTTCATCCGTCCCATTGCGGAAAGTCGCCAGAATGGCGGTGGTGCCGGGTTTGTCCCGCTGCGCCTGTTTGTGGGCGGTGCCGCGCTCTATCTGGTGTACCTGTCGCTGACGTCGCTGGTGGGTGTGTTCACCTTTGACTACCCGTATGGCGAGCCGCAGACGTGGCTGACCATCCCGTTCTGGAACTCGTTCCTGCTGATGGTCGTGCTGATCTGGATCCAGACCGGCTTTGCCATGGTGATCCTGTCCGCCGCCCTGCGCGGCATCCCCGAAGAAACGGTTGAGGCCGCCATCGTGGACGGGGCCAACCCGTTCCAGATCTTTTTCAAGATCAAGGTGCCGCAGATCATGGGGACCATTGTGGTGGTTTGGACCACGATCACCATCACCGTTCTCAAGGTGTTCGACATCGTGTTCGCGATGACCAACGGCCAGTGGGAAACGCAGGTTCTGGCCAACTACATGTTCGACAAACTGTTCCGCGCCAATGACTGGGGCGTGGGGTCGGCTGCGGCCATCGTGATCATGATCATGGTGTCCCCGATCCTCGTCTGGAACGTCTACAACGCCCGCAAGGAGATGAAATGATGGCCCGCGATCGCAAGGAGCAAAATAATGGATAATATCGCTGGTTCCAAGTCGTCTCTGGGATGGGTCGTCAACATCTGCGTCGTCCTGCTGGTTGCACTGTGGGTGTTCCCCACCTTCGGCCTGCTGGTGTCGTCCTTCCGCACCGCTGACCAGATTGTCGGGTCGGGCTGGTGGGCGTCGATGTTCCCGTCGGAACAGACCGAACGCTACCGCGCCTCCGACCCGGACGAAAACCGCATCCAACGCGGTGACATGTTTGTGGTCGAAGGCAACTTCTTTGAAGAAAACAATGCCAGCGGCGACATCCAGAGCTGGGGCACCTCGTCCCGCGCGGTGGATGCCTACCAAGCGGGCGACGTCGCCGACCTGGGCGATGGCGAGACGTTCTCGATCGACGCAGAGGGCAACTATGTCTGGTCCGGCAACGACGAACAGATCAGCGGACGGGGGCAGCGCGCCTTTGTCACCGCTGTGTCGCCGCCCGAGTTCACGACCGAAAACTACGTGAACATCATGACCAGCGGCAATGACACCGACAACATGGCCAAGGCGTTCTTTAACACGCTGACCGTGACGATCCCGGCCACGATCATTCCCATCGTCGTGGCCGCATTCGCCGCCTATGCGCTGGCGTGGATGGACTTTCCCGGTCGCGCGATCCTGATAGCTTGTGTTGTCGGATTGCTGGTGGTGCCGTTGCAATTGGCCCTCATTCCATTGCTGAAACTCCATGTCGGCGTCGGCATCGGCAAAGGCTATCTGGGCGTCTGGCTGGCCCACACCGGGTTCGGGCTACCGCTCGCGATATATCTCTTGCGAAACTACATGGTCGGGCTGCCGCGCGACATCATCGAAAACGCCAAGGTGGACGGGGCGACGGACTTCCAGATCTTTACCAAGATCATCCTCCCGCTGTCGTTCCCTGCCTTGGCGTCCTTTGCCATCTTCCAGTTCCTGTGGACGTGGAACGACCTGCTGGTCGCCAAGGTTTTCCTGATCGATTCAACCGGTCAGACCACGGTGATGACCGACCAGATCGTGAACCTGCTGGGCACACGCGGCGGCAACTGGGAAATTCTGGCGACAGCGGCCTTTGTCTCGATTGCAGTGCCGCTCGCCGTCTTCTTTGCAATGCAGAAATACCTCGTGCGCGGCCTCTTGGCCGGCTCGGTCAAGTAAAGGCTCAAGATGAACAAGAAAGCAGATTTCGACATGGCCAAAGTTTTGGACGTCGATACGGATTGGTGGCGCGGTGCGGTGATCTATCAGATCTATCCGCGCAGCTATCAGGACAGCAATGGCGACGGTGTTGGTGACCTTTTGGGCATCGTGCAACGCCTGCCGCATATCGCTTCGCTGGGTGTGGACGCGATTTGGATTTCGCCGTTCTTTACCTCGCCGATGAAAGACTTTGGCTATGACGTCAGCAACTATTGCGACGTGGACCCGATGTTTGGATCATTGGCGGATTTCGACGCATTGGTCGAAACCGCGCACGAACTGGGTCTGCGCGTGATGATTGATCTGGTGCTGAGCCACACATCGGACCAGCACGCGTGGTTTGCACAAAGCCATCAGGACCGCACCAACGACAAGGCCGACTGGTACGTCTGGTCCGATCCCAAGCCAGACGGCACGCCGCCCAACAACTGGCTGTCGATCTTTGGTGGCCCCGCCTGGACATGGGAGCCGCGCCGCGAGCAGTATTACCTGCACAACTTCCTGTCGACGCAGCCCGATCTGAACTTTCACAACCCGGAAGTGCAGGATGCACTTTTGGATGTGACGCGGTTCTGGCTGGACCGGGGTGTGGATGGCTTCCGCCTCGACACCATCAACTTTTACTATGCGGACAAGGATCTGCGCGACAATCCGGCCCTGCCGCCAGAGCGGCGCAATGCCAACATCGCGCCGTCGGTGAACCCGTATAACCATCAGGAACACCTCTATTCCAAGAACCAGCCCGAGAACCTGGAGTTTCTTGCGCGGTTCCGCGCGCTGCTCGAAGAGTATCCCGGTGCCGCAGCCGTTGGTGAGGTGGGCGATGCACAGCGTGGGCTGGAGTTGCTGGGCCAGTACACGGCAGGCACCACAGGTGTGCAGATGTGTTATGCGTTCGAGTTTCTGGCGAAGGACCCGCTGACCGCCGAGCGGGTGGCGCAGGTATTTGCCGAGGTCGATACCGTGGCCGCTGACGGCTGGGCCTGCTGGGCGTTTTCCAACCACGACGTGATGCGCCACATCACCCGCTGGGATCTGACACCGGCGGCGGCGCGGGCCTATGCAACGCTGATCCTGTGTCTGCGCGGCTCTGTCTGCCTCTATCAGGGCGAAGAGTTGGGCCTGCCAGAGGCGGACGTGGCGTTCGAGGACCTGCAAGACCCCTATGGCATCGAGTTCTGGCCCGAGTTCAAGGGTCGTGACGGATGCCGGACGCCGATGGTGTGGGAACCGTCGAACCAGACCGGCGGCTTTACCAGTGGCAACCCCTGGTTGCCGGTCAGTTCGGACCACCTGAACCGGTCTGTGGCCGCGCAAGAGGACGACCCCAGCGCGCTGTTGCACCACTACCGCCGGGCCATCGCCTTTCGCCGCACGCACCCCGCCCTGGTCAAGGGCACGCATGGTGGCGTGTCTGCGGACGGGTCTGTGGTCAGCTTTACCCGGACGCTGGGCGATCAAACGCTCTATTGCGCGTTCAACCTCAGCGATGCGCCTGCCACCCACGCCTTGCCCGACGGCAGTTGGGCGACCGTTGGGTCGGAACTGGGCAGCACCGCACCGGGGCCGGACGGGCAACTGCACCTTGGGCCATGGCAAGTCGCCCTGTCGCTCAAGACCTGAACAAACGGAACCAGCGCCCGGTTCAACGGGTGATTTTTGGGAGGAAGAACAATGGCCGATCTGAAACTGACCGATGTCGCCAAGACCTACGGCGGCACGGTCAACGTACTCAACAACATCAACCTCGATATCGCCAAGGGTGAGTTGATCGTCTTTGTCGGGCCGTCCGGCTGTGGCAAGTCGACCCTGCTGCGCATGATCGCAGGCCTCGAGAAAATCTCGGACGGGACGCTTGAGATTGACGGCACGGTGGTCAACGACGTCCCCCCCGCCCAGCGCGGCATTGCGATGGTGTTCCAGTCCTACGCGCTCTATCCGCACATGACGGTGCGGGACAACATGACCTTTGCCCTCAAGCTGGCCAAGAAATCCAACGAAGAGATCAATGCCGCCGTCGACAAGGCTGCGCGTATTCTCCAGCTTGAACCCTATCTTGACCGCCTGCCCAAGGCCCTGTCTGGCGGCCAGCGTCAGAGGGTTGCCATTGGCCGCTCGATTGTGCGCGACCCCAAGGTTTATCTCTTTGACGAACCACTTTCGAACCTCGACGCCGCCCTGCGTGTCGCCACCCGGATCGAGATTGCGCAGTTAAAAGAGTCGATGCCCGACAGCACGATGATCTACGTCACCCACGACCAGGTCGAGGCGATGACGCTCGCCACCCGCATCGTGGTGCTGGCGAACAAGGGCATTGCGCAGGTCGGCAGCCCGCTGGAACTGTACGAGCGGCCCGAGAATGAATTTGTGGCCCAGTTCATCGGCTCACCGTCCATGAACCTGCTGCCCGGCGAGATTGTCGAGACCGGCGCGCAGACCAAGATCAAGATGGACAGTGGTTTGATGATGACGTCCGCCGTGCCGACAACCGATGCGGACAAGGGTCTCAAGGTCAACGTGGGCGTGCGCCCCGAAGATATGACCGTCACCACCGGCGAGGCCGTCTATGAGGGTGTCGTGGATTTCACCGAAGCCCTGGGCGAGGTGACGATCCTCTACTTCAAGGCCGAAGGCGAGGCCGCACCGGTTCTGGCCAAGATGCCCGGCATCCACCAGGACCTGCGTGGCACAACGGTCAAGGTCGGCGCTGAACCGGGCAAGGTGCAACTGTTCCACAACGGCAAGTCGCTTTACTACCGCTAAGGCCCCCTCGGTCAGCCGTGATCAAACAGAACGGCTGACCGGTCCAGCATCAATTGACTGAGGATCGGCCCCGTGGCCGCGCCGATGCCGCGGGCATTGGCACCAATCTGCCCCTCGGCTGTGGCGGGGCGGATCAATCCCCGCATGTCCTTGATCGCCATCGCGCTTTCCGTCATCTCGACCAGCCGCGCGCGCACAGCGGGTGGCATCGCGCCGTCGATCACAATCGCCTCGAAATCGAGAACCGCACAGGCCGCCACGCTGGCCGTGGCCAACGCATCCGCCGCCTGCGCCAGCCACGGTGCAACGTAGTGTTCCAGATGCGCCCAGTCCTGCGGTTGTTGCCACAGCTGTCTCGGATCATGCCCGTGGTGGATCAGTCGCAATTCTAACGTCCTGATCGACGCAAGGTCGATCAGATGCGCAGGCTGACCATCCAAATCTGCAACCGGCAAAGTGCCAAGCGCCCCTGCGTTGCGCTGGTTGCCCTCGAACACGGCGTGATCCAGCACAACGCCGCCACCCACAAAGGCCCCGACAAAGAAATACAGGTAATCGCGATATTCGCGGCCGATGCCAAACACATGCTCGGCCCTGCACGCCGCCGTCGCGTCGTTCACCATATGTGCGCGCAGGTTTGTGATCCGGGTTGTTTCCTCAACGAAATCCACGTCTTTCCACGCGGCGAACTGTTCGGCAGGCGCGCCCAGCAGCTCATGCCAGCTCCACAGCTCGAACGGGGCCGCAATGCCCACACCGCAAAGCCGTGCGCGCATGTTGTCCGACATCATCTCGCGCAGGCGGGCATACCCATCATTCAGAAACGCAAACACGTTGCTGGGCAACGGGTAGTCATAGGTTTCGCGCAATTGGTGGCGGACCTGACCCATCATGTCCAACACCAGCAAATCCGCACTGCGCCGCCCCACCTTGAGCCCGATGGAAAACATCCCGTCCGGGTTCAGCGAATAAGGCACCGTCGGCTTGCCCACCTTGCCCTTGACCGGCACGCCCTTGGACAACAGCCCGTCCTGTTCCAGCTTGCGCAGGATGACCGACGCGGTCTGGGGCGACAGCCCCGTCCGACGTGCCAGGTCACTGCCCGGCAACGCGCCGTTGCGCTGCAACACCGACATCAACAGCCGCTCATTATAGGCACGCACACCCGTCTGGTTGATCCCACCCGACAGGCTGCGCACGTGGTCCAATGTCATAAGACACATTCCTCCGCACTCGATCTTGGTGAACGGTAATTAATAAATCAAGTTGAATTATTAATTGACAGTCTCACAGAATCGCGTTTCCCTTAGGGCAGTTGCTTCCGGACGTACACGTTCGGGGCGACCACTTTTTTGGGAGGACACCATGAAGAAATTACTTTTGAGCACTGCTTGCGCGATGACAGCCATGGCAGGGGCCGCATTTGCGGATGGTCACGGCGTTTCCGCCTGCCTGATTACCAAAACGGATACGAACCCGTTCTTTGTGAAGATGCGCGAAGGTGCGACCGCCAAGGCCGAAGAGCTGGGCGTGAACCTCAGTTCTTATGCGGGCAAGGTGGACGGCGACCACGAAACGCAGGTGCAGGCGATTGAAACCTGCATCGCCAACGGGGCCAAGGGCATCCTGCTGACCGCATCCGACACCGCCTCCATCGTGCCGGTTGTTCAGCAGGCGCGCGACGCGGGCCTGTTGGTCATCGCGCTCGACACGCCGCTGGAACCGATTGACGCGGCTGATATGACGTTCGCAACGGACAACTTCCTCGCCGGTGAACTAATTGGTGCATGGGCCGCCGCCTCGCTGGGTGACGCCGCAGCGGATGCCAAGATCGGCATGCTTGACCTGGCCATCAGCCAGCCCACCGTGGGCGTGCTGCGCGATCAGGGCTTCCTGACTGGCTTTGGCATCGACGTGGGTGATCCGAACAAATGGGGTGACGAAACCGACGCCCGCATCGTCGGCAATGACGTGACCGCCGGCAACGAAGAAGGCGGCCGCCGCGCGATGGAGAACCTGCTGGCCAAGGATCCGTTCATCAACGTAGTCTACACCATCAACGAACCCGCCGCTGCCGGTGCCTATGAGGCGCTCAAGGCGATTGGCCGCGAAAATGACGTGCTGATCGTGTCCGTCGATGGCGGTTGCCCCGGCGTGCAGAACGTGGCCGACGGTGTGATCGGCGCCACATCGCAGCAATACCCGCTTCTGATGGCGTCACTGGGCATCGAGGCGATTGCCGCATGGGCCAAGGACGGCACCAAGCCTGCCGCGACAGATGGCAAGGCGTTCTTTGACACTGGCGTCGCCCTGGTCACGGACAAGCCCGCTGACGGTGTGGACAGCATCTCGGTCGCCGAAGGCAAGGACCTCTGCTGGGGCTGATCCCGCCGCAGCATACCTGACCTAACGCTTCGGGGGGCGGGCATCACGCCTGCCCCCCGTCTTGCCCGAGGAAACGCCACCCCATGTCCCCATCCGACAATTACGAATCCGCCGTCTCGACCGCCGACGCCAAGGTCGCGGAGTTCGAAGACACGCGCAAAGGCCTTGTTGGCCGCCTGCAACACACCCTGCACCAGACACCGTCGCTGGTGCCGCTGACGGTCCTGCTCTTCTCGATTGCCCTCTTTGGCATCCTGCTGGGATCGCGCTTCTTTTCGCCCTTCGCGCTGACACTGATCCTGCAACAGGTGCAGATCGTGGGCGTGCTGGCCGCCGCACAGACGCTGATCATCCTGACCGCGGGCATCGACCTCAGCGTGGGCGCGATTGCCGTGCTGTGCACCGTGGTGATGGGCAAGGCCACGTTCCAATACGGCGTGCCACCGGCCGTGTCCGTGGCCATCGGCCTGACCGTCGGCACCGCACTGGGCGCCATCAGCGGCTGGCTGGTCAGCCGCATGAAACTGCCCCCCTTCATCGTGACGCTGGGCATGTGGCAGATCGTGCTCGCCGCGAATTACCTCTATTCCGAAAACGAAACCATCCGGTCCCAGGACATCGAGGCCGAGGCCGCGTTCCTGCAATTCCTCGGCACCAAGATCCAGTTCGGCGGCGCCACGTTCACCTTTGGCGTCGTGGTGATGATCGGCCTCTTTGTCGGGCTGGCCTATGTGCTGCGATCAACCGCGTGGGGGCGGCATGTCTATGCCGTGGGCGACGACCCGGAGGCGGCAGAGCTGTCGGGCGTAGACGTGCACAAGACCTACATGACCGTCTACATGACCGCCGGTTTCATCTGCGCACTGGCAGGCTGGGTGATGATCGGGCGCTTTGGCTCCATCTCTCCGTCCGCCACGACCGGTGTGATCGGCAACATCCAGTCCATCACCGCCGTGGTGATCGGGGGCATCTCGCTCTTTGGCGGGCGCGGCTCGATTGCCGGGGCGCTCTTTGGGGCGCTGATCGTGGGCGTGTTCGAACTGGGCCTGCGCATGGCCGGGGCCGACCCGCAATGGACCTTCATGTTGATCGGCGTGCTGATCATCGCAGCCGTCGCCGTGGATCAATGGATCCGGAAAGTGAGCGCGTAATGGAACCCATCCTCAAGGCACGCGGCCTCGTCAAACGCTATGGCAAAGTGACCGCACTGGACCACGCCGACTTTGACCTGATGCCCGGCGAAATCCTCGCCGTGATCGGCGACAACGGCGCGGGCAAATCCTCGATGATCAAGGCGGTGTCGGGCGCAGTTGTCCCGGACGAGGGGCAAGTCTGGCTCGAGGGGCGCGAGGTCAACTTCCGCTCGCCCATCGACGCCCGCGCCGAAGGGATCGAAACGGTCTATCAACAGCTGGCCATGTCCCCCGCCCTGTCCATCGCCGACAACATGTTCATGGGTCGCGAGATCCGCAAACCGGGTCTGATGGGCAAGGTGTTCCGCCGTCTCGACAAATCCGCGATGGAGGCATTCGCCCGCGAAAAGCTGAACGAACTGGGCCTCGCCACCATCCAGAACATCAATCAGGCGGTGGAGTCCTTGTCGGGTGGGCAACGTCAGGGCGTCGCCGTGGCGCGTGCCGCGGCGTTCGGGTCCAAGGTCGTGATCCTGGATGAACCTACCGCGGCCCTGGGCGTCAAGGAAAGCCGCAAGGTGCTGGAGCTGATCCAGGACGTGCGCGCGCGCGGCATTCCCATCATCCTGATCAGCCACAACATGCCCCACGTGTTCGAGATCGCCGACCGCATCCACGTGCACCGGCTGGGCAAACGGCTCTGCGTGATCGACCCCAAAGAACATTCGATGTCCGACGCCGTCGCCTATATGACCGGCGCGGCAGAGCCGGAGATGGCGGCCTGATATGACGCTCGACCAGATCTGTGCGCAGATCCTCGACCGGCCCCCGACGCCACACCGGCGTCTCGTGGCCGTGGCGGGGCCGCCCGCCAGCGGCAAAAGCACACTTGCCGCAACCATCGCTGCGCGCCTGACGGCGACGGGCGAGCCGTCGGTCGTGGTGCCCATGGACGGCTTTCACCTCGATGACCGGCTGCTGCGCATCGACGGCACCCAAAGCCGCAAGGGCGCACCCAATACCTTTGACGCGGACGGGTTCGCGCGCATGATCGCCGCCCTGCAATCCGACGGCCCGGTCGTCTTTCCGATCTTTGACCGCACGCGCGAGATTGCCATCGCCGGCGCGGGCCGCGTGCCCGCGTCCTGCACGACCGTGGTGGTCGAGGGCAATTACCTGCTGCTCGATGCGGTACCCTGGAACCGCCTGCGCGCCCACTGGACGTTCTCCCTCGCTCTGCATCCCCCGATGGAAGTTCTGGTCGACCGGCTCAGGGCCCGCTGGGCCGAACATGGCAAGCCAAACGCGCAAGCATGGATTGACACCAACGACGTGCCGAATATCACCACGGTACTGACACACTCGGCTCCGGCCGACATCACATGGACGGAGACACCTTTATGATCCTGTGCGCGGGCGAGGCCCTGATCGACATGATCCCCAATGCCGACGGGGCCTATGTGCCCCATGTGGGGGGCGCAGTTCTGAACACCGCCGTGGCGCTGGGGCGTCTGGATGTGCCCACCGGGCTGGTGACCGGCCTGTCGTCGGATCCGTTCGGCCACATGATCGACGCGCACCTGACCACCAGCCATGTCGACACCAGCCACGCCGTGCGCAGCAACCGCAACACGACGCTGGCCTTTGTCCACCTTGATGGCGGCAACGCGACCTACAGTTTCTACGACACCGAGACCGCGACAAGCGCGATTGCTCCCGCCGATCTGCCCACTGTCCCCGCGGGGACAGAGGCGGTGTTCTTTGGCGGGATCAGCCTGTGCAACCTGCCCGTGGCCGACAGCCTAACCAATATGGCGCTGGGGGTTCCGGCCAGCACGCTGGTGATGGCAGACCCGAATATCCGCCCCGGATTTGCCACCGATCAGGCCGCGTACCGCGCCCGGCTGGAGCGGTTGATCGGGCGTGCGGACATCGTGAAACTGTCCGATGACGACATAAGCTGGCTGATCCCCGAAGGCGATCTGGCCGCCAAAAGCGAGGCCCTGTTGGCGATGGGTCCCAAGATGCTGCTGCTGACCGAAGGCAGCGCGGGGGCCACCGCGCTGGTCAAGGGCGGCGCCACCGTCCGCGTGCCCGCCAAACGGGTCGAGGTCGTCGACACGGTCGGCGCAGGCGACACCTTCAACGCCGGTTGCCTCGCCGCGCTGCGCAACGCGGGCGCGCTGTCGCCCGCCGCGATCCCGACGCTGTCTGAGGCCGTGCTGACCGACATGCTGAACCTTGCCGCCCGTGCGGCGGCTGTGACCGTATCCCGCGCCGGGGCGAACCCGCCCTGGGCCAACGAACTGGACTGATCCGATGAAACGATCCCGCGTAAATGACATCCTCGCAGATGGTGCCGACTTCTTTGCCAAACACGGTTGGACCGTGCCGCCCTTTGGCACCTGGTCGCCCGACGAAATGCGCAGCGACAAGGCCGCCCACATCCGCGACCGCAACCTTGGCTGGGACATCACCGATTACGGCCAGGGCCGGTTCGACGAGATGGGCCTGTTCCTCTTTACCATGCGCAACGGCGACCTGACCGAGATGGGCCAGCAGGGCGCGATGCTCTATGCAGAAAAGCTGATGATTTCGCGGCAGGATCAGCTGTCGCCGATGCACCGGCACGTTCTCAAGACCGAGGACATCATCAACCGTGGCGGTGCCACGCTGGTGCTCGAGCTCTTTACCTGCGACGCCGAGGGGCAGATCGACCGCAAGGCGGACGTGCACGTGCTGACCGACGGGGTGCCCGTCACCCTGCCCGCCGGTGGGCATCTGAAACTGCCCGTTGGGGCATCGGTCACGCTGACACCGACGACGTGGCACGCGTTCTGGGGCGAGGGTGGCGATTGCCTGATCCACGAAGTATCGACGGTCAATGACGATCTGACCGACAACATCTTTGCCGAACCCATCGGGCGGTTCTCCACGATCGAAGAGGACGTGGCCCCTACGCATCTGCTGGTCAGCGACTACTAGCACGTTCTAGCGCGGCATCGGCCTCGGGCTTGTGCCGCGCAATCGCGTCTGCCTTGACCGGGCCAAAGCCTCGAAATTCGAGCGGAGCGGCCAGAAAAACCTGAGCGGCCTCAGGATCGACAATACCTCCGGCCAACCGTTCCAGACCTGCGACGTACCACGCGATCAACGCGCGCTCTTCGCGCCGTTCGCGGGTATATCCAAACGGGTCGGCCCATGTGCCGCGCAACGCTTTGGCGCGGGCCAGAACCCGCATGACCCGCCCCATCCATGCACCGAATGCCCGTTTTTGCGGCCTGCCCTGCGCGTCCTTGCGCCAGGACAGAAACGGGGGTGCAAGGTGGTGGTGCACCGCAAACGCGCCGTCGAACTGACGGGACAGGTCCTTGGCAAAGGCCGGGCTGGCGTGCAGGCGCGCGACTTCGTATTCGTCCTTGTAAGCCATCAGTTTATAGAGCGCGCGGGCGGCAAGCGCCTGATCCTCCGGCGCGAAACCGGACGTGTATCGCCGCAGGATATCGCGATAGCGCGCGGCGTAGGCGGCGTTTTGGTAGTCGGTCAACAGGACGCTGCGATGGGCAATGATGTCGGCGGCGGTGCGTGGCCGGGTCGGGACATCACCCACATCGAAAGACGTGGGGTCGTGCGCCCAGATGCGTCCGATGTCAAAGGCACGCATGTTCTGTTCAATGGCCACAGCGTTCAGTGTGATCGCCTGCTTGATCGCCATTTCGCTGACCGGCACCATCCCGCGCTGCCACGCAGCACCCAGCAGCATCACATTGGCAAAAACGCTATCGCCCATGATCCGTTCGGCCAGCGCGTTGGCGTCAAAGGCAGCGAGGTTGGCCGCGCCTATGACATCGCGGATCGCCATCTCTCTGTCGTCGATGCGCAGATCGGCATCACGGTGCAGCACCAGATCCCCCGTCGGCATCTCGGCCCGGTTCAGCACCATGCGCGTGCCCGGATGATAGTGCGCGGAGGCCTTGGGGGAGGAGGACACCACCGGGTCACATCCAATCACCGCGTCGGCCGCCCCCTCTTCGATCCGTACCTGGTGCAGCGCGCCGGGTGTCTGTCCGAGACGGATATAGCTGAGGACAGTGCCAAATTTCTGGGCAAAGCCGGTGAAATCCAACACTGATGCGCCGCGTCCTTCGAGATGTGCGGCCATTGTGACCAGCGCACCGACAGTCACCACGCCAGTGCCGCCCACCCCCGTCACCAGCAGGTCAAATGGATTATCCAGCGACGGCAATTCCGGGGCGGGTACAGCGCGCAGTCGAGCCGGTACATCGATCATCTCAGGGTGCGCGGCGGCGCGGGTGCCGCCCTCGACCGTGACAAAGCTGGGGCAGAAGCCGGACAGACAGGACATGTCCGCGTTGCAACTGGATTGGTTGATGCGCCGCTTGCGGCCCAGCGGTGTGTCCAAGGGTTCAACGCTGAGGCAATTGCTTTGGACCGAACAGTCGCCGCATCCCTCACAGACGTCAGGGTTGATCACGGCAAAGCGCGTCACCGGGGGCAGCGTGCCTCGTTTGCGGCGGCGGCGTTTTTCCGTGGCGCAGGTCTGTTCGTAGATCAGCACGGTGACGCCCGGCACGTCGCGCAAGCTGCGTTGAACCGTGTCCAGCGCGTCGCGGTTGTGAAAGGTGGTGCCGGGTGGCAGGGCCGCGCGGTCAAACTTGGCCACGTCATCGGACACAAGCGCGATGCGCGCGACCCCTTCGGCATGGCTGGACCAGGCAATGGACGGGACGCTGACGGGGCCGTCGACCGGCTGGCCGCCCGTCATGGCAACCGCGTCATTGAACAGCACCTTGTACGTGATGTTGGCCCCCGCCGCGACGGCCTGGCGCACGGCGAGCGAGCCGGAGTGATACCATGTCCCCTCGCCCAGGTTTTGAAAGATGTGGCCCCCGCCCGTGAACCGCGAGGCCGCAGCCCACGGCACACCCTCGCCGCCCATCTGGGCATATCCGCCCGTTTCGCGGTCCATCCACGACGCCATGACGTGACAGCCGATACCGCTGGCCGCGCGCGACCCCTCTGGCACTTTGGTCGATGTGTTGTGCGGACATCCCGAACAGAAAAACGGTGTGCGTGTGGCACCGGTCACGTTCAGCAACTGGGGCGGACGGACGAGCGCGCGCGCCTTGGCGGGCAGATCGGCCTCTGGCATGAAGGGATGCAAACGCGCCGCGATCAAGGGCGCGAGCTTCAGCGGCGACAGCTCGCCCGTCCATGGGACAAGGGGCGTGCCGGTCTCATCATACTTGCCCACCATACGGTCAGGTATGTCGCGCGGCAGGTCATAGAACGCCTCTTTCAACTGGCTTTCGATGATCCCGCGTTTCTCTTCGATCACCATGATCTCGGTCTTGCCGCGCACAAAGGCGCGCGCGTCACGGCGGGCCAGCGGCCAGACCATGCCGACCTTGTAGATGTCGACGCCGTGGCGGTGACACGTCTGTGCATCCAGACCCAGAAGGCGCAGCGCCTCAAGCAGATCCAGATGCGCCTTGCCCGTGGTGACAAAGCCGAACTGTGCATCCGAGACGTTGTATTCGGGCCGGTCAATCGGGTTCGCTTCGACAAAGGCGCGCACGGCGTCCAGTTTGTGCTGGATCCGGGTTTCGATGTCTGGGCTAGGCAGGTCAGAGGGCCGGATGTGCAACCCGCCGGGTGGCGCGGTGTAGTCTGGCTGGGCAAACACCGGGTCGGGGGGCAGTTCGATCGATGCGCCGCTTTCGACGGTTTCAGAGATCGCCTTGAACCCGACCCATGTGCCTGAGAACCGGCTGAGCGCGAGGCCATAAGCCCCGAAGGTCAGGTATTCGCCGACTGACGCAGGGTTCAGCGTGGGCATGAACCACGCCATAAACGCCACATCGGATTGGTGCGGCATGGACGAAGACACGCAGCCGTGGTCGTCCCCTGCCACAACCAGCACGCCCCCCAGCGGCGACGCGCCATAGGCGTTGCCGTGTTTCAGTGCATCCCCGGACCGATCGACGCCCGGCCCCTTGCCGTACCACATGGAAAAGATGCCATCGTGTTGGCACGCGGGGTCCAAAACGGCCTGCTGCGCGCCCAGGACAGCGGTGGCACCGAGGTCTTCGTTCACGGCGGGCATAAAGGTGATATTGGCGGCCTCGGTGGCCTTGCGCGCGCGCCACAGCTCGAGGTCCAGCGCGCCCAAAGGTGAGCCGCGATAACCCGACACAAAGCCGCCCGTGTTCCGCCCGGCCTGCCGGTCGCGACGCGCCTGATCGAGCATGATGCGCACCAGTGCCTGTGTTCCGGTGAGAAACACGCGCCCTTCGCTACGCGTATAGCGATCGGCCAGTTGATAGGTCGGAAACGCGGTTTCGGCTTTGGTCATGTGCGGGCTCCTCTATGGTCAAGGATGGGCCGCGCGGGGTGGTGAAGGTTACCAGATGTGGCGTGAATATGCTTCTTTTCGAACTGATTGTTCGGTATTTTGAGAGTTTTCGGATAGATTACTCACATGAAGCTGGATTCGCGTGATCATACCCTCTTGCGCCTGCTGCAAGCCGACAGCCGGATGTCCAACGCCGACCTGGCCGAACAGGTAGGCATGTCCGCCTCTGCCTGCTGGCGGCGCGTGCGTGCCCTGGAAGAGGCGGGGATCATCACGCATTACGGCGCGGTTGTGGACCCAAAAGCGGCGGGCCTGCGGTTTCAGGCAATTGTTCACGTCCAACTGGCCCGCCACAGCGAAGCGGATCTGGAGGCGTTTATCCGTGCCGTGTCTGTGCGGGCCGAAGTGGTCGAGTGTTATGCCACCACGGGTCAGTCTGATTACCAGATGCGCGTCCTGTGCCGTGACATCGACGCCTATAACGCGTTTCTCGAAGGGTTCCTGTTTCGCCTGCCTGCGGTGGCCAGCGCGCAGACCAACGTGGTTCTGCGCGAGATCAAGGCCAACCGCGGTGTAACGCCCTAGAGCTGCGCACGCAGAAAGTCGATGACCGCCCGCACCTTGGCGGGCAGGTAGGCACGGCTGGGATAGAGCAACCAGGCCGCCGTATCAAAGGCCGTGGCTGTCACCGCGTGGTGCGGAAACAGGTCCACCAGATCGCCGCGTGCGATGTCACCGTCGGTCATCCAATCCGCCAGCAACGCAGGCCCCAGACCCTCCCGCGCCGCCGCGCGCAGTGCCAGCGCGTTTGAAATCAGCAGTGGGCCAGACACCGGTACAACGGTCTCTGCACCACCCGTTAGGAACCGCCATTCGGTGCGATAATCCGGCAGGGTCATGCGCAGGCAGTCGTGCGCAGCCAGCGCAGCAGGCGTGGGTGGCGCACCCTGTTCCGCGATGTAGGCGGAGGATGCCACGACACGGTAACGCGTCGACATAAGGCGTGTGCTGATCAGGTCGCCTTTGGGTGCCGGTGCCAGCCGAACCGCGATGTCCACCTGTGCGGCGACCAGATCAAGCGTCTGGTCACTCAAAACCAGTTCCAGCTCGATCTCGGGCAGTTGGCGGCGCAACGCGCCGAGCTGTGGCACAATCACCTCGTGGCCGAATGCGACTGAGGCCGTGAGCCGCACGCGCCCGCCCGGTTGTGTTCCGATGCGCGCCGCCGCGTCCCTTGCGAGGTCCAGATCATCGAGCAGTGGCCCTACACGCGACAGGTAGAGCGCGCCCGCTTCGGTCACTGTCAACTGGCGGGTCGAACGCTGAAACAGGCGCAGGCCCAGTTGCGCCTCGACCGTGGCGACCAGACGGCTGACCGATGACGGGTCTACATCCAGCACACGGGCGGCCCCGGCAAAGCTTTGGTGGTGCGCGACAAGTTGCAGTGTTCTGAGGGCGTCGGTGTCCATTCGTGCAATTTACGCATCAATCTGATGCTCGCAAGGGCATTTTTTGCGTAAGTCGCAAGGCGTACATCCGTTGGCATCACACAGTCAAAGGAGACACCCATGACACGCACCATTCCCATTGCAGCCCTTTTGCTTGCCGCCAGCCAAGCCCATGCCGAACCGACCGAGTGGACGCTTGACCTGGGTCACGCGCACGTCGGCTGGGAGATCAACCACATGGGGCTGAGCCGGACCGTCGGTCGGTTCAACAGCTTCGACGGGACCTTCCTGATCGACGAAGCGGCACCCGAAAACTCTCAGATCACCTTTACCGTCGATGCCGCGAGCGTGGACAGCAACCACCAGCAGCGCGACGATCACCTGCGGCATGCAGACTATTTGAACGCGGCCGAAGCGCCCAAGATCACCTTTGCCTCAACCGACATCCTGATGTTGACGCCAACAAGCGGGAAACTGACCGGGGATCTGACCCTGCGCGGGCAGACGGCACCGGTGACGTTGGATTTCACGATGGTGCGGGACCGGACCTATCCCGACTTCATCCCCAATTACGAAGAGGTGCGTGTTGTCGGGTTCGAGGCGAGCGGAGAGATCTTGCGCCTGGATCACGGCATGGATTTCATCGCCTTTCTCGACAGCCCCACGGGGCTGAGCGTTGATCTCGACCTGCATTTCGACCTGGTGCAATGCGCGGGTGCAACGGATGCCAACATCCCCTGCACATGGGGCCGCTGAGCGATGGAGCATCTGGCGGGAAAGACAGTTGTGATCACCGGGGCCAGCAAAGGGATTGGCGCCGCCACGGCGCGCGTTCTGGCCGGTCACGGGGCGGACGTGGTGGTTGCGGCGCGCGATATGGAGAAGCTAAAGGCGCTGGCCGCCGATATTGGTGGTCGCGCTGTCCCGTGTGATGTCTGCGACTTTGATCAGGTTCAGGCGCTGATGGCAGAGGCCGGGGACGTGGACATCCTGATCAACAATGCAGGCACCATCGACCCGATCGCACGTCTGGCCGATAGTGATCCTGCTGCGTGGGGACAGGTGGTCGATGTCAACGTCAAGGGCGTCTATCACGGCCTGCGCGCGGCCCTACCCGGCATGATCGCGCGGGGCAGCGGTACCGTGATCAACATGTCATCGGGCGCGGCCACCTCGGCGCTGGAGGGCTGGAGCCATTATTGCGCGACCAAGGCGGCGGTGCTGTCCCTGACCCGCGTGGCCGACAAAGAAGTCCGCGACAAAGGCGTGCGCGTGATGGGTCTGTCGCCCGGCACGGTGGCCACAGACATGCAGCGCGACATTGCGGCCAGCGGGATCAACCCGGTCAGCCAGTTGGATTGGGGCGCGCATATCTCTGCCGAATGGGTGGCCCAGGCCATCGCCATCCTGACCGGTGCGGTGGGCGACGCGTGGTGTGGGCAGGATTTCTCGCTCAAGACCGATGAAGGGCGGGCAGCCGTCGGATTGCCGCCCCTCTGACCCGCCAAAACAGCAGCGACAGTACGGCGTCAGGTGTCTTGCACCGCCTCAACCGCACTGTCCTGCACAAAGTCGAGCGCGTGGGCCGCGGCACCGCTGGCCCACATCAGGTTGTCCCATTTGTGCACGACCACCGCGGGGGCGGGTTTGTCGATCTGGACGATGCTCTTGCCCATCTCTTCGATCACCGCATCCGCATAGAGGTGGTCAAATTGCATCTGTTCACCGGCAAGGATGACCAGTTCGGGATCAAAGATGTTCACCAGATTGGCCAGCCCGATGGCAAACATCTTGCCCGCGCGTTCGATGACCGTGCGCGCCGTCGGGTCGCCTGTCTTGGCCGCTTGCAGGATGGTGTTCACAGCTTGGGCTGTGGGCATGGTCAGGCTGACGCCACCCACACTGGTCGCCTCGCGCACCAGCGCATAGTCCGCCACATAGGCCTCAAGACAGCCGCGCTGGCCACAGCGGCACAGCGCGCCGTCCAGATGCACCTTGGTATGGCCAAATTCCGCACCACATCCGCGCGTGCCGCGATAGACCTGCCCGCCCAGAACCATGCCCATGCCAACGCCGCTTTCGATGGTAACCACAATGAAATCAGAGTGGTGTTTGCCCTCTCCAAAGATCATTTCCGCCTTGGCCACGAGGTTGGCGTCATTGTCGAGATAGGCAGGCAAGCCAAGATGCCGGGTCAGAACCTCACCAAATGGCACGTTGCGCTGGTCCAGCGACGGCGACCAGTACACCAACCCGTGTGTTGCATCGACAATCCCCGCCAGACCCACGCCCAGCCCCGAAATGTCGGCCCGCTTGCGCCCGACTTTGGCGGCCAACCGGTCGAGGCCCGTGGCAATTTCCTGCGCCAGGGCTTCGGGTGCCAGACTGCGTTCCTGCAAGGGGTGTTCATGGTCCGCGACCCGTTGCCCGTCAAAGTCGATCAGCACCAGCGAAATGGACACGTCCGACACCTTGAGGCCCGCAATCAAATGCGCCTCGCCCGCGATCCTCAGATCCACGCGGGGTCGGCCCCGTGCGGCCTCGTCGGTACGGGCATCGCGGGGCACTTCGGCAATCAATCCGCCGCGCAGCAATTCCGCCGTCACCGAGGTCACGGTTGCCCGGCTGATTCCCGTGCGTTCCGCCAGATCAATGCGCGGCAATGGCCCATGTTGCGCGATTTCGCGCAGCACACGCCGCCTGCTTTCGACTTTCTGGTGGCCAAACGCCATAAAGACCTTCCCGGACTTTGTTTACAGGCTCAAACCTGACCTTTTTTGAGACGCTTGTCCAATTTAATTAGCCTTCCAAATTAAAACACCGTAAGAGGAACAACGTTGCAGCGCCCGAACAGGCGACGCCGGGCCGTTGGAACCGCAGAATGGCCGCAGTCCGAGAAATCAGGCGCCCGTGTCCGGCGCTGACAGACAAAGTGGGTAGACACATCAATGCTGTATCTTGTTGCAGATGTCGGAGGCACGAATTGCCGCCTTGCACTGGCTGATGAAGGCGGAGTGCGCGCGGAAACGGTGCAGCGGTTTCGCAATGAAAATTACGCGGGCTTTGCCGATGTTGCGCGCGCCTATATGGCGGATCACCCACCGCTGACGGCAGCCGCCGTTGCGATTGCGGGCCCTGTGGGCAAGGGCGAGGGACGCCTGACAAACCGCGACTGGCACTTCGATGCGGCCACGCTGGCTCAGGAATTGTCGTTGGAGGCAGTGTATCTGCTCAACGATCTCGAAGCGCATGGGCACGCGATCTGTGTGTTGTCCGGCCCGTCCCTGCACCACCTCAGCGGTACGCCGGTCGAGGACGAGCCGCAGGCGATGGTTGTGGGGCTTGGCACCGGGTTCAACGTGGCCGTCGCACACCGCCCGTCGGGTGTGGTTTTTGCCGCCGAGATGGGACACGCACGGGTGCCGCAATCTGTTGCGACCATCGTGTCCGAGGCGGTCAAGGATCCATCTGAATTCGCAACCGTAGAGCATTTGTTGGCAGGTCGCGGATTTGCAAATCTGCACCGCGCGCGAACCGGCGTAACCTGCAAACCCGAAGATGTCGGGACCTCGGAAGGTGGTCAGCAGACGATCGAAGTGGCCGCCCGCGCGCTGGGTGCTCTGGTCCGGGAACTGGCCTATATCTACCTGCCCGAGGGCGGTATTTTCTTTAACGGCAGTCTGGCCAAGACGCTGATCCAGTCGCCCTACGGGGACATGACGCTGGCACCCTTGCTGGCGGATGATCGGTTTGGTGACCGGATGCCGCGCATTCCGACCTATCTGATGACCGACGACGCATCCGCGCTGCATGGTTGCGCGCGCTATCTGGCTGTGTCGCAGCCGGGCTAAAGCGCGCGCGCGATCTCGGTGATCGTGTCGAAGGCCGTGTCGAAATCCCGTTCTTCGCAATCGAATTGCCCGGCGGTAAAGCGGATGACCTTTTGCCCGTCGACCAGCGTTTGCGTCAGGTAGATGCGCCCGTCATCGTTGATCGCATCGACCAGTCGCTGCGTCGCGTCATCAGACGCGCCCGCCACCTTGAACGTCCAGAGCGACAGGATCGGTTCGGTCACGATGTCAAAGTCATCCTCCGCCCCCAGACGGTGGCAGAGCGCCTGACTCCACGCGACGTGATTCCGGATACGCGTGCGCAGCCCCTCCATCCCGTAGTGGCGCATCAGGAACCACAATTTGAGCGCGCGGAACCGCCGTCCAAGCGGGATCGACCATTCCGAATAGTCGGTGATGTCGCCCTGCGCGTGGGTTTTCAGGTACTCCGGTCGGATGGCGAGTGTCTGGCGCAGCAGATCGGGATCACGCAGGAAATGCGCCGCACAGTCGAATTGGGCGCCAAGCCATTTGTGCGGGTTGAAGACAATGCTGTCGAACTGGTCCGCACCCTCCCACAGCGGGCGAAATTCGGGACATATCATCGCCGTTCCAGCCCAGGCGGCATCGAGATGGGAACAGAGGTTTTCGCGCGCGGCGATGCTGGCTACGGCCTGCAGGTCATCACAGGCGCCCATACCCGTTGCGCCTGTTGCGGCGATGATGCCCGCAGGCACGTATCCGGCGGCCCGGTCCTGGGTGATGGCGTCCTGCAGCGCCGCCGGGTCCATCGCGCGCAAGTCGCCTGTGGTGGCGATCTTGACCAGGTTGTCCTGACCGATGCCCGCCACCCAGATGGCGCGATCAATCGAGCTGTGAACCTGGTCGGAACAGTAGATCCGCAAGGTCGGTTGCCCCGACAGGCCCCGCGTATTGCCCGCCCAGTCCAGCGCGCGTTCGCGCATCGTCAGCACCGCGGCCAGTGTGGCAGAGGACGCGCTGTCCTGGATCACACCCTGAAAGGCCGGGTCGAGGCCCAGCCCCTGCCGCAACCAATCCATCATGCGCGTTTCCATCTCGGTCGCGGCGGGCGACGTCTGCCAGAGCATGCATTGCGGCGCGATGATCGACGCGAGGAACTCGGCCAGAACGGATGCAGGTGCCGCATTGGAGTTGAAATAGGCGAAGAAACGCGGGTGCTGCCAATGGGTGATGCCCGGCATCACGATGGTTTCGAAATCGGCCATGATGTCCGCCAGGCCGGTGCCGTCCTCGGGCGGGGTTGCGTCGAGCTGTGCTGCGATGTCGCCGGGCGCTGTTTGCGCGCGCACGGGCCGGTCCCGCAGGGTCCGGTGATAGTCGGCACCCCAATCGGCGGCGGCCTTGGCGTGGTCGGCGAAGTCATCCCAGCTCATCGTGTCATCCTTTTGATCCGGTTGTGTGCGCTCACACGCCGAGGCGCGGTATCTTTGGGTCACTGGTGGCAAAGCCGATGTGCTTTTGCTCCATGTAGAAATCAAAGGACCAGTCGCCGCCGTCGCGACCAATGCCGCTGGCCTTCATCCCGCCAAAGGGGGTGGGCAAGTGTCGGACATTGGCCGAATTGACCCAAACCATGCCTGCCTCCAACCGGTCCGAAAATCGCATGGCGCGCGTCACATCCGACGTCCAGAGAAAGGCGGTCAGCCCATAGACCGTGTCATTGGCCAGACGCAGGGCTGTGTCCTCGGTGTCGAACCGGATTGACGTCAGCACCGGGCCAAAGATTTCATCCTGCGCGATGGTCATGTCATTGCGGGCATTGGTAAAAAGCGTGGGCGCCACGTATTGACCCACGTCACCCACACGCGCGCCACCGGCGGCAATTGTGGCTCCTTCGGCACGTGCGGTGTCAAAGCTGGCCATGACTTTGGCGCGGTGATCGGCGTGGATCAGCGGCCCCACCTCGGTTGCGGGATCCAGTGGGTGGCCCACACGGATGGCACGGGCACGTTCGGCCACGCGGGCCTCGAAGGCATCCGCGATGCTGTCCTGGATCAACAGGCGCGACGACGATGTGCAGCGTTCGCCATTGAGCGAATAGATCATGAACACCGCCGCATCCAAGGCACGCTCGAAATCGGCGTCATCAAAGACGATGATCGGGTTCTTGCCGCCCAGTTCAAAGTGGACACGTTTCAAGGTCGGCGCGCCTTGCGCCATGATGGCCGACCCCGTCGCCCCATCCCCGACAAAGGCGATGGCCTTGATATCCGGGTGGGTGGTCAGCGCCTTGCCCGCCTCCGCGCCCATTCCGTTGATCAGGTTCCAGACCCCCGGCGGAACGCCAGCCTTTTCGGCGATGTCGATCAGGACGCGGGCCGTCCACGGGCTCAGCTCTGCCGGTTTGTGAACCACTGTGCAGCCCGCCGCCAGTGCGGGCGCAATTTTCCACGTGGACAGCATGAACGGCGTGTTCCACGGCGTGATGATCGCCACCGGACCAATGGGCACACGGGTGGTGATGTTCATCAGACTGGGCGATGGCAGCGTCTGACCATCCCGCGCGGCCCCGGCACGATCGGCGAAAAAGCGAAAGTTCTCGGCCCCACGCAGCGCGGCTTTGGCCATGTAGCGGATCGGCTGGCCGGTGTCCCAACACTCGCACAACGCAATCTCTTCGGCCCGCGCCTCGATGCCATCTGCCACGGCGTGCAGGATCCGTTTGCGTTCCGTCGCGGGCATATCGCGCCAGTCCGCAAAGGCGCGTGCTGCCGCCTGCGCCGCCAGGTCCACGTCCGCTACATCGCTGCGCGCGACACGGGCCACCAGACTGTCATCGACCGGAGACAGAGTGTCGAACCATGCGCCCGACACCGCAGGCACGGGTTTGCCATCGATGTGGTTCAGGATGCCCGATTGCGCCACATCTTCCAGCATGGAGCGCAGTGCAGACAGGTTATGGGCGAGGTCAGTCATCAGCTTTGGCCTTTATTGGTTCATATAGTGAACCTGTGGACGCAAAAATATATTGCAAGGTCCTGTCAGGTGCGTCAAGCTGATCTCCATGTCGACGATTGCAAAAGCGTTGAAGCTGCTCGAACTGTTTTCCGAGACCCGGCCACAACTGGGTCTGTCGGATGCGCAGCGCCTGACCGGGCGTGACAAGGCGACGGTGCACCGTCATCTGGTCGCTTTGGAAGCTGCGGGATTTCTGGAACAGGACGCAGACAGCCGCGCCTATCGGTTGGGTCCGGCCCTTACCCGGCTGGCGGGCATGCGCGCCCGCACCGTGCCAGAGGTCGAGATGATCCGGGCGGAGACCGACCGGTTGAGCCGCGCGGCAGGCGAATTGGTGCACATCAGCCGCCTGCACGGATTTGATCTGGTCGATGTCTATCACGCCGAACACCACGACCACCCCGTGCGCGTGAGTTTTGACGCCTATGGCCTGCCGCCTCTGTTGGCGACGTCATCGGGCATGGCCTATCTGGCGTTTTCGTCGCGGCATCTGCTGGACATGGCGGTCGCCGATCAACGGACCTGGGTGCCGGGCGGTCAGCCGCCGGACCCCGACAGCCTGCGCGGCGATCTGGCCGCAATCGCGCAACGTGGATACGCACGTAACCGCGATTCGTTGCGACTTGGCGTGTCCTCTGTCGCCATCCCACTCTTTGATGCCGCAGGCCGCGCTGTTGCGACCTGCTCCATCGCTTACCCCACCAGCCGAGGCGGAAAGCAGGTCGAGGCGCGCCTTGCCCGCCTGTTGATGCAAAGCGGTGCGGCCCTGTCCGCCGCCATTGGCGGCACCGTACCCGCAGACCTCCACGCCATCTGGACCCCCAGCCACGAAAGGGCCGCGTCATGAAAGACAGCAATTTCCTCAAGGAAAACAATGCCCGCCAGTTCTGGCACCCTATGGCGCACCCGGCCGACAGCATGGCCAACCCGCCCACGATCCTGACGGGCGGCGACGGGGTGCACATTACGGATGTGGACGGGCACCGCAGCATCGACGCGGTGGGCGGCCTCTGGAACGTGAACCTTGGTTACTCGTGCCAGCCGGTCAAGGACGCCATCGCCCAGCAGCTCGACGCCCTGCCCTATTATTCGACCTTTCGCGGCACCTCGAACGACAAGGCGATCGAACTGGCCTACCTGCTTGCCGATTTCTTTGGCCCCGACGGGATGAGCCGCAGCTTCTTCACCTCGGGTGGGTCGGACAGCATCGAGATCGCGCTGAAACTGGCGCGGCAATACCACCGCATCCGTGGCGAGGGCACGCGGACCAAGTTCATCAGCCTCGACAAGGGCTATCACGGCACGCATTTCGGCGGCGCGTCGGTGAATGGCAACGCCAAGTTCCGCAACACATACGAGCCGCTGATGGCGGGCTGTTTCCACATCCCCGGCCCCTACCTCTATCGCAACCCCTTCGGCACGGACGACCCGGCAGAGTTGGCCCGCCTCAGCGCGGGCATGCTGGAGCGTGAGATCGCGTTCCAAGGGGCCAACACCATCGCCGCCTTTGTGATGGAGCCGGTGCAGGGCGCGGGCGGGGTGATCCCGCCGCATCCCAGCTTCATGCCCATGGTGCGCGACATCTGCGACAAACACGGCGTGCTGCTGATCGCGGACGAGGTGATCACCGCCTTTGGCCGCACAGGATCCCCCACCGGGTCGCGCCACTGGGGCGTGCAGCCGGACCTGATGTGCACCGCCAAGGCGATCACAAACGGCTATTTCCCCTTTGGCGCGGTGATGATCGCAGACCACGTGGCCGCCGCGTTCGAGGATGACCAGAGCGGCGCGGGGTCGGTCGATTCCGGTTATACCTATTCCGGTCACCCGGTTGGTGCCGCCGCCGCCGTCGCCGCGGTCGAGGAAACGATGCGCATAAAGCCCTGGGAAAACGCAGCCCCCCGCGGGGCCGAGTTGAAGGCCGGGCTGCAGGCGCTGGCCGACCGCTTTGACATGATCGGCGACGTGCGCGGCGAGGGGCTGATGTGCGCCATTGAACTGGTCAGCGACCGCAGCGCCAAAACCCCCGTGGGCAAGGCGCTGCCGCTGGTGTTCCAAAAGGCCGCCTATGAGGCGGGCGTGATGATCCGGGTGTCGGGCAACAACGCCATCTTCTCGCCGCCGCTGGTGGTGGACGCAGGCCACATCCAGACCATCCTGTCCGCGACCGAGGCAGGCCTGACCGCCATGTCCGGAGCCGCGTGACAAGCCGGGTCACCCCTCGCGCGCTGACCAGCGCGACACCGCGCGCCGTGATCCGGTCACGGGCGACGACCCCGCGCTTTGCCTCTGCCACGCCGCCTGCGCAAAAGATCAACGTGGCTGACATCACCGATTTCCGGCGCGGACGGGGGGATCTGATCTTTTCCCTGTTCATGGCGCTCCTGGCGCTGTTTTTCCTCGCCTTCTTCTTTTCCCAGACGGGATGGGAGGACCGCAAGCTGCCCGCCAACATGGCGCGGTACTGGATGGACCAGTTCGGGATCACCGAGCCCGACAAACGGCCCGCACGGCTGGGGCGGATCCTGAAACAGGGGTGGGTCGCGCCGCTGATGTGCCTTGCGGTGCTGGTGCCGGCGGCCCTTTGGAACCTCCATACCGCGTGGCGCGCCCAGCGTTGGCGCACCCGGTTCGGGCAACCCACCGCCGTGGGCTATGAGATGTCGCAATGGCTGCGCGCGCTGGAATTTGTGGGCTGGTTCGTGGGCTACACCCTGCTGGTGCCGGTGCTGGGCTATCTGGTGTCGACCCTTCTGATGGGCACGCTGCTGCCATGGCGCATGGGCTATCGCGGCGCGCGGTGGATGGGCATCTGCCTTGCCGCCAGTTTCGCGATTGTGCTGGTGTTCCGCACGGGCCTACAAATCCGCACGCCCGTGAATATCTGGCTCTATGACCAGCTGCCCCAACGGCTCGAGACCTTCATGCAGGTGTGGTTCTGATGGAGGCGTTCTGGGCCGGTCTCGACAACCTTGCCAGCTGGCCCGTGCTGATCGCGATCCTGATCGGGTCGGTGGGTGGCTTGGCGATTGGGGCGGTGCCGGGGATCGGCCCGGCCATCGCCATCGCCATCCTGCTGCCCGCCACCGTGTTTCTGGATGATCTGGTGTCGCTGGTCCTGCTGCTCGGAGTCTATGGGTCATCGATGTATGGCGGGGCCATCCCCGCGATCCTGATCAACACGCCCGGCACGCCGGTCAATGCGCTGACCACCTATGACGGCTATGCCATGACCCGACGGGGCGAGGCCGCGCGCGGGCTGTCGCTGGCCTATGCCGCGTCGTTCTTTGGCGGGTGTTTCTCGATCCTGCTGGGGCTGACCGCGCTGATGGTCTTTGGCCCCTACCTGCGCGATCTCGGTGCGCTCTTTGGTCAGCGGGATATCTTTATGGCCGCCGTTCTGGGGGCTGTCCTGCTGATTGCCGCGCATCGCAAGACGATGGGCCTGGCCGCGCTGCTCTTTGGGCTGGGGTTCCTGATTGCGCTGGTCGGGCGGCAGACGACGCGGCAGATCGACCGCTATACGTTCGACATCGAATACCTCTATCCCGGTTTCAACCTGATCGTGGTGATCGTCGGCATTTTTGCCATCAGCCAGGCGCTGTTCCTGCTAACGGGCAAGGATGCGGACCCGCCCGAGGCGCGGATCAGGGGCGGCCTCTTGCGGGGCTTTGGCGAGTTGCGCAAACACCCGGTCGTGGCCTTTTGCAGCGCAGGCTACGGCACGGTGATGGGCATCATCCCCGGCGTGGGCGAGTTCGTGGCGCAATTCTTCAGCTATTCCACGGCGCGCGCGATCTCGAAAAACCCCGGCCAGTTCGGGCGCGGCGCGCCGGACGGGCTGATCGCGTCCGAGGCCAGCAACAACGCCGTCCCCGCCGCCGCGATGGTGCCCCTGCTGGCGCTGGGTGTGCCGGGCGAGGCGCTGACCGCGATGATGATGGTCGTGTTCTTTGACGCAGGGATCAAACCGGGGCCGGATATTTTCGAGAACAACTCGGATTTTCTGTTCTCACTCTTTATCGCGCTCTTGCTGATCAACGTGCTGGTGCTCATGACGCTGCTGATCTCGACCCGCGCGATCACGCGCATCATCTATATCCCCAACCGCCTTCTGGGCGCGTTCATCCTGATCCTCGCCTTTGTCGGCGTCTTTTCGATCCGCAATTCCTTTACCGACTGCATGTTTGCCGCCGGGTTCGGCTATGTCGGCTATATCCTGCGGCGGCTCGACTGGCCCTTGGTGCCCGTGGTGCTGGGCCTCGTGCTGGGGTCGATCATGATCGACAAGCTGACGGCGGGCGCAGGCCAGATCAAAACCGTTTTCGACATCGTGAACCGGCCCGTGGCCGGGACGCTCTTTGTCGTGATCCTGATCGTGATCGCCGTCACGATCATCACCACCGTTCGCACCAGACGGTTCGAACACTGACCGCAAAAGCAAAATAAACTCAGGGAGAGTACACATGAAAAAGCTTTTGACCACCGCAGCCTTTGCCCTGGCTGCCCTGACCGGCCCCGCGCTGGCAGAGTACCCCACAGGCCCCGTGCAGTTCATCGTGCCGTGGCCTCCGGGTGATTTCGAGGACATCCTGACGCGCATGATCGCCGCCGACATGGCCGAGGCCACGGGCCAGCCTGCGTCCGTCGTGAACCGCCCCGGCGGCGGCGATGGACCCTTCCCCGGCGCGCTCGAGGTGCTGAACGCGCCAAATGACGGGTCGGTCATCGGGTCTTTCGTGATCGGTGTGCCCATCGTCGGCCCCAAGATCGACATCGGCATCGAAGAGGACAGTTTCGTCCCCGTGGGCATCTTTCTGACCTACCCGTTCGTGCTGGCCGCATCAGGCGATGCGCCTTATTCCAACATGGCAGAACTGGCGGCCTATGCGCAGGACAACGACGTCGTGCTGGGCCACTTTGGCGCGGGCCTGACGCCCACCGCCGTGTCGATGGCAGCAGCGGTCAAGATGGACTTTGAATTTGCCGACGACAGCGCGTTCGATTTGCTGGACTGCAATACGCTGTCTTCGGGCGATGCCGATGTGATCAACACGACGCTCGCGCTGATCGAACCCTGCCTGGGTGACATCAACGTGCTGGGCAATATCGGCGCCAACCCGATTGCCAAGCTCGACGGTGTGGAAACGGTGGCGTCGCAGTCTGGTGTCAACGACATCGAGCTGTGGAACGGCCTGTTCGTGACCAAGGGCACGCCGCAGGAGGTCATCGACACCATCGCCGAAGTCGCCGCCAAGACCATGGCATCGGACGAAGCACAGGCCCTGATGGCCGAGACCGGAGCCGCCGTCTACTGGCAGGGTCAGGCCGAGGCCGAGGCACGGATCGCAACGGATCGTGAGAAATCCGCCGAGATCAACGCGATCCTGGGTCGGTGATCCAGCCATGGCGGACACCTTTCGTGGCCGCTGAACACGCAGACATCCAAAGGATGTCAACGCGCCGTCCGCCCCCACGGGCGGCGCGTACCGCGCCACCCTCGGACGGCTTGAGCGGGGCGGAAACCTAGTGAGAAAGACATGACCCAACGCCTCAAACTCGGTCTGCTCCAGGTCAACCACGACAAATCACCCATCGGTGATGCCTTTCCCGACGACAGCCACCGGTTCCGCGACCTGTTCGATGCGCAGGATCAACGGTTCACCTACCGCGTCTACATGACAATCGGTGGCGAGGTGCCTACCAGCGTGGACGAACAGGACGCATTCCTGATCACCGGCTCGCCGCTGAGCGTGCTGGAAGAACTGCCCTTTTTGCCCGCGCTATACGATTTCATCCGCGCCTGCGATGCGGCGGGCAAGCCGCTGCTTGGGGCCTGTTTCGGCCATCAGGCGATCGCCATGGCACTGGGTGGGCAGGTCGCGCGTCAGGACTGGAATATCGGGATCGACCAGATCGAACTGACGGCGCAACATCCCTATATGCAGCCACAGACGCAGGCGCTGAACCTCTACCAGTTTCACCACGATGCCGTGACAGCCTTGCCCGACGGGTGCAGCGCATACGCGCAGTCCCCCAAATGCGCCATCGCCGGGTTCACCAAGGGCACGCATATCCTGACCACGCAGGCGCACCCGGAATTCACCGATCCCTTCATGCGCTGCGTTCTAGACGAGACCGCGCCGCACCTTGCCGCCGAAGAGGTCGCAGCAGCCAAAGCCACACTTGCCACGCCCACACATGGCAGCACATTCGCCCAATGGGCCACCCGTTTTTTCGGAGGCACCCCATGAAAAACCTCGCCGATCACGACAGCTTTGTGGATGGCATCCCCCACGACACGTTCACGCAAATGCGCCGCGACGCGCCGGTGCACTGGACGGACGCCTTTGCCGGGAACAAGGGGTTCTGGTCGCTCACCCGCTATGCCGACATCATGGCCGCGCAAAAGGACCCCGCGACATTCTCCAGCGCACAGGGCATCCGGATCGAGGACCAAAGCCACGACGAATACATGTCGCGCCGCACCTTTCAGGAAACTGACCCGCCCGAACATTCCAGCACCCGCCGCGCTGTCAATCCCGTCTTTGCCAAGCCCGTCATCGCCCGGTTCGAACCGCTGATCCAGGAGCTGGCCCGCGACATCGTCGGTCAGGCGCTGGACCATGCGGAATTCGACGGCATCGACCTGATCGCCAAGCGGCTGCCGATGCTGATGCTGGGCCGCATCCTCGGCGTGCCCGAGGATGACCTCGACTGGCTGGTGGAACGGGGCGACGCGCTGATCGGGAACACGGACCCCGACTTTACCACCACCGTGATCGACAAGGTCGACACCGACGCCTACCGCATGATGCCGTTCCGGTCGCCTGCGGGGGTCGAGCTTTATGACTATGCCGACACGATCTTGGATGGCTCGCGGCAAGTGGACGGCGACGGCATCCTCGCCCGCGTGCTGCGCAGCGAGGACGGCGCGATGACGCCGCAGGACTTCAAGAACTTCTTTTGCCTGCTGGTGGCCGCCGGAAACGACACGACCCGCTATTCCATCGCGATGGCGCTGCACCTCATGACACGGCAACCGGACCTGCTGGCGCAGCTGCAAACGGGCAAGGTCTGGGACACCTGCGCGGACGAGATCATCCGCCTCGCCTCGCCCACCCTGCATTTCCGCCGCACGGCAACGCGCGACATCGACCTGCACGGCCAGACCATCCGCGCGGGCGACAAGGTGCTGATGTGGTTCGCCTCCGGCAGCCGCGACGAGACGGTGTTCGACAACCCGCACAGCGCGCAACTGGACCGAAGCCCGAACCGCCACCTCGCCTTTGGACAGGGCGGGCCGCATGTCTGCCTTGGCATGTGGCTTGCCAAACTCGAATTGCGGTGCATCCTGCAAGAACTGGCAGGCCGCATCACCCGGCTCGACGCGGTGTCAGAGCCGACCTGGACCCGATCCAATTTCATCTGCGGGGTCAAATCGCTGACCCTGCGCCCAACGCTGAAGTGACCGATATGACCACACGCACCCGCACCCTGTTTTGCGATCTGTTGAACCTGCCGCGCGGCAAATACGTGCCATCGGACGTGGCCGCGGGGGGCAAGGTCGGCTTTGCCCGCGGTGTGTTCGGCACCACCTTTGACCGCGACCTGATCCCCGTGCCGGGCGCGGGCGTCTTTGACGGCATCCCCGACATGGAGCTTGTGCTGGACGAGGCGCGGCACCCCGACTGGCAACAGGACACCGACATCGCCCTTGGTACCCTGCACGCGGACGGCGCGCCCTTTGGCCTATGCGCGCGCGGGCGGCTTCAGGCCACCGTGGCCGCGTGGCAGGCACGCGGGCTGACGCCCAAGGTCGGACTGGAGATGGAGGCTTATGTGTTCCAGCAAGGCACCGATGGCGTGTGGGAGCCCTATGACACGCCCGGCGCCTTTGTGTACGGCACCGGCCCGCAGAACGATCCCGCCGGATTGATGAACGCCCTCTGGGCCACGGCAGAAGAGGTTGGTCTGCGCATCGAATCGATGAACGGCGAATATGACAACGGCCAATTCGAGCTGACCATGCAGTTCGACGACGCACTCGCCGCCTGCGACGGCGCGTTCCTGTTCAAGACAATGGCCCGCGAGGTGGCGGCGGACATGGACCTGTTGCTGACCTTCCTGCCCAAACCGATCCCCGATCGGGGCGGATCCGGCCTGCATATCAACTTCAGCTTCGAGGACGCGCAGGGTGGCAATGTCATCGCGCCCGACGGGCAGTTGTCGGATGTGGCGCGTGGCTGCATGGCCGGGCTGATCCACCACCACGAAGGGCTGGCCGCCCTGCTGGCGATGACCGTGAACAGCTATGACCGCCTCGGGCCTGCGTCGATGGCCGGGTATTGGGCCAACTGGGCCGACGATCACCGGCTGGTCACGACGCGGTCCTGCGTGACCTCCCCCCGGTCCGCGCGGCTGGAACACCGCATGGCCGATTGCGCAACAAACCCGTACCTCGCCGTGACGGCGGTGTTGCAGGCGGCCCTGCTGGGCGTGGAAAACGGCTATGACCTGCCCGCCGCCGAAGACTTGGACGGGTTGGAAAACGTGCGCGCCACGCGCCATGTGCCATCCGCGCTCGACAAGGCGCTGGATGCGCTGGACGCGGACGCGCCCCTGCGCGCTGCCGTGGGCGCGGATCTGTGCAACGCGCTGATCTTCCTGAAACAGGACGAATGGAAACGGCTCAAGGACAAGTCCGTGGACGAGGTCCGCGACTTCTACCTGCCCTTCGTCTGAGCCCTCGCCGCGCCCCGTTCAGACAAAGCGCGAGACGTAATTCTCCAGGATCTCCTGACGGCCCGACCGCGGCTGCGGCTCAATGCCTTCGGATAGAACACGATCCGAGATCGCGCCCAGATCGCTGTCCAGCATCGAACGCGCCGCATCCGTGTCCCACCCGGCATAGCGCGCCGACAATGCGTCGCCCAAACCGCCATCTTCGATCATCGCGGCCGCCGCCTTGAGGCCGCGCGCACAGATGTCCATCGCGCCGACGTGGGCGGCAATCAGGTCTTCGGCGTCGAGGCTTTGACGCCGCAACTTGGCATCGAAGTTCGTACCGCCCGTGCCAAGCCCACCAGCGTTCAGGATGTGGTAATAACACAGCGCCACTTCTGGCACGTTGTTGGGGAACTGGTCGGTGTCCCAACCCGACTGGTAGTCGTTGCGGTTCATGTCGATCGACCCCAACATCCCGTCAGCGGCGGCCACCGCAATCTCGTGCTCGAACGAATGGCCCGCGAGGATCGCATGCCCCTGTTCGAGGTTCAGCTTCACCTCGTCCTCCAGCCCGTATTTGCGCAGGAACCCGATGCAGGTCGCGGCATCGAAATCGTACTGGTGCTTGGACGGCTCCTGCGGTTTTGGTTCGACCAGAATGGTGCCTTCGAAACCGATCTTGTGCTTGTACTCGACCACCATGTTCAGGAACCGGCCCATATGGTCCAGCTCGCGGCCCATATCGGTGTTGAGCAGCGTCTCGTACCCTTCGCGCCCGCCCCACAGGACATAGTTCTGACCGCCCAGTTTCTGCGTCGCGTCCATGCACCCTTTGACGGTTGCAGCGGCATAGGCAAACACATCGGGGTCCGGGTTGGTCGAGGCACCGGACATCCAGCGGCGATGGCTGAACATGTTGGCCGTCCCCCACAGGCAGCCGATCTTGGTCCCGTCCATCTTTTCCAGGAAATAGTCGGTGATCTCGTTCAACCGGTCGAGGCTCTCGGCGAATGTATCGCCTTCGGGCCGGATGTCGGCATCGTGCCAGCAGAAATAGGGCACGCCCAACCGCTCGAACATCTCGAAGGCCACATCGGCCTTCATCTTGGCGCGGCCCATGTCATCCTGCGGGTGCCAGGGGCGGATGAACGTCTGGCCACCAAAGGGGTCGCCCCCTTCCCAGGCAAAGGAATGCCAATAGGCCACGGCAAAGCGCAGGTGATCTTCCATTCGCTTGCCCATGACGATCTCGTCGGGGTTGTAGTGGCGGAACGCCATCGGGTTGGTGCTGTCTGGCCCCTCGAATGTGGCGGGGGCAACGGCGTCAAAAAATCCAGTGGTCATGGCATGGCTTTCAAGGTTGGGTAGGCCGCGGCAAAGGCGGCATAGGCGTCATCGTAGGCGGCCACATGGGCGGCATCGGGTTGGATGACATCGGTTATCGGTGGTTTGGACATGACCTGCGCGGGCGCGGCGCCGGTCACGCCACAGATCGCAATCCGCGCAGCACCCAGTGCCGCACCAAAGGCACCCTCGTCCGGGCGTTCCAGCGGCAGGTTCAGCACAGTCGCCAAAAGCTGGGTCCAATAGGGCGACCGCGTGCCGCCGCCAATGGCCAGCGCGCTGTCCAGTTGCGCCCCGGTCCCCCGCAGGGCCTCAAGGCTGTCGCGCAGGGCAAAGCTCACCCCCGTCATCACGGCGCGGGTCAGATCCTGCGGGGTCGATGCAATATCAATACCGGTCAAACCGCCCCTAACCTGAGCATCGTTGTGCGGCGTCCGCTCTCCGGACAGGTAGGGATAGAACTTGGCCCCACCCGGTGCCTGCACCTTGGTGCCCAAGGCGTCGGACAGCGCCCCTGCGCTCTGCCCCGTGATCCGGGCCAGCCAGTTCATGCTGTCGGTCGCGGCCAGCACAACGCCCATCTGATACCAACGCCCCGGCACGGCGTGGCAAAATGTGTGGACAGCGTTTGCCGCCATGGGCGCATAGCGGTCGCGCCCGGCCAGAACGACGCCGGATGTGCCCAGTGACACAAACCCGTCCCCCTCGCCCAACGCGCCAACCCCACAGGCGGCAACCGCATTGTCTGCACCCCCCGCCACGACTTGCGCATCTTGCGGCAGCCCCAGATCAGCGCGCGCGCTCTGGACCGGGCCAACTACATCGGTCCCTTCCAGCAGATCGGGCATTTGCGCCCGCGTCATACCGCCAAGGGACAACAGCGTATCCGACCAATCCCGCTTGCCCACGTCGAGCCAGGCGGTACCAGCGGCGTCTGACATCTCGGTCGCGTATCGCCCGGTGAGCCACCAGACAACATAATCCTTGGGCAGCATGACGCGTGCGACTTTGGCAAACACCTCTGGTTCATGCCGGGCCACCCAGGCCAGTTTTGGCGCCGTGAATCCGGGAAAGACGATATTGCCACTCAGATCACGAGCGGCTTCCGCAGCGTCCATTTCTGCCGCCTCGGCGTGACTGCGCGTGTCATTCCACAGGATGCAGGGGCGCAGAACCGCGCCCTCTGCGTCCACCAGAACAGCGCCGTGCATATGACCGGACAACGACAATCCCTTGATCGCGGCAAAGGCGCTGCCATGCGCTGATCGCAACTGCGCCAGCGCCTGCGCAACCCCACCCGTCCAGTCGGCAGGGTCCTGCTCGCTCCAGCCGGGCGCGGGGTTCGTCACGTCATATGTGGCATCCGCACTGCCGACCGTACGGCCGTCGGCATCCACCAATAGCGCTTTGACACCGGACGTGCCTACATCAAGCCCCAGATACATTGTCGTCCTCCCTCTTGCTCACAGTCGCCGCATTTAATTTCTTTGTCAAATTAAATTCCCAAGTGGCCGCCTGCAGTTCCCCATCGCGCAAACCGCCAAACCACTATCACGCACGGCCGACAGACATCGCGTGCCCTTTCCACCGTGGCCCTGACCGGATATAGCGCGGCCATCGCAACCCGGAGACCTGCATGACCTTCGACCGTTCCATCAAGATTGCGCCATCCATCCTGGCCGCCGACTTTGCCAATTTCGGGGCCGAATGCGCCGCCGTCGAGGCGCAGGGCGCAGATTGGATCCATGTCGATGTCATGGACGGACACTTCGTGCCGAACATCACTTTTGGCCCCGCGACCTGTGCCGCGATCCGCCCGCACATCAAGGGTGTCATGGACGTTCACCTGATGATTGCGCCGGTTGACCCTTATATTCAGGCTTTTGCCGATGCGGGCGCGGACGTGCTGACAGCACATGTCGAGGCAGGACCGCACATTCACAGGACGCTGCAAGCCATCCGTGGCGCAGGCATGAAAGCGGGCGTTGCCCTCAACCCCGGCACACCCGCAACGGCGGTGGCGGACCTCATGGACATGGTCGACCTGATTTGCGTGATGACCGTGAACCCGGGCTTTGGCGGGCAGAAGTTCATCGACATGACGGCCAAGATCACAGCCCTGCGCGAGATGATCGGGGATCGGCCTGTGCACATCGAAATCGACGGCGGCGTCGACCCGGTCACTGCGCCGATTGTGGCGCGCGCCGGTGCGGACGTTCTTGTGGCCGGATCGGCCGTTTTCCGTGGCGGGTCGGTCAGTGACCCCACGCCCTACGGTCAAAACATCCGCGCGATTCGCGCAGCCGCCGAAGGTGTCTGGACCTAACCCGCCCGCCTCAGGGCAACTGCCCGGCAAAGGTTTCGATCAGTTTGTGTTTCAGGATCTTGCCGGTGGGCGCTGCAGGCAAGGCATTGGCCAGCACATAGTGTGAGGGTTGCTTGTATCCGGCCAACCGGTCTTTGACGAACAGGCGCAGTTCTTCGGGCTTCAAAACGCTTCCGTTTGGAACCTGGACAAATGCCAAAACCTCTTCGTCACCTCCCTTGCTCCGACCCACCACGGCGGCCTGCACGACGTCCGGATGATCGTTCAGCGCCGCTTCGACCTCGGGCGGAAAGACGTTGAACCCCCCATGTATGATCAGCTCTTTCGCACGGCCTAGAATGTGCAAATGACCTTGGGCATCAATGCGCCCCAGATCGCCGGTGCGCAGCCATCCATCCGCGTTCAGCACCTTGGCGGTTTCGTCAGGATTGCGGAAATACCCTTTCATCACATGCGGACCGCGCGTCAGCACTTCGCCACCCGCCACCTCAGCATCGATCGCGATTTCAATACCGGGCAAGACCGGTCCAACAGAGGTATCCGGGTCGCCAATCGCGTTGCGCGTGGCGGCCGTGCCAGCGGTGCTTTCGGTCATGCCGTACCCGTTTTGCAGGGCGACGCCGTAAAACGCCTCGGCCTCGCGTTTCCACGTGGGGTCAAGGGGTGCAGCACCGGATGACACATAGCGCAGCGTCTCGGATCCAAGCGCGGCCAAGCCCAGTGATTTCGCATGGGCCATCAGCAGCGCATGCATCTGCGGCACCGCCGAAAACAGCGTGATCCCGCCGCGCAATGCGCCAAACACAGACGCCACGTCAAAGCGCGGCACAAGGCGCACCGGCGCACCCGCATGGATCGCCGCCACAACAACCGAGCACAGGCCAAACACATGTGTGGTAGGCAGCACGCCATAGATCACGTCGGCGGGCGTCATCGCGCGCAGGTTGGCCGAGGTCGCCCCACCGAACCGCACATTCGCATGGGTCAGCATCACCCCCTTGGGATCACCGGTGGTGCCCGTCGTATAGAGCAAAACCGCCACATCCTCTTGGGCCCGCGCACTGTCCCCGCGGGGACAAACCAGCGCCAGCATGCCCCACGCGCCCGAAATCGGCCGTGCATGCAGGGTTTCGGCATGGGTTTGCGCATCCGGTGACACCTCTGTCGTCAACAGGATCGCACTGGGTTCGGCATGGGCGATGACACGGTTCAATTCACGCGCTGTCTGGCGCGCGTTGACCGGCACAGCCACGGCATCCAGACGCCATACGGCAAAGAGCGCCGCAACTGCCGCGGCACAGTTCTCGGACACGACCAACACGCGGTCTCCTGCAATCACCCCGCGCTGACCGAGGGTCGCGGCAAGCGCATCTGCCGTGCGGTCGAGGTCCGCGTAAGTCCACCGCGCGCCGGTGGTGTCTTCAAGGGCAAGCGCGCCCGGTTGCGTGGCCACTTGGTGCGACAATAGTCCGGCCACGCTTTCCATCAGTCGAACCTCGCGGGGCGCTTTTCCAGAAAGGCAGCAATCCCTTCGGCTGACTCTGCCCCACCTGCCGCGCGCGCCATTGCATCCCGTTCAAGATCAAGCTGCACGGCTTCGGTTTGATCATAGGCGGACGCGACAAGCGACCGTATGGCCCCAATCGCGTCTCGGGGGCCGCGCGCGACCTCGTCCGCCAGTTGATGTGCACGGGTCAGCACATCCGGCCCAGCGACACAGTCCGTTATGGCACCCAGGGCCAGCAACCGTTCACTGGTCACGGGGCGCGCGAGGATACACATCTCCATCGCGAGGGTCCGTGGCACCAGACGGGCAAGGGAGGCGGTCAGACCCGCGTCAGGCACCAGCCCGGCTTTGACATAGGCCGCTGTGAACTTTGCCCCCGCCTCGGCGACAATCAGATCGCAAGCCAGTGCCAGAGATGCGCCCGCACCTGCCGCGCCGCCCTTGATCGCGCCTATAATCGGAACGGGGCTCTCGCGCATGGCCCGGATCAAGTCGTGCAGGTCATCCACCTTGGCCCGCCGTTCTGCTTCGGACAGGCTCCGCCGTTCAATCAGGACATTCAGATCGCCGCCGGCACAAAAGAAATCCCCGTCCGAGGTCAGGATGATTGCGCGAATGCGCGGGTGCACGGCTTGTTCCATCGCTGTCCGAATGGCCGCATAGAGTTCCGGACCAAGCGCACCCCGTCGCGCCGCATTGCCGTTCCAGATGATCAACCGATCGCCCGCGTCCTCTATGCGCGCGGTCATGTGCGCACCCGTTTGTAAACGCCTGTCGCAGTGGCGAGGACAGTGCCGTTTTCGTCCTCGAGCCGCCCTTCGGTAAAGATCGTGCTGCGCCCACCGCCAGATACTTCGCCCGTCGCGACCACCACGCCGTCGCGGGCGGGGGCGAGGTAATTGGTGGTCATGGTCAGGGTCGCGACCTTAGTGCTGCCGTCGTCATTGCCTGTGCGCGCGGCGGCAAAGCCCATGGCATTGTCGAGCATGGCGGACATGATGCCACCGTGCAGCCCGCCGTGACGGTTGCCGTGCTGCACACCGATGTCGAGCCAACAGCGCGACACGCCACCCGCCTCACGGATGTCTACGACGTACCCCAGCAGTGTTTGCGCGCCGGTTTCGTCGCGGATGATGCCCGGCCCGTTTGGATCGCCGTCAGGCGGCAGAGAGGGCAATGAACCGCTCCAGATGATAGTCCGTGTCGCCGAAACGGTGGTCGGCCATGACGATGCGCTTGGCGATGTGGGCCAGTTCGTATTCCTGCGTCATGGCAATGCCGCCGTGCATCTGGATCGCTTCTTCGGCCACGAGGCGACCGATGCGTCCGATCAGGTTTTTGGAGGCGGAGAGGTGCAGGTCGGCATCCTTACCGTCGGCATAGCCTGCGGCATTGATGACGGCAGACCGCGCCTGTTCCAGCTCGATCAGCAGGTCAGACATGCGGTGGGCGAGCGCTTGGAAGGTACCAATGGGCCGTCCGAATTGCTTGCGTGTCATCAGGTAGTCTTTGGTGAGCGCGGTGGCGGTTTCCATAGCACCGAGAGCCTCTGCGCATTGGGCGATGAGGGCGAGGCGGTTGGCGGCCTCGTAGTCTGCGAGCGTGAGGCCCAACGGTGCGCCGGGTGTGTTGTCGAGCGTGACTTCGGCGGCGCGTCCTCCTGCAAGGAGTGGGTAGCCCTGGATGTCGAGACCCTGCGCGCCCTTATCCACGAGGTAGAGCGCGATGCTGCCGCCGTTCTTGGCCGAGACAATCAGGTGATCGGCGGCTTCGGCGTTCATCACGACGGCCTTGCGGCCTGTGAGTTTGTTGTCGGAGACGGTGGTGTTTACGTGGTCGAGGTCATAGCGGCTGTCAGGTTCGCCGTGGGCCACAGCGAGGTGCAAGGAGCCACCAATGACCAGTTCGACAAGGTCCGTTTTGCCCGCTGCCGCGAGGAGGCGACCGCCCATCAGCGCAGAGTCCAGCACCGGTTCCACCACGCCCGCGCGGCCCAGTTCCTCGAACACCACGGCGATGTCAAAGCCTGCGCCGCCAAAGCCGCCATGGTCCTCGGCGAACAGCGCGCCGAGGATGCCGAGGTCTGCGAGTTCAGTCCAGATGTCGGCGGAGAAGCCGGTGTCAGAGGCGAGGATCTCATTGCGCCGTGCGGTACCGTATTGTTCGCGCAGGTAGCGGCGCAGCGTGTCTTGCAGCATCTGCCGTTCTTCGGTCAGGTTGAAGTCCATTATGCACCTCCGCTCATGGTCACTTTGGCGATGATGCCGCGCTGGATTTCGTTGGACCCGCCGAAGATCGAAAGCTTGCGGTTGTTGAAGTACTGGCCTGCAACCGGTCCTGCGTCCAGCGGGTCGGGGATGCGGTCGTTGGCCCCTTCTACTGCCTCGGACGCAAAGGGCATCGCATAGGGGCCAACCGCGCGGCGGGCCAAATCGTTGATTTCCTGACGGATGATCGACCCTTTGACCTTGAGCATGGAGGCTTCCAGCCCCGGTGCTTCGCCTGCGGCGGCCTGCGAGATGATGCGCAGGTTTGTTGTGGCCATGGCGCGCAGATCGATCTCAACCTGTGCGACGCGCGCGGCGAAATGGGGGTTTTCGATGAGCGGCTTGCCGTTGTGATTGGCGGCGCGAGCGATGCGTTTGACGGTCTTGAGACCCGCCTGGGAGAAGCCCACGCCGCCCAGCCCCGTGCGTTCGTGAGTGAGCAGGTATTTGGCATAGGTCCAGCCCTTGTTTTCCTCGCCCACGAGGTTTTCGACGGGCACCCGCACGTCCGTGAACCAGACCTCGTTCACCTCGTGGCAGCCGTCGAGCAGGATGATGGGCCGCACTTCGACGCCCGGCGTGTCCATGTCGATGAGCAGGAAACTGATCCCTTCCTGCTGTTTGACATCCGGGTCCGTACGGACAAGGCAGAAGATCATGTTGGCGAATTGCCCAAGCGTGGTCCATGTCTTCTGGCCGTTGACGATGTAGTGGTCGCCATCGCGGACCGCTTTGGTTTTCAGCGACGCAAGGTCGGAGCCTGCGCCCGGTTCGGAATAGCCCTGGCACCACCAGTCGGTGCCGTCGAGGATGCGGGGCAACCAGTGGTCCTGCTGTTCTTTCGAGCCGAATTTTTGCAGGACAGGGCCGAGCATCGAGAGGCCAAAGGGCACGATGCGGGGGGCGTTGGCGTCGGCGGCTTCGGTGTCGTAGATGTGGCGCTGGACGGCGGACCATTCGGCACCGCAAAAAGCCTTGGGCCAGTTTTGCGCCAGCCACCCGCGATTGTTCAGGATCGCGTGCCAGCGTTCCATGTCGTCTTTGGTCAGGTCCGTATCCAGTCGGACCTTTTCTGCGATATCCTGCGGCAGTTCGCCAGCCAGAAACGCGCGCACTTCGGCCTGAAAGGCCAGTTCGTCGGGGGAGTAGCTCAGGTCCATATCTCAGCCCTTTTTGTTCAGGTCATCGAAGGTTTTGTTTTCGGCCACCAGTTGTTCCAACAGGGGGGCGGGCGCCCAGAACTCCGGGTCTTCGGCGGCATAGGAGGTGATGTCTTTGAGGAGGTCTTCGAGCCCCACAATGTCCGCCCATTTCAGCGGGCCACCCCGGTATCGCGGAAAGCCGTAGCCGAAGAGCAGCGTCATATCGACGTCGAGCGGGCGGCGGGCGATGCCCTCGCCGACAACTTTGGCGGATTCGTTGACCATGGCGGCCATGTAGCGGCGGGTGATTTCCTCGTGGGTGAAGTCGCGAGGTGTGATGCCCAGCCGCGCGCGGTCGGCTTCGATCATGGGCAATACGTCTGGATTAGGCACGCGGGCTTTGTTGCCTGCGGCGTAGTCGTAGTAGCCTTTGCCCGTCTTCTGACCGAAATGGCCCTGTTCGCAGAGGGTGTCGGCATAGGTCGTGTCGCGTTTCGGCGCATGCCCCTCGGCACGCTTGCGTTTGCGCACGGCCCAGCCGATGTCGAGCCCGGCCAGGTCCGCGACGGCGAAAGGACCCATCGCAAAACCAAAGTCCTCGAGTGCCGCGTCAATCTCGTAGGGCGAGGCCCCGTCAAGGATCATCTGGTCGGCAGCAGTGCGATAGGTGGCGAGGATCCGGTTCCCGATAAACCCGTCACACACACCCGCGCGCACGCTGATTTTCCCGAGCATTTTGCCCAGCGCAAAGCCCGTCGCGGTGACCTCCGGCGCGGTCTTGTCGCCCACGACGATCTCAAGCAGTTTCATCACATGTGCTGGCGAAAAGAAGTGCAGGCCCAACACGTCCGTGGGCCGCGAGGTGGTCGCCGCAATGGCGTCGACATCAAGGTAAGAGGTGTTGGACGCGAGGATCGCGCCGGGTTTGCACACCCGGTCCAGTTCCGCAAAGACCTGTTTCTTGACCTCCATGTCCTCGAACACGGCTTCGATCACCAGATCGACGTCCGCCAAAGCGTCATAGCTGGTCACGATCTGGAGCGCCTGACCAAGGATGGCATCATGTTGCTCGGCGTTGATCTTGCCGCGTTTCAAGGCACCGGCGAGGTTGCCCTCAATCCGGCCACGGGCGGCTTGACCCGCCTGCGCCGACATCTCGAGCAGGTGCACACGCAGGCCCGACAGCAGCGCCGCCGTGGCAATGCCTGCGCCCATGGTGCCACCGCCGATCACGGCGATGTGCTGGACCTCGCTTGGCTCAACACCTTTCAACTCCGGTAGGTTCGACACAGCGCGTTCCGAGAAAAAGGCGTGGATCATACCCTTGCGCTGATCGGTCTGCATGAGGTCGTAGAAAATCTGGCGCTCGGTCTTGAGCCCTTCGTCAAACGGCTTTTCAACGCTGGCCTGCACCGCACGCACGCACCATGCGGGCGAAATCTGGCCGCGCCCTTTGGCCAAAATGGCCTCGAACGCGGCGTCCCAGTCGATGGCCGCGGGCGGGTCCATCTCGGACACGGGGCGGCGCACCGCGCCCTGATCCAGCAGGCGCTGCGTATAGGCCAGACCGTTTTCCATCTGATTGCCGTCCTCGACGACGTCGATGATGCCCAGCGCATGGGCCTTGGCCGCACCGATGTGCCGACCCGTGGTCATGACGTCCAACGCCGCCTCAACCCCCGTCAGACGCGGCAGGCGCTGTGTGCCGCCAGCACCCGGCAACAGGCCCAGATGCACCTCGGGCAGGCCCACTTTGGCGGACGGCACGGCGATCCGGTAGTGACAGCCCAGTGCCACCTCAAGACCGCCGCCCAGGGACACCCCGTGCATCGACGCCACCACCAACAATGGCGAGGCTTCGATCCGGTTGATCAGGTCGGGCAGATGCGGCTCAAGCGGCGGCTTGCCAAATTCGGTGATATCGGCCCCGGCAAAAAACGCGCGCCCGTCGCCCACGATCAGTACGGCGCGTACGCCGTCATCCGCTTCGGCCCGGTCCATGCCGTCCCACAGGCCCTGCCGCACGGCTTGGCCCAACGCATTCACCGGCGGGTTCTGGACTGTCAGAACGGCGATATCGCCTTGTCTCGAATAGGCAATCTTGTCGCTCATGGTCCCTCCGCTGACATTGGTTGCGCAACGGATCACCGTCCGGCGCAGGGTTCAGCCTAGGCGTGCACACAAAAAGGGCAAGCGTTTCGACATGCGCCGCCACGTCATTTAGGCGTAATGCTGCCCCGTCATCTTGCCAGATAAACTCTCCCCGAAGGGCCGCTCTCCGACCGGACGACGGTTTGGATCACGCGTCCCGGCGGTAGATAAAGCACCGCCCCGGTACCGCACCCTGGGGCAAGGGCTGTTCCACCAGGCCGTCAAAATACATTTTGTCTGACGAGACCATCAAACCACCAACGGCCAGCAGTGGCTCAATCACCGGCGATACCTTTTGCGCAAAAAGATCGTTCTTGGCGCGGTTGTGCCCACCAAGGTCAGCGTGGATGAGCGCCGCCGACGCGCCAAAACGCGCCAGCGCCTCGGGCAGCGTGTCAAAAACGTCCCCCAACAGGACCATGTCGTCATCTGGTGTGCTGTCGGGATGCGATGCGATGGCCCGTTCAAATACATAGATGTCGCGGTCGGGCATCACGTGGCGCATGTGATGATACGTCCGGCCGTTGCCCAGGCCCAGCTCAAACACCGGCCCCGCCAGTTGCGAAATCGCCTGCGCCGCATGGTCCAGGCAGGCGCGTTGCGACACCATACGGTCAACAAAAAGGTCAAGGCGGCTCTGTGTCATTGATCATTCCTTTGGCTTTGACCCTTAGATGGGGCAGAAAATGCGAAAAGTGTAGCACGAAACCTTCAGGATCCCGTGTATGGACCTATGGACTGGAATCGGGTTGACTGAAGATCGGCATGAAAAAATGCAATTGAAGGACCAAGAATGGCCCCCCTGCTCGACGTAAGAGACCTTTCCATCGGGTTTGGCACTGCGCCACCTGTTGTCGCAGGGGTCAATTTCTCTGTGAGTGCCGGCGAAACGCTGGCCCTCGTCGGCGAAAGCGGATCCGGCAAAACGCTGACGTGCCGTTCGATCCTGCGGATTTTGCCCGGTACAGCGCAATTGCGTCGTGGCGTGATTGAATTTGGCACAGGCGCATCGCGCACCGATCTTCTCAAGCTGTCCAACCGGGATATTCGCGACATTCGGGGCGACCGGATTTCCATGATCTTTCAGGAACCGATGCGGTCGCTGTCGCCGCTGCACCGGATCGGCAATCAAGTCGCTGAGGTTCTGACGCTCCATCGCAACATGAGTGCGGCAGAGGCCAAGAAAGACGTCCTTGCCACCTTTGAGCGTGTGGGCTTTGCCGATGCCGAGCGCGCCTTTCGTGCCTATCCGTTCGAGATGTCGGGCGGCATGCGTCAACGCGCGATGATTGCGATGGCGATGGTTGCGAAACCCGATCTGTTGATCGCGGACGAGCCGACCACCGCGCTGGACGTGACCACGCAGGCGCAGGTTCTGGGCCTGATGAAGGACCTGCAGCGCGACACCGGCATGGCGATGATCCTCGTGACCCATGATCTGGGTGTCGTGGCCAATATGGCGGACAGCGTTGTCGTGATGAACAAGGGCCACGTGATGGAAAGCGGCCCCGCAGCCGCGGTTTTGGGCGCGCCCGGTCATGGGTACACCAAGAAACTGTTTGCCGCCGCACCGATGATCCCGGACGTGGCGACGCCCGCCGCCCCAGTGGAACAGGATGACCTGATCCTCGAGCTGAACAAAGTGTGCAAGACCTACACCGTCCGGGCCGGAGGGTGGCGCGCGACCAAGCAGGTGCATGCCTGCCGCGACGTGTCCCTGAAATTGCCACGCGGCAAGACACTGGCCGTGGTGGGAGAAAGCGGGTCGGGCAAGACCACCTGCGCCCGCATCGCACTGGGGGCTGAAAACCCGGACGAGGGTTCCGAGGTTCTGTTTCGCCCGACACCGGGTGCTGAGCCTGTGTGCATCAACCAACTGTCGCGCGCACAAAAGGTCGCCTTTCAAAAACAGGCACAGATGGTGTTTCAGGACCCCTATTCGTCGTTGAGCCCGCGCATGCGCGTTCAGGAAGCGTTGACCGAGCCCATGGAAATTCACCGGATTGGCGACCGCATTGCCCGGCGCGACAAGGCGGCGGAAATGTTGCGTTGGGTGGGCCTGAACCCTGATATGCTGAAACGCTATCCGCATGCGTTTTCCGGCGGTCAACGTCAGCGCCTGTCGATTGCACGCGCCTTGACGTTGGACCCGGTGCTGTTGGTCTGTGACGAGCCGACCTCGGCGCTGGATGTTTCGGTTCAGGAACAGATCCTGATCCTTTTGGAACGCATCCAGGAGGGCATGGGCCTGTCCTATCTGTTCATCAGCCACGACCTTGCCGTGGTCGCACGGATCGCCGACGAGGTGGCCGTGATGCGGCAGGGCGTCGTGGTGGAACAGGCGCCGCCAGAGACCCTGTTTTACAATCCGCGCCATCCCTACACCAAGGCGCTGATCGCCGCGCAACCCGAACCGGATGTCACACGGCCCATCGACCTCGCGCAGGTCGCGCGTGGGGCCGGATCGCCCAGCGATTGGCCTGACATGTTCCGATTTGACGGGTTGAACGCGCCCGACCTCATCCAGATTGAACCCGGACACAAGGTGCGCTGCCATGTTTGACCGACTGACCCGTATGTTTGCAACGTGCCTGGCCGCCGGGCTGATCGCCCTGCCCGCCAGTGCCGAAATCGTAGTAGAAGAAAGCGGTTTCTGGGCGGCTGAGGTTGCCAAGAAACAGATGGACCCGGCCCCCGACCGTATCCCCGACACCCCGCTGATCGTCGATCTCGAGGCCAAGGGGCGGACGTTTGGCAAACAGGGCGGCACGCTGCGCACGATGGTCACACGGTCCAAGGACGTGCGGCAGATGGTGGTTTACGGTTATGCCCGGCTGGTGGGCTACGACGAAAACTACCAGCTGCGTGCCGACATTTTGCGCGACTACGACGTTGAGGACGGGCGCAAATTCACACTGCACCTGCGACCCGGTCACCGCTGGTCGGATGGCGCGCCCTTTACCTCTGAGGATTTCCGCTATTGGTGGGAACATGTCGCCCAAAACAGCGAGCTAAGCCCCAACGGCCCGCCCGAGATCATGCGCGCGGGTGACGAAATCGGCACCATGACGTTCCCCGACGCACACACGGTTGTGGTCGAGTTCCCACGCCAGAACCCGATGTTCCTGCAGTCACTTGCACAGGCCAGCCCGCCGTTCATCTACCGGCCCGCCCACTACCTCCGCCAATTCCACGTGGATTTTAACACGATGGAAGAAATGGAAGAGATGATCGACAGCAAGCGGGTGCGGGGTTGGGCGCCGCTGCACAACAAGCTCGACAACATGTACAAGTTCGACAACCACGAGTTGCCGACCTTGCAGCCATGGATGCCTGCCAGCACGGGCGGTCAGTCGCGCCAGCTCTTTGTGCGCAACCCCTACTTCCACCGTGTCGATGCGCGCGGCACGCATTTGCCCTATATCGACGTGGTCGAAATGCACATCGTGGGCTCGGGCCTCGTCGCGGCCAAGGCAAACGCGGGTGAGGCGGATTTGCAGGCGCGTGGCCTCGATTTTCGCGATGTGTCGATCCTGAAAAAGGGCGAAGCGGACGGCGCGCCCTACCGCACCTACCTGTGGGCCAACAGTGCGGCGAGCCAGATTGCCATTTACCCCAACCTGAACTTTGCCGACCCGACCTGGCGTGCGGTGATCCGCGATCCGCGGTTCCGGCGGGCGCTGTCGATGGGCATCGACCGGCGTATGATCAACCGCGCGCTGTATTTCGGGCTGGGCAAGGAAGGGAACATGACCGCCCTTGCGGCCAGTCCGTTCTTTGAATCCGAGAACCTGACCAAATGGGCGCTCTATGATCTGGACACAGCCAACCTGATGCTGGACGAGATGGGCCTGACCACGCGTGATGGCTCTGGCATCCGGCTGTTGCCGGACGGGCGACCGATGGAATTTGTGATCGAGACGGCCGGCGAACGGCAAGAGGTCGAAAACGCGCTGGCCATTATCACCGACACGTGGCGCGATCTCGGCATCAAGCTCATCATGCGCCCTCTGGATCGCGACATCCTGCGCAACCGTGTGTTTTCCGGTGTGACCATGGCCGCGGTCTGGTTCGGCTGGGACAACGGTATCCCGCAGCCCTACACGCCCCCCAACTACCTCGCGCCGACGGATCAGGTGTTTTTCGCCTGGCCCAAGTGGGGGCAATATTATCAGACCCATGGACAGGCAGGTGAGCCTGTGGACATGCCCGACGCCCAGCGCCTGCTCGCACTGGCCGCCGAGTGGGAGGCCAAGCCAGACCCCTATGACCGGGCGCGGGTGTGGCGCGAAATGTTGGCAATACATGCCGATCAGCAATTCGGCATTGGCATCCTATCCGAGGCCCCGCAGCCCGTCGTTGTGTCAGACCGTTTGCGCAACGTGCCGGAGTTCGGCAAATGGGCCTGGGATCCCGGCGCGCATTTCGGCGTACACCGGGTGGATGAATTCTATTTTGCCGATGAAGAATTGGCGCAGGTGACGGAATGATGTTCATTCGCTATGCGGCCTATCGTCTGCTGACGATGGTCCTGACGCTGATCGTGGTGTCGATGCTGATCTTTGTCATCATCAACCTGCCGCCCGGCGATTACCTGTCCAACCAGATTGCCGAATTGCGCGCCACCGGTCAGGCTGAAGGTGTCGCCAAGGCTGAGTTCCTGCGCAAGGAATACGCACTCGACCGCCCGCTCTATCAGCAATACCTGATCTGGGTCGGTGTGATCCCCGGCCCGCAGGGGTTTTCGGGTCTGTTGCAGGGCGATTTCGGTTGGTCATTCGAATTTGATGCGCCCGTGGCCGAGATCGTGGGCGACGCGCTGTGGCTGACGGTGCTGGTCAACCTGGCGGCGGTTCTGTTTGTCTATCTCGTGGCGCTGCCCCTCGGTGTGCTTGCCGCGGCGCGGTCGGCCACGTGGGTCGACTACACCACTGCCTTTATTGGCTATCTCGGTCTCGCCACGCCGAACTTTCTGCTTGCGCTGATCCTGTTCTACTACGGGCACAAATACCTTGGCCTGCCGATTGGTGGCCTGATGGCCCCGGAATACGAGGGCGAGCCGATGTCGCTGGGCAAGGTGCAGTCGATCCTTGTGCACCTGATCGTGCCGACCTTTGTGATCGGGACATCCGGGGCTGCAGGCATGATGCAACGTCTGCGCGCCAACATGCTGGACGAGCTCAGCAAACCCTACGTGGAGACGGCGATGGCCAAGGGTCTCGCACCTTCGCGGCTGTTGACCAAGTATCCGTTGCGCATGGCGTTCAACCCCTTTGTCGCGGACATCGGCAACTTGCTGCCCGCGATGGTGTCGGGATCGGTTCTGGTGTCGGTCGTGCTGGGCCTTCAGACCATCGGGCCGGCGCTGTTGACGGCGCTCAAGTCGCAGGATCAGTTCCTGGCCGCCTTCGTGCTGATGTTCGTGGCGCTGTTGACGTTGATTGGGACAATGATTTCAGACCTCTTGCTGGTGCTGCTTGATCCGCGCATCCGCTATGGCGCGCGGGAAGGATAACGATATGAGCACCCTGCCCGACGGCCGTTACATTGATGACGCCCCCTATGATCCCAATGTCGATCTGTCCGCGCTGGACCGTTCGGACATGGACGCCCCCAACTGGCTGTTGGTCTGGCGCAAGTTCCGACGCCACCGGTTGGGACTGTTGTCGGGGATCTTCCTGTTCCTGGCTTACATGGCGATCCCCTTTGCCGGGTTCTTTTCGCCCTACACGCCGAATGAGCGCAGCGCGGATTACCTGTACCACCCGCCGCAAGCGATCCATTTCTGGCACGAAGGCGACTACATCGGCCCCTTTGTCTATCCAACCGAGGCGGTGGCCGACCTTGAGAATTACCGGTGGACCTATACCACCGATGAGACCCGTCCGATGCCGCTGCAGTTCTTTTGCAAGCGGACGCAGTACCACCTGTTTGGCTTTATCCCGACCGAACGGCACCTGTTTTGTGCACCCGAAGGGGCGACGATCTTTATCTTTGGGTCTGACCGTCTGGGCCGAGACGTGTTTTCGCGGATTTCCTACGGGGCGCAGCTGTCGCTGACCGTGGGTCTGATCGGGATCACCGTGTCGTTCATCCTGGGCATCGGCTTCGGCGCCATCGCGGGCTATTTCGGCGGTTGGGTCGACTGGGTCGTGAACCGCGCAATCGAAATCTTGCGGTCCTTGCCCGAGCTGCCACTGTGGCTGGCCCTGTCGGCGGCGGTGCCGTCGAATTGGGGGCCGGTGTCGGTGTTTTTCATAATCAGTATCATCCTCGGGCTCTTGGATTGGCCCGGCCTCGCCCGTGCGGTCCGAAGTAAGTTCCTCTCGTTAAGAGAGGAGGAATATGTGCGCGCGGCAGAGATGATGGGGGCCAAACCGGGGCGGGTGATCCGGCGGCACCTGCTGCCCAACTTCATGTCGCACCTGATCGCATCGGCCACCCTGTCGATCCCGGCGATGATCCTGGGCGAGACGGCGCTGTCCTTCCTTGGCCTTGGCCTGCGCGCGCCTGCGGTGTCCTGGGGCGTGATGCTGAACGACGCGCAGAACCTGGCGAGCATCGAGATCTATCCGTGGACGGCGATCCCGATGCTGCCGATCATCATCGTGGTGCTGGCATTCAACTTCCTCGGCGACGGGCTGCGCGACAGCCTTGACCCCTACAAAGGCTGATGCGGATCGCAGGCCTCAAGGCGCGCGCCGTGATGGCGCCGCTGGCCCAACCGATCAGCACGGCGCAGGCCGTGATCCCAGCGGCCCCCTTGGTGCTGGTGGATTTAGAGACTGACGCGGGCGTGACCGGAACGGGGTATATCTTTGCCTACACGCCGCTGATGCTGGCGCCGCTGGTGACGTTTCTGGATGGGTTGGGTGAGACGCTGAAAGGCGCATCTGCGCTACCGCTCGACTTTGCGCGCCAAACAGAGACGCAGTTTCGCCTTTTGGGTCGGCAGGGATTGGTCGGCATGGCACTGGCGGGGATCGATCTGGCGCTGTGGGACGCTCAAGGCAAGGCGTTGGGTCAACCCGTCTGCGCGCTGTTGGGGGCCAGCCCGCGTGCCCTGCCCTGTTATGACAGCCAAGGCGTATTCGTGCCGGGCCGCGACGAGCAGCTGATTGCGGCATCGCTGGACCGGGGTTTCGAGGCGATCAAGGTCAAGCTGGGCTTTCCTTCAGTGCAGGAGGATGTCGCCGCCCTGCGCGTGGTGCGCGACATGATAGGGCCGGACCGCGATCTGATGCTGGATTACAATCAGGCCTTTGACGCACCGGAGGCGATCCGCCGAATCCGCGCCATTGAGGATGCGGGCCTTAACCTGCTCTGGGTTGAGGAACCCGTAGCGGCGGAGAATGTCGCCGCCTACCAGAGCGTGCGGGCGGCGGTGTCCACACCGCTGCAATCGGGGGAAAACTGGTGGCACGCGGCGGATGCAGCCCGTGCGCTGGCCGCCGGCACAACCGATTACGCAATGCCCGACATGATCAAGATCGGCGGCATAACGGGCTGGGTGCAGGCAGCGGCCATGGCCGACGCCGCAGCCGTGCCCGTCTCGAGCCATCTGTTCATCGAAGCCTCCGCCCACGCGCTGGCCGCCACGCGCGGCGCACAATACCTTGAGTGGCTGGATGTTGCGGGCGGGTTGATGGCCGCGCCGTTGGCGCTGGACCAAGGCCGCGTCACCGCGCGCGGTCCAGGCCTTGGCATTGTCTGGGACCCGGACAAGGTGGCGCATCACGCGGTCACCTGACCATAGGGCTTACCCCTTGCGGCGCGGTGGTTGCGCCCCACCTTGGGACGCCGCGCGGCGGGCCTTGTTCTTTTTCGAATTGAATTTCGCCGTCTTGGGCGCACCGCCGGTTGTAGGTTTGCCCTTTTGTGCGGTCTTGTGGCGCGGTTTCTTGGGCGTTGTTACGCTGCCATCCTTGACCGCTTTTTCAAGGGTCGTCGGCGCCTTTGTATAGCGGGATTTTGCAGCCGGTTTGGCGCCGGGCTTTGGTTTGCGCGGTTTCGGCGTCGAGGTGTCGTTCCAATCGATGGGGGCTGCGTCATTGCGCGGCTTGGGCTTGGGCGCGGGTGCCGCATCACTGTCCCAGACCCGGCGCGGGGAGGGTTTCGGCGCATCGGGGAACCCGCGCTTGGCCTTTGGTTCATAGGGTTTCTTCGGGCTGTCATAGTCCCGCTTGGCGCGCGGTTTGGGCGCGTCGCCATAGTCGCGCTTGGGCTTGCCCTCGAACCGTGGTTTCGGCTGCGACGCGGCGTCGGGCACCTGGTCCAGCTTGGTGACCTTGGCCCCACCCTCGACCTGCATGGACGCACCAAGTGCGGCGACAAAGCCTGCGACGGCCTCTGATTTCAGTTCCACATAGGACATGTCGTTCTGGATGCGGATCGCGCCGATGTCGTCCTTGGTGATGTCGCCCGCGTTGCAGATGATGGGCAGCAGGCGGCGTACTTCGACACCCTGATCGCGGCCACCGGTGACGGAGAACCACGTGCTGGGCCCAAAGGGCGTACGCGCCTTAGGCGCCTTTTCGTTCACGGCAGAGAGGTGTTCGGGGGCCGAGTGGCGGTGGCCGTGGATGCGCAGAAGGGCGGCGGCCAGTTGTTCGGTGCTGAACTGGCTCGCTAGCTTGGCGACCATGTCCGCCTCGCCATCGGTGATGGGGTCGGTCCACATCGGGTCCTGCAGCAGGCGCGCCTCGTCCTGTGCGCGCACTGCTTCGGCCGAAGGGGCGTCGACCCAGTCGGCGTCCAGCTTGGCGGATTTGAGGATGCGCATCGCCTTGGACCGGACCTTGGCCGTGACGATCAGCGCGCTGGTGCCCTTGCGGCCCGCGCGGCCCGTGCGGCCCGAACGGTGCAACAGGGTTTCGTGGTTCGACGGCAGTTCGGCGTGCACCACCAGATCGAGGTTGGGCAGGTCGATGCCCCGCGCGGCCACATCCGTCGCCACACAGACCCGCGCGCGCCCATCGCGCATCGCTTGCAACGCGTTGGTGCGTTCGGATTGCGTCAACTCGCCCGACAACGCCACCACGGGGAAGCCCCGGTTCGACAGCCGCGTGGTGACACGGTTGACCATGGCGCGGGTGTTGCAGAACACGATGGCATTGGGCGCCTCGTGATAGCGCAGGATGTTGATGATCGCGTTTTCGGCGTCGTGGTTGGCCACCATCATCGCCTGATAGGTGATGTCCGCGTGCTGCTTTTCACCCGTCGTGGTGGCGACGCGCACCGCGTCCTTTTGGTAGGTTTTGGCCAGTTTGGCAATTTGCGCAGGCACGGTGGCCGAGAACATCAGCGTGCGGCGGGTGTCGGGGCATTCGCCCAAGATAAACTCGAGGTCCTCGCGAAAGCCCAGATCGAGCATCTCGTCCGCCTCGTCCAGCACCACGCCGCGAATGGCAGTGAGGTCGATGGATCCGCGCATGATGTGATCGCGCAGGCGGCCCGGCGTGGCCACCACGATATGCGCGCCACGGGCCAGCGCGCGGCGTTCGTCGCGCATGTCCATGCCCCCCACGCAAGAGGCCATGACCACACCCGTTTCGCCATAAAGCCAGCCCAGCTCGCGCTTGACCTGCATCGCCAGTTCGCGTGTCGGTGCAATCACCAGTGCCAGCGGGGCGTCGGCCAGCTCGAACAGCTCTTCGTCGCCCAGCAGTGTGGGGCCGAGGGCCAGGCCAAAGCCCACCGTCTTGCCGGACCCGGTCTGGGCCGAGACCAGCAGGTCGGACCCGATCAGATCGGGGTCGGTCACAGCCGTTTGCACGGGGGTCAGGTCGGTATAGCCACGGGCGGTCAGCGCGGATTGAAGCGGTGCGATCAAGGGAACGGTCCTGTCAGACGGGGCAGCAGCCCCAAAGCATGCGCGCCTATGCCCTTTCTGCGGCCATGTCGAGGGGGATCAGCGGTCGTCGCCGAAATCGGCGGCATCTTCCAGCAATTCTTCCTCGATTGAGGCCTGTGCGGCGGCGGTGATGGCCTTGCGGTCCTCGTCCGTGAGTTCGTCGGGTTTTTGCCCATCGGCCAGACGCACGGTCACCTCGCGGTGCGCGAACTTGATCCCCTCGCGTTCGAACAGCGCGCGGATTTCCTCGTAGACCTTTTTGCGCACCAGCCATTGGTCGCCCGGTTTGGTCATGAATTTGACCCGGATGATCATGGCGCTGTCCTGCATTTCGATCACGCCCTGCGATTTCAGCGGCTGGATAAAGTTGTCGCCGATCACCGGATCGTCGAGCAGGGCAACACCGAGGTTCTTGATCAGCTTGCGCACCTTTTCCACGTCGGTGTCATAGGTCACGCGCAGGGGCAGTTTCATGATCACCCAGTCGCGGGAATAGTTGGTCAGCACTTGGATTTCGCCAAAGGGGATGGTGTGCAGCGCGCCAAGGTGGTGGCGCAGTTGAAACGACCGCACGCTGATGTTTTCGACCGTGCCCTTGACCCCGCCGACGTCGATATACTCACCCTTACGGAACGCATCGTCGAAGAGGAAGAACGCACCGGAAAAGATATCCCGCACGAGGCTTTGACTGCCGAAACCAACCGCGACACCGACGATGCCCGCACCGGCAAAAAGCGGGCCCACGTTGATGCCCAGTTCCATCAGCACGATCAGCAGGATCGTCAGGATAATGACCAGCAGGACAAAGTTGCGGAACAGCGGCAGCAGCGTAGCCAGACGCGACGCGGATGATCCGCCGCCTTCATCGCCCAGTTCCGCTTCGACCACATCGCCTTGTTCTTCGAGGATCTTGTTGTCGATCCAGATACGGAAGGCGTTGTAGGCGATATAGCCGATGAACAGGATGACAATCACGTCCAGCGCGCGGTCGGTCCAGGTTTCGCCCATCATGTTGGTGTCGGGCCGCCAGATTGCGACAAAGGCATAGGTGCCAGCCACAAAGGCGAGGATGCCCGCGATGCGCTGCGCCAGACCCTCGAAGGTCATGATGCGCGGGCCGGTGGTCATGTCGGCGGATCGCGCCGTGGCATTCGGGGCCATGCCGGACAGTTCATTGCGCTCGCGCAGGTAACGCGCGCGCTCAAAACTGCGTTCGATGAAAAAGTTGATCACGCCGTAGACAACAATGATCACTGTCAGGATCGCCCAGGCGGCCGCCAACAGCGGCACACCAAGCGGATCACCCAGCACCAGATGATAGCTTTGTTCCCCCCAGGCGAACAGGAAATACGCGACGGCGATCGGCGCCCAGATCCGCGACAGCGTCCGCAGGATCCACGTGGCATCCCGCGCCCGTTTGCCGTTCAGAATGGCATTGGTGATGGCCGCGTTGTTGGCCCAGACAAGCGCGATGTTGATGGTCATCACGCCAAAGCTGAGCAGCGAAAAGAGGAACACATAGACTTCGTGATTGAGGCCAAGTTCCTCGATCCACACGCCGAACAGGATGGCAAAGAACCCCATGGCCGCTACGCCGCTGAGCCACAGGTGCAGCCGGCGGGCGTCCTGATCCGAGAACATGGGGATGCGGTATTGCGACAGGTAGGGCGACAGGATCATGCGCCATACGCTTGAGGTTGCGCGGACCATGAAATAGCCGGCGTTGATCAGCGATGCGGTGAATTGCAGTGCCGGGTCCTCGAGCGGGCCAAAGATGATAAAGCCCAGCACATAGGCCACCGCCATGGACACGACGATGCCGACCACCCCCATAACAAAGCGAAAGACGAGAAATGGCATCTTTTGCCCATACCCTTCGGGCGTTTCACGGATGCGGGCCACGACAAAGTTTTTGACCATGCGTTTGCCAAACACCTGTGCCTCGAACAGCATCCCGGCGGCAAAGAGCAACAAGCTGTAGATCAGCACTTCGACAAAGGCAAAGATGGTGCCATCCGGGCTGGTCGCGCGCAGGATATACAGCACCTCGTTGAAGGCCACGGGCAGGTTCAGGAACCTGTCCACCAATGCGGACCGAAACGCCACGGCATCATCCTGGATCGCCATGAGGGTCGAACCCGACCCCGGATCAGTGGATGGTGTTGACGCTGATGTATCGCCTACCTGGGTCAGGACCCGGCCATCGCTGTCGATCACGATGACGCTGACACCATTTTCCGCAGCCGAGCGCATCAGGTCAGAGACGTCGGTTTCGGGTGTGCTTTGCGTGGGTGCGGGCAACAGGCTGGTCAGCCCTTGGGCCGCCAGAGGACCCGCCACCAGCAGCATACAGGTCAAAATGAGGGCCCAAAGCCCGGACACCCAATGTCTTTTCACGGCTTGTACACCCATCCCCGCATCACGAAAACGCTACGCGACGGCAGGTGCGATGACAATTCCCGCGGCGCAAATTGTGATTTCAAATATCGCCTCCGTGCAAACACGTGTTTTGCATCGTGCTGCATTCCATGGCATATCGCCGTTGGTCCGGTGGTGTTGTGATCGAAACACAGCGGCCACACGGGTGACCGCCAGAACGCGTTGGTCTTGGGAAGGGGCGCGATTATGGTATACGATGGTACAAGAGTGCTGGGCGCCCTGATTGCAGGGCACTGGTGAATAGCGGGAAAAGACGACGACGATGGGCCACTCCGTAACTGGGACACCGGATTGTGCCGGAACACGCCCCCGCCGCGTTGTCCTGTACAGCCACGATACATTTGGCCTGGGCCACCTGCGCCGCAGCCGGGCGCTGGCCTCTGCGCTGACAGAGTCGCGCACGGTCGGGTCGGCGATCATCCTGACCGGCAGCCCGGTGGCGGGGCGGTTCACCTTTCCCGATACGGTCGATCACGTGCGTTTGCCCGGCGTCAAGAAACTGGCCGATGGCAGCTATGTCAGCCAGAACTCCGGCATGGACATAGAGGCGACAACCGCCCTGCGTGCGGGGCTGATTGAATCGACTGTCACGCAATACGAACCCGACCTGCTGATCGTCGACAAGGAACCCACCGGCTTTCGCGGAGAGCTGTTGCCGACCCTGGAACAGCTCAGCCGCAAGGGCCACACGCGCATCGTGCTGGGTCTGCGTGACGTGCTGGACGAGGCCGAAGTGCTGGCGACCGAGTGGGCACGCAAAGGCGCGATTGAGGCGACCGAAGCATTTTACGACGAACTTTGGGTCTATGGCATGCGGTCCGTCTATGACCCGACCGAAGGGCTACCGCTGTCGCCGTCGGCGCGCGGGCGTACCGTCTGGACCGGCTATTTGCGGCGCAGCATCATCGACCCGGCAGACGTGCCAGACACGCCATACATCCTTGTAACCCCCGGTGGCGGCGGCGATGGCGAGGCGATGGTCGATCTGGTGCTCAAAGCCTACGAAACCGACCCCGACCTCGCGCCGCATGCGGTGCTGGTCTATGGCCCATTCCTGTCCGGTGACACGCGCGACGCCTTTGAGGCCCGCGTGGCGTCGTTGAACGGCCGCGTCACGGCCACAGGGTTCGACAGCCGGATCGAGTCGCTTTTTGCCGGGGCGCAGGGCGTGATCTGTATGGGGGGCTACAACACCTTTTGCGAGTTGCTGTCTTTTGACCAGCGCGCAGTGATCGTGCCACGGACCAAGCCGCGGCTTGAGCAATGGATCCGTGCCAACCGTGCCGAAGAGCTGGGTCTGGTGCGCAACCTCGATCAGTTCCGCGACGGGCTGACACCCGAGGCGATGATCGCAGCCATCCGTGGACTGCCACATCAGAAACGCCCGTCCGAGGCGGGTGCAAACGGTCTACTGGACGGTTTGGACGTGGTGAACCAACGCGCGCGCCTGCTGATGGATCAGAGCCTGAGCAACGCCGCCGAATGACAGCACAAGCACCCCGCCTCGCGGTCGTGGTCAAAGGCTGGCCGCGCCTGTCAGAGACCTTTATCGCCCAGGAACTTGTGGCGCTGGAACGCGCCGGACTTGATTTCGCCATCTGGTCGCTGCGCCATCCGACCGACAAAAAGACACATCCCCTGCATGACCAGTTGGGCGCGCAGGTCCACTATTTGCCCGAATACCTGCACGACGAACCTGTGCGCGTGCTGCGCAGCATTGCCGCCGCCATGACGCGGCGCGGGTTCTGGACAGCCGCACGGCATTTCCTGCGCGATCTGATGCGCGACCGAAACAGGAACCGCATCCGCCGGTTTGGCCAAGCCTGTGTGATGGCCCGCGAATTGCCCTCGGACACGCAAGCGCTCTATGCGCATTTCCTACATACGCCAGCGTCTGTTGCGCGCTACACCGCTATGCTGCGCAGCATGCCCTGGTCCTTTTCCGCCCATGCCAAGGATATCTGGACGTCGCCCGAATGGGAGTTGCGGGAAAAGCTGGACCCGGCCCAGGTGGGTGCCGCGTTTGGTGCCACCTGCACCGCCTTTGGGGCGGATCATCTCAAGGGGTTGTCTGCCGGAACGCCGGTGGAGTTGATCTATCACGGGCTTGACCTGAACCGTTTCCCGGCCCCGCCCGAACGGCCCATGCGCGCCGCTGATGACCCCTTTGCCATGGTGTCGGTGGGGCGTCTGGTGGAAAAGAAGGGCTTTGACAATCTGGTCGCGGCACTTGCGCTGCTGCCGCCGGACATCAACTGGCACTGGACCCATATTGGTGGCGGCGCTTTGGGCGATACGCTGAAACAGCAGGCGGTCGATCTGGGCATTGGTGACCGCATCACCTGGCGTGGTGCTTGTGACCAACCCGAGGTCATCGCCGCGATGCGCGCAGCGGACCTGTTTGTTCTGCCCAGCCGGATTGCGCAGGATGGGGATCGGGACGGGCTGCCGAATGTTCTGATGGAGGCCGCCAGTCAAAAGCTGCCAATCCTGTCCACGCCCGTCTCTGCCATCCCGGAATTCATCGACACCGGTGTCCACGGTGTTCTGAGCGCGGATGACCCCGCCACGCTCGCCCGCCACATGGCGGATTTTGCTCTGACACCGGCCAAAGGCCCCGACATGGCAGACGCCGCCCTTGCTCGACTGCGGGACGGGTTTCAGATGCAGCCCGGCATCAACCAGTTGAACGGGTTGCTGAAACCGCTTTTACACAAGGGGCCAAACGCATGACGGTCGCGTTCTACGCGCCGCTCAAGGCCCCCAACCATACTGTTCCGTCTGGTGACCGTACTATGGCACGGGCGTTGATGGCTGCCATGCAGGCCACGGGACGCGCCGTCGATCTGGCGTCTGAACTGCGGTTGTATGACGGTGTTGGGCTGCCCGAAACGCAGGATGCCCTATTGGCTGCGGCGCGTGCGGAAACGGCACGCTTGCTGGCCACACCACAGGCGCGGACCTGGCGGGTGTGGGTCACCTACCACAACTACTACAAGGCACCGGACCTGATCGGGCCTGCGGTGTGCGACGCGCTGGCCCTGCCCTATGTGCAGATCGAAAGCACGCGCGCGCGCAAGCGTCTGCAAGGCCCATGGGCGCAGTTTGCGCAGGCCGCAGAGGACGCAAGCGACGCGGCCGCCCTGATATTCTACCTGACCCACCGGGACGCAGAGACCTTGCGCCGGGATGCCCCTGCCGCACAGGTTCTCAGGCATTTGCCACCATTTTTACAACAGGATGCGCTGCCGGAGGCCAGCACGCTGGACGGCCCCATGTTGAGTGTCGGCATGATGCGCGAGGGGGACAAGCTGGCCTCTTACCGCCTGATTGCCGAGACGCTCCGCACTTTGCCCGCTGGGATGGATTGGCGGCTGGACATTGCGGGTGACGGCACGGCGCGCCATGAGGTTGAGGCGCTGATGGCACCCTTTGGCAACCGGGTGCGCCTGCTGGGGCAGTTGAATAGCGCCGCGTTGGCAGACCTCTACAAACAAGCGTCGATCCTGTTCTGGCCCGGCGTGAACGAAGCCTTTGGCCTGACCTACCTCGAAGCGCAGGCCGCAGGCGTCCCGGTGGTCGCCCAAAACCGGCCCGGCGTTTGTGACGTGGTGGTTGGCCCCCAATCTGACGTCAACGCGGGCGCACAGGCCATGGCGGATCATCTGGCAAACCTGCTGGGCGACCAAGGCGCACGACGGGCGGCAGGCAAAGCTGCACGCGACACCGTCGGCGCGCGGCACCTGTTGGGCCACGCCGCCCGCACAATCGACACTGAACTCAGAGGCCTGACATGACCCGGATTGCATTGCTGCGCCACGGGCATACGCCCTGGAACCGGGGGGGTCGTATTCAGGGGCGCACGGATATTCCGTTGGATGATGCCGCCCGCGCGGATCTGGGTGCCAAATGCCTGCCCGCAGGCTGGCAAGACGCCACCGTTGTCGCCAGCCCGCTATCGCGCGCGTTGGAGACAGCGGCATTGGTGGCCGGACGGGCGGCACAGCCAGAGCCTGCACTGATCGAGATGGATTGGGGCCAGTGGGAGGGTCAACACGGCGCTGATTTGCGCGCCGACCCGAATGCCGGATTTCGCGACATCGAACACTGGGGATGGCACTACCGCCCGCCAGATGGGGAAAGCCCGGATGACGTGCGCGCCCGCCTGTTGCCATGGCTCGCCACGTTGCAGGGGGACACCGTTGCGGTGTGCCATATCGGGATCATGCGCGTTCTGATGGCGATGGCCAGCGGTTGGAACTTTGACGGCCCCGCGCCGTTTCGGATCAAGCGGAACAGGTTGTTCGTCCTGCATGTCACAGGTCAGGACCTGCGCGCAGAACCGCAGCCCGTACCGTTGGAGGACCGTGTCTGATGAACGTGATGATCGTCGTGACACATCTGTTGGGCACAGGGCACCTTGCTCGTGCGCTGACGCTGGGCCGCGCGTTTGCGGGCCGAGGTCACAGCGTCACCATTGTCAGCGGCGGCACCCCGGTGCCGCATTTTGACACGACGGGACTTGAGGTGATCCAATTGCCGCCGGTCCGGTCCAATGGCATCGATTTTACCAAGCTGCTGGATGAAAACGGCGCGCTGGTAGACACCGCACATATGGACACGCGACTGGCCGCTCTGACGGGCGCGCTGACCACTGCCGCCCCGGACGTGCTGATCACAGAACTGTTCCCCTTTGGTCGCCGCATCTTAAGGGACGAATTTCAACAGCTTTTGGCGCAGGCCCACACCATGCATCCGCGCCCTCTGGTTCTCGCCTCTGTGCGGGACATCCTCGCCCCGCCCAGCAAACCGTCCAAGGCCGCATTTGCGGACACTTTGGTTGCGGATTTCTACGACGGGGTACTGGTGCATTCCGATGCCGATCTGGTCCCGCTTGACCGCAGCTGGCCCGTAACCGAGCGGATGGCATCCGTTCTGCACTACACCGGGTTTGTCGCCCCCCCGCCCCCCGGTCAGGACGCCAAGACACATGGTGAAATACTGGTCAGCGCAGGTGGCGGAAATGTGGGCGACGCTGTGTTTGAAACCGCGCTGACGGCGGCGCGGCAGACGCCGCATTGGCGCTGGCGGTGCATCGTGGGCGGCGGTCAGGACAGGGTTGCACAGGTTGCTGCAACAGCGCCCGACAACATGGCGGTCGAAGCGCCACGGCCCGACTTTCGCGTGCTGATGCAGGGGGCTTCGGCCTCTGTCTCGATGTGCGGCTACAACACCGCGATGGACATCCTGCAAACGGGCGTCCCGGCTGTGTTCATCCCTTTCGACGATGGCGGAGAGGTCGAACAGGGCCTGCGCGCCGCAGCACTGGCCGCCCTGCCCGCGATTGGCGTTGTACCGCAAAGCGATCTGACAGCGGAGGGCTTGATCACAGCCCTGAGCACCGTGATCACGCAGCCTGCGCGACCACCGCGCACGGATGGCATGGATGGCGCGACCCAAACCGTCGAAATCGTTGACCGTCTCTTGCAAGGGCACAACAGATGACAATTGATTGGCACCCCCTGCGCGAAGCGCTGAGCGCCTGTAGACGCGCTGATTTACCCGTGCCGGTGTGGTGGCGCGATGATGATGCGATTGAGCCGACACCGCAGCTCGACCAATTGGCGCAACTGTCGGAAACGGTTGGGGTTTTGGTTCACCTCGCCGTCATTCCCGAACCCGCGACACGGACCCTGGCCGACACTTTGCCCAAGTGTTTTGTACCTGTGGTCCACGGCTGGTCCCATACGGATCACAGCGGGGGTGTGGGCAAAAAGAACGAGTTCCAAACCCCGCGACCATCCGCAGTTGCAGAGGCGGCGCAGGGTCTGGACCGCATGACCGCGCTCTTTGGTGGCCGCGCCCGGCCCATGTTTGTCCCGCCCTGGAACCGGATCAATGAAACCGTGACCGAGGCGCTGGCCGGGGCGGGCTACACCACCTTGTCGACCTTTGGCCCACGCACGGCGCAGCTTGCGACCGAAGGTGTGCGTCAGATCAACACCCATATCGACCCGATCTTTTGGAAAGGCACACGTGATCTGGTGGATCCCGATCACCTGATCCTGCAAACCGCGGCGCATCTGAACGCGCGATGCCGTGGCGACGAAGACGCGGCGGAACCGCTGGGGCTGTTGACGCACCACCTCGTTCACACCCCCGCGATCTGGTCTTTTGTCGAAGGTTTTACGCACGAAATGATGCTGGGTGGCGCAACGCCATGGGCACTGGAGAACGAAGAATGAGCAGACTGGAATCCATGCGGCGCCGTTTGACCGCACAAATCGACGGCATCAACTGGGCGGCTGATCTAATCGCCCCGCTGCAGGGCGACGTTCTGGAAATGGGACTCGGAAACGGGCGCACCTATGACCATCTGCGTCAGGAGATCCCCAACCGTCGCATCTGGGTCATTGACCGCGTGCTCAAGCCGCATCCCAGCTGCATTCCGCCCGAGCAGGACTTTCTTCTGGGCGAGGCGGAGGACATGCTGAAGCAGCTCGCTGGTGACGGCCGGCGGATGGCTCTGGCGCACTACGACTTTGGCTATGGGGTCAAGGAAAAAGACGTCGAGGAAGGCGGACGCCTCAGCCCGCTGATCGCCGCGCTGATGGTGCCGGGTGGGTTGGTGCTGTCGCAACAGCCGCTCGTTGGGCTGGAACAGATCAAAGGGCCGGACACGGTCGATCCGGAACGCTATCTTTTCTACCGTGCCGGGTAGGTATGTGAAGGTTTGATCACGATTGATGCGTCAACTGTTGTCAGCAGACCGTAGCGCCTCTTAGACTTCCCGTGATTCAAGGCCGCACCAAGCGGCCAGTCCAAGGGGAGTGAATGATGACGATTTTGAAGACGGCCGCCATGGCCGCCACAGCTGTTTTGCTGGCCACTGCAACCTATGCCGCGCCGCTGAAACTGAAACCCGCCAACCCGCAGCCTTCGGGGCTCAAGCCGGGTCTGGCTGTGAAATACGCCTATCCGCCAGACGTCAAGAGCATCAACCAGGCCAATCGCGCGCTCAAGAAAGCCAAGGCCGGACCGGCGCTCAAAGGCCTTGATTACCGCGACACGCGCGACGGCGACGCCACCCTGACATCCAAGCGCGCGCACTACGTGGCGGCGGGCATTTCGGGCTACGTCAAGTTCGACGCGCCCGGCACGTACAACATCGACTTCCTGACCAATGACGGCCTCGACGCCAAGGTCGGCGGGCAGACCGTCGGGTATTTCGACGGGCGGCAAAAGTGCTTTGAAACGCGCGCCGTACAGGTCGAGGTGCCGCAGGCCGGATGGTATCCGGTCGACATCACGTATTTCCAGCGCACGGGCACCGCGTGCCTGCACATGCGCGCGGGCAAAGGGTCGCCCGACTGGATGCCCAACGCGGCGTTCGGACATAAGTGACGGTTTGGTGTCCGCAGCGCACGGTGGCTTAACCGCGAGCTGAGGGCACCACGCTAGGGTCGCAAACGTACAGTTTCGGCCCCGATCTGCACAGTCATCGACGGCCCCGATCACACGATTTGGGGCCGTTTTTGATGAAATGCACGGTTTCGGCAGCAAAGTGTACGTTTTGTCCACTGGCCCAAGGGGTGCGTCACCATGCCCACCGAAATTCGCAAGATTTCTTTCACGGAATTCCGCAAACACGCCAGCCGAGAGCTGAAGTTCGTGCACGAGGAGATGGGGCACCTGTGGCTGCATCACCACCGCAAACCGATGTGCGTGGTGATCCCGATGCGTGACGAAATGGTGCTCCACCGCGCCATCGGCCTGAACCCCGAAGAGGCGCTGCACCGCGCCTGCGTGGACCACGCCCGCCGGGTGGCGGCGATCGAGGACACGGCGCGCTGGCGGTCCGAACCGGTGCTGCCGCTGTCGGGCGGCTACCCACCGATGGGGATGGACGACGCGGAGTATGCGGCGTGGAAGGCCGCGCGACGGTAGCCCGGCGCGGCGCGGTCGGCTAGGATCGGACGCGGAGGTGGCGTCATGAAGAAATCCGGAATTTTGAACGCAGAGCTGTCGCGCATCGTGGCGGCGCTGGGACACGGCGACCTGCTGGTGATCGCGGACGCGGGATTGCCCGTACCCGCAGGGGTGCCTTGCGTGGATCTGGCGGTGACGCTGGGCGTGCCCGCGATGCTGGAGGTGCTGGACACGGTGCTGAGCGAGATGTGCGTGGAGACGGCGTTCCGCGCGGAGGAGGCTAGCGCCGTGGGCGGCGAGATCGACGCGCGGGTGCAGTGCGATCTGGTGAGCCACGAGGTGTTCAAAGAGCGTACTGTCGGGGCCGTCGCGGTGGTGCGCACGGGGGAAGGCACGCCTTACGCGAATGTGGGGTTGGTGAGTGGGGTGGTGTTTTGAAGGGGGTTGAGGCTGGGTACAGGTTTGTGGAGCGGGCTGGGGAGTGGGTGGATTCGAGTGTTCATTGGGATGTGCGGTTTCGGGTCGGGATGGGTTTGGTGGCGTAGGGCGGGGTTTCAAGAAAAATATCTATAAGTAAATGAATATCCACAGCATATAGAAGCAAGTGGACGATATAGTTATCTACAGAAATGTAACCACATACTATTGACAAATACTGCATATAGTAGTTTTCTACACTGCGTAGGGCTTCCCATCACGAAATGTGCCCCTGACGCTTGACAGCGTCGCCCTATGTCCACCATTATCGTTTTGACATCTGGAGAATCGGTGACGCCGCAAAGGTGGTCAGACCAATGCGGCGTCTCACTCCGGAACCGCAACCCAATGAGGCCGCAGCGGTAGTTCGGTGTGCAAACTGAGTGAATCAACTCGGATCGAGTGAGTCAAGCGTCCTCGCCCACATGCGACAATTGTCGCACAATTTTGCGAGGCCAATTATGGCAATATACTATGTAAACAAGAACGCTCAGTCCAACGGGGACCATGAGGTTCACAAGGAGAGCTGTACGAGGCTTCCGGAAACTCACAACCGGATTAACCTTGGGGATTTTGGAAGTTGTGGCCCTGCCGTCCAGCAAGCGAAGAAACACTATAGCCAAGTGAACGGGTGCTACTACTGCTCACCCAATTGTCATACGCAATAAAGGACTACATCATGGCTACAAACCCACCTACCGGCGATGGCCATCGCAAGGGAATGGTTCGGAAACGGTCTCAGACCAAGACACCCTCTGGACACTATGTGAAACGGGACGCCGACTCTGGGCGGTTCATGGATGTTAAAACTTCCGACAAAAAACCGTTCAAAGGTGTTCGCAAAGAGAAATAGGAAAAGGGCCGCGAAACGCGGCCCTTTTTTCGCATACAACAAAGCAACCGGGTGCCGCTACGCGCATCGCTGCGCGATACGACTTTCGCGCACTGGCATTCCTCAGCGCCCAAAACGGACGGCTTAGCCGTCCATTTTGAGTGCGCTGATGAATGCCTCCTGCGGGATATCCACCTTCCCGAACTGGCGCATCTTCTTCTTACCCGCCTTCTGCTTGTCCAGCAGCTTCCGCTTCCGAGTCGCGTCGCCCCCGTAGCATTTCGCCGTCACGTCCTTGCGCATGGCCGACAGCGTTTCGCGGGCGATGACCTTGCCGCCGATGGCCGCCTGGATCGGGATTTTGAACATGTGGCGGGGGATCAGGTCTTTGAGTTTTTCCACCATCGCGCGGCCACGCATTTCGGCGCGGTCTCGGTGGACCATGATCGACAGGGCGTCCACGGGTTCGTCGTTTACCAGGATCGACATTTTCACAAGGTTGTCCGTGCGGTAGCCCGTCAGTTGGTAGTCAAAGGACGCATAGCCCTTGGTCACCGATTTCAGGCGGTCGTAGAAATCGAACACCACTTCGTTCAGGGGCAGGTCGTAGACGACCATGGCGCGGGTGCCGGCGTAGGTGAGGTCTTCCTGGATCCCCCGCCGGTCCTGGCAGAGTTTCAGCACGTCGCCGAGGTATTCGTCGGGGACCAGGATCGTGGCCTTGATCCGCGGCTCTTCGAGGTGGTCGACATGGGTGAGGTCGGGCATGTCGGCGGGATTGTGCAGCTCGATCATCGAGCCATCGCGCATGTAGACGTGGTAGATGACCGAGGGTGCGGTGGTGATCAGTTCGATGTTGTATTCCCGCTCGATCCGGTCGCGGATCACTTCGAGGTGCAGGAGCCCGAGGAAGCCGCAGCGGAAGCCAAAGCCGAGCGCGGCGGAGGTTTCCATTTCGAAGCTGAAGGAGGCATCGTTGAGGGCGAGTTTGTCGATGGCGTCGCGGAGGTCTTCGAACTCGGCGCTGTCCACGGGGAAGAGGCCGCAGAAGACCACCGGTTGCGCAGGCTTGAAGCCGGGGAGTGCCTCGACCTCTTTGCGTTCGTGGGTGATCGTGTCGCCGACGCGGGTGTCGCGGACCTGTTTGATGCTTGCCGTCAGGAAGCCGATTTCGCCGGGGCCGAGGCTGTCCACCATTTCCATTTGCGGACGGAAGACGCCGACGCGGTCCACGTGGTGGATGGTGTTGTTGGACAGGAACTTGATCTTTTCGCCCTTTTTCAGGCGGCCGTCGATGACGCGGATCAGGACGATGACGCCGAGGTAGCTGTCGTACCAGCTGTCGACCAGCATGGCCTTGAGATCGGCGTCGGGGTTGCCTGTGGGCGCGGGGAGTTCGGTGACGATGGCCTCGAGCGTTTCCATGATGCCCTCGCCGGTTTTGGCCGACACCGCGATGGCACCCGAGGCGTCGATGCCGATCACGTCCTCGACCTGTTCGGCGACGCGGTCGATATCCGATGCGGGCAGGTCGATCTTGTTGAAGACCGGCACGATCTCATGATCCGCGTCGATGGCCTGATAGACATTGGCCAGCGTCTGCGCCTCGACCCCTTGGGTGCTGTCCACAACCAGCAGCGACCCTTCGACGGCGCGCATGGAGCGGGACACTTCGTAGGCAAAGTCCACGTGGCCGGGGGTGTCGATCAGGTTGAGCACGTACTGCTCACCGTTCTGGGCGGTGTAGTCGATGCGGACGGTGTTGGCCTTGATGGTGATGCCACGCTCGCGTTCGATATCCATGCTGTCGAGCAGCTGTTCCTTCATGTCCCGGTCTGCCACGGTGTTGGTGGACTGGATCAGCCGGTCAGCGAGGGTCGATTTCCCGTGGTCGATATGGGCGACGATGGAGAAATTGCGGATATGTGAAAGCGGTGTCATGGTTGGGATATGTAGGGGATTTCGGGGGTGGTCAATGGGGTTGGTGTCGCAGGTGGGGTGCGGGTGTGGCTGAGGTTGATTTTTCCAACGTCGAGGCCACGGCGGCTTGGTTTGAAACGCAAAACCCCAGAGTGCGTGGTCCTATTGCAGGTCGGGCAGCCCTTCGCATTTTGGCGAACGTAGGCACCGAGTCGAGCGAACTTGTCGAGCTTTTGGCCCTTACGAGTTTCAGATGTTTGCTCGTGTCCATGGTTTTTGGACCACCAGGCAATTCGGAAAGACAAACACTGCAACGGGCAGCTCGCGCAGCTGTCCTCGCAGCCGACAAAGCCAGTATGAATGTAAACACTCGGTCATCATCGACCGTTGCCTTTGCGGCGGCACGCGCGGCCGCCTATTCACCAGACTCCGCCTTAAATGCAAAAGCTGCCGTGCTATCGACAAGCCGCTCTATTGAAAAAGCCTCAGACTCCCGGCTTTACGTTACAGCGCTAGAAAGAGCGCTTTCTGAAGACACGAAACACTCAATCTCGCAGCTATTGCACCGGACACTTTGGGGCAGCGTTTCCGTGCCAAAGAATATTGCCGAAAACCACGAGACTTTCCTAGCCTATCTGGCAGCAAACGATGATTGGGCCTTTTGGCGGCGTTGGTACAGCGAAATGTGGCATGGGGAATTCACCAATTGGGATCTGGCGATTGAGGTAGCGTTGATCCCGGACGTCGTTTGGGAAGGCGAGGATGCGCTGGCCAAAGTGGCCAAGGCGATCCGGGGGATCGAGGCTCGGTTGGCGCTGAAGTCTGCTATCTCGAAATTTCGCGACTCGACTAAAACGGTCGTCAAAGAAGAAGTGCTTGTCCACCGTGGGCATAACAACCCGCCAGAATTGATCGACGAACCGGATCATGTCGGGCGGCGTGAGATCGTTTGGGCTGCTATCGACGCTCTGGAGCAAGAAGTTGAACGTGACAGCCCAGACAGGTGGATTGTCCGCCGTTCAATCGATGCGATTGCAAATTGGGTAAGCGATGTGCTGAGGTATTTCGGCAGGAAAGCCGATCTTACGATTGATCAGGCTATCCGGTGGGGTGTCCCGATGGGCGGCGCGTATCTTCTGGCAAACCCGGCGCAGCTGCAAAGAATTATCGAAGCGGGGAAAGCTTGGCTGCCATTTGTGAATTGAAATGCTAGCTTTGCATCCCTCAAAGCGCCCGACCCTGGGTGGGCGTCTTGCGCCCTCCCGGGGGGAGGGTCGGGCGCGGCAAAAGCCTTGCTTTTGCTTGGGTTGCACTCCTACGGCGGCGGGCTGGACGCCTGGCCTGACGTGTCTTTGTACGGCTGAAGTTTAAATCGCTCGGTCGACCGCTTCTGCGGCTCTTGTGATGTCCCGACCCACGCCTTTGGCGGTTTCGCAGGCGGAGAGTGTCACGACGGCGCTTAGCGCAAGTAAGAACAGGACGGTGCGGGACATGGGACCTCGGGTGTTGTTTCGAAATCCTTAGCCTTTGGACCCGGGGTGGTCAAATACCGCTCTCCGATGCCGTCAACACCGCGCTGCGCGCACACGGCACAGAGGTGTGAATTGCCCTTGCCTCGGAAATCCGGCATAGTTGCGCCAGAGCGGGCCAACCCGCCGGAGCAGACACAGGCACCACGTCATGAAACCGACGACCATCCTTATTGCGGGCGTTGCCGCCCTGACCCTTGCCGCCTGTTCGAGCGGTGGCACACGGTATTCGAGCGCAAACGCAGTGCGCTCACCCGCCGTTCTGTTTTCGACGGGGCCGATTTTCTCGGCCTGCCGTTCGGCGGGGCGCAAACAGGCCAGCCGCGAGCGGTGTGGCTGTGTGCAGGCGGTCGCCAACCAGTCGCTGAGTGCGGACGATCAGCGGCGCGGGGCGCGGTTCTTTTCCGACCCGCATCAGGCGCAGGTCGTACGTCAGTCGGATCGCAGCACGGATGAGCGGTTTTGGCGCAAGTGGCGTGATTACAGCGACCGCGCCGCGCGGTTGTGCACTTAGGGCAGAACAATGCCTGACGCGCGCAATGAGCCTGAGCGTTTCGGGTGGTTGTGCCAAAGTGTCAGAGGGCGCGGGACCAGAACTGTAGCGGTTTGACGGTTTCGCCCGGTTGATCAACGTCTTTCCACGGAAAACGCGCTATGACGCCGGGCATCCGTTCGTATCCGCGCCGTTCCCAGAACCCGTCGAGCGGGCGGTAGTCCTTGGGGCGCAGGGGGTGATCCTGGGGCCGGACCACGGAGGCAAAGCAGATGTGGCTGAACCCGCCCATGCGCGCAAACGCCTCTCGGCCATCAAAGAAGCGGTGACCGATCCCGCGGCCACGGTAACGGGGCAGCAGCACGCTTTCTCCGCAGTAGAACGTGTTGGCGATGTCCATGTCGCTTTGCGCAAAGGCGTCGGCAAAGTCGTCGGCATGTTCGGACATGGGTGTGCCTGTTGCGGCGCCCACCAGCCAGTCGCCGTCGAAGGCACCGAGGACGATGGCGCGGGGGCTGTCCTCGTAGACCTGAAGGTAGCGCCGTTCGTAGGCCACGTCACCGTCGTAGAGGTAGGGCCAGTCGCGGAAGATGGCGATGCGCAGTTGGGCCACGTCATCCAGCAAGTCCCCGAGGCGGGCACCGGTCAGCGGTTCGATCTTCATGCAGAGACTTGCCGCACCCAGTCGGCGAGGTTGTAGTAGGTGGTGACGCGGGCAATTTTGCCGCCCGACAGATCAAAGAACGACCCTGCGGGCAGGCGGTAGGTCTGGCCCCGCGCCTCTGGCAGGCCGTCATCGGTGGCGAGGTAGGTGCCGTTGACCATGTATTCGGCGGCGGCGCGGGCGCCGTCCGGGTGGGACAGGATCACCATGTCGGTCAGGGTTTCGCTGTAGCAGCGGGTCATGTGGGCGCAGAACGCCTCGAACGCCGTCTTGCCGGTGCGGATCTGCCCCTCGTTCACGTGATGGGCCACATCGTCGGTCAGGCAGTCCAGCATGGCGGCGGTGTCGCCGGCGTTGAACGCGTCGAAATACTGCTGAATGATGTGCATCATGTGGTTCCTTGGGCCGGGCCCCAGCGGTCTGTCAGGCGGGCGATGATCTGGTCGCGGGCGGCGCGGTAGCTTTCCAGTTTGGCCTCGCGCGTTTCACCGAGGCCGGTGGGGTCGAGGATGGGCCAGTATTCTACTTCGAGGTGGTAGAACCGCGTCAGTTCCAGTGCACGGCGCTGGCTGGCGGGGCTGAGGGCGACCACGAGGTCGAAAGAGCTGAGGTCGTCGCCCCAGTCCTCCATTTCGTCAAAGCTGCGCGAGCGGTGGCGCGACAGTTCCACGTCCATCTCCTGGCACACCGCGATGGAGAAGCCGTCGATTTCCATGTCGTTCTTGACGCCCACCGATTGGACGTATGTGCCGGTGCCGTAGAATTTCTTCATGATCCCTTCGGCCATGGGGGACCGGACCGCATTGTGGTCGCAACAAAAGAGCACGGATTGCGGCAGGGGGAGCGTCATTTATCCGCCAAAATGCAGGACACAGATCAGGGTAAAGAGCCGCCGGGCGGTATCGGTGTCGACCTCGGCCTTGCCTTCGAGACGCTCTTGCAGCACGCGGCTGCCTTCGTTGTGGATGCCGCGGCGGGCCATGTCGATGGTTTCGATCTGGCTGGGGGGCAGTTTCTTGACCGCCTCGAAATAGCTTTCGCAGATCTGGAAGTAGTCCTTGACCACCTGCCGGAAGGGACCAAGCGACAGGTGGAATTCGGCGGCCTTTTCCTCGGCCTCGGTCTGCACGTCGAACACCAGCCGTTTGTCGCGGATCGACAGGCCCACGTGATAGGGCCCCGCAGGCACGGGGCGTGCGTCGCGGGTGGGCAGCACGAATGTGTTGTCCTCCAGCAGGTCGAACATGGCGACTTTGCGCTCTTGTTCGATCTCTGGCGTGGGGGGCGGCAGGTTGGCATCATCCAGCGTGATGCGGGCAATACGGGTCATGGTCACGCGGGCTTTCGGCAAACGGTCTCGGTTGACCCATGATTAGGGTCTCGGAGCGGGCAACACAATGGCAGGCCGCCCAATGCCCGCGCGTCAACGGTCGTTGAGTTTGCGCAGGCGGGCGGTGACAGACAGGCCGTGCGCCTCGAGGCTCTCGGAGGCAGCGAGACGTTCGGCCCCCGGACCAATGGCGCGCAGGGCATCAGGCGTCATCTGGGCCAGCGTCGTGCGTTTGACAAAATCCATCACCGACAGGCCCGAAGAGAACCGCGCCGACCGCGCCGTGGGCAGCACGTGGTTCGGCCCGCCGATATAGTCGCCGATGGCTTCGGGCGTCCATTGGCCCAGGAAAATCGCACCTGCGTGTGTGATCTGGTCGGACAGGGCCGCGGGGTCGGCCACGCACAGCTCGAGGTGTTCGGGGGCGATGCGGTCGGACAGCGTGGCGGCGGTGGCAAGGTCCGGCACGGTGATGATCGCGCCATAGTCGCGCCAGCTGGCCCCGGCAATCGCGCGCCGTTCCAGCGTTTCGAGCCGGGCGTTCACCGCATCCGCCACCGCGCGGCCAAAGCCTGCATCCGTGGTGATCAGCAGCGATTGCGCGCTTTCATCGTGTTCCGCCTGGCTGAGCAGGTCGAGGGCGATCCAGTCGGGGTCGTTGTCGCCATCGGCGATCACGAGGATTTCCGAAGGCCCTGCGATCATGTCGATGCCGACCTTGCCGAACACACGCCGCTTGGCGGCGGCGACAAAGGCGTTGCCAGGGCCGGTGATCTTGTCCACCGGCGCAATTGTGTCGGTGCCGTAAGCCAGCGCCGCAATCGCTTGCGCCCCGCCGATGCGGTAGATTTCGTCCACGCCTGCGATCTGCGCGGCCAGCAGGACCAGCGGGTTGATCACCCCGTCGGGCGTCGGCACGGTGATGGCGAGCCGCCCCACCCCTGCAACTTTGGCCGGGATCGCGTTCATCAGCACCGAGGACGGGTAGCTCGCCAGCCCCCCCGGCACATAGAGCCCCGCCGCCGAGACCGGCGTCCAGCGCCAGCCCAGCGTGGCGCCCGCGTCGTCCGTCCATTGCGCATCGTCGGGCATCTGGCGGGCGTGGTAGGCGCGGATGCGTTCTGCGGCAAGCTCAAGCGCGGACCGGTCGGCGGCGTCCACTTGGGCCACGGCCTGCGCCACCTCGTCCGCGCTGATGCGCAGGGTGTCGGGTGTCAGCGCGATGCGGTCAAACCGTTCGGTCAGCGCGATCACGGCGGCGTCGCCGCGGTTGCGCACATCACCGATGATCTCGGCCACGATGGCGTCCACGTCCGGGCTGTCCTCGCGCTTGGCGTTCAGCAGGGTGGTGAACTGCGTCTCGAAATCCGGGTCGCTGTGGTCAAGAAACTGGGGCATGGGCATTTCTCCGTTCCCGGCGGGACATAGCGGGCCGGTGGGGCAGTCTCAAGGTGCGGGTTCAGGTGCGATCAAAGATGCGGATCATCAGCAGATCGTCCTCGAAACCCTCTGCGCCCAGCAGGGCATTGGGGATTTTGCCGGTCAGGGCAAAGCCGTGGCGTTCGTAGAGCGCGATGGCGCGGCGGTTTTTGACATAGACCGACAGTTCAATCTGCCAGACGCCTATGGCGCGGCCAGCCTCCATGGCAGCGGTCAGCAGTGCGTCGGCCACCCCCTGCCCGCGCGCCTGCGGTGCAACATAGAGCGGGCCGATTTCGCCGCGGTGGCGGCTGCGCGGCATGGTGTTGCGGTTGAGACCGATGAGGCCCACGGCGGTGTCATCCATGAACGCCATGAAACGCCCGCCGGAGCGGAGCCTTGCGGCGTCTTCCTCCACCGGGACGGCTGCCGCCTCTTCGGCGGAGACGATGAAGGCCTGGGGGTGGCGAATGATCCCATCCATGCGCAGGGCGCGCCATGCGTCGACATCACGTTCGGTGGCGGCGCGGATGGTGGTGTCAGTCATCGTGTTTGGGGACGGATTTCGACGGCGCGATATAGGGGCGCGTGACGTCCTTGAGCGTGGCCTCGATGGTCTCGACGGACAGGCGGATCGCCCCGTCGCCTGCCAGTGTCAGCAGGATGTCGCCCGCGCCGTCCGCACCCGGTTCGAATTCGACGGTCAAGAGCGACAGGATCATGTCGGTGTCGCTGCGGTCGATGCCTTGGCTCGCCACGCGCAACACGTGGTCAAAGGCCAGCACGGATTGTACCCGTTCGGGCGCGTGGCGCGCCTTGCCCGCATCCTCCCAGCGGAAGCGGTTGAGCAGCAGGCCAAAGCGGCGGGCCTTGCTGTCCCATTGCATTTCGGTGATCGGAAACACCGCGTCCTGTGCCAGCGACGACAGGACCTTGAGGTCTTCGACGTCCAGCGCGCCGAGGTTGAGGGGGGATTCGCGTCCGTCTTCGAACCGTGCGTCGTCTGTCATTCGCCTGCCACCCGTTCGATATGCGCACCCACGCCGGAGAATTTGCGCACCACGTGTTCATAGCCGCGGTCGAGGTGGTAGACGCGGGCGACCCGCGTTTCGCCCTCGGCTGCGAGACCGGCGAGGATCAGGCTGACGCTGGCGCGCAGGTCGGTCGCCATGACCGGCGCGCCCTTGAGCCGTTCGACGCCCTTGACCGTGGCGGTGCCGCCATGCACGTCAATATCCGCGCCCATGCGCACCAGTTCGGGCGCATGCATGAAGCGGTTTTCAAAGATCTTCTCTTCGAGCACGGAGGTGCCTTCGGCGGTGCACAGGAGCGCCATCATCTGTGCCTGTAGGTCCGTGGGAAAGCCGGGGAAGGGTTCGGTGGTCACGTCCACGGCCTGGATGCGCCCGTTCTTGCGCGCGACCTTGAGGCCTTTGTCCGTTTCCTCGACCGAGATGCCGGCCGCGTCCAGTTTCTCGCAGAACGCGCCGACCAGGTCGATGCGCCCGCCCAGCAGCTCGACCTCACCGCCGCAGATGGCGGGGGCCAGCATGTAGGTGCCCAGTTCGATCCGGTCGGTGACGACGCGGTGTGTGGCCCCGTGCAGGCGGTCGACGCCCTGGATGGTGATCGAGGACGTGCCGTCGCCGTCGATCTGTGCGCCCATTGCGCGCAGGCAGTTGGCGAGGTCCACGATCTCAGGCTCGCGGGCTGCGTTGTTGATGACGGTGGTGCCCTTGGCCAGCGTCGCCGCCATCAGGATGTTTTCAGTGGCTCCAACAGAGGCAAAGGGGAAGTCGATCACCGCGCCCTTGAGTTTGCCGCCGTCCGCCTTGGCATGCAGGTAGCCGTCGCGCAGGTCGATCTCTGCACCCATTTTGGCGAGGCCATCGGTGTGGATGTCCATGGGCCGCGCGCCAATGGCGCAGCCACCGGGCAGCGACACCTCGGCCCGGCCTTCGCGCGCCAACAAAGGCCCCAGCACGAGGTTGGAGGCGCGCATCTTGCGCACGATGTCATATTCGGCGCGGGTGTTAATGTCGCCGTGGCAGGACATGGCCAGCACCTGACCGTCCTGCATCGACGTGACCTCGGCGCCCAGCGATTGCAGCAGTTGCGTCATGGTGCGGATGTCAGAAAGGCGTGGCGCGTTGGTCAGCGTCAGCGGCTCGTCGCTGAGCAGGGTCGCGGGCATCAGCGTCAGGCACGCGTTTTTGGCCCCCGCAATCGGGATCTGCCCGTTCAGAGCGTTGCCGCCACGCACCAAAATACTATCCATCGTTCTGCTCCTTGGGTGTCCCGCTTGCCGTGCCCGTTTCCGACCGTGCGCGGGCCTGTGCCTTACGCTTGGCCATGTTCGCCTTGAGCGCCGCCTTGAGGCGTGCGTCGCGGTCAGAATTGGCCTTGGGTTTGGGTGCGGATTTATCTGCCATGCGCCTTCTCTATCGCAGGGGCGATTGGGCGTCCAGAATGGGGTTGCGTGGGGGGGCGATTACGTCTAATCACCCGGCCACGGCGCTGTGGTAGCTCAGTGGTAGAGCACACCCTTGGTAAGGGTGAGGTCGAGAGTTCAATCCTCTCTCACAGCACCAGCCGTCTCTCTACCCGCAGCAATGTTGGGCCAAGTCGATCTGGTCGGTCTCGACGTACGCGCATCCTTGCAGGATACGCTGCGTGCGAGAGTTCAATCCTCTCTCACAGCACCAGACCTTCCTGTTCCGCACTAGATTGCCGCTGGCCCCTCTCGCGCATCCGCTGACGCGGATACTCTGCCGGGGCGACGCGCATTGCGAAGCAATGCGCTGGAAACAGTTTGCGAGCGCCTACTCGGCGGCGACGGAGAAGCCGCGCGGCATGCGCATCACGCGGTTGGCGACCTCACCGCACAGGTGGGTCCAGCGTCCGCCTGCCATTGTTGCTTCGATCTGGCGGGTGTCTGCGTGGATCACGGTCAGGTCGGCACGTTGGCCCGGCGTCAGGCTGCCACGATCCGACAGGCCCGCAACCCGTGCAGGTTCGGACGAGATCATTGCCCAGGCATCAGGCAGGCTGCGCAATCCGCTGTCGGACAGGGCAAAGGCCGCCTGTGCCAAGGCGGGGTAGTAATAGTCCGACACCAGCGCGTCGCAGGCGTCCTGGGCGATCAGGTCAGTGGCGGCGATGTTGCCGGATTGGCTGCCGCCGCGCACCACGTTGGGTGCCCCCATCAGCACCGGGTCATTCCAAGTCCGCGCCACGACCGCGGCACCCATGCCGGTTGGAAACTCGCACACATGCGCACCGATCATGGAAAAGCGTTCGCGGGTCGCCCCGTCGGGGTCATCGTGACTTCCATAGGTCACACCGGCGCTGTCAAAGGCGTGCGCGAGGTTGCACAGATAGCGTGGAACATCGGCATCCCGTGCCTTGGCCGCGTGGACCAGCGCCATATGTTCCTCGGGCGTGCGACCTGCCTTTTTGGCCCACAGCATGATGTCTTCGGGTTTGGCCTTGGACAGAGCCAGCGCCTCGTCGAGGTGATTGTTAAAGATCACGTAGTCGATGCCATAGGTCTCGATCGCGGCCAGCAGTCGGTCCTGCGTGTCCATGGTGTGCGTTTCGCAGCGGATCTGGATGCGCAGGTCCGTCTGCATGAAAGGCGCATAGGCCGCGTGTGCGGCCATGAAAGCCTCGGCATAGTCGGGGCCACGGTGCCCGCCTTCCCAGCTCCAGCTTTGGGCCATCCATGCGGTTGTCACGCCGTTGGCCGCCGCATCGCGGTCCGTGCCGACCAGCCCAGTGCGCAGGGGGAACGGTGCGGTTGGCCGCGGGGCCATGTGGTGTTCAAAGGCGTCGCCGTGCAGGTCGATGATGCCCGGCATCACCAGATAGCCGGTCAGATCCAGTTCGGGGACTGCGTGGTCGACGATCTGGCCGTTTTCGACGGCGAGCGGTTGGTCAACCATTGAGCGGTCTGTCAGGACGGTGGCACCGGTCAGGCGCAGGGCGGGAAGGTGCTGGGGCATGGTGATGCTCGGAGGTAAAGGGCGGGACACGGGTGTTGAAACTGCGCCAGCCTTAGCCTGTGGATATGTCGGTGACGTGACAGTGACGCCCCCGGTCCGCTCTATTCCGGGATGCCGTCGCCCAGGGTCAGCGTCACCCGGTCGCCCGCAAACCATGTGCGGCCATATTCCACCGGTGTGCCGGAGGGATCGACGTTGACGCCGACGCTGCGCAGGATCGGCGCGCCCTCGGGGATGCGCAGGTGCAGGGCTTGGGTTGCGGTGGCGGCCTTGGCCGTCAGGCGGGTCCAGGCGCGGGTGTAGTCGGGCACCCCCGAGACAGCCAGCGCCTGCGTGACCGACCCCGAAGCGGTGAGGGCGGCGGGCAGATCGGGGAACTGTTGCGCCGGAAAGATCGACTGAAAGATCGCAATGGGTTGCCCGTCGGCGAGGCTGAGCCCGTCACAGACATGCACCAGCGTGTGTGCCTGCAGGCCCAGTGCCTCGGCTTCGGCAGCGTTGGATTGTCGTGTTTCGATGGCGCGCACGTCCTTGGTCGGGCGGCGGCCTGCGGCGGCGACATTCTGGTGAAACCGCACGCGTTTGCCGATGGGGTAGTCGGTGGGTGTTTGCGCCACAAAGGCACCCGCGCCGCGCCGGGTGTGGACCGTACCGTCGGTGACCAGTGCGGACAGCGCGTGGCGCACGGTGTGGCGGTTCACGCCAAAGCGCGCGGCCAGTTGCGCCTCGGTCGGGAGTTTGTCCCCCGGCTGGTAGCGGCCGTCGGCAATTTCGCCCGAGAGCGTTGCCGCGATGGATTTCCAGATCGGTGTTCTGGCCATGGCTGTCCACTGTCACGAAAGTTTCACGCATCAGGCGATGGACGAAACCGTCCGGATCGCCTATGATTTGTCTAGTTGTATAGGAATCTCGACAACTTCGCAAGGTGTATAGATGGCCATGACAGACACAACGCAGAGCGCCCGCAAGGCTTGGCTGGGCACGTTGGCCAAGGCGCCGGCGGCGGAGATGGCGCGGCTGTGGCAGGGTGCGGGATATGCGCCCGAATACGAAGTGCTCCGCGCGCCGGAGATCGGTGCCGTGATGGTGCGCGGTCGTGCAGGGGCCGCGGGGGCGGCGTTCAATCTGGGCGAAATGACCGTCACGCGCTGTTCCGTGCGACTGGTCACCGGCGAGGTGGGCCACGGCTATGTGCAGGGGCGCGGCAAGGGCCATGCCCTGCAGGCCGCCTTGACCGATGCGCTGATGCAGTCCCCGGATGCAGCAGAGGATGTTACGACACGGATCATCGCGCCTTTGGCGCAGCAGGCCCACGCAGAGCGCAGCACCCGCGCGGCCAAGGCCGCCGCCACCAAAGTAGATTTTTTCACCATCGCCAGAGGAGAGGATTGATGCAGCAGGCCAGCCTTGCGGGCGGCTTCGCCGACCCGCCCCATCAAAGCTCCACCGCCTTTCGCGCGATCATGCAGGTCATGGCGCGCCCCGGTCGGATCGAGACCATCACCGGCGGGGCCGCACCTGCGCCCCTCTCTGGAGCGGCAAGCAGTGTGTTGCTGACGCTGGCCGACCCGGACACCGGCGTGCATCTGGCCGGGGCCTTTGACACCCAGGCGGTGCGCGACTGGATCACGTTCCAGACCGGCGCGCCCCTTGTAGCTGCACCGGCGGCGCAGTTCGTTTTGGGCGCGTGGGCGGACATTGACCTGACGCAACTGGCCATTGGCACCGCAGAGTATCCGGACCGGTCCGCGACCGTCATTGTGGAATTGCCTGCCTTGTCGCCAGAGGGTGCGATCCTGACCGGACCGGGTATCCGGGACCGCGCGACGCTTGGCCTGCCCGGCGATGTGGGCGTGTTTCAGCGCAATGCAGCGCTGTTCCCGCTGGGGGTGGATTTCATGTTCACAAGCGGGGCGCAGATTGCCGCCCTGCCCCGCAGCACAAAGGTGAGCCAATGTACGTCGAACCAGAGGTGAGCTCATGTATGTAGCGGTAAAAGGTGGCGAGAAGGCGATTGACGCGGCGCATGCGTGGCTGGCCGAGGAACGCCGTGGCCCCACGGACGTGGCCGAGCTGTCGGTGGCGCAGATCAAGGGGCAGTTGAAGCTGGCCGTGAACCGGGTGATGGCCGAGGGGTCATTATATGATCCTGACCTTGCGGCGCTGGCGATCAAGCAGGCGCGTGGTGACCTCATCGAGGCGGTGTTCCTGATCCGGGCCTACCGGACCACCCTGCCCCGTTTTGGCGGATCGGTGCCGGTGGACACCGGCGAGATGGCCTGCGACCGGCGCGTGTCGGCGACGTTCAAGGACGCGCCCGGTGGGCAGGTTCTGGGGCCGACATTCGACTACACGCACCGGCTGCTGGATTTCAAACTGGCCGCGGATGGCGAGGTGCCCGATGCACCCGAAGGCACATCAGACGGGGTGACCAAGCCGCATATCATGTCTTTTCTCGACCGCGAGGACCTGGTGCAGAAGGAGCCCGAAGGCCCGGAGGTGCCGCCCGACCTGACCCGCGCGCCGCTGGAATTGCCCGCGACGCGGGCGCTGCGCCTGCAATCGCTGACGCGGGGCGACGAGGGGTTCATCCTTGGCATGGCCTATTCGACGCAGCGTGGATACGCGCGCAACCACGCCTTTGTGGCCGAGCTGCGGATTGGGACCTGTGCGGTCGAGATGGAGATCCCGGAGTTGGGCTTTGCCATCGAGATCGGCGAGGTCGAGGTGACGGAATGCGAGACGGTGAACCAGTTTCAAGGCTCCAAGACCGAGCCGCCGCAGTTCACCCGCGGCTATGGTCTGGTGTTCGGCATGTCCGAGCGCAAGGCGATTTCCATGGCATTGGTCGACCGGGCGCTGCGCTGGGAAGAGTTGGGCGAAGACAATCTGGGCGCGCCCGCACAGGACGAGGAATTTGTGCTGTACCACGCGGACAACATTCAGGCGACGGGGTTTCTGGAGCATATCAAGCTGCCGCATTACGTCGATTTCCAGTCCGAACTGGAGTTGATCCGCAAGCTGCGCCGCGACGCCGAGGCGCGCGATGCCCACAGGGAGGCTGCGGAATGATCTGCCGTTGGTCTTTGCATATTTTTGGAACAATGAAGGTGCGGGCATGAGCGAGTACAACTTTGCCTATCTGGACGAGCAGACCAAGCGGATGATCCGGCGCGCGATCCTCAAGGGGTTGGCCATTCCGGGCTATCAGGTGCCCTTTGCCAGCCGCGAGATGCCGATGCCCTATGGGTGGGGCACGGGCGGGGTGCAGGTGTCGGCGGCGGTGATGACGCAGGCGGACGTGCTGAAGGTGATTGATCAGGGTGCGGATGACACGACCAACGCGGTGTCGATCCGCCGGTTTTTCGAGCGCACGGCGGGGGTCGCCACCACGGAGGCGACCGAAGCGGCCACGGTGATCCAGACCCGCCACCGCATCCCCGAAGTGCCTTTGAGCGAGGATCAGATCCTCGTCTATCAGGTGCCGATCCCGGAGCCGTTGCGGTTTTTGGAGCCGTCGGAGGTGGAGACGCGCAAGATGCACGCGCTTGAGGACTACGGCTTGATGCATGTGAAGCTGTACGAGGACATCAGCGCGCATGGGGCGATTGCCACCTCTTATGCCTATCCGGTGCAGGTCGAGGGGCGGTATGTGATGGACCCCTCGCCCATTCCGAAGTTTGACAATCCCAAGCTGGGCATGGCCGCCATTCAACTTTTTGGCGCAGGTCGTGAGCAGCGTATCTATGCGCTGCCGCCCTATACGCAGGTGGTCAGTCTGGATTTTGAGGACCATCCGTTTGAGCCGTCCAAGGCCGATCATCCCTGTGGTCTGTGCGGGGCGACGGACAGCTATCTGGACGAGTTGATCGTGGATGATGCGGGGGGGCGGATGTTCATGTGTTCGGACACCGATTACTGCCAGGCCCGCCGCGCGGCGGGGCATGTCGGAGCATTGGCGGAGGACGCAGCATGAGCACGTTGGGCATTGATCACCTAGGGCTGACGGTGTCGGATCTGGCCGGATCGCGCGCCTTTTTCGTCGACTGTCTGGGGTGGACGGAGTTTGGGGGCAACCCGGACTATCCGTCGGCCTATGTCACGGACGGGCACGCAAAACTGACGCTATGGCAGCAACGCGGTGCCACGGGGTTTGACCGGCACGAGGCGGTTGGCCTGCACCATACGGCACTGAAGGTTGCGGACCGCGCCACGCTGGATCAGCTGTTTGCGCAGGTGCGTGACTGGCCCGGTGTCGCGGTCGAGTTTGCGCCCGAGCCGTCCGGCAAGGGCCCCAAGGTGCATTTCATGATCCGTGAGCCCGGCGGCACGCGGTTGGAGTTTTCCTATGACCCACGTTGATCCTTTGTTGCAGGTTGCGGGCCTGTCCAAATTCTACGGTGCGCGTGTCGGCTGTGCCGATGTCAGCTTTGACCTTTATCCGGGCGAAGTGATGGGCATTGTTGGCGAAAGCGGGTCGGGCAAGTCCACGTTGCTGAACTGTATGGCGGGGCACATGCCATCCGACACGGGGCGCGTGATGTTCGACACGCGCGCGGAGGGGTTGCGCGACACGGTCACGATGTCGGAGCCGGAGCGCAGGATGCTGGGGCGTACCGATTGGGCGTTTGTCCACCAGCACGCGCGGGACGGGTTGCGTATGAACGTCAGTGCGGGCGGCAATGTGGGCGAGCGGCTGATGGCGGTGGGCGCGCGCCACTACGGAGGCATTCGCAGCACTGCGATCGACTGGCTGGGCCGGGTCGAGATTGCCGAGGACCGTGTGGACGACCGCCCGCGCCAGTTTTCGGGTGGCATGCAGCAGCGTTTGCAGATTGCGCGCAACCTCGTCACAGGCCCTCGGCTGGTGTTCATGGATGAGCCGACGGGGGGGCTGGATGTGTCGGTGCAGGCGCGTCTGTTGGACCTGTTGCGCGGGCTGGTCCGCGAGATGGGGCTGAGTGCCATCATCGTCACCCATGACCTGGCCGTTGTGCGTCTGTTGGCCGACCGGCTGATGGTGATGAAGGACGGGCATGTTGTTGAAACCGGCCTCACCGATCAGGTGCTGGACGATCCGCAACACGCCTATTCGCAGCTGCTCGTGTCGAGCGTGCTGCAGGTCTGAGCCCGAAACCCGAATGTACTGGACCCCGAGAACATGACCATGATCCGAGTGGAAGACGTCGACAAACGCTTTGTGCTGCACAACCAGAACGCTGCGGTGATCCCGGTTATGGCGGGTGCGTCGCTGGCCGTGGCACCCGGTGAGTGCGTGGCGCTGGTGGGCGCATCGGGGGCGGGGAAATCCACGCTGATGCGGATGATCTACGGCAATTACACGGCGCAGGCGGGGCGCATCATGATCGGTGACGTGGACGTGGCCAGCGCGCCGCCGCGTGACATTCTGGCCCTGCGCCGCGAAACGTTGGGGTATGTCAGCCAGTTTCTGCGGGTTGTGCCACGGGTGCCGACGCTGGACGTGGTGGCCGAGCCGCTGCGTGTGCTGGGTGTGGATGCGGCACAGGCCGAGGCGCGCGCACGTGATCTGCTGACCATGTTGAACATCCCCGAGCGGCTGTGGGCGCTGAGCCCCACGACCTTTTCGGGTGGCGAACAGCAGCGGGTGAACATCGCGCGCGGGTTTGCCCATGATTACCCGGCGTTGTTGCTGGATGAGCCGACGGCGAGCCTGGATGCGACCAACCGTGCGGTGGTTCTGGACCTAATTGACGCGGCCAAGGCGCGCGGTGCGGCGATTGTGGGGATTTTCCACGACGATGCCGCGCGGGCGCGGGTCTGTGACCGCGAAGTTGACGTGAGCGCGTTCACGCCGCGGGCTGCGTCGTGAGTGGCCGCCTGATTGCGGTGGTCGGGCCGTCGGGCGTTGGCAAGGACACGGTGATGGCCGCGCTGGCCGCAGCCGTGCCCGCATTGGGGCTGGTGCGGCGCGTGATCACCCGGCCCGCCGACGCGGGTGGCGAAGATTTTGACAGCGCGACCCAAGCGGCATTTGCCGAGATGCAGCAGGCTGGGCATTTTGCCCTGTCCTGGGCCGCGCATGGGTTGCAATACGGTATTCCCGCCACTGTGGATGTCGAATTGCGCGGCGGGCGGGACCTGCTGGTCAACCTATCGCGGGCCGTTCTGCCACAAGCGCAGGCGCGGTTTGACAAGCTGATCGTGCTGTCACTGACGGCGTCACCCGACGTTCTGGCCGCACGGTTGGGTGCGCGGGGGCGCGAGGATGCCGCCGAGATCGCCGCGCGCCTTGCACGTGCGGGTGCGGGCATACCCGAAGGTATCGACGCCCTCACAATCGACAATTCCGGCCCGTTGGATCAAACCATCAGGGCCGCGCAAGCCGCCCTCTATCCGGTGAGGGTGTAGCGATGGATCTGGTGAAACCGGCCCTCGGCATCCTCGCCCAGCAGAGTCAGTCCGTCGATCACGTAGGGTGCCAGGTCCAATGGGGCCAAATGCTCCGACAGTGCGGCTTCGGCCGCTGCGGCCGTGGGTTTGTCCAACTTGCCGCTCAGCGTCAGGTGAAAGCGGAACTGGTCCAGCACGTAAGGATAGCCCCAGCGCACGAGGTGGGCGTCCTGTGCGGGCGACAGCCGGGCAGCGCGGCGTTTGGTCAACTCGGCCTGCGTTGGCGGGGCGCGGAAGGCGTCCAGCTCTTGCACCGCGCGGGCGGCCAAGGCACCCAAAGCGGCGGTGTCACCCGCCGGCACCAGCGCCAGAAACCGACCCAGTCGTGCCAGCACAAGCGCATCCAGCGTCACAGGCTGCGCCGTCTCGCACAGACGCGCCAGCGCGTCTTGCAGGTCATCGGCATGATGCCCCTCGGCCAGCCGAAAGGGCGGTTTGATTGTGCCGTGAAAACCGTATTTGCGCGGCGTGTCCGTGACCCCGGCCACATCGATGCCGTCTACATCCGGGTGCGGGCGCGTGGCCCCGGCGGCACTGTCCCAGCCCAGCCAGTGCGCCCCAAAGTCGGCCAGCGGCGTGCCCGAAGCGGGCGTGTAGTAGATGGCATAGCGCGTAAACATACCCCAACCCTTTTGCAGTTCGAGATGACAGCCACATGACACAAGACACAACGCTCGCCAACGCCCGACTGGTCCTGGGCACCGAGGTGGTGACCGGCCACCTGGTGCTGCGGGATGGCAAGATCGCCGAGATTGGCACAGGGGCTGCCGTGCCGCGCGGAGCGCTGGATTGCGGCGGCGACTATCTGATCCCCGGCCTGATCGAATTGCACACCGACAACCTGGAGCGTCATATCTCGCCCCGGCCCAAGGTGCCGTGGCCCCATGGCCCTGCGATCCTGGCCCATGACCGCGAATTGGCCGGGTGCGGCATCACCACGGTGTTCGACGCGCTGCGGGTCGGGTCGATCCCGTCGGGCAAGGCGCGCTACAAGAAATACGCGCGCGCGTTGGCGACCGAGCTGTTGGATCTGCGGGCGCGCGATGTGCTCAAGATCAGCCATTTCCTGCACCTGCGGGCGGAAATCTGTTCGGAGACGCTGGCCGATGAGTTGACGGAATTCACGCCCGAGGACCGGGTTGGCATTGTCAGCCTGATGGACCACACGCCCGGCCAGCGCCAGTTCCGCGACATGGACAAGATGAAGGCCTATGTCATGGGCAAGAACAGCCTGAACGACGCCGAGTTTGAAGAGCATGTCGCGCGCCTGCGTGGCGTGCAGGCCCGGCTGGGTGCTGCGCATGAGGCGGCAGGTGTGGCGGCGTGCAGGCGGTTGGGTGCGGTGCTGGCCAGCCATGACGACACCACCGCCGATCAGGTGACGACCTCTGCCGGGCACGGTGTGGCGGTGGCCGAATTCCCCACCACGGTCGAGGCGGCCGAGGCCTGCCGGGCCAGTGGCATTGCCATCATCATGGGCGCGCCGAACCTTGTGCGCGGCGGGTCGCATTCGGGCAATGTCGCGGCGCGGGATTTGGCGGAACGGGACCTCTTGGACATTCTGTCGTCGGATTACGTGCCTGCGGCTTTGCTGATGTCGGGGGTGCAGCTTGGCCTGTTGTGGGGGGACATGGCGCGGGGCATTGCAACCGTGACCGCGAACCCGGCGCAGCATGTGGGGTTGACGGATCGGGGGCGTCTGGCGCCAGGGCTGCGTGCGGATATTGTGCGCTTTGCCGATCTGGACGGGGTGGCCGTGGCCCGGCAGGTCTGGAGCCGGGGCGTGCAGGTCGCCTGATCAGCCCGCCCAGATGGCGCGCGGGATCATCACGTCCCCCCGCGCCAGGAGGCGCGCGGTGCGGGTCACACCGGCGGAGACAAAGTCGAACCCCTCCGGTCCGTTTTCAAACTGGACGCGGACGTCCATCAGGCCCATGGGGTGTTCGATGCGGAAGGTCGCGGGTGACGCGGTTGGCGGGTCAATGAGGCCCTCAGCCACTGTGCCGGGTGCCAGCGCACAGGCCGCAAGACATTGCGAGCCAGTCACGGCCAATGTGGGGTGGGTTGTCCACGGCATGAAATAGCGCGCGGCCATGTCACCGCCCTGTGCCGGAGCTGCGATCAGCCCGACCTTGGGCACCACGGATTTGGTCACGTCGCCAAAGCCCATGCGCTTGCCCGCCTCGAGGCGCAGGGCTTCGATCCGCGCGAACAGCGCGGTGTTTTCGTCCAGTTCGGTCTGGCTTTCGTAGCCGGTGATGCCCAGATCGGCGGCGCGGGCCATCATCATCGGCATGGCCACGTCCACGCAGCTGACCTCGATCCCGTCAATGACGTCGATGGGCTGGCCGGTGGGAAATAGCTTGCCCGTGCGCGACCCGACCACTTCCATGAAGTTGAGCGGAATGGGTGCGGCAGACCCCGGCACGCCGTCAATCGCGGTGTCGCCGTCATAGACCACGTGGCCGCCGGGGGTCTGCACCTCGGCCTCGACCAATGCGCCGGTGTTGACGGCGCGGATGCGGACCCGCGTGACGTCGCCGGTGACCGGGACCAGCCCCATTTCGATGGCTGCGGGGCCCACGCCCACGAGGATGTTGCCGCAGGTGGGTGAAAAGTCGACCTGCCGATCCTCGACCGCGACCTGGGCAAAGAAGTAGTCGATGTCCGCTGCCGGGTCCTCGGACACGGACAGCATCGCGACCTTGGTGGTCACTGCATTGCCGCCGCCCAGCCCGTCGATGTTGCGCGGGTTGCCCGCGCCCACGGCGCTGCACAGGACTTCTGCGAGCGTTTCGCGGTCGTCGGGCAGGTCGGCGCGGTTGAAGTAGGGCCCGCGCGACGTGCCGCCCCGCATGAACAGGAAGGGGATCGCCGTCTGGGTCATGTCAGCGGCCATGGCAGATCGACATATTCCTGCAAAAGCCCCGGCGGGAAATCGCGGTTCAACAGACCCGCCATGCCGCACATGAAGGCGATGCCCAGCGCGGTGTATCCGGCGGCAAAGCCCCAGCTACGCCCGGCGCGGAACCGGATGAACGTGAAGAGGAAGATCGCCAGCGCGAGGATAAAGCCCAGCAGCGCAGTCAGCGCCAGGAGCGCCGCGAACCACGCCAGTGTGGGCCAGAGGCCGTGGGCGTTTGCCTCGGCGTCCGTGACCTCGCGGTCGGCAAAGAGGGGATGTGTTTCGGGGCGCAGCATCATCTGCACCAGCAGGATCACACAGCCCACGATCGCCACCCCGGCCACAAAGGTCGGGAACACGCGGTCGGCAGAGGCATAGTCAGGGATCATCGCGGCATTGGTGAAGGCCACCAGCAGATAGCCCAGGATCACCAGCAGAAAGATCAGCGGCGCGCGTTTGGTCCCGGCCTGCACTTCGCCTTCGGCCATGATCGATTTGGCCTGACGCAGGCCCAGCACCACAGAGATCACAGTGATGATGATCAGCACGATCACGATGGGGGAGAAGATATAGTCGATGCCCTCCTCGAACCCCTTGCGAAAGCGCGACTGGGCAATCTGCACCGCCTGATTGGCGTAGGTTTCGGCGGGGTTCGACAGCACGAACCCGATAAGGAAGGCGGGGCGTGACCAGTCAAAACGGCGCATCATGATGCCCAGAAGGCCGATGCCAAAGAGCGCCACGAGGTCCATCAGGTTCTGGCCCGACTGGAAGGCGGCAAAGCTGATGATCATAAAGAGGAACGGTGCCAGCAGGCCGAAAGGCACGGTCGTGAGACGCGCAATCCCGCCTGATGCGGCGATACAGATCAGCGTGCCCACCACGTTCGCCAGTGCCAGCAGCCAGACGATGGCATAGGTGATGTCGAGGTTGTTTTTCAGCATCGAGGGGCCGACCTCGATATTGCCGGAGCCCAGCAGGGCGATGGCCCCGATAAAGATCGCCATGGAACCGGAACCGGGAATGCCAAAGAGCAGCGTGGGCACGAGGCCGCCGCCTTCCTTGGCGTTGTTGGAACTTTCGGGGCCGATCACGCCGCGCACCTCGCCGCTGCCGAACTTGGACTTGTCCTTGGTCGTCTGGACGGCGTGACCATAGGCGATCCAGTCCACGACCGACCCGCCAAGGCCGGGGATCACACCGACGATGACACCGATAATGGAACAGCGCACGGACAGCCAGATGTTGGCGAACCAGTCCTTGACCCCCACCAGCCAGCCACCGCCCAGCGCGGAGCGGTCGGAGATGGCGCGGTCCTGCCGGAGGAGTGCGACGATTTCGGGGATGGCAAAGATGCCGAGGCCCACGATCACCAGTTTGAACCCGTCCGCGAGGTAGGGCATGTCATAGGTCGCCATACGCAGCGCGCCTGCGCTGTCGCCCTCGCCGATGGTTCCGATCATCATGCCGAGGCCTGCGGCCGCGATGCCCTTGATCGCGACACGACCTGCGAGGATGCCGACCATGGACAGGCCAAAGATGGTGATCATCAGCAATTCGGGCGTGCGGAATTCCAGCACGATGGGGCGCGCCACGAGGATAAAGACAGTGAGAAAAGCGGCCCCGACAAGACCGCCAAAGAGCGACGAGGCAAAGGCCGCAGACAGCGCGCGCGCCGCTTCGCCCTTTTTGGCCATGGGAAAACCATCCAGCACGGTGGCCTGACTGGCCGATGATCCGGGTATCCCCATTAGGACGGAGGCAAAGGTGTCAGAGGTCGGCACCACGGCGACCATGCCGATCATCAGGGCAAGGCCCAGCACCGGGTCCATCCCGAACATGAACGGCAGCAAGAGCGACAGGCCCGCAATCCCCCCCAGACCGGGAAAGACGCCGACGCACAGCCCCATCACAACACCCAGAACGAGATACCCCAGAACGATGGGCTGAAAGATAAGGCTCGCCGCATCGCCCAGCGCGGGCATGGCAACCGTCATGAAATCCATGGCAAAAAATCCCCGATTGGGCGACAGGTCCCCCCGCCCGAACGGGCGGGGGGCTGTATCAGATCACTTCAGCGAAACGCCGTAACGGTCTTTGAGCCACGTGGTGACAAAGGTCTTGGCGGCCTCTGGCACCGACGTGGCGCTGTTCAGCGCGCCAGTGGCGGCGTCACCTGTCATCTGGGGGTATTTGCCCAGACGTGCGCCCGAAATCTCGGCAAAGTCAGCGCGTGCTTTGACCGCCTCAAAAGCTGCGGTGTAGGTCACAATCGCATCGTTGGATGCGCCTGCGGGCAGGAACACCATCTTTTGCGCCGGGAAACCCGCGATAAAGAACGCTTTCCAGGCGTCCCACTTTTCGCCGCTGGTCTCACAACCGTCTGTTGCCTCGCACACCTCTTTGAAGGTTGGCATGTCGGGGAAGGTCGGATCGCGCACGACATTGCCGTCCGCATCCAGCGCACCCCAGGACATCATCGGCACGGCGGTGCCTGCCTCGACCAGCGGTGTCACACCTTTGAGGTAGGACGAGGACGTCTGGTAGTCGATGTTGGCTTCGCCACGTTCAAACATCAGACGGCCATCGCCACGGCCCTTGATGCCGAACACCGGCTCGACGTTCAGGCCCAGCATTTCCCATGCCAGCAGCGGCACGAGGTCGAGACGCGTGGCGCCCTGGCTGCCGTAGATGAAGTCTTCTTCCTTGAGGCCGGAGGCGTCCATGCCGTCCATCTTGGCCGCCAGTTCGGGCGGCAGATAGGCGACGCCGCCTGTGCCGGAGGCCAGCACGACATTCCAGTCGTTGTATTCATAGCGCACGCGCGGATCACCCAGCAGGTAGGGGAATTGCGTCGAGCCGGACGAGCCGAAGATCAGCGTGCCTTCGCTGTCGTCATAGGATTGTTCCTGGAACCAGTTGGCGCCTTTGGTCGAACCTGCACCCGGCATGAATTTGACCACGACGGTGGGTTGGCCCGGCAGAGCCTCGGACAGAAGTGGCGCGTAGAAGTTCGCCCATTTCGCCGAACCGCCGGTTTCCGAGAACGGGATCACCCATTCGACGGTTTTGCCCGCCAGATCGATGCCATGCCCACCGGCCACGGCGTTTGTTGCAAGGCCAAAGGTGGCGGCAGCCACGGCGCCTATGACGGCCGCGGGGGCCGTTTTCGTGTAAGTCATTGTTTTCCTCCCAATGTGCGCGACCTCCTCCACGGGGCCGCTGTCACGAATCGACGGGATTGCCCCGCCGCATGTGACAGAGTTAACTGTCGAAGCTTGCGTGAAGCTAACGGGCCGGAAAATTCTGATGCGTATTGCCATCATCGAAGACAATATGAGCGTGGCCAAGGGCATCGCCTACCGTCTCGAAGACCGGGGACATGCGACCGACCTGATCCATGACGGGGCGGATGCCGATACGTTTTTGCAAAGCGATTCCAATGATTTGATTGTTCTGGACGTGAACCTGCCCCAGATTGACGGGTTGACGGTTTTGCGCAATCTGCGCGCGCGTGGCGACGTCCGGCCCGTGCTGTTGCTGACCGCGCGTGCCGAGATCGAGGCCCGTGTTGCGGGACTGGATGCAGGGGCCGACGACTATTTGACCAAGCCGTTTGACATGGATGAGCTGGAGGCGCGCATCCGCGCGCTGTCGCGCAGGCGGGCTCAGCCGATCGAAACCGGGCACCGTTTCGGGCCGCTGGTATTCGACACCCAGAGCCGGACCTTGCAGGCGGCGGGTGCTGCACTTGACCTGCCCCGGCGCGAGCTGGCTGTGGTTGAAACGATGATGTCCGCACGCGGCCGCGTCGTGTCCAAGGCCGATCTGATCGAGCACGTCTACGGCACCGGCGCAGATGTCGAAGACAGCGCCATCGAAGTGCATGTGTCACGCCTGCGCAAACGGTTGCGGCCACACAAAGTGGACATTCGCGCGCAGCGGGGTCTGGGTTACCGGCTGGAGGAATTGTGATGGGTCGTTCGCTGCGCCTGCGACTGTTCACGATCATTCTGGCCCCGCTGTTGGTCATTGCCGTGATCGCGGGCGTGTGGCGCATGAACGAGGCACGACAGACGGCGCAGGACCTCTATGACAATTCGCTGTTGATCACAGGTCTGGCGGTGTCGCGGGATGTGGCGTTGGCCGATGGGGACCTGATTTCGCCCGAGACCGAAGCGTTGCTGGCCGACACTGCGGGTGGATTGGTGCGCTACCACGTTTATGCGCCCGACGGTGTGTTCGTGACAGGCTATGCCGTGCCGCCGGTGCCGACCGAGGCCGACACTGTGCAGGACGAGGCCTATGCGTTTTACGACGCCGTCTATAAGGGGCGGGATGTGCGGGTGTTGCGCCTGAAATACGTCACGCAGATTGACGGGTTTTCCGGCACGTTCACCGTGACCCTGTGGCAGGATCAGGCTGTGCGGCAGGGTTTTGTCACAGCACTTGGTTATCGGGCGCTGGCGCTGATTTCGGTGTTGGTGCTGACGGCGGCGCTGATGGTGTGGTTTGGGGTGAATGTGGGCTTGAAACCGCTGCTGGACCTTGAGGATGCGATTTCACGCCGTAACCCCGAAGACCTGAGCCCCATTCGCCGCCGTGTGCCCATTGAGACGCGCGGCATCGTGGAACGTCTGAACCGTTTGTTTGGGCAGGTCAGTCAATCCATGGAGGCGCAGTCGGCCTTTATCTCGGACGCATCGCATCAGTTGCGCAATCCCATTGCGGGTGTTCGTGCGCTGGGCGAGGCGATCCTGACGGCGCGGTCGCTGGATGCGGCCAAGGCGCGGGCGGGGGATCTGGTGACGGCGGCCGAGCGGGCCAGCGATCTGGCCGAGAACCTGATGACGTTGGAGCGCGCACGTGCTGCACAGGTGGATGCCACGCGCCCGGTGGACGTGGCCCAGTTGCTGCGCAGCACCATCGCAGATTTCGAAGGTCGCGCGGCCCGGATGCATGTGCGCCTGACGCTGCGCGGCGCTCAGGACCAGATGGTCGTGCGGTTGGACAGCACCATGGTGCAGGAGGCGATCAAGAACCTGATCGACAATGCCTTGCTGCATGGCGGGCCGGGCCTGAGCGCGGTTGACGTAACGCTGGCGGCGGATCACGAGGTACGGATCACGGTGGCGGATGACGGTCAGGGCGTGCCGCCGGGCGACTTTCCCAAGATCCTCGCGCGGTTCGGTCAGGCGGACCCAAGCGACGGCAGCGGCCTTGGCCTGTCCATCGCAGAGGTGGTCGCCAACCGGCACGGCGGCGCATTAACCCTGGATGCGGTCACGGCGGGCTTTAGCGCGTCGATGCGCCTGCCGCGCGACGCTCAGCGCCCCATCGCGTAGGCCTGCATCAAGCGGGGCGTGGCCGCCGCCTTGACCAGACCGTCCGGCGCATGCTGCGCGGCGGTCAGACGCCCGACGGTCCACGGCTCTGCCACTTCGAGGGCGTGGCCCTTGGCGCGCAGGGCGTCCAGTGTCGCCTCGGCAAAGTGCGGTTCGGCCATCAGGTGACCGGCGCGCATGCCACGGGGATAAAAGCTGGCCTGTAGGTGTCCGGTGTGGAACAGCGGCGCGTCTATCGCCTCTTGCAGGTTCATGCCGTGGTGGACGTGGCGCAGGAAAAACGCGAGCTGCCATTGGTCCTGCTGATCGCCGCCAGGCGTGCCAAAGGCCAGCGCGCGCCCGTCCGCGTGCAGTGCCATGGACGGTGACAGGGTGGTGCGCGGCCTGCGGCCCGGTGCCAGCGACGTGGGCAGGCCCGGCGTCAGCCAGAACATCTGGGCGCGGGAGTTCAGCGGCACGCCAAGGCCCGGCACCACCGGGTTGGATTGCAGCCACCCGCCCGAGGGCGTGGCCGAAACCATGTTGCCCCATTGATCAACCACGTCGATGTGCACCGTGTCGCCCTTGCGGTTGGTCAGGTGCGCCATCGTCGGCTCGCCCCCGCCGGTTCCGGTGTCCTGCGGGACCACGCGGCCCGCGCGCGTGTGATAGGCCGCGAGCGGGATTTCATAGCCCGAGATGACGCCCGGACGGTGATCATGGGTCGCCTGATCCGTGATGTCGGCCCGGTGCGCGTCGGCGTGGGCATCAGACAGCAGCGCCGCAAGCGGGATATCGGCGTGATCCGGGTCGCCGTAGTAGACCTCGCGATCCGCAAAGCCGCGTTTCAGCGCCTCGGTCACAAGGTGGACAAAGTCTGGCCCGTTCGGGTCCATCTCGGCCAGCGGGTCGTTGCGCAGCATTTGCAGGCATTGCAACAGCACCGGCCCCTGGGTCCACGGCCCGCATTTGTGGACCTGCCAACCGTGGTGGTCCACGGATACGGTCGGCTCGTAGCTGGCGGACCACTGCGCCATGTCATCGCCCGTCAGCACACCGCGTCGACGCTCGCCCGTGCCATCCATAACGCAGGCGTCGGACATATAGGTGTCGATCCGTTCGGCCACGAACCCGCTGGCAAAGGCACGCCGGGCCGCGTCGATCCCTGCCACGCGATTGGGCGCCGCATCCGCCTCTTGAGCCAGTTGGTCCCAGACATCCGCAAGCTGCGGGTTGGCAAAGAGTGTTCCAGCGGCAGGTGCCTTGCCGCCTGGCGTCCAGACCTCGGCAGAGGTGGGCCATTCGGCGGCGAAAAACGCGGCCTGCCCCGCGATGGTATTGGCAACGCGCGGCAGAACGGGATGGCCCGCGCGTGCGTAGTGAATGGCGGGTGCAAGGATATCGCGCAGAGGCAAACGCCCGTGATCGCGCAGCATCAGCATCCACGCATCAAAGGCGCCCGGCACCACAGTAGCCAGCAGGCCGGAGCCGGGGATCAGGTCCAGCCCTGCATCGCGGTAATGTTCGATGGTTGCCCCTGCGGGCGCGACCCCCTGCCCGCACAGGGCAACCGGGTCCTCGCCCGCCACGCGCAGGATTGCGGGCATATCACCCAAGAGGCCGTTCAAATGCGGCTCGACCACATTCAGGACAAAGCCGACCCCGGCTGCGGCATCAAAGGCGGTGCCGCCCGCCTCGAGCAGCTTGAGCCCCACGGCTGAGGCCAGCCAATGCGTTGAGGTCACCATGCCAAAGGTGCCGGACAGTTCTGGGCGGGTGGTAAAGGTCATGGGCGGCTCGGACAGTTGGGCAAGAAGGGGATTTTCGCCCAACTGTCGCCTGTGCCGCGCAAGGATGCAAAAGCAAAAGGGCGGATGGGTTAAATTGGCACCCGCCCGCCGCGCATCAGGGCAGCAGCACCCGGTCAATCACGTGGATCACGCCGTTGGAGGTCAGGATGTCCGCCTGTATCACGTTGGATTTCTCGACTTTGACGCCGTTGCGCCCGTCGATATGCACGTTTGCGCCATTTACGGTCGCGACGCTCAGGCGCTTGCCCGCGAGGTCAGCGGCCAGGGTCTGACCCGGCACCACGTGATAGGTCAGGATGGCGGTGAGCTGGTCCTTGTTCTCGGGCTTGAGCAGGTTCTCGACCGTGCCTGCGGGCAGTTTGGCAAAGGCCGCGTCGGTTGGCGCAAAGACCGTGAAGGGGCCGGGCGATTTCAGGGTGTCGACCAGACCAGCCGCCTGCACGGCGGCCACCAGCGTGTTGAACGAACCGGCGGCGACGGCGGTGTCCACGATGTCCGGTTCGCTGGTCATCTCGGCGCAAGCACCCAGTGCCGCAAAAGTCGCGCCTACGACAGTCATCTTCATAAAGGAACGGCGTTTCATGTTGATCTCCTATTTCAGTCCCGGAAGCGCGCACGGCCACGGTTCGGTTTTCATAAATGGGAATATTTCCCACAAACGGCGAAATGACGCATGGCCCGAAAATATCAAGGATAGGCGTGGAATTTTTTTCCACACAACATTAGATTGGCACCATGAACATTGGGGGAAACCACACGCCATCAGACGCTTTCTTACGCGTTCTCAGAGGGTTACTGCGCCCGCTGGTGCGTACGATGATTGCGCGTGGTCTGACGGCCCCAGTGGTGTACGGATTGCTCAAACGCGTGTTTGTCGAAGTGGCGGAGGATTCCTTTCAACTGGATGGCAAGCCGTTGACCGACAGTCGGGTGGCGATGTTGACCGGTGTTCACCGCAAGGACATCCGCACCTTTCGCTCACAGCAGGACGATGGTGCCGCCCATGCGCGCCGCAAGAGCGCCCTGCTGGCCACGGTTGTGGGCCAATGGATGTCGCACCCCGATTACACCGAGGGCGACGCACCGCGCGCCCTGCCCCGCGTGTCCGACAGCGCACCTGATTTCGAGACCCTTGTGCAGTCGCTCAGCAAGGATGTCCGCCCGCGCACCGTTTTGGACGAATTGCGAAACGCAGGACTGGTTGTCGTCGAAGAGGGCGACATGTTGCGTCTGAAGCCGCAGGCGGTTGTGGGCACCTCTGAGGCGTCGGACAAAGAGGTGTTCTTTGGCGCGAATGTCGGTGATCACATTGCGGCGGCGGCGGAAAACCTGTTGTCGGACGCGCCGCCATTTTTCGAGCGCTCGGTGTTCTACAACCAGATGACCCCGGATGCGATCGACGTGATCGAGGCATCGGCCCGCGATCAGGCGCAGAGTATGCTCGAAGACCTGAACCGGCAAAGCAGCGCGCTGCACCGCGAGGGCAAAGACGACGATACAGGGCGGCAACGATACCGCGTTGGGGTATATTTCTACCGCGAAGACGCGGCGGAGCAGCCCGAGGGCAAGGAACAGGACGCGCCGTGACACGACTGAACAGACGCCAGACATTTGCAATGCTGGGGGCCACCGCCCTCACTGCCTGCGCCCCGGCGATCCCGTTGGCGCAATTGGGCGAGGACCCGTTTGAGGGCGGCATTGGCGGCACCGGCATCGTTGGCCTGATGACCGGCACGGGCAGCGTGCTGGTCAACGGATTGCGCGTGGAACTGCCCGATCAGGTGCGCGTCTTTTTCGACGGTGCTCAGGGCAGTGCAACGCGGCTGGTGCCGGGCATGGGGCTGAGCATGGTTGCGCGCACCCGGCTGGATCGTTTCGAGGCAGTGCGGATCGATGTGGACACGCCGCTGGTCGGTCATCTGCGGCGTCACGGGAGCGGTTTTGCGGTGAATGGCACGCGGGTGCATCTGGCCACGGCTGCGTCCCTTGTGGGGCGGCGCGTGTCGGTGCACGGGATCTGGCGACCGGATGGTTCGGTGCAATCCAACCTCACCCACGCGACACAGACCACGCAGGACCGTGTGGCGGGCGTCTTGGTCGGGTCGGCCACGAGCGGCTGGTCCATCGGTCAGACGCCGCTTGTCACCGACGCGGCTGCGCGCCTGACGGCAGGCCAGTTTGCTGTGGCCCAAGGCACGTTTGACGGCACCACACTGGTCACCACGTCGGTTCAAATGGGTCGGTTCCGCGAGGGTGGCGGCACATTGCGACAACTGTCCGTCGAAGGGTTCCTGGAGCCCATCGACAGCGCACCAGGGTTCCGCGTGTCGGGACTGGGCCACAGTTTTGATCAGCGGTTGGCGCTGTCGCCCTTCGCCACGCATCGGGCCGTGTATTTTGGCCCCTATGACGGGCGGTTCCGCGCGCAGCGTGCGGTGGTCTTGCCCAATGGTACGGCCCAACGCACCGCCTTGCTGACCCCTACTGAGGGCGCACGCACAGCGGCGGGTCTGTCCGGTCCAACGGCGCAGCGGGTCCAGCGGCGCTAGACCGAGACCGCCGCCAGCAAGGTGTCGCGTGGTATCTCGTCGGCCCGGCCGCGCAGCTTTTCCGCGCCGCGTTCCAGAACGAGAAATTGATCCCCCAGCGATCTGGCAAAGTCGAAATACTGTTCCACCAACACAATCGCCATGTCACCGCGTTCGCGCAGCTGGCCGATGACGCGCCCGATCTGCTGGATGATGTTCGGCTGGATGCCCTCGGTCGGTTCATCCAGCAACAGCAGTTTGGGACGGGTCACCAGCGCGCGGGCAATCGCCAGTTGTTGTTGCTGACCACCCGACAGGTCGCCGCCGCGCCGGTGCAAAAAGTCCTTGAGGATCGGAAACAGGTCAAAGATGTCATCCGGCACCGAGCGCGATCCGCGCGGCAGGCAGGCAAAACCGATTTCCAGATTTTCGCGCACCGTGAGAAAAGGAAAGATCTCGCGCCCCTGCGGGACATAGGCCACGCCTTTTTGCGCAAGGCTATGTGCCGTGGCGCGCCCGATGTCTGTGCCGTCCAGCACATAGCTGCCGCCCGAGCGCGGGTGCGTGCCGGAAATGGCCTTGAGCAGGCTGGTCTTGCCCACGCCGTTGGTGCCCATGACGCAGGTGACCTCGCCCCGCTGGGCAGAGACGTTCACGCCGTTGAGGATCTGGCTGCCGCCGTAGTGCAGCGTCAGGTCGCGGATTTCGAGAACACTATCGGCCAAGGTACACCTCGATCACCCTTTCATCTGCGGTCACGTGGTCGAGCGAACCCTCGGCCAGCACCGACCCTTCATGCAGTACGGTGACTTTGCAATTCAGCCGCCGGACAAATTCCATATCGTGTTCCACCACCACGACGGCGCGCGTCTTGGCCGCCTGCACGAGGATGTCGGTGGTGTGCTCGCGTTCCGCAGGCGTCATGCCCGCCGCCGGTTCGTCCACCAGCAAGAGGCGGGGATCCTGCGCCAGCAACATGCCGATCTCGAGCCACTGTTTCTGGCCATGGCTCAACTCGCCCGACTTGCGGTCCAACTGGTCCGTCAGCCCGATCTCGTCCGCCAGGCGCGCCACAGCGGCGTGATCGTCGCGGGCGGGGCGGAAGCGCAAGACGGCCCAGGGGCTGCGGTCTTTCTTGAGGGCCATCATCAGGTTGTCCGCGACGCTCTGGTCCTCGAACACGGTGGGGCGCTGGAATTTGCGGCCAATGCCCGCCTGCGCGATCTGGCTTTCGGTCATCGACAGGAGCGACATGGATTTCTCACCAAAGATTGCGCGGCCTTCGTCGGGCCGGGTTTTGCCCGTGATGATGTCCATGAACGTCGTCTTGCCCGCGCCATTCGGACCGATCACGGCGCGCATCTCGGGCTCGCCGATTTGAAAAGACAGGTTGTTGATGGCCTTGAATCCGTCAAAGGATTTGGAGACGCCAGACACTTCCAAAAGCGTGTTCATTTGTCGGCCTCCTTTTCGCGTAGGGCGCTGTCATCAGGACCCAGAGCGGCGCCGTGGCGGTCGGGTGTACCCGCGGGGACAAGGTCCATCAAGCCGCCGATGCCCTTGGGCGCAAACAGCGTGACGGCGACAAAGGACAGGCCCAGCAGCACGGTCCACCAGTCGACCCATGATATCGTGTAGAAGCCCAGATTGACGTCAGGCGCTTGCCCGCCGGTGAACCATGTGGACACAAGCGACACGAAGGCCGCGCCGATCACCGCGCCATAGAGACGCCCGCGTCCGCCAATGGCGACCCACACGGCGAGGTAGATCGAGGCGATGGGTGCAATCTCGGCCGGGTTAATGATGCCCGCCTGCGGGTAGTATAACGCGCCGGCGACCGCCGCGATCACCGCGGTAAGGGTGAAGACGGTGAGTTTGTAGGCCTCGACCGAGTAACCCAGGAACCGCACACGCGCCTCGTCATCGCGTATAGCGCGTATAACGGAGCCGAATTTGCCGGACACGACCCAGGCGCACAGCAGATACCCGAGACCCAGCGCCAGCGCGGAGGCCCAGAGAAACCAGATCGAGACCACGGATTGCGGCACTGCGTCGAGGCCTGGCAGGTTTTGCAGGCCCGACAGGCCGTTGTTGCCCCGCAACCCGCTGTCGTTCTGGAAGAGGTAGAGCGAAAGGGCGAGCGTCATGGCCTGGGTCAGGATCGACAGGTAGACCCCCGTGACCCGGCTGCGGAACGCGAGCCAGCCAAAGATCAGCGCCAGCAGGCCCGGCACCACCACCACCGCCGCCAGTTGCAGCGGCAGGGAGTGGGCCAACGCCCAGATCGGTGGAAATTCGGATGCGCCGACCACGCCAAAGATCTGTGTGGCGATGCCGTCGGAAATCTCTTGGGGTGTGGGCGGCAGGGGGGCAGCGGCGAGGCTTTGGACGACGATGATTTCGGTGCGGGCGTACATCAGCCACATGCCGATTGCGTAGCCGCCGATGCCAAAGAACGCCATGTGACCGAGGCTGAGGATGCCGCAATAGCCCCAGACTAGGTCCATCGCGAGGGCCACGAGGCACAGGCACAGAGTCTTTCCCAGGGTTTTGACAAAGGAGGTGGAGATCACGCCGATGCCGAATCCTTCGGACAGGATGGTGACGCCGAGTGTGAAGAGCGCGAGGCAGGCGATGAAGATCAGCACCGAGGGGTGGCGCGTGATGACGGGGCGGGATTTTGCATATTTGGGGAACAATGAAGTTGTATCGGTCATCGTCTATGCCTCCGCTGCGCGGCCTTTGAGGGCGATGATGCCCCGTGGCCTGAATTGGATGAAGAGGATGATGAACAGGATCATGTAGGTCTGGGCGGCGAGGGTGTTGGAGGGGTTCAACCATTCGATCCCCTTTTGCATGGTGCCGACCAGTGTAGCCCCCAGCAGCGTGCCCCAGATGTTGCCCACCCCGCCGACCACAACGGTCATGAAGGATTGCACGATGTAATCCGCGCCCATTTCCGACGTCACCTTGGCGTAGAGGCCGATGGCGACGCCTGCGATGCCGGCGATGCCGGAGCCGAAGCCGAAGGTGAGCATGTTGATGCGGTCGGGGTTGATGCCCATGGAGGCGGCCATGCGGGGGTTTTGCGTCACCGCGCGGACTTCGAGGCCGAGGCGTGTGCGGTTCATGACAATCAGGAACAGGGCGAGGAACACCAGCGCAAGGATGAAGATGGCGATGCGGATATAGCTGATCGAGACGATATCGTTGATCACCATCGACCCGTCGAGCCAGCCCGGTGCCGTGAGGGGGCGGGCCTGGGTGCCGAAGATGTTCTTGGCCAATTGTTGCAGGGCGATGGACACACCAAAGGTGGCCAGCAGGGTTTCGAGCGGGCGGTGGTAGAGCCAGCGGATCACCAGCCGTTCCATCGCAACACCTGCCGCGAAGGTGACCATGAAGGCCAGCGGGATGGCCAGCAAGATCGACAGGGTGTGGTCGGGCACAAAGAGTTGCACGACGTAGCCGGTGTAGGCCCCCATCATGATAAACTCGCCGTGGGCCATGTTGATAACACCCATGACGCCAAAGGTGATGGCGAGGCCGATGGCGGCGAGGAAGTAGATCGACGCGAGCGAGACGGCGTCGAGCGCCAGGTCGGCGGTTTGGTTGAGCGCCACCGATGCCTCAATCCCGCGGAGAACATCGTGCGCGGCGCGCGCAACTGTGGGCGGGGCGCCGATGTAGACCTCGAAGAACTGGAAGGCATCGAGTGCTGTGTCGATTTCCTGAACCGTTGCGGCGGGTTCGGCGAGGCCTTGTTCTACCAATGTGGCAAAGGCGCTGTTGCGGGCCGCGTCGGTGGACAGGGTTGCGACCTGCACACCCGCCACCGTGTCGCCGTCGATGTTGCGGATCAGGGCGGCGCGGACTTCGCCGGGGGGAATGAGCGGGGGTGCGAGGTTTTCTGCGACCAAAAGCGCGTAGGCGTCCATTCGGGACAGGGCATCCGACCCCGGTGTGATCGGTCCCAGCACGTCGGGCGTGTCCGGGCGCTCTTGGGCCGCCTGCACGCGCGTGGTGACGAGGGGGTTGAGTGCCGCGCGGGCGTCCACGCCCAAGTCACCTTCAAAATGCGCGATGGCGGCGATCCGTTCGGCGTCGTCGGCGCCGAACTGGATTGTCAGCAGGCGTTCGAGACGGGTCATGCGCGTAGCGATGTCTGGGTCGGATTCTGTTGCGATGACATCGCGGAGTGCTGGAAGGTGGCTGGCCTCGGGGTCGCGGGAAATCGCGTCGAGAGCCGTCACGCGGACGCGAGCATCTGCGTCGGTCAGTTGGAATTTCACGAGGGCGGCGGCGATCATGCCGCGCACACCGCTGTTGGGTTTGAGCTGTTTATAGGCCTTGTCCTCGGCCTCACCGATCTCGGAGCGGTCGGACGGGTCAAAGATGCGGATGGTGTCGCGGTCGATCTCTTCGGCAATGACAAAGGCGCCGGTGTCCTTGTGACGCCAAACCTCCTTGGCCTGCCAGCGTTCCATCACGTTCTGGGCGGCGGGCAAGCCGCTGGCCGTGAGCGCGTCGATGGCGGGCTGGATCGTTTTGCGCGATGCCTTGGCCAGTGCGTCGCCGTGGGTCTGCATCAACTGCTGGATCGGCGCATCCATGTTCTGTGCCATCGCTGGAACGGTCAAAGCCGAAAACGACAATGCGACCATCCAGATCAAAATCAAAAAGTGCCGCATGCCAGCCCGTTCCTTGGTGTTCCGGACGGCGCGTGATGCGCCATCCGGTTTTTTGTTGGATCTGCGAGATCAGTAGTTGGATTTGATCTGTACGCAGCTGCTGGTTTCGGTGTTGTACATGCCGCAACCCAGCTCTTTCCAGTCGGAGACCAGCACGGCCGATTCCGGCAGGAAGTCTGTCCATGCGTCACCCGGCACTTCGGCGGTCTGGCTGATGATGTCGAACTGGCCGTCTTCCTGGATTTCGCCGATCAGGACCGGCTTGGCCAAGTGGTGATTGGGCAGCATGACGGCGGTGCCGCCTGTCAGGTTCGGGAATTCCTGACCGTACATTGCCGTACGGACCGCATCGACGTCTGTGGTGCCTGCGGCTGTGGCCGCGTTCACCCACATGTTGAAGCCGATATAGTGCGCCTCCATCGGGTCATTGGTCACGCGCTCTTCGCCCATGCGGGCTTTCCAGGCTTCGACCCATGCGTCGTTGGCATCGGATTCGGCAGACTGGAAATAGTTCCAGGCGGCGAGGTGGCCAACGAGGTTGGAGGTGTCGAGGCCTGCCAGTTCTTCTTCGCCAACGGAGAAGGCGACGACGGGGATGTCATCGGCAGAGATACCAGCGGCTGCCAGTTCCTTGTAGAAGCCGACATTGGCGTCGCCGTTGATGGTCGAGATCACGCCGACCTTTTTGCCGTCTGCACCCAGAGCCACGACGTCAGCCACAATCTTGGACCAGTCGGAGTGACCGAAGGGCGTGTAGTTGACGAAGATGTCGTCCGCCGGGATGCCTTTGTCCTGGAGGTATGCTTCGAGGATGTTGTTGGTTGTGCGGGGATAGACATAGTCGGTGCCCAGCAGCGCGAATTTCTCGACCTCAAGCTCTTCGAGGAAGTAATCGGTGGCGGGGATCGCCTGTTGGTTGGGGGCGGCGCCGGTGTAGAACACGTTCTTGGACGACTCTTCGCCCTCGTATTGCACGGGGTAGAACAGCAGGCCGTTCAATTCCTCGATCACGGGCAGCACGGATTTGCGCGACACCGATGTCCAGTTGCCAAAGATCACGTCGACCTCGTGGACGGTCAGCAATTCGCGTGCCTTTTCCGCAAAGAGCGGCCAATCGGAGGCAGGATCAACGACGACGGCTTCGAGATCGCAGCCCAGAACACCACCAGCGGCGTTTTGCTGTTCGACCAGCATTTCCATCGTATCTTTGAGAGTTGTTTCGGAGATTGCCATGGTGCCGGACAGCGAGTGCAGCACGCCGATTTTGATGGGGGCGTCGCAGGCCAATGCGGGCAAAGCAGTGCCCAGCACAACGGCAGCGGTGGTTCCGAGAAGGGATTTTTTCATTGTGAGTCCTCTAGCGCATCACGCCAGGGGCATTGCGAAAAAGGAACAGAACCCTCATATCACCCCCGGCACTTTCATGTTGCCACGTGCGGTGGTGTTCAGGTTTCCAGGCCAACGCCGCCGCACATTCCAAACAGCCCCTGTCGGACTGCCTGAGCATTTATGAAGCTGTGCTTGCCCGCGCCGAGTCCGACCTGCTGCATTGTTGTGCTGTCAACGGGATTTGTTTGATTTTTGGGCAGGTTTCGCGGTTTATGCCCGTTTCATAGGCGCAAAAAGCGGGCTGCTCGGCAAGTATCAGCTGTCGAGCAACAGATTTCGGCAGTCTCTTACGCGCAGTGCCGCCTGATTTTGCGCCATGTGAACGAGGCGTGGATCGGTGCCAAAGGTCGCTGTTGTGAGCATCGCCGCATGTGCCAGTTTCGCCTCTATGCGGAAGTGCAGGACCTGCCGGGCCTGTTCGGGTGGCGTGATCGCATCGAGGAGCGTCACAAACTGGAGCCGCAACCCCTCGAGGTCATCAGCGCGGTCGCTGTTCATCAGCCAGGCATGTTCCATCTCGGCCGATATGCGCCCGGTGCATCCCGCGAAAACGGATGCCAGGTTGTCCATCGCCATTGCCGGTGCGGACAGGGACAGGGCCACAAGAGCCTGCACAGCTATCGTTCTTTTTCTGCTCACTATTCGAGCATCGCAGCAAATTTTCCGCCGCACAAGTGTGCAGTTTGAAAACTCTTGTGTATTCAATTCAACCGCGCCGGAACCGGTCAATCGGGGCCATTGCGAACGGGCAATTCAGAGTGACCGGATACATACAGAAACGATTCAACGAATATTCTACCTGAAATAGAATTCTTGCATTTTGTTATGGGTTCTTTCGGGACTTTCACCTAAAGATTGAATCTGTTGGGAAAAGACCGAGATTTCAGTGAGCATCCAGTTTTGGGATGAATTGGAGAGTTGCCTGGGCGAATTGACGTTCGAACAGGGAATTGCCGTACGGCGTGCCGTACCAATTGTGTGCGACCGTTTTGCGGGCGTGCCAGTGGAATATCTGGTATTGTCACTGGCCTCTGCGGCGTCGACGCTGGAGGACAGTTGGCCCATCGCAGACCGTTTGAACCAGCGGCATTTGCTGGATTTGTACCGGGCGGCAGCGGCTGTGTCCGCGGACATCGCATTGCATTCGATCACGGGAACAGAATGCCGCCAGTGCCGCCATTTGCTGAGCCATTGGCGCGGCGAAACAAACGGGTATTTTGACACGCACCATTTGCGGGCCTCTTAAACGGCGCGACCCGTTATCTAGGTCTGTGCGTCTGCGGCCACGAACATGCCCGCGCGCAGCCAATCCGTTTTCAGGCCGGGATCGTCGTGCCAGGGGGTCAACGCGCCGGGGCCAAGTTCAGCCAGGGCCAAGGCAACGGTCGTACATTCAGTCATCACCGACAGGAAGCGGGCATGACCTGCGCGCAGGGGCACAATCCGCGTGCCGAAATCCTGGCGAACAATAGCGGTGTGATTGGGCGCAGGCGGTGGCGGGGTGGGCGCGGCCTTGGCTCGGACGGCGAGGTAGTATTGCGCAACCGGGAACTGGTACGCGCGCACCCGCAGGCTGGGGTTCAGGCGCAAATCGGCGTCACAGGTTGCGGGCGAGGCGGGCGGCAGGTCTTCGGCGCCGGGGCCGTCAAAGGTGACAAAGACGTCACGCTCGAACCGGGCAAGGTCGATGACGAAATCGACCCACACCTCGCGGGTCTGGCTGTCGCGGTCTGGGCGTTGGGCGTCGAGAAACCCGGCGAACCGGCGGCCAAGATCGTAGAGCGTATAGCTTTCGGGTGGGCAGTCGCGCACATATTCAGCGGCAAAATCGTCAAAAAGATCCTGACCCAGCGCGTGGCACAGCGCCGGAAACTGTTCGCGCATGCAGGACGCGATGCGCAACCGGTAGCTTTGCTGATAGATCGCCAGCGCGCCGGACGGGGACAGCCGCGGATGCGGTGTCAGGCGGGCGTCGACCTCTTGCGGGTTTGCCTCTTCGGGGCGCAGCAGCGCGCGGTGCATCCAGTGTTGCAGGTCTGTCAGCGTATCCGCCATGGATCAGCCCTGATCCGCCGGGGTGGCTGCATCCATGACGTCCGGTACGAGAAAACTGACCGGGTTTGATACGCCGGTCGCGGGGGCGATCTGTGCGGCGTCCAGCACCTGTTGAAAGCCCGCGCCGCCCATATAGGCCCGCGATTTGAGCAATTCGGCGTGGCAGGTGTCAAAGTCCGGGATGTTGCCATCCCACTCCAGCAGGGTCGAAGCGCCGCCCGTGCGCTGCCAGGCGGTTGCGTAGAGTTCCCAGACCTCTGGTCTGACGGGTTGGTCGTGGGTGTCGATGATATGTGTGCCGCAGTCGGTGTGGCCCGCGAGGTGCATCTGTACCACCTTGTCCCATGGGAACGCGTCAAGGTAGGCCATCGCATCCGCATCGGCGTTAAAACAGGTCACATAGACATTGTTAACGTCGAGCAGCAGGCCACAGCCAGTTTGGTCCGCCAACGCCCGCAAAAAGTCCGGCTCTTCGATGGTGCTGTCCTTGAACCCCACATAGGTAGAGGGGTTTTCAAGGATCAGGGGACGGCCCAGCACCTCTTGAACCTTGTGAATGCGCGGCACGATATGGGCCAGTGTCTCATCGCTGAGCGGGACGGGCAGCAGGTCGTGGCTGTTCAGTCCCATGACACCGGTCCAGCACAGGTGATCGGACACCCATTGTGGTTGCACCTCGTGGGCCAGCGTCTTGAGCCGCGCGAGGTAGTCGAGGTCGAGCGGGTCCGTGCTGCCGATGGAGAGGGACACGCCGTGCAGCACGACGGGATAGCGGTCCGCAACCTTGCGGATGACGTCGCGGGGGCGGCCCTGCGAATCCATGAAGTTTTCCGAGATCGCCTCGAACCAGTCGACGTCGGGCCAGTGGGTCAGGATGTGTTCGAAATGGACGTTGCGCAGCCCCAGCCCGAGACCGAGCTGGGGCAACGCCGCAATTCCGTTTTGTGTGGTCATCCGCAGCTGCCGCCGCCCGACATGCCGCTGGACCCGCAAGCCGCGTATGACGAGCAAGAGCCGCCTTCGGCTGGTTGGTTGATCCATTCGGCTGTTGGGCCATGCGGGAAGTGTTCGGGCTGTGGGCCGACCTTGCCGCCGCTTTCCTCGTAGGCTTCGGCAAAGACCTTGCGCGCCCGCGCCCAGACGCTGGTGCCGCGCAGGCCGCCCGTGGTGATGAACCGTTCGGCATTGATCGGTGTCGCGCAGGAGCCCATGGAACGGCAATCGTTCTGGCCCGGTCGGGTCAATTCGGATTCCGATCCATAGAGCCCGCATCCGCCCTGGTTGGCGCAGTTGTTGTTGGTGTGGCAACTGTGCATGGCCGTGGTGGCGCAAAAGCCCTGGCCCGCGCAGCTGTTGGGTTCGAACCCTGGCGCACCATCCATGCCGTATTTGTCCTGACCAGCGCATTTGTTCAGGCCCATGCAGGCGTGCAGTTCCTCGCCCGGCACGGGCACGCGTTTGAAGCCCTCGATGTTGAAATGGGGGACTGCGGGGTCTTTGGTGTCTGTTGTGCTCATTTGGTGTCTCCCTGCCCTATTCAGCCGCAATCGCGCCGGAGGTGTCGGCGGGCGTCGGGTTGATGGGTGTGTTGCCGTTCCAATGGTCCTGCACGTTGGGCAGGTGCATTGGGTCCTTGCCGTCCGTGCTCATCAGGCTGACCGCCTTGGCGACAAGGTGCGCGATGTTGCTTTGTGTTGATGCATCAAAGGCCGAGGATGCCGCAACGGCGCGGTCGCCCAGCGCTACAAGAGCGTCAAAGGCATTTTCCCGCGTGCCGAGGCTGAGGTTCTCAAAGGTTGGCCCCATGATCTTGCCCGCGTGCGGACCGTCAGCCATCGGGTCCAGTTCGCGCATCATCTGGATCCACTTGTCCATGATCCAGATCATCGACCGGTGCAGCGCGATGTTAAAGAACTGCTGCTGGCTGTGCACCTTCTTGTTCGGTCCGATCATCTCGGGTTTCACCAGATAGATCGTTTCGGACAGGATCAGCATGTACTGGAACAGACCGCTGTTGAAGTCGTTCAGCGCGGCATAAGCGGGCGGATATTGCGCGCTAACGGGGCTGGTCGGCACGTCATAGACCATGCCGCCGTCAATCAGGCTGGCGGCGGTGCGTTTGGCGTATTGGTGCTCGAGCAGTTCCTCAAGCTCCATCTCCTTGATCTCGGCGGCCATCCACTCGGGCAGCTTTTCCTTGTGCTGGTCGTATTCGACGAACTGGGCCTGAAGACGCAGGAACTTGAAGAAATGGCTTTCTTCGGGTTCGTAGTTGCGCACATCTGCAGGGCCACCGCCACCGGCGGCCTTTTGCGGGTCGTCGGTGTTGTTTTCGGCGCCAAAGGCGTCCTTGTAGCCCTCGCCCTGCTCGCAAATCGTCTGAAGGGCGATCATCGCCTGCGTCTTGCTGGCGACGGTGATCAGCTCGTTGTCCTCACCCCAGTCACCTTCGTGGCCACCCGCGTGGCTGTCGGGTTCGTCGGTGTACACCGCCACTTCGGACGCGTGAGGCAGTTTCGACGCGGTTTGCGCCGCACCACAGCCCGCCGCCGGTGCAGGCGCTTTCTTGTTGAACTTGGCCTTGGCGTAGATCGTGTCGACGTTGTTGGGCGAATAGTTCAGCGGCTGGATCTGGCGCGCGGCAAGACCGGTTTGAAAGTCCTCTTCGGTGACATGGGCGCAGGCGATCATGCACCGGATGAACGAATAGAACTGACCAATCGAGTTCCAGTTCTCGTCCGAAGGCCATCCCAGACCGTGCAGCAATTTGCCCAGATCAGCCGTGACTTGCGCGGGATCCATGGTCGTTTGCCATTTCAGCTCGGGGTCGAACAGTTCGACCACATCCATCACCAGATTGATGGGCCCCTGCGGGTATTCGATTTGCAGGAAATGCCACAGCTGTTCAAAGCTGAGCCCCTTGAGCGGGATGTGCGTGTCGGTGCCGCCTTGTGGGCCCGGTGGTCCCACCGGATTGTGGTGTGGCAGCATGGTCGGGTAAGTCGCAGGGGCGGCCATGTACAGTTGGGGCGGCGCGCCGGTCAGGGCAAAGTAGATGTTGCTGGACAAGGACATGTGCAGCATCTCTTCGACGGCGACGGACATGATCACCGCGCCCGCCTCGTTCGCAAAGCGCGATGTATCGGTCAGGTCGCGCCCCGAATTCACCGTCCGGTCGATCGAGTAGTAGGTGTAGAGATAGATCGGAATGGTGGCCAATTCGACAGAGATCGCGGCTTGCAGATCTCCCTTGAGCCGGGCCAGAATTTTCTCGCGATTTCCGTAGACCCCGGCGTTCATGGCAAAGACCATGATGCTTTCCGCCGGGTTCAAATCGAATTGTTTTGTCGCCTCGCGAACGTGTTCCCAATTGTCGTGCGGATTCAAGTCGACCTCCCCAAGTCAGATTTTCAAAAAGTGCTGTCGGTCGATGAATAAACCGCAACAGGTGGTGTGCCGAACAAAATGGCGTACATATCTATGGTGTCAGGCTCGTGTATTGCGTGTATTCAAGTCAATGGCTTTTTGCACCTTTGGCGCGAAAAATTCCGGATTGGCAGCATGGGCGACCGCGGCAGGGCATTACGGTCGCGCATCGTATGGACTGCGACGACAAAAACATCGCCGCGGCCCTGTTAGACGCGCCGTGATGGCATAGGTTATGCCCGAACAGGGGTACACCGTGCTGCTAGAGCTTAATTACGTCAAAAAATCATACCGCGACAGCGCAGGTGACATTCCCGTGCTGCGCGGTGTCAGTTTTGCGGTGAACGCGGGTGAGACCGTTGCCCTGACCGGGGAATCCGGCAGCGGCAAGAGCACGCTCTTGCATATTGCGGGCGGGCTGGATGCGCCGGACGCGGGCAAGGTCAAGGTGTCCGGCCACGATTTGACGGCGATGCGTGATGCGGCGCTGGCCGCGTTCCGCCGGACCGAGATCGCGCTGGTGTTTCAGCAGTTCAACCTGATCCCGTCCATGACTGTGGCCGCGAACATCGGCTTTCAGGCCGCGTTGTCAGATCGCGTCGATCCCGCGCATATCGACAATTTGGTGCAGGCGCTTGGGCTGGGCGCGCATCTGCACAAATACCCGGAGGCGCTGTCAGGTGGGCAGCAGCAGCGGGTCGCCATCGCGCGCGCATTGGCAGCTAAGCCCAAGCTGATGCTCGCGGATGAGCCGACGGGCAACCTCGACGAAGCCACCGCGCGGGATGTCATGGACGAAATGCTGCGGCTGGTGGCGCAGACGGGCGCGGCCCTGATGATTGTGACCCATTCGCCCGCCATCGCCGCCCGGATGAACACGCAATTGCACCTGCGGAACGGGGTTTTGGTGTGATCCGGGCCTGTTTTGCGGCGCTGCTGTCGCATTGGCGGCGGAACCCTGTTCAGCTTTTTGCCTTTCTTGCGGGGTTGGCGCTGGCGACGGGTCTGTGGTCGGGTGTGCAGGCGATAAATTCCGAAGCGCGGGCCAGCTATGACGCGGCCGCGAACACTTTGGGTGAGGGGCAATACGATCAACTCGTTCCGCGACGTGGCGACGCGATTGCCGTGGACACCTATGTCGCGCTGCGCCGTGCAGGATGGTTGGTGTCCCCGGTTGTTGAGACCACGCTGAACGGTGTCCGCGTGATTGGGATCGACCCGCTGACCTCCCCTCTGGCTGCGACGGCTTTTGCGCAGGCGGGTGCCGGTGGTATGGGCCGTCTGGACGCGCTGTTTGCCAATGCGGAAACGGCGGCGGGCCTGAGTGGGTTGGCGGATGTGGTGGTCGACCCGTCGATTGGCCCCGGCCTTGCCATGGGCGACGTCGGGTTGGTTCTGAGGCTGGCAGAGCGGGACACGCTGACGCGTTTGATGGTTCTGCCGGACCAGCCCTTTGCACAAGCTGACCGCCCTGCCCTACCGCCCGAACTGAAGCGGCAAGCATCGCAACAAACCGCAGATATTGCACAACTGACGGACAGCTTTCATCTCAACCTCACCGCCTTCGGATTGCTCAGCTTTGCCGTTGGGCTGTTCATTGTGCACAGCACGATTGGCCTCGCCTTTGAACAGCGGCGCGGGATGATACGGACGTTGCGGTCGCTTGGTGTGCCGATGCGCCTGTTGGTGACGGTGATCTGCGTGGAAATGATGACGCTCGCCGCACTTGGGGCGGTGGTCGGAATTGTCCTGGGCTATGTGATCGCGGCGCTGTTGCTGCCCGACGTGGCGGCGACGCTCAAGGGGCTGTACGGGGCCGATGTGTCCGGCACGCTGGCGGTGCGGCCAGAATGGTGGCTGACCGGGTTTTTGCTGGCGATGTTTGGCACCGCCGCAGCGCTGGCCAGCCGGTTGTGGGACATCGCGCGTATGCCCCTGTTGGCAAGCGCACGGCCCCGCGCGTGGGTCATGGCAAGCGGGGTTCGGTTGCGGGCGCAAACGGGGGCGGCGCTGGGACTGTTGGGCGCCGCCGGGCTGCTGGCCCTGCTGGCCGATGGGCTGTTGGCAGCCTTTGCGTTGCTCGCCTGCCTGTTGATTGGGGCGGCACTGGCGCTGCCCGCCGTTGCGGGTTGGATGATGGGCCGGTTTGAACGGATGACAACGGCGCCGGTCTGGCGCTGGTTCTGGGCCGACACGCGGCAACAATTGCCGGGGTTGAGCCTTGCGCTCATGGCGCTGCTGTTGGCGGTATCGGCGAATATCGGGGTGTCGACGATGGTGTCGAGCTTTCGTTTGACCTTTGTCGGGTTTCTGGATCAACGCCTTGCGCCGGAGCTGTTTGTGCGGGTCGAAACCGAGGCGCAGAGCACTGCCCTGATGGCCTATCTCGAGGACCGGGACCTTGAGACGCTGCCGCTGTTGTCGGTGCCGGGTGTGGCGGCAGGGCTGCCTGTGCGTCTGTTCGGCATCCGCGTTGGCCCCACCTATCGCGACGATTGGGTGTTTCTGGATGCTTCACCGGATGCCTGGGACCGGGTGGAGCGGGGCGAGGCCGCCGTGATCAATGAGCAATTGGCCCGGCGCAGTGATCTGTGGATCGGGGATGAGGTTACGGTGGATGGTGCCGATCCATTGCCGATTGCGGGCATTGTTGGGGATTATGGCAATCCGCAGGGTCAGGTTGTCATTGCCGCCGACATGTTCGGCACATTGCACCCCGATGTCTTTCCGACGCAGTTCGGCATCCGCACAGACAATGCCAGCGCCCTGCGCACCGACCTGGTGCGTGCGCTTGATCTAACCGACAGCGACATCACCGATCAGGCCGCAATCAAGGCTGTGTCGCTGGACGTGTTCGAGCGGACATTTACCGTGACGGCGGCGTTGAATGTGCTGACATTGGGGGTGGCCGGATTTGCCATCCTGATGAGCCTTTTGACCCTCGCCGATCTGCGGGTGCCGCAGTTGGCCCCTGTCTGGGCGCTGGGTCTGACCCGTGCGCGGTTGGGGCAGCTGGAGCTGTTGCGCGCGGTGGCGTTGTCGGCGTTGGTGTTTGTCTGCGCCCTGCCGCTGGGGTTGGCATTGGCGTGGGTGCTGCTGTCAGTTGTCAACGTGGAGGCATTTGGCTGGCGCTTGCCGATGTTCCTGTTTCCGGTCGACTATGCCCGTCTGGGGGCCTATGCGCTGGCCGCCGCCGGGTTGGCCGCTGCGTGGCCTGCACGCCGTTTGATGCGGGTGCCTCCGGCTGTTTTGCTCAAGGTGTTTGCAAATGAACGTTAGGCTGATCCTGTTTCTCATGCTTTGGCCGGTATGCGCGATGGCGCAGGGGTTTTCCGGGTTAGGGTCGACGGCGGACGACGGCTTTGCAATGCCGCGCCCTGATCCGCAATTCACCTTTCCCGAGGACCATGGCCCGCACCCGGATTACCGGATCGAATGGTGGTACATCACGGCAAACCTGACAGATGCCAATGGCACGGCCTATGGGTTGCAATGGACGCTCTTTCGGTCCGCCCTCGCCCCCGGAGAGGCCGCGGGTTGGTCATCGCCACAGGTCTGGTTTGCGCATGCCGCCGTGACGACCCCAGAGGCGCACCACGCCAGCGAGCGGTTTGCGCGTGGTGGCATCGGACAGGCCGGTGTAACCGCCGCACCGTTCGAGGCGTGGATCGACGAATGGGCGCTCAGGGGGCCGGACTTTGACACCTTGGCGCTGAACGCGTCGGGTCAGGATTTTGCCTATGACATGGCGTTGACCGCCGACGGCCCGCTCGTCTTTCACGGGCGCGATGGCTATTCGGTCAAATCGACCGAGGGGCAAGCGAGCTATTACTATTCGCAGCCGTCCTACAACATCGAAGGCACGCTAACCTTGCCGGACGGGCCGGTGCAGGTCACGGGGTCGGCATGGCTGGACCGCGAGTGGTCCTCGCAACCGCTGAGCGAGACGCAGACGGGCTGGGACTGGTTTTCGTTGTCGCTGGACGATGGCAACAAGCTGATGGCGTTTCGGTTGCGCCAGAGCGATGGGGACAGCTTTAGCTCTGGCACTTGGATTAATGCCGATGGCAATGCGACGCCGATCCCGGACGGGATTGTGCAGGTCGAACCGCGCGAAATCACCGATGTTGCGGGGCGTAAGGTGCCAACCCGTTGGCGCGTCGCCGTGCCGGACCGTCAGGTGGATGTGACGGTCGAGGCGCTGAACCCGCAGGCATGGATGGACCTTTCGATCCCCTATTGGGAAGGTCCGGTGCGGGTGAGCGGCAGTCACACGGGGCAAGGATATCTGGAGATGACAGGTTATGAGTGACCCAAACGATTTGCAGGCCTTTTACGACCTGGCGTGGCAACATTTGGCCCGTGGTGCCGCAGACAGCAGGCATCCCGCGCGGTTTCCAACCTTTGCGACCGTATCGCCGTCCGGAATGCCGGAGGCTCGCACAGTCGCCATGCGCCGGGCCTCAGTCAGCGCGCGAGAGGTCGAGGTTCATACGGATGTGGACACGCCCAAGGTCGCGTCCCTGCGCCACGCCCAGTTTGCGGCCCTGCACGTATGGGTGCCGCGCGCGGACCTGCAAATTCGTCTGACGACGAAGGTTGAGATCGTGACAGGCCCGGAGGTCGACGCGGCCTGGGCATCTGTTCCAGTGGCCTCGCGGGTATCCTATGGCACGAACCCCTTGCCCGGCACCCCGATTGACCACGTCCATGCCTATGAAAAACCGGCGTTGCGCGCGCGTTTTGCCGTGTTGCTCTGTGCCGTCACAGAGATGGATATCGTGCAGTTGGGCGCACGCCATCGCCGCGCAGTCTTTAGTGCGGATACGGATTGGCGCGGAACCTGGGTGGCGCCGTAAATCCGGGCTGCGCAGAACCGAATTGATTCGCCTTTAATCACTACTGCGGCCGGAAAATTCCCGCATTGCGGGAATTGGCCCCTCGAAAACAAGATCACTCACTTCTGACGCGCCCTGCGGCATAGGTCCATCAAGGCTTGAACCGTCTAAACATAGCTGGCCAAAGGCGATGCCGCGGGTGTGATGGCAAAGAATACACTTGTCACAAATCTGTGTTTCGGGTCTGATTTGAAAATACCCCAGAAATTAAAAGGCGGCATTATGATTATTTCCTTCACCGGCACGAATTCGAATTTCATCGGAGACGGCTTTTTCGACAACAACGACTCCCTTGAGGGTCTGGATCCAGTTACCGTATCGAGCACGCAGCTGGTCATTTCAAACCCCGACACTGGCTTTCTTCTGACCATCAACGGGTCCAACATGGCCCTGAGCGAAGGAAATGACGGCGATCCGATTTCCGGCACCGTCAACAGCATCTTCTTTGAACAGAATGGTGTCCCGCAGGGGTCGATTACCAATGTGAGCATTGGCCTTGTCCCGTTTATTGGCGCGCTGGACCTGATCACGAACACCGGCGACTTGAGCCAGATTGCGGCCCTGTTCAACAGCCAAGGCCCGCTCACGCTGGATGCAAGTGCTGCGACAGGCAGCATCGATATGGTGGATGGCCTCGAAGATTTGCTCGTCCTGCTCACCCAACCCATCACGATCAATGGCAGTTCCAATGACTTTGACCGGCTGCTGGGCGGTATTGGCAGCGATACGATCAACATCGGTTCCAACTTTTTCGGTGAACACGTTGTCGAAGCCAGCGCCGGGAATGACACGATCAATTTCTCGGGCGTCAGTTCTGAAACCTTTGTCTGGCTGGATTACGACCTTGATTTTGTCCCCAACGGCGTTGGCCCAATTACCTTTACGATCGACGGTGTGGCCAATACCGGGACAATCTCGGGTGCCGGGTTCACCGACACTCTGGTGAACGTATCCGCGATCCTCGAAGCGGATGGCCTCGGCCTCGAAGGATCGGCCGCAAATGACGTCTTTGTCGTCGATGCGGGGCCGGATGGCTGGTTCAACCTGCGTGGCAATGAGGGCGTAGACAGCTATACGATCACGCTGTCCGGCGGCGGTCGCCTCAGCTTTAACTTTGGCGATGATCAGGCACCCTTTGACGGTCTTGTCATCAACCTTGCGACGGGCGTCATTGCCAATGACGGCTTTGGCAACATGGAGCAAATCACGATCCTGGGCGGCGACGGCAGGCTGGAAATCCGCGGCACCGACAATGCAGACAGCATGACCGGCAGCGACCGCGACGAAAGCTTTATCACCGAGCAAGGCAATGACACCGTGGACGGTGGCGAAGGATTCGACCGGATCCGTTATGACCGGTCGGGCGTGGGCCCTGTGTTCGTCGATCTGGAGGCAGGCACAGCGACGGGCACATGGGATGGGTTTGCCTTTACCGACACGTTGATCGACATCGAGTATGTGCGCGGATCACGGACCGGCAATGACACGTTGATCGGGGATGGCGACGCCAACATCCTGAATGGCCGTGGCGGCGACGACATCCTGAGTGGCGGTGGCGGCGACGATACGCTGTATGGCGAGCAGGGCAACGACACCCTGTCGGGTGGTGACGGCACCGACACCGCAGTCATCAATGCCAATCGCGCCGACGCGACGATTACGCTGGTCATGGGCGCGCTTCAGATCACGGCGGGTTTTGAAACCACTGTGGTGATGTCGGATGTCGAGAACATTCAATTCCTCGACGAGACCATCCAATTCAGCGACTTTGTCGAGGCTGTGGATCAGTCCGGCACACCGGATTCGGACACGTTGACCGGCGAAGGCGGCAACGACACCCTGTCGGGTGGCGCCTCTGGCGACCTGATTTCCGGCGAGGGTGGTTCGGACGCCCTGTCGGGTGGCATCGGTTTTGACACCATCGACGGTGGGTCGGGCAATGACACGTTGCTGGGTCAGGACGGCTTTGACAGCCTGTTTGGCGGCGACGGCAATGACAGCCTGACCGGGAACAACGGCTTTGACACGCTTGATGGTGGCGCTGGCAACGACACGCTGTTTGGCGGTCTGGGCCTCGACACGCTGCTGGGCGGTGACGGCGACGACCTGTTGTCGGGTCAGGCCGGGTTCGACCAGTTGGAAGGTGGCGCCGACAATGACACGCTGAACGGCAACTCGGGCGCGGACACGTTGCTGGGTGAAGACGGCGATGACGTGTTGAACGGCGGGATCAACAATGACCTGCTGAACGGTGGTGACGGCGACGACACGCTGAACGCGAACAATGGTGCGGACACCTTGTTTGGCGGCGCGGGCGATGACCGTCTCGAAGGGAACGCGGGCAGCGATACGCTGGACGGCGGAACCGGGAACGACGTGCTGCGCGGCGGGATCGGTGCCGATACGTTTGTCTTCTCTGTCGGATCGGGCGACGACCGGATCGCGGACTTCCAGAACAACATCGACACGTTCCAGCTGGATTCCGCACTGCTGTCCAACATGTCGCCAAGTGCGAATGACCTGCTTGCCTTTGCATCGGTGGACGCTGACGGCTTTGTGGTTCTGACCTTTGGCGATGACAGCCTGACATTCACTGGCATCACCAACGTCAACGCGTTGCTGGACGACGTCAGCTTTACCGGACTGGGCTAACGCCCGCCGGGCAAGAGCAAGAGTTGGAAAATGCCCCTGCATGTGCGGGGGCTTTTTTCTTGCGCGGCGCTCGTGGTCGTAGGATCAGTCCAGCGAGAAACCGCGCCGCCGGATGAACGCGCCGAAATCTGCCCGCTCGGGCGCGCTGTATTGCCGGGCCTTGTCCTCGGACCACCCATAGGTGTCGGAGGCGCCAAATCGGTCGGCGAACCGTTGTTGGGCATATGGCTGTGCCTGCGCCCGTTCGGCATCATAGGTGCGCACGGCATTTTCGAGGCCGTCCTCGCCGTAGCGATCCACGTGACATGTCACCGACAACGGCAGTCGTTTCGACACGTCGGGCTGAGAACGCGGCACACCGATCGCGAGACCGGCAAAGGGAAAGACATGGTCCGGCAGGCCAAGCAGGTCTGACACGGCCTCTGCCTCGTTTCGAACGGCACTGATCGGACAACAGCCCAAACCAACGGCCTGCGCGGCAGTCACGAATGCGCCAAGGGCGATGGCCGCATCCGCCGCTGCGTTGAACATGGCATCCAGATGGTCATTGGCAAATGGGATGTCGTGCCATTCGTGCGCCAATCGATGACGCCGGTTGTTGCCGCAGAACACCGCGATCACAGGCGCGTCTGCGACCCAAGCCTGGCCCGACACCAGGTCACTGATGCGGGACCTCTGTTCGGGCGACTGGATCAGCACGATGTCGCGCTGTTGCAGATCGCTCTTGCTGGGTGAGGACAGGGCCGTTGCGCACAGCACCTTCAACACGTCCATCGACACTGCTTCAGGCAGAAAGGCGCGGCAGGATGCGTGCGCGGCCATGTGGCGCAAGATGTCATTCTGATCGCTCTGCGCATCAACATCGGGGGCGTCACTGAACCGTTCGGCCAGAGATGCGCGAAGGCTAGGCGGAGGTTTCTGTTGCACGCAGATCATCCTTTGCGGGCCGTTTTCGTAAGAAACACTGACAGTCACCGTCACGAATGATAATTTTCATAAAGCAAGGCTGTCAGTTATACTGTGGCACAGTTTGGCCTGACCCAGAAAGACCCGAACGAGACATGCCCGACGACAGGATCAAAGTAATCGTGGCGCGGTCATCCGGCGGACAGTCCGTGTTCGACGTGCCGGCCTATGAGAACCAGACGGTGCTGGATGTGGTGTCGTGGGTGCAACAAAACGCGGACCCGACGCTCAGCTATCGGTTTGCGTGCCGCGTTGGCATGTGTGGCAGTTGCGCGATGATGGTGAATGGCGTGCCACGCTGGACATGTCGGACCCACATTTCCAAGGTGCTGGACAAGGGGGCAGTCACAATCGAGCCGCTGCGCAATCTGCCTGTGGTCAAGGATCTGGTCGTGGATATGGACCCGTTCTTTGACAAGTGGATCGATGCAGAGGGCGTGCATCACGGCGGCCTGACCCGCCATGACCCCATCGCGCCGGTCGACGAAGGCAGCGCCGCGCGCATCGTGGCGAACGCAGGAATTGAGTGCATCAATTGCTCGGTCTGCTATGCGGCCTGCGATACGGTTGCGGGCAATCCCGACTACCTCGGCCCGGCCGCATTGCAACGGGCGTGGACCCTGCTGAATGACGCCAAGGACGAAGGGCGCGTTGCAATCCTGGATGCCGTTTCGGGATCGGGCGGATGCCACAACTGTCATTCGATGGGGTCGTGCACGACTTATTGCCCAAATGAGCTGGACCCGATGTCCGCCATTGCGGGCCTGAAACGTGAAACGGCCAAGTCCTTTTTCCGGAGGGGTCGCTGATGCTGTCGCTGCGTCTGTACATGTTGCAACGGATCACTGCGCTGCTGATGGCGCCGCTGGTTCTGGGGCATCTCGCGGTGATGATCTATGCGATCCAGGGCGGGTTGAGTGCTGCAGAAATATTGGGCCGCACACAGGGGTCGGTTGCGTGGTTCCTGTTCTACGGGCTGTTTGTCGTGGCTGTGTCTGTGCATGGTGCGATCGGGCTGCGCACGGTGCTGCATGAATGGGGCGGTCTGAAAGGGCCGCTGCTGGAGGCGGCGATGTGGGGTCTGGGCCTTGCGCTGTTCGCGCTCGGCGCACGGGCCGTCTGGGCGGTGACATTCGCATGAGCGTCGCTGGCATCACATCCCGTGCGCACTCTTTGTGGCTGGCCTATATTCTGCACCGGTTGTCCGGGCTTGGGCTTGCACTGTTCCTGCCGTTCCATTTCTGGATTCTGTCGCTGGTGCTGACCAGCCCTGACCGGCTCGACAGCTTTTTGGCTTTTTCCGAGATTGGGGTCGTCAAGCTGGCGGAATTTGTGCTGGTCTTTTTGCTGGCCGTTCACATGTTCGGCGGTCTGCGCCTGATGGCGATGGAATGGTTGCCGTGGTCCGCGCCACAAAAGACACTGGCCGCAGGCGCTGTGGCTGTATCGTTCCTGATTGCCACCCTTTTCCTGATGCAGGCGATGTGAGCCATGAAACTTGCGGACATTGAACGCCACGATACGGACATCCTGATCCTTGGGACCGGGGGTGCGGGCCTGTTCGCTGCGCTACATGCCCAGCAAACCGCGCCGGAGGGAACCAAGATCACCATCGCCGTCAAAGGTTTGATCGGCAAATGCGGCTGCACGCGCATGGTTCAGGGGGGGTACAACGTCGCCCTTGGCGGTGGCGACACGGTCGAACGGCATTTCATGGACACCATTCAGGGCGGCAAGTGGCTGCCCAATCAGGACATGGCGTGGCGGCTCTGTGAGCAGGCCGTGGTGCGTATCCGCGAGTTGGAGAACGAGGTCGGCTGTTTCTTTGACCGCAACCCGGACGGGTCGCTGCACCAGAAGGCATTTGCGGGCCAGACCGCGGACCGCACCGTGCACAAGGGCGATTTGACCGGCATCGAGATCATCAACCGGCTGATGGAAAAGGTGCTGGCGAGCGGTGTCGAAAAGATGCAGGAGCATCGCGCCGTGGGCCTGATCCCGACGAAGGATCGGTCTGCATTGGCCGGGGTGCTGATGATCGACATGCGCACTGGGCGGTTCCGTCTGGTGCGGGCGAAGACCGTGTTGATGGCCACGGGCGGTGGCCCGACCATGTACAAATACCACACGCCCAGCGGTGACAAGACGATGGATGGCCTTGCCATGGCGCTGCGTGCGGGATTGCCTCTGCGCGATATGGAGATGGTGCAGTTTCACCCCACGGGCCTATTGGCAGGCGACCATACGCGGATGACTGGAACCGTGCTCGAAGAGGGCCTTCGCGGCGCGGGCGGACAGTTGATCAACCACGCAGGCCAGCGGTTCATGTTCGACTATGATGGCAAGGGCGAACGCGCCACCCGTGATGTGGTCAGCCGCGGGATTTACGCGGAGATGCGCAAGAACAACAGTCCCGAGCAAGAGGGCGTGTTCATCTCGATGTCGCACCTCGGGCCGGAGTGGGTGGCGGAGAAGTTCAAAGGCATGGTCAAACGCTGTGCCGACAGCGGTTTCGATCTGGCTGGTGGTCAGGTCGAGGTTGTGCCGACGGCGCACTATTTCATGGGCGGCGTCGTGGTCGATGTAGACACGCGCACGGCGATAGAAGGCCTCTATGTGGCGGGTGAAGACGCGGGCGGTGCACATGGGTCCAACCGACTGGGCGGCAACGGGGTGGCGAACTCGACCGTCTATGGTGGCATCGCAGGCGATACGATGGGCCGAGACGTGGCGGGCATGACCCTGCGCGACCCCGACGAAGACGTGCTGGCCGCCGAATTCGAACGCGCCACCTATCCGCTAAGCCTCAAGCCCGACTTAATTTTGCCCCTGCGCAAACAGCTCCAAGACCTGATGTGGGAAGAGGTGGGTGTCATGCGGACCGAAGCAGGTATGAAACGCGGCCTCAATGGCATTTCGCAGGTGTCGGGCGCACTGATGGACGTGGGCGTGGACGATAGCAACCTCGCCTTCAACCTCACTTGGCACGACTGGCTGAACCTGCGCTCGCTCTGCGATATCTCCGAGGTGATCACGAAGGCTGGGATCGCCCGCGAAAACTCGCGCGGGGCACACTACCGCGAGGATTTTCCCGAAGACGGCGGGATTGAAAACAGTGACTTCACAGTGGCGACGCTCAAGGGCAAAGATGTCAAAGTGACCCGCGAACCCGTGCAATTCACCATCGTCCGACCGGGCGAGACGATCCTGCCCGAGGGTGAGCCCGAAACGCTGGTGGCGGCGCAATGATATTGGCACACAGAACAACCGGCGCGCATGCGCCAGCCCCGACCTCCCCCCCGGGAGGGGCTTTGTCGGACCAATGGCAACACCAAACTCCGCTGATGCCTTTTAGAACAAAGGACAGAATAGGCGGCAAGGCCCTCCCGAGGTCGGGGCTGGCGCATCCGCTCGCACAATCAGGAGACGTGATATGATCCCTATCTCCCTCATCCAATCCACCGCCGAGGTCCTTATGGACAAGGCTGCCATCGAAATCCCGCAGGATTACCTCGACGGCCTGCAACAGGCGGCCAAGACCGAGGATGGTGACCTCTCGTCCTTCGTCCTCAAAGCCATGCTCGACAACTATGAGGCAGCCAAAGAAGACCGCCGCGCCATGTGCGGCGACACCGGCGTGCCGCGCTGGTTCGTGAAGATGGGGAACGAGGCGCAGGTCGAGGGTGGCATGGTCGCGATGGAAACCGCGCTGCGCCGGGCCACTGCCAATGCAACCAACGGCGTGCCTTTGCGTCCCAACCGGGTGCACCCGCTGTGGCGGACAGATCACGACAACAACGTCGGCATCGGCGCGCCCGAGATTGAATATGGGTTCGAGCCCGAAGGGGAATGGATCGACCTGATCACGGTGCACAAAGGGGGCCTTTTTGGCACTGACTACCGCATGCTGTTTCCCAGCGATGGTATTCAGGGGATCAAGCGGTTCTACCTCGACAGCCTCATGGCATTTGGCAAACGCGGCCTCGCCTGTCAGCCCGCGATCATCGGGATTGGCCTTGGCGGGTCCAAAGATACATGCATGGCACTGGGCAAGCGTGCCTCTACCCTGCGCATCGTGGGCAGCCGCAATTCCGACCCGCGCATTGCCGAGATGGAGGATGAGTTCAAAGAGCTCGGCAACTCCATCGGCATGGGCGCCATGGGGTTTGTGGGCAAGAACATGGTGATCGATTGCAATATCGAGGTGGGCTACTGCCACACGGGCGGCATGCCGATGTCCGTGCATGCTTTTTGCCTGTCCTCGCGTCGCGCGGTGGCGCGCATCCACGTAGACGGGCGGGTCGAATACCGCACGGATCCCGACTGGTTCACGCCGTACCAACGCCGCGAGACGGTAGACTGGGAACCGCAGCGCGAGGCGGCGGAATAAATGCCGCGCGGCGAGCCACAGGATGCGCGCCCGGATATGGCACAGCTGGCCACCGGATCCGAGCTGCGCCGCTGGTATTGGCGCAAGGATGAACTTGTTGCGCGCGCCAGGACACTGGGGTTGAAAACAGGCGGTGGGAAGTTCGAGGTGTTGGACCGTATCGCGCATTTTTTGGATACGGGCGAACGGTTAGTGCCGCAGCCCAAATCGGCAAAACCTGCGTCGCGCTTTGATTGGCATTCTGCACCGTTAGACGATGCCACCGTGATCACCGACAACTACCGCAACACGCAAAACGTGAGGCGGTACTTCAAATCCACTCTGGGTGATGGATTCAAATTCAACATCGCGTTTATGGATTGGATGAAGGCCAACGCCGGGGCCACGCTGCGCGACGCCTGTACGGCCTATGGCACCTGTCAGAGCGCGTCGGGCAAAACTCAGATCAGGGATCACAACCAGTTCAACCAATATACGCGCGACTTCATGGCCGACAATCCCACGCTGGGCATGGACGATGTCAGGCGGGTTTGGGCCCTCAAGATCCAGCAACCGTCCGATACTGGCCGCCACCGATATGAACCCGGAGACCTTGACCTATGAGCCCCCGCGAAGTCCGCTTGTCCACAACGCCCTCCGACGAGGCCATCGCCGACCTGCGCTTGGGCGACGTCGTCTATCTTGACGGTCTCATGTATACTGCACGCGAGGGCGTCTACATGCGCGCGCTGGAGGACAAGGCGAACATACCGATGGAGTTGCCCAGCCAGTCGGCGGCCAACTTCCACTGTTCACCCGCCGCGCGGATCAACCCCGATGGCTCTTTTGACATGGGTGCGGTGACGGCCACGGCGTCCTTCCGTTTTGCCAAATGGCTGCCCGAATGGATGGCCAAGACAGGCGCAAAGCTGATTGTCGGCAAAGGCGGCATGACGTCCAAGGACTACAAGGAATATTTCGTTCCAAACGGCGCCGTATATTTATCGACCGTCGGCTACGGCACGGGCGCGTTGTTGGGGCGCGGCGTCGAAAGTGTCGAGGCCGTACATTGGAACGAAGAGCTGGGTTTGGCCCAAGCCATGTGGGTGATCAAGTGCAACAAGATGGGGCCGTTCATCGTTGCTTCTGACATGAATGGCGATTGCCTGTTCGAGCGTGAAAACGCCAAGATCGCCAAGAACGTTGAACGGGTTTACGAGGGCACCAAACCCGCTGTGCTAAAGCGATATGGTGAAAGCGACGACCGACGGGACGAAGTGATCTAGGGCGCTATTCGGCGTATATCGCAAGCGCCTGTCGCGTGGCAGGGCGCGCCATCATTGCGGCCTTGTGTGCAGAGAGTTTGGGGAATCCGTCGAGGGACGCGCCAACACGCGTCAGCCAGTGATCTAAAAGAAACAGGTAAGGGTCGCAAAAGGAAAATTTGCCCCCCAAGGCCCAAGGCCCTGAAACAAAATGTTTTTCCAGGAAATCAGCGCAGGACAAAAGGTTCTGTGGGGCGCGTGCCTTCATGTCGGCGAGGGACGCGTCCAGATTGGCCCATCGGTCCCCGCGACGCGCGTGTGCATAGGCCACGTGCACCGTTGTACCCAGATATGCGCAAAGCGCACGCGCCTGAGCCTGCGTGAACGCATCTGACGGCACGGTGGCTGCGTCCGCGTGGGTGGCTGCGATGTATTCGAGGATGGCCGCATTCTCTGTGATCAGACCGTCCGGTGTTTGCAATGCGGGTATCCGACCTTTGGGATTGATGCGCAAATAGTCGGGGGCACGGTGCGCCCCGTCTGAAATCGGAACCTCAACCGCATCGAACCGTGCACCCACTTCAATCAACAGGATGTGCGCCGCCAGTGACGACGACCCTCTGGAGTAATAGTAGGTCAGCATAGTGTTCCCCTCGGATCGTTCAGGTCAGTTCACTCACCATGATGCCGACCCCCATCAGCAACGTCAGTATGATCAGCAAGCGCCGGAACGCCGTGTCGCTGAGCATTCGGAACACCGCGATCCCAACCTGCGCGGCAACCATACCGGTGGGTATGGTGATCAGTAGCGCCTGCATCGCGGTTCGGTCAAACGCACCTTTGAAAAACAGCAAACACACCGTTGTGCTGAGAATGGCCACGTTGAAGGGTTGCAAAACAGCGCGGGTCGCGGACTTGGTCCAGGGGCGTATCGACAGCCACATTGCGGGAATGGCGCCAGATACAGAGGCCGCACCGCCCAGCACACCACCAACAAAGCCGATCCCGCAGTCAACCACCGGCGTGCGCCGCGTGAATGCAGGCAAGGCTGCGCGAAACCCGAAGTATCCGCCATACACGATCAACAGCGTCGCAATCCCCAGACGCAGGGTGCCAGCATCAATCACGTTCAAAAGAGACAATCCAAACGGCACGCCGGCGAGACCCGGCAGCAGAAATCGTAGCAAACGCTTTGGCCTCGCCAGAATATCGCGCCGCACGATCCACAGGCCTTGCAGCCCCGCCAGAACCGACATGAGCGCGACGATGGCCACAGCCTGAACAGGGTCCAGAACAACCAGATAAAACCCAAGCGCAAACAACGCGGTACCGGTGCCAGACAAGCCGTTGATGAACCCACCCGCAGCAGCCCCCAACAGCAGGAACGCAATGAACGAACCGCTCATGTGGATGCATCGGCAATGGCCGCCCCAAGTGCGTCATGGACCGCGTCAATCGCCTGCATCTTGATGTTGTCCTTTTGATAGACCAGCCCAAGGGTCCGACGGGGCGCGTCATCTCCCAAGCTCAATCGTTTGACTGGAATAACCTCGCGCGGCTTGATCACGAGATCCGGGACAATAGAGACGCCGAGATTCGCATGCACCATGCTTGCGATGGCTTCCGGGCTGTCCAGTTCCATCGTTTCGGTGACGCGGATTCGTTTGGACACGATCCAATTGTCGATCAACGTGCCGACCACCGCATTCCGGTTGAACCGGATAAAGGGGCGACTGTTCAGCAAGACAAGCGGGTCGTCTTCCCCCTCTTCGACAGACGCAATCAGTTGCATTGGTTCCTGGGTCAATTCACGAAACACAACGCCAACGGGCATCAGATGCGGTTGGCTGACGATCGCCGCATCCAGGTTTCCGCGCTCGGTATCTGCCAAGAGATCACCCGTCAGTCCGGGGCGGATATGCAGCTTGATGTGCGGAAAGCGGGATTTCAGAATGGCCAGCGCCTGTGGCGTCAGACCCGTCAATGTCGTCCCCAATGCCCCGAGTTTGAGAACACCGTGCAGACCACCATCGGCCAGAACCGATGGCACCAGATTGTCATAGTCGGCGAGCAATTCGCGCGCCTTTGCAACGACTTGCTGACCCAATGGCGTCAATTCAGGCGTACGTGTTCGGCGGTTGAACAAGGTGACGCCAAGGTCAGCCTCGAGCACCTGCATCTGCTGGCTGACCGCTGCGTGGGTCACGTGCACATGCGCGGCGGCCGCACTGAAGGTGCGGTTATCCGCAACCGCAACCAAAGTTCGGAGAAGCCGGATAGACACTTGCGAACGCACCCCTTTTCGAAAGCTCTGCTGACCAAAGTGTGTCGGTCAGGAACCACACCGCAACGTGTACTTTCAGAATGGCTTGTGCGCCAATTGGATGTATTTGTCCATGGCAACGCCCCCTGTCGCGCCCGACCGACCGGCACATTGCGCGGTACGACCACATCATTCCTGTGTGATCGCACCGCACCGAACAATAGACAGACTGGATTAGTTGACCTATCAATTTAGATGAACCTTACCCTGCGGAACAAAAGCCAAAAATGGCAGCCGCAAATCTTGGGTTCACATACGGAGCCGAATGTCGGGAAACCCTCGCATTTGGCAATTGTCTGGGAGGACTACATGAAGAAAATGTTTGGAACAGCGGTGTTTGCCGCTGCGTTGACGATGTGCGGCTCTGCATACGCGTTTCAGTGCGCTGTTGGCGAAAGCTCGATGGACAAGCCCGGCGGGTTTCCCGAACGCGCGCTGACCATGATCGTGCCTTACGGCCCGGCGGGCGGTTCGGGCCAGGTTGCAGCAGCAATGGCTGAGGCCGTTACAGAATTGACCGGTGTGTCGATCAACCGCGACCACAAACCGGGCGGCTCAGGCACCGTTGGTATGACGGCCTACATGGCCGCGCCTGCGGATGGCTATAACGTGCTGGAACACATCGACGATGCCGCATCTGCGCACGCGCTGGATTCCTCTGTGCCAAACCCGGCCGAAGACCTGATCCCGCTGGTCGTGTCGCAGGTGACATTCTCGCAGATCTACATCCGCTCGAACGAGGACCGTTTTACCGACTGGCCGTCGTTTGTCGAGTGGGTCAAGGCGCAGGGTGGCCGCGCCACAATCGCCAACGTGTCCAAGGAAGGCTCCATGGAGCGCGTGACCATGCGGTTCATCACCGATGCAACCGGCATGGAAATTCAGCAGATCTCCTTTGACAAGGGCGCGCCACGCTACGGCGCTCTGTTGGGCGCACAGGTTGACGCGCTGTTTGAACAACCGGGCGACGTGCGCAACTTCCTTGATGCAGGCCAGTTCAAGCCGATCCTGACCATCTTTGACGAACGTCCCGGCGTCTTCGCAGACGTGCCGACGCACCGCGAAATGGGCATGGAGTTTGACCCGCTACTTCGGTTCCGCGGCTTCTATGTTCACAAGGATGCACCGGCGGACCGCGTCGAGTGGCTGCAATGGGCGTTCCAGCGTGGTTATTGCGAGGACAGCTATCAGGCGTTCAACGAATCCAAGTTCATGACTGTCATCGACAGCTATCGTGACACGGACGGCGCCAAAGAGCTGATCACTCGGTCCGTCAGCCAGTACCGCGACGTGTACAAGGCGATGGGCCTGGACGTTAAGTAACCCAACCAAACGGTCCCCGGCGCCTGCGATAACGTGCGGCGCCGGGATACAAGCAGGGGCAGACCTGCGACGGGGAGAAGACCATGGGGCGTCTCAAGCGGGCTCACATCATCGAGGCGGCCATCTGGCTGACCATCGCGGCCGTATTTTTCGGATATTCTTTCGAATTCAACCAGCCGATTGAAATCTACAAGTTTGGGGCGACCGCCTGGCCGCGCGTGGTTGTTGCGGTTTTGGTCATCGCGACGCTGGGCAACCTGTACTATTCCTACCGCTACGGGTCATCGGCCCAACAGGGCCGGATCGGCGTCACAAACCAAGAAGACGAAACAGACTTCAGCGACCCGTCCACACTGATCAAGATGATTGCGGTGCTGTTCACGCCATTCATCTTTGCGTGGCTGCTCAAACCTGTTGGCATCTACTTTAGCGCGCCCTTTTTTATTGCCGCGATCATGTGGTTGTTCGGCGAACGCCGGATCAAGGCCATTCTGATCATGACTGCCGTGATTTACGTCATCTTTCTGGGCCTGTTTCTGGTGGTGCTGAACGCGCCCCTGCCCCAAGGCAACACATCGCCGTTTTACGACTACAGCGCGTGGATCTTGAAGATGAACACGCAACTTCAAAACCTCTGGTGACCCCCCGATGATCGAGAATTTTCTGGCTGGAAGCAGCGCGCTGTTTGGTGACCCCGTCACCATCGCCATCTTTGTCTTTGGCGTGATCGGCGGCATGTTGTTCGGTGCGATCCCCGGTGTCAGCATGCTGACCCTTGCGGCGATCCTGTTGCCCTTTACCGCCGGTTTGACGCCTGCGCAGGGTGTGATGCTCTTTGCGGTGATCTATTGCACCGGCACCTATGGCGGGGCGATCACGGCGATCCTGTTCAATATACCTGGCGCGCCGGAAAACGCGCCCACGGCCTTTGACGGCTATCCGATGACCCAACAGGGCAAGTCGGGCAAGGCTGTTGGTGCTGCTGTGCTGTGTTCAGCAATTGGCGGCGTGGCATCGGCCCTGATCATGATGGCCGCGACCGAGCCGCTGGCCCAGTGGGCGATCCGCAACATCGGGCCACCCGAGATTTTCGCACTTGTTTTCTTTGGCCTTGCCGTGGCCTCGTCCGTAGGTGCGCGCACCATCTGGAAAGGCTGGATGTCCGTCCTGATCGGCCTCTTGATCGCCACCATCGGGCAGGACCCGGTGGGCGGCATCAACCGCTACAACTTTGGTGTCGGCGATCTGGCTGCGGGCATCGCCTTTGTGCCTGCGATCCTCGGGTTCTTTGCCGTCTCCGAGATCTTCGTGCAGGCCGAGCGCAAGGCGGGCGGCACCTACAAGGCGCCCAAGGTCAGCATGTCGTTCCCGACCTTCCTCGAGCTGTGGATGCACAAGTTTGCCGTGCTGCGGTCCATCCTCGTGGGTTTCTTCTGTGGTATCCTGCCCGGTATCGGCGCGACGCTTGCGGCCTTTATGGGCTACGGCGAGGCCGTGCGCTGGTCCAAGGACAAGGAGAGCTTTGGCAAAGGCAACCTCGAAGGTGTGATTTCCTCGGAAACCGCCAACAACGCCGCCACCGGGGCCGCGATGATCCCGCTGCTGGCGCTTGGCTTGCCGGGCGGTGCGCTGACGGCGATGATGGTCGCGGTGTTCCAGATGCACGACCTGCAACCGGGCCCGCTGGTGTTTTACACCTCGCCAGACCTGATCTGGGTCGTGTTCGCGGCGATGTTCTATGCCAACCTGTCGATCCTGATCATCGGGCTGGTCGAGACCAAGACGATCCTCAACCTGCTCAAGATCCCGTTCCAGTTCCTTGCGCCGCTGATCCTGATGCTGGCCACGATCGGTGCCTATATCAGCCGCGGCCTCGTGCTGGACGTGATGGTGATGTTCATCGCGGGCATCCTTGGCTACTTGCTGCGCCGCTCTGGCTTCTCCATTCCGGGGATCGTGCTGGGCCTGATCCTTGGCCAGATCGGGGAACAGAACTTTGCCCAAGGGATGCAGATGGTCCACTATGACCTTGGCACGTATTTCTCGCGCCCGATCTGTGCCATCCTGATCGCTGCCGGGTTCATCACCCTGCTTGCCAACATCTACCGGGCTTTTGCGCCGGCCGCGCAACCGCGTTAAGGCCGGGCAAACCGTTCGAGAGGAACCCGCATGAGCACAGACACAGACGCCGTCCACGCGATGATCGCCCGCGCGCGCGTGGCACAGGTCGAGTATGAAACCGCAGGCAGTCAAGCCCGCTATGACCGCGCCGCAGCAGCAGCAGCCTGGGCCATTATGGAACCTGCGCGCAACCGCGCGCTGGCAGAGCTGGCGGTTGAGACAACGGGCCTTGGCAATGTCCCGGACAAGATCACCAAGAACCACCGCAAGACGTTGGGCCTGATGCGCGACATCCAAAACGTCCCGACCTACGGCATCATCAGCGAGGACGCGGATACCGGCATCACCGAAATCGCCCGCCCCATTGGCGTGATCGGGGCCGTGGTGCCCTCAACCAACCCCGGCGCGACGCCGGCGAACAACGTGATCAACGCGCTGAAATGCGGCAATGCGATCATCCTGTCGCCCAGCCCCAAGGGTGTTCCAACCTGCGAGCGGTTGCTGGAATACATCCACGCAGAGTTCGCAAAGATCGGTGAAAACCCCGATCTGGTTCAGATGATCCCCGGACGCGGATCAAAGGAAAAGACGCAGGTCTTGCTGGAAAACACGGACACAATCGTCGTGACCGGGTCCCAGAACAACGTCAAACGCGCCTATACCAGCGGCACGCCTGCGCTGGCCGTGGGCGCGGGCAACGTCACCGTGATCGTGGATGAAACCGCTGATCTGGCGCAAGCCGCCGAGAAAATCCGCGCCTCCAAGACCTTTGACAACGCCACTTCGTGTTCGTCCGAAAACGCCGTTGTTGTGGTGGATGCCATCTATGATGCCTTTGTCGCGGCCATGGCCGCGGCTGGTGGTGCGCTGATCCGGGACGAGGCGCGCGTGGTCGACATGTTGTGGCCGGACGGTCACCTCAGCCGGAATGCCATCGCACAGGACGCGGACAAGCTGATTGCCGCGCTTGGGCTACAAGGTGAAGTGCCAGAGAGCACGGAATATGTCGCGGTCGAGACCGCCGGGATCGGCCCGGATCATCCCTTGTCTGGGGAAAAGCTGTCGCGGGTCCTGGCCCTTTATCGCGCGCGTGACTTTGACCATGCGGTCGAGGTGACACGGACCATCCAATTGCATCTGGGCGCGGGCCATTCGGTTGGCCTGCACTCCGCAGAGGACAGCCGCGCCATCACCTTGGGACAGGCCATCCCGACCAGCCGCGTCATCGTCAACCAAGCACATTGCTTTGCGACAGGCGGCGCGTTCGACAACGGCATGCCGTTTTCGCTGTCGATGGGGTGTGGATCGTGGGGCGGCAACTCTATCGACGACAACCTGCATTGGAAGCACTTCATGCAGACCACCAAGATCGTGCGTCCCATTGCGCCCCGCGAACCCGAAGTCGCGGATATTTTTGCCGGGTATTGGGCCGAGGCCGGAAAATGAAACTGCATCACGGCACCCCGCCCGACGGAACCGTACGGGATTGGCTGGACGCGCGCGCGCAGTCCGGCGGCACCGCTATCGTGTTCCCGGAAACAGGTGGCACGCTGAGTTGGCAGCAATTGCAGGCAGAGGCCGCGCGGATCGCCCTGGACCTGACAGCGCTGGGCATAAACAAGGGCGACAGCGTCGCCGTCATGCACCCCAATGGCCGCGACGGTGTGATCGCGCTCTATGCCGCGCTTTATGGCGGGTTTCGTGCCACCATGATCAACCTGGCTGCGGGGCCAGACGCCATTGCCTATGCGTTGGAGCATTCCGAGGCGCGTGTGGCCTTTGTCCACCCGGATCAACGGGACGTGTTTGATCAGGCCAAGCCCGCGCACCTAAATATCTATCTGCCCACATCTTCGACGTCGCAGGTCGATCTGCACCCGTTGCAGGCCAGCGATGACGCGCTGTTGATGTATACCTCTGGCACCACGGGCCGTCCAAAGGGCGTCGTTCACACCCACGCGAGCCTTTTGGCAGGCGGCTGGACCGTCACGGTCGCGCATCATTTGACCGCACAGGATCGCGGCTTTTGCGTGCTGCCGATCTATCACATCAACGGTCAGTGCGTGACGGTGATGGGCAGTCTTGTGTCAGGCGGGTCGCTTGCCATGGTGTCCCGGTTTTCCGCATCGCAGTTCTGGGAACAGGCGGCCACTGGCGAGGTCACCTGGTTTTCGGTTGTCCCAACCATCATCAGCCATGTGCTGCACGCCAAGGATGATCCCGCACCTGCGGTGCGATCCCGCATCCGCTTTGGCCGGTCCGCCTCGTCCGCGCTGGCGGTAGAAACGCAGACAGCGTTTCAGAACCGCTTTGGTATCCCGATCGTCGAAACCATGGGGCTGACCGAGACGGCGGCGCAAATCCTGTCCAACCCGCTGGACCCCGCACGCCACAAGATCGGCTCGTCCGGCATCGCCTACGGCAATGAGGCACGGATTGCGGATGAGAACGGCACGCCCTCCCCAACGGATGTCGAGGGCGAAATTCAGGTACGCGGTCCCAACGTGATGAAAGGGTATCTCAAAAACCCCGACGCCACCGCCAACGCCTTCGCCGGTGCGTGGTTTCGGACCGGGGATTTGGGCCGCATGGACGCCGATGGCTACGTTTACGTGACCGGACGCCTCAAAGAGCTGATCATCAAAGGTGGCGAAAACATCGCCCCACGCGAGATTGACGAGGCGCTCTATCAGCACCCGGATGTGATGGAGGCCGCCGCATTTGCCAGGCCCTGTCCCCAATACGGCGAGCGTGTTGAGGCGGCGGTACGCCTGCGTCCCGGATCAAGTGCGACGCCAGATGACTTGGTTGCACTGTGCACGACCCGCGTTGGCACGTTCAAAGCGCCCGATTGCGTGCACATCCTTGATGAACTGCCCAAAGGTCCGTCAGGCAAGATCCAGCGGCTTTATCTTAACGAAATGCTGTACGGAAAATCCTAGAACACGCCCAGCGCGATCAGGCGCAGCCCCATGATCAGAAACGCGATCAACACGGCACGACGGAAATAGGTTTGTGACACCTTGTTGCGCAGAACCTCACCAATCCTGAACCCCACCAGCACCACGCCCAGCCCAAGGATCGACTTGAGCAAAACCGGCACAGTCAGGATGCCCGCGATCACCTGCCCTGCACCCAACGGCAAGCATCCGGCGAGGAACAGAAAGCCAGTGGCCCCGATAAAATGCTCTTTGGATACGTTGCGGGCCACCAGGTACATCGCAACGGTTGGTGACCAGATGGAGCTGATGCCGCCCAAGGTGCCGGACAGCAGGCCAAACCCCACCTGCCAGCCACGCCCCGGCCCGATGTTCAGCTTTACCCCCAACAGGAGGTTAAGAGAGAACACGACCATCGCAATCCCGATGGCCACCGTCAAAAGCGCCGTAGGATAGTCAGCGATGAACATGGACGTCACAAAAATGCTGATGACAATTGCCGCTGCAAACCACGCATAGCGCCGCGCGATCATCCGCTTTTCCGGCGCATGTGCGAATTGCAGCGTGTTGGTTGCAAGGATCGGCAACCACAACAGCGGTATCGCCTCGGTCGGTGGCAGCACGAGGGTCAACAACCCCATGGCCGCAGCGGGCAAACCAATGCCCAGGAACCCTTTTACGATACCCGCAAACAGGAACACGCTGACCAGAACGGCAATTGTGGGGGCGTCGAGCGCCGGCAACAGTGTTTCAAGCATTGTGCATCCTTATCCCGAAATCGCCCGGTCCAAAAAGACCGCGAGGTTATCTGCCTTCCGGTCGGTCACGTCCTTGATCTGGCACCGGCATGAAAACCCGTCTGCGACAACCTGCGTGTCCGGCGCAGCGGCGCGGATGGCGGGCGCCAAGGACAATTCTGCCATCTGGCGCGACACACCATCGGTCTCTGCCTGATACCCGAACTGACCGGCCATGCCGCAACAGGACGAGTCGATCATCTGCGCCGTCACTCCGCCGATCTGCGACAGTGCCGCAACGGTCGCACTGGCCACACCCTGCGCCTTCTGATGGCAGTGCCCATGTACCAGAACGGTCGTGTCGGCCATGTGCACCCCTTCGAGCGGGTGTTGGGCCATATACTCGGCAAAGGTCAACACCTGCGCCCCCATCTCAGCGGTCCAACCTGGCACCAAGTCAGGTGCCTCATCGCGGAACATGAGCGTGCAGGACGGCTCCAGCCCCACAATTGTCTTGCCCTGATCCAGTGCCGACCGGAATGCCTCCACGGTCCGGGTCAATTCGGAACGCGCGCGCTCCACCATGCCCGAGGACAGATACGTCCGCCCACAACACAGGGGCCGACCCGGCGCATCGACAAACCCGACGGTCAGTCCTGTGTGGCGTATGACCCGCTGGGCCGCCGCCAGATTGGCGGGATCAAAATACCGATTGAACGTATCGGCAAACAACAGAACATCGCCGTCACCCGACATCGGTATCGGCGCTTGGAACCGTGGCAAACGGCGTGTCCGACTGATCCCCATGGTGCGTTCCAAGACGCTCGGAAAGGCACCTGCGGCATTGACCACTGACCGTGCCTTTGCGGCGAAGGGGGCCAGGCGGGGCAGATTTGCGATCACCTGGTCGCGCAGGGGCAATCCATGCGTTCTGTACCGCGCCGCCTGTGCTTCGGTCTTCATCCGGGCCATATCGACGGACATCGGGCATTCCGATTTGCACGCCTTGCATCCGACGCACAAAGCCATGGTTTCGGCCATATCATCAGACGCAAACGGGTCATCACCCAACTGCCCGGTCAGGGCCAGTCGCACCGTGTTGGCGCGTCCGCGCGTCAGGTCCCGTTCATTGCCCGTGACGCGAAAGGACGGGCACATGACACCACCGGTGCTTTTGCGGCACGCGCCGTTGTTGTTGCACATCTCTGCCGCCCCAGCGAGACCGCCGGGCCAGGCCTCCCAGTCAAACACAGTGTCGATGCTGCGCTGTGCGTACCCTTCGGGCCACCGCATCAAACTGCGATCATCCATTTTGGGCGCACGCACGATTTTGCCGGGGTTCAACACGCCATCCGGATCGAACCGGTCCTTTACCTCTTCGAACAGGCGCACCATGCGGGTGCCAAACATCCGTTCGTGAAATTCGGACCGCACAATGCCGTCGCCGTGCTCACCCGAATGGGACCCTTTGAACCGCGCCACGAGGTCAAACGCCTCTTCGGCGATGGCCCGCATCGACCTGACATCCATCTCCAGACGCAGGTTCAGCACGGGCCGGACATGCAGCAATCCGACGGAGGCATGCGCATACCATGTGCCATCAGTCCCATGCTTGCGAAATACCTCGGTCAATTGGTCGGTAAAGTCGGCAAGATGCCGTAGCGGTACCGCGCAGTCCTCGACAAACGAGACCGGTTTGCCCTCTGCCCGCATCGACATCATGATGTTCAAACCCTGTGTTCGCACGCCCCAGATCTGCGCCTGAAATGTCGGATCTTCCGCCTCAACCACGCCACCTTCGGCCTTGCCCGGATCTCCCCACAGGAACCCCAAATCTGCCATCAGATCACCCAGCGCAGTCAGCCTGCGGCGGTTTTCTGCGGGGTTTTCTGCAAATTCCACCAGCAACAGCGCCTGCGGCGCGCCTCTCACAAATGCGTCCACGATTGGTCGGAATTGCGGGATTTCGCGTCCCAGCCGGATCATGGTGTGGTCCACCAATTCGACGGCAACAGGGTCCAGCTTGACGATATGCTGCGCCGCATCCATGGCCGCGCGAAAGGTCGGGAAATGACACACGCCGAGTGTCTTGTGTGTCAAGACGGGCGACAGGGCCAAATCAAGCGTTTTGGTCAGACCCAGTGTCCCTTCGGACCCCACCATAAGGTGCGCCATGTTCGGGGATGCGCCGACAAGCGCATCGACGTTATACCCCCCCACGCGCCGGGACACGTTCGGGAACCGCGCCGCAATCTCATCGGCGTCGCGGTTGGCTAGCGCAATCAGATCACTGTCGAGGGCGGAACGCGCAAGCTCGTGGCCAAAACTCCGTACGGAACCGTCTGCCAACATGGCTTCGAGCGCCACAAGATTGTCCTGCATCTTGCCATAGCGGATCGACCGCGAACCGCAGGAATTGTTTGCAGCCATCCCACCCAGCGTCGCGCGTGACGCGGTCGAGACATCGACAGGATACCACCAACCATCCGCCTTCAGGCGACGGTTCAGATCATCCAACACCAGACCGGGTTCCACCCGAACCGTTCCGGATTCCGGATCATACTCGCGTATCCGATTGAGATGCTTGCTAAAATCCACAACCAGCGCATCGCCAACCGTTTGCCCGGATTGCGATGTGCCACCACCGCGGGCAAGGACGGGTATGCCAGCCTCGCGGGCAAAGCTCAGCGCGGCTTCGACGTCATCCCAGCGTTTTGGCACGACAACTGCTTTGGGCATGATCTGGTAGATGGAGGCATCGGTGGCATAACGCCCCCGGTCATAGTCGCCGGTCAGAACGTCACCTTCGATGCGTTGCGCAAGCGATTTGTAGTTCACCATTTCTGTCTTGACCTCGCGACTATTGCATCCTCTGCTCGGCCCATTCAAATTGCAACGAATTTGGAGGCGTAGGATGCGATCAGGGCGACATTTTTTGCAGATACCGGGACCGACCAACACACCTGACCGTATCCTGAGGGCCATGCACCGCGCCGTCATCGACCACAGGGGCCCGGAATTTGGCGCCATGGGCCGTGACCTGTTGCGCGACCTCAAGGCCGTTTTCCAGACCGAGAACCACGTTGTGATCTATCCCGCGTCTGGCACAGGTGCATGGGAGGCGGCCTTGGTAAACGTCCTGTCGCCCGGTGATCAGGTTCTGATGTATGAAACCGGCCAATTTGCCACCCTGTGGAAAAACATGGCGGCCAAGTTGGGATTTGACCCGGTGTTCATGCAAGGCGACTGGCGCCACGGGGCGCATGCCGAAGCAATTGGCGCACAACTGACCGCCGACACCGGGCATCAGATCAAGTCGGTCTGCGTCGTGCACAACGATACAGCCACCGGGATCACGTCGGACATTGCCGCTGTACGCAAGGCGATGGACGACGCGCAGCACCCTGCGTTGTTGATGGTGGACACGATTTCATCGCTGGGGTCCATCGACTTTCAAACCGACGCTTGGGGCGTTGATGTTGTGGTGGCAGGGTCGCAAAAGGGTCTGATGTTGCCACCGGGGCTGTCGTTCAACGCGATCTCGGACAAGGCATGGGCCGCATGTGAGGCAGGTGGCGACCGACGGTCCTATTGGGATTGGCGCGACATGGTTGGCCCAAACGCGCAGGGTTTCTTCCCTTACACCCCCGCGACCACGCTGCTCTATGGCCTGCGCGAGGCGCTGGATATGTTGGCCGAAGAGGGGCTGCGCAACGTCTTTGCCCGCCATGCCCGGCACGCCGAGGCGACGCGGCGGGCGGTCGAGGCGTGGGGGCTGGAAATTCTGGCCGCGCATCCGCACGAACGCTCAAACGCGCTGACGGCTGTTATGATGCCAGATGCGCAAGGTGCCGATGCACTACGCGCCGAAGTCCTCGACAGTTTCGACATGTCACTTGGCACCGGGTTGAACAAAGTGGCGGACAAGGTGTTCCGCATCGGCCACTTGGGCGACTTCAACGATTTGATGCTGATGGGCACGCTTTGCGGTGTTGAAATGGGATTGAAACGGGCCGGTGTCAGCCACACGCCCGGCGGTGTCCAGGCGGCAATGGATTTCCTGAGCGCGTGAAGGCGCCGACCCATGTCAGGCCAGTGCGCGCCGCGCCATCAAGGACGCGTGGTGCCGAACATAATGATCCCACACGCGGTCCATCTCTGCGCAATACTGCACTGGCGTGACCCGGTCAGCGGCAACATCCGCAGCGGCGATGCCGGTGCGCACCGCGTTTAACAAGCCTTGCGAGGCCAGCGGGTCAAAAGCAATCGCCGCGTCACCACAGGCGACCCATCCGTCGCCAGCGGCCTTGGTGCAGGCCTCACCCGTGGCATCGGTGAACTTCAACTCCGCACTTGAAAACAAGGCCGTTGGCAAGTGTTCGGCCAGCACCGCCGCCTTGGCCAATGACGCATGCCACTCCGCGGGATCACGCCGCATCTGTGTTGCCTGTTCGGTGGTCGTGTGAAAGGCCGCAACAGGACGACCAGAGGGCAAAATGGCACCGTACCACCACCCGCCCACCTGATCCTGGATCAGCGTGCGTGATGTCGCGGCGCTGTCCGTCCCCACAGCGTTACCGACGGCCCAAACGGCCACTTGCCTGCTCTGTTGCCGTCGCGCGCCGCCCAATGATCGTGACAGAATACCGCGTCGCCCGGTGGCATCCACGACCCGGTGCGCCTGCAAACATGCGTCAGCGTCTGTCGCGATATGCCATCCATCAGGCTTGCGGGTCACGGCGTTGACTTTGGCAATGACCGAACTTGCGCCAGCATCCGTCGCTGCCGCACGCAAACTTGCGTCGAACAAACCCCGATCCAACCGCCAATCCGGACCGCCGGGCCGCATGAGCGCGTCATCCTGGGTGCGGATACCGCCCCAATCGGAAACCACGCCGCGTATAGATAAATGGGCGTCACTGGAGAGTGGTCCGGGCAGCGCATGGCGTTCCAACAGGTCCGCCGCAAAGGCGGGCAGCGTTTCACCAATCCGGTCGCCCTGACGGTTGTCAGGATCGACAAAAACCACGCTGTGTCCCGCGCGGGCCAGTAATGCAGCCGCTATTGCGCCCGCAGGGCCGCCCCCCAGAACAGCAACGTCATACGGCGTCACCGCCGACGCCGCAGGTTCACCGCCTCTTCGAGATGCGCCTCTGTATGCCAACCTGCGCGCGACAGGGTCGCGTCGCGTGCCGTTTGTGCAGCCTCTGGGCTTGCCGCCAGCAGGACCGCCTTGTCCACCGATGCAGCCAGGGATGGCGCCACCGTTTCCACATAGAGGACATCCGGAAAATTGGGAACATCCCGGACACCTTCACGCGGTTCGACGATCCCTTGCTGACCAAAGATGGCGATCATCCGCTCCATGCGCTTGGCGATCCCATCGGCCTCGTCGATGAACCGATACCAGCTGGCACGCCGATTAAAGGCCGCCACCCGATCCTCCAGCGGCTTGGATGGGTCGATGACAATCTGATAGTCCTCCTCGGTCAGCACGTGGTTTGGCACGCGCCCCGGCCAGAACGTCGGCAGGTATGGATCATAGTCCGGCGCATAGCCCGCGCGGCAATAGGCGGTGTCCCCCTGCCATGGCAAACCCATCCAGCGGGTCAAATCCCCAGCGCGCTGACCGTGCAGCGGCCCCGTGGGCGACAAGGCGACAGTCGCTGACAATTCTTTCCCGTAGTCCTCGTAGTCATCGGGCCGATGGCGGATACGGAACGGGCTGGAATAGAGCGACGCGTGGCGCATCGGCCAGGTCAGTTCGCACCCCGGATGGAACGCATCCGCAAGGCAGAAATGCAGAGCCGCCTGATCCAGCATTGCTGGCTGGTCCTGAACCCGGATGTCAGACAGATGCTCCGGTGGCTGATGGTTCGGATCCCAATCCGCCACAAAGTTTCCATCGACCCAGCGGCTGAGATGCAGCTGCTGAATGGAGGGCAAGGCCAGCATGGTGCGTGGGCTGGGCCCATCAAGGTCGCCACCAAAGTCATCACCGTAAATCCACGGCCAAATGCGCGGTTCGTTGACCTTGGTATCAGTGGGTCGGAACGCGTTCATGATCTGTTGGCGCAACTCATGCCACGGATCGTCTGCCCCCGGCGCCTGCGCCAGCCGCGAAATCAGCGTCGGATCATCGAAATCCATCGGGCCGCCCTTGCCGAACATGGTCGCGAACCCCTTGTTCACCCATTGCAGGTTCGACATGCGCTGCAATTGCGGCAGCACATCCTTGGTAAAGGACGTCACGGCCGGGACAGGCATCGTGCCCGCGCCAACAAAGGTGTCTACCATCAGGTCATACATTGTGCGCCACCCAATGACGTCCGGCGCATAGTTCGGCGGAGCCACAGTGACCCAACCTCCTTCGACCGGGATCGCGGTGCCATCAATGCTGACCTCTGCGGTGACCGGCCCGTCCGCCATATCATCGTACCAGGTGTTCGCGTTGTTGAACGAATCCGGGTCCGCAGGATCAAAGGGTGGCGCGCCGACCAGTGATTTGGACACGCCCCGGCCACCCAGCACCAAAAGCTGCCCTGTTTCGGTGGTCTGCACCTCACCCAGATAGATGTTGGTCGCCTGATCCGCGCCCACTGTGAATGACCCGGTGTCAAAAGCATGTTCCGACCCGCCCGACACGGACATCCCGGAAATCGACCGTGGTCCGGGCGTGATCGCCAGCTTTTCGCGGTCTGCCTGAGACGTCTGATCCTTGTTGCGCCGGATCACGGACAGGTCCGCCGTCTCTGGAATATCCATGGCGGTGATGAACTGGTACCACTGCGCCTTGCGGTTCGCCAATTCGACCGTCCACGTGATCGACGCATTGCTCGCGTCCAGCTCGCGCACGGCCTCACCGGCTGCATTGTAGCCGTAGATCCGAAACTTGGCCGCCTGACGTTTCAACGCGTCGCCGTCGCGGAAATAGTCACCGGCCTCTTGCGGCGGATGCGTGACCTCGGGACCCACAAAGAACGCGGATTGCGCATCCCCAACGCGGGCCACCCCAATCGCGGGGTGGATGGCGGCTCTTACGATTTTTGTGTCTGGAACAGGCGTCATGTCGTTATCTTTCTCAACTACGTATGGGGGGCGATTGGTGAGCGGCTCACCATCGGGAATGCCATTGGCGTTTCTGCGCGTGTCCGCAGAGGCTGAATAAACGTCTCGCCGCGCCAGCGCGATGGACCCCTGGGGCGCGTGATCTTTGGTGACGCGCCAAATGTTCCAGGCGAGGTTTTCGCCGTAGGCCGCCTGTCCCATCGCATCGACATCCTGTTGCGGCAGCTCAATGTCGGCTACATGGACAAAGGGGCTTTGGTCCTCGGGCCAGGGCACAGTGGCGGCATCCAACGGCATGGTGTCCGGGTTGGTGCGCCGTTGAATGAGGAACCGAAATCGCATAGCCCCACCGGCCAACCGTTTCTTGAAATCGGCGGCGAGGTATGTGGGATCCGCCGGAGGCGTGTCCGGCACATCCACGTCTATCACCGGTTCCAGCTTGTATTTGACGTAACCATCAGGACCGAGCGCAAAGGGCAGAATGCTCCAATATGGGGAGCCGAAAACCGACCCCACCGGCTTTTGCATCGCGTCCAGAATGTCCTTGGTCCGCGGGTGCGCCGCAAGATAGGGACCATAATCGCCGTCGATCACCCCGGCCTTGGTAAAGGCACACATGTCCTGCGCCGTATCGACAAAGAACACATCCATGTTCTGAAAGATGAAATCAAAGGTGGTGTCGTCCGGCGCGCCGAAAATCTTGGGCGTTGGCGTGTCGAACAGTTTGATCCCAAGGCCCACGGTGGTTTTGTAGTCGGCCACGGTGGGCAAGGTATCGGATGAGGATCGCAACCACATCGGATACTCGGACCCGGCAAACACACCGACCTTCAGATCATCCGGCATGTCCGGTCGCATGCGAAACGTGCCATGCGCCACGCCATGCGGCTTGAGAAACACAGGCCGCATCGCCGGGCATTGCCCAGCCTTGATGCGACCCTTTTGGATCATGTCCACGAACATGGTGACCAGCGATTGCACAGGGTCGGTGGCACAGTCGACGGACGGGTGCGACGTATCATTGGAATGCGATGTCAGGCGCATAATTCCTCCCAGGAAATGAAACGGACGAAAAAAGCAGATCTAAAATAACCTGAGCAGAACTTTATACCGGAGCGGGAAAAATGCACGCAAAAGTTGGCATGCCTTTGCTAGGACCGACGACCGACGCGTTCTGCACCGCGTCAGAGGTTCCTCCGCGATGCACAGATTGCACAACATTCTGGTCGCGCGCGCGGCACTGGACTACCAATGTGCGAACAGCGCGCCAGATATGGCGCGACACATCTGCGGAGGCCCCATGATCAACACCGTGATCGACACCCCACCTATCGTGACACTGCCCGTCGCCGGAACCGACGCGGTCTTTCCCGTTCGGCGGGTGTACTGCATCGGGCGCAACTACGCGGCGCACGCCATCGAAATGGGCCACGACCCTGACCGCGATCCCCCGTTTTTCTTTCAGAAAAACCCCAACAATCTGGATCCATCCGGCACGTTTCCGTACCCGCCGCACAGCAATGATGTGCATCACGAAGCGGAAATGATGATTGCGCTCAAGTCAGGTGGCACCGATATCAGCACCGATGACGCGCTGGATCACGTGTATGGCTACGGCCTGGCACTGGACATGACCCGACGCGACGCACAGGCGCAGATGAAAAAGATGGGCCGCCCCTGGGAAATCGGCAAGGCGTTTGAACGGTCCGCGCCCTGTGGTCCGATACATCCCGTATCCGCAGTTGGTCATCCGACCTCTGGCCGTCTGGCCCTGACCGTCAATGGCGCGTTGAAACAAGAGGGCGACCTGAACCAGATGATCTGGAAAGTGCCCGAGATGATTGCCTATCTCAGCGCGCAATTTGAACTGGCTGGCGGGGATATCATTCTGTCCGGCACCCCGGCAGGCGTCGGACCGGTCGACCGCGGGGACGAAATGTCACTGACTATTGAGACGTTGGGCCAACTGACGGTCAAAGTTGTTTGACACCCTCCCATCCGAACCCAAGCGCGGAAGCAAGCCGATGACACATACCCTATCGACCCTGATCGAAACCCATCCCGACACCGCACTTGCCCTGGGCGCGCCTGATCGGGCGTGGTTGACCTATGCCGGTCTGCGCCAGCTTTGCGCGCAGGTCGCCGACAGCCTGCACGCCATGGGGATCGGACGCGGCGACCGGGTCGCCATCGTCCTGCCGAACGGTCCTGAAATGGCCACCGCGTTTTTCGCCACAGCACAGGTCGCGACCACCGCGCCACTGAATCCGGCGTACAAAGAGGACGAGTTTGCCTTCTACCTCGATGACCTCAGCGCCAAAGCGCTGATCGTTGCAGCGGATGAAGATGGCCCCGCCATCGCCGCCGCCGCTCGGTGTGGTGTTGGGCTGATCCGCCTGTCTTTTGATGCGGCAGGTCCGGCGGGCGCCTTTACACTTGCGTCCGAGGCGACTTTTGACGCGGGCGATCTTGCGCTGCCGGATGCGGACGATACCGCCTTGATCCTGCACACATCGGGGACCACCTCGCGCCCCAAGATCGTGCCCCTGACCCAATCGAACATCTGTGCATCAGCCCACAACATTCTCACATCATTGGCGCTGACCCCCGATGACCGCTGCCTGAGCGTGATGCCCCTCTTCCACATTCACGGCCTCATTGCCTCCGTATCCGCCACCTTTGCAGCCGGGGCGCAGATCAGTTGCATACCGGGCTTCAACGCGCTGCGTTTCTTTGCTCAGCTTCGGGATGTAGACCCAACCTGGTACACCGCTGTCCCGACCATGCATCAGGCCATCCTCGCGCGCGCAGATCGCAACAGGGACATCATCGAAGGTGCCCGCCTGCGTTTTCTGCGCTCGTCCTCCGCATCCCTGCCCGCCCCGGTCATGCAGGAACTGGTGGCCACGTTCGGTGCACCGGTGATCGAGGCCTACGGCATGACCGAAGCCACCCATCAGATGTGCTGCAACCCGCTGCCGCCGCGCGCGCAAAAACCTGGCTCTGTTGGCCTTGCCGCCGGACCACAGGTGCGCATCGCCTCTGAGACCGAAAACGTCCTGCTCGCCCCCGACGCCACCGGTGAAATTGTGATCAGCGGCCCGAATGTCACCCTGGGATACGAAAGCAACGACAAGGCAAACGCCGACAACTTCTTTGACGCCGAAGGTCACCGTTGGTTCCGCACGGGCGATCAGGGCGCGTTTGACGCGGACGGCTATCTCAGCCTCACGGGCCGCCTCAAGGAGATCATCAACCGCGGCGGGGAAAAGATCAGCCCGCTCGAGGTTGACGCCGCCCTGCTCGCCCACCCGGATATCGCGCAAGTGGTCTGTTTCGCCGTCCCGCATGACAAGCTGGGCGAGGACATCGCCGCCGCCGTGGTGCTGTCCGAAACGTCGCAACTGGATGCGCAGGCCATCCGCAGCTTTGCCGGTGAACATCTGGCCAAGTTCAAAGTGCCAAGCGCGGTTGTGATCCTGGACGAAATTCCAAAAGGGGCGACGGGCAAGATACAGCGCATCGGCATGGCCGATAAACTCGGCCTGACCGGGGGATCGTAAATGAAAATCTGTATCTTTGGGGCCGGTGCCATCGGCGGCTTTATGGGCGCGAAACTGGCGCAGGCCGGGGCAGATGTCAGCCTGGTTGCGCGCGGCCCACATCTTGCCGCGATGCAGGAAAACGGCCTGACGTTGCTGCAAGAAGGACAGGACCCGCTGACCGTGCCAGTGACCGCCTCCGAAAGCGCCGATGCCCTCGGTCCACAGGACTATGTCATCGTCACCCTCAAGGCACATTCCGTGCCAGCCGTCGTGGACAAGATGCAGCCGCTGATAGGCGAACACACCACAGTCGTCAGTGGCGTCAACGGCGTGCCTTGGTGGTATTTCCACAAACTGGGCGGACCGTTCGAGGGGACACGTCTCGCATCCGTGGATCCCGGAAACGTGCAGTGGGACGGCTTTGGACCAGACCGCGTTCTGGGCTGTGTCGTGTATCCCGCCGCCGAAGTCGTGCAACCCGGCACAATCAAACACATCGAAGGCAACCGCTTTTCGCTGGGCGAGCCCGATGGATCGAAATCCGAACGTGCGCTGGCGCTGTCCCATGCGCTGGCAGCAGCAGGGCTGCGCGCGCCGGTTCGTCCCCGCATCCGTGACGAGATCTGGGTCAAGCTCTGGGGGAACCTGTCGTTCAACCCGATCTCGGCCCTTACCCACGCCACCCTCGATGTGCTGTGCACCGACCCCGGAACTCGTGCCGTCGCACGTGGCATGATGGTCGAAGCGCAACAGATCGCCGAAAAGCTGGGTGTCAAATTCCCCATCGACGTGGACCGCCGCATAGACGGAGGCGCCGCGGTCGGCGCGCATCGCACGTCGATGTGGCAGGACCTCGATATGGGCCGCCCGATGGAAATCGACGCGTTGGTGTGCGCAGTCCAGGAATTGGGCGCGCTCACCCAAACGCCGACACCCACCTTGGACACCGTCTCGGCCTTGGTGCAATTGCGCGGGCGTGTCGCCGGGCTCTACGGCTGAACCGTGCCTTTGTGCCTGCGCGCGAGGATGCGCAGGCGCGGGCCATGACGCCTGCGGTAAAGAAACCGCGCCCACCGCGCAAAGGCCCAGGTCATCCACCCCGCGTCAATCTCTATCCGATCGGTCAGGGTGCACCCGGTCTCGGTCGCCTCAACCACCAGCGTGTGCCGCCAGGACTTAACCCCGGCACCGCGCTCGGACGAGGTCAACCGCATCGCCGCGTCGTCAAAGGCGACGACGTCCATATGGTACGGCTGCGCAGGCAACAGACCAAACAGCGACACCATCACGGTCAAGGATTGTCCGGGCATCACCCGACCCGTGGGCAATCCATCAAAGGTCACCAGACCTTGCATGACTTCGCTTAGACAGTCGTAGTCGATGGCAATGTCCCACACATCACGCGCGGGCGCGTCATAGTGATGGGTCAGTAAAACGGTTCTCACAGCGTCTCTCCGGCAGGTTTGGACAGGAACAGGGCGCTCATCTCGACCGCGACTTTGGGTGACGTATCCGCCACAAACATGGGGGCAAAGGACCGCCCGACAAAGGACCACGTAAGCAACGTCGCGCGGTCTTGGGCGACAGCCGCCGACACGCCGGCGCCCATCAACAGCTCAACCAGATAGGTGCGCCGCAACAGGTCCACCTGGGCCAGTGCCGAAGCCACATCCGGGTTCGCCCCCCCCCAACGACGCATCGCATTTTCCAGCGGTTGTGGGGTCTCAATGGCCTTTTGTATCAAAGTGGCCAGTTGGGTTTCCGCGTCCGGATGTTCCTGTAACTCGGCGATCACTGCCTCGGTATTTCGCTGTCGCCAGGCCACCAAGAGCGCGTCGTGGAATTCGCCCAGCGACGGGAAATGCCAATAAAAGCTGCCCCGTGACACGCCCAGCGCCTTGCACAGCGTGTCAGCCTTCAACGCTTCGTGGCCGGTGCTGCGTAGCACGTCAAAGCCATGTGAAATCCACGCCTCGCGGGTCAATCGTTTGCTCATAGGCAAACCATACAGTTCTGTCTTGAAAGAACAAGACAGAACTGTATGGTTCTCGTCATCCGGTACGATTCCAGAGGTCCACCATGAACATCCCCGCGTTGATCGTCGCTTGCGTCACAGGGCTCGCATTTTTCGCTCATGTGTTGGGCGGTATCAGAGAAACCGCACGCATCGAACCCATAGATGGCACGCCCGACAAAACGCGATATTGGGTACAGGCAATGTGCGCCTTCCAGATGCTGTCTGTGGATCTTCTGGCTGTAACCGCTCTGTTGGCCGGGGTGGCCCTCTGGGATCTTGGTCCCGCCGAGGGCGTCATAGTGACCGGCCTGATCGCCCTCTTTGCACTCTGGGGCGGCGTTTGGTTGATCCAATGTATGTGGCTGAAACGCCCCGACGCCGGTCTCTTGCGCCTGCCCCACTGGATCGTCTGGTTCGCTTGCGCTGGCGTGCTTGCACTGGGTCTCTAGGCCCTGACCGCAAATTTGATGAAGGGACACATCTTGCTCCAAACTGCTGCAATTCTACTCGTCTGCGTTGGTGCCATGCACAGCATCCTTGGGGGTAAAAACCTGATTGGTCCGCTGATCAAACGCGACGACTTTCCCGTTGTTCTGGGCAGTCAGAGGAACGGTCGTCTGACCCTGTGGTTTGGCTGGCACGCCTTGTCATTCTTCTGGTGGGCGCAGGCATATGTGTTCTGGCGCATGGCGTCAGACCCGGCGCAAACGGCGCAGGCTACCCTCTTGGCATGGGCCTTTTCCTGCGCGGCTATCGGCGGTGTTGCCCTGATCGTGTCACGGGGCAAACACCTGTCTTGGGTGTTTTTCCTGCCTGTCGCTGTCCTGCTCGCCCTGTCCGCCAGCTAGGGCACCGCCGCCCCTTTATCAGAACCGTTCACCCATCAAACGGTAGCACCAAAACGCCTCTTCGGTCTCAATCAGCTGGTTCAGGCGCGCGGGTGAAAATCCCGTGACCCGTTTGACGGCGCGGCCCATGTGCGACTGATCGCTGAACCCCGCATCCGCCGCCAATTCCGCAAGCGGCGCCGACGGATCCTCCACCCGCCGCGCATACAAGTCTTCGACCTTTGCGAACAGATCGACACCTTGGCGCGTCTGTCCTGTCCACCTGCGAAACCGCCGTTCGGCAGACCGAAGGCTCTGCCCAGTCCCGCTTAACGCTGCCGCTTTGGTCACATGACGCACCCAGTCGGCCAGCCGATGCGACCCGGCCCATTGCAACGCGCTGTCACCTCTGCACGCGCCCCACAACGGCTGCAAATCCACACAGAACGCCGCCCAGGATGCAGACGCATCGGCCCATTCGCCATGCATTAGCGCCGCGACGGGTTCAGGCACATGCCCACCCTCCGGCAAGCCGCCCAGCCGGATCCACGCCTCGGGATAAAACCCAATGGTCAGCGCGCGTATGCCCCCCGCGCTCCAACTGCATATCGGCTCTGCATTGGGTGATCTGGCCACCAACGCGGGGTCCGGCACCTGCTGGCGCAATGTCGAAATATCCGCGAGGCCCCGCGCCACATGCAACTGCCCCTCAAACACGCGGGTGACCGAAAACAGTGGGCTGGCAGGGAAATAGTTCAACCGGTCCCGGTCCGGCATATCCACACCAAGCGTGTCGCGAAACACGCCCGCCGCCACACACCCGGCCAGCGCCGCAGGCGGCAACAACAGTTCGGCACGCGCAGTCATCTGACGTCTCCCCGGTGTCGTGATCGTTCTATCGCACCCCAACCGGCTGCGTCCAAAACGACCCAAGACTTTCATCCAGGGAGACACCATGTCCAGCTTTGAAACTCAAGGTCCACTCAGGCACCGGCTTGCCAGCTTTTTGACCCTGAACCGGTTTGTCCTTCAGGTGGCTGCCCGTCATGCGGTTGGGCGCAAAATGGCCGCCGACTGGGACATCTTGACAGAGGTCGGTATCCGTTTTGTCCGGCATCAGTTCACCTACGCCATGACCCACAACGATCTGGACACAGGGCGCGCGCGTTGGAACAGCCTGTTGCCCAAAACCCCGGACATGTATGACGTGACCGTCTGTCACGCGCAGGATCAACCGGCGCGTTGGTTCATTCCCGCGTCCTGCGACACAGATGCCGTAGCTCTCTATTGCCACGGCGGCGGGTACGCGTTTCGCGGTGCAATCACCAACCGCTTTGCCGCGATGCTGGCCCACCACCTGCGCGCGCGGGTCTATATGCCGCTCTACCGTTTGACGCCCGAACATCCCCACCCCGCCCAGGCCGAGGATGCGCTGACCGCCTGGCACACCCTCACCCGGCACACGCCGCCGGATCAGATTGTCGTCATGGGCGACAGCGCAGGCGGGCATATGGCGCTGACGCTGTTGCAAAGCCTCAAATGCCGGGAACTGGATCAACCTGCCCTGTGCATCGGCATGTGTCCGTGGACAGACATCGGTGCGCGCGGGACCAGCCTGACCGCCAACGATCCGACAGACCTGGTGCAAGGGTGGATGGCCCTGCAATTCGGGCGCTGGCTGGACCCCGATGGCACCTTTGGCAGACGCGCATTGTCGCCCATGGACCAGGATTTTTCCGGGCTCGCCCCGCTCTATCTACAGGCGGGCGGGCGTGAGGTCCTGCACGACATGATTGTCGCATTTGCAGAAGCGCAGGCCACAAGGGGCGCAAATGTGATGCTGGACGTCTGGCCAGACATGCCCCACAACTTTCACGGCTATGACAGCACTAAAGCATCGTCTCGCGACGCATTGGCGCGGCTGGCCCAGGCTTTCCATACGGCCACCCAAAGACGATCCACCACGCAAAACCCCATCGTGACCCCGCACGATGGGATCACACACATCGCCGGGTCCAACGCCTAGGCGCCAAGCAACACGGCAGTGTTCTCCGCCGCCTCCAACGCGCCTTCGAGATAGCCGCCAAATTGCGGCGCGGCCTCCGTGCCGCTCAGGATCAACGCGCCGTCCCACATGTTTTCCGCGGCTTGCGGGACACCGTATTGCGGGTGCGCATAAAGCGGTTGCTGATCGTCGGTCGTGGCCGTGTATGGATCAAACGCCCAGTCCTTGATCACAATCGCAACGGGCGATGCGGCGGCAGCGCCAAACAGGCGCACAAGCTGCGCCTGCACCTGTGCGCGCAATGCCTGCTGATCCCGCCGCCCTTTCGCAGGCACTCCGACAAAGCCAAACAGGGCATATGGCCCGCCCTGCGCAGGGGACGCATCGTGGATTTCCACCATGGGGCCGTGTCGGCTCATCGCGTCACCGGACAAACCGGCCTCGCGCCAAAACGGGCGATCATACACCGCAATGGCCTTGGCCTGTCCCGCCATCCATGTGGCTGTGTCCGTCATGGCCGCTACGGCAGACGCGGGCAAAGGCGGTTGATAGTCCAACGCCGCAACCAAGCGCTGCGGCATCGCCAGAACAACCCGTTGCACAGTCACGCGCCCACCACCGGTGGTGTGAGCCTGCACGCCGTCTGTGACCCGGTGCAAGGCTGTGACAGGGGTGGACGGGTGCAAGCGGTCCTGCGGCAGACAGCGGCGCAAACCGTCAATCATTGCACCCAAACCGCCGACCACCCGGTACGAACCTTGCATCGACGCAAATCCGCGCCCCTGTGCCACTTGTCCGCTCTCATCCTCGAACATCAACTCGCCCTGAGCATATTGCTCGAACACGCCGGTGCCCAACCTGTCCAACAGGGCCGCCATGCGCGGCTGTCCCGGCCAGAACCACGCGGGCCCCAGATCAAACGCAGCACCCCCGATGGTGTCCGTCAACACGCGACCGCCAAAACGGTCCCGCGCTTCGACCAACTGAAAATCCTGCCCGACCGCCGCCAATCGGTCGGCCAGCGCCAGCCCCGACAACCCGCCGCCGATGATCAGGGTCCGTGTCTGTAGATCCATGGCTCAAAAAGCCTCCGACGCGGGTCGCAAATCCAACTCGTGCGTCCACGTTGATTTGGGTTGATGGGCAAGGTTCCAATAAGCCTCGGCAATGTCTTCGGTGCGCATCATCTTGGCCGGGTCCATGTCATGCAGGTCGCGGGACCGCGCGGTGTCGATGATACCGTCCAGAACCACATGCGCGACATGAACACCCGCAGGCTGATACTCGCGCGCGAGCGATTGCGTCAGACCGCGCAACGCAAATTTGGCGGACGCAAAGGCCCCGAACTGCGCGCCGCCACGCAACGACGCCGTGGCACCCGAGACTATCAACGCGCCACCGCCACCGCGCACCATCGGCTGCAACACCGATTGACCCAGCACGACCAAGGCCCCGACCATCGACGCCCATGTCCGTTGGAAATCAGCCAACGTCGTCTTGTCGAACGGCGCAATCACCAACTCTGCCGCGTTGTGCACCACAATCCGTGGCGGACCATGCGCCGCAATCAGCGCGGACAGACAGTCGGACATGGCAACCGGGTCGGACAGGTCCATTTCGTGGAACACACCAACGCAGGTGTCGGGGCGCGACCGCCCCAACCCCACTGGCACCATGCCACCCGCCTCAAACCGGGCAAGCAACGCCTGCCCCAGCCCAGCCCCGGCACCCGCCACTATCGCAAGCGGTTTCTCACCTGCCATCGCGTCAGACCGCCGGCGCTTTGGCAAAGGGCAGATGCCCCGACTTCATCCACACCTTGGCCCCAGCGTCACCTGCCGTGGCTGTCAACGTGTCGCCCTCGGGCAACCGCAGCCAACCGTTCTTGGGCAGCACGTCACCCCCGGCCTCAACCGTTCCGTCAATCACAAGGATCTCGATCCCGCCATCGGCCTCTGACGTCAACGTGGCCCCAGCCTCCAGATGGCTGTAGGTCACCGTCTCGCGCGCATCAGCATGCAATGTTGCCGTCGCCACACCATTGACCGGCGCGGCCAGCTCGTCCGCCATCGTCTTGCGGAACTGGGTCCGGTCATCCATGTCGAACTGCCAGAGTTTGACAAAGATCGTGCACCCCGGTTCCGACCCTGGTGTGTGCTTGCTGGTCGGTGGATTGCGGACATAGGTGCCTGCGGGAAAATCCCCATGCTCGTCCTGAAACACACCGTCCAACACGATGAACTCTTCGCCGCCCGTGTGGGTGTGTGCCGAAAAGTGGCTGCCGGGTGCATAGCGCACGATGGTCGTCGCGCGGGCCACCTCGCCGCCGATCCGGTCCAGCATGCGGCGATCCACACCCTTCATGGGCGACGCTTGCCATTCCAGGTCGTCTGCTCGAACAACGACGCGCGTGGTGAAATCTGAATTGAGGTCCATTGGTCTGGTTCCTTTCGGCTAGGGAATGGCCGCGCTAGGCCGCGATTGAGGGACGCGCCGCCATGCGCGCACGCCAGTCATGCAGGTGTGTCAGGTTGGACGGGATCTCGACCTGCGCCAGATCGGCAAAGGCCAGACCCGCATAGGCCGTGATATCGGCAACCGAAAACACATCACCCGCAAGATACGCGTTTTCCGCCAGAACCGCATCCAGATACGCCATGGTCTGACCCGCGACATCCTTTTGCTTGTTGCCCCATTCGGCACATTGGTAGGTTTCAAGGTCCGGGCCAAGCCCCGGCGTCGCGTGGTGGAAATAGGTTGCGACAGCATCCAAAAGGCCACTTTCCGCCCGCAGGTTCATCATGGAAATCTGCGCCCGCTCCTGTGGGTTTGTGCCAGTCAACGACGGACCGTCAAAAGCGGCATCAATGTATTCCGTGATCGCGGTGCATTGCGAGATGTGCGTCCCATCCTCCAGTTCCAGACACGGCACGGCCGCATCCGGGTTCTTGGCCTTGAACGCCTCGGTCCGATGTTCGCCGCCCATCACGTCGACCGCAATAAACTCAGCCTGGTCCACCGCGCCCTTTTCCGCCAGTGCAATCCGCACACGCGCGGGGTTCGGGAAGCCTTCGACATCATAGATTTTCATTTGAGTGTCCTCTCCTGTGAGGTGGGTATCTGGTTTGTGTGAGATTTACCTATCAACTAGTAGATAGTTTATCAAGTCACGAGCCTGTGAGCATGAAAATCCCAACCACATCGGGCTCTTCGATCCAGAGCCAGAACCACAGGCCCAACGTCAAAAACCGCCTGTTTGTCAGGCTACAAAAAGGAAGAAATGGCGATCCCTGAAGGACTCGAACCCTCAACCTGCTGATTAGAAGTCAGCTGCTCTATCCAGTTGAGCTAAGGGACCGCTGGCACCGTCATGCCGCAGGTGCGGGCGCAGGGCAAGCGGTTCAAACCCGCCGCGTCATGAAAACGCTCAATGGATCCAACTGATAGTCGCCAAACGGGGCACAGTCCTCGAACCCATGTGACGCATATAGCGCACGGGCAGGCGCAAACATCTCAGCCGTTCCCGTCTCAAGGCTGACGCGCTGCATGCCCGCCGCGCGCGCATGATCCACCAGCGACCGCAGGATCCGGGCACCCACACCACGCCCACGTGCCTCTGCTGCGGTGTGCATCGACTTCAACTCGCCATGCGTCACATCCAGCGCAGCCAACGCCCCAACACCCAAAAGCACGTCACCGTCACGCGCAGCAAACAGCACCGCCCCCTTGTCCAAAAGCGCATCCGGCTGCATCACGTGACAGCTTTCTTCCGGGGACGAGGCGCGCATCAGATCAAAGTGCCGCAACAGCAGCGCCTGCACATCAGGCGTGCCTGGGGTATCTTGGGTCACTGTCACATCTGCCATGGCTGTCTCCGACGATCACGTGGGCAGACGTATTTTGTCAGCCCGCTACACGCGCCGAGGATTCAGCGAAAACACAACAAGGGCAATCCAAAAACCGCGCGCACCGCCATGGGCGGCGCACACAGATGCCATCGCGCTGAAAAAGAAGACGCCCGCCCCCAAAACAGGGAGCGGGCGCGCATCCGTAGAACGTCAGGCCGCGATCTGCTTGGCCTTTTCCACCAGCACTTCGGCTTGGCGTATGGAAGCGTAGTCGATCAAACGACCATCCAGCGACACCGCACCTTTGCCTGCCGCCTCTGCATCCGCCATGGCGGCAAGGATGCGGTTGGCCTTTTCGATCTCGTCGTCCGACGGGCTCATCACTTCGTTGGCCAGGGCAATCTGGCTGGGGTGGATCGCCCACTTGCCCTCGCACCCCAAAACGGCGGCGCGATAGGCGGCGGCCTTGTACCCGTCCGGGTCCGAGAAATCCCCAAACGGGCCGTCGATCGGACGCAGACCATTGGCGCGCGCCGCCACAACCATATTGGCAATCGCCGAATGCCACATGTCCCCCCAATGTACCCCCCGTGACCCGTCCTGTTCCGGATCCGTCAACACAGAGTAATGCGCGTTCACACCCCCAATGACCGTGGTTCGCGCCCGCATGCTGGCGGCATAGTCCGCCACACCGAAATGCAGGCTTTCGTTGCGCTTGGACGCACCTGCGATCTCATTGACATTCTGCATGCCCAAGGCGGTCTCGATGATGTGCTCGAACCCCACCCGTTTCTTCAGACCAGTGGCGTCTTCGACCTGCGTGGCCAGCATATCGACCGCATAGACATCCGCCGCCGTCCCCACCTTGGGGATCATGATCAGGTCAAGCCGTTCACCCGCCTGTTCCAGCACGTCGACCACATCGCGATACATGTAATGCGTGTCCAACCCATTGATCCGGATCGACATCGTCTTGGTGTTCCAGTCAATCTCGTTCAACGCCCGGATGATGTTCTTGCGAGCCTGCACTTTCTCATCCGGCGCCACCGCGTCCTCAAGATCGAGAAAGATCACATCCACATCGGATTGTGCTGCCTTTTCAAACATTTGCGGCTGCGACCCTGGCACGGCCAGTTCGCTGCGATTCAGACGGCCGGGGGCCTGTTCGATGGGGTGAAAACTCATGGCTGACCTCATTTTGCTCTGGGACGTTCAAGATGGCGGCCAGACAAATGCGGCATTTCACGAGGTGTCAAGAAATATTTTTGCGTACAATCGCATACAAACGCAACAATATTACTCGTCTTTTGTGGGCAGTCGGGACGAATAGAAAAACGCGATGGCTTGGGCGCGATTGCGCACCGACAGCTTGTCATACAGGTTCGACAGATGGAATTTGACCGTGTTGGTCGAGATGCCCAATTCCTTGGACAGCTCGCGGTTGGTCAACCCCTTGGACAGGGCTTCCAGCATGACACGTTCCTTGCGGCTGAGTGACTGAATCGGATCGGCCTGCAACTCGCGCACGTCGATAAAGGGGAACACCATCTTGCCCTGCGCGACATCCGCGCAGGTGTCCAGCAATCCCTCGACATCGCCCGAACGCGGCGCAAACCCCGCCGCACCCGCACTCATGGCCAGACGTGGCAGATCCTTGGTGTCATTGCCAAAGACCACCAGCTTCGGGGCCGCCTCCTGTTCGCGCAGCACTTCGATCAGGCGTGCGCCCCCCAGCACAGGCAGGTTCCAGTCGATGACGCCCACGTCGCAAGGCACACGCATAACCGTGCCCAGGAACCCTTCGGCTGTCGCTGTCGTCGCCACCAAGGAAAATCGCGAATCGCGTTCGAACACTTCAGACATGGCGGACAGAACCAACGGATTGCTGTCGGCCAGCATGACGTCGATCCGACGTTCCATTTCGTTAACCATCTGAAATTCGTGTCCTAATTCGAATAAACCACCCAAATAGGTAGGTGTCATTTTGGTATACAGTCGAATACTTACCAATATGGGTGGGTATTTTCCTACCCAATTAGATACCCAAAAGCAGGAGTATCGGATATTGTGCGATGTCGCAAGGACGGGCCACGTTAACCACCATAACCAAACCATAGGTGTTCAGCATGTCCGTCCACGTCTTTCCCCAACTCGTCATTCCCGAAACTCTGGCTGCGGGACCTGGACCTGGCAACACCGATGCGCGGGTGCTGCAACGCTTTGCTGCGGCGGGCGTCGCCGATCACATGCAGCCCGACGTGCTGCGCGGGATGGTCGAATGCAAACACATGCTGCGCGCGGTTTGGGGCACTGACAACGTCCACACATTCGGCGTCGCGGGAACGGGATGGTCCGCGCTGGACATGATGTTCTCGGCGGTGCAACCCGGCGACAAGGTCGTCGCCTTCGCCAACGGCACCTTCTCGGGCATCGACGCGCTGACGCTGCGGATCAAGGCCGCAACACCCGCGGAACTGGCGGCCAACCCGCTCGACCCACAGGCGGCGTCTGTCACGGTGATCGAGGTCGCTCACGGCACATCCGTCAGCGGCGAAGACGTCGAGCGCGCGTTAGCAGAGCACAAACCGAAATGGGCATTCATGGCGCATTGGGAAACCGGGTCGGGCCGGATCAACGATCTGGCCGGGTTCTCGGAGGCATGCGAGCGCCACGGTGTTCTGGGCCTTGTCGACGCCGTATCGTCACTGGGCGTCGAAGACTTCCGCATCGACGACTACCCCGGCGTCGCGGGTTGGGCATCCTGCCCACAAAAGGGCATCTGCTGCCTGCCCCTGACATACGCCCCCGTCAGTTTTGATGACCGCTACATGGACAGCCTGCGCGCAACCGGCGCGTCCACCTATGCCAATCACCCGATTTTCGAGGCCCGGCACTGGGGCATCGTCGACGGGCAGGACGTCGAAAAAGGCACCTACCACCGCACCCACTCCGGCTACGCCGTGGCCGCCTTTCACGAGGCGCTGCGCCTGACACTCGAAGAAGGGCTTGCCAAGCGTTCCCAAAGCTACATCCACCACGAAGACGTGTTGCGCGCCGCCGTCGAGACGATGGGCTGCACCGTGACCTCGAACATGACCAGCCTCGTCGTGCTGAACCTGCCCCCTGCCCTCGCTGGCCGCGAGATGGAGCTGGTCCAGCACTGCCGCGCACAGAACTTTGGCATCTGGCCCACACTCTCCGCCCCCGTGCAGGTGCGCATCGGCATCCTCAACCAACTCAACCCTCGGGCCATCTCGGACATCGTGATGCGTTTCGCAGCGGCCATTCAGGATCTGGACGGCACGGTCGATATGGACGCGGTGACCGACGTGCTGGACCAACGCTACGGCACCGCCATCGCGGCGGAATAGAGGGAACGCACCATGGACATCCACGAATACCAAGCCAAGGAAATCCTGTCAGGCTTCGGCGTCGAAGTGCCCCCCGGCGCACTCGCCTACAGCCCAGAACAGGCCGCCTACCGCGCCCGCGAGCTGGGCGGCGACAAATGGGTGGTCAAGGCTCAGGTCCACGCAGGTGGGCGCGGCAAGGCGGGCGGGGTCAAACTCTGTGACAGCGACCACGCCATCCACGAGGCCAGCGAAGATATGTTCGGTCGCAAACTGGTCACCCACCAAACCGGCCCCGAAGGCAAAGGCATCTACCGCGTCTATGTCGAAAGCGCGGTGCCCATCGAAACCGAGTTCTATCTGGGCTTTGTCATGGACCGCTCCAGCCAGCGCGTGATGATCGTTGCCAGCGCCGAGGGCGGCATGGAGATCGAGGACATCTCAGCCAACAAACCCGACAGCATCGTCCGGTCCACCGTCGAACCTGCGGTCGGGCTTCAGGACTTTCAGGCCCGCGAGATCGCCTTCAAACTCGGCATCGCGCCCGGTCTTGTCAGCCAGATGGTCCGCACGCTTCAGGGGTGCTACCGCGCGTTTTCCGAACTGGACGCCACGATGGTCGAAATCAACCCGCTGGTCGTGACGGGCGATGACCGCGTGATCGCGCTCGACGCCAAGATGACGTTCGACGACAACGCCCTGTTCCGCCACCCGCAAATCAGCGAACTGCGGGACAAATCCCAGGAAGACCCCCGCGAAAGCCGGGCGGCGGACCGTGGTCTGTCCTATGTCGGCCTCGACGGCAATATCGGCTGCATCGTTAACGGCGCGGGGCTCGCGATGGCCACGATGGACACCATCATGCTCGCCGGTGGCGCGCCCGCCAACTTTCTCGACATCGGCGGCGGCGCAACCCCCGAACGGGTCGCCAAAGCGTTCCGCCTGGTGCTGTCCGACACCAACGTACAGGCCGTTCTGGTCAACATCTTTGCCGGTATCAACCGCTGCGACTGGGTGGCCGAAGGCGTGGTGCAGGCGCTCAAGGACGTTCAGGTCGACGTCCCCGTCATTGTCCGTCTGGCGGGCACCAATGTCGAAGAGGGTCAGAAAATCCTCGCCAAATCCGGCCTGCCGATCATCCGCGCAAACACGTTGATGGAAGCCGCCGAACGCGCCGTCGGCGCATGGCAAAACGACCTGAGCCAAGGCACCAGAGTGAGGGCAATAACATGAGCATCCTTCTTGATCGCGACACCAAAGTCATCGTGCAGGGCATCACCGGGCGCATGGCCCGCTTCCACACCAAGGATATGGTCAACTACGGCACCAACATCGTGGGTGGCGTCGTGCCGGGCAAAGGCGGCGAAACCGTCGATGGCCTGCCCGTGTTCGACACGGTCAAGGACGCCGTGGCCGCCACCGGTGCCGAGGCCAGCCTTGTGTTTGTCCCGCCCCCCTTTGCCGCCGATTCCATCATGGAAGCCGCGGATGCAGGCATCAGCTATTGCGTCTGCATCACCGACGGCATCCCCGCAGGCGACATGATCCGCGTCAAACGCTACATGATGCGCTACCCCAAGGAACGGCGCATGGTCCTCACCGGCCCGAACTGCGCAGGCACCATTTCACCAGGCGAGGCACTGTTGGGCATCATGCCGGGTCACATTTATCTCAAGGGAAATGTCGGCATCATCGGCCGGTCCGGCACATTGGGCTATGAGGCCGCCGCACAACTCAAGGAGCTGGGCCTTGGCGTCTCAACCTCTGTCGGCATCGGCGGCGACCCCATCAACGGGTCGTCCTTCAAGGACATCCTGCAACGGTTCGAAGAAGACGACGGCACCGAGGTGATCTGCATGATCGGTGAGATCGGCGGCCCGCAAGAGGCCGAAGCCGCCGACTATATCCGCGACCATATCACCAAACCCGTTGTGGCTTATGTGGCAGGCCTGACCGCACCCAAGGGCCGGACCATGGGCCATGCCGGTGCCATCATCTCGGCCTTTGGCGAAAGCGCCAGTGAAAAGGTCGAAATCCTCTCGGCGGTCGGCGTGACCGTTGCCGAAAACCCCGCAGTGATTGGTGAAACCATCGCGCGTGTCATGGGAAAGGCGGCCTGACATGATGAAACCCTCTGTTCTCGTCACCCGTCGCTGGCCCCAAGCGGTCGAGGCCCAACTGGCCCGCGACTATGAGGTCACATTCAACACCGGCGACCGCCCGCTTGGGCCGTCCGACTTTCGCGACGCGCTGGGGCGGTTTGATGCTGTGCTGCCCACAGTGACAGACAGGATCGGTGCCGACGCGCTCGACGTGGCGCGGCCACAGACCCGGATCATCGGCAACTATGGCGTCGGCTACAGCCACATATGCGCAAGCACCGCGCGCGATCTGGGCATGACTGTCACCAACACCCCCGATGTCCTGTCGGAATGCACCGCTGACATCGCCATGACGCTGATGCTCATGGTCGCCCGCCGGGCTGGCGAAGGCGAACGGGAACTGCGCGATGGCGGCTGGACAGGGTGGCGGCCAACCCACCTGATCGGCACCAAAGTGTCAGGCAAAACGCTGGGCATCATCGGCTATGGCCGCATCGGACAGGAACTGGCCAAACGCGCCCACCACGGGTTTGGCATGAACATCATCGTGCAAAACCGCAGCAACGTCGCGCCTCAGGTCCTCGCCGCGTGCAACGCAACGCAGGTCGACACTGTCGAAGACCTGTTGCCGCAATGCGATTTCGTCTCTCTCCACTGTCCGGGTGGCGCGGCCAACCGGCACCTGATCAACGCGCGTCGGCTGGATCTGATGAAACCCGATGCGTTCCTGATCAACACCGCGCGGGGCGAAGTCATCGACGAGTTTGCCCTCACCCAGGCGCTGATGTTCGACACCATTGGCGGTGCGGGGCTGGATGTCTTTGACGGCGAACCCCGGATCGCGCCCGACCTGATGCAATGCGATAACCTCGTGATGTTGCCGCATCTCGGTTCGGCAACCAAAGAGGCGCGCGAGGCCATGGGTTTCCGCGTGTTGGACAACTTGGCCGATTTCTTTGCCGGACGTGATCCGCGCGACCGGGTGATCTGATCATATCCCCACCATCGTCCACCGACACAATCCGCCCTGACCACACCGTCAGGGCGTTCACTTACTCAATGAGGTTCCCATGAACGCCCCACATCGCACCGACGGTTTTTTCAGCCAGTCCCTCGCCGACCGTGATCCTGAGCTCTTTGGCTCGAT
>NZ_CANLAG010000004.1 GCF_947488715.1 uncultured Tateyamaria sp. | reverse complement strand
TCTGGCTCTGGCTCTGGCTCTGGCTCTGGCTCTGGCTCTGGCTCTGGCTCTGGCTCTGGCTCTGGCTCTGGCTCTGGCTCTGGAAACTCTACCGGCGTTGGCGCGGGGTCAAGCGGCGGTGCCTCAGGTGCGGGATCGCTGACCTGTGGCATCTCGACCGGGGCCGGCGCAGGCACAGGATCGGCAACGGCAGGCATCTCGACCGGCGGCGCGGCAGGCTCTGGATCACTGGCGGGGGCAATCTCGGGCGCCGGGGTTGCGGCCTCTTCGACACCACCGTCTTCGACAATTGCCTCCAACCCTTCGTCAAGCTTGGACGAAGAATTGAACAACCGGTCCTTGAGTTTATTGAAAAATGCCATGATGCCCCGATACTTGATCCACCACCTGACCTAATACGGGCGCGACGGCATGAAAAGGTATGAGTTTTGGCGCATCGTTGCGCTGGCGGCGTGGATTTGGGTGCCGGGTGGCGCACAGGCACAAGCGCCGGGCACATTGTGCAGCACCGGCGCGCTGGGTCCGGTGGCCTGCATCCGGCCTGCGCACGCTGCGTTCGACATTTGCCAACACATTCAGGATACCAGCCGCAGACACCTGTTGGACCCCGGTTTTTTCGCGCGCTTGTTGTGGCAGGAAAGCCGGTTTGACGCCAACGCGCTCAGCCCCGCAGGGGCGCAGGGGATTGCGCAATTCATGCCCGGCACGGCCAAACTGCGCGGGTTGCAGGACAGCTATAACCCGGCTGAGGCGATGGAACGCTCGGCGCATTATCTGGCTGATTTACAAAGACGTTTTGGCAATCCGGGCATGGCCGCCGTCGCCTACAACGGTGGCGAACGGCGGGCGTCGGGATTTTTGGAAGGTGGAGGATTGGCGCGTGAGACGATCAACTATGTGCGGATCATCACCGGGCTGAACGCCGAGGATTGGCGCGACGCGCCACCCAAAGCGCATGATTTCCGGCTGGATGGGACAACGCCGTTCATGCCCGCCTGTCTGGCCATGGCCAAGGCGCGCCGGGTGACGTCGCTGGGGCCACCGCCACCACGGTACAAACCCTGGGGGGTGCAACTGGGGTTCGGCAAAACCGCCAAGGCCGCACGCGCAAACGTCGCACGCCAAACGCGTGAATGTCGGGGATTGGTGTCCAAGGAAACCGTCGATTACATCAACGTCCCCTCACGCATCCGGGGCCGCGCGCCCTATATCATGGGGCGCATCGGCAGGCAGACGCGGGACGGCGCAGGACAACTGTGCCGCACGCTGGCGCGCGCGGGCTGCATTTGCCGGATCTATCGCAACCCCGGTTAGACCTCGTCGGGGAAGTGTTTCATCACCAGTTTGATCGGGTTCGGCGCGGCCTGCCCCAAGCCACAGATCGACGCATCGGTCATGGCCGTGCAGAGTTCGGTCAGCAGACCCTGATCCCACGTGTCCGCCTGCATCAGTTTGACGGCCTTTTCACAGCCCACCCGACACGGCGTGCATTGGCCACAGCTTTCGTCTTCGAAGAAGCGCAGCATGTTGAGGGCCGCATCGCGGGCGCGGTCCTGATCGGACAGGACAACCACCGCCGCCGAGCCGATGAAGGTGCCATGCGGTTGCAATGTGTCGAAGTCGAGCGGGACGTCGTCCATGGTGCTGGGCAAGAGGCCCGAGGACGGGCCGCCCGGTTGGTAGGCCTTGAACACGTGTCCGTCGGCCATGCCACCAGCGGCGTCGATGATGTCGGTGATGGTCGAGCCTGCGGGCAGCAGGTAGACGCCCGGTTGCGCCACGCGGCCCGAGACCGAGTAGCTGCGCAGCCCTTTGCGGCCATTCTTTTCGGTGGTGTTGAGGACCTCTGGACCCTCACGACAAATGCGCGCGATCCAGTGCAAGGTTTCGACGTTATGGACAAGCGTGGGCTGGTTGAAGATGCCGACTTGCGCCACGTAGGGCGGGCGGTGGCGGGGCATGCCACGCTTGCCCTCGATGCTTTCGATCATCGCGGATTCTTCGCCGCAGATATAGGCACCGGCCCCACGCCGCAGGTCGATATAGCCGGGGGCGACAACGCCTGCGTCTTCCAGAGCCTTGATTTCACGGGCCAAAATTTCGAGCACGGCGGGATATTCGTCGCGCATGTAGATAAAGGCGGTGTCGGCCTCGACCGCCCATGCGGCGATCAACATGCCCTCGAGAAACAGGTGCGGGGTGCGTTCGAGGTAGTAGCGGTCTTTGAACGTGCCGGGCTCGCCCTCGTCACCGTTAACTGCTAGATAGCGCGGGCCGGGATTGCCGCGGACAAAGCCCCATTTGGTGCCGGAGGGGAAACCCGCGCCGCCCAGACCGCGCAGGCCGCTGTCCTTGATTTGCGCCTGGACGTCTTCCCAATTGCCGCTGCCGCGCAGGGATTTGAGCGTCTCGTAACCACCGGCGGCGGCGTAGGCGTCGTAGGTTTCGTAGTCGGGCACATGGGCGTGGGTGTCACCGGCGTCGATGGCCGCCTTCACCTTTTCGGGTGTGGCGTTGTCGATGTGGTTGTGGCCCAGTTCGAGAACGGGGGCGGTGTCGCAGCGGCCCATGCAGGGCGCGCGCAGTACGCGGACCTCTGACGCGTCCAGCCCGTCCTCGAGTGCTGCTTTGAGCTGCTGTGCACCCGCCAGTTCGCAGCTGAGCGAGTCGCACACACGGATGGTTAGCGCGGGCGGCGGTGTCTCGCCCTCTTTGACAACGTCGAAATGGGCGTAGAACGTCGCGACTTCGTAGACCTCGGCCATGGACAGGCGCATTTCCTCGGCCAGCGCGCGCAGGTGGGCGGCGCTGAGGTGGCCATATGTGTCCTGGATCAGGTGCAGGTGTTCAATCAGCAGATCGCGGCGGCGGGGCCCGTCGCCCAGCAATGCGCGCACCTCGTCCCATGCCTGATCCTCGAGCGCGCGGCCCTTGGGACGCACACGGCCCTTGCCCTTGCCGGACTTCCAGACACCTTTGCCTTTTTCTGCTTGATCCAGCGCCATGCCGCACTCCCTTGGCCCGATTTGTCGCGAGATTAGCAGCGCGCAGGCGCTGCAATCAGCCCAAAAGCGACCCGTCAGCGCGCAAATCACGCGCCGATCCGCATCGCGGCGACGCGCATCGGGAACGTGTATGGGGTTAAGGCGCGCGACACGCTGTTGTGCTACACAACGCCGACCGTTCTGAGGGTGATTCTGTTTCATGTTGCCGTTTGCCATTGCGACGCTTTTGCCAGCCGGATTGCTGGCACTGGCCTGCCTGTTTGGCGGGGTGTGGGTGTGGGCCGGGATAGCGGCGATCACGGTTGTTGCCTTTGTCGCTGACAAGCTGCCGGGACCCGTGCCCGAGGCACGCACCGCAGGCCATCGCCTGTCAGAAGTGCTGGGGCTGGTGCATTTTGCGCTGTTGGCGTTGGCGGTCTGGGCGATGGGTGGCCCCCTGCCCGTGGTCGACAAGGTTTTGATCGTGGTCGGTTGCGGCCTCTATTGCGGGCAGGTGTCCAATTCGAACGCCCATGAGCTGATCCACCGAGCGGACCGCTGGGCGTTTCGGCTGGGGGCTGCGAATTACGTCACCGTCCTGTTTGGGCATCACACCAGCGCGCACCGTCTGGTTCACCACGTGCATGCGGCCACACCGCGTGACCCGGCCACCGCGCGTTTGGGCGAAGGGTTCTGGGCCTATTTGCCGCGCACCTGGATCGGCAGTTTTCGCGCAGGCCTGCGCGCCGAACAACACCGGCACGGCGGCGTACGCTGGCCTGCACCCTACGTGGCCTACGTGCTGGGCGCGCTGGCGACCATTGGCATCGCGGCACTGCTCAGCGGGGGTGCGGGTGTGTTGGGTTTGATCGGCATTGCCAGCTATGCGCAGGTGCAGTTGATGCTGTCGGATTATGTCCAGCACTATGGGTTGGAGCGGGCGGAGCAGCCGGATGGGCGGCGCGCGCCGATGGGGCCCGCGCATTCGTGGAACGCGCCGCAATGGTATTCGTCGGCGATGATGTTGAACGCCCCGCGTCATTCGGCACATCACACGCGCCCGGCGCAACCGTTCCCCCAATTGGACCTGACACCCGACACGATGCCGATGCTGCCGCATTCGCTGCCCGTGATGGCCGTTGTTGCGCTGGTCCCGCCTGTGTGGAAGCGCATGATGCGGCCCCGCGTTGCGCAGTGGCGCGCAAGTGGCGACATGACGCCTGCGACATCCTGAGGGCCAATCGCGGGTGGCGCTGGTCGCTGGCCTCTGACAGATTGGCGCCATGACATTGCGTATTGCCCTGATCCTGTGCGCCGCCATGGCCGCACCTGTTGCCGCCGAACCGATGAGCGCGGCGGAGTTCGAAGCCTATGTGACTGGAAAGACGCTGTTTTACGGCCGCGACGGGCGCTCTTATGGTGCCGAAATCTACCGCGAAAACCGGCGCGTCACCTGGTCGTTTCTGGATGGCGAATGCAAGGACGGGTATTGGTACAACGAAGGGCGCAACATCTGTTTCGTCTACGAGGACCGTCCTGGCGACCCGCAGTGCTGGAGTTTTGAACAGCAGGGCGGCGGTCTGGTCGCGACGTTTGAAAACGACCCCGCCAGCACCGAATTGTACGAAGCGCAGGATGTGGGCGAAGAGATGGTGTGCCTTGGCCCCAAGATTGGGGTTTGAGGCCGGTTAGAACAACGACCCTTGCTCGGGCGGTTTTTTCGCTTTGGTCCCTCGTGCAGGCGGTGTTCCCGCACCCAGTTTCAGACGTCCGTCGGTGAATTCGATTTCGAGACCACCGGCGGCTTCGGCGGCGGCTTTGGTGGTCACGATGCCTGCCCCGCCGCGCACGACAGCATAACCACGTGCCAGCGTCGCCTTGTAGCTGAGCGTTTCGCGCAGGCGATCCATGCTGGTCAGCCGTTCGCTGAGGCTGGTGATCTGGTGATGTCCAGCCCCCTGAAGGCGCGACACAACGCTGTCGAGCCTTGTGCGTTCGCGCGCGACGTCCTGCGCCAGCAGGCGTGGCGAAAACCGGGCCACGCGTGCGTCGAGCCGGTCGCGCGTCGTTGCCGTCGCCCGCGCCAACGCGGGGCCAAGCCGTGCGGACAGATCTGCGAGGCGCTGACGGTCATTGCGCAACTGGCGGGTCAGGATTGCGGGGCGCAAGCTGCCTGAGACGTCAGACAGATGCACGCGCCGCCGCTGCACCCCTGTCATCAGCGCCGGGTCCAACCGGTCGCCTGCCCGGTCCAGCCGTTGGCGCGGGCCATCCATGAGCGCATCGGCACGTGGCAAGGCGCGGGCCAGATCCCGCAGCCGTTGATCACGGCGTTGCAGGCCGGTGCTGAGGCTACTGGTCATGCGCCCGCCCGCCTGTTCGACCCAAGCCAGCAATTCATGCCGCACCGGCACCGCCATTTCAGCCGCAGCCGTCGGTGTCGGCGCGCGTTGGTCCGAGACAAAGTCGATCAGCGTCGTGTCGGTTTCGTGACCAACGGCAGAGATCAGCGGAATGTCGGAAGCGGCTGCCGCGCGGGCCACGGCCTCTTCGTTGAAGCCCCAGAGATCTTCGACCGAGCCGCCCCCACGCGCCACGATCAGCAAGTCAGGGCGCGGCATGGCCCCGCCCGGTGTCAGGGCGTTGAACCCGGCAATGGCGCGGGCCACTTCGGGTGCGCAGGCGGCACCTTGCACTGCCACCGGCCAGATCATCACCTTGCGCGGGAAGCGGTCGCGCAGCCGGTGCAGGATATCGCGGATCACCGCGCCTTGCAGTGACGTGACCACCCCGATCACGTCCGGCAGGTAGGGCAGAGGTTTCTTGCGCGCGGGATCAAACAGCCCTTCGGCGGCGAGCGCCTTTTTGCGTTTTTCCAGCAGCGCCATCAGCGCGCCCTCGCCCGCGATGGCGATCCGTTGGGCGTTGAGCGAGAACTTCGATTGGAACCCGCTGGCGGTCATGCGGCCTTCGGCGACGACTTCCATCCCCTCTTCGGGCATGGTGCCCAGTTCCGGCACCTGCCCTTTCCACGTCATGCAAGACAGCACATTGCGGTCGTCCTTGAGGTCGAAATAGAGGTGCCCGGAGCGTGCGAGTACCACGCGCCCCACCTCTCCCTTGATCCGGACCCAGCCCAGTTCACCCTCGATCAGGCGTTTTACCTTGCCCGCGATTTCAGAAACCGAGAATTCCGGCGTGTTGGAACCGGGGATAGGATCGTCGAGCAGGTCCATAGCGCGTCCTTGTGCAAGGCTGGTCCCCAGCTTAGAACGCCGCTCAGCAAAGGCCAAGGAGCAGTGACCCATGAATATCCTCATCTTAGGCGGCGGCGGACGTGAACACAGCCTGGCCTGGGCTGTGCTGCAGAACCCGAAATGCGACCGTTTGGTCGTGGCACCGGGCAATGCCGGTATTGCCGCCATTGCCGAATGCGCAGCCCTCGACATCGAGGATGGCGGCGCGGTGGCCGGGTTCGTGACCGAAGAGGCGATCGATTTTGTGATCATCGGCCCCGAGGCACCATTAGCCGCCGGTGTGGCCGACCGTTTGCGCGATGCCGGTGTGCTGGTCTTTGGCCCCAGTCAGGCGGCCGCACAGTTGGAGGCGTCTAAGGCATTCACCAAGCAGGTTTGCGATGCCGCAGGTGCGCCTACTGCAGCCTATGGGCATTTCACCGATGCGGCGGCCGCCAAGGCCTATGTCACGGCGCAGGGTGCACCCATCGTGATCAAGGCCGATGGTTTGGCGGCTGGCAAGGGTGTGATCATCGCCGAGACAGCCGAGGCGGCCCATGCGGCGATTGACGACATGTTTGGCGGTGCCTTTGGCGGCGCTGGCGCGGAGGTGGTGGTCGAAGAATTCATGGACGGCGAAGAGGCGTCATTCTTTGTTCTGTGCGATGGCACCAACGTGTTGCCCATCGGGACCGCGCAGGATCACAAACGTGTCGGCGCGGGCGACACAGGCCCCAACACGGGTGGTATGGGCGCCTATTCGCCAGCGCCCGTGCTGACCGACGCAATTGCCGAACGCGCCCTGGCCGAGATCATCCGCCCCACCATGGCAGAGATGGCAGCACGCGGCATGCCCTATCAGGGCGTGCTTTATGCCGGTTTGATGATCAAGGACGGCGCACCGCGTCTGGTGGAATACAACGTCCGCTTTGGCGATCCGGAATGTCAGGTGCTGATGATGCGTCTGGGCGCGCAGGCGCTCGACCTGATGCAGGCCGCAGCCGAGGCGCGGCTGGACACGGCGCAGGTCAACTGGGCCGATGATCATGCGATGACCGTGGTGATGGCCGCCGATGGCTATCCCGGCAGCTATGCCAAAGGCGCCGTGATCCGTGGGCTGGACGGCCTGCCGGAGACGTCGAGCCAGATGGTTTTCCATGCGGGCTCCAAGCGCGTGGACGGGGACATCACGGCGTCCGGCGGGCGGGTGTTGAACGTGACGGCACGGGGCGCGCAGTTGTCGGAGGCCGCGGCGCGCGCCTATGAGATGGTCGATCAGATCGACTTTCCCGGCGGGTTTTGCCGACGTGACATCGGCTGGCGGGCGCTGGACTGAGAGCCGCGCTGGCCTATTCAGCGCACGCCATCGCGCGGGCAAAGGCCGGGCGGCGGGTGTCCTGGCCGATGTAGGTCCGGGTAAAGCTGTCGCCGTCCCAGGTGATCGCGACCAGATCGCTCCAATTGCCCGTGGACAGGATCATCTCGGGCGTGCCGTTGCACATGCGAATGCCACCAGCAATGTCGTCCTCGCCAATGCGGTGATTGGTCAGGCCATCCAGTGCTGCAACTTCGACCAGGCTGTCGCCGCGCACCTGCGCGACACGCAGTACCTTGGCAAGATGCGGGCGGTCGATCCACATGACTTCGACAACCCCGTCGCCATCCAGATCCGCAGCACCTACAGGCGCGTACCACCGGTTTTGTTGACCGATAAAGGGGCTGGTGATCGAACGAATGCCGTCTGGGTTGACATCGAGGATCAACAGCCTGGCCCCTTTGCCGCGTTCGCTGTTGACGACCAGAACCTCGGGCAAGGGATCATCGTCCAGCTGGATCACGCGTGGGGCCACGTCTTCGAAAATCCCGGCCTCGAGACGCAAGACAAGTGAGGGCGCACCACCGGCATAAGCCGCGTCGGCGCCCGGTCCCCAATCAAGCGTCAGGTTGGCCCACTCGCGGGTGTTGCCCAGAATGTCGTGACCATAGCGCTGCACAGGGGGTGGATCGGCCAGAAAGCACGCCTGTGCCAGAACTGTGCCGTCTCCAGGGGTGCACGCATCCTGCGCCAGCGCACCCGTTGACAAAGCGCCCATCGACGCCAGCCACAGGCACACCGCTGGCAACGCGCCGCGGGCATGACTGCGCCACTGGCGCAACGGCAGACGCGGCGCCCCCGTTGGCATCAGATCTGCTTCTCGGGCATCCGGACAATCAACCCGTCCATGGCGTCCGTCACCTTGAGCTGACAGGTCAACCGCGACTTGGTTTCGTCCGGCTCATAAGCGAAATCCAGCATGTCGGTTTCCATGTCATCCTTGGCGGGCAATTTCTCGACCCAGGCCGCATCCACATAGACGTGGCAGGTTGAACAGGCGCAGGCCCCGCCACAATCGGCTTCAATGCCGGGAATATTGTTGTCGCGCGCGCCTTCCATGACCGTCAGGCCATTGGCGACGTCCACCACATGCTCGGTGCCGCCGTGTTCGATATAGGTGATCTTGGCCATGTCTCGTGCCCTCCGGTGTCTGGTTCCAAAAGGTTCTACCCGCCCCGTTTTCGCCCCGCCACCCCCTTTTGCGACGCAGATCTTTCCCACTTGCGACAACACCTATATGTTCTATCTTTGTTCTCATGCGTGTTTTGCCTGCCCCCACCAGCACCCCATCCACAGGGGCCACCGGCCATTGGCCGCGCCCGCCGGCCTGCCTGCGGGCCTGTGACCTTGCGATACCGCCGGTGAACGCGCGGGTCGCCGTGGCTGGGCTGGTGATCCTGCGTCAACGCCCCGGTACCGCCAAGGGCGTGATATTTGTCACGCTGGAGGACGAAACCGGTGTCGTGAACGTGATCGTCTGGCGGCACATCTACGAACGGTTCCGCCGGGCTGTCGTGGCGGGGCGCATGTTGCGGGTCACAGGCCGGATGCAGCGGGCGCACAGCGTCACCCATGTTCTGGCCGAAGAGGTCGAGGATATCTCGCCGATGCTCGATCAGTTGCTGGCCCAGGGCACGGGCCGCACCGTGTCCGCAGAGGCGCGCAGCGACACATGGGACAGGCGCTAGGCGGGGGACAGACACGCGGGCGGCTGAGGGCTAGGCAGACGACATGTGGCGGGCTATGCTGCGCCAAACGCCCACATAGAGGCATCGAGCATGATACAACGATCCTTCCTTCCCGCCATGGCGGCAGCCCTTGCCCTGTCCGCCTGCATGCAAAACGGCGTGGTCAGTTCCAATGCGAACATAGACCCCATTTCGCTGGCCACCGCACCGCCCGGTGCGGCCCCCGGTACCTGCTGGGGCAAAACAGTCAGCCCCGCCGTGGTCGAGACGGTCACCCGCAAAGTGCTCTTGCAGCCGGCACAGATCAGCAGCGACGGGCGCGTTCAGGCCCCGCCCATCTACAAGAGCGAGACCCAGCAACACGTTGTCCAACCGCGTCGTGAAAACTGGTACGAGGTCATTTGCGACGCGACGTTGACGCCCGAGTTCCTGTCTTCGGTCCAGCGGGCGCTGGAGGCACGGGGGTATTACCGTGGCCCCATCACCGGTGTCATGGACCCACGCACACGCAGCGCCGTGCGCCGATACCAGAACGCCGAAGGGCTGGACAGCGCCACACTGTCCATCGCCGCTGCGCGCAAACTGGGGCTGGTGGCCGTCGAACGGACACCCGCCGCCTAAGCGACACCCATGAGATCAACGAAAAAAGCGCCCCGCAGGGCGCCTTTTGAATAGGCTTCGGACTGTGCCGTTTACTCTGCGAGACTGAGCGCCACAAAGCGCGGATCCCCGGCCCGACGCACCAGCAGCAAAAGCGATTTGCGTCCCGCTTCCTTGACCTCGACCAAGCGGGTCTCGAAGTCCGAAATGCTCGACACTTTTTGCTGGCCCGCCTCGGTGATGATGTCACCGCTGCGCAGACCCTTTTCATAGGCCTCTGTGGTTTCGTCCACAGACACCACGGCAAGGCCCTGTTGGTCCTGTGCCACGCCCAATTGCTCGCGCAACTCGTCGGACAAGGTGCTGAGTGTCAGGCCCAGCACATCCTTGGTTTCAGGCTCCTCCGGTGTCTCAGGTGCGGGCGCTGCGGCAGGCACAGCACCTTCGGCCTCTTCGCGGCGGCCCAGCGTCACGCGCAGGGTCACCGTGTCGCCATCGCGGAACACCACAACGCGCACCGTCTCACCCACAGGGCTGTTGCCGACCTGGCGCACGAGGCCACGGGTGTCGGCCACGTCCACGCCTGCAAAGCTGAGGATGACGTCACCGTCCTGCATGCCTGCGTCCTTGGCCGGGCCATCCGGCACGGATGTCACCAACGCGCCAGACACTTCTTCGAGGCCCATGGCTTCTGCGATGTCGTCGGTCAGGTCCTGGATGCGCACGCCCAGCCAGCCGCGGCGGGTTTCGCCAAATTCCTGCAACTGATCGACCACGCGGGTCACGACGTTCGATGCCATCGAGAAGCCGATGCCGATTGAGCCGCCATTGGGCGACAGGATCGCGGTGTTCACGCCGATCACTTCGCCGTCCATGTTGAACAGCGGACCGCCCGAGTTGCCGCGGTTGATGGCCGCATCCGTCTGGATGTAGTCGTCATAGGTGCCGGACAGGGCGCGGTTGCGCGCAGACACGATACCCGCAGAGACCGAGAAGCCCTGACCCAGCGGGTTGCCCATCGCGACAACCCAGTCGCCAACGCGGGCTTGGTCGCTGTTGCCAAACGGCACGTGCGGCAGGGGACCATCGGCATCCACCTTGAGCAAGGCGATGTCGGTGTTGGGGTCCGTACCAATCAGTTCTGCCTTGAGCTCATCACCGTTGAAAAACTCGATGAGGATCTCGTCCGCGCCTTCGATGACGTGGTTGTTGGTCACGATGAACCCGTCCTCGGAAATCACGAAGCCGGAGCCAAGCGCCGAGGAACGGCGGGGGCGATCACCCTCTCCGTTGCGGTCCTGGAACTCGCGAAAGAAGTCTTCGAAGGGGGATCCTTCGGGCACGATACCCTGCGGGCCTGTACGGCCTTCGACCACGGTCGATGTGGTGATGTTCACCACCGAAGGGCTGATCTGTTCGGCCAGAGGCGCCAGGCTTTCGGGCCGGGCGCTGGCTATGAGTGTCTGCACCAGCAGGAACGCCAGTGCCAGCGCGCCCACCATCAGGGCGCGTATCGCGTTTACGTCGGGAAGCTGTCTCGAAAGGGCAATTGCCTGTCGCTGCATCAGGTCTCTCCTGGATCGTCTCTTTGGCCGTTTTGGCCATTCTGCACACATATATGCGCGGCTGCGCACAGGGTGCATGTAGGGTTGCATCCTTGCAACATTAAAGATGGTTCACACGCCCAACCTTTCAACACCGCGTTACCAATCCGTGAACACGCGGGCTCATAGCCCGAGATGAAAGGCCAGCCAAAGGCAAATCAGGCCGCTGACCAGCACCAGTGCGCCAAACTGGCGGCGGGCGCTTTCAGGCAAGCTGCGCAGTACCTCAAGCACGCGTTCGATAAGCGAAGGGGCCAGCACATAGGCCAGCCCCTCCACAATCATCACCAATCCGAGGGCCAACAGGACCCACGCCATGGATCAGTCTCCTTCGGCGCTGCGCGTGCCCTGATCGGAGCGCAGGTAGTTGAAGAACTCGCTGTCCGGCGACATCACCATGGTCGAGTTGTCCGCCCCCAGCGCGCGCTCATAGGCGGTGAGCGACCGGTAGAATTCAAAGAACTCTGGGTCCGCCCCGAAAGCGTTGGCAAAGATAGCGTTACGGCGGGCGTCGGCCTCACCGCGGATAATCTCTGCCTGGCGTTCGGCGTCGGAGGTCAGTTCCACCACGGTCCGGTCAGCCTGAGCGCGCACACGTTGCGCGGCCTCGTTACCGCGGGCGCGTTCGTCTGTCGCCTCACGTTCCCTTTCGGCACGCATCCGCTGGAATGTGGCGTCCAGGTTTTCGGTGGGCAGGTCGGTCCGCTTGAGGCGGACGTCGACGACTTCGATGCCCAGCGCGCGTGCCTCGAGGATGGCCCCGTTGCGGATGCGCAGCATCAGCGCCGCCCGGTCCGAGCTGAGGATGTCGTTGGAGGTCACGGAACCCAGCACTTCGCGCAGCTCGTTCCGCAAGATGCCGTCGATCCGGCGTTCGGCGGCCTGTTCGCCACCAGTACCAACCGCTTGGCGGAACTGGTTCAGATCAGTGATCCGGTAGCGCGCAAAGGCGTCCACGACCAGACGACGATCATCCAGCGGCGTCACTTCGATCGGGTCGACATCGCGGCTGAGGATCCGGTCGTCATAGCGTACGACCTCCTGGATCAACGGCAGCTTGAAGGCCAACCCCGGGTCTTCCTTGACGGCGACGACGCGGCCGAATTGCAGCACTAGCGCCTTTTCGCGTTCATCGACGATGAACAGCGACGACAGGCCAAGGGCGGCGATGATCACGACCACAGGGATCAGAAAAGCAGATCTACGCATCAGTTCGACCCTCCGGTGTTACGGCGCAATTCATTGAGCGGCAGGTAAGGCACGACGCCTTGGCCGCCACCCTGGTTTTCGTCGAGGATGATCTTGTCCACACGGCCAAGCACACGTTCCATCGTTTCGAGATAGAGGCGCTTGCGCGTCACTTCGGGCGCCTTAGCGTATTCCTCCAGAACGGCGGAGAAGCGGCTGGCCTCACCTTCGGCTTGGTTGACCTGCTGGGCGCGGTAGCCCTCGGCCTCTTCAAGCAACTGGGCCGCTTGACCGCGGGCCTCGGCGAGGACGCGGTTGGCATAGGCGTCAGCCACGTTTTGCAAGCGGTCCCGTTCCTGTTCCGCGGCCTGAACGTCGCGGAAGGCGTCGATCACGGATTGCGGCGGGTCAGCCTTGTCAAAGTTCACGCGGATCACGGTCACGCCGCTTTCGTAGCTATCGAGCGTCGACTGGATCAGATCCTGAAGACGGCTGGCGATGGCACCCCGGTCCCGGTTGAGGATCGGTGCGAGATCGGATTGGGCGATGATCTCGCGCATGGCCGATTCCGACACCGCCCGGATGGTCGGGCGCGGGTCGCGCAGGTTAAAGAGGTAATTCGCAGGATCGTTGATGTTCCAGACCACCTGAAAGTCGATGTCGACGATGTTTTCGTCGCCCGTCAGCATCAGGCCGGCATCCCCGCCGCGCCCGCCCACTCCGATTTCCTCGGTCTGTTCGCGAGTGACCGGAATCACCTCGGCGGTGACCACAGGCCATGGGGCAAAGTTCAGGCCGGGATTGCCGATGGAGGAAAATTCGCCCAAGAAAAGTTCGACTGACTGTTCTTCGGGCCGGACCGTGTAGAAGGACGAAAAGATCCAGAGACCCACCGCCGCCGCGATCCCCAGAAGAGCAGTGCCTCGTGTCAGGAACGGACCACCGCCGCCGCCGGATCCTCGACCACCGCCGGTATTGCCACCGCCGCGACCGCCCATTAGAACGCGCAGCTGTTCCTGGCCTTTTTTCACCAACTCGTCGATTTCGGGGATCTGCGGACCGTCATCGCCGGGGCGTCGCCCGCCATTGCCGCGATCGGGGCCACGACCGGGATCGCGCGGGCCATTGCCGCGCCCGTCGTCGCCACCTGAATTTCCGCCACCCCCCCAGGGGCCGCCTGTATTGCCAGCCATATGGTGTATGTCTCCTTTTGCCACGCAGCCTGTGCCGCGCCTTTGCCCACTACGTGTGATTTTTCGTGGAAAAATCAAGCAGTCCGCATGGGCGTCTTCATGGTTACAATCTCTTCCGACATGGTCGGGTGCACAGCCACCGTCCTGTCGAAATCCTCTTTGGTCGCGCCCATCTTGATCGCGATACCGGCCAACTGGATCATTTCGCCTGCGTTCGGTGCGACGATGTGACAGCCCAGAACCTTGCGGCTGGCCACGCTGACCACCAGTTTCATCAGCACGCGGTCGCTTTGCCCGGCAAAGGCGGTGCGCATGGGACGGAACGAAGTGCAGTAGATTTCGACCTCTTCCTGCTCGCGCGCGGCCTCTTCGCTCAGGCCCACGGTGCCCATTTCAGGCTGGGTAAAGACCGCCGACGGGATCAGCTCGTGATCAACTGCGGTTGGGTTGTCCTTGAACGCCGTTTCAACAAAGGCCATGCCCTCGCGGATGGCGACCGGTGTCAGGTTGACCCGGTTGGTCACGTCGCCAATGGCATAGACGCTGTCGGCTGCGGTGCGCGAATAGGCGTCGACCACAATCTCGCCGCGCCGGCCCGTTTCGATCCCGACGGCATCCAGCCCCATATCTGTCGAATTGGGGTCGCGGCCCGTGGCAAAGAGCACGGTGTCAAAAACGCGCTCGTGGCCGTTGGTCGACTTGACCCAGATCGGCCCGCCCGTGGCGGCGCTGTCACCTGCCAGCTCTGCTGCCTGGGCGGCGCTGGCCCCCATGGCTGCGTCGGATGCAGTGGGCGTCGCGCCCGAATGATCGTCAGAGGCTGGACCCATCTCGACAATGTTGGTGCCTGTGGCCAGATCGATGCCGCGCTCGCGCATGGATTCTGCAATCAGGCCGCGCGCTTCGTCGTCAAAGCCGCGCAGGATTTGCGCGCCGCGATAATATTGCGTCACCTCGACACCGAGCCCATGCAGGATGCAGGCAAATTCGCAGGCGATATACCCGCCACCAATGATCAGGATGGATTTGGGCAGGGTTTCGAGGTGGAAAATGTCGTCGCTGACAATGCCCAGATGCGCGTTGGGCAGGTCCGGGCGCACCGGACGTCCGCCGGTTGCAATCAGGATCGTTTTGGCCGTCTTGGTTTCGCCTGTGGACAGGGCCACGGTGTGCTTGTCCACAAGCTTTGCACGCGCATCGAACGTCTCGACCCCGGAATTCTTGAGAAGGCTGCGGTACACACCCTCCAACCGATCCAATTCGGTGTTCAAGTGGCCGCGAAAGCTCTGCCAGTCAAAGCTGCCCGCGGTCATGTTCCAGCCATATGCGCTGCCGACCTCGGCCACGTCGCTGAATTCGCTGGCAAATACCATCAGTTTCTTGGGCACACATCCCCGGATCACGCAGGTGCCGCCGTACCGGTCCTCTTCGGCCAGCGCCACACGCGCGCCCGTATCGCCCGCAGCAACGCGCGCTGCACGCACGCCACCTGAACCGCCTCCGATTACAAACAGGTCGTAGTCATAGTCTGCCATCTTGGCCGTCCTTAGTCCGCAAGGTCCGTGAACAGGTTGTCGGTCTCAAAAAAATCGAGCCGCTCCTGTTCCACCGTGCCTTCATTGATATCCCGTACCTCGACCCGACCATCGCCGTAGCCGATTACGACAGCGTCACAAATATCAATGAACAGGCCGTTTTCAACCACACCCGGCATCTGGTTCATGACCAGGCTCAACTGTCTGGGGTTGCCGATCCTCTGGACGTGCAGATCAAGGATATAGTTGCCCTCGTCCGTGATAAACGGCCGTTCACCATTCATCCGCAAGCTGGACTGGCGGCCCAGTACGTCCATGGAAATAAGGGTTTCCTCGACGAGCGCCTGTGTGGTTTGCCAGCCAAAGGGGATCAGCTCGACCGGCAATGGAAAAGAGCCCAGATGTTCCACCTCTTTGCCGATATCCGCGATCACCACCATTTGATCAGAGGCGGTCGCCACAATCTTTTCCTGCAAGAGCGCGCCTCCGCCACCCTTGATGAGATTGAGATCCCCATCGAATTCGTCGGCGCCGTCAATGGTCACGTCGAGCCACTTGGCCTCGTCCAGGCTGATCACCTCGATCCCGACTTCGCGGGCCAGTTGCGCCGTCCGCGTGGATGTGGGCACGCCCTTGAACCGCAGACCACCGTCGCGCACCTGTTCACCCAGACAGCGTACAAGCCACGCCGCCGTGGATCCGGTGCCAAGGCCAACACGCATGCCATCCTCGACATAGTCCGCCGCCCGTTTGGCAGCGACAAACTTTGCCTTGTCGATGGGCGACAATTCTCCGGTCATATGGCGCGACTCCCCCAAATCTGTTGAAGCGCTTATAGTCGGAGCGCGGGGCCGTTACGACCCCCAACCGAGCAACCCGTGCCAGACGCTGTCGGCCCAGCGACAAGGGTGACGTTGGCGGACAAAATATAGCGTGCGCCATCAGGCGCGCATTTGGGTCACGGCACGCTCGGTCTGGGCGAAACGCCCAACACAGACACGTCGACCGCAACAGGCATGGGGACAAAGCCCTCTCCCCCTGCCAGCCCCAATCGCCAGGGCATCAGGCATGCCACAAGAGACAGAAAGACAATAAACCAGCGCATGGCACATTCCTCCTGCCCCAAACAAACAGCAGCTTTGTTAAGGTCGTATTAAGCATGCCCGGAAACTTCGCTAAAAGGTCGCATTGCGACAATGGCACGTGGCGGCCCGTGTCTATGCTCCGCCCATGACTTATGTGTTGCACTATGCGCCCGACAATGCCTCGATGATCATCCGCCTGGCACTCGAAGAATTGGGAGCCCCCTACAAAACCGTGCTCGTCGACCGCGCAACCCGTGCGCAGGACAGCGCAGCCTATCGCAGGATCAATCCTGCGGGTTTGATCCCGGTGCTGGAAACGCCGGACGGCCCGATCTTTGAAACCGCCGCGATCCTGCTCTGGTTGGCGGACAGACACGGCGCGATGGCCCCCACACCGGACAGCCCCGACCGAGCGCCATTTCTGCGCAAGCTCTTTTTCGTGTCGAACACGCTGCACGCACAAATGCGCATGACGTTTTATCCCTGGAAATACGTGGGCGACGATACAACGGCTCAGGCCACGCTGCGCCGGACCCTGCAAGCCAGATCAACGAACGACATGACATTGCCCGCGGGGCTGACACTGCTGGACGCGGCGCTCGCGGCAAGCGATGTCGACACCCCATCTGTCCTGCACTGCTACGCCGTTGCCCTTGTGCGGTGGTGCGCGCTCTATCCCGCCGGGCAAACCGATTGGTTCGACTTGCATGACTACCCTACCCTGCTAGGTGTGGCGCAACAGTTTGAAACCCGCCTATCCGCCCACGTGGCACAAGCCGCCGAAGGCCTTGGCCCCACGCCGTTCACCGCTCCGCGGTTGCCGACCCCACCAGAAGGGACCGCCCTCTAAAATGTTTCTCTCCGTCTTCGACATGTTCAAGGTTGGCATCGGACCGTCCTCTTCGCACACTATGGGCCCCATGGTCGCTGCCGCCCGCTTTCTCGACATGATGCGCGCCTCGCCGTTCCAGTTTGCTGGGGTGCGTGCCTCTTTGCATGGTAGCCTCGCCTTCACCGGTGTTGGCCATGCAACGGACCGGGCGACCATCCTTGGGCTTGCCGGTTTCGTGCCCGACACATACGACCATAAAAAGGCTGAGGCGACGCTCGCCCACTTGGCAAACGCGCATACCCTGCACCCGGACGGGCTGCCACCGCTGCACTTTGACCCCGACGAAGACCTGATCTTTGACTACGACACCGTGCTGCCAGGCCATGCCAACGGCATGGTCCTCATGGCCACTGACGCCCAGGGCGACGTAACGTTGCGGCAGGTCTTCTATTCCATCGGCGGCGGCTTTGTGATGACCGAAGAGGAATTGGCCGCGGGCAAAGCCACGGACGAAGGCGCGCCCGTCCCCTTCCCCTTCAAATCCGCCGCTGAAATGCTGGACATGTCTGGCATGTCAGGCAAATCCATCGCCCAAATGAAACGCGCCAACGAAGTGGCGCGCGGCGGTGCGGACCAACTGGCCTCCGGCACCAAACGGCTCTGGCAGGTTATGAACGCATGCATCGACCGTGGTCTGACCACTGACGGCACATTGCCTGGCGGGCTTCACGTGCGCCGTCGCGCCAAGGATATCCATGACAAGCTCATGGACGAACGCGGTATGAACCTGAGTGCGCCGCACACCATCAATGACTGGATGAGTGTTTATGCAATGGCTGTGAACGAGGAAAACGCCGCAGGTGGCCAAGTCGTAACGGCCCCCACCAATGGCGCGGCGGGGGTACTCCCGGCCACACTGCGGTACTACCTTGATCACGTGCCGGGTGCGTCGGAGTCGCATGTCGAAGACTTCCTGCTGACGGCGGCCGCCATCGGTGGTCTGGTCAAATACAACGCCTCCATCTCCGGCGCAGAGGCTGGTTGCCAAGCCGAGGTCGGCTCTGCCGCAGCTATGGCAGCCGCCGGTCTGTGCGCTGTGATGGGCGGCACCCCGGCGCAGATCGAAAACGCCGCCGAAATCGCGCTGGAACATCACCTTGGCATGACCTGCGACCCGGTACGCGGTCTGGTGCAGGTGCCCTGCATCGAACGCAACGGGCTGGGCGCGATCAAGGCCGTCTCTGCCGCCTCCCTTGCCCTGCGCGGCGACGGCACCCACCTCGTGCCGTTGGATGCCTGTATCGAAACCATGCGCCAGACCGGCGTGGACATGAGTGAGAAATACAAGGAAACCTCGCTCGGCGGGCTGGCCGTAAACGTGCCCAACTGCTGAAAAAAGTGGCAAAACCGAGGGTCGGTGGGTGGGCGCATTTCGCGCATGGCGCGGAACAGACCAGCCTCCGACGGAACTGACGCCAATGCGCGTCAAGTACGGTGCAAATCCCACATTGTGTTCTACACGCCGCCTGCTAGCGTGCCGCCATGTCTCAGGATCGGCCTCTGTTGGGAATTCTTCTCATGCTCGGCTTTTGCTTCGTGGCGCCAATGGGCGACGCGGTGGCAAAGCTCTTGGGCAAATCTGTCCCCTTGGGCGAATTGCTCCTGGTAAGGTTCGCCGTTCAAGCCCTCATCCTAATTCCGATTGTCTGGCTGACCCGCCGGGCTTGGCGCATGCGTGGCCGCGTGCTGTGGCTGACGATGACGCGGACAGTCCTGCACATTGTGGGGATTGGTGCCATGTTCACTGCGCTGCAATACCTGCCCCTCGCCGACGCGGTGGCCATTGCCTTTGTCATGCCGTTCATCATGCTGCTCTTGGGCCGCTACGTCCTCAACGAAGAAGTTGGCAGCCGCAGGCTCGCCGCCTGCATCGTGGGCTTTATCGGCACCTTGATGGTGGTCCAGCCCAGCTTTGTCCAAGTCGGCTGGCCTGCCCTTTTGCCCCTCGTGGTCGCCGTCAACTTTTCTGTCTTCATGCTGGTCACGCGCCAGATCGCCAAGGAAACCGACCCCATTGGCCTGCAAGCCGTGAGTGGCGTCATGGCCGTCACCATCATGCTGCCGCTCCTGCTTCTTACCCAGAATGCGGGCATCCCTGCGCTGGACCTGATTGTCCCGACACAGGTGGAGTGGACGCTGCTTGTCGCAATTGGGCTGCTGGGAACCTTGGCGCATCTGCTGATGACGTGGTCGTTGCGCTATGCACCTTCGGCCACGCTGGCGCCAATGCAGTATCTGGAAATTCCAGTAGCAACCGTGATTGGCTATCTCGTCTTTGCCGACTTGCCCAATGGTCTGGCCAGCGCAGGCATCTGCGTCACGATTGCTGCGGGCCTCTATATAGTTCTGCGCGAGCGGGCCATCGCGCGGACGACGGCGCGGACGCCAGCACCCGCGTGACATAGCCCAGCAACCGGCGGGGCAGCACCAGAACCGCCGCAGGTGCATCCCAACGCATCCACACAGGCCCTTCCGCCGCGTTCAACGTCCCGATCTGCGTCATCGGATCAAAGACCAGCCCATCCACCGGCCACCTCAACCCGCGTGACGCACCGCTCACACGACCCATCGGAAAGATCGACACCGTTTCTTCGGGCAGACACGGCAGTTCAATCTCGGGCGGTGAGACCAGCAGGATCTCTTGCGGTCCAATCACGATGCAAGGCCGATCCGGGTATCGCACGAGAACATGCAGCACGCCCAATTGGTGATCTATCCGCGCACCGGTAAAGCCAACGGCCAGAACCAGCGGCGCATCGATCCGCGACAACGCCTTTTCAAAATCGGTGCTGTCCTGTTCCGCGATGGGGAATTGCCGGTCTGCGGGAATGCGGGACCGGGTGTCGGGGTCCAGAGAATCGAAATCACCGATCACCGCCACGGGATCTGCCCCCGCCGACAATGCCAGCCTCGCCCCCCCATCGGCCGCTACACAGGTCGGTGCCAACGCCAATGCTTCCGCCACATCGACCAGAGTGCCGTCTCCACCACCGATCAGCGTGACCGGCTCTAATCTGTGAACAATCCCGTTTTTCATCCGGCTTTAATGCAATTTTCGGAAACAGATCACAATGTCGCCTCGAAATGATACGGTCTCTGGCACAGATTCGGGCCGCTTTGGTCCGGGATCGCCCCCTATAGAAACCTCCGCATCTTGGCAGAGGACGAGCATCCGATGATGAGTAACAATAAAATTTTGACAGTTTCCTACGGCACGTTTTCCTGCACGTTGGAAGGATTTGATGACAGCTTTGGCACCATGAAGGCCATCGCGGAGTATTTCCGCGACCTGGCCTCGGACGACCGGTATTTCGGTGCAGAACCACCCCAACCAGACGCGGAAATGCTGGCCCGCATCGCCGAACGCGAGATATCGCGCCGTGTTGAGGCCCGCGAGCAGGAAGGACGCATTGTCCTGAGTGCTGGCGACGCCGCGGCTCCGGCGGCGGCTGCGGTCACCGCCGCCGCGCCTGCCCTGATGGCAGAGCACTCACCGGCCCCGATCGAGACGCCCGAAGCAGACAACGTGGTCACTGAGGACGCTGTGATCAGCGAACCTGAGGTTGACCCGACACCCGTCGCTGAGGATCAGCCCACCGCGATGGCGGACGTCGAAGACGCAGCGCCCGTTCAGGAAGACGCCATGGGCGAGGCCCAGGGTGAAGTCATTGCAGAGGCTGTAGAAGACGAAGCGGCTGACATTGAGGCCGTTGCTGAAGAGTTGCCCGAGGAAGCGGCGGCGTTCTTTGCCGGTGCAGCGACGGATGCCGACGCAGGTGGCGCTGAAGCGGATGTCACGTCGGATGACGACTTGGTCGCCGAGGCTGCAGACGCCGCGCCTCAAAACAGCATTGCCGCCAAACTTCAGCGCATCCGCGCGGTGGTTTCGCAAAGTCAGGACGACGAGGACGAAAGCCCGCTCTTTGAAGACGAGCATGCCGAAGACTTTGCGCCGCATAGCGACATTGTCGACGTGGCCGACGCCGAAGTTGATGCGCAGGAACACACAGCCCCCGATGTCATCGAGGATGCAGCACGCGCCATCGAAGCCAGCCAGGACATGGATGAGGCCGAACAGGCCGCGCCAGAAGAGGACGGCGACGACGACATCGCGGCAATTCTTGCCCGGTTCGACACGGACACATCCGAGGCAGCGGTCGAGGCCGAGGCCGAAGCGCCTGTGCCCACAACAGAGGCCGCGGAGGCACCTGCCCCAGAAAAAGACGATGATCTGGGCCTGGACACATTGGCCGCACTGTTGGCCGCTGATGATGGTCAGCCGGAAGATGGCGATGATGGTGACAACCTCTTTGAGGACAGCCTGAGTGCCGAAACCGACGAGGCGGACCCTGTTGTCGAAGAGGAAGCAACCGAAGCGCCGCGCCGTGCCCGTGTGATCAAGGTCAAGCGTGCCGATATTGACGCGGCCATTGCCAGCGGTCAGTTGGAAGAGGTCGAAGACGCCTCCGAAGATGATGCAGAGGGCACACTGTCCGACGAGCAAGAGGCCGAGTTGATGGCCGAGTTGGCCGGTGTTGAAGCGGAGCTGGAAAAGGACGCGGTGGTTGAAAGCGCTGATGCGTCTGCTGATGAGATTGCATCCGCTGACGACGACGCCAACGCCGACGTGGCGCCCGAAATCAACGATGATGACGTGTCGCGTTTGATGGCCGAAGCGGACAATCAGATGGAAGAGCCCGAAGGCTCCAGCCGTCGGAACGCCTTTGCTCACCTCAAGGCCGCCGTGATGGCCAAAAAGGCAGATGCCGGCATCGGTGCAGAGTCGCAAGAGGACGAAGGTGCGTTCCGGTCGGATCTGGCATCGGTTGTCCAACCGCGCCGCCCTGCCGCACGCGGCACACGTGCCGAACGCCCAGAAGGCAAGCGCCCAGCGCCGCTGAAACTTGTGGCCGAGCAACGTGTTGACGTGGACGCGAGCCCCAAGGGCCCAGTGCGCCCACGCCGTGTCGCAGCCGTCGAAGAAGCGCCGCAGCCAAGCGCGGATGCCGCAAGCTTTGCCGACTACGCCTCTGATATGGGCGCGCATGACCTGCCCGCTCTGTTGGAAGCCGCCGCAAGCTATCTCAGCTTTGTCGAAGGTCGGGACCAGTTCTCGCGTCCGCAGCTGATGACCAAGGTGCGTCAGGTCGAGCAAGGCGATTTCAGCCGCGAAGACGGGCTACGGTCGTTCGGTCAGCTGCTGCGCGCAGGCAAGATCGAAAAGATAAAAGGGGGCCGCTTTGCCGTTACTGGCGACATCGGGTACCGCCCGGATCAACGCGCGGCGGGCTAAGTCCACTGCAAGAACTCAGGAAAAGGCGCCTCTTGCAGGCGCCTTTTTTTATGCCGGAAGCACCGTTTGAGGTCGGCAGTCAGGTGCTGCTCTGCCGATGGGCGATCTTCGGGTTTGGCTTTTACGCCACCCAGACTACGCACGACCACTGGTCACGCGGCCTGAGGGAAACGGGTGTCAGGCGTCGGGGTCTGGCTGACCGATCCCTTTGAACACCGCCTTGAGCGGGATGGCCCACAGCACGCCAAGCCCGACGTAAATCATCAGCTCGACGAGGATCGAAGGCCGGTCGAACAGCGCCACGATGCTGACCGCCGCAATGATATAAAGCGGCAGCCCAACGATCAGGATCAGCAGCGACAGCCGCTTTCGCGTTTTGTAGCGCAGCGCCATATGACCTCCTTAGTCGGCGAACGGATCCCGGACCAGAATTGTATCCTCGCGTTCGGGTGACGTGGAAAGTAGGGCTACGGGGCAGTCGATCAACTCTTCGACGCGGCGCACGTATTTGATGGCGTTGGCAGGCAGGTCCGCCCAGCTGCGCGCGCCTTCGGTGGATTCGGACCAGCCGGGCATTTCCTCATAGACAGGTGTGCAGCGCGCCTGTTGATCCGCAGCGGTGGGCAGGTAGTCCATCCGCTCGCCGTCCAACTCATAGCCGACGCAGATCTTGAGCGTCTCGAACCCGTCCAGCACGTCCAGCTTGGTCAGGGAAATGCCGTTCACACCGGATGTAGCGCATGTCTGACGCACGAGACAGGCATCGAACCAGCCACAGCGACGCTTGCGCCCGGTGGTGGTGCCAAATTCGTGGCCACGCTCGCCCAGACGTTGACCGTCTTCGTCCTCAAGCTCGGTCGGGAACGGCCCCTCGCCCACGCGGGTGGTGTAGGCTTTGACGATGCCCAGCACGAAATCAATGCTGCCCGGTCCCATGCCGACACCAGTGGCGGCCTGACCAGCGATCACATTCGACGAGGTCACAAAGGGATACGTGCCAAAGTCGATGTCGAGCAGCGCGCCTTGCGCGCCTTCGAAGAGGATACGTTTGCCTGCCTTGCGAGCCTCGTTCATCACCTTCCAGACCGGCGCGGCATAGTCGAGAATGGCGGGCGCAATTTCGGTCAGTTTCGCGATCAATTCCGCACGATCCACGGGGGGCAGGCCAAGGCCGCGGCGCAGCGCATCGTGGTGCACCAGTGCCCGATCAACCCGCAGCTCAAGCGTCGCCTGATCCGCCAGATCTGCGACACGCACAACACGGCGGCCCACCTTGTCCTCGTAGGCGGGGCCGATGCCGCGCCCGGTGGTGCCAATCTTGGCCACGGAGTTTTGCGATTCCCGCGCGCGATCCAGTTCGCCATGAATGGGCAGGATCAGGGGCGTGTTTTCTGCAATCATCAGCGTCTCCGGGGTGATATCGACCCCCTGGGCACGCAGGGTTTCGATTTCGGACACAAGGTGCCACGGGTCCAGAACCACGCCATTGCCGATCACCGAAAGTTTGCCACCGCGTACTACACCCGAAGGCAGCGCATGCAGTTTGTAGACCTCGCCGTCGATGACAAGCGTGTGGCCTGCGTTGTGACCGCCCTGAAACCGCGCAATCACGTCAGCGCGTTCGCTCAGCCAGTCAACGATCTTGCCTTTGCCCTCGTCACCCCATTGAGCGCCGACAACCACCACATTGGCCATGCTGATCCCTTTCATGCAAACCCGCGCCCGTATAGCGATGCGGGACCGGGACGCAAACCGCTAACTGGTCCGGATATGCCGAAAAATATCGGTCGGCGTTGCAGCCCCGCTTGCGGCACCCGCCATTTTCGGGTCAACAAGGCGAGATACCATCGCAGGGACGATCTCGATATGAGCTTTATTGCACGCTGGCTCTTTGCATTTTGCCTTTTGGCCGCGACCTACAATCCCACTGAGTACAACTATGTGCGATGGGTAACGCAGTACGGTGCGGAGAACCTGTCGATTGCGGTTCTGTGCGGTTTGATCATCGTGATCGGTTACATCATCTATCTGCGCGCCACGCTGCGCTCGATTGGCGGATTTGGCATGGCGCTGGTTCTGGCGCTGGTGGGTGCGATCCTGTGGGTTCTCTATGACCTTGGGCTGGTCAAGCTGGACAATCCCGGCATTAACACGTGGCTTGCGCTGTTGGCATTGTCCATCGTGCTGGGTGTTGGGCTGAGCTGGAGCCATGTGCGGCGTGCGCTGTCTGGTCAGGCCGACATGGACGACGTGGACGAATAGCGGCGGATCAATCCAGTGTGACAGGCGCGCCATGTGGCGTGTTGAGATAGGCGGTCTCCCAGGCGTTGCGCATATCCGTCAGCGCCTCCGCCTCGGCGGCACCTGTTTCGGTCAGCAAGGTTTCCAGAGTTTCAAGCCAGGCGAGAAAATAGTCATCCCCGCCGTTCAATGTCCGCGTCAGGCCATGACGCTTTAGCGTTGCGCCAAAGCGCTCGGCCCAATCCGGCCAGGCGAAATGCCCCGCCTCATTCAGGTGCACCGTCAGCGCAAAAAGCTGGGCGTGCCAGGGCGCTTCGAATACCGGTTCCGGTTTCATGCGCGGCTCAGGTAGCTTTGCCACAGATCGGCGATCACTTCGTCGCCACTATTTTCGGGGTGCGCCCAGAGATCAGTTGCCCGAAATGCCACTGCGTAAAGCGGTTCGGGGGCTTCGCCCTGTCCATGCGCATTGCTGTCGGGCAGGATATGCGTGCCGTGATGGCGCACAATGGTGCCGGTGCGCCCCGCCAGATAGGCGGGCAATCGGGTGTGCCCGCCGTCAACGACCATGTTTTCAGCCTGCGCCCGTACTTGCACCGTATCACCGGGTACAAATTCCGCCGCAAGGCCGCCGGGCCGCGTGGCGGGACCGCCCTTGGCCAGAACGCCCGCAACGGCGCCGGGGGCAAGCCGTTTCTCAGCCAGATCGCTGTCACCTATCGCCTGTCCCGTGGCCAGTTCCTCACGGCTGAGCGCGCCTTTGGCGACAAGCAAGTCGGCAAGGGCGGCAATCCATTTTTCATAGTAGGCAAATCGCGCATAGTCTTTGGGCGCCAACGCCTCGCGCGCGTGTCGCGATATGTCGATGTTCCAGAGGCCTAGACTGCCGGAGGCCAGCGTCAGTGCCAAAGCACGCGGGTGCCAGTCTGCGTGAAACATCACGTCTTCGGGCTCGGGCGTGACCGGTCCGTCGCCGAAACGCCCGCCCATGTCGTGCGGCCGGGTCATGGTGACACCGCCAGTCCGGTGCCGATCATGCTGTCACGGGTCACAAGCGCCATCAGTGCGGCCTCGTCCAGATCTTCGGTTCCCGAAGGGCGCTGCGGCAACACAAGATAGCGTACTTCGGCTGTCGAATCCCACACGCGCACGGCTGTTTCGGCGGGCAATGCGACCCCGAACTCGGCCAGAACCTTGCGCGGTTCACGCACCGAACGCGCGCGGTAGGCATCGGATTTGTACCACCCCGGCGGAATTCCAAGCAGCGGCCACGGGTAGCACGAGCACAGGGTGCAAACGACCATGTTGTGCACTTCATCCGTGTTTTCGACCACCACCATGTGTTCGCCCTGCCGACCATAGTACCCCATTTCGGCCAGAACCGGATCGGCGTCTGCCAGAAGGGCCGCACGAAATTCTGCATCGACCCAGGCACGCGCAACAACATGGGCGCCATTTTTGGGGCCAATGCGGTTTTCGTAGGTGTCGATGATTTCATCCAGTGCGGCTGGATCCACCAGCCCCTTCTGGGTCAGAATGGTCTCAAGCGCCTTGACACGCAGTGCGGGGTCAGACGGCAACAGGCTGTGCGGGTGGTCGTGATGATCATGAGGCATGGGGCGATGATGGTCCGCACCAAACACATTTGTCCAGCCCCCCAAAGCGCCACTTGCCCCGGCCCGCATTCTTGCATAGATACCGCCCATCGCGCAGCACGAAGGGCCACCCCCGCATGGAAAACGTCGTTCTTATTGTCCATCTGATCCTCGCCCTCGGCTTGATTGCCGTGGTGCTGATGCAGCGTTCCGAAGGGGGCGGTCTGGGCATGGGTGGCGGCGGTGGCGGCGCAATGACCGGCCGTGCGGCTGCGACTGCCCTGTCCAAGGTAACTTGGGTCCTCGCGATTGCCTTTATCATTACGTCGATCACCCTGACGATCATTGCCGCGCAGAACTCTGCCGGTACATCCGTGATCGACCAGCTGGGCATCACACCGCCCGCGCAGAACGCGCCGTCGAATGACCTTGTGCCACCGGGCGGCGACCTGTTGCCCCCATCCGCTGGCGACAACGCACCGCTGGTTCCCAGCGCAGACTGAACGAAATATTGAGGGCAAAGAACGTGTTGCAACATCATGTTGCGGCAACCTTGCCCTTGTGAACCGAATCCTGTTAAACTGAGGTCCCGTGGGGAACGCTTTGTCGCGTGTCCTTCACTTGGCCTTGGGCCAGACTGAACCACGGGAGACCGCAGCACATGGCGCGCTACATTTTCATCACCGGCGGTGTTGTGTCATCGCTTGGCAAAGGGTTGGCATCCGCCGCCTTGGGCGCACTGCTGCAAGCCCGAGGGTTTTCCGTGCGGCTGCGCAAGCTGGACCCCTATTTGAACGTCGATCCCGGCACGATGTCTCCCTTTGAACATGGCGAGGTGTTTGTCACTGATGATGGGGCCGAAACGGACCTGGATTTGGGCCACTATGAACGCTTCACCGGTGTCGCTGCGCGCAAGACCGATTCCGTGTCGTCGGGCCGTGTCTATTCGACAGTGCTCGAGAAAGAACGCCGCGGCGACTATCTGGGAAAGACGATTCAGGTGATCCCGCACGTCACCAACGAGATCAAGGATTTCATCGAGATCGGCGATGACGAAGTCGATTTCATGCTGTGCGAGATTGGCGGCACCGTGGGCGACATCGAAGGGCTGCCGTTCTTTGAAGCCATCCGCCAATTCAGCCAGGACAAGCCGCGCGGGCAGTGCATTTTCATGCACCTCACCCTACTGCCCTACATCAAGGCGTCCGGCGAGCTGAAGACCAAGCCGACGCAGCACTCTGTCAAAGAGTTGCGGTCCATCGGCATAGCGCCCGACATTCTGGTGTGCCGGTCCGAAGGTCCGATCCCCGTCAAAGAGCGCGAAAAGCTGGCGCTGTTCTGCAACGTCCGGCCCGACAGTGTGATCGCGGCGCAGGACCTTTCGACCATCTACGATGCCCCGCTTGCCTATCACCGCGAAGGCATGGATCAGGCCGTTCTGGATGCGTTTCAGATTTCGCCCGCGCCCAAGCCGGACCTGTCCAAGTGGGAAGACGTCAGCGACCGCATCCACAACGCCGATGGCGAAGTAAAAGTGGCGATTGTTGGCAAGTACACCCAGCTTGAAGATGCGTATAAATCCATCGCAGAGGCGTTGACCCATGGTGGTATGGCCAACCGCGTGCGGGTCAAGGTCGAGTGGGTGGATGCCGAGCTTTTCGATCGCGAAGACCCCGCCCCCCATCTCGAGGGGTTTCATGCCATTCTGGTGCCCGGCGGCTTTGGCGAGCGCGGCACCGAGGGCAAGATCAAGGCCGCAGAGTTCGCGCGGACCCACAAGGTGCCGTACCTGGGCATTTGTCTCGGGATGCAGATGGCCGTGATTGAGGCCGCTCGGAATGTCGCGGGTCTTACGTCGGCAGGATCCGAAGAATTTGACCACGAAGCCGGGAAAAAGCGTTTTGAACCCGTGGTCTACCACCTCAAGGAATGGGTGCAGGGCAATCACAAGGTCGAACGTAAAGTGGGCGATGACAAAGGTGGGACCATGCGTCTGGGGGCCTATGACGCCACTCTGACCGAAGGGTCGCGCGTGGCCGACGTTTATGGCACCACCGCGATTGATGAACGTCACCGCCACCGCTACGAGGTCGACATCGCCTATCGTGAACAGCTGGAAAAGGCTGGCTTGCGGTTCTCTGGCATGTCGCCCGACGGCAAGTTGCCGGAGATCGTCGAATGGACAGACCATCCGTGGTTCATCGGGGTGCAGTTTCACCCAGAGCTGAAATCCAAACCCTTTGCGCCACACCCTTTGTTCCAAGACTTTGTGCGGGCCGCGCGCGACGTGTCACGCCTAGTCTGACGCTCAAGGCCTTTTGGCGAGCAGCGGACCAATCAGTTCAATCCGGTTGGTCCAGATGTATCCGTCAAAGTCGGCAGGGACATCCGCGAATGCGGCCTCAGTATCGACACCGCTGGTGAAACCGGACCCGTCATAGTCACCAATCAAAACAACATCCGTACCCGCGGCAGCCATGCGCCGGGTGAACCTGTGCGGCCAGCCCCACAGGAATGGCGCGTAGTTCTGAGGCACCAGCACAACCGACCCGTGGCATGGCGGTGGCACCCGCCCGGTCCAACCGGTTGCGATATAACCCATCAGGCACGCCTTGACCGACGCCCTGTCGAACCCCCGCAACCCCGGCACCGCATCGGCGGCGGCATATGTCGGCGGCGCGCCACCGTAGACGCCATACACCTGCGCACGGCGCGAAGGCGTCTCTAACATCTCGGCAAGCGCCAGACCGTCCTCGGCGCGGCGGCTTTTGAAGTTAATCAGAAAGCGGCCATCCATGTCTGCGTCAAAGACATCCGGTAGCGACGGCATCAGGCCTGCGCCCTGCCCGCGCAAAGGAAACGTCCCCGACCCGTCGTCAATGCGGTATCCGAGGTCGAGGCCTGCAAGTGTCTCGAACGTCTGTTTGTGCGTGACCCCGGTGCCATTGGTCCGACACTCAAGTGTCCAGTCATGGAACACGGCAAACACGCTGTCCTGCGTCAGATGCACATCAATTTCGACGACATCTGCCCCAAGGCGAAACGCTTCTTGCATAGACGGCAGGGTGTTTTCGATGAACCCATGCTCAATCGGTTCCACCGGTGCCGCCTGACACGACGTGGCGGACCGGTCCGATCCGGCATAGATTTGATGCACGCCCCGATGGGCGATCAACCGGGTGTCATGCTGTGCTCGGTCAGTGATGAACAGGGATGTGTTGCCGACCCAAAGGCCGGCCAAAGCGATCAAAACGACCACCGCCGCCCATTTCAAAATTCGTTTCATGTGTGCACCTTAGCCCGCTGTGCGACAGGTCGGGCAGCTATTTGCGCCACCATCCCTCGATAGGCAAAGGACCGCCAGAGCGGCCTGATGAGAACGCAGTGTCCGCGCGCAACATCCCGCGCTTGGGCGTTGCACATGGCGTGGTTTTCGCTACACCCGCCGCATGCTGAGTTATCAACATATCTACCATGCCGGAAATCTGGCTGACGTGCACAAGCACAGCTTGCTTGCGTGGATGCTGGATTACCTCACCGCCAAGGACAAACCGGTCAGCTATATCGAAACGCATGGCGGTCGGGCGCTGTATCATCTGGACGCACCCGAAGCGTTGAAAACAGGCGAGGCGGCGCAGGGAATTGCGCGAACGCGCCACTGGTTTCCGGATGCGCACCCTTATGCGAAATCCCTCGCCGAGACCTGCGGCATTGCAGGTGAAACGGCTTATCCCGGCTCGCCCTTGATCGCGACGCAACGCTTGCGCGACACCGACACGATCACCATCGCCGAACTGCACCCGCAAGAACACAACGCACTGGAACTGGCGCTGCCCACGGCCATCTGTCGCAACATGAACGGTTTCGACATGGCGCATGGCATGGTGCCCCCGACGCCACGGCGCGGTTTGATGCTGATCGACCCCAGCTTCGAGATCAAAGACGACTACGACACGATACCCGGCCACATAAAAAAGTACGTGCGCGCATGGAATGTGGGCATCATCGCATTGTGGTACCCGCTTTTGACCTCCGGCGCCCACCACAACATGTTGAAGTCATTAGAGAAAGATCACCCCGATGCGCTGCGGCACGAAGTACGTTTTGCGCCCGCGCGACCCGGTCATGGGATGATCGGATCGGGTCTGTTTGTGATCCGACCGCCCTTTGGTCTTGCAGCAGAGGCCGCAAAGCTGAAAAATCGCTTTGACCAACTGAAGTGATGCCCATGTTTGAACGCCTATTTCCCAAAAGACCCAGAGAAACCAAACCGTTGCCCGAACCGACACCCCAGTTGGCACTGGGTGCTTTGCTGGTGCGCATCGCGATGAGCGACCGCGAATACCAGGCTCCGGAAGTTGCGGCGATTGACAAGATCCTATCCGGCACGTTCGATTTGAAACCGCTCGAGGCCGCAAAACTGCGTGCCACCTGCGAGGCGCTGGAGCGCCATGCCCCGGGCACGCCGGAGTTTGCCGAAATCCTGCGCGACGCCGTGCCATACGCCGACCGATTGGGTCTGGCGTTTGCGATGTGGCAGGTGCTGTTGGCAGATGGCGAACATGCCGCGATCGAAGAGGCAACACTGCACGAGATCGAAGCCGCACTGGGCATCACGCCGGAGGATAGCGCCGATATCAAGACGCGTGCGCTTGGCTAATCTGCGCAACGTCCATATATAGCGGGTATGTTCCAAGACCTCCTTCGCCGGCTGACACAGCCTGACCCCGCCCCCATCGCGGATGCCGATGCGCGTTTGGCACTGACCGCCCTGTTGGTGCGCGTCGCCCGCTCTGACAACGATTACAGTGGTGATGAACGCGCCTTGATCGATCAGATCACACAGGACCGCTATGGCCTTACGGCCGGTGACGCCCAAGCCCTGCGCGATGAGGCCGAGGCCATGGAAGCCGAGGCACCTGACACCGTCCGGTTTACCCGCGCGATCAAGGCTGCCGTCGCCTATGAGGACCGATTGGCGGTGATCGAGGCACTGTGGAAAGTTGTCCTGGCAGACGGCCAGCGCGCGCAAGAAGAAGACGCGCTCTTGAGATTGGTGACAAACCTGCTGGGGATTTCGGACCCGGACAGTGCCATGGCGCGGCAACGGGTCAGCGGATGATCGCATCGCTGGGCATGTATGACATGCCCCATGCACGCGACGCCTATGATCGCTTTTGGGACGGCATACGCGACGCGTTGGGCTATGGCCCCGAAAAACTGGACAGAACGCACGACAGTTGGGGCATCTGGCAATCGCCGGACCTTTTGCTGGCGCAGACATGCGGGCTGCCGTTTCGGGCGCGCCTGTATGGTCAGGTGACGCTGGTCGGCACGCCGGACTATGGCCTGCGCGATTGCCCCAGCGGGTACTACTACAGCTATATCATCAGGCGGCGCGGGGACGACAGGGATCTGCGTTCCTTGGCCCGTTCGGGCATCTTGGCCTATAATGACGGGCTGTCGCAATCCGGCTGGGCGGCCCCCGTCGCTGCCGCAGGGGCGTTGAACCTGACGGTTCCGGCCACCTTGGAAACGGGTGCGCATGTGGCGTCCATTCATGCCGTGCTGGAACGTCGCGCCGATTTCGCAGGCATTGACGCCATCACCTACCTGATGTGGCAACACGCAAACCCCGAAACGGCCCGAGGTATCGAGACGTTTATCCGCACCGACCCCACGCCGGGCTTGCCCCTGATCACTGCTAAGGGGCGCGATCCTGCCCCCATCGCCCATGCGGTCCGCAATGCCATTGCACAGATGTCGGCGTCTGACCGTGACATTCTGCACCTAAAAGGGCTGGCTCGGATCGACGCGGACACGTACCGTGCGCTGCCCATACCGGCGATGCCCTGATCAATCCGGCGTCACTTGGCGTCAAATCGGGCAGATGCACCCCGAAACCGTCGATTTGCCCGTAGACTCGGCTGAAAAATTGCGTCCTTATACCCGCTGACACAATTAGCGCAGCGTGCCCCTTGACCGACACACCCGTTATCGAAATCCGCAACCTCCACAAAGCCTATGGCGCGCTCGAAGTGCTGAAAGGCGTGGATATTGCCGCAAAACGCGGCGACGTGGTGTCGCTGATCGGGTCATCCGGATCGGGCAAGTCGACGCTGTTGCGCTGTTGTAACCTGCTCGAAGACAGCCAGCAGGGTGATGTCACGTTCAAAGGTGAGCCGGTGACATGGCAAGGGTCAAACCACGCCCGCCGGCCCGCTGATCCCAAACAGGTGCTGCGCATCCGCACCAACCTGTCTATGGTGTTCCAGCAGTTCAATCTGTGGGCCCATATGACGATCCTGCAGAACGTGATGGAAGCACCCGTCACAGTGCTGCGCCGCGATCCTGCCGAGGTCGAAAAAGCGGCGCGCGCCTATCTGGACAAGGTCGGTATCGGCGACAAATGCGATGTGTATCCGGCCCAATTGTCCGGCGGCCAACAGCAGCGCGCAGCGATTGCCCGCGCCCTGTGCATGGAGCCTGAGGCGCTGCTGTTTGACGAGCCGACCAGCGCGCTAGACCCAGAGCTGGAACAGGAAGTCATCAAGGTCATCAAGGACTTGGCCGCCGAAGGGCGCACGATGCTGATCGTCACACACGACATGAAACTGGCCCACGATGTGAGCGACCATGTCGTGTTCCTGCATCAAGGCCTGATTGAGGAACAGGGCCCGCCCGACACGCTGTTCGGCGCGCCCAAATCAGAACGTCTGCGCGGGTTCCTTTCTGCGACCCACGCCGCGTAAACCAATAAAACAACGGGAGTATCACTCATGAAATCCATCCTTCTTTCTACGGTTGCCGTCGCGGTCACTGCGACGCTTGCACTGGCCGACGGTCATTCGGTCGTGCGCATGGGCACCGAGGGCGCCTACCCTCCGTACAACTTCATCAACGATGCGGGCGAAATTGACGGGTTCGAGCGCGAACTGGGCGACGAGTTGTGCCTGCGTGCCGAGCTGACCTGCGAGTGGGTCAAGAACGACTGGGACAGCATCATCCCGAACCTGGTGTCGTCCAACTACGACACAATCATCGCCGGCATGTCGATCACGGACGAGCGCGACGAAGTCATTGATTTCACACAGAACTACGTACCGCCCGCCTCTTCGGCCTTTGTTGCGGCCAGTGCAGACGCGGACCTGACAGGCGGCGTGATCGCAGCACAAACAGCCACGATCCAAGCGGGCTACATTGCCGAAGGCAATGCAGCTCTGATCGAGTTTGCAACGCCTGAAGAGACAGTTGCGGCCGTCCGCAATGGCGAGGCTGACGCGGTCTTTGCAGACAAGGACTACCTTGTCCCGCTGGTCGAGGCATCGGGTGGCGAGCTGATGTTTGTTGGTGAGGACGTGGGCCTTGGCGGCGGCGTCGGCATGGGTCTGCGCGAAAGCGATGGCGAGCTGAAAGGCAAGTTTGACGCGGCCATCACCTCGATGAAAGAAGACGGCACGCTGAACGCGCTGCTGGTCAAGTGGTTCGGCGAAGAAACGGCCCAGTACTAAACCATGTGGGGTCTGCTGCGCGGACTACGCCGTACGGCGGACCCCCAACCTATTATTGGATACTTGTTCCGCGTGCGCGCCGACTACACACCAAAGACCGGCATCGAGATGATGGTGGCCGTGCAAGAGTTGCACGAAGTCAAAGCGCGTGAGCTGGCGATCGACTACCCGGATGTTGCTGAGGGTGTTGAGGTCTCGATCGAAACCATGCGGCCCGACGACATCAGAGACTTCCCTTTGCCCGACGCCTACTTGCAGCAGGTTGGGCGCGTCAGACATTTCGGTGCCGCACATCACCACCACTTTCATCGGCAGTGGTGGCGCTAGTGTTTTCGTATTGCAGTGATCCCGACACGTTGGAGCGGCTCTGGTGGCTTAGCTGCTACCTTACCACAGGCGTGCATTTTTCTTTCTACCTGAGCTTTTTGAAGGTGATTGGCATTCTGGCGGTCACAGCCCCAGTGGCGCTTGCCTTTGGGTTCGCGGGTGCGATGTCGGCACGGTCGCAAATCCTGCCGGTGTCCTGGTTGGGCAAGGCCTATATCGCCATTGTGCGCGGTGTACCGGACATCGCATTTTTCCTGTTTTTCGTCATCGCGCTGGATCAGGGCTTTGAATGGCTGCGCCATCAGGCGCTGTGTCCCGACTGGACTGACCCGATCAGGCAAGGCAACGACTTTCTCGTGTGCCCGCAGGCCAAGCTGCCGCTGGGTACGGCCCCCCAGGCGGTCCATCAGGCATATGCTTTTGCCCTGGCCGTCATGACCTTTGCCTTGGTGTTCGGGGCCTTTGTGGCCAACGTGATCTTTGGCGCGATGCGCGCCGTGCCCAAGGCGCAACTCGAGACCGCAGAGGCCTATGGCATGTCACCGCGTCAGACGTTCTGGCGCATTCTTGTGCCGCAAATGTGGGTCTATGCCCTGCCCGGTCTGTCGAACCTGTGGCAGGTTCTGATCAAGGCGACGCCCCTGCTGTTTCTGTTGGGCATCGAGGACGTGGTGTATTGGGCCCGTGAACTGGGTGGGACCAAGACGGCTCGTTTTACGGCGTATCCGCATGGCGATTGGCGCATGTGGTATTTCCTCGCTCTGTTGGTGTTCTACCTCTTTATGACCTGGGGGTCGGAAAAGGTGTTGTCGCGGATCATGGCGCGGCTGACACGTGGTCAGGCCACCACGGGTGGTGAGGCACAGCGCAAGGGGGCGCCCGCGTGAGTTGCCTTGAGACCATACAATCCTACAGCTTGCGGTCTATCGGCATCGGCGAACGGTTGTTGCCGCGCAGCGACTTCACCTTGTGCGAACAGGTGGTGCTGATCGGATCGGGTATGATCTGGAACGTCTATTTCGGCCTCATGGCGCTGACGACGGGCTTTTTCCTCGCCACGGCAATTGCGCTTGGCAAAGGTTCGGCAAACCCTTGGCTGCGCAAACCTGCGGAATGGTTCATCTTTCTCTTCCGGGGTTCGCCGCTGTTTATCCAGTTCTTCTTTGCCTACTTCCTGTTTCTGAATCTCAAAGGCGCGTACCCGTTTTTTGATCCCTTTACGGCGGCGTGGCTGGGTGCGTTGATTGTGCTGTTCCTGAACACAGGTGCCTATTCGGCGCAGATTTTCTATGGCGCGCTGCAATCCATTCCCAAAGGCGAGGTCGAGGCGGCGGATGCCTATGGGCTGTCGGGATGGTCGCGGTTTCGTCGGATCGTCTGGCCCACGATGCTGCGGCTGGCCTGGCCCGCCTATACGAACGAGGCAATCTTTCTGTTTCACGCCACCACGCTTGTCTATTTCTCGGGGTTTCCGGCGTGGCAGCAACGGGGCGACGCGCTGTATTATGCAAGCTACTTTGCGGACAAGACGTTCAACCCCTTTGTCCCTTACCCGATCCTGGCCGGGTATTTCATTTTGCTGACCCTGGTGATCATCGGCCTCTTTGGATTGGTGAACCGGCGGCTCAACCGACACTTGCCCGCGAACGCGCGCAGCAAGATGAAACTGCGCCTCAACCTCATCCGCTGACAGGTTTCATGCCTCCGGCGGGCATATTTTTGGAACAATGAAGCCCCATGCACGATTGGCTGATTGAAAACCCTGAAATCCGCGCGATCCGTGTGGCGGCGTCCGATTTGAACGGTGTGGCACGGGGCAAACGCATGCCAGTGCGCTTTGCTGACAAGGTGACAGAAACGGGGACGCGGTTTCCGTTGTCTGTATTGAATCTCGACATTTGGGGCGAAGACATCGAGGACAGCCCGCTTGTGATGGAAAGCGGGGACCGGGACGGCGTGCTGCGCCCGACCGAGCGTGGTTTTATGCCGATGCCATGGTTGGAAACGCCCACCGGTCTGTTGCCGATCTGGATGTATCACGAAGATGGTCGCCCGTTTATGGGTGATCCGCGACACGCCTTGGCCGATGTGCAGAAACGGTTCGAAGCCAAGGGCTTGACCCCCGTTGTTGCGGTAGAGCTTGAATTCTTTCTGATTGATGATGCTGGCACGCGGCTACGTGTGCCGCCGTCGCCACGGTCAGGCAAACGCCGTGTGGCAGGCGAAATCCTGTCGCTACGGGCTCTGGACCAGTTTGATGCGTTTTTTACCGAGCTGTACGATGCCTGCGAGGCGATGGACATTCCTGCCGACACTGCCATTTCCGAAGCGGGTTTGGGCCAGTTCGAGATCAACTTGATGCATCAGGCCGATGCGTTGAAAGCCGCGGATGATGCGTGGTTGTTCAAGATGCTGGTCAAAGGCATGGCACGCAAACATGGGTTTGCGGCTTCATTCATGGCCAAGCCTTATGAGGACTATGCGGGTTCTGGGCTTCACATGCACTTTTCGGTTTTGGATGGTGAGGGCCGCAACGTCTTTGACGATGGAACCGAACGCGGCAGCGACATGTTGCGTCATGCGATACAGGGCTGTTTGGCGGCAATGCCGGGCGCGACGCTGATCTTTGCGCCCCATGCCAATTCCTATGCGCGGTTCGTGCCGGGGGCGCATGCGCCGACTGGCATTGCCTGGGCCTACGAAAACCGGACGGCCGCCATTCGTGTACCATCCGGGCCGACCGCAGCACGGCGCATCGAACACCGCCTCGCCGGCGGGGATGTGAACCCCTATCTGTCTGTGGCGGCGGTCTTGGGTGCGGCATTGAACGGGATCGAGGACAGGCAGGATCCGCCTGCCCCCATCACCGGCAACGCCTATGCGCAGGACCTGCCGCGCGTTCCGGCCAATTGGTCCGATGCCATCGACACCTTTGAGCACAGCAAAGAGGTCGCGCGCATCTTTGCGCCCGAGCTGGTCGCCAACATGGTACTGACAAAACGGCAAGAGCTGCGCGAGATGGCGGAATTGAGCGTCGAAGAGCAAACTGAAATCTATCTCGACACTGTGTAAGCCGCGCTTTATCAAGGCGGTGTAACCCTCAGGTGATCCATGAAAATCGGCATTTTGCAAACCGGTCACGCGCCCGACGAAGTGTTGGGAACGATCGGTGACTATGACGCCATGTTCCATCGTCTTTTGGATGGGCATGGTTTTGAATTTGAAACCTACAACGTGGTCGATATGGCCTTTCCTGACAGGCCCGAGGTCTGCGACGGTTGGTTGATCACCGGCTCAAAACACGGCGCATACGAAGACCACGCATTCATCCCCCCGCTCGAGGACTTGATCCGCGCGGTCCATGCCTCGGGCCGGCCCCTGGTTGGCATCTGTTTTGGGCATCAGATCATCGCGCAAGCCATGGGTGGGCGTGTGGTCAAGTTCGACGGCGGCTGGCGCGTGGGGCGAACGGAATACACGTTGAACGATGAGACCGTGGCGCTGAATGCCTGGCATCAGGATCAGGTTGTCGAAGTCCCGCCAGGTGCCACCGTGACAGCGACGAATGACTTTTGCGAAAACGCGGCCCTCGTCTATGGCGACCGCATCTGGACGATCCAGCCACATCCGGAATTCGACGCCGACATGGTCGAGGCGCTGGCCACCCACCGTGGCCCCGGCGTCGTTCCTGACGACCAGTTGGACGCCGCCCGCGCCACCCTGCCCGACCCTGTGTCCAACGCGGCCATCGCTGCGCACATGGCTGCCTTTCTCAAGCGCGAGGTCTGACGCATGGCCGATTTGACAATTCCCGATCTGCCGGACGCCGCGCAACAGTACCTCGAGGGCAAACGCCTCGATGAGGTTGAATGTATCATTTCCGACCTGCCGGGCATTGCCCGTGGCAAGGCGGTGCCTGCCTCCAAATTTGCGCGGCAGGACTATTTTCACCTGCCTGACAGCATTTTCTATCAGACCATCACAGGCGATTGGGGCGAGGCCGCGGACGAGGACGGGTTCATCGAAAAGGACATGATCCTGCGCCCGGACATGAGCACGGCAACTGCCGCACCGTGGACCGGGGATTGGACGTTGCAGGTCATCCATGACGCCTTCGACCGCAAGGGCGTTCCCGTGCCGTTCAGCCCGCGCAATGTTCTCAAGCGGGTTGTGCAACTTTATCACGACCGGGGGTGGGAGCCGATTGTGGCCCCGGAAATGGAATTTTTCCTCATTGCGCGCAATCTGGACCCTGCGCAGGAAATCCAGCCGATGGTTGGCCGCTCAGGCCGGCCTGCCGCTGCGCGACAAGCCTATTCCATGACAGCGGTGGATGAATTTGGCCCCGTGATCGACGACATCTATGACTTTGCCGAGGCGCAAGGGTTCGAGATCGACGGCATCACCCAAGAAGGCGGCGCTGGTCAGCTGGAGATCAACTTGCGTCATGGCGATCCCGTCAAGCTGGCGGACGAGGTGTTCTACTTCAAACGGCTGATCCGTGAGGCCGCGCTGCGGCACGATTGCTTTGCGACATTCATGGCCAAACCGATCGAGGATGAACCCGGCAGTGCAATGCACATCCACCATTCGATCATCGACAAAGCCAGTGGTGAAAACCTGTTTGTCGGACCACAAGGGGGCGATACTGACGCCTTCTTCCACTTTATCGCCGGATTGCAAAACCACCTGCCCGCAGCCCTTGCGGTGATGGCGCCCTTCGTCAACAGCTACCGCCGCTATGTCAAAGACCACGCCGCCCCGATCAATCTGGCATGGGGGCGCGACAACCGGACAACCGGAATCCGCATCCCCCTGTCCGACCCACAGGCGCGCCGGGTCGAAAACCGGATCGCGGGCATGGACTGTAACCCTTACTTGGGCATCGCGGCATCGCTGGCGTGTGGCTATCTCGGCTTGATCCAAGAACGCCGCCCCTCGCCGCAGTTTCGCGGTGATGCTTACGAGGGCAACGGCGACATTCCCCGCGTTTTGGGATCGGCGCTGGACCTGTTTGATGCGGCCACTGATCTGCACGGCGTTCTGGGGCCTGAGTTTGCGCGGGTCTACTCCATCGTGAAGCGCGCAGAATATGACGAGTTCTTGCAAGTGATTTCACCGTGGGAACGGGAACACCTGCTGCTGAACGTCTGATCGGCGCATTGATCCTGCTGGACCGAAACTGGGGGCGCGTCTGATGAACCTGCTTTTTGCCAATGACCGTGCCGGGACCTATCCGCCAAGTTGGTATGCCGCGACGGCAGAGGTCACGCCGGAACGCCCGCCCTTGCGCGGAGAGCAGAGTGCGGACGTGTGCATCGTGGGTGCGGGATATACGGGCCTGTCGGCAGCTTTGCATCTGGCCGAGGCCGGGCGCCGGGTGGTGGTGGTCGATGCGCACCGCGTTGGGTTCGGCGCATCCGGTCGCAATGGCGGACAGTTGGGATCGGGCCAGCGGGTCGAACAGCCCTATCTTGAGCAGATGCTGGGGATCGACACCGCCCGCCAGCTTTGGGATCTGGGGCAGGATGCCAAGGCGCTGGTCAAGGATCTGATCGCCCGGCACAATATCGACTGCGCCCTGCGACCCGGCATTGCATGGACGGCAGAGCGTGCAGGTGACGTGGATGATCTGCGCCACTACGCCGATCATATGGCCCGCCAATACGACTATCCGCTTGATGTGCTGGATGCCGAGGCGTTCCACGACATTTGCCCATCGCCCGCCTACAAGGGCGGTATCCTCGATTGGGACGCAGCCCACCTGCATCCGTTGCGCCTTGCACTTGGCCTCGCCAAGGCGGCAGAGGCGGCGGGTGCAACCCTTTGTGAGCGCAGCGCCGTGCATCACATCACCCACGGCGCGCAGGCGCGTGTCCACACGGATGGCGGCGTTGTAACGGCAGATCACGTGATCCTCGCCTGCAACGGCTATCTTGGTGGGCTGGACCGCAAAGTCGCGGCGCGCGTCATGCCGATCAACAACTTTATCGCGGCAACGGCCCCTTTGGGGGATGACGCGGCGCGCGTGCTGGCACGTGACATCGCCGTTTCTGACAGTCGCTTTGTGGTGAATTACTTTCGCCTGAGCGAGGATGGTCGCCTGTTGTTCGGGGGTGGCGAAAGTTATGGCTACCGCTTTCCAAGCGATATTGCCGCCAAAGTGCGCGGTCCGATGACAGAGATTTTTCCCCATCTGGCAGACACGCCCATCGACTACGCCTGGGGTGGGACTTTGGCCATCACGATGAAACGCCTGCCTTACCTTGCCCGCGTGGCGCCCAATGTGCTGTCGGCGTCCGGCTACTCCGGTCACGGCGTGGGCACGGCAATCCATGCTGGGCAACTGATGGCCCACGCTGTCCAGGGCGACAGCGACGGGTTTGACACCATGGCAGCCATTCCGACGCACCCGTTCCCCGGTGGCGCAATGGCGCGTACGCCGCTGCTGGCGCTGGCAATGACCTGGTACAGCCTGCGCGACCGCCTCGGTTTTTGATCCCAACCCCGACCACACGTAATTTCAGCAAGTGACAGCGCATAGGTCACAAAAGCGTTTCTTTTTCCGCTTAACAGTTTTAATAAACCAACAATGATACATAAGGAATCTGAAATATGACGCTGCCTGACATGCACAGTGCCGAAGCCATTCCGCAAGAGGCACGCGCCGAGATTGATCGCCTGCTCAGCTCTGGCGACCTGTTTCGGTACACTGCGGCGTCAGATGCACCTGTCACATTGCTCGAGGCTGAGTTTGCCGACCTCATGGGGTCCAAATTCGCACTTGCCGTTTCCTCATGCTCCGCCGCTTTGTTTTTGTCGCTCAAAGCCCTGGCCCTGCCCCGCGATGCACGGGTGTTGATCCCCGGATTTACCTTTGCGGCGGTGCCGTCGGCTGTTCTGCACGCCGACTGTTTGCCCGTTCTTTGCGAGGTGGGCGACAACTACCGCATTGATATGGACGATTTCGCGGCCAAACTTCCGTCCGTTCAGGCCGTCATTGTCAGCCATATGCGGGGTCACACGTCGGATATGGATGCAATCAAGGAGCTGTGCGACGCAGCGGGCGTCCCCCTGATCGAAGATGCCGCGCACTCGCTGGGCACAACCTGGAACGGGGCCAAGATTGGGACGCTGGGGCGGATCGGCTGTTTCTCGTTCCAGTCTTACAAGATGATCAACGCGGGCGAAGGCGGGATCATGATCACCGACGATGCCGATCTCGTCGCCCGCGCGATCATCATGTCCGGCGCATACGAGCACAATTGGAAAAAGCACCCGGTGCTGCAAACCGCCTTTGCCACGCACCAAAACCAATGGCCGCTCTACAATTTGCGCATGTCGAACCTCAGCGCCGCGGTCATCCGTCCGCAATTGCCGCATCTGGCTCGCCGTGTCGAAGACGGGCGACGCAACCACGACTTCGTGGCGGACCTGCTGGACCAAAGCGCCCACATCCACGTGCCTGCCCCACTTGCCGGTGAGGTCCGCGCACCGGATTCCATTCAGTTCAACCTGGTCGATGTAACCGATGCGCAGGTCGCCACCTTTGTTGAAACCGCAGCGGCCAATGGTGTGAAAGTTCAGGTCTTCGGCGCCAGCACCGACAACGCGCGGGCCTTTTGGAACTGGCAATTCATCCCGGATCTGCCCGAACTGCCGAAAACCCGCCAGATGCTGATGCGTGCCTGCGATGTGCGACTGCCCGTGCACTTGCCTACGGACACGCTGAAGGCAATCGCAGATGTATTGCTGGCCGCGGTGGCCGACGCGACCGAGCAGCGCGCCGCCTAGACGCGCGCCCCCCGCCGCTCAGGACAGTTTCGATAACTTGTCCTGCAGTTCCGCCAGCTGCTTTTTGATCGCATCAAGGTCTTCACCCTCGGGCTGTGCCTCGGCTTCCGGGCCGCCGCTACCACCGGTCCAGCCGGACGACAAACCGCCTGTCATCGCCTTGATGAAGGCCTCTTGCTGCGCCTGCATCATCTCAAAGCCCGGCATTTTGGTCATTGGGTTGATCGCTGTCATGTTCTCCATGACCTTGCTCTGACCATCCCGCAACATCTCGAACGAGGCTTGCAGGAACTGTGGCACAACCGATGCCCCGCCGCCCATGTAGCTGCGCACCAGATCGTTCAACACGTCCACGGGCAACACGCTTTCGCCACGGCTTTCGTGTTCGGCGATGATCTGTAACAGATACTGGCGCGTCAGATCATCGCCGGTCTTCAAGTCCACAATCTGCACCTCACGACCGTCCCGGATGAAACCGGAAATGTCTTCGAGCGTGACGTAATCGCTGGTCTCTGTGTTGTACAAACGCCTGCTGGCATAGCGTTTGATCAACAATGGTGCTGGTTTGTCTGTCACGTGCCTGTCTCCCCGATGCCGTGCTGCGTTGCAGCTTAGGCGCGGCGTGGACAAAAAGAAAGGGTATGTGCACCTGCGGCAAAATCAGGCGGTAACAGGCGCAGAAACATCCACCTCCGTATGTTGCGCCAACACTTCTGCGATGGCAGTGGATGCCGGCGTGGGCTGAAACTGGGGCAACTGCGCGCGCAGCTTGGCATCATCCACGAAATGCGGCCGTTCCCACAGATACCGGACCTCCAAAACCTCGCGCATCAGTGGCGACCAAAGCTGTGCAACCTTCAGGAACCACCATGGAAACGCCTGTACACGCATCGGGCGCTCCACGGCCTTTTCAATCAAGGCCACCATTTCTTCCCCGGTCAGTGCATAGCCACCGAAACCGAATTCTTCATAGGCCTCGAAGGACGCGCGCTGTTCTGCCAGCCCAACCATTGCCCGCGCCATGTCCGGCAAATAGGCCCAGGCATGCACCTGATCACGAGGACCGGGATACGTCACCTGCCCCTTGGCCGCCTTGTGCGCGATATAGGTGTCAAACCAATTGCCGCTCTTCGAGGCTTCAATAAAATCACCCGCCCGCAGCACGATCGTGCGCACACCGCTGTCGCGATACGTATCCTCCATACGAATCCGTATCTTTGCCTTGCGGTAATTGCCCACCCAAGGCGTGCGTTCTGTCAGTCGATTGGGCAACAGATTGCCGTAGTTGTAGATGTTTCCCGGCAGCATCACGGTGGCACCGCTCTTGCGCGCAGCGGTGATCACCGCATCGGTCACACGCGGAACTGTTCCCTCCCACTCGGTGTATGGCGGGTGAACGGCGTTCACGATCACATCATGCCCCATGCACACCAACGACAAGGCCGCCGCATCAGTGGCATCCACCTCGACAGTCCCGGCTCCGGACAGACCGCGCCCTGCGCGTACGACGTTCCAACCTGCGTTTGCAAATGCCTGAGCCGCGGCACGGCCGAACCGTCCCTTTGCCCCCAAAACGATCACTGATGACATGGCTTTTCTCCTATTTTGGTTTGCCTTTCGTATAGATACAGGTCACAAAAACGGATATCACTTGGGATAAATTGCAATAGGTTATTCAAAATTGGATAACACACCAGACTGGTCTCAGATCCAATCCTTTGCCGCGGTGGCCGAACACGGGTCCCTGTCCGCAGCGGCGCGTGCGATCCAGATCAGCCAGCCAACACTCAGCCGCCATATCGCCCAGTTGGAGGCGACGCTGGGCATGCGATTGTTTGAACGGCAAAGCGGTGGCATGTCCCTGACGACCGAGGGCACGGACCTCTTGGGCCACGCCACGGTCATGGCGGACGCCGCTGCGCGCTTTGCCACGGACAAGGACGGCACAGGGCAAAACATCGCAGGAACCGTTCGGCTGACGGCAAGCCATGTGGTCGCCAATTTCATCCTGCCGCCCATCCTGTGCGCGCTGCACGACCGCTATCCCGATATCGAAATCGAAGTCGTTGCATCCGATACAAGTGAAAACCTGTTGCGCCGCGAAGCAGATATCGCGCTGCGGATGTACCGCCCCACGCAGCCTGACGTCATTGCAAAACACGTCACCAACCTGGATCTGGGGATGTATGCCACGCCGCAATATGTTGAAACACACGGCGCGCCAGAAACCGTCGACGATCTGCACAGGCACAGTGTGATTGGCTATGATCGCAGCACCCTGATCATAGATGGATTTGCATTGCGCGGATTTGAAGTCGGGCGCAGCTTTTTCGCATTTCGGAGCGACGATCAGGTTCTGTGCTGGCACATGGTCACCGCGGGCTACGGCATCGGTTTTGCACCGCAACGGGTTGGCGACAACGACCCGCGTGTTGTGCGCCTATCCGGCGACATAGATGTGGGGGGCATGCCGCTTTGGCTGACTGCTCATTCCGATCTGCGTCGCATCCCGCGTGTCCGCCGCGTTTACGACTGGTTGGCGCAAAATCTGGTCTGATACCGATTGAGACGCCGATCCGGCGTCACCCAACCCACTCTGCAGAACCTGCCAACGGGCTTCGGACAAAGAAAAAGGCGGGCCACGCGGGGCCCGCCAAAGTCATCGCGCCTTTCAGGGAGGAAAGGTGGCGCGATATCTCTTGTGTGACTTACTTAGCAGCCGCTTTTTTCGCAGCAGCAGTCATGTCGCCTGTGGCTTTTTTCACGGCGGCAGATGCGTCTTCGCTCATGTCTTTGCCAGCGGCCATCATCAGCTCGACTGTGTCCATTTGGACTTTCTTCGCAACTTCCGCGAAGGCTGCCATGTGCTCGGCTGTCACTTCGGCGTAGGCCGATGCGAAGTCGGTCATCGCCTTGGCGTAGTCGGCAGGCTCTGTTTTCGCTTTGGACATGTCGGCCAGTTTGGCGAGTGTCTCTTTTGTCCACTTCGAGGAGATCTCGGTGGATTTTTCAGCGGCGTCGATGGCGACGGTGCTCAGTTTTTCGTTCAGCGATGTGGCTGTTTTGAATGCGTCTTCCATCGCTGCTGTATCAACGGGGAAAGAGCCCATAACGTCTTTGAACATCGCGGTCATATCTTGTGTCTTGGCCATTGCCTAAATTCCTTTTGCGTCGCTGCGGGAACACCCCGCGTTTCTGCGTCTGCAAACAACATAGATGCTGCGCCGCAGCATTTCAAGCATTTTGCTGCAGTGCGGCAAAATAGCCTTACCTTGGGTAAAACTGTTTTTGAATCAGGGCTTTGCCTTAACGGCAACGTAGGTGCCGGGTGCATCACACAGCACAGGATGTTCCGAATCTCCCGGAGTGCGTGCAGGAACTTGTGCGCCTGCGCGTTTTTTCAGCCACGTGCCCCAACGCGGCCACCAGGACCCTTGATGGAATTTTGCGCCCTCAAGCCAGTCCCCATGATCCAACGCCAAATCGGTGTTGGTGTAGTGGCCGTACTTGTTCTTGCTGGGCGGATTGACGATGCCCGCGATGTGACCCGATTGCGTCATGATGAACGTGCGGTCCTTGGACCCCATCTGTTGCACACCGCGGTAACAGTCTTTCCAAGGCGCGATGTGATCCGTCTCGCAGGCGATGGCGCACAGCGGCACGTCAATGTCACCAAGTTCAAGGTGATGCCCCATGAGGTCGAACCCGCCCGTGGCCAGTTCATTGCGCTGGCACAGCCCACGCAAATATTGCATCGCCATCTTGCCCGGCAGATTGGCCCCATCCCCATTCCAATAGAGCAGGTCAAAGGCCGGGGGCGTCTCGCCCATCATGTAGCTTTTGATGGCTGGCGTATAGACGAGGTCATTGGACCGCAGGAACGTGAACGTCCGCGCCATGATCACCGACGGCAGAATACCCTTGTCTTTGGTCTCTGCCTCGATCCCGTCAATAAAGTCATCGGTCAGGAACGGCGTAAACTCGCCCTGATCCCCAAAATCCGTCAGCGCGGTAAAGAAGGTCGCGGACTTTATCGACTTGTCCTTGCGCTGCTTGAGCAAGCTTAGCGTCAACGACAGCGTGGTGCCGGCGATGCAATACCCGATGGCATTGACCTGTTTCTCGTTGGTGATTGCCTTGGCTTCGCGGATCGCGGCCAGATAGCCCTCTTCGATATACTCTTCGAGACCGACCTCGGCATAGGCCGCGTCAGGGTTGACCCAGCTGACCACAAACAACGTATGCCCTTGATCGACGATCCATTTGACCAGGCTGTTTTGCTGCTTGAGGTCCAGAATGTAGAATTTGTTGATCCAGGGCGGAAACAGAACGACAGGGGTTTTGTGAACCGTTTCCGTAGTCGGGCTGTATTGGATCAGCTCCATCATGCGGTTGCGATAGACAACCTTGCCTGGTGAGGTCGCGATATTGCCGCCCAGCTCAAACGCACGGTCGTCGGCCAGTTTGACAATCAGTTCGCCGTTGTTGGCCTCAAGGTCGGAAATCAGGTTCTCAAGCCCCTGCACCAGCGATTGTCCTTCGGTGGCCACTGCCTTTTCCAGAGCGTCGGGGTTTGTCGCCAGGAAATTGGTCGGGCTCATCATGTCGACGATTTGGCGGGAAAAATACGCCAACCGCTGTTTTTCGAGCGGCTCCAGATCACCCACATCCTCGACCGCCTGACGCACAGCATCCGCGTTGATCAGGTACTGTTGTTTAACGTAATTGAAATAGGGGTGCGTTTCCCACAACGGATTGGCAAAACGCCGATCCTTTGGTCCGGGATCTTCGGGCGCCTGCAACTTGCCCGAGGCCAGCGCCTGTTGCGCCTCGACGAAATGCGTTACGGATTTCGACCAGAATTGCAGCTGATGCTCCAGCACCTTGGCCGGTTCGCGAAACGCCTCATGCCAATAGGCGGTCGCGGCCTTGGCGAACAATTCCTGATTCGGCCCGTCCAACGCCGTATTGTGCGTGCTGCGGTGCGTCAAAACCTGGGTGAGTCGCTGCGTTAACTCTTCGACTTTACGAAGATTTGCATTCAATTTGTCGAGGTTTTCGCCCGACACAGCACCATCGGTTGTGTCATTGGTTGTCATGTTAACGTCTTCCCCGTAGTCTTCGCACGTGCAGCATCCGCAGAACCGCGGTTGCGGCGTATGTATGGTCGCATGTTTCAGGGCGCAAAGCGACAAACCGTCCGACGTGGAATGATATCCGCGCGGGCCAACCGGGTACGAAGGAACTGTTATGCGCTATATGGCCAGTTACGATCTGATGGAAACCATGCGGAACACCAACCAGTGGCTTGGGGCAACCGCACAAGCACTGGGCGCCTACCCCGCGTTTTCAATGATCCCGAACCCGGCGATGCAATGGATGCGTGCTTGGGGTGAGGTCACGGAACGCACCTTTCAGCGCATGGTGGTCAAACCCGACTGGGGCATCCCGTCCTTTTCCGCCGAAGACGGCAAGGATCATCTGGTCAGCATCGACATCGCCGTTCCGGGCGATTTCGGCGACCTGATCCATTTCAACGTCGCGGGGCGCAAGCCACGCAAGCGCAAGGTTCTGCTGGTTGCACCCATGTCGGGGCACTACGCGACGCTGCTGCGCTCCACCGTTATTTCGCTGATGCAGGACTGCGAGGTCTATGTCACAGACTGGCACAACGCCCGTGACATCCCGGTCAGTGCAGGCAAATTCGATGTCGAGGACTATACCCTCTACCTTGTCGACTATATGCGCCACATGGGGCCAGACACACATGTGATTGCTGTTTGCCAACCCGCCCCCCTGACATTGGCCGCCACCGCATACCTCGCCGAAGAGGACCCAGAGGCGCAGCCGCGATCCCTGACCCTGATCGGCGGGCCAATCGACCCGGACGCCAACGCCACGGACGTCACGGATTTTGGCCGCCGGGTCACCATGGGCCAGCTTGAGGAAATGATGATCCAACGCGTCGGGTTCAAATACCCCGGCGTGGGACGCAAAGTGTATCCCGGTCTGCTGCAACTGGCGTCATTCATGTCGATGAACGGGGAAAAGCACTCCAAGGCGTTCACCGACCAGATCAGCGCCGTCGCCCGTGGCGATGCAGGCGATCACGACAAACACAACACGTTCTACGACGAATACCTCGCCGTGATGGACATGACGGCCGAGTTCTACCTGTCCACCGTGGACCGCATCTTCAAACGTGCCGAGATTGCCAAGAACGTCTTTACCGTCAAAGGCAAACGCGTCGACATCGGCAAGATCACAACCGTTGCCGTGAAAACGGTCGAGGGCGCGAACGACGACATCTCCGCCCCCGGCCAATGTGTTGCCGCACTCGATCTGTGCACGGGCCTGCCCGACAGCAAAAAGGCCAGCCACGTCGAACCGGGCGCCGGTCACTATGGCATCTTTGCCGGGCGCAGCTGGCGCAACAATATCCGCCCGCTGGTGCTCGATTTCATCGATGCAAACTCGCCTAAGCCCAAGAAAAAGGCGGCCAACAAGAACGCGGCGGCCTGACCTGTGGCGGGCGTTGATCTGCCCTTTGCCTGTGACTGCGGGAAACTGCGCGGAACGCTTTTGGGCGTTTCGCCAACCAATGGCACCCGCGCCGAATGCTATTGCCACGACTGCCGCGCAACGGAACTGTTTGCGGGCCAGCCCGACCCGGCACCCGGCGGCGTGCAGCTTTATCAAACCGTGCCTGACCGGGTGCGGTTTGACGCAGGGCTTGACCAGTTGGCCGCGTTCTCACTGTCGGAAACCGGTTTGCTGCGCTGGCAGGCACGCTGTTGCGGTGCGGTGCTGTTCAACACGATGCGCACGCCAAAAGTATCATTTGCCTCTTTCAGAACGGACCGTTTGGCGGACCCCAGCCCACTTGGCCCCATCGTCGCGCGCGCGTTTGCGCGCAAACCCAACGGCAAACGCGGTCACGAAGGCGGCTGGCGGTTTCTGATGGGATTTGCAGGACGCGCCTTGTCGCGTCGCGTCACAGGACGGTGGAAAGATACGCCGTTTTTTGAACCCGGCACAAAAACCCCCGTGCGCGACGTTTATGTCGTGACAGATGCAGAACGCGCCGCGCTGCTGCCCGACGGCTGATCCAAATGCAATTCATTCAAAAGCCGGGCGTCGTGTCCCAATCCGTTGTGCGTCAGCGCAGGACCAGTGGCTGACGCATCCAGTCGCGTATCGCTTGCGTGGTTTCATCCGGCATTTCAAGCGTGGGCAAATGGCCCGCATGTTCCAGCACCCGCAGCTCTGCCCCATGGATCAGTTCGGCCATGAACGTGTGACGCTTGACCGGACACAAGGCATCGTGCGCACCGCACAAAACCATCGTAGGCACTTTGCATTTGCGCAACGTCCCCTGCTGGTCCCGCCGGCGCTGCAATGCGCGAGACTGGCGGATAAACACGTCGGGGCCCAAGGCTTCGGCCATATCCATCACCAGATCCAAGATTTCATTCCGAAACGGCCCCGGCGCAAGGTAATTGGGCTTCATCTCTTCGCGCATGACATCAAACATGCGGCCCGCGCGCACCTTGACGATTTGCGGCTCGCGGGCGGCGGCGACCTGTGGTGTCTCGGCCAGGGGGTTGGTGTCCATCAACGCCAACCGCGTGATCCGGTCAGGCGCACGACGCAACAGCTCCATCGCGACGATCCCGCCCATCGAAAGCCCCGCCAGCGCAAAGCGTTGCGGCAGTTCGTCCAGCAACCCGCTCGCAATCTCTTCGATCCGTTCACCGCGTGTGACAGGGGACACCATCACCGAAAATTCGGAGGACAACGCCGCGATCTGCGGCCCAAAAAGCCGCGCATCACACATCATACCGGGAAGGAATACCAGAGGCTCAGCCATGCCCCTGCCCTGCGTTTACCGCCATCTGCTGCCTGCCGTTTTGCCTTTTGAGCACCATGTCTCACCACGGGGTGCGCGGCAAGTCCAACTTGCGCCTGTCAGCCTTTGATCTGATCCCAAAACAGCGCGAGATGACGGCTGACAATCTCGTTGTAGCGGTCCGTCTGCTTGAGCTTGGCCAGACCCGCGTTGAACCGGTATAGGTGCGCCGTGCCGCGCCAATGCTTCTTGGAAATCAGCACGTGCAGCCCTTCGACCGACAGCGGACGTGCGGCTGGCGAGACAACATCCGTCAGCCCCATCTCGAACATCTTCTGGACGCCCAGGAACTCGTTCAGCGCCACCGCATCGACCTCCCCTGCGACCAGCATGTCGAAACAGGCATCAGGCGTGGCCGGTTGTTCCAGCGTCACCAGATTGTCGGTCAGCCAACGCCGGTCTGCACGGTCCAGATCATGCGTGAAATACCCCGCCGGACGGCACAGAACCTTTCCATGCAGGTCACTGTCGGTCTCAAAGGTGATGGGGTCGTCACTCTTGGAAAACAGCAGGATCACCAGATCGACCAGCGGGTCAGAAAAATGGAAATTCACGCAGCGTTCGTGGCCGGGGTTGCCAGCACAGTCCGGCTGAAACCAAGGGAAACCCATGTCGAATTTTTTGGAATCAAGCATGGGAAACAGGTGTTTGGACCAGTCGTTTTCCCAAGTGATCGAATAGGTTACAGGGTTTGGCGTGGTCTCGAGGGCCGCGTTCACCAGCTCCGTCAACATGCCCTGCCCCGGCCAATCGAGATCCGTGAACGGGGCATAGTTCGAGGCCGTGACCAGCTTCATCTCCGCGTCATCGTCGGGCTGCTGCAAGGGCGTAGGATCAGGCGCGCGCACCACGTCATCGGGGCACGGGATCGACAGAACCGTGCCTTCGGGCAACTCCAGAAGGCTGCCACCCTGAATGTCGGGATTATTGTAAAAGATCAGCGACCAGCGGGACAGATCGCCCAACTGTTCCTCGGCGATGGAAAACAATGTGTCATCCGGCCCAACCGTCAGCGTCGGCTGGCAGGCCGAGGCCGCACCGGCCAGCGCCACACCACTCAAACCGCTCAGAAATACAGTGCGCAACATCGCGCCTCTCCTCAGAAGTCGGACCAGATTTTGGTCATGTGGCGGTCGATCACCTGTTGATAAGCACCGGACGCTTTGATCACATCCAGACCACCGTTGATGGTGGCCAGCAGCGCGTCAGCCTCCGGATGTTCCTTGTGAACCAGCACGTGCAGCCCTTCGATGGACACCGGACGGCCCTGCACCACCTCAACCTGGTCTTTCAGATCAAGCGATTTGATCGCGGCACGCCCCGTAAACTCGTTCATTGCTACGGCGTCGACCTCTCCGGCCACCAGCATCTCGAAACAGGCGCGCACCGTGCTGGGCTGTTCCAGCGTGATCTTGCCATCCGTGATCCAGCGGCGGTCGGCCCGGTCGAGATCATGGGTGAAATACCCGGCGGGGCGACACAGCGTCCGCCCTTCGATGTCGCTGTCCTGCGCAAAGGGGATGGGCCGCGTCTTGTCCACGAACAGCAGGATCAGCATCTCGAACATAGGGTCGGAGAAATGGAAATTCGTGCAACGGTAATTGTCCGGGGACCCTTCGCAGTCCGGTTTGTACCATGGGAACGCCATATCCATCATCGCCGTGCTCATCAGCGGATCCAGATGCGAGGACCAATCGTTGACCCAATGCACGCGGTAGGCTTCGCTGGATGCAGATTGCCCCATCGCGGTGTTGACCACATCCGTAATCAGCCCCTCGTTTTCCAAGGTCTGATCCGTGAAAGGTGCAAAATCACCGGCCGTCACGATATTGATCGTCTGTTCCAACTTGCGGCGCGGGGCGGACGGGGCCGGTGCGGGCGTGGATGCGGGCGCCACGGCTGTTTCGGTCACGACGGGCAAACCGCCTTCGAGGCCTTGGGGCAGACCGTCGATACAACCGAGGCGCAGTTTCATCCCGATCCGCAAGGCGTTGGGGTTCTCACCGATCACCGACAGGTTGTTGCGATGCACCTCGGTCCAGGCAGACACGTTCTTGTAATGCCTGTCCGCGATGGCCGACAGGCTGTCACCTGCCGAAACAGTATAGACACCACCACAGGATTGCGCAGCCGCAGATACAGCCGATGCCGTCAACGCAGCAAACGCCGCGCCCAAGAATCGTTTCATGCCCGTTTCCCCCAGATCACGATGTGCGCGAAAATCCCTTATTTCGCTGGGGTACGTCAATGTCTAAGCTAGATATTGTGATCAAGTATACATGTTGACATCGGCCATGGGCGATCACCGCCCTATGGGTAGGCGATTCCCCGAAAGGTTGGAAAATCCGCATAGCGAGCGGCGCGTTCGGCCTGGCTTTCACCCGGTGCATCGCCCCGCCTCAGCAACAGCCCCTTGGGTGCGATGTAACTGCCGATCATCCGATGCGGCGTCGGGCGCCAGTCGAGGTTCAGCGCGCACAGTTTGGGAAAGAACCACATGCCGGAATAGGGCAAATGGTCGTGAATCCACCACGCCAAATCCCGCCAATCGCGCCCCAGCTCGTACTGGTCGGTGAACCATGGAATAGCCAGCGAGGTCCCCGCTATGGCCGCCTCGCCCTCGCCCCAATCCCAGATGTGGCATTCAATTGGATTGTCGTTGCGCGCGCAATTCAGCTTGTTCGCATTGCCATATTGATTGAGGCGCGGGGACCTGTACCCGGACCGTATCGCAATCCGGCCAAAGGTTTCCTCCAGCGGGTCAAGCAACAGCGTACACAACATCTTCCCATGCGCGATAGCACGGTCAGGGTTCTCCGGTATGTTCTTGATTTGGTGAAAGTTTCCGATCTCTGAATAGAGAAAGTCGCGCATGTAGAAATGTTTGGACAGACGCACCCGCCCAAGTGTTTCAAGGCTCCACATGCTGGCCGGGCGGCGCATCAGCCCATTCCGTTCCACTGGAACTCACCCCGTGGCCCGAGGGCCGAAAACGGGTTCCAGGCGATTTCCCAAATGTGGCCTTCGGGGTCGGCAAAATAACCGTGATGCCCGCCCCAGAACACATCCTGCGCGGGCTTGAGCAAACGCCCACCCGCCGCTTGCGCCCGATCAAGCAAGGGGGCAACGTCCGCTTTTTCGCGGACATTGTGGCTTAGCGCCATGGCCCCGTGGCCAAGGTCGCTTTCCGGCACACCGATCTCGTCGGCCAGAGCGGCCAAGGGATAGATGCCTAGACTTTGCCCCAACAGGTCAAAAGCGATGACGCCGTCCGGACTGTCCACGCGCGTCCACCCCAACGCCTCATAAAATGCGGCAAGTGTTTCGACGTCGCGCGCGCCCACAGTGATCAGCGATACACGGTGTTCCATCAGCGCTCCACCTGCGACTGCACCCACTCGGTAATCCCAGCGACGGCATCATCCGTTTGGCCTGGCGACATGATCCTGCCCGCAATCACATGCGATTGCGGATCGTCCTGCGGCCCCATCACCGGATTGACCACCTGTGTCGGACCGCCCCAGGCGGCGGCTATGTCCGCCGTGATGTCAGGCCGCACCACTGTATCCGCCTCGGCGAACCAGAACAGGGCGGGAATGGTCTGTTTGCTGTGATCCATCGCAACTGTTGCGTCGATCAGGGCGGCCATCGGCATCACCGCAACGCTGGGATATTGCGTTGTCCAATAGGTGCCATGTTCGGCGTTGCGCGGCTCGAAACTGCGTTCCGCGCCTGCCAGCGGCGGCAACCAATAGCGCGCCGCGGGCCAGCTCAGCAGCTTGGCGAGTGGGTTGTTTAAGCCGAAATTCGGCGAGATAAACACGAGCCCCGCCACATCCTGCATCATGTCACTGTTCTGCGCAGTCGCCGCGACCAAAGTCCCGCCGGTCGATGTCGACATCACCAGCACACGGTCGCCCGCCAACCGCGCCGCCGCCAGTCCTTCGGCGAGATCGTTGACCCAGCCCTGAACACTGCCTTCGGCCATTGCGGCACCGCTGCGACCATGCCCCTGCAAGCGGGTATAGATCAGGTTTGCACCCAGCGCCGCCGCGACCTGATCGGGAACCGGGCGGATTTCTTCGGACGTGGCGGAAAACCCGTGGACGTACAGGATCGACCAGTCTGTCCGCGCGCCAGCATCGCCCGCCCAGATCACCCGTTTCTCGACACCCGGCGTGATGTCGTCATAGGCGGCCTCGACACCTGCAAAATGGGCATCAAGGTCGCCATCCACGGCAGTTGCGCCAGGTGCCGGCGTCAGGGTCGCGTCCTCATAGGGTCCAAATGTCCACATCGCCGCGATCAATGCCACAAATGTCAGCAGCAGCCGGCCAATGAATTTCCCGATTGCCCTCATTGCGCGGCCCCCAGAACATCAAGAACGGCGGCCTCGATCATCCCAAGGCACGGCCCGTCCGAAAACCGGTGATCCGCCCCTTTGACCAATGTCAGGCGCATATCCGGGCTGTCGGCATGCTCCAGTAACCGCACGGCGGTGGCGGTGGTCACGGCCGTGTCCTCTGTGCCTTGCAAACAGCGCACCGGAAACGGCAGATGCAGCGGATCGCGCAGTACAAGGTTGCGCCGACCGTCCTCGATCAACCGTTTGGTGATGATGTACGGCTCCATATAGTCCGAAGGCATTTCGACTTGGCCATCCCGCGCCAGTGCCGCCTTTTGCGCATCGCTGAAGGTGGCCCAATACCCGTCTTCTGTGAAATCCGGCGCGGCAGCGATGGTCACGAGACCTGCAACACGGTCAGGCTGCGCACGGGCAAACAACAACGATTGCCAGCCCCCCATGGAACTGCCGACGACGATCACCTTGCCCTCGGTCAACGTCCCCAATGCCGCCGCCGTATCCTCAGCCCAGTCACCAATGCACCCCTCTTCGAACGTGCCAGAGCTTTGGCCATGCCCGGAATAGTCAAACCGAAGGAACGCACGCCCCTGCGCCCGGCACCACGCCTCGAGATGAATGGCCTTCGTGCCCTCCATGTCTGACTTAAGACCGCCCAGAAAGGCGACGCACGGTCCCTGCCCTTCGGTTTTGTGGTAGGCAATGTTGCGCCCCTGCGGCGTCTCAAAAGTGTTAGGTGCGTGCATGATACCCCCCGATTGCGTTGGGCGGATCATGGGTGTCTGGCGGGGCGCTGTCCATACTGACGCAAGGGCCATCGCCGCAACGATGACAAATCGCACCGGGACGACCGGCGGTTTTCAACAGAACGCCCTCTTGACCGGAGCACCGGAAATCGGCACGGTCCGCGCATGACACACACGCGCACAAACTGGTATTTTACACAGACGCATATCCTGCGTGCCTGTGCCGTGTCTTCTATCTGACCCCACCCGCCGCAACCGCGGCACCGTCATTTGCAACCTCCCTGTGCCGCGCACAAAGGAGAGCCAAAATGGCACCGACAATCCGACCCGTCACAGAAACCGACCTGCCTCAGTTGCACCAGCTGATCTGCGCGCTTGCCGCGCATCACGGTGACACACCAAACGTGAACCCCAACCAATTGCGCAAGGACGTGATTGGGCCCTCGCCCTGGTACAGGGTGCTGGTGGCAGAGGCCGGGTCAAAAGGTCTGATTGGATACGCCGCACTGTTGCCGCTTGGGCAATTGCAGAGCAGCGCAAAGGGGATGGATATGCACCACCTGTTCGTGCGCCCCTCTGCACGCGGCACCGGCGTGGGGCGGGCGCTGGTCGCGGCCTGTCACGATCTGTGCCGCACGCTGGGCTGTTCTCTCATGACGGTCGGCACGCATCCGGACAACCACGCAGCGGCGCAATTCTATGAAACGCGCGGGTTCGTCCCACGCCTGCCCAGTGGGCCGCGTTTCGCCATTTCGCTGGATCAGCCGCTGACGTAAGTGCCTTTGGCGGGGCGGAAGAACGTCTTTTGATTGTGAAGCCGCCCCAACAAATCATGGATTTTGCGGGTCTTGGCCGCTTTGGCGTCTGCCTTGGCCTGTTTGGCGACACGCAGCGCGTCTTCGATCAGGTCCAGATCGTCGACCGACAGCTCGAATGTAGTGTTGTACTTGGGCACGTTCGTTCCCCTTGCGATCAAAAGTTTCCGATAGTGAACTGATTGGCAAAATAGGTATCCACCGCAAAAGGTCCAGCCCAAAACGTCGCAAAAAGACCCGAAAATGTCGGAAAATCAGCATGCCATTGTATGCAGGGCAACGCAGGCGCTTGACCTGCGCGGGCGGTCCTGCCACATCCGCCAGACACATTTACCCGCAACCGGGCGTTCCGTGGGCGCCAAACTGACGAGGAGTGCCGACATGGCCCGAATCTCTCTCACTTTTCCTGATGGCAATGCACGCGACTATGAGGCGGGGATCACCCCTGCCGCAGTGGCCGAAAGCATTTCCAAATCCCTGTCCAAGAAAGCCATCAGCGCCACCGTGGACGGCCAGCATTGGGACCTGCAATGGCCTATCGACGCCGACGCGCAGATTGCCATTCACACCATGGCCGACGAAGAGCAGGCCAATGAACTGGTGCGCCACGATCTGGCGCACATCATGGCCCGCGCGGTGCAGGAAATCTGGCCCGACACCAAGGTCACCATCGGCCCCGTCATCAAGGATGGCTGGTACTATGACTTTGACCGCGCCGAACCCTTCACCCCCGAAGATCTGGGTGTGATCGAGAAAAAGATGAAAGAGATCATCAACAAGCGTGACGGCGTCCGGACCGAAGTCTGGGACCGCGACGTGGCGATCCAGTACTACAAGGACCGGGGCGAGCCCTACAAAGTCGAGTTGATCGAGAGCATTCCGGGCGACGAGCCGCTGCGCATGTACTGGCACGGCGACTGGCAAGACCTGTGCCGTGGCCCGCACTTGCAACACACCGGCCAGGTGCCGGGTGATGCGTTCAAGCTGATGTCCATCGCCGGTGCGTACTGGCGCGGTGACAGCAACCGCGCGATGCTCCAGCGCATCTATGGCGTGGCCTTTACCGGCAAGGAAAAGCTGCGCGCGCACCTCAACATGCTCGAAGAGGCCGCGAAACGCGACCACCGCAAGCTGGGTCGCGAGATGGACCTGTTCCACATGCAGGAAGAAGCACCGGGCCAAATCTTTTGGCACCCGAACGGTTGGAACATCTACACCGGCCTTCAGGACTATATGCGGCGCAAGCAGCGCGCGGGTGGTTACGTCGAGGTGAACACCCCGCAAGTGGTTGATCGCAAACTGTGGGAAGCATCGGGCCACTGGGACAAATATCAGGAACACATGTTCATCGTCGAAGTGGACGAGGATCACGCGCGCGAAAAAGCCGTGAACGCCCTGAAGCCGATGAACTGCCCCTGCCACGTGCAAATCTTCAACCAAGGTCTGAAGTCTTACCGCGATCTGCCGCTGCGCATGGCCGAGTTCGGTTCTTGCGCGCGGTACGAGCCGTCGGGCGCGCTGCACGGCATCATGCGGGTGCGCGGCTTTACCCAGGACGATGGTCACATCTTCTGCCGCGAGGACCAGATCGAAGAAGAAACCGCCGTCTACATCGACTACCTGACCAGCGTGTACAAAGACCTCGGGTTCGAAAGCTTCCGCGTGAAGTTTTCCGACCGGCCGGAACAGCGGTCCGGGTCGGACGAGATTTGGGACAAGGCCGAAACCGCACTTTTGGCCGCGACCCGCGCGGCGGGTATCGAACCAGAATTGAACCCCGGCGAAGGCGCATTCTACGGCCCCAAGCTGGAGTTTGTGCTGACCGACGCCATTGGGCGTGACTGGCAATGCGGCACCCACCAGGTCGACTTTGTTCTGCCTGAGCGTCTGGACGCGACCTATATCGGGGCCGACGGCGCCAAGCACCGCCCCGTGATGCTGCACCGCGCCTGCCTTGGCTCGTTCGAGCGGTTCATCGGCATTCTGATCGAGGAACACGCTGGCAAACTGCCGTTCTGGATCGCACCCCGGCAGGTGGTTGTGGCCTCAATCACGTCAGAGGCCGACGATTACGTGGCCGAAGTGGTCGAGACACTGCGCGCCGCTGGTGTCCGAGTCGAGGCGGATATCCGCAACGAAAAGATCAACTACAAGGTCCGCGAACACTCGGTCGGCAAGGTGCCCGTGATCCTCGCCGTTGGCGCGCGCGAGGTCGAGGAACGCACCGTCTCTGTCCGTCGGTTGGGCGAAAAGCAAACCAGCGTGCAGTCGTTGGCAGACATCACTGAAACATTGGGACTGGAAGCCACGCCACCAGACCTGCGCTGACGCGGTTTCACCCCCGCGAGCGCCTATGACACCGCACAGCAAGGCCGGAATTTACGCAAATTCCGGCCTTTTTGCTGACATCTGATAACGCCTCTGTGACACAGCCCTGCGTGGGTGGTAACTTTGGAACATGGTGCCCTATGTAAAGCGCACGACCGTATTGTAACCGATATCCGAAAGGGACGTTGAAGATGTCGAAGACCATGAAGACAGTAGCAATCGTCGGTGCCGTCGCCGCCGCGATGACCGCCCACACAGCCACAAGCGCCGAAGCCGCCGCCAAGGAAAAATGCTATGGCATCTCGCTCGCAGGCGAAAACGACTGCGCCGCCGGACCGGGTACCACCTGCGCCGGCACATCGACTGTGGACTACCAAGGCAACGCTTGGACCCTTGTTGACGCTGGTACATGCGCGGAAATCGACCTGCCCCAAATGGCGGATGGCACCGCACGCACCGGTTCGCTCGAAGAACTGACCCGCGACCTGCCCGCCTGATGCGGACCGCGCTGCGCCGCCCCGTTGTGGCGCAGCACTCCCACCGCCAGGAGCCTCGACATGCTGGACGCGACACTGACCCCTCCCCGCCTGCCAGCAGCACCCGGCGTTGGCTACAAAGCGCAGCATTTCAATGCTTTGCGTGACGATCCGGGTCCCGTCAAATGGATCGAAGTGCACGCCGAAAACTACATGGGCGACGGCGGTCGCCCCCACGCGCAACTGCGCGCCCTGCGCGATCAGTTTTCGGTGTCCGTACACGGCGTTGGCCTGTCGATCGGCGGTGAACAGCCTCTTGATCAGGACCACCTGACCCGGCTGGCACACTTGCTGGACTGGTTGGAACCGGCAAGCTTTTCCGAACACCTTGCTTGGTCCACCCACGGCGCCGAGTTTCTCGACGACTTGCTGCCCCTGCCCTACACCGACGCGACCCTCGCGCGTGTGGCCGAACATATCGACCAGGTGCAAACACGGCTGGGTCGTCGCCTGCTCTTGGAAAACCCATCGAGCTACCTCGCCTTCTCACAAAGCACGTGGTCCGAGACGGATTTCCTGGCCGAGTTGGTCCGTCGTACCGGGTGTGGGCTGCTGCTCGATGTGAACAACGTGTTTATCTCCGCCACCAATCTCGACTACACGCCCCAAGGCTACGTCGATGCCTACCCCATTGACGCCGTTGGGGAAATCCATGTCGGCGGCCATGACCATGACCACGACGATCAGGGTGCGCCGCTGTTGATTGACAGCCACGGCCGCAAAACCGCCGAACCAGTCTGGGACCTTTTGCGCCATACCCTACAGCGCACCGGGCCCGCGCCTGTTCTGGTGGAATGGGACAACGACGTACCTGAATGGCCAATCCTGCAAGCCGAGGCCGAACGCGCCGCACTGGCGTTGCAGAGCGCAACCGCTGGATCGTAACCTCATGTCCGGCGTTCAATCACAGTTTCGGGCCGCACTTCTTGACCCTGAACGCTCCGTGCCCGAGGGTCTCGTCGGCGCCGATGGGCAGCCGACTGAAAAACGCTTTGCGGTCTACCGCAACAACGTCACCGTGGCATTGACCGAAGCCTTGCGGTCGGCCTTTCCGGTTCTCGAAAAGCTGTTGGGCGACGAAAACTTTGCGTCACTAGCCCGTCTCTATGCGCGGGCGCACCCGCCGCGAACGCCGATGATGATGCACTATGGTGTGGACATGCCGGAGTTTCTGGCCGCGTTTCAGCCGCTGGCCCATATCGGCTATCTGCCGGACGTGGCGCACCTGGAACTGGCAATGCGCCGTGCTTATCATGCAGGTGACGTGGCCCCCTTTGACGCCGAAAGACTGTCGCAGATCACGCCTGACCGCCTGATGGCATCAACCCTGCGCCTTGCGCCTGCTGTCCAACTGGTTCCCTCGCAATGGCCGCTTTTTGATATCTGGCGCTACAACATGCAGGCAGGTGCCGACAAACCGCGCGCCATCGCGCAACCCGTGCTCGTGGCGCGCCGCCTTTTTGACCCAGCGCCTTTCCCGCTCACCACGGCACAGGCCGCTTGGGTTGCGGCGACGCAAGACGGCAACACCTTGGCCGGTGCTCAGGATGCCGCCGCCAGCATAGACCCCGATTTTGACCTCACACCGCTTCTGACCCTGTTGTTGCAACAGGGCTGTATCGCCGACATCACCACGCCGAAGGATTGACTTATGACCGCCTTGTCCCGCCTGCACACATCCCTGTTTGCCCCGCTCGATCGCAACGATTGGATCCTGCCCACACTGGCGCGCTTTCTCTTTGCCGCAGTGCTGGCCGCGTATTTCTGGGTGTCGGGGATGACCAAATTGGGCGATGGGGTGCTGGGCATTTTCCAACCCTCGCTCGGCGCATATGCGCAGATTTTCCCCAAGGCGATGGAGGCGGTGGGCTATGACACCACCCAGCTGAGTTTCTATCATTGGGCTGTCGTGACCGTTGGCACCGTCGCAGAGTTCATTCTGCCATTGTTGATCATCGTGGGGCTTTTGACCCGGCTGTCCTCGCTTGCGATGATTGTATTCATCGTTGTGCAATCGCTGACCGATCTGAATGGCCACGACAAATGGGGGGACGGTTTGGTGCTGGGCGCATGGTTTGACGCGCCTTCAAACAGCCTGATCATGGACCAGCGGTCGCTCTGGGTGTTCCTGCTGATCGTGTTGGTGGTCAAGGGAGCGGGTCCGCTGTCGTTTGACCGCGCCCTCAAACCGCGCGCACCTGCGGCCTAGGTCACGCCCAGGGCCGCCTGCACATCTTTGGTCCACCCCAGAAACAGGCGGTCGCCATCCGCGATCAAGGGGCGTTTCATCAGCGTCGGATGTTCAGACAACAACGCCTCTGGTGTCCCCCGCCGCGCCGCCTCATCGAGGCCGCGCCACGTGGTCGAACGGGTGTTGACCAACGCATCGCCAAAGGTGTCACGTGCGGCCGCCATAACCGCGTCCGGCACACCTTCTGATCGGACATCGACAAATCGCGCTTGCGGCAAGGCCTTGATCGCCTTTCGGCACGTATCGCAGGTTTTCAAACCGTATATTTCCATAACATCCCTCACGATTTCGTTGAATAATACAGCACGCACGCCCCTTTGAATGTCCTCTGACTTGATTTTCAAGCCATCTGCGCAATCTTTTAAACTGGCGGCGGCGCGTGATGCATCAAAGCACGGGCTGGCGCAGTGACGGCCCGCGTGCGGGACAGACTGCAATGCAAAAGGAGGCACGGGATATGCCAACTGGCACCGTGAAGTGGTTCAACACCACAAAAGGCTACGGATTTATCGCCCCTGACGAGGGCGGCAAGGACGTTTTTGTTCACATTTCAGCCGTCGAAAGGTCCGGTCTGACCGGGCTTGCCGACAACCAAAAGGTCAGCTTTGAGATGCTCGAAGGGCGCGATGGGCGTCAGATGGCCGGCGATTTGAAATTGCTCTGATCGCAACAGCACATATTTGCGGCGCATGACATTTCGCCATGCGCCGTAATCCAGAAAAAACCGTCAGGCTCAGTCGAAGGTGCAGCCTTTGGTGCCGACGGGGCAATGCGTCTGACGTACGTGACGGACGCGCTTGACCCGCTTTTTCTTGGCAACGGCATGGGCCAGCGCCTGTTGGTAGCTGATCGACTGGTTTGGACGACCACAGCAGATTTTGCCGTCCATGGTCACGGGCTGCAGGCCAGCCGGGCAATAATTGTGGGTGCTGTGATAGCTGTAGATCTTTGGACCAGCCGTTTGCCCCTGTGCCATCGCCGAAACGGCTCCGAACACCGTCACAGCCGCTGCGGCGGCGATAACTCGTGTAAAACGCATATCTTCCCTCGTTTGGTATGTTAACCACGAAATCTATGGGCACACGATGCCTGTGACAGGGTCACAAGTCCAGAAAATTTGCCCGTTCACGCCAGCGCGCGCATGATTTACTCAAATTTTGGGGATTTGTGGCTAAGCTGGAAACAGTCTCCACGACACAAACGGTGACCGCTATGACCGAATTGATCCGACTGTTGGCCCTCTACTATGCCTGCGAAGTGACCGCAGAGACGCAATTCCCCTCGCCGACCGAATGGGCCCGCTGCATGGGTCACTACCACGCGGTCAAGGCGCATTTCGCCGGGGACCTGACCGGACCACAGGCACAGATCGAAGGATATCGCGCCTGGAAAACCTGGGAAGTCGAGAACGGCGTGCTGGTCGCCCAATTGCGGGACCGCGCCACCCCCTAAGCCGGATTTTCCGTGACTTCCCAATGCTCTCCCATCGCGACGATGCAGGATGTGCCACCGGCGTAACGGACGACCATGGCCCAATCTCCGCGCTTGTCCGTCCACACTTCCATCATCTCATCCGGACTGCGCATGCCCGTGGCCGCGCGGGACGACCGGAACTGCTGTTCCAGCTTTTTCTGCATCTCGTGACTGGGCGCGCAGAGGACCTCTGCGATGGGTGTGGCCGCGGCTGACGTGGCGGTCAGAAAGAGGCCCAAAAACGCTGCTCTGATCATGTTTCAAACGTAACAGATTTATGACGCGCTGTGGATAAATAGTTTGGTCACTTTTGATGAAACGATCCGCGTCCGTTGCGGGAAAAGGGGCGGCAGCGCACCTTGTGTTTACACATAGGACTGTGGGTGCCGGACCGATGGTTTGGCAGGGATATTCCGAGAAAACGTACAGTTCTGGGCCAAATCTGTACGGAAATCGCGGGGGTGGGATCGGTCGACATGGGGCCATTTTGGCAAAATGTGCAGATGTTGCCGGAAACTGTACGTTTTGGATGCGGGACGGCGCGGGGTGCGGGCGAAGGGTTAACATGGGGCGTTGCCGCTTCGGCGGGGAGCGCATTTTTGAGGCCGGTGGCGTGTTTTTGGATTGTGAGGAAGCAGGCAAAGGCATTGGCGTGTTTTTTGCAGGGAAAGGCACAAGCGTTGGCGGTGCTGGTGCGTTGGCGGGCTTCGATGTGTGAGGGGGTCTGAATGGCAGAGCACTGAACCGTGGCCGCGCCGGACCAGCGTCACCGCAGGTGGCGCGTCGCCCGGCAATGCATTGCTTGCAATGCATGAGAGGGCCGGGGATCGTTGAGCGTGGAGCCGTGACAGCGGCGGACCACGGGTTGGCGCAGCTACGGGTGCGCGGCGTGATTTATGGTTGTGATGTTAGTAAGTTTGGTTCGGCAGCGTGGTGGTGGGTCAGCCATGGTCCGCGTAGCGGCAAACCGTCCGGGGGACGGTTTGAATGGCTGACGGGCGAAGCCCCGGAGACGTAGCGCCGTTAAGCGCGGAGCCGTGACAGCGGCGGACCGCGGGTTGGCGCAGCTAGGGTTGCGCTGCAGCGATTCATAGTTGTGATGTTAGTGAGTTTGGTTCGGCGGCGTGGTGGTGGTGACGTAGCGCCGGCCCGGGGGGCGGTCCGGCGCTGGCACGGCGGCCTTTGGCCTTGATTCCGTGCCCGTTAGCTTGATAGTTCTCGCAACATATTCTTTGCTTTCTCAGTCAAATCACCATTTTCATCCAGTAAAGGGAACTCGTTCCACTTTCCTCGATCAACGTAGACTAGCTTCATATTGGAGAAAATAATTCCATCAACCATTTCCAACGCAAACATAAGGCCCGCAAAAATCACCAAGGACCTCGCCCAAAAAAAACTCCAATTCGGCTCAAGCCATATGTTTGAGAGAATGAATGCATACATATAACACAAACCAATCATAACTAGAGCAACAGTCGAGAGTGCCGCGAAACTTCTCCACTCAGCGAGTTTTGAGGCAAACTCCCCAACCATCAGCCTTTCGCCATACCCAGTCATGGCAGCTGGTCGATCAGTTGCTTCCGGCATGATAGCAAGGCTATATATGTTGTACAAATCGTCCCCGTACTTTTTTTTCAATAGGTTCTTTCTCAACTCTTGAAGCATCATTTTGTCATCATCATCGTTATAAAAAATCAAACCTATGGCAGCGAGACCAAGCACAGTAAATTCCTTGAGATCAGCTACTCCCGAGAGCTTCAGACCAATTATAGATATCTCGATCTCCACACCATTCATCGAGGCAAAAAGAATTGCCAGCGTAACGAAGCCAAAAATATATTTTCGGTTTGTTCGCTTTTCAAGTTGATTAAGCTTTATTTCAATTTTCGAAATAAGGTCCAATATTGGAAATTTTCGAAAATCGGCTATGTCTACTAAATGCTGAGATTCTTCGGAATAGTAATCTCGTTCGCGCAGCTTCTTGCCAGCTACTTTTTCTTTCAATCTACTAAGTATACCCAAAAATCGCCTCCGAAACAAAGTGAAACGAAACTTAATCTAAATCAATTCACCCCAGCACGTCCATAAACTCCCGCCATTCCCCCTTGGACATGCCGGAGTTCTCCTGCGTGACCTCTTCACCCTTCAACATCCGCCGCATACACTCCAGCGCCGTTGCCGAAAGTGTCGCCCCGCCCATCCGGTAGTCCTCGAACGCCTTGTAGGCCGCGGGGACCCAATCCTTGACCATTTCACAAATAGCATCGGCGTAGACGCGAATTTCGTATTGGGCGTGGGCGTCGGCGCGCAGGCGGAGGAAGTGGAAGAGGTTGTGCAGGTCCACTTTCCAGTACCATTGGGTGTAGATGTTGGCGGGCAGGTTCATGCGGGCCAGTTCGCGGGCCAGGCCCTGTTGGCCGTCCTGGGAGATCATCTCTTCGTAGTGGTCATAGGAGCGCATGGCGTCGTCGCGCAGGTAGTTGAGGACGCGTTGGGCCTCTTCGCCCTGGAGCGCTTCGCCGCGGCCCTGGTTGTTGACGACCGATTGGGCGGCAAGGGCGTCGGGTTCGGGGATGTAGAATTCGCGGTCGAGGATCGAGTAGCGGGCGGAGTATTCGTTGACGTTGGCGGTGCGGTGGCGGATCCACTGGCGGGCGACGAAAACGGGCAGTTTGACGTGCAGTTTGATCTCGCACATCTCGAAGGGTGTGGAGTGCCAGTGGCGCATGAGGTAGCGGATCAGGCCTTCGTCGTTCTGGACGGATTTGGTGCCTTTGCCGTAGCTGACGCGGGCGGCCTGGCAGATGGCGGCGTCGTCGCCCATGTAGTCGATGACGCGGACAAAGCCGTGGTCGAGGACCTGTTGGGCCTTGTAGAGATGCGCCTCCATCCCCGGCACGGTGGCGCGGAGGGTCTGCGAGGACTGGCTGCGCAACGCGTCGATTTCGGACTGTTGTTCGGGGCTGAGCGGCATGGGGCCATCCTTTATCCACAGAATCTGTCAGGGGTTCACCTTATATTGTGGATGCTGATCCGTGAACCGCTAGATCGGGGTCGTTTTTTGGCAACGCTTCCCGTCAGGCGCGATGCGGCAGGGCCAAGAATTCGTTGACTTTTTGGTGATTGGGGAAGAGTCTGGCCGCAAAAGAGGCAGACATATAAACCGCAAAAGGTTTTACAGGCATGAAACGGACAGCAGCAGTATGCGCGCTTGCCCTTGGGGTAACGGCGTGCGGGGACGGGAATCCGTTCACCACAGTGACGACCCCTGTGGCACAAACCCCTGACACGACCACCACCGAGGTGCCCAGCGCGATCCTGAATGATCTGGAGCGCATCAGCTTTGACGCCAGCAACAACACGCTGACGGTCACGGGGCTGACGCAGGACGGGGTGCCGTTGGTCAACGAGTATCGCCATGTGGCGACAAGTTTCGTCGACGGGTTCGAGACGTTCACCGGGCAGAATGACCCCATTGGCCGCCATGCGACGGCGTTTGTGGCCAGCCGCGAGGGCGGTTTGCAGGCCGGGGTGGTGATGACCGGGGGGCAGTTCAACCGCTTCTTTGGCGGGTCGTTCTTTGAGCGCACAGGCGCGTATGAAGCGCCGGTGGCACCCGATGCCGCTTTTGACGTCACTTATGTGGGCAACTACGCGGGCGGGCTGAACCTGCCCGGCCCTCTGACCGACAGGTTTCCTGTCGCGCCGGGTGTGGACGTGGATGTCGACCTGCCGCAACAGACTGCTTATGTGCGCGGGCTGATGTTCGTGAACGTCGACCTGAACGATATGTCCATCGAGGGCGAGATCTATAACCGGACGGGTGTGTTCGGCATGGACCCGGCCACAGGACAGATTGCGGAAAACAGCACGACGCCCGGCTTTCTTGGCCTGCCCGACCTGGTTCTGATCGATGGTTCCATTGACAACGACGGCGGCTTTACCGGAATGCTCGAAGTGGACGGAGACGTTGGCAACGCGGTTGGCGAGTTCGCAGGTGTGATCGGCGGACCAGGCGGCAATGCGATCGTGGGCGGTACAACCGTCGCCGAATATACCGACCTGCTGGAAAACGAAATCGAGTACGGCGTGTTCGTTCTGGACCAGTGCCAGGTGACCGACACAGACCCGATTTGCGTCAATTCGTTCCAGCCCTGATCAGGTGCTGACACGACGCGCAGCACTGTGGCTGGTGGTTGTTGCACTGGGCCTCGGCGGCACGACGGCACACGTGCCCGCGCAGACCGCCCCGCCGCCCACCGAAACCATCACCCTGGACGAAGCCCGCGCGGTTGCGCGGCAAGCGCTGTTTGCAGGCCGGTTTGAACTGGCGCGCGAGATTGCCATGGGCCTGCTACAGGCGGATCCTGAGGATGCCTATGCCTACGGGGTGCTTGCCGCGGCGCATTCGCGTCTGAACGATCCGCGCCTCGCGCGCGCCGCCGCGCGCCTGTCTTACAAGTACAGCACCACGCCACAGGACAAGTTCGGCGCCGCGCGCACCGCCGCGAGCATTTCGTATCAACAAGAGCGGCCGACGGTCAGCCAAGCCTGGCTGCGGGTGGCGGCCACACATGCGGACACCCCGTCGCAAGACAAGCTGCTGGCGCAGGATTACCGCAAAGTCCGGGCCGCCAACCCCTTCAGTTTCAACATCAATCTGTCGGTTGCCCCCTCGAACAACGTGAACAACGGCACCGACAACGTGCTGGAGGTCAACAACGGCATCCCGACCCAGGGGATTTTCAGAAACAGCTCGCGCGCGTTGTCGGGGACGGTCGGCACGCTCGACGTGCGCCTGCAATACCGGCTGCGCGCCACCGATCTGTCACGCACCACGGCCACGGGCCGCATCTATACCCGACGGGTCGAGTTGTCGGATAGCGCCGAAGCGCTTGCCCCCTCCCTGTCAGACGGCGATTTTGCGTCCACCTATGTGGAGACGGGCCTGAACCACCAATTTGCCCTGGGCAAGCCGGGAAATTCTGTCACCCTTTCGGGGGCCTTGGGCGCAAGCTGGTATGGCGGCGAACGCAACTATGATTTTGCCAAGATCGGGCTGGCGCGCAGCGTGCGCCTGTCGCCAAACAGTCAATTCAGCCTGCGCGGCGGGGCCGAACAACGCCAATCCACGGTGTCCGACCTGCGCGACAGCCACGTCTATACCTTGGGCGCGCAATACAGTCAGAAGCTGGACAGCGGCGCGCGGGTCAATCTGGGCCTGACGCTACAGGATGTGAACGGCGATTTCGTCAATGCCGATTTCCAGACCGCCAGCCTGCGGGCGAGTTACACGTTTGGCAAACAGATCGGCCCGGCGCAGATCACCGCGGGCGTGACGTTGGGCTATACCGATTACGACCAGTACCGGCTGGTCAGCCCCGTGGCCGGGGGGCGGCAGGACACGTCGGTCTACGGCGATGTGTCGCTGTTTTTTGCGGATTACGACTTTGCCGGGTTTGCGCCCACGATCCGGTTGCGCAGCGGTCAGAGGTCGTCGAACGTCAACCGTTTCGACATCAGCGAAACGACGATCAGCCTCGGGATTCAATCAAAGTTCTGAGAGACGCTGGCCCCCTGCTCTGGACATGCTAGGTTGCGCATACCCGATTTGCTTTAAGGAGGCCGTCGCTCATGCCCATCACCTATCTGCACACCATGGTCCGCGTCAAAGATCTGGAGGCCTCGATGGCCTTTTATCGTTTGCTGGGGTTGGAAGAAACGCATCGTCACGAGAACGAGGGCGGCCGGTTTACGCTGGTTTTCATGGCACCACCTGAGCAGCCTGATTGCCCGGTCGAGCTGACCTATAACTGGGATGGCGACGACGCGCTGCCGGATGACAGCCGCCACTTTGGTCATCTGGCCTATAGTGTCGATAATATTTACGAGACATGTCAGTATCTTATGGACAATGGCGTGACGATCAATCGCCCCCCGCGCGAGGGGCGGATGGCCTTTGTCCGGTCGCCTGACAACGTGTCGGTCGAGCTTTTGCAGGCGGGTGAGAATTTGCCGGTTCAGGAGCCGTGGGCCAGCATGGGCAACACGGGCCATTGGTAAGAGCAGCGGCCATTTTGGCCGCCTGCGTCGCGGCCTCGCCTGCGGCGGCGTGCCGTTTGGCGTTGCTGCTGGCGCTGGACGTGTCGTCCTCTGTTGATGCGACAGAGGATCAGTTGCAGCGGGGCGGACTGGTATCCGCCCTGACGGCACCCGAGGTGCAGGCCGCGTTTTTTGCCAATGACATGCCTGTGGCTTTGGCGGTTTACGAGTGGTCGGGGCGGTACAATCAGGAGGTTGTGCTGGACTGGACGTTGGTGGACAGCCCGGCGGCGTTGCTGTTTGCGGCGGAGACTGTGGCGGCCAGCGTTCGGTCACATGCCGAGTTTCCGACGGCCATGGGTTATGCGCTGGGGTTTGGTGCGGAGATGCTGGCGCGCGCGCCGCGTTGCTTGCGGCAGACCATTGATATGGCGGGCGATGGGCAGAACAACGAGGGGTTTGGCCCGTTGTTGGCCTACCGTGAGTTTGCATTTGACGAGGTGACGGTGAATGGTCTGGTTGTGAATGCGGCTGAGTTCACATCGGAGACCATGTTGATCGAGTTTTTCGAGAAAGAAGTGTTGCACGGGCCTGGCGCGTTTCTTGAGGTGGCGCAGGGGTTTGAGGACTATGAGCGGGCCATGCGGCGGAAGTTGGAGCGGGAGTTGACGCCGCCGGTCATTGGTGCGGTGGCGGTGCCGGAGCGGGCCGGGTGAGGATCGGGTGCGCTGCCATAGCCTTGTGCGGCGCGGTGATCGTGGGGGATATCGCGCAGGCGGCTTGCAGGCAGGCGCTGGCGCTGGGGCTTGATGTTTCGGGGTCGGTTGATGCGCGGGAGTACCGGTTGCAGATGGACGGTTTGGCGGCTGCGTTGGACAGCCCCAAGGTGCGTCAGGCGCTGCTGATCCTGCCGGGCACGCCGGTTGAGTTGCTGGTCTACGAGTGGAGCGGGCCGGAGGATCCGACGGTGATTTTGCCGTGGACGGCGGTGACCAGTGCGCCGGTTCTGGATGCGGTGATTGGTGCGTTGCGCGCCACGGAGCGTCGGCAGGCCACGCCCGGAACGGCGCTGGGGCTGGCGATGCGAGAGGGTGTCGCGCATTTGTCGGAGAAATCCGACTGCTGGAAGCTGACCCTGGACATTTCGGGTGACGGGAAGTCGAACCTCGGGCCGCGGCCCGTTGACATAAAGCCGGAGATTGAGCCCACCGGGATCACGATCAATGCGTTGGTGATTGGTGCGGATGCCCCAGCCCTGGGCGATTTGCGGCAAGCGGAGATTTCGGGCCTGTCCGCCTATTTCCAAAAAAATGTCATCGTGGGATCAGACAGCTTTGTCGAGACGGCGCTGGGGTTCGAGGACTATGCCGAGGCGATGGCGCGCAAGCTGGAACGTGAGTTGGAAACTCTGATCCTGGGTCAGGTGGACGGTCTGGTGTCAGCGCACAAGACCGGTCACACACACCCCTAGTAGATATAGCGGATCTGGTCGGTCCAGTAGCGTTCCATCCGTTTGAGCGAGGCGGTGATGTCCACGATGCCCTCGGGGCCCAGCACACCTTTGGCCTGCAACCCCTCGGCGTGGCGGCCAAAGAGTTCGGCCACGACGTCGCGGATATGGCGCCCTTTTTCCGTCAGTTTGACGCGCACCGAACGGCGATCGATTTCGCAGCGTTGGTGGTGCATGTAGCCCATCTCGACCAGCTTTTTGAGGTTGTAGCTGACGTTGGAGCCCTGGTAGTAGCCGCGGCTTTTGAGTTCGCCCGCCGTCACCTCGTTGTCGCCGATGTTGAACAAAAGCAAAGCCTGAACAGCGTTGATTTCCAACACGCCCACCCGCTCGAATTCGTCCTTGATCACATCCAGCAACAGCCGATGCAGCCGTTCCACCAGAGACAGCGCCTCCAGGTAGCCGATCATAAAACCGGCATCCTTGGCGCCACTGTCGGGCAGGCCCGATTTGGGGCCAATCGATTCCTGAATGCTCATGCGCGTTCTCCGAACTTGTCTGCTCTTCACAGAAAATGCGCGTGATTCGGAAATATTCGGTTAAACCCCAAAAACCGGTCAGTTCTGCCGCTGCAAGGTCTGGGAAATATCGGCAATCAGCGCAGAAAACTGTTGTGGCGCAGGCTCTTGGCCCGTCACCCAGCGATAGAGGTCCTGATCATTTTCATTGAGCAAAGCGTCATAGGTGTCAAGGGCATCCCCGTCCATCTCGGCCAAATGCCGCGCCGCATAGGCCGACAGGATCAGGTCCATTTCCTTGATTCCACGCCGCATCGACCGCATGTGCAGCCGCTTGAGACGGTGTTTGCGCAGTTCTTCAGTCATTCTGTCCCCCTGCCAGTGCTGTGCGCAGACGCTTTTCCAGACGCCCGACCTGTTCAGCGCGCGCCAGCAGGTCAGCGCGCAAGTCCCGCACCTCGGTCAGGATGTCGCGCATTTCGACGTTGAGCGCGCCGCCCTCGTCCGGACCATCCAGCCCCTCACCCTCGCCGTTGATCAGCCACATCATCGAGACATTCAACAAACCCGCCAGCATCGACAGCCGGTTGGCGCGCGGCTCGCTCAGGTCTTCTTCCCATGCGCGCAGGGTTGCGACGCGCACGCCCAGCCGCTTGGCCAACTGCTTTTGGGTCATGCCCGCCTGTTCGCGTGCTCCGGCCACCCGGTCTCCGAATGTGGCTGCGTCAGCGCCGTACCAGTCTTGCAGATCGTCCATGGGGTGTCTCCGTTTCGGTGGTAGCGCTTGATCGAAGAAGGTGCGCCGCCTATGAGGGGTTCGACAGTGACCTAGCACCCTGAGGCAAAAATGACATTCCTTTCCGCGACTCTCGACCGCGTCAAACCGTCCCCGACCGTCGCTCTGACCGGGCAGGTCGCCGCGCTGAAGGCGCAAGGCAAGGACATCATCGGGCTGGGCGCAGGTGAGCCGGATTTCGACACGCCGCAGAATATCAAGGACGCGGCCGTGGTGGCGATTGCCCTTGGCAAGACGAAATACACGCCCGTGGACGGCATTCCAGAGCTGAAGCAGGCGATTGTCGACAAGTTCAAGCGCGACAGTGACCTCGACTATACCCCCGCACAGGTCACCGTGGGCACCGGCGGCAAGCAGATCCTCTATAACGCGCTGATGGCGACGTTGAACGAAGGGGACGAGGTTGTGATCCCGGCGCCCTATTGGGTGAGCTATCCCGATATGGTTCTGCTGGCCGGCGGCACGCCGGTGGTTGCGGAGGCGTCGTTGCAGACCGGTTTCAAGCTGACCGCAGACCAATTGGAAGCGGCGATCACCGACAAGACGAAGTGGCTGATTTTCAACTCGCCCTCGAACCCGACCGGGGCCGGGTACACCCGCGCGGAGTTGAAAGAGATCACAGATGTTCTGATGCGGCACCCCCATGTCTGGGTGATGACGGACGATATGTACGAGCACCTCGTTTACGACGATTTCGAATTCACCACCCCGGCCCAGATCGAGCCGCGCCTTTATGACCGGACGCTGACCGTGAACGGTGTCAGCAAGGCCTATGCCATGACCGGCTGGCGCATTGGCTATGCCGCTGGCCCCGAGGAATTGATCAAGGCGATGCGCAAGGTGCAGTCGCAATCGACATCAAACCCCTGTTCGATCAGCCAGCACGCGGCGGTCGAGGCGTTGAACGGCACGCAGGAGTTCATTGCGCCCAACAACGAGGTGTTCAAGCGTCGCCGCGATCTGGTTGTGGACATGCTGAACGCCGCAGAGGGGATTGCTTGCCCGGTGCCGGATGGCGCGTTTTACGTATACCCGTCGATTGCGGGCTGCATTGGCAAGACATCTGCCGCTGGCACGCCCATCAAGGATGACGAGGCGTTTTGCACAGCACTGTTGGAAGAGACGGGTGTGGCCGTGGTGTTTGGTGCGGCCTTCGGCCTTTCCCCAAACTTCCGCGTCAGCTACGCTACGTCGGATGAGGCCCTGAAAGAGGCCTGTACCCGTATTCAGTCGTTCTGTGCCGGGTTGACGTAACGAGGGTTTTTTTATGGGTGCGGAGCTTCCTGACTATTATTTCCGCGTGCGCGAGAATGGGGCGGCGGTGTTTCGTGTGGACACCGAGAACCGTCAGCGACGGATCGAGATGGATCAGATCGCGATCGTCAACATCCGCAATGGCGAGATCAAGCCGCATGGCGACCGGACGTTGTCGCCCGAGGACCTGGAGCGCATTCAGGCATGGATGGCGGACCGCGCCGAGGTTCTGGCCCACCGCGACATTGACGACATTCACCGCGCGGTGGATTACCTGAACCTCACGACGCAGTGGGCGCAAAGCCGCGCAACCGAGGATCAGCTTGAGAACGTGACCGATACGCTGTTGCTGGCGATGCATGATTTGCGGTCCGTGCTGGTGCGCAAGAAGGCGGATCGTCTGCTGAGTGGTGTGGATCGCGGCTGAGGCCGTCCGCGCCCGTGTGGCATCGGCAGATCCTGACCGAAGTTATGTTCAGTTCCGAGTGTAAAACACCGCTTTCCCGCTGATGGGGCGGCGGTCTTTTGCTGGTGCTGTGAAATTGGGGCGTCCCGTGCCACGGCGGTCTGCACAACAGACCAATGCAGGGACATCATCATGCCAGCCACACAGCCAGCAATCAGCCTCGAAACCATTGCCGAAATCGTAGAGACCGAGCCGGGTTTGATCGCCAACATTTACCCGGATGAGATACAGGCCGGGGCCGATGCGGCCCGTCTGATGAACGGTGTGATCGAGACCGCCATCGCCGCGACGGGCGTCAATGCGGACGGCAAGTTGACCCCCGGTGATCTTTATACGCTGTCGGCCTTTATCCGCGCGGATGCCGGGCTTTATGCCACGTTCCTGGAAGGGCATGGCGACGACGAGGGCAACGAGGAGACCGGGTTTCATCTGGTGCAGGGCGACGGTGGCGCGTTGATTTTCCAGGGGCGCGATTTTGTGGATACGGTGGCGGATGCCATTTACCACGTCGGGTTCGCCATCGTGGATGGGCGGTTTCAGAACGAAGACGGCAACGCCAATGAGACGGTCGAGGATATCGCGGGGTGGATGAACTACTATGTGAACGGCCAGAACCGGGTCTATGGCACCGAGGCCGGAGAGACCCTGCATTCGGGTCACTACAGTTTCGCGCTGGATGCCGCGGCGGATGAGATTTTCCAGGCGTTTGGCGGCGACGACCGTGTCTGGGGCGGGTTGGGCAATGACAGCATCTATGCCGGGGCGGGCGACGACCGCGCGGGTGGCGGTGACGGTGCGGACCGCCTCTATGGTGGCACTGGCAACGACCACCTGAACGGCGATGCCGGCAATGACCGGCTCTTTGGCGAGGCGGGTGACGACACGCTGGGCGGCAATGACGGCGACGACCGCGCAGAAGGCGGCGCAGGCGAAGACCGCATCTATGGCGATGCAGGCAATGACACGCTGCGTGGAGGCGCGGACGCAGACACCGTCGCAGGTGGGACGGGCAACGACTATCTCACCGGGGACGACGGCAATGACCGCATCTGGGGGGATGACGGCGACGACCGGATCTTTGGCGGACAAGGCGATGACCGCGCAGATGGCGGAGCCGGTGACGACCTCATCTACCTCAACGCAGGCAACGACTCTGCCTGGGGTGCCGACGGCGATGACCGGATCAGCGGTGGGGCGGGCAATGACGACATGGGCGGCGGCACCGGCAATGACACGCTGCTCGGAGAGGCGGGCAACGACAGCCTGGGCGGACAGGAAGGCAACGACCTGCTCAACGGCGGCTCCGGCAACGACACGCTGCGCGGGGGCGACGACAACGACCGCCTGATCGGAGACAGCGGCAACGACAGCCTGCGCGGCGAGGACGGTGACGACCGCATTTCTGGCGGGCGCGGCGCAGACGACATCCACGGCGGCGATGGCCGCGATACGGTGTCCGGCGGCAGCGGCAACGACACGGTGTCGGGCGGCAACGGCGAAGACATCATCATGGGGCGCGCCGGTGCCGATCTGCTGCTGGACTACGAAGACATCGAGGCGCGCGACACCTTTGTCTTCTACCAGGGCGACAGCGGCACCACGGCAGCCACCATGGACGTCATCCGCGGCTTTACCTCGATCATCGACAGCATCGACCTGACGGACTTCGGCGGCCTCACCTTTGTCACCGGCACTGCCTTTTCCGGCACCCAAAGCGAGGTGCTCTTCGACGGTGACTTTGTCCAGATCGACAGCAATGGCGACGGCGTGGTCGACGAAATGATCGAGCTGGAATGGGTGAACGCGGTCGAAGCGGCGGACTTCATCCTCTAGCCCAGCCGCAACAGACCAAACGGGACGGCGGGCGGGGCGTCTTTCCGCCCCCGTCAGGGGGTGGAAACAGCGTCCGACCCGGCGGCGCGTTGCAAGGCAGGCACCGACACGGTCCAGAACCGCAACATCAGCGCCACACCGGCACAGGCCAGACCAAACACAAGGCCCAGCCACACGCCAACACCTTCCCAGCCCAGAACGAAGCCCAGCACATAAGACACCGGCATCCCGATCAACCAATAGGACACGCCCGCCAGAACCATCGGCACCCGCGTGTCCTGCACCCCGCGCAACAGGCCCAGCGCAATCACCTGCGCCCCGTCGACCAGTTGAAACAGCGCCGCCAGCGCCAGCAGAACCACGCCAATCGACAGGATCTCGGCCCGCGCATCTACGTCGCGGCCAATGAACAGCGACACAAGCGGTTCGGGCACCGCCACAAACAGGACAATCGTGGCCAGCGCCATCGCAACACTCAGCGCCGTGACCGTCCACGCCCCCCGCACCATATGCGGCAGATCGTGCCGACCCAGCGCATTGCCCGCCCGGATCGTCGCCACATTGCTGAGGCCCAGATGCACCATGAAGGTGATCGACGCCAGTTGCAGCGCAATCCCGTGCGCGGCCTGCGGCACCTCACCCAGCCAGCCCATCATAAAGGCCGAGGCCGCAAACAGACCCACTTCGCTCAGGCTGGTCAGACCAATGGGCCAGCCCAGGCGGAACACCTGCCCGAACATGTCCCAATCCGCGCGCCAAAGGCGCTGAAACAGGCTGTGTTCCGGCAAGACCCAGACTGCATAGACCAGCACCCCCAGCAGCATCACCATCTGTGTGGCGACCGACGCCAGCGCCGCGCCTGTGATGCCCATTTCAGGCGCGCCAAAATATCCAAAGATCAGCACATAATTGGCAATCGCGTTCACCGCAGCGGCCAGCGCAGTGATCCAGAACACGATCTGCGTACGCTCCAGCGCCGCCAGATAGCTCTTGAGTGTCATGACAATCAGGGCCGGAAAGATGCCCCAGCCCGCGATCATCAGGTATTCGCTGCCCAGGGCCGCCACGGTGGGTGTCTGGCCCAGTGCCAGCAGGATCGGTTCGGACCACAGCATCAGCGGCATCGACAGCACCGCAAAGGCGAGACTGAGCCACAGGCCCATCCGCGTGGCGCGGCGCACCCGAGTCTCGTCCCCTTCGGCGTGAAAGGCCGCGACCATCGGCATCACCGCCCAGGCAAAGCCCGACCCCATCAGGTAGAGCACAAAGAACCACGACCCTGCCGCCGTCAGTGCAGCCAGTTCCGGCACCCCGTACCAGCCCAGCATCATCGTGTCGGTCACACCAATTGCCACTTGCCCCAGGTGCCCGCCAATCAGCGGCAGGCCCAGAACCAGAGAGGCGCGCGCGTGCGCGGGATATGACATGGGTGTGGTGGACATCCCTCACCCTTAAGCCTGCTTTTTGTGCAATAAAAGCCCCCCTGCCCCACGGGTGACGGGATGCCGCCCCGGCGCATGGCAAGGCGGTCCAAAAATGCGTTTTCAGATCAGGGGCAGCAGCAGGGCTGTGGCGACCAATGCAATCAGGCCACCGGCGGCGATCTCGATCAGCGCCATGGCGCGCAGGGCGCCTGCCCCGCTCCAGTTCGCCAGAAAGGATGTGCGCGCGCCCACAGCGGCCAGCGCCACCAGCACTGTCACGCTGGCCGTGCCAAGGCCCATCACCAGCGCACCGGAGATACCCGCAAGCGGGATGCCCAGGCCGAAACACAGGATCAGCAGGAACACCGCGCCCGTACAGGGCCGTATGGCGATGGATGCCACGATGGCGACGGCGTCGCGCCAAGAGGTGACGGCGGCGGCTTCTTCGACTGTGGGACCGTGGGCGTGGCCGCAGGTGTGGCAGTGCCCGTCCGTGTGATCGTGGTCGTGATCATGGGTATGGGCATGGTCGGCCTGTGACCGGGCCACAGACCAGACCCGCCGCGCACCGCGCAGCAGCAGCCAGAGGCCCACCAGCGCAATCGCCGCATAGCTTGCCGGTGCGAGGACCCGTTCGGCGGTGTCAGTCAGCTCTGTCCGCCCCCAGCCCAACACAAATGCGCCCAGCGCCACCAGCACGATGGCCATGACTGCCTGAGCCAGCGAGGATGCGACGGCAAGGCCAGACAAGCGCCACGCGGTGACACGTGCCGCAGCACCATAGCCGCCAATCACCAGTTTGCCGTGACCGGGGCCCGCCGCGTGAAAGAACCCGTAGGCCGCACAGACTCCCATCAGCGCCAGCCACGCCCCCGGTTCACCCGCACGCACAGCGCGCAGCCCTTGTGCAAGGGCGGTTTGGGTGCTGCGTTGCTGTTCTGCCGCCCATGCGCTGATGTCGGCCATGCCGCCAAACCCAAAGAGCCACGCAAGCGCCACTGCCACGGCGGCCAGAACGCCAAATCTCAGCTTGTGCATGACAGGCTTACTGTGTCTGCAAAGGCTTCGCCAACCTCGGGGTAGCCCTCTTCGAGGTCAGCGGCGGGGGTGGCATAGAGCAATTCTTCGACCAGCGTGTAGGCGGCGTCGAGGTCTGCAGGTGTCTGCGTCGCTGTGCAAGGGCCTTTGACTGTGACGGTCCCGGTGAGGCTGTAGGCGGTGTAGAACGTGGGGTCGAAGGCCTTGATTTCGACCCCATCGGCCGGGCCAGACAGGGCGCGAAAGTGGCGCGAGGTGATCAGGCCGCGATCAACCGACACGCCGCGCGTTTCGGGCGCGCCCAAACTCGCAGGTTTGCCGTTGCGGGTGACATAGCTGTCGCCCTGATAGCCCTCGACCCATTGCAGGTCGAACCCGTCGAGCCGTTGCAGTTCGGACGGGTCGAGCCGCCCATCCCCGTCATTGTCCAGCTTGAGATCGGCGAGGATCAGCAGCGAATAGAAGTCGTCATAGGTCCATGCGACCTCGATCCCCTCCATCTGGCCTGTGGCGTCGACATAGACGGTCAGTTCGGTGTCCACAAAGACATGCGGGTGGGCCGCGCCCCAGACGGGGACCAGCGACATCACGGACGACAAAAGGAGAGCGGTGCGCATTTGCATAACGCAGATGTAGCGAGTGGTCATGGCGGCCTCAACCCTGTAAGGATCACGTAAGCGCAAGGTCGCGCGGATGGGTGATCGGTCACGGGTTGATCGACCTCGCATGGCTCTGTCACAGTGTGGTTGTAGACGGTGAAGCATGTTGCCCGCGCATCCCAGCCAATTTGGCCATCCAAGGACTTGACCGACATGACGTCTTCGACTGCAAAAACCGCCGCGCTCGGCATTGCCCTGACAGCAGCCATTTCCGGCGCACACGCCAATCCCATTGACCAGATACGCCCCGATGCCCCGGCGCTGGCGGCCTTTGGCGATCTGCCAATCGGGGTTCAGACGCTGGAGGTCACCATACCGGGCAGCATTGACGTGCTCGGCATCGAGGGCAACACGGTGCCGACCTATGACCGCCCCCTGACGCTGGAGGTGTGGTATCCTGCGGCACCGGACACGCCACAGGGCGGCACCTACCGTGCGATGATCCGCGACGGGGCCACCGAGGTCACGCTGACGGGCCGGGCGATGCGCGATGCCACACCGGCCACAGGTGCACGCTATCCGCTGGTCATCATCAGCCACGGCTATCCCGGCAACCGCTATCTGATGAGCCATCTGGGCGAGAACCTGGCGTCCAAGGGATACGTCACCGTGTCCATTGACCACACAGACAGCACCTATTCCGACCAGGCGGCCTTTGGCTCGACCCTGTTGAACCGCCCGCTGGATCAGGCGTTTGTGCTGGACCATATGGCGTCGCTGGACGGACCGTTGGGCGCGCTGGTCGATGCCGACAACACCGGCGTCGTCGGCTATTCGATGGGCGGCTACGGCGCGCTGGTCTTTGGGGGTGCGGGCGTCACGCAGGCCTCGACGGAATACAGCTGGGGCACGCCCAACGGCCTGCTGGCCCAGCATATGGCGATGTCCGACAGCCACGAGGCGCTGATGGACCCGCGCGTCAAGGCGATCATCGCCATTGGCCCCTGGGGCAATAATGCGGGCTTTTGGGACACCAACGGGCTGGCCGGTTTGCGGGTGCCGACGCTGTTGATGGCCGGAGGGGCCGATGACGTGTCGGTCTATGACGCGATCCGGGGCATTTTCGACGGCGCGGTCGGCACCGAGCGCCATTTGCTGACCTTTGACCACGCAAACCACAATGCCGCCGCCCCCATGCCCGCCCCTGCCGAAAGCTGGACGCCGGTTGAGGGGCTCGATTTCGTGCCGTTCGAGCACTATGCCGACGCCGTCTGGGACAGCGTGCGCATGAACAACATCGCGCAGCACTTTGCCACCGCGTTCCTGGGCCAACACCTCAAGGCGGACGGCGACGCAGCGACCTACCTGGACCTGATCCCCAATGCGGGCGACGGGCTGGTCGATCTGGACGACAATGGCACACCCACCGAGGATCATACCTATTGGCGCGGCTTTGCCCCCCGCACCGCAAAGGGTCTGCGGTTTGAAAGCAAGGCACGCAACGAATGATGCGTGTCCGCACGCAGCATCTGGACGGGAAACCGTTCACCATCCGTGAATGGGGCCAAGACGGCGCGCCCAAGATCCTGATGTTGCACGGTTTTCCCGAATATGGCGGGGCGTGGGACGAAGTGGCCACCGCGTTGTCCGACAGCTATCACTGTATCGCACCCGACCAGCGCGGCTATGGCGCGAGCCATGCCCCTGAAGATGTGGCCGACTATACCCTGTCGAAACTGGTTGGGGACATGGCCGCCGTGATCGGAGACGATGCGCCGGTGATCGTGATGGGCCACGACTGGGGCGCATCGGTGGCTTATGGGTTGGCGATGTTCCGGCCTGAACTGGTCAGCCGTCTGATCATCGCGAACGGGGTCCACCCCGTGCCGTTCCAACGGGCCATGGCGGCGGGTGGTGCGCAATCCGAGGCCTCGCAATACATCAACCACCTGCGCGCGGCAGGGTCCGAGGACGCGTTGGCAGCAGATGATTTTGCGCGTTTGCTGCGGCTTTTCTCCGCCAAGATGGACCTTGACTGGATGCAGGGCGACAGGGCGGATGCCTATAAGGCCGTGTGGCGGCAATCGGGACTGCGCGGCATGATCAACTGGTATCGCGCGTCGCCCCTGATCGTGGCCGACCCCGGTGTGCCTGTGGCGATGCCGGACCTGCCTTTGGACCGGTTGCGGGTGCAATGTCCGCACCTGTTGGTGTGGGGTGACGGCGACACCGCATTGCTGCCGATCTCGACCGAAGGGTTGGAGGCCTTTGCCCCCGATCTGACGCGCGTTGCGATCCCGGATGCGGATCACTGGCTGTTGCATCAGGCGCCTGAAAAGGTGGCACAAGCCATACGGGATTGGCTGGCCTGACCCGATCCACGCCCGGCCTCTTCACAGGTTGCATTTTTCGCTTCATAGTCGTGTGCAGATTTGGAAGGGACTGATTGCATTGAGTTTTAGATACGATATTGCGCTGGCGGCCAAGATGGTCGAGGCGTCCTATGAGCTGTTCAAACACCCCAAGCGGCGCAATTCGCTGAAAGGCAATGTGAAGGGGTCGTTGAATGACCGGCACGTGCAGGCAGTCTTCACGACGCAGAACATCCTGCTGATCCCCGGGTCAAATTCGGTTGGCGACTACATCATGTTCAACCTTCGGGTTCTGAACCTGGGCGGCAAGAAATACCGCATGAATGACGATCTGACCGAGACGTGGGGATCGAATGTGACCTGGCATCAGGGGTTCATGAAACACGCCAAGATCATATCCGACTGGATGCGGCAGAACGGGTACAAGCCCAAGTTCATTGTGGGTCATTCCCTCGGCGCTGCGGCCACACAGATCCTGGTGCGGACCCATGACGTGCATGGCATCGCCTTTGCTGCGCCGCGTGTGACGCGTGGCACAGCCGTTCCAGCGCCCGCGTCCAAGTGCCTGTGTTTGAACCGGTTGGACGACAAGGTCTGCGACCTGCCGTCGTCGTTCGAGCATCTGGGCAACATCCGCACAGGCGTGGGCCAGCGCAAGTTCCTGCGTTTTGATCACAAGATGGCGCGCTACCGCGAGATGGTGACCAAATTGCAGGCGGATGGCGCGCTGGAGAGCCATTGGCCAGCGCGCTAGGCCCCTTCCCCACATGCGCGCGCTCTGGCATACTGTCGGCCAACCAATGAAAAAGAGCAGCTGCCATGACAGACCTACTGAGCGGGGCGCCTGAGCCTTCGGACTATGACGCCTCTTCGATCCAGGTCCTTGAGGATATGGAGCACGTCCGCCTGCGCCCCGGCATGTATATCGGCGGCAAAGATGACCGCGCGCTGCACCACATGGTGGCCGAGATCATCGACAACTCGATGGACGAAGCGGTTGCGGGCCATGCCACGTGGATCGAGGTGGAGCTGCATGAGAACGGCCATGTGTCGGTGCGCGACAATGGGCGGGGCATTCCGGTGGGTCCGCACCCCAAGGACCCCAGCAAGACCGCGCTCGAGATCATCTTTTGCACGTTGAATGCGGGCGGCAAGTTTTCGGGCGATTCCTATGAGACGTCCGGGGGGCTGCACGGGGTTGGGTCGTCGGTTGTGAATGCGCTGTCGGATCATTTGCGGGTCGAGGTGGCGCGCAACCGCGAGCTCTTTGCGATGGAGTTTTCGCGCGGTGTGCCGCAGGCCCCGCTGGCAAAGATCGGCGCCGCCCCCAACCGGCGCGGCACGGCCGTGACCTTTCACCCCGACGCCGAGATTTTCGGGTCGCTCAAGCTGAAGCCCGGGCGTCTGTTCAAGATGGCGCGGTCCAAGGCGTATCTCTTTTCGGGCGTTGAAATCCGCTGGAAGTCCGGCATTGATGACGGCGAGACGCCGCGCGAGGCCACGTTCCACTTTCCCGGTGGTCTGGCCGATTATCTGACCGAAGCCATGGGCGGTGCGACCACCTATGCCGAGAACCCCTTTGCCGGGTCGGTGTCGTTCGAGAAATTCCAGGTGCCGGGCAAGGTCGAGTGGGCGATCAACTGGACACCCAGCCGTGACGGGTTCATCCAGAGCTATTGTAACACCGTGCCCACGCCCGAAGGCGGCACGCACGAGGCCGGGTTCTGGGCCGCGATCCTCAAGGGGATAAAGGCCTACGGCGAGTTGGTGAACAACAAGAAAGCCAGCACGATCACCCGCGAAGACCTGACCACGGGCGCGGGCGCATTGGTGTCGTGCTTTATCCGCGAACCGGAATTCGTGGGCCAGACCAAGGACCGTCTGGCCACGGTCGAAGCGCAGCGGATGGTCGAAAACTCTGTCCGTGACCATTTTGACAACTGGCTGGCGGCGGATACGAAATCCGCGGGCGCAATCCTGGATTTTCTGGTGCTGCGGGCCGAGGAACGGCTGCGCCGCCGTCAGGAGAAAGAGACCGCGCGCAAGACCGCCACCAAAAAGCTGCGCCTGCCCGGCAAGTTGGTCGATTGTTCCGCCACCAACCGCGACGGCACCGAGCTGTTCATCGTCGAAGGCGACAGCGCGGGCGGGTCGGCCAAGATGGCGCGGGACCGCAAGACGCAGGCGCTGTTGCCCCTGCGCGGCAAGATCCTGAACGTGCTCGGGGCGGCCTCGTCGAAACTGGGCTCGAACGCCGAGATTTCGGACCTGACGCAGGCGCTTGGCGTGGGTCTGGGGACCAAGTTCAACCTGGACGATCTGCGCTATGACAAGGTCATCATCATGACGGACGCGGACGTGGACGGCGCGCATATCGCGGCGCTGTTGATGACGTTTTTCTACACGCAGATGCGCCCGATGATCGACGCGGGCCACCTGTACCTCGCCTGCCCGCCCCTGTTCCGCCTGACCCAGGGCGCGCGGCGTGTGTACTGTCTGGACGAGGCCGAGAAAGCCGCGCTGATGGAGACGGGTCTGGGCGGCAAGGGCAAGATCGACGTGTCCCGCTTTAAGGGTCTGGGCGAGATGGACGCGAAGGACCTGAAAGACACCACCATGAACCCTGCGACGCGGAAATTGATCCGGGTGAGCATTGACGAGGATGAACCGGGCGAGACCGGGGACCTTGTGGAGCGCCTGATGGGCAAGAAGCCGGAGATGCGGTTTCAGTACATCCAGGAGAACGCGCGGTTTGTGGAGGAGTTGGATGTTTGAGTGAAGCAGTAAGGTACGTTGAAGAAAAGCTGCCCGCAAGTTACCTTTACCGACTGGGTGTTTATGCTCAGTCCTGCGCACAAATTGAATACTATATCTGCAGCGCAATTTGCATCTCGGAAGGCTTGAACCCGTCTGACGAGCAATGGCTGCCTAGACACGATACCCTACGCGTTAGTGCAATTAGTTCTCAAATCTCTGAACTGAAGAAGTGCTCGGCAAGACTAGAAGCAATGGATCCGTGGAAGAAGTACTTCGAAGAACTGACTGGATGGTTATCCAGAGAGAACGTTGACGCAAGGCATCTAGCAATACATGGGCGGCATTATCAGGTGGGCAGCACCTTCTACATTAATGCACAACCAAAGGATCATAGGCTCCGAGAAACACCCTGCACAATGAATGACATTGAAACGGTTTTGAAGAATGCAGACGCAATCCTGCGAGCGCTGGTCAGTTTCTGCGAAACGTCGACCGATTGATCTACGCTCGTTCCTATTCCCCGCCCCATCGGCGGGCCGCGGTACGGCGATCTGACTTCTGAGCGGCAGCACTTTATAGCTGCCACGTACATCTTCCATAAGAGCGACGCGCAGACATCAACCAAATCGCCGTGCCGGGGGGCGGCCCGGCGATGGGGCGGCGGCCTGCGGCCTTGATTCCGCCCTGGAGTGCGTAGATTGAACGGGCTTGGTGTGGTGCGGCTCAAGAATTGCGACGGAGGACCCTCTCGCGCATCGCTCCGTGCTTTCTCACACATCGCGCTGCGATGTGCTGCCAAGCTACGCGCCAGCAAGTTGGCGAGCGACGCGCACAGCGTTGCTGTACGCTTGAAAAAGGCGGAGGCTTTCGCCCCCGCCGGTACTCGCTAAATCCAGACGGGCCAATACGCTGCCCGTGTTGTCCTCCATATGCCCTGTCAAAGGTTAATGAGCGTTTACCAAACCGGGGCAACACCAAGGCGATTTTGAGGCGGCGGGCACGAAGCGTTCAAAAGGGGGGACAGTTGCGCCTGACCCGCCGCCCATCCGTTGCCGCCCCAGACGTCCATGACAGGGCGGCAACGTATCTGTGTGATCTCAGATCACTGCGCCAACAACGGCCCACAGGCCCATCATGCTGGCAAACCCAAAAACAGTGGGAATGATCACTTTTTCCATTGTCTTTCTCCTTTCCAGGCAGGCCGGGAACCCGTGAGTGGTGGCCTGCGGTGCGTGCCGCGGGGCGCTTTGCCCTGCGTTCATGCAATCGAGGTGGGTGCGACAAGCTGTCAGGTAAAGGGACACGCTCATCACTTGGGTTCACGGGCGCGCGACAGGGTTGTCAGCGTGGCCGTGGACCGGCACCATGGCACAATGGTGGATGTGGATCAGGTTCAACGCTTTCTCGACGAGAATTTTGCCCCGTGGGTCTGTGCGTTAGGCCCGCAGGTGACCGATGTTGGACCTGATGGCGTGTCGCTGGATATTCCGATCACGCCGCAGATCGCGCGCGTTGGGGGCATTGTGTCCGGGCAAGCCCTGGCGACGCTGGCGGACACGGCCATGGTGCTGGCGGTTGGGGCGCATCTGGGCCGTATGTTGCCTGTGGCCACAGTCACGCTGGACACGCAATTCCTGCGCCCCGGAGCGGGCGACGCCATCCGCGCGCACGCCACGGTGACCCGCGCAGGCCGCGCGCTGGCCTTTGCCCAGTGCCAGTTGATCGCCCTGCCATCGCGCAAGGATGTGGCCCTGGCGACGGCGACCTTTGCGCTTCCGGCGTGAGTCACGTTTTCGCGTCTTGATCCTGCGCGCAATCTGGCCCCTACTGCGGCCATGTTTCTGCGCCTGATCGTTATTTTTGTTCTTGTTGCCGGTTGCGGGCGTCCGCTGACCGAGACCGAGATTGCATTTGCCCGGACCGTGCATGGTGATGCGCTGGATGTGACGCGGGTGCGGTTGGTGGATGGCGCGCCGACGCGTGCGGTCACCTTCCGCCGCAAGGCACGCCCGCGCACCACGTGCCGCGAGTTGATCCTCCCGCCGCCCAAGGACGAAATCGTGACCGCAAAACCCGCTGCCGTGGCGCTGTGGACGCATGTTCTGTTTGACGAGGATTGGTACCTGGAGGACTACGTCCCCGACTATCCCGGAGAGATCAACCTGATTGCGGCGATGCTGCTGGCGCATGAGTTGACGCATGTGTGGCAATGGCAGAACCGCGCGGTGACCGGGTATTCCCCGCTCAAGGCCGCGCGGGAGCACAAGTTTGGCGGTGATCCCTATCTGTTTGATATTGCAGAGGAACGGGCGTTCTCGGAATTTGGCTATGAGCAGCAGGGGTCGATCGTGGAAGAGTTCGTGTGCTGTCGTGCGCTGGCGCCACAAGCGCCGCGAACCAAGCGCTTGCATGCCCTGATCGCAGGCGCCATGCCCGTCGAGGCGCTGCCGCAGTCGCGTCAGCACGACGTGCGGTTGCCCTGGGACGGCGTCGAACTGAATGGAATTTGCGGCTAGGTTCCCGACACAGCCCGACACGAAAGAAGAAGAAGGAGGCGTTGCCATGGCCCAATACGCGCTGATCATGTTGCTTGCCGGGATCGGCATTCCCATTCTGGCGGCGCTGAACGCGGCCCTTGGCACGCGGCTGGGCAGCCCGGCAGCAGCGGCGACGGTTCTGTTTCTGATTGCACTCAGCTCGGCCAGCATCGTCTTTGTGCTGACGGGCGCGCAGGGTTTGAGCAAGGTTGCCTCTGCGCCCAAGCACCTGTTGCTGGCCGGAGTGCTGATTGCCTTTTACGTGCTGTCCATCACCTATATCGCGCCCCATTTCGGCGTTGGAAACGCAGTGTTCTTTGTGCTGCTGGGCCAGTTGATCAGCGCCGCGGCGATTGACCACTTTGGCCTATTCGGCGCGCAGGCGACTTCGCTGAGTGCGGCGCGCATGGGGGGCATTGCGTTGATGGCGGCTGGTGTCTGGCTGACCCAGCAGGCCTGAGCCCGGCCAATACGCCGCCGCTATTGCGGCAGGGCGGCAAGCTCCAGTGCCTGCGCCCAGGCTGCATCGTCCACATCCACCGGATCGGACACCACTCTGTGCTGACCGGGCAGTCGCGCGCCGTCGTCCTGTGCCACGATCTCTGACAGCGCGCTGAGACGTGCGCCGAAACTGTCGGACGTGCTGGGATCAATCAGGATGTAGAATTGGCCCAGATCGTGCGGCGGGCCTTCGGCGGCTTTGAGCGGTTTGACGTCACGGCTGAGCACGCCACCGGCCAAACCAGCGGTCAGCAATTCGGCCATGATACCAAAACCCCAGCCCTTGTAGCCGCCCATGGACACAAGCGATCCGGCCAGAGCCGCCTCGGGGTCCGTGGTGGGATTGCCATCGACGTCCAGCGCCCAGCCTTCGGGGATCGAAGTGCCCGCGGCCTTGGCCATGGTGATCTTGCCCAGCGCGACAGTCGTGGTGGACTGATCGAACTGCATGGCCAGACCGCCATCGCCGTCCGGGACGCTGAACGCGATGGGATTGGTGCCGATCACGCGCGATTTGCCACCGGGAGCGGCCACGATCGGTGAGGCGTTGGTCATACCAAGACCAATCAGGCCCGCACGCGCGATCTGTTCGGTGAAATAGCCCAGAGACGTACAGGTATGCGCATGTCCAACAGCAAGCGTCGCCACCCCGTATTGCCGTGCGGCATCAAGCGCCGGTGCCAGACCATAGGCAAAGGCCGGCTGCGCAAACCCCATGAGCGCGTCGACGTGAATGGCCGCCGGTCTTGGCGTGGTCACAACCGGGACAACGTCGCCCTGCACCCGACCACTTTGCAACTGGAGGCAATAGCTTTCCAGATAGTACAGCCCGCAGATGCGGTTGCCGACGGCTTCGGCCATGGCGGTGGCGCGGGCGACCTCGGCGGCTGCAAACGCACCCGCACCGTGGCGCACCAGAGCGGCCTGCACGGTGCGTTCAATCTTGACCATAGGGACGGATGGCATGGTGTCTTACTCCTGCAGCACTTGCCGCGACCTGAAGTCAGAGCAAAACCATGCGCTTGCGTCAAGGCGTTGTTGAAGTGCCCGGTGTTTCGATGGTGATCAATGCGGGGTCGATGGCCCCGGTCAAACCGCTGAGCAGGATGTCTGCACCCGAGGTAAAGCTGATCACAACGCCGTCGGCTGTCACCGTCTGATCCAGGACGCTGACATCGCCGGGGTTGGTCGCCTCGACCACCAGACGGTCCTCGGTCACGTCAAAGTCGGAGACGGTCACCGTGTCATTCACATCGTTGCGCAGGGCAAAGGTATCGGCCCCCTCGCCCCCGGTGCCAATGTCACCCACGCCCAGCACCAGCGTGTCGTCACCCAGCCCACCCGACAGGCTGTCGACATCGGTGTCGGATGCAGATGTTGCATCGCCGCCTGTGGACAGCAGCAGATCGTCACCCGCCGCACCCGACAGGGTGTCAGCACCGGTGCCACCGGCAATTGTGTCGTCCTGAATGTCACCGGTCGCTGTGTCATTGCCGCCTTGCAGGTTGGCGTTCAGGGACTGGGTCGGCCCCGGTGGGGTCAGCGTTTCGTCGTCATCCGTACCTGTGAAGGAGGTCACGGTCACCGGTTCTGGATCCGGGTCCATGGTGTCTTCGCCTTCACCGGGGTCCATTGTGTCTTCACCCTCGCCGGGGTCCATCGTGTCCTCGCCGGTGTCGGTGGTGTCCTCGCCCATGCCCTCATCCGCGGGTTCCACATCCACGAATGAGATCAGGGACGCGTCCAGCGGGTCCGTCAGGCCGGACAGCAGAGCGGTGGCACCGCTTTCGAAGGTGATGAGCAGGCCGTCTGTGGTTGCTTCCTGGCTTTGAACGGTCAGTGGCGCATCGGCGGCCTGTTCGACCACCAGCATGTCCTCGGCCACGTTGAAGTCCGAGATCGTCACTGCACCTGTTTCGCCCTGGCCCAGGCGGAAGCTGTCGGCACCGGCGCCGCCTGCGCCCGTGTCCATGTCCGACAGGAACAGCACGTCCGCGCCGTCGCCCCCGGCAAGTGTGTCGGCAGCCGCGTCAAACGGTGTTGTGGCATCGCCGCCCATCAGCGTGTCGTCACCAGCCCCGCCACGCAGGTCATCAGCATCGCCACCGCCCAGAATGCTGTCGTTGCCGTCGCCGCCTTCGGCGCGGTCTGCGCCTGCGCCGCCGTTCAGCACGTCGTCGTCTTCGTTGCCGTTGAGGTTGTCGTCACCGGCACCGCCCGAAAGCGTGTCCGCCCCGGTGCGGCCCTGAAGCAGGTCCTCGCCCGCGCCGCCGTCGATGATGTCATCACCGCTCAGGCCATTAAGCGTGTCGTCCCCGCCCAGACCGCTGATCGTGTCATTGAAGATCGTGCCCAGCAGGTCGTCGTTCAACGAATCCTCGCCCATGATGTCAAAGCCCTGCGAAGCCGGGTCGAGCGTGTCCTCGCCCCCCATGTCATCGGGGTCGGTGGTGTCCGCAGTTTGATCGGAATCGCCGTCGACAGCGGCGAAAAGGGGCAGGAAAGTCAGGAACAACAAGGTAAAGAGCGGCGACATTTGGGCCTCCAGCGGCAAGCGTTAACCAAGATGCTCTATCACAGTCGTCGCTTTGGACCCACCAATGGTTGCAAAACACTCTGTTTCCAAACGCGGCCCAAAGCCGGTCAGGTGAGGTGTCCGGCATCCAGCCGTACGGTGCGGTCCATACGTGCGGCCAGGTCGAGGTTGTGTGTCGCGATTAGCGCGGACAGGCCGGTGTCGCGCACCAGGGTCATCAGCGCCTCGAAGACCTGATCCGAGGTGGCCGGGTCGAGGTTGCCGGTGGGCTCATCCGCGAGCAGGAGTTTCGGCGCATTGGCCAGCGCCCGGCAAAAGGCCACGCGCTGTTGTTCGCCGCCCGACAGTTCGGCGGGCCGATGGTTTGCCCGGTGGTCAACGCCCACACGTGTCAGCAGGTGCATCGCCCGCGCATCTGCGGTCGCGCGCGCGGTGCCCGCGCTGAGCTGGGGCAGCGAGATGTTTTCGAGCGCGGTGAATTCCGGCAGCAGGTGGTGGAACTGGTAGATAAAGCCCACATCCGCGCGCCGGGCCAGCGTGCGCTTGCGGTCCGACTGTCCGGTCAGGTTTTCGCCGCCCAGTGTCACGGTGCCTGCGTCCGGCGTGTCCAGCAGACCGGCGATGTGCAACAAGGTGGACTTGCCCGCGCCAGAGGGTGCGACCAGGGCCACCACCTCGCCCGCGCCGACGGTGAGGTCGATGCCACGCAGCACGTCGACCTGTCCGGGCAGGCCTGCGTTGTACGTCTTGGTGATGCCCGAGAGGGCCAGTACGGGATCACTCATAGCGCAACGCCTCGACCGGGTTCATGCGGGCCGCGCGCCGCGCGGGAAAGATCGTCACCACAAAGGACAGCCCCAGCGACAGCGCCACGGCACTGAGCACATCGCTGGCGTTCAATTGTGCGGGCAGCGCATAGATGCCGCGAATGGACGGGTCCCAGACACCGCCGCCCATGACGTAGTTCACAAAGGAAAAGAGCGGGTCGATATAGATCGCAAAGAGGCAGCCGAGGATCACGCCCATGGCCGTCCCGATGATCCCGGTAAAGGCCCCGCAGATAAAGAACACGCGCAGCACGGACCCTTCGGTCAGGCCCATGGTGCGCAGGATGCCGATGTCGCGGCCCTTGTTCTTGACCAGCATGATCAGGCCCGAGACGATGTTCATTGCGGCGATCAGCACCAGAATAGAGAGGATGATGAACATCACGTTGTCTTCGACCTCGAGCGCGCGGAGGAACCCGCCGGACGCATCGCGCCACGTCCAGAGTTGCGCCCGTTCACCTGCCGTCTGCAAGAGCGTGCGGCTGTAGCCATCGACGCCTTCGGGATTGTCGACCATGACTTCGATCTCGTCCACGACCCCTTCGCGGTTAAAGAAGCTTTGCGCCTCGGTCAGTGGCAGGTAGACCCGCACGCGGTCGATGTCGTAGCGCCCGGCGGAGAAGATATAGGTGACCTCATAGGCGTTGATGCGGGGGCTGGTGCCAAAGGCCGTGCGCACCCCGTTGGGCGAAATCAGCTTGATCCGGTCGCCCACTTGCGCGCCCAGTTCCTGTGCCACGCCCGACCCGATGGCCACCCCCTGTTCAAAGCGGGAGATGTCGCCCTGCGATGTTTCGGGGTCCGCGATGCGCGGCAAACCGGCCAGATCGGCGGCGTTCATGCCGTAGACCTGTACGCCCGCGTTGCGGCTGCGCAGGTTGGCCATGACCTGCCCGCGCACCAGCGGTGCGGCGCGCGTGACCCCGTCGACGGCGCGCAGGGCCTCGGCCTTGGCCTCGTAGTCGGCGATCGTCCGGTCGATGCGCCCGGTGTCCGCTGAGACCTCGCCAATCTGGTAGACGGTGACATGGGCATTGGCACCAAGGATCGTGTCCACGAACTCGGCCCGAAAGCCGGAGCGGACCGACAGGGTCGCAATCAGGGCGAACACCGCAAGGGTGATGCCGATCAGGCTGATCCATGTCATCGTGCTGACCCCGCCTTCGGCACGGCGGGCGCGCAGGTATCGCCACGCGATCATCCATTCAAACGGGGCAAAGGGGGCGGGTGTTGCGGCCATTTACGGCTCCTGCTCGGGTTTTGGTGACAGGTGGCCCGGCGTCAGGGGGCGCGTCAAGCCCCTTGGGCAGAGGACCGCCTGCGGCGCAGGGGCCAGATCAACGCACGCAGCGCCGCCCAGACAGCGATGAGGCCCGCGAGAAAGCCGGTGCCGGCAAAGACCAATCCCGGCATCGTGATCGGCACGGCAGGCGCGTATGCGGCCAGTGCGGCCTGTGCCACCTCGCCATCCGTCAGACGCGAGGCGTGATAGGCGCGCATGAACGGGCCGGATTGCTGCAACACTTCCAGATCGGTGCTGAGACGTGCGTGACGTTCAAATGTGCGTTCCATGTCCGCGCGGCGGCGTTCGAGGAACGCGGTGCCTTGCATCTGGGCCAGCGCCTGCGCCCGGTCAAAGCCCGCCGCCGCCGCAGACGCATCAAAGTCAGCGACCACCTGCCCAAGTGCGTCCACCGCACCGCCGAGACGTTGGGTGTATTGCTGCGCATACTCGGGGAATTGGGACGCCGTGGCCCCGCCCAAGACGCCACCGGCCAATGCCAGCGCGCGTATGATCACTCGATCGCCCCATAGACGGCTTCGGTCAGCGCGGCATCCAGTGCAAAGAGCGCGTCCCAGGGCAGGCATTTGTCATAGCCCACCACAAGCGTCCACTTGGCCTCCCAGGTGACGGCGAAGGCGCCCACTTCGAGGCCGTCCAGAATGCAGAGCGATCCGTGATGCCAGAAGTTGTACCGCCGATTGTAGGACCGAAACAGCGTGCCCGTGCCGTAGAATACGTTCTCGCCCAGATCGACATTGGGTTGCCCCCTGGGATCGAACCCCGTGGGCACCGTAGCGCCGAACCAATGCGCGTGAAAGCGGGCATAGTCCTCGGACGTCATGGACCAGCCGCCCCAGCTGAGGAACGCGCCGGACTGTGGTGAGGGTTTGGCCGTGGTGATACCAAGAGGGTCCAGCACGCGGCTGCGGCATGCCTCTTCGTAGGTGGTGCCGGTCACTTTCTCGATCATCAGGGCCAGCAACGCGTAGTTTGCGTTGTTGTAGATGAAGGTGTTCGGGGGGCCATCCGCGCCTTGCAGCATGTCTGCCGCCTCTGCGGCGCGGTGCGTCGGGTCGCCCAGCCAGCCGGGCATGGCGCGCTGTGTGACATCGTCGGCAAAGCCCGCGCTGTGGGTCATCAACTGGCCGACGGTCGCAGGTGGGTCGCGGTCCAGCAGGGTCACTGTGCTGTCGTTGTAGTGCAACGTGCCCTCTTCGAAGAGGACGCGCACGCAGACGCCGGTGATGGCCTTGCTGAGGCTGGCAAGCTCAATCGGGGTTGCGGGGTCGATGCCGCTGTCGAGAGTGCCGATGACGTCGCCCTCGTAGGCGATGGCGCCTGTGCCTTTTGCCGCGTGCTCTGCGGTCCAGGCGTCAAACGCGGCCTGGATCCGTTCAATCCGCACCGGGTCCTGCGCCATGGCCGTCGTTGCGACAAGTGCCGCGCAGGCCGCAGCCGCACAGGTCCGGGCGATATCGACCCAGCCCATCATAGGTTCGCGTAGATGTCTGCCACTTTGCGCACGGCGTCTTCGGGTGGCATTTCGATGCTTTCGCCGGTGCGGCGCGATGTCAGTTCGACGACACCGTTTTTCAATCCGCGCGGTCCAACGGTGATGCGCCAGGGCAGGCCAATCAGGTCCATGGTTGCGAATTTGCCGCCCGCGCGTTCCTTGCGGTCATCATAGAGCGGCTCGAGGCCCAGCGCGGTCAGGCTGGCATAGAGCGCGTCACAGGCGGCGTCGGCCTCTTCGTCGCCCTGTTTGAGGTTCACGATTCCGCAGTGGAAAGGCGTCACGCCTTCGGGCCAGATGATGCCCTTGTCGTCGTGGCTCGCCTCGATGATCGCGCCGAGCAGGCGGGACACGCCGATGCCGTGGCTGCCCATGTGGACGGGTGATTGTTTGCCGTCCGGCCCTTGCACAACGGCGTTCAGGGCCTCGGAATACTTGGTGCCGAAATAGAAGATCTGGCCCACTTCGATCCCGCGCGCGATGCGGCGGCGGTCCTCGGGGACCTGTTCGAACAGGGCGGCGTCGTGGGTCTCATCCGTGCGGGCGTAGAGGTTGGTGAACTCTTCCATCACAGCGGCGCACTGGGCGTGGTCATCATAGTCGATGTCGCGGTCGCCAAAGGTCAGGTCGGTGACGGCGCTGTCGTAGAATACCTCGGACTCGCCCGTGTCGGCGAGCACCAGGAATTCGTGGGTGTCGTCGCCGCCAATCGCACCGGAATCGGCCCGCATCGGGATCGCTTGCAGGCCCATGCGCTCGTAGGTGCGCAGGTAGCTGACGAGGTGCCGGTTGTAGGCGTGCAGCGCGTCTTCCTTGGTCAGGTCAAAGTTGTAGCCGTCCTTCATGTAGAACTCGCGGCCCCGCATCACGCCGAAACGGGGGCGGATTTCGTCGCGGAATTTCCACTGGATCTGATACATGGTCAGCGGCAGGTCCTTGTAGCTGCCGACATGGGCGCGGAAGATGTCGGTGATCAGCTCTTCGGCGGTGGGCGTGAACAGCATCTCGCGGTCGTGCCGGTCCTTGATGCGCAGCATTTCGGCCCCAAAGGCGTCATAGCGCCCGCTTTCGTGCCACAGATCGGCGGATTGGATGGTGGGCATGAGCATCGGCATGTGCCCGGCGCGTTGCTGTTCCTCGTGGACAATGTCCTCGATTTTGCGCAGCACCTTGAAGCCCAGAGGCAGCCACGAATAGATGCCCGCACTGGACTGTTTGATCATGCCCGCGCGCAACATCAGGCGGTGGCTGACAATCTGCGCCTCACTGGGGTTTTCCTTCAGGACGGGCAGGAAATAACGGCTCAAACGCATCACGCGCTCCTCATCAAGTTTGCCCCTGATTAGGCCAAAGGCCGCCCCCCCGCAACGGCCCCTGCCCCGTTTCCGGCAAATCGCGCGGAACGGCACGCAAATCCTGGCCGATGCCCAATTTTGCAGGCGGCACAGCCTGGGGGCGAAACCAATGCGGCAAAACCCTTGAAGAACGGCCCAAAACCCCGCATTTGTGAGGACGTTCATTCGCGTCGGAGACACCATGGCCCTGCCAGTTCGTGATCAGTTCAAGTATTGGGGCGTCGCCGCCGCTGTCTTTTTCCTGCTGCTCTATGCGCTGGGGGATCAACTGCTGCCCTTTTTCCTGGGCGCAGCGATTGCCTATTTCCTCGACCCCGTGGCCGACTGGCTCGAGGCACGCGGCTGCAGCCGTGGGCTGGCCACCGGTCTGATCACCATCACGGCCATCGTCATTTTCGTCATCCTTGCCCTGCTTGTCATTCCGACTTTGGTGGAGCAGGCAATCCAGCTCTTCAACGCCGCACCGCAACTGGCGCGCGATCTGGGGGCCTTTTTGACCGAACGGTTTCCCAGCCTGCTGGATGAAAGTTCAACGGTGCGGCAGACGCTGAATTCGCTGGGTGAGACGATTTCGAACCGGGGTGGCGAATTGCTGAACTCGGCGCTGACATCGGCGGCGAGCCTGATCAACATCGTGGTTCTGTTTGTCATCGTGCCGGTGGTGGCGGTGTATCTGTTGCTGGACTGGGACCGTATGATTGCGCGGGTCAACGGCCTCTTGCCGCTGGATCACGCCCCAATCATCCGCCGCCTTGCCGCCGAGGTTGACGCGACCCTTGCCGGGTTCATTCGCGGCATGGGCACCGTTTGCCTGATCCTCGGCACCTACTATGCCATTGCGCTGATGATTGTGGGCCTGCAATTCGGGCTGGTCGTTGGGTTTGTCGCCGGCCTGCTGACCTTTATCCCCTATGTGGGTGCGCTGGTTGGTGGTGCGCTGGCGATTGGTCTGGCCTTTTTCCAGTTCTGGGGTGAGTGGCATTGGATCGTCGCCGTTGCCATCGTCTTTGGCATCGGTCAGGTGGTCGAGGGCAACATCCTGACACCCAAGCTGGTGGGCGAAAGCGTCGGTTTGCATCCGGTGTGGCTGATCCTCGCGCTGTCCGTCTTTGGCGCGCTCTTTGGATTTGTCGGCATGCTGGTCGCTGTGCCGCTGGCTGCGGCACTGGGTGTGATTGTGCGCTTTCTCATCGAAAAATATCAGGACAGTCGGCTGTATCGCGGGCTGTCGGCGGACGCCACTCCGGACGATGCCGCAGAGACGCAGGACTGATCATGGCCACGCAACTGGGTTTTGATCTGCCCGCGCGCACCGCGCTGGGGCGCGATGATTTCATGATTGCGCCGTCTAATGCGGTGGCCGTGGCCATGATCGACGACTGGCGCCGCTGGCCTGCCGGAAAGCTGGCGCTGAGTGGGCCCACAGGATCGGGCAAGACCCATCTGGCGCATGTCTGGGCCGAACAATGCGGTGGGCAGATCGTGGATGCGGCAACCTTGACCGACGACAACATTGTGGGTTTTGCCACAGGGCCCGTGGCCGTCGAGGATGTCGACACCATTGCCCCAGACATGCCCGCGCAGACCGCGCTGTTTCATCTGCACAACCTGTTGCTGGCGGCAGGTACGCCGCTGTTGATGACAGGTACAGCGGCCCCGACCCACTGGCACATGACATTGCCCGACCTGCAAAGCCGGATCGCGGCGGCAGGCCATGCGGCACTGGATGCGCCTGATGACAGCCTGCTGACGGCGGTGATTGCCAAGCTGTTCGCCGACCGCCAACTGACGCCGCGCCCGGATGTCATCCCCTATCTTTTGCCCCGGATGGAGCGCAGTTTTGTCGCGGCGCAACGGTTGGTCACCGCCCTTGATGCCGCCAGTCTGGCCCGCAAACAGCCCGTCACCCGCGCATTGGCGGCCACGGTGCTGGACAAGGACACCCCGAACGCGGGATAAGCGTCATTCAACCGTCACACGGATTTGACACAAACCCCCATGACCAACGCCGATTTCCTGTCTGCCCCGTTTCCCGAACCCGTATCGCTGCCTGATCTGGACACCGATGGTCCGGGCCGGTTCTACAACCGTGAACTCAGTTGGCTGGGCTTTAACTGGCGTGTTCTCGAAGAAGCGGAAAACCCGCGTGTGCCGCTGTTGGAGCGGCTGCGGTTTCTGTCCATCTCGGCGGGCAATCTGGACGAGTTTTACACCGTGCGCGTGGCAGGCCTGCGCGAACTGGCCATCGCGGGCAACACCACGCCCGCCGCTGATGGGCTGAGCCCCGCGGACCAGTTGACGCTGATCAACGATGATGCGCGCGCGTTGATCCACCGCCAGACCAAGGTTCTGAACGCCCTCAAGATCGAGATGGAAGCGGCGGGCATCGACATTCTGACGCTGGATGATCTGACATCGGCTGACATCGTGCATCTCAAGGATGTCTTTCTCAACCAGGTGTTTGCGGTTCTGTCGCCGCTGGCCATCGACCCCGCGCACCCGTTCCCGTTCATTCCGAACATGGGCTATGCGCTGGCGCTGCAACTGGACCGCAAGTCCGACAAGCGGGTCCTGCAGGCGCTGCTGCCGATCCCGGCGCAGATCGACCGCTTTATCGCGCTGCCCGGTGAGGGACAGCGCTTTTTGCCACTCGAGGAATTGTTGGTTCTCAAAATTCCCGACCTGTTTCCGGGCTACCGGCTCAAGGCGCATTTCGGGTTCCGCGTGCTGCGCGACAGCGATCTGGAGGTCGAGGACGAGGCCGAGGACCTCGTGCGCGAGTTCGAAGTCGCGCTGAAGCGTCGCCGCCGGGGGGAAGTGGTCCGGCTGACCCACTCGGCCGGTGCGCCCCGCGCGCTCAAGGCTGTGATCATGGAGGAACTCGGCGTCAGCGACGCGGAAGTCATCGAGATCGACGGCATGATCGGCATGTCCGACATGAGCGAGATGGTCCTCGACAACCGTCCCGACCTGCTGTGGCCCACATTCACACCGCGTGTGCCGGAGCGCGTGAGCGATTTCGAGGGCGACATGTTCGCGGCCATTCGGCAAAAGGACATGCTGCTGCATCACCCCTACGAGACGTTCGACATGGTTGTGCGTTTCCTTCAACAGGCCGCACGCGATCCTCAGGTGGTCGCGATCAAGCAAACGCTCTACCGGACGTCCAAGAACTCGCCCATCGTCGAGGCGTTGTGCGAGGCGGCAGAGGACGGCAAGTCGGTCACGGCACTGGTCGAGCTCAAGGCGCGGTTCGATGAGGCCGCCAATATCCGGCAGTCACGCAGGCTGGAACGGGCCGGTGCGCATGTGGTCTACGGTTTTCTCGACCTCAAGACCCACGCCAAGATCAGCACCGTGGTCCGTCGCGAAGGCAAGAACCTGGTGACGTACACGCACTACGGCACGGGCAATTATCACCCGATCACGGCGCGTATCTACACGGACGTGTCGCTCTTTACCTGCGACGCGAAACTGGGGCGCGATGCCACCAAGGTGTTCAACTACCTGTCGGGTTATGCGCCGCCCGAAGGGCTCGACAACCTCGCCATTTCGCCCATGACGCTGAAATCGAGCCTGCTGGACATGATCGCCGCAGAGGCCGAACACGCGCGCAACGGCAAGCCTGCGGAAATCTGGGCCAAGATGAATTCGCTGATCGACAGCGAGGTGATCGATGCGCTCTATGCCGCCGGACAGGCGGGCGTGCGGATCAGCCTGGTGATCCGTGGCATCTGTGGCCTGCGACCGGGGATCAAGGGGTTCTCCGACAACATCCGCGTCAAATCGATCGTGGGCAGGTTCCTCGAACATTCGCGCATCGTCTGCTTTGGCAACGGCCACGGCTTGCCGTCGAAAAAGGCGCGCGTCTTCATCTCGTCTGCGGATTGGATGGGCCGCAACCTGAACCGCCGGGTTGAAACCCTGATCGAGATCGAAAACCCAACGGTCAAGGCCCAAATCGTGAGCCAGGTCATGGCGGCAAACCTCGCGGATGTGGCCCAAAGCTGGGTTATGGGGCCACAGGGTCAGTTCACCAGACCCGAATGGACCGAAGGCACCTTTGCGTTCAACTGTCACCGCTTCTTTATGGAAAACCCGTCCCTGTCAGGGCGCGGGTCCGCAGGCGCGTCCGATGTGCCCAAACTGACCCACACCGAAGACTGACGGCGCATGTCGATAAAATGCAAAGACAAATCTTGATCCGCCCTTAAACACTGCCCTGTAAGACGCAGGCCAATTGCATCAGTAATGGTATGTGTTCTCTATGAAATCCCTCTTGTTCTGCAGTGCCCTGGGTCTGCTCATGGCCGCCGGCTGCACACAATACAGCGCGCCGGAAACCGCGCAATATGGCAAAGAACGGCTGCAAATTGCGGCACAGATCGAACCGGGCATGTTCGACGGCGAACTGCAACTGTTCTTCAACGGCGAGCGGGTGATCCAACAACGCTCGCAGGCGTTCAGCGGATCGGCTCAGAACTTTGAAGGACGCTGGGAAGGCAAACAGGTCGTCGCACGCGCCACACGGGTCCAGAACTTCATGTCCGCCTATACGCAGATCGACGTGTTCATCAACGGCACACTGGTCGAAACCCTCACCGTCTAAGGGTCGGCGGGTGGGCGCCTTTCGGCGCAGCCGAAACAGAGCCACCCGGCGCCCCTCGCGCATTGACCCGAACGGCACACTGGTCCATCAACGACGGACCACATGTGCCACGGGGGGTCCATGAACGCTTTGACCGATCCGCATCAGGACGGCGGCCTTTTTGGCCGCCCCCTGTTCGAAGACCCATCCGCGCGCGCCTTGTCGCGTGTGGGCGTGGTGGATGTCGGCTCCAACTCGGTCCGACTGGTTGTCTTTGACGGGGCCGCGCGGTCACCCGCCTATTTCTACAACGAAAAAATCATGTGTGCACTTGGCTCCGGGCTGTCGGACACCGGTCACCTGAACCCACAAGGCCGCGTGCGCGCGCTCAACGCGCTGATCCGCTTTCAATGCCTCGCCGAAGGCATGGGCCTGTCCGAACTGTCAGTTGTCGCGACAGCCGCAGTGCGCGATGCCAGCGACGGGGCTGCCTTTTGCGCCGACGTCCTGCGCGAAACCGGTCTGACCGTGCGCACGATTGACGGCCGCGAAGAGGCGCGCCTGTCCGCCCAGGGTGTCCTGCTGGGCTGGCCGGGATCCTACGGGCTTGTCTGCGACATCGGCGGATCTTCGATGGAGCTTGCCGAAATCTCCGGCGGCACGGTCGGGCGGCGCATGACCTCCGACCTGGGCCCCCTCAAATTGCAAGGCCTCAAAGGCGGCAAGAAGGGGCGTAAGGCGCATATCAAGGCCGTCATGGAAACCATGCAGGCCGAAATGGGCACCCAACGGGACCGCCTGTTCCTGGTGGGTGGATCGTGGCGCGCCATCGCTCGTGTGGACATGCACCGCCAAGGATACCCGCTGCACGTCCTGCACGAATACCGCATGTCACCGCGTTCCGTTCAGAAAACCGCAAAATTCATCGCCGAACATCCCGACCACGAAGCGCTGCGCAGCGCCTGCGGCATCTCGTCGACCCGCATGGCGCTGGTCCCGCTGGCCGTCGAAGTCCTGGCCCGTTTGGTCAAGACATTCCGTCCCAAGGACATCGCCGTCTCGAGCTACGGCATCCGCGAAGGCATGCTTTATGAACAGATGCCGCAACGTCTGCGGGACCGGGACCCGTTGATCGAAGCGTGCCGCTTTGCAGAGGCCAAGGACGCGCGCATGCCCGGTTTTGGCAAGCTGCTGTATCAGTTCATCGAGCCGCTGTTCAAATCCGCTCCGTTTGCGCGCAAGCGGCTGATCAAGGCCGCCTGCTTGCTGCACGACGTCAGCTGGCGGGCGCATCCCGACTACCGGGCCGAGGTCTGTTTTGACAACGCCACGCGCGCCAATCTGGGCGGACTGAAACATGCGGAACGGATCTTTCTCGGTCTGGCCCTGCTGCACCGCTATTCCAACAAGCGCGAAGGCACTCATTTCGAGGGGCTCTATGACCTCATCGACGCGCGCACCCAGCGTGAGGCGGAAATCGTCGGCAAAGCGATGCGGTTCGGCGCGATGATGTGGATGGAAAAAGACGCCGAACGCGGGGCTTTCCGCTGGTTTCCGCAAAAGAAAGTGCTGGAATTGCACCTGTCCCCGGACGCCATGCCCCTGTTCGGAGAAGTCGCCGAAGCCCGGCTCAATTCCCTTGCCGCCTCCATGGATGCCAGCGTCAAGGTCAAGCGCCGCCGCCGCTAGGTTTCGATCTCGGCTCCGGGGGGCGACGGGACGGGCGCAGGGTCTGGCGCGGGTTTGCGCCGAATGATGATGTCGCCGTTGTCCAGCATCTCGGGCGGCTCATAGACGCTCCAATCCTGCACATCGTCCAACAGGCCCCGCAATGCCGGCCCCATCTGTTGCGCGAAATCGCGCAAGGCTGGGCCGACATCTTCGGCCATGCCCTGCAAGTCTTCCAATGCCGGTTCCATTTCGCGCAGCAGCCCCTCCATGAGCATCTGCGCGCCGCGTTCCATCAGCGACAGCCCTTGGTCCGGCGTCGCGTCATCCTGCGCAGCGGCAGGTGCGGCAAGGATCAGCAAGAGCGGTATCAAAACACGTTTCATGGGGGATATATGGGGCCTCAGAGGTCGATATCCAAACTGACCGGAAAATGGTCGGACGCCGTGACCAGCGCGTCACGCAACGCGGGTTGCGCCCAACAGTCGGGATCATCCAGCGGATGCCAGATGCGCCAGCGCGGCGCGCGTGCCGCAAGATCCGGCGAGACCATGATGTAATCAAGCAAGGCCTGAAGAAACCGTTGCTCGGGTTTGATCCAGAACCGGGCCGTTGTCGGTGCCGCCCCCAAACGCCGTTGCAGCGCCTGCCGCGCATGTGGATCAAAGAGCGCCTGCCCGCCGGTTCCAAGGATGATCTCAACCGACGAGCGGCCAAACAGGTCCTCGTAGGCATCAAGGCCCGGTCCGTCGTTCAGATCGCCCATCAGCATCAGCGCATCGCCCGCCTCGAGATGTGCGGTGATCCGGGCGCGCAGCCAGATGGCTTGGGCCAGTTGCTTGCGCCGATTGGCAATAGACACGCGCATCACCTCGTCCCGCGTCTTGGCCCCGTGTGGCGCCTTGGATTTCAGGTGCGCACCGATCAGACGCAAGTGGTGGCCTGATGCGGTTTCGACGGCCAGTTCCAGCGGCGGTTTTGAAAACACCACCTCGTCCTGGGTCGCGTCAACATCCAGGTCAATGGCAAAGCGGGTGTCAAAACGCGGCGCATCCGCGTGCGTCTGGGGATCATGGCGCACTGACATGACGTCCGGGTCGTAGAGCAGCGCAATCTCTTGCTGGGTATCGTTCGAAAACCCAAGCACAGCGCGCCGCGCCCGCACACCGGCATGGGCGGCAAAGGTCTCGAGCGCGGTGACCGTGTTGCGATGTCGGCCATCGTCAGGCCCTTCGATGATCATCACCGCATCCGCGTCCAGCGCCTGAAACACGGTGGTCACGGCCTGTATCTGTTCCGCCCGCGTCACGCCGTGGCGCGCCGATCGCGCGCCGTCAGGCAACAGCGCGCCGTGATCGTCAAACAGGTTGTTCATCCACTCGATATTGTAAGTGGCCAACCGCATCAGCCGCGTTCGCTCTGGATGTCTTCCCACGCGCGATTGATGTCGATCATCCGCTTTTCGGCCAGACGCACAGCCTCTTCGGGAACGCCGCGCGCCATCATTGCGTCGGGGTGGTTTTCGCGCACCAGCTTGCGCCAGGCGGTGCGGATGTCCGCCAGATCCATATCCGATGCCACACCCAGAACGCTGTAGGGATCGGGCACCGCGTCCGGTACAAACCGCGCCCGCAACGCTTTGAAATCACTGTCGGAAATCGCAAAGATATGCGAGACTTCTTCCAGAAATGCGTCTTCGTTCGGGTGATAAAACCCGTCCGCCATCGCGATATGAAACAACCCCTCAAGCAGGTCCGTCAACGTCTCGGGCTGGCTGGCGAACATGGCGTGGATGCGGGTGGCGTAGTCCTCGAAACCCGCAACGTCAGTGCGCGCCAGGTTGAACACACGCGCGGCACCCGCCTCGTCCTTTGCGGCGATGTGGAACACCTCGCGAAAGGCGGTGACCTCGTCGCGCGTCACATGTCCGTCGGCCTTGGCCATCTTGGCCCCCAGCGCGATCACGGCAATGGCAAAGGCCACGCTGCGCTCGGGCGGGGCGCGCAGTTTGTCAAATACTGCGGCCAACCCCTCGCCAGAGGACAGCGCCGCGAGGGCGTCAGATATGCGGGACCAAAGGCTCATACGCGCAGCCTATACCCGATCAGCGGGCAACGCATCACCATCATGCACCCCGGTCAGCACCTTTTGCATGAGGATCAGGTCGAGCCACCGGCCAGATTTGCGCCCGACCTGGGGCATGTGCGCCACCATCTGAAACCCCAGTGCCGCGTGAAAGGCGACCGCAGGGGGATTTTCACCGCTGATGGCGGCCACCATCACGCGGTGTCCGGCGGCCTGCGCCTCGGTGATCAGGCCCTGCATCAGCGCGGTGCCGATGCCCTGACCACGCGCCGCCCGCGACAATAGAACAGTGTGCTCTACAGTTGCGGCATAGCCGGGACCGGACCGAAACGGGCCAAAGGTTGCAAACCCCGCCTGGGTGTCGGCCACCAACACGGTCTGTTCCGCGATCATCTCGGCCACGGCGTCCGGCGTTTTGGGGACGGTGGTAAAAGTGACAAGCGTGTCTGCGATGATGCCGTTCCAGATGTCCGCGATCCAGCTTGCGTCCGCAGCAACGGCGGGACGTATCACAGCGCCCGCTCCCCGTGCGGAGTATCAAACACAGCGTGCAAAGCGGGGGTATCACCGGTCTCAACGGCAACGCGGTCATCGGTCAGGTGGTGATACAAGGCCCGAGACATCTCGGTGCCGCGCGGATGCACAATCGTGAACCGTCTGAGGCGCACACCCGTCGGTGTCAACAGGCCCGCAGGATGCACACCCTCGGGCCATTCGATCAAGGCGGGCCACAGGTTGTCGAACGGCGTGGTCCCCGCCTCTGACACGGCCATACGCCAATTCAGGTCGCCGCGTCGCACCTCGACCGGCGCTCCAACACCCTCGGGCATATCGGCCAACGCCTGATCCATGTCCCGCACTGCGCAGGCCCAATTGGACAGCCGCGCAGGGCCCGAAAACCGGTCCAGGTCATACCACCGCGGACGCACCGGGGCAGGCACGGCCGGATTGGGTGCAATCGCCTCAAGGTACAAACAATCCTCGAGCGCCATGAGCGCATTGTGGGTTTGAAACACCTCATGCGCACCGCCGGTCTGCATCGCCACGCCAAGCGCATCTTCAACACAGGCACGCGCCGCATCAAGGTCAGATCCCCCAACGACAAGGTGGTCAAAAATCATAAACGGCTCCTGCTCATGCGGTCCAATGAGGGAATACAACCAGTCCGGGAAGGTATCGCAAAACGACCCAGGATTGAGAACCCCGGCCCCATGGAAAGCACATTTAATTCACCCGAAACACCCGTTGACCGTCAAAAATGTTGACAGGTACGCCGGCGCTCTCGCAAGATGTAGGTGTTTTTACTTATTGATTACAAAGCTTAACTCCACTCAAAAGAACACAAGGTCTCAATACCTTGGCACGCTGCACGAAAGGCACGCCTCATGAAAAAAATCTTGAAACTCACAACATCTCTGGTTGTCGCGGCCACAGCCGCCGCCTCGCTCAGCTTTGCACCGCAGAAAGCGCATGCGCAGGCTGAACCGCTCCTTGGCCAGATTTCTCATTTCGGCTTCAACTTTTGCCCTCGCGGATGGGCATACACCAATGGCGCTTTGCTGCCCATCGCTCAGAACAGCGCCCTGTTCTCGTTGCTGGGAACGATCTACGGCGGTGATGGACGGACGACATTCGCTCTGCCCGACACACGGGGCCGGATGATGTTCAACCTGGGCTCAGGCCCAGGCCTGCCGACCTATCAGATCGGCCAACGTGGTGGAACGTTTACGAAAACGCTGTTCGCCAGCGAGCTGCCCGCACACAATCACCCGGCGTTTGCTGTGAACAAAAACACGTCCGCTGGCGGTGGCTATGCGGATGCGGCCGGACCTGGTGGCGACACTTTGGCGACGCCTGACTTCAACGATCCGAACAACAGCAACCCGGACATCAACATCTATTCGAACCTGTCTCCGAATGTGGCAATGCATCCGAACATGATCGGTAACAACTCAACAGCCAACTTGGCGTTCTCGATCCAGAACCCGTTTGTGACCGTCAGCACCTGTATCGCGCTGCAAGGGATTTTCCCCTCGCGCAACTGATCAGGCGTCACGCAAAAAGAGAAAGGCCGCCAACTCTGGCGGCCTTTTTTGTTGCTGTCAGGTTGACGGACGCAGGATGTTCAGGATGTCCTGTGCTGCATCCGGGATGTTGGTGCCCGGTCCAAAGATTGCTTTGACGCCTGCATCATAGAGGAACTGGTAGTCCTGCTGCGGGATGACCCCGCCGCAGATGACGATGATATCGTCGGCACCCGCATCCTTGAGGGCCTGAACCAGTTGCGGGGCCAGTGTCTTGTGACCGGCGGCCTGTGACGAGATGCCAACCACGTGCACATCGTTGTCGACCGCGTCCTGCGCCGCTTCGGCTGGCGTCTGAAACAGCGGCCCGACATCCACGTCAAAGCCGATGTCGGCAAAGGCTGTCGCAATCACCTTGGCCCCGCGATCGTGCCCGTCCTGGCCCATCTTGACGACCAACATGCGCGGGCGTCGCCCTTCGGCTTCGGCAAAGGCCTCGACCGATTTCTGGATCGCGGCAAAGCCTTCGTCGCCCTCATATGCCGCACCGTACACACCGGCCAGGGTCTTGACCTCGGCGCGGTGACGCCCAAACACCTTTTCCATCGCCATACTGATTTCTCCCACCGACGCACGTGCGCGGGCCGCCTCGACAGCCGCTGCCAAAAGATTGCCATCCGCCTGCGCGGTCGCGCTGAGCGCATCCAGCGCCGCCTGACACGCATCCTCGTCACGGTCGGCGCGAATACGGTCGAGGCGCGCAATTTGCGCGTCCCGCACGGCCGCATTGTCGATGTCGAGGATGTCGATCTCGTCCTCTTTCTCGAGGCGGAACTTGTTGACGCCGACGATCACCTCGTCGCCCTTGTCGATCAGCGCCTGACGGGTGGCCGCCGCCTCTTCGATGCGCAGCTTGGGCATGCCGGAGGCCACGGCCTTGGTCATGCCGCCCATTTCCTCGACCTCTTCGATGAGTTTCCAGGCTTCCTCGGCCAGATCATGAGTCAGTTTTTCGACGTAGTAGGAGCCTGCCAGCGGGTCGACCACGTTGGTCACGCCGGTCTCGTTTTGCAGGATCAGCTGCGTGTTGCGCGCGATGCGGCTCGAGAACTGCGTGGGCAGCGCGATGGCCTCGTCAAAGGAGTTGGTGTGCAACGATTGTGTGCCGCCCAGCACCGCGCTCATCGCCTCGAACGCGGTGCGCACGACGTTGTTGTAGGGGTCTTGTTCCTGCAAGCTGACGCCAGAGGTTTGGCAATGGGTGCGCAGCATCGAGGATTTGGGGTTCTTGGGCTCGAACTCCGCCATGATGCGGTGCCACAACAGGCGTGCGGCGCGCAGTTTGGCTGCCTCCATAAAAAAGTTCATGCCGATGGCGAAAAAGAAGCTGAGCCGCCCGGCAAAGGCGTCCACATCCATGCCCCGCGCAATCGCCGCGCGCACGTATTCGCGCCCGTCAGCGAGGGTGAATGCCAGCTCCTGCACCAAGTTCGCGCCGGCCTCTTGCATGTGGTAGCCCGAGATGCTGATCGAGTTGAACTTGGGCATATCGGCGCTGGTGTATTCGATGATGTCCGCAATGATCCGCATCGAGGGTTCGGGCGGGTAGATATAGGTGTTGCGCACCATGAACTCTTTGAGGATGTCGTTCTGGATGGTGCCGGACAGCTTGGCCTTGTCCACGCCCTGTTCCTCACCTGCGACGATGAAGTTGGCGAGGATCGGGATCACCGCGCCGTTCATCGTCATGGACACGCTGACTTTGTCCAATGGAATACCGTCAAAGAGGATTTTCATGTCCTCGACACTATCGATGGCCACGCCCGCCTTGCCGACATCGCCCTGCACACGCTCGTGATCGCTGTCATAGCCACGGTGGGTGGCCAGGTCGAACGCGACCGACACGCCCTGCTGGCCGGCATCCAGCGCCCGGCGGTAGAATGCGTTGGATTCCTCGGCGGTTGAAAAACCAGCATATTGGCGGATCGTCCACGGGCGGCCCGCGTACATCGTCGCCTTGACCCCACGGGTGAACGGCGCTTCGCCCGGCACAGTGCCCAGATGATCGACACCGTCCAGATCCTCCGCCGTATAGACGGGGGCCACGTCGATGCCCTCCAGCGTCTTCCATGTCAGGTCGTCGACCGGCCTGCCGCGCAGTTCAGCTTCCGCGCGGTTCCGCCATGCGTCTTTCTTGCTTGTCATGTGGTGGGTGTCCTCTTGTCCGTGGGCCATATGGCGGGGTTTGCCCCGCGCGTGCATGGTCCAAATCCTCTGTCAGGTTTGCCAATCCATCTGCTCCGGCCACGAGCCACAGCATGTCATCGGCATAGGCCTCGCGCAGCATCGCGCGGGCCGAGATATCGAAGGGTGTCCAACGGCCAGTGCCGCGTGCGATCTGTTCAGGGTCTTCGCCGCGGTCCATCAGAATACTGCGCAAAGCGTCCGGGCCGGGGGCCTTGTTCAGGCGGTCGGGCGTCCGGTCCACCGGGACGGACACGCCCGTGCCGATGGCGAGCATTGTGTCAGGGCGGGCCGCAGATGTCTCGAACGGGGCCACAACGATACGCGCACCCGGTGCCGCGCAGGCGACATCCTGCACCACGTCCCGCCATGTCCGCGCGCCCATGGCAATCTGCATCGCACCATGTGCATCAGGCACCCCGTGACCACGCGACACGCCATAAGCGGCGGTGGACGCCCAGAAATGATCCAGCGCGCGCACGGACAGGATCACCGTGTCGATACGCCCGTCAAAGGCACCGACATAACGCGCCAGCCGTTCGCCCACATCCGGGTAAAGCGCACGTGCCCGCAGGTTGCGACGCACCGAACCCATCATGTTTTCGTCGCTGACCACCAGCGTGCCGACACCGTTTTGCGCCGCGCGATCCATCTGTAGCAGGATGCGGCCCCGCGCCCGCTGCGCCGCAGTTGCGCCCAGACCGGGCACGGGTTGTATCCCGGCAAAGAGCCCCTTGCGCGTCCGGGCGGGTCCCCAAAACCCAATGCCCTGCCCCTGCAAGCCCGCCGCCTCGCGGCGCATATACATCTGAAAACTGGTGGTGCCGGTGCGGTGCGCCCCGATGTGCAAAATGACCTTCATCCCTGCCTTTCTGGCGAAGCCGCCCATTGTGTTCGCGCCGGAGGCTCGCACAGCAGGGCTTGCAGAGGGATTAAAGCTAAAATTGATGTCACTGCCCGTCGCAATCGCAAAAAAAGCCGCTACATTGATCCCAACAGGAGACCATATGAAACACGTACTACCTATTGTTTTCGCGGGACTTTTGGGGGGTTCGCTTGCAGCCGCCGAAGGCGACACAACGGCCCCAAGCACCATTTTCCTGGAACAAGATGTGTCAGATTTGAGTGAATTCGTCTGGGAAAAGCGCCCAATCATCGTCTTTGCAGACAGCCCGAACGACCCCAGCTTTTCGCAGCAAATGGACTTGCTGGCAGACCGCGCCGCCGAACTGGCAGAGCGGGACGTGGTCGTTTTGACGGACACCGACCCGTCGGCCAATTCTGACCTGCGCCTGAAACTACGGCCACGCGGCTTTATGTTGGTGCTCATCGGCAAAGATGGCGGCGTGAAGCTGCGCAAACCGTTTCCATGGGACGTCCGCGAGTTGAGCCGGACCATCGACAAAATGCCAATGCGGCAACGCGAAATCCGCGAACGCCGCGACGGGAAGGGCTGACCGCGCGGCACAGGCACGCCTTGCGGCGCCACCTTTGCCCGCGTCACACATATTCCCGCCGCAAACGTCACTCGAATTCCATGATCACATCGTCGACGGCCAGGCTGTCACCCGCACCGGCGTTGATCTTGGACACCACGCCCTTTTTCTCGGCGCGCAGGATGTTCTCCATCTTCATCGCTTCGATGGTGCAGAGCGCCTGGCCCTCTTGCACATCGTCGCCTTCGGAAACGTCGATTTTCACGACCAGACCCGGCATCGGGCAAAGCAGCATCTTGGACGTGTCCGGCGGCGTCTTTTCGGGCATCAGGCGGGCCAGTTCGGCCTGACGCGGGGTGCGCACATGCACCTTGGTGTCTGCCCCGCGGGTGCGGATGCGGAAGCCGCCCGATATCTTGCCGACCTTGAGCACCAGCGGCGCACCATCGACCGTCATCTCGGCCAGTTGATCGCCGGGCGTCCAAGCCCCTGACACGCGCAGCGCGCGGTCGTCGCCGAAATGCACGGTTGCGCCGTCGTGGTCGGCGTCAATTGTCACATCAAAGGATTGCCCCTGCACCGTGACATTCCAATCGGTGCCAACCTTCCGTTCGTGGTTGTCCATGCGGCCCGACACACGGGCGCGGCGAATTTCCGCAACGCGGTGCATCGCGGCACAGGCCGCCGCCACACGGGCCAGTTCGCCATCGGCCAGCGTCACCCCTTCGAAACCGTCGGGATATTCTTCTTCGATAAAGGCGGTGGTCATATCACCGCTTACGAATTTCGGGTGATCCATGACCGCGCTGAGGAATGGCAGGTTGTGACCAATGCCCTCGACCTCAAAACTGTCGAGTGCTACGCGCATCGCCTCGATTGCCGTGGCGCGGTCGGGGCCCCATGTGCACAGCTTCGCGATCATTGGGTCGTAATACATGCTGATCTCGCCGCCCTCGTAGACGCCGGTGTCGTTGCGCACCACGATGTCGTCGGGCACGACGCCGGGGGTATAGCTGGCCGTCTCGGCGGGGGGGCGATAGCGGGTCAGACGCCCAATGGACGGCAGGAACCCGCGATATGGGTCCTCGGCATAAAGCCGGTTTTCGATGGCCCAGCCGTTCAGTTTCACATCGTCCTGGGTGATGCTCAGCGGCTCACCGGCGGCGACGCGGATCATCTGTTCCACAAGGTCCACGCCGGTGATCAGCTCGGTCACCGGGTGTTCCACCTGAAGGCGCGTGTTCATCTCGAGGAAGTAGAAATTCTTGTCCCCGTCCACAATGAATTCAACCGTGCCCGCGCTGGCATAGCCCACGGCCTTGGCCAGAGCGACGGACTGTTCGCCCATGGCGCGGCGCGTGGCCTCGTCCAGGAACGGGCTGGGGGCCTCTTCGACGACCTTCTGGTTGCGGCGCTGGATCGAACATTCGCGTTCGCCCAGATAGATGCCGTTGCCATGGGTGTCACACAGCACCTGGATCTCGATGTGGCGCGGCTGGGTCACGAATTTTTCGATGAAAATCCGGTCGTCGCCAAAGGAATTGGCCGCCTCGTTCTTGGAACTTTGAAACCCTTCGCGCGCCTCGGCGTCGTTCCACGCGATGCGCATGCCCTTGCCGCCGCCACCGGCAGAGGCCTTGAGCATTACCGGATAGCCGATCTCGTTCGAGATCTTGACCGCCTCGTCCGCGTCCTCGATCAGCCCCATATAGCCGGGCACGGTGGACACATTGGCTTCTTGGGCGATTTTCTTGGACGTGATCTTGTCGCCCATGCTCTCGATCGCGCCCTTGGGCGGGCCGACAAAGGCGACACCGGCGGCGTCCAACGCTTCGGCAAACTTGGCGTTTTCGGACAGAAAGCCATAACCGGGGTGTACGGCTTCCGCGCCGCTGGACTTGATCGCCTCCATCACCTTGTCGATGACGATATAGGACTGGTTGGCAGGGGGCGGGCCGATGTGCACCGCCTCATCAGCCATTTGCACATGCAACGCCTTGGCGTCCGCATCCGAATAAATCGCAACGGTGGGTATCCCCATCTTGCGCGCGGTCTTGATCACACGGCAGGCAATTTCGCCCCGGTTGGCAATCAGCAGTTTCTTGAACATGGGGCCTCACTTGGTTGAGTCGTCAGACGCAAAACGCCGCTGCACCCGAGGGCGCAACGGCGTTGCAATGAATTGGGGGCCCGGATGTCCGGGCCGAATGTCAGATCAGCAGTTTGCGATGTCGAGTTCGCAGGCCAGCACGTTGCCAGCCGCCCCGACCGCAGCACCTGTGATGACGCTGCCGCTTGTGACTGCGGCGGCACCTGCACCAACCGCGCCACCGATGACGGCCTGTTCACCCACCGTGTCGCCACAGGCCGCGAGGCCAAGCATGACAACGGTCGCGCTGATAAGTGTCTTTTTCCGCATGACTGATCTCCTGAATGTGTCACGTTTGTCTTGCGAACAACGCATTCAAAGATCAATGGTTCCATCCGTCCGCCCGCAGGCTGCGCAATCGGTCGCCGAAATGGGGACCAACCGGCGCAGCCTTGCCGACGATCAGTTGCAGCGCGCGCCGTCGTAGATCTGGCAATAGGCGATGCCACCGACCGCACCGACCACCGCGCCGGTGCCCACGTCGCCGTTGAACAGCGCCGTGCCTGCCGCGCCGACAACCGCGCCTGACAGGGCCTGCTCGCCGATGGTGTCGCCGCATGCGGCCAGTCCGAGGGTGGCTGCAAGCGCCACAGATGCAAATTTGAGAGACATGTGTTTGGGTCCTTTCTGTTCTCTGCAGAACAGTTGGGAACCGGTTGTTCCAAAACCAAGGGGGGGACCCTGCAACATACATTCGCAATCGCGTGACGCGCTGAAACAAACGCCGCAGGCTGTTGGCTTGCAACAAAAAAATTGGTGAGCAGCGATGCGCCTTGCGACACATGCTGCCCACCAGGGGAAGGGGTACGGAAATGGTACACAGCGGCGGTGTAAACCTGGGGAACCGCCGCCATGGACTGACGCTCGCACAGATCTGTCGGTGCTGCATAGGGCCGCATCATGCGACGCGAAAAATGAGCCGACATTCGCCAAATCCGGGAATCCGTTGGCAGGTTTGCGCCGAAAGCTGTGGCCATCATGCCTCCCATCCGTCCGCAAAGGCATCGGGAAAGGACGCGCGCGCCACGGCTTCGTCAATGACCAGCAGCGCCTCGTAATCGGCGGGGTCAAAGGGATCAGTGGCGGGCTTGACCTCGCGCTCGAACAGCCAGGACAAGCGCCCGGCATCCAGATTGCCACGCTCAAAAGGTGCGTCACCGAATTGCGCCCACAAGGCCGCCATAAAAGCGGCATCCGCACGTTTGTCGGGCGGGCGGCGATCGGCAAAACGCTCCCGACGAGTCAACGGCGTGACACCTTTGGGGTTTGGCCTGCGAATGGTGAATTGGAAATCTGTTCCGGTCAAACGACCCGGAAAACCGCGATGTTTCAGCATGCGCTGCCCCCCGCGGATGGGGGTGTCAGGACGGGCCTTGCGGCCCGCCCTGTCGAATTATTTGAACTTGCCCGTGTGGACAGGCTCTTGGCTGATGGGCTCGGGCTCAACAACCACGAACTCTTCGTTGTTGTTGTTGCGGCCGCACGCGGCAACCAGAACCATGAGGCTAACCATGCCCAATACTTTGATGCTCTTCGACATCTGTCTCTCCTGTAGTCAACAAATTGACGCACGTCACCGCACGCCCGCTGCGAGGTAAGGCGGTCTTGGGGACCCCTCGGCGACCGTATACGTGATTTCAGCGCCAAAAGAAACGGCACAGCAAAGGCTTGCGCGGGTTGTGGCCGCAAAGCATCAGCGGCCCATCCCGCATGAATGGCATCAACAGGCATTAGAGCAGCTCCCAGACGCAAGCGTCGTTCTCAATTCTGAACACTTCGATGAATTGCGTGGCGTCCGGGTCTGCCTGACCAAATGGTACGGCACGGTCCATCAGAGTGATGGCAATCACGTCAGCCGCCAGCGCATGTTCCAGCAGATAGGGACGCGCAACGGCATCGCACAGATGGGCAAAGTCGTCCTCGGCATCGCTGTAGGTCACCGTGCCGGAATGCCGCGAGATTTGCGGTGCCAGAAAGCGGAACCGCAGCCACGCCTCACCGCTCACATCGTCAATCAGCACTTCGGTCAGGGACAGATCCTGGCCCGAGGGCACGTTCTGGGCTGTCGCGGGGATGGCACAGAAAACGACGGCCAGCGTAGCGCAACCCCGGACCCATTCCTGTCGCCAGGTCCGAGCTCCTCCCTCCGGGGTTGCTGTGCGCGCGGTGATAGTCCGTCGCACTGTTCTACGCGGCGTAATACGCGTCCGTCCGGGCGTCATGGTGCATCTTCTTCTTGCGTTGTAAAGTCCGCAGGTGAGGTGATTTCAATCAATTCCATGTCGTCGGAATGTCGAACCTCGCGGTGCAGAATGCCCGGAGGTTGCAGCACACACGAACCTTCCCGCAGAACGTGTTCACCCTGCCCTTCGTACTCGAAAACGACCCAGCCTTTGGTCACGTAGACCAGTTGGAAGTCGAGGTCGTGACTGTGCCATGTGCCGGGGCTTTCCATGCCGGGTACGGCCCGGATGACATGGGCACCAAATTTCCCATCCGTGGCGTCGGGTATGCCCATGTTCCGGTATTCAAAGAACGGGCGCAGCCCCTGCCCGACAAACGCCGAGCTGTCGGCATGCGACACCACAAAGGACTGACCTTTCCAAAGGCTCATGACGCTCCCCCCGCATATCGCACCCACCGCGCCCGGTTCTTGGGGTCGTTCAACACGGCGCGCGCCCGGTCCATGACAGGCGCAGCCAGCGGGCGCGACGCACCGCCACCCGCCGTCACGGCCCATCCATCCGGCACCGGATCAAGCCGGATCACCGGCACATAGCCACGCACATTTTGCAAAGCGCGCCACATGTCCTGCCGAATCTGATGCGCCAGCCGCACCGGGTCCGCTTTGGGCAGAACGGTTTGAACGCCAAACTCCAGCCTTGGCGGCAGCTGGCGGCACAGCGTCACGCTCTCGCCATCGCGCAGGATATGCCAGCCCTTGCTCATGCCGCCCCACCGTCCCCGCGGGGACGCCGCGCCACGCAGTCGATTTCCACCAGCGCCCCAACGGCCAGAGCCGTGACACCAACGGTGGTGCGCGCAGGCCGGCGGTCGGCCGGGAAATAGGTCTGATAGGTGTCGTTGAACGCGGCATAGTCACGCTCGAACGCGGTCAGATAGGCGCGGCACTGCACGACATGGCTCAGGTCCAGCCCGACGCCTTTGAGGACAATCTCAAGGTTGTCCATCACCCGCCGCGTTTGCGCCTCGACCCCGTCGGGCAAAGGCGCATCCGGCGCATTGGGATCGGTCGGCATCTGCCCGGTCAGGATCACCCAGCCATCCGTTTCGACGGCATGGGAAAACGGGGCGACAGGGCGGGGACCGTTGGCGATGAGGTGGAAGTCGCGTTCCTTCACATTGACCGGCTGGATCACATATTGATGTGCACCCGCAACACGTCGCTCCGGGCGGATTATTTCAATTTCCAGCTCTGCGTCGCGCTCCCATCTTGGGGACAAATCCGCAATGTCTTCGGGAGACAAGTGCTGACCAACGCGCGACAAGTCATGGCGCAGCGTCTGCCAATATTCCAGCACGCGCAGCGGCACAGAATTCATCGACGCACCTGCTGCACAACAGTTCGTGTTGGGTGGATCACCGTAGTGAAGCCGTCCCCGCGTAATCATTTCGGCAATGGACGCGCGTCGCTGTGCACTGCGCCGGCCATCAAAGCGTGAAACAGCGCTAGTCGCATTCACCTCGGAAAATGCGACCTTAAACTCAGCTTTGCAGCTTTGGCAGGCAATCAAGACCAGAGCGCATTCCGACGCATAGATGTTCGCAATCCGGTCTGGTGCGAAGGCTTCGAAACGCGGCACCGCGTATTCATCGAACCAATCCGGATCACGCCCTGCAAGGGCAAGAATATCTGCGTAGTTACGGTTCATGCGTCACAACGGAATATTGTCGTGCTTCTTCCACGGGTTCTGCAGCGATTTGCCCCGCAGCGACGCAAAGGCGCGACTGACGCGGCGGCGGGTGGAACGGGGTTGGATCACCTCGTCGATGAACCCTTTTTCCGCCGCCACGAAGGGGTTCGCGAACCGATCCTCATAATCCGCCGTGTGCGCCGCGATCTTGTCCGCATCGCCCAGATCGGCGCGGTGGATGATCTCTGTCGCGCCCTTGGCGCCCATCACCGCGATCTCGGCGGTGGGCCAGGCATAGTTGAAATCTCCACGCAGGTGCTTGGACGCCATAACGTCATAGGCGCCGCCATAGGCCTTGCGCGTGATGACCGTGACCTTGGGCACCGTCGCTTCACCATAGGCGAAGAGCAGCTTGGCCCCGTGCTTGATCACGCCGCCATATTCCTGAGACGTGCCGGGCAGGAAACCGGGCACATCGACCAGCGTCAGGATCGGGATTTCGAACGCATCGCAGAACCGCACGAACCGCGCGGCCTTGCGGCTGCTGTCGATATCCAGACACCCGGCCAGCACCATCGGCTGGTTGGCGACGACGCCCACGGTCTGCCCTTCAAGGCGAATGAAGCCGGTGATGATGTTCTTGGCGAAATCCTCCTGGATCTCGTAGAAATCCGCCTCGTCTGCGACCTTGAGGATCAACTCCTTCATGTCATAGGGGGTGTTCGCGTTGTCCGGCACCAGCGTGTCGAGCGATGCCTCGATCCGGCCCGGTTCGTCAAAGAACGGACGCACGGGCGGCTTTTCGCGATTGTTCAGCGGGAGGAAGTCGACAAGGCGGCGCACTTCGGCCAGAGCCTCAACGTCGTTTTCGAATGCACCGTCGGCGACGCTGGACTTCTTGGTGTGGGTCGACGCGCCACCCAGCTCTTCGGCGGTGACGACCTCGTTGGTGACTGTCTTGACCACATCGGGGCCGGTCACGAACATGTAGGACGTGTCCTTGACCATGAAAATGAAGTCGGTCATCGCCGGGCTATAGACCGCGCCACCCGCGCAGGGGCCCATGATCACGCTGATCTGCGGCACGACACCGCTGGCCATGATGTTGCGCTGGAACACCTCGGCATAGCCAGCAAGCGACGCAACACCTTCCTGGATGCGCGCACCACCTGAGTCGTTGATGCCGATCACGGGTGCGCCGTTCTGCATCGCCATGTCCTGGATCTTGCAGATCTTCTGGGCGTGGGTTTCGGACAGCGACCCGCCAAAGACGGTGAAATCCTGGCTGAACACATAGACCAGACGCCCGTTGATCGTCCCCCATCCAGTGACAACGCCATCGCCTGCGGGTTTTTGGGATTCCATGCCGAAATCGGTGCAGCGGTGGGTGACGAACATGTCGAACTCTTCGAACGACCCCTCATCGAGCAGCAATTCGATCCGTTCGCGCGCGGTCAGTTTGCCGCGGCCATGCTGGGCATCGATCCGCTTTTGTCCGCCGCCCAAACGCGCTTCTGCGCGCCGCGCTTCCAATTCGGTCAGGATATCTTTCATGCTGTCCCCGCTGGTGATTTGCGCCACCTTACAGGGCGCGCGCGGGCGGGTGAACGGCCTTTCGGAATATTTGCAAACCTGTTTTCACAAAAGAGATGCAAACTGCAAATATGCAAAGCACATATGCACGTGCATAACTGCACTGGACAGTTCAGTTGCGCAGACCTACCTCCGGTGGCATGCAAGCCCCGCCGAAGGTCCGATTTCTGGACCGCTCCACTCCGCCTCATATCGCAACGCTCATCCTGCTGGCCGGGGTGTCGGCGATGGTCATGAACATGTTCCTGCCCAGCCTGCCCCGGATGACCGAGTATTTCGACACCGAATACAAAGTGATGCAGCTGTCGGTGGCGCTGTACCTGGCCGTGTCGGCCATCATGCAGACGATCATAGGGCCGATTTCAGACAATCTGGGGCGGCGCAAGGTGCTGATGTGGGGCATTGGCCTGTTTATGCTCGCCACGCTGGGCTGCATATTTGCCCCCAATGTCGAGGTGTTCCTGTTCTTTCGCATGTGTCAGGCGGTGGTTGCCGTCGCCATGGTGTTGAGCCGCGCCGTGATCCGCGACCTGTATGACCAGGACCATTCCGCGTCGATGATCGGATACGTGACAATGGGCATGGCGATTGTGCCCATGGTGTCGCCGGGCCTTGGCGGGTTGTTGGATCAGCACCTGGGTTGGAAATCGGTGTTCTGGTTCTTCTTTGCCACCGGCGGGCTGCTGTTGTGGCTGGTCTATATGGACCTGGGCGAAACGGCCAAGGCGTCGTCAAAGTCGCTGATTGGCCAGTTCCGCGAATATCCGGAACTGCTGCGGTCCCCGCGCTTTTGGGGATATTCGCTGGCTGCTGCGTTCTGTTCCGGCTCGTTCTTTGCCTACTTGGGTGGCGCGCCGTTTGTGGGGACGCAGGTGTTTGGCATGACGCCATTTGAGCTGGGCATTTACTTTGGCGCGCCTGCCATCGGGTATTTCTTTGGCAATTGGGCGAGCGGCCGGTTTGCGACCACGTTTGGGGTGAACAAGCTGGTGCTTTGGGGCTGTTTGGCCAACGCGTTTGGCACCTTTGTCTCGCTTGGCATTTTCCTCATGGGTCTGGGCACCCCTCTGACGTTCTTTGGGATGATGACCTTTGTCGGGCTGGGCAATGGTCTGGTGATCCCCAATGCGACGGCGGGCATGTTGTCGGTGCGGCCACATCTGGCCGGAACGGCATCGGGGCTGGGCGGCGCGATCATGATCGGCGGTGGCGCGGCCCTGTCGGCCTTGGCGGGCTTCCTTCTGACGCCTGAGACGGGCGCCTATCCGCTCTTGTTGATCATGTGTACCGTCGGGGTCTGCGCCCTGCTGTCCATCGCTGCGGTGTACCGTCGCGAACGCCGTATCGCCTTGGGTTGAGACTTGCACGCCGCGCTTTGCAAACCTAGCATGTCACTACTGCAAACCTGCAAAGACGGATCATCATGGCCGCTCCCAAACTCTATGCTGGCGCGAAACTGCGCGAGGTGCGCACGCGCGTTGGCCTGACGCAAAAGGACTTCGCCGCCAAGCTGGGCGTGTCCCTGCCCTATTTGAACCAGATGGAGAACAATAACCGTCCGGTCAGCACCTCTGTGGTGCTCAGTCTGGCGCAAGAGTTCGGGTTGGACGTGACCGAGTTGAGCTCTGGCGATGGTGAACGGCTGGTATCGGACATGCGCGAGGCGCTGGCGGACCCGGTGTTCTCCGGGGATATGCCACCCTTGGCGGACCTGCGTCTGGCGGCGTCGAATGCGCCAGCGCTGGCCCATGCCTTTCTGGATTTGCACCGCGCCTACCGGCAGACCCATGAACGGCTGGCATCCCTCGACGAGGCACTGGGCCGCGAAGATGCGCGCGCCCGCCCCAGCCCGTGGGAGGAAGTGCGCGATTTCTTCCATTACTGCGACAACTATATCGACGCCGTAGACCGTGCCGCCGAACATTTTGCCACTGCCGAAGGGCGGCACCAGAACATCCGCGTGGCCGCGGTATCGGCGCTGGCCAACATCAAGGTCAAAGTCGTTTTTGCGGATACGGACACCCTGCGCCGCCATGAACCAGAAGCAGGACTGCTGCACATCTCGACCCGCGCCACGCCCCAAAGCCAGACGTTCCAGATGCTGTTGCAAGTCGCCCTGCTGCGGCAGGATCCACTGTTGGAGGCGACGCTGGATCTGGCCCGGTTCCACACCAACGAGGCGCGCGCCATCGCCAAGATCGGGCTGGCCAACTATTTTGCCGGTGCAGCCCTGATGCCCTATGCCGCCTTTCAACGCGCCGCGCAGGACACGCGCCACGATCTCGAACAGTTGGCGACGCGGTTTGGTGCGTCCATCGAACAAGTATGCCACCGGCTGTCCACCTTGCAGCGTCCCGGCGCCAAGGGCATTCCGTTCTTTTTCGTCCGCGTCGATCAGGCCGGCACGATCACCAAACGACATTCAGCCACGCGCCTGCAATTTGCCCGTTTTGGCGGTGCGTGCCCGCTGTGGAACGTGCACCGCGCATTTGAACAGCCCGGACAATTCCTGCGCCAACTGGCCGAAACCCCGGATGGCGTGCGCTACATCAGTCTGGCACGGGATGTATCGAAAACCGGGGGGCGCTTTGGCGCGCCGGTGCGCCGCTATGCCATTGCGTTGGGGTGCGAGGTCAAACATGCGCCCGATCTGGTCTTTGCCGACGGGATGGACATCGCACGTGACGTCGCATTTGAACCCATTGGCATTTCCTGCCGCATCTGCGAGCGCAAGGGCTGCCACCAACGCTCTGTCCCGCCGCTGGAACGGCAATTGTCGGTCGACCCGGATGTGCGTGGCGTTCTGCCGTATGCCGTCAACTAGCGTAGTGCTGCCCGCCATCCGGCATCGCGCGCCTGAGCTGCCGAACAGAACCACCGTTCGCCACGCGCCTCGTTGATCCCGGTGCGCTCGTAAAACGCCTGCCCCGGCACGTGATAGATTTGGCCGTTGGCTGATATATTGCCCTTGATGCGACAGGCCGGGTTGGGTGGGATACGCCCCTTTGCCCGCGTGCGTCGAAACTGTGCCGGCGATTGGACCCGAAAACCGTGCAGGCCGCGATCAGTGACGTAGGCTGCTTTTTCGTCGAGGTCATAGTCCATGCCGTAGCGGCGATAGGCAAAGGCCCAGCCCTGCGTCACGATTTCGGCCCCCATATCGACGGCATCCACTGCGCATTTGGCCACCGCGCGCCCGTGACGGTCGGTATCGACCTGCTCGCAGGTGGCATGTCGCCCGCCAAACCGTTCAACCACCTGCGCCGATGCCCACTGGCCACAGGCAAAGGGCAGCCCGTGTTCCGTGAGGCAGGTTTGGTCCTGCTCTGGTGCATCAATGGCATGCAAACGCACGCGTGTCCCGCCGACATCAACCGTGTCAGCATCGATCACCCGGACCGCGCCAGAAATCTCCGCCTGTGCCATGATAGGTGTGAGCGCGAGAACAAGCGCGGAACAAATTCTTAACATTAGGTTAATTTGGGGGCGCATCCTTCGGAATGCAAACCCAAAGCGATGCCGTGACTAACGCTGCGACGTTTCCCAATCGGGATGCAGCCAGGGTTGATCGTTGCTGCGGGCAAGTGGATCGCGGCCCAGGATGTGATCCGCCATCTTTTCACCGGTCATGATGGAAGGCCCATTCAGGTTGCCGTTGGTGATCCGGGGAAAGACCGAACTGTCGACCACACGCAGCCCGTCAACGCCAATCACCTGACCCTGCGGGTCGACAACAGACATCGGGTCGGACGCAGCGCCCATTTTGCATGTCCCGCAGGGGTGGTATGCGCTTTCGGCGTGTTCTGCGATGAACGCGTCCAGTTCTGCGTCAGACTGCACATGCGCGCCGGGCTGGATCTCGTGTTTGACAAACGGAGCAAAGGCGTCCTGGGCAAAGATCTCGCGCGTGAGGCGAATGCAGGTGCGGAAATCGTTCCAGTCTTCGTCCGTGCTCATGTAGTTGAACCGGATCACGGGATCGTCTGCCGGGTTGCCGGATCGCAGGGTGACGGCACCACGGCTGGGCGACCGCATCGGACCGACATGGGCCTGAAACCCGTGCCCTTCGGCGGCGGCCTGACCGTCATAACGCACGGCGATGGGCAGGAAATGGTATTGGATATCCGGGTACGGCACGCCTGCGCGACTGCGGACAAAGGCGGCGCTTTCAAACTGGTTGGACGCGCCCAGCCCCGTGCCGGTGAACAGCCATTGCGCACCGATCAGCGCCTTCGAGAACAGGTTCCAGTGCTTGTAGAGCGTGATGGGCTGTGCGGCGGCCATCTGGATATAAAGTTCGAGGTGGTCTTGCAGGTTGGCGCCGACGCCGGGCCGGTCGGCAACCACGTCGATGCCATGCTCTGCCAGGTGGGCGGCGAGGCCGATGCCGGACAACATCAGGATCTTCGGTGAATTGATGGACGACGCGGCCAGAATGACTTCGCGCCGCGCCCGGATCTGCGTGCCCCCTGCCAAGGCAACGGCCACGGCACGCCCGTCCTCGATCACCACACGTTCGACCAACCCCCGCACAAGGTCACAATTTGGACGCTTCAACGCGGGCTTCAGATAGGCGTTGGCGGCTGACCAGCGTCGCCCCTTGTGTACCGTCTGCTCCATAGGGCCAAAGCCTTCCTGCTTTTGCCCGTTGTAGTCATCCGTGGCTTCGTACCCGGCCTGTTTGCCCGCTTCGACAAAAGCTGAAAACAGCGGGTTGTCGCGCGGCCCGCGCGTGACATGCAGTGGGCCGTCCGTGCCGCGCCAGCCCGGATCGCCGCCGTGACCGTTGGCGTCCCAGCTTTCCATCCGTTTGAAATAGGGCAGCACATCGGCATACCCCCACCCATCGGCACCCGCCTCGGCCCAGTGGTCGTAGTCCATCGCGTGGCCACGCACATAGACCATGCCGTTGATCGATGATGACCCGCCAATGACCTTGCCACGTGGGCAGGCCAAGCGACGGTTGTTCAGATGCGGCTCGGGTTCGGACTGATAGCCCCAGTCATAGCGTTTCATGTTCATCGGATAGGACAGTGCGGCAGGCATCTGAATGAACGGACCCGCATCCGTGCCGCCGTGCTCGATCACCAGAACCGACTGCCCTGCCTCAGCCAAACGGTAAGCCACAGCGCAGCCAGCCGATCCGGCACCGACAATCACATAATCCGCTTCCATGTTTCACCTTTCCCAGGATCGTCAAAGCCCGCATGCGGCGGTCAAGCACACCGCACAGGGGGTAGAAATGTACACCCCGCCCTTTTTCGAAAGACGGGGGTGGGCGGGTGGGCCGGCTTTCGAAAAAGGGCGGCCCGACGCCTCAGAATGGCGCTTCGAGGTCACCCATGCGCACGTAGACAGATTTGAGTTGGCTGTAGTGCGCGATCGCAGCACTGGCGTTTTCGCGCCCCACTCCGGACTGTTTGGAGCCTCCGAAAGGCGCCTCAACCGGGGCGTCATTGTAGGTGTTGATGTAACACGTACCCGCTTCGAACCCGGCAGCCACGCGGTGCGCGCGGGTCAGGTCCCGTGTGAACACACCGGCGGCCAAACCAAATTCCGTATCATTTGCACGCGGCATCACCTCTGCCTCGTCCTCGAAATCGAGCACAGCCATGACAGGGCCAAATATCTCTTCGCGTGCGATGGTCATATCATCCGTCACATCGGCAAACACAGTCGGTTGCAGATAGAACCCGCCCCGCGCAACGCGGTCGCCGCCATAGACCAGCCGCGCGCCTTCGTCCTGCCCTTTGGCGATATAGCCCTGCACGATCTCCATCTGCCGCGCGCTGACCATCGGGCCAAAACTGGTTGCGGGATCTTGCGGATCGCCGATCAACGCATCCGCCAACCGTTCGGACAGCCGGGCGAGAAAGGCGTCCTTGATGCCCTTTTGCACAAAGACGCGCGTGCCATTGGAACAGACCTGTCCGGAAGAATAGAAGTTGCCCAGGATCGCGCCAGAGACAGCATTTTCGAGATCGGCGTCGTCGAAGATGATCAGAGGCGACTTGCCGCCCAGCTCCATCGTCACGTGTTTGATACCTGCCGCCGCAGCGGCATAAACCTTGCGGCCCGTAGGTACGGAGCCGGTCAGCGACACCTTGTCGACGCGCGGATCACTGACCAGCGCCGCGCCGACGTCACCCAAGCCCTGCACCACGTTGTAGACGCCAGCGGGCGCGCCCGCCTCAAACAGGATCTCGGCCACTTTCAAGGCGCAAAGCGGCGTGGTCTCGGACGGTTTGAACACCATCGTGTTGCCGCAGGCCAGCGCAGGCGCACCTTTCCAGCTGGCGATCTGAGTGGGGTAGTTCCACGCGCCGATGCCCAAGCAGACGCCCAGCGCCTCGCGCCGGGTATAGACCCAATCCTCGCCCAGCTGGATGTGCTGGCCGGTCAGGGTCGCGGCCATGCCCCCGAAGTACTCAAGCGCGTCCGCCCCGCTGGTGGCGTCGACCACGCTGGTCTCCTGATAGGGTTTGCCGGTGTCGAAGGTTTCAAGCACCGACAGGTCGTGGTTGCGTTCGCGCATGATGTCGGCGGCGCGGCGCAGGATGCGGCCCCGTTCGGTGCCGGTCATCGCGGCCCAGGCCGCCTGTGCCGCACGGGCTGCGGTCAGGGCCTGGTCGATGATGGCGGGTGTGGCCGAATGCACGCGGCCAATGACCTCGCCCGTGGCAGGATAAATCACGTCGATGGGCGTGCCTGCAGTGTCTTCGACGTACTTTCCGCCAATGAAGTGGCTGGCGGTGGGTTGGGTTGGATAGGTCATGATCGCCTCCGGCGGGCATATTTTCTGGAACAATGAAGGGGCTATTCGCCTCGGGGGAACCGCTGGTTTTCCTCGAGCACGTTGAGGTCCATGTGGTTGCGCATGTAGCGTTCGGAGGCTTTTTGCAGCGGCTGGTGATCCCAGGGGTAGTAGCCGCCCTGCCGCAGCGCCTCGTAGACGACCCAGCGGCGCGCCTGGCTGGCGCGGACATCCGCGTCAAAGCGGTCGAGGTCCCAGCGGGCTTCGGCCTTGGCCTGCAATTGAGACAGCGTGCCCTGATGGGCGGGTACATCCGCGAGGTTCGTGAGCTCGTGGGGATCGGCGTCGAGGTCAAAAAGCTGGTCGGGGTCCAGAGCGCAGCGGTTGAACTTCCACTTGCCGTAGCGCAGCGACACCATCGGGGCGTAAGATCCTTCGGCCGCATATTCCATGGCAACGGGTTCGGTCCGGGCTGTGCCCTGGCCCTGGGGGACGAGGCTTTGGCCCGTGGTCCAGGGCATAACTTCGGACATGTCGACGCCCGCCAGATCGCAGAGTGTTGGGCAGACGTCGATATTGCTGACCGGGTCGGTCACAAGGCCCGGCGTCATCGACGGGGCTGCGATCATCAGGGGCACCCGAGCGGAGCCTTCGTAGAAGGACATTTTGAACCACAGCCCGCGCGCGCCCAGCATGTCGCCGTGGTCGGAGACGAAGAGGATGATGGCCTCTTGCCGGGTGCCTTCGAGGGCGGCGAGGACTTCGCCGATCTTGTCATCGAGATAGGAGATGTTGGCGAAATAGGCGCGGCGCGACCGGCGGATGTCTTCGTCGGAGATGTTGAAGTTGTCGCGGTCGTTGGCGTCGAGGATGCGTTGCGAATGCGGGTCCTGATCCTCGTACGGAATCGGGCCAACCTCTGGCATCAGGTGGTCGCAGTCCTCGTAGAGGTCCCAGTATTTCTTGCGCGCCACATAAGGGTCGTGCGGGTGCGTAAAGCTGACCGTCAGGCACCAAGGGCGCGCGTCATGGCCGCGGCCCAGATCGTAGATCTTGCGCGTGGCGTGGTAGGCGACCTCGTCGTCATATTCGAGCTGGTTGGTGATCTCGGCCACCCCTGCGCCGGTGACGGAGCCCATGTTGTGATACCACCAATCGATGCGCTCGCCCGGTTTGCGATAGTCGGGCGTCCAGCCGAAATCGGGCGGGTAGACATCGGTGGTCAGGCGTTCCTCGAACCCGTGCAGCTGATCGGGGCCAACAAAGTGCATCTTGCCCGAAAGGCATGTCTGGTAGCCTGCGCGGCGCAGGTGGTGGGCGTAGGTGGGGATGGAGGAGGCGAACTCCGCCGCATTGTCGTAGACGCCCGTGGCGCTGGGCAATTGCCCGGACATGAAGGCCGCGCGGCCGGGCGCACAGAGCGGCGAGGCGGTATAGGCATTGCGGAAGCGGGTCGAGCGGGCGGCCAGCGCCTTGAGATTGGGGGCATGCAGCCAGTCGGCGGGACCGTCGGGAAACAGCGTACCGTTCAGCTGGTCGACCATGATGATGAGAATGTTGGGTTTGCTCATGTCCGTGCTCCGGTCAGGGTGTCGAGGGCGCGCAGGGCGGTGGCTTGCGCCGTTTGCGCGGAGGCGTCACCGCCCAGGGCCGCGCGCAAATAGAGCCCATCGATCAATGCGCCCAGCACGGCGGCATCATCCTGCGGGGCTGTGCTGATCGGGCGTAAGGCGTGGGTCAGGTTCGACCGCAGGCGGCGCTGGTAGAGGTCGAGCAGCCGCTGCGTGTCGGCGTTGGTGGTCGCCTGCGCATAGAGCGTCATCCACGCACTGACCGTGCCGGGATCGAAACAGGACGGCGCAAAGCTGGCAGCAATCAACGCCTCTGCCCGTGCGCGGGGCGTGCGCGAGGATTTCAGAGCGACAACGACCTCTTGGCCGAAGTCGCGCAGGATCTGGCGCATGGCGGCAAGAAAGATCTGTTGTTTGCCGCCAAAGTAGTGATGCGCAAGCGCCGTGGACATGCCCGCGCGTTTGGCGATTTGGCCCACCGTGACGTCCAGCGACCCGGCTGCGCCGATCTCGGCGATTGTGGCCTCGACGAGGGCCGCCCGCCGGATCGGTTCCATTCCCAGTTTTGGCACGTTGCATCCCCTCAAATCGCGTCTCGCGCAGATGTGGGGGTTTTTTATTGATCAGTCAATCAAGAAAAGATCAGAGCTTGGTCGCGGGACTGGGCGGGGTGATCGCGCCGCGCTTCAGCACGGCCTCGCGCCAGGTGATGAAGGTTACCGAGGCCAGGATCAGCGCACCGCCCAGAATGACCCAGATGTCGACCGGTTCGGCAAAGACCAACGCCCCCAACAGCACCGCCCAGACCAGTTGCAGGAAGGTGATGGGTTGCGTCACGGTGACGGGTGCCGCGGCAAAGGCCATGGTCATTGTGTAGTGCCCCGCTGTCGCAAAACAGGCCACAACAAACAAAAGGCCCAGGTCTCCCCAACTGGGCGTGACCCAATTGGCCAGCGCAAAAGGCGCCAGCCCGATGGTTACAAAGATCGACAGCATGGCGACGACCACGGCCGGTTTGGCCTCGTCCGCCATGATCTTGGCCAGCAGGTAGGACCCGGCGAAGGCGACAGCGCAAAACAGCATCGCGACGTGGCCGGGGGCCACCTCTCTGAACCCCGGTCGCAGGATGACGGCGGTGCCAATCAACGCCACAGCAATCGCGGCAATGCGGCGGGCCGCCAGCTTTTCACCCAGAAAGAGTGCAGCACCGATGCTGACGTAAACCGGCGCGAGATAGTTCATCGCCGTCACTTCGGCGATGGGGATGCGCGTCATGGCGTAGAACCAGAGGATCACACCGCCTGCATGAAACGCGCCGCGCAAGGTAAACAGCCGCCATTGCCGCGCCGTCAGGTGCGCGTCACGGACCGCCGGCAACATCGGCACCAGGAACACAAGCCCGAGAAGATACCGGAGAAACGCGGCCTCTGCGGGCGGGACACGCGGCCCCATATACTTGACCAGCGCCGTTACGGCCACAAAGCACAAGCCAGTGACCAGCATCCAGAAGATGCCCTTGATCGGGTTTTGCGGTCGTGGGGTCATGCCGCATCAATGCGGTGTCGCACCCGAACACGCAACCCCGCTGGCAAGACACGCCACGTACGCAGTTTATAGGGCAACTGTTTGGCATGGGTTGCACCGGATCTGTATGGCATCTGTGGACAAACATTAGCATTACCCAGTGCCGACACGGCCCTGTCCGCTGAAAACCCCGCGCACACAACAACTTGCATGGGACCATAGGTACGAAGCCTATCGGCAAAAGTGCTTTTACTGCGCGGGCCTAACAACGTGTTTTCATGCGGTTGATCAAGCGCACCAAAACTTAAGCCAACTTGAGGTATACGTTTTTTGCACATCTGCTTTGCGCGCATGAACGGCGCAATTCGCTTGCCGCATACCTACATGAATGTGACAAGACACGCCCCGCGCTTTGCGGGATCGACTGCTGCCAGTTTCTGGCATCTGACATGGTTATCACGGTGATCTGATCTTTGATGATTGGCGTATACCACTTCAGACCCCATATGCTGGTCAACGATAATAAGGATGCATTCAAATGCTCGACACAACACACACCGTTGATCTGACCAAGCAGGATCTTGAGTTGATCGAAGCCGCGCTGCAGACGCAGGAAAAAATCCTGTCGGTGCAAAGCCGCGCGGGCGGCAGTGCTGCGCGCACCCGCCTGAATGATCTCAAGGGCCTGATGCGCCGCTTGCGTCGCCAAACACCTGCGCCCAATGCAGGTTGCACGCAAAGCTGGAGCCAGGTCGCCCGCCAACTGTTCTTCTGATCCCATTCGAGCAGTCCTGAAGACATGGAAAACGCCGCCTCTGGTGACAGGGCGGCGTTTTGCTATTCCAGACGTCTATGTGACGCGGATTATTCGTCCAGTTGCGCCATCACTTCGTCGCTTGCTTCGAAATTGGTGGTGACCTGCTGCACGTCGTCATCATCTTCCAACGCATCCACCAGACGCATCAGCTTTTGCATCGCTTCGAGGTCCATTTCGGTGGTGGTCGTCGGACGCCAGACCAGCTTGGTCGATTCGGATTCGCCCAGTTCCGCCTCCAGCGCATTCGACACCTCGTTCAGGTCCGTGTCCGCGCACCAGATCACATGCCCGTCCTCGGACGATTCCACATCCTCGGCCCCAGCCTCGATTGCGGCCATCATCACCGTGTCGGCATCGCCCACATCAGCTCCGTAGCTGACAGCGCCCTTGCGGTCGAACATAAAGCCCACGCTGCCGGTTTCGCCGAGGTTGCCGCCGTTCTTGGTAAAGGTAGAGCGCACAGTCGACGCGGTGCGATTGCGGTTGTCGGTCATCGCCTCGACAATCACCGCCACACCGTTGGGGCCGTAACCCTCATAGCGGATTTCCTCATAGTCATCCCCGTCGCCCGCCTGGCTTTTCTTGATCGCGCGGTCGATCACATCCTTGGGGACGGAATTGGATTTGGCCTCTTTGACGGCCAGCCGCAGACGCGGGTTCTTGTCGGGATCGGGGTCGCCCATCTTGGCGGCCACGGTGATCTCTTTGGACATTTTCGAAAACAGCTTGGCGCGGATCTTGTCCTGGCGCCCCTTACGGTGCTGGATGTTTGCCCATTTTGAGTGGCCTGCCATAGGAGCCTCCTGTCTGCTGACCGGTGCAAAACATGCCCGGAAATCGGTTCCGCGTTGCTATAGGCCATCCGCTCCCACAGGGGCAAGCCCGGCTTGTGCGCCAGTGCAGCCCCTTTGCGCGTGGCACCCCGGAACAACCGGGCTAGGCTTGGGGGCATCGCAGCAAGGGGAACGCAGATGGGCTTGATGATCAACGGCACCTACCAAACGGACGATCCCGGCCCGGACACCAGCGCAAGCGGTGCCTATGAGCGCGCCAAATCCACGTTGCGGCACCGGATCACACCGGAAGGCCCATTCACACCCGAACCGGGCCGCTATCACCTCTTTGTTGCGTGGAACTGCCCCTGGGCGCATCGCACGCTGTTGGTCCGCGCACTCTTGGGATTGTCTAACGCCATATCTGTCAGCGTCGCAAAACCCGCACGCACCGATCAGGGCTGGGTCTTCGACGCCTCCGGCGACTTTTCGGACCCGCAACTCGGCGTCCAATCCCTGCACGAGGTCTATGCCCGCCAAACGCCCGCCTATACCGGGCGCATCACCGTTCCGGTGCTGTGGGACAAACACAGCCAGCAGATCGTCTCGAACGAAAGCGCAGACATCACACGCATGCTCTGTATCGCCTTCGATCCCAAACGCAGGCTCGTGCCGGAACAGCTTGAGGCACAGATCGACACCTGGAACACCCGCATCCACCGCGACATCAACAACGGCGTCTACCGCGCCGGATTTGCCCGTTCGCAAGAGGCATATGATGCCGCTGTCACAGACCTCTTTGCCGCGCTCAAGGCCATCGATGCGCATCTCGCGACACAAACAACCCTGACCGGGGACCACCTGACCGAAGCAGACCTGCGCCTGTTCCCTACCCTGGCACGCTTTGACGTGGCCTATCACTATGCCTTCAAATGTAACCTGGCCAAGCTCAGCGACTTTCCACAACTCTGGGACTATGCCCGCGCGCTCTATGCGCTGCCGGGCATCGCCGAAACGGTCAAACCCGCAATCTACAAGGCTGGTTACTTTTCCAGGTCGGACCTGCGCAATCCACTGGGCATCGTCCCCAAAGGCCCCAAGGTCAATTGGACAGCACCCACAGACCGCCACATCACCTGGACCTAAACGGCACATCCGCGCGAAAACGGCGAAGGCGCAGCCATGGGCAACGCCCCCCAAACATCGTGTCGCGCGCCAGCGCGTCCTTTGGATCACACCACGTCAACCCGCAGGGGCCTCGTGAAGGCACTGGCACAGCCCGCGCCCTGACCGTAACGTGGCCGCATGACAACCGACCAGATCATCCTCTTCTCGCTCTTCGGGGCCGTGTTCGGCCTCTTGCTCTGGGGGCGGTTCCGTTACGACATCGTCGCTTTCTCCGCCTTGATGGTCGGCGTCGTGCTGGGTGTCGTACCCAGCGCGGATGCGTTCTCGGGCTTCGGTCACCCGGCCACACTGGTCGTGGCGCTGGTTCTGGTGGTGTCTGCGGGCTTGGTGCGATCCGGCGCGGTGTTTTTGATCACGCGCACGCTGGTCGATGCCAGCCGGTCGCTGGGCGCGCATATCACGCTGATGGGCGCGATCGGTGGTGTGCTCTCGGCCTTCATGAACAACGTGGCCGCCCTCGCCCTGTTGATGCCCGTCGACATCCAGACCGCGCGCAAGGCGGGACGCTCGCCGGGGCTCAGCCTGATGCCTCTCAGCTTTGCCACCATCCTCGGCGGCATGGTCACCCTGATCGGCACGCCCCCCAACATCATCATCGCCACCATCCGCGAGGATTCGCTGGGCGAGCCATTTCGCATGTTCGATTTTGCCCCCGTGGGTGGTGTCGCTGCCATCGCTGGACTGATCTTTGTCGCACTTGTGGGCTGGCGCTTGATCCCGGCCCGTCACGACGCAACCGCAGACCTCGAAGATATGGCCAATTATGTGGCCGAACTGGTTGTACCAGAAGGCAGCAAACACATCGGCAGCCGCCTCGCCGATCTCGAAGAGGACGCGGAAAAGGCAGATGTCGCAATCGTGGGCCTGATCCGCGACGGCAAGCGCCGCTATGGCCGCGCGCGCAATGCAGAACTGCGCGCAGGCGACGCGCTGGTGATCGAAGCAACACCCGAAGCGCTGGATGAATTTCGCACCGCCACTGGCCTCGCCGTGGCCGACGCCGCCCGCACAGACCGCCTGAACGCCGCTGGTGAAGGCGTGGAAATCATCGAAGTCGTCGTGACCGAAACATCCCGCCTCGTGGGCCGAACGGCACAAACCGTCGGGCTGGCTTGGCGGCAAAACACCGTGTTGCTGGGCCTGTCACGCGAAGGCGTGCGCATCACCGCCCAAATCCGCAAGACCGAGATCCGCGCGGGCGACATCCTCTTGCTGTTGGTGCCACGCGACACAGGCCCCGACGTAACGACTTGGCTTGGCACGTTGCCGCTGGCGGAACGCGGGCTGGCGGTGACGGACGACAGCAAGGTCTGGCTGGCCATTGCGCTCTTTGGCGGCGCTGTGCTGGCGGCCAGCGTCGGGCTTTTGTACCTGCCCATCGCACTGGGCCTTGTGGTCATCGCCTATGTTCTGACCCGCATCGTACCACTGTCGGAACTCTACACACATATCGAATGGCCGGTTGTGGTACTGTTGGGGTCCATGATCCCGCTGGGTGCCGCATTGGAAAGCTCAGGCGGCACAGAACTCATCGCGGGTTGGCTCGTCACATTGACCGACGGCATGCCCGCATGGGCTGTGCTGACAGTGCTGATGATCGTGACAATGAGCCTGTCGGACGTGCTCAACAACACCGCCACCACCATTGTCGCGGCCCCTGTCGGCATACAGATGGCGCAGGCGCTTGGCGTCTCGCCCGATCCCTTCCTGATGGCCGTCGCTGTGGCCGCTTCCTCGGCATTCCTGACCCCGATCGGGCACAAGAACAACACTCTGATCCTTGGCCCCGGCGGCTACAAGTTCGGCGACTACTGGCGCATCGGGCTGCCGCTCGAGGTGATTGTCGTTGCCGTGTCCATCCCCGCCATTCTCGTATTCTGGCCGCTCTGACCCGCCACCTGCCCATGCGTCAACATTGCGCGACAATCCCAGACGCGCGTAACGTCGCCACAAGGGAGAGAAGTTATGGACATATTGATCAACGTGGTTCTGCCACTGTCACTGGCGATCATCATGCTGAGCCTTGGCGTCGGCCTGACCTTTGCGGACTTTGGCAGAGTGCTGTGCATGCCCAAGGCCTTTGCCATCGGAGCCATCGCACAAATCGTGCTCTTGCCCATCGCGGCCTATGCGACGGTGCGCGCCTTTGGTCTGGGCGCTGAAATCGCCGTTGGCGTCATGCTCATCAGCTTTTGCCCCGGCGGGGTGACATCCAACATGATCTCGCGACTGGCGCGCGGCGACGTGGCCCTGTCTGTCTCGCTCACGGCTGTGATCAGCCTTGCCAGCATTGTGACGGTGCCGATTTTGGCCGCATGGGCAGTGGTGCATTTCATGGGGTCCAACGCACCAGAGGTCAGCGTCACCGACCTTGCCATAGCGATGTTCGTAATCACCACTCTGCCTGTCCTGCTGGGCGTGCTCTTTCGCCACTTCGCGCCGGGCTTGGCCGTCCGGATCGAACCCATACTGACCCGTCTGGCCACGGCCCTGTTTATCCTGATCGTCGTCGCGGCGCTGGCCGGCAACTGGGGCACCTTTGTTGAAAACCTGCCCAAACTCGGCCCCGCCCTCATCGCATTGAACGTGGTGCTCTTGATCCTTGGGCTAGCGCTAGCACGGGGTGCATCCCTGATGTGGGATCAGGCCAAGACCATATCGATTGAGACCGGCGTTCAGAACGCAACGCTTGGCGTCACAATGGCGGCCCTGATCTCGGGTCAATCCGAAGGGTTCAGCACCATCGCCCTGCCCTCTGCCGTCTATGGCATCACCATGTATCTGGTCGCGGCACCCTTCGTGATCTGGTTCCGCAACCGCTGAGAGGATGTGAAATGGATCAAGCCGACGCCATTGTTGTAGGGGCCGGGCTGGCAGGTCTGGCCGCCGCCGCCGAACTTGGTGACCGAGGCAAGACGGTCATCATCGTGGATCAGGAACCTCGGTCCTTTCTGGGGGGGCAGGCGTTCTGGAGCCTGGGCGGTCTGTGCATGATCGACACACCAGAACAACGCCGCATGGGCATCCGCGACAGCCGCGAACTGGCCCTGGGGGATTGGATGGGCAGCGCCCAATTCGACCGCCCCGAGGACCACTGGCCACGCAAATGGGCGGAAGCCTACGTGGACTTTGCCGCAGGCGACATGCGCGGGTGGCTGCACGGCATGGGCCTGCGCTGGTTCCCGGTTGTCGGATGGGCGGAACGTGGCGGCAGTTTTGCCGACGGGCACGGCAATTCAGTGCCACGGTTCCACATCACATGGGGCACCGGCCCCGGCATCATCGAACATTTCGTGCGCCGCTGCGAAGAGCATGAAAAAGCGGGCCTGATCCATTTTCATTTCCGCCATCAAGTCGACCGGATCGACATGGAAAACGGTGTCGCCAAGGGTGTCAGCGGCACAGTGATGTCGGACGACGCGGCCCCGCGCGGCCAGAAAACCAACCGCGACGCCATTGGTGACTTTGTCCTGCGCGCGCCGTCGGTGATCGTCACATCGGGCGGCATCGGCGGCAATTTCGACATGGTGCGCAAGGTCTGGCCGACCGAGCGCCTCGGCCCTGCACCCAAAGACATGGTGGCGGGCGTGCCTGCGCATGTGGATGGCCGTATGATCGGCATTTCCGAGACGGCGGGCGGGCACGTGATCAACGGCGACCGGATGTGGCACTATACCGAAGGTGTCAAAAACTGGGATCCGATCTGGCCCGCGCACGGCATCCGCATCCTGCCCGGCCCCTCATCCATGTGGTTCGACGCCACAGGCAACCGGTTCGCCCCGCCTGCCCTGCCCGGCTTTGACAGCATGTCCACCCTGCGCATGATCCTCGAGACAGGCTATGACTACAGTTGGTTCGTGCTGACCCAAAAAGTCATCAAAAAGGAATTTGCGCTCTCGGGGTCCGAACAGAACCCCGACCTGACGTCGAAAAAGTGGTCCGAAGTCATCAAACAACGGGTGTTGTCCGGCAAAAACGCAACCGACCCAGTCGAGGCGTTCAAGGAGCGTGGCGAGGATTTTGTCGTTGCCGATGACCTTACAACACTGGTGCGCGGCATGAACCAGGTGGCGGGTGGTGGCCTGATCGATGAGGCAAAACTGCGCGCCCAGATCGAAGCGCGCGATGCTCAGATCGACAACCCGTTTTCCAAGGATGCGCAGATGATGGCAATCCACGCCGCGCGCAACTACCGCGGAGACCGCCTGTTGCGCACAGCCAAACCGCACAAATTCCTGGACCCTGCAAACGGCCCTCTGATCGCGGTGAAACTGCACGTGCTGACCCGCAAAACCCTGGGCGGCCTGCACACAAACCTCGACAGCCAGATGATCGGCGCAGATGGCCAGACCGTACCGGGCCTCTTTGCCGCGGGCGAGGTCGCAGGCTTCGGTGGAGGTGGCTATCACGGCTACAACGCGCTCGAAGGGACATTCCTCGGCGGCTGCATCTTCTCGGGGCGCAACGCAGGCCGGTCCAAAACCATCGCCTGAAGGGACGGTGGGCGGGGCGTCTTTGCCCAAAGGGCAAACAGCGTCCGCCCCGCCGTCACAAGGGCCAGATAAACGGAATAACCGCCGAGGCGAGGATACCAATGCTCAGGTTCAGCGGTATGCCCACACGCATGAAATCGGTGAACTTGTACCCGCCTGGCCCGTAAACCAGCATGTTCGTCTGATACCCGATTGGCGTCGCAAACGAGGCCGACGCCGCCACCATCACCGCAACCACTAACGGGCGCGCATCAATACCCAACGCGCTGGCCAGACCAATCGCAATAGGCGTCAGCACAACCGCAACGGCGTTGTTGCTGACCAGCTCCGTCAACACCGACGTCAGCAGGTAAATCGCCCAAACGATCAGGAAAGGCGGCAACACAGCCAACCCCGGCGCAATGGCATCCACAATCAACGCCACCGCCCCCGTGGCCTCCAACGCCGCACCAATCGCCAGCATCGCAAAGATCAACGCCAACAACCGTCCGTCCACAAAGGAAAACGCCTCGTCCGCATCGATGCAGCGGGTGACCAGAACCAGCGCCACCGCCATCACCGACAGCATAAAGATCGGCGCCACACCAAAGGCCGCCAGAACGACAATGCCCAGCAACGCCACCAACGCAATCGGCGCATGCCCCCGCCGAAAGGCGCGCTGCGACGGTTTGGAGACATCCACCATGTCCATATCCGTGGCCAGACGCTGAATGTCCTCCGGCGCGCCCTCCAGCAACAGCGTGTCGCCCACCTTTACAACCAGATCATCCAACTGTCGCCCGATGTTCTGATTGCGCCGGTGCACCGCCAACGGATACACACCGTAGCGCCTGCGCAAACGCAACGCACCAAGCGACCGGCCCACCATCTTGCACCCCGGCGTGATCAGCACTTCAACAGTCGTGGTCTCGACCGCGCCCACCTGGTCCAAGCGCTTCAATTCCTTGTTGCGCTGCAGGCTCAACAGCTCGGTCATCTGGGTCCGCAACACCACCCGGTCGCCCACCTGCAAGGCCACCCCCTTGAGGTTGCGCCGCAGCGACAGATCCCCACGCACGACGTCGATTAGCCGAACGCCATCACGTTTGAACAGTTGCACGCCCGTGACTTCGCGCCCGATCAGGTTGGACTCCGGCGGAATGACCGCTTCGGTAAAGAATTTCATCCGGCTGCGATCACTCAAAAGACCCGCCATGCTGTCCCGGTCCGGCAACAACATCGGCCCGAAAAACCGCAGATAGATCATCCCCCAGACCACCAAAACGATGCCAAGCGGCGTGACCTCAAAAATCGTGAACGGGGCCAACCCCTGCGCCCGCGCAACCCCATCCACCAGCAGGTTCGTCGACGTCCCGATCAGGGTCAACGTCCCTCCGAGGATTGCCGCATAACTCAGCGGGATCAGCATCTTGGACGCCGAATGGCCCATCGTCTTGGCCAGCTGGATAAAGACCGGGATCATCACCACAACCACCGGCGTGTTGGACACAATCGCAGAGCTGACAATCACAAAGGCCATCAAAAGCCCAATTGCCAGAACCGGGTTGGTGCGCGCCTGCCGGTCGGCGAGCCCTGTGAACGCCTCCAGCGCGCCTGTGCGCACCAGTGCCCCCATGATGATAAACATCGCGGCGATGGTCCACGGCGCCGGGTTCGACAGCACCGCAACAGCGGCATCATAGGGCAATGCCCCCGATGCCAGCATCAACCCGACCCCGGCGATGGCCACAACTTCTGCCGGGAAACTCTCGCGCAGAAAGAGCGCGAACATCACCCCAACAACCACCAGCGTGAGAACGGCATTGCCCGTCTCTGAAAGCGCGATGAAACCCATATCTGGTAATGTGCCTTGGACCCGTATCACCCATCAGTGTCCCCCATTGCCGCAGGCGCTTCAAGCCGTGCTTTGGCGGGTGACACAGTAATTACCGTGGCGCAGTGGCCAGTGCCTGCTATTGCGGCCCGCTTTGTGCCAGAACACCGCCCTGCCGTACCATCTCGATCCGCACAGCGCGCCCATCGGGGCCCGTCTCCACATAGACACCCGACACGGTCGCCGGCCCAAGTGCGGGCGCGAAACGCTCCTTGGGCATGCCCGTGATAAACCGGCGTAGGGGTTCGTCCCGCTGCATCCCAATGACCGAATTGTAATCCCCGCACATCCCCGCATCACTGAGATAGCCACAGCCCTTGCCCAAAATCATCGCGTCCGCCGTGGGCACATGGGTGTGGGTGCCAACCATCAGGCTGGCTCGCCCGTCGCACCAATGCCCCATCGCCATTTTCTCCGACGTGGCTTCGCAATGAAAGTCGACCATCACCGCATCCACCTGCCCGCCCAGAGGGTGCGCGCGAAACACTGTTTCAAGGGCCGAAAACGGATCATCAAAGGGCCGCTTCATGAACACCTGCCCCAAGGCCTGCGTCACCAACACCCGTTTGCCTCCGCGCGCGTTGAACACACGCGCCCCCTTGCCCGGCGCGGCCTTGGAAAAGTTCAACGGGCGCACGATGCGCGGCTCCTGCTCGATGAACTGCAACATATCCTTTTGATCAAAGGCGTGATCACCCAAGGTGATGCAATCAGCACCCGCCTCCAGCAACGCCTTGGCATGCGCACCGGACAGGCCCATCCCGGATGTCGCGTTCTCGCCGTTCACAACGACGAAATCCAGATCCCACTCTGCCCGCAGCCGGGGCAGATGTTCCGCCACCGCCTGCCGACCGGCACGGCCCATCACATCCCCTAAAAACAACAGTTTCATACTGCTCCAATTCCCTGCATCTCATGCGTGGTCAAAGGCAGCGCCCCAACACACCTGTCCATTCACATCTCGATCACACCGGCCTCGGTGACAATCATATCCAGCGGCTGATCCGTAGGCTCTAACGGCAAATCGGCTGCTTCCTGCGCAGCATAGGCAAAGCCGATGGCATAGGTTGGCCGCGCTGCGCGCAATTGCTCCAATGTGCGATCGTAAAACCCACCACCATACCCCAAACGCCCGCCCGCGCGGGTAAAGGCCACCAACGGCACAATCACGATATCAGGTATGACGAAATCATCCACTTCGGGCACCTTCGCACCAAATGGCCCGTCCCGCAGCGGTCCACCCGGCATCCAGCGCGAGAACCGCAACGGTTGGCCAGCGCCCATAATGACAGGCACCGACACAGTGCCATAGGCCGCCGCCTCTGCCATAGCAGGCAATGGGTCAATCTCCGACCGAATGGGCATATAGCCCGACACCGGCACGCCCCGAAATCCGGCAAGGACCGACGACAACACACCGGACGCGCCACCGGGGTCCAGATCAAACGCAGCCTTGCGCCGAGCAAACCCGGCCTTACGGGCTGCATCCTTGCGCGCCATCAAATCCATGCACGCCCCCATACGGGATGGCGGGCGGGGCGTCTTTGCGCATCAGCGCAAAGCGCGTCCGACCAGCCAGCCCTCACAACAACACCATCGCGGCAAGCCCCAGGAACGCAAAGAACCCAACCACATCCGTCACCGTCGTCACAAATGCCCCGGAGGCCAGCGCCGGATCGACCCCCAACCGGTCCAGCACAACAGGTATGACCGTCCCTGCAAGGCCCGCGACCACCATGTTCACCACCATGGCCGCCGCAATCACGTAGCCCAAAGCCGGAGAGCCGAACCAGATCACGCCGACAATGCCCATCACAACGGCAAAGACCACGCCGTTCAGCAATCCAACAAACACCTCACGTCGGATCACCCGCCAGACATTTGCACCGGTCAAATCCTTGGTCGCCAACGCCCGCACCGCCACGGTCAGCGACTGCGTCCCGGCGTTGCCCCCCATAGAGGCGACAATGGGCATCAACACCGCCAGCGCCACGATCTGCGCAATCGCCATCTCGAATTGTGCAATCACCATCGACGCGAGGATCGACGTCACAAGATTGACGGCCAACCAGGGCAAACGCTGGCGCGTCGTCTCGCGCACATTGTCCGACAGCGCGGATTCCTCGCCCACCCCCGCCAGACGCAGGATGTCCTCTTCGTGCTCTTCATCCAGAACGGCCATCGCATCATCAATGGTGATCAAACCGATCAGACGCCCCTCGTCATCCACAACAGGGGCCGAGATCAGGTGATACTGGTTGAACGCATAGGCAACGTCACTTTCCGGCTGCGTGGCGGGGATGACGCGAAACGTCTCCTCCACCAGATCCATCAACTTGACCTCGCGCCGCGACCGCATCAGCTTGCCCAGAGTGACATTGCCAATGGGATGCAAGCGCGGGTCCACCAGAACAATATGATAGAATTGATTGGGCAGCTCGCTCTCTTCGGCGCCGCGCAATCGGTCAATCGCCTCGCCCACGGTCCAGTGTTCAGGCGCCATGACGACCTCGCGCTGCATCAGACGGCCCGCGGAATACTCCGGGAACGACAGCGACTGCTCGACCAGCGCACGGTCCGTGTCCTCCAGCGCATCGAGGATCTGCTCCTGCTGCGCGTCGTCCAGATCCTCAATCAGATCAACGACATCGTCACTGTCCAGATCGCGCACCGCGTCGGCCAGAACGGTCGGCTTGAGAACGCCAATCACCTCTTCGCGGATCGACTCGTCCAGTTCCGACAGGATGTCCCCGTCAAACTCACGATCATAAAGGCGGATCAACCGTGACCGGTCAAACGCGTTGATCTGTTCCAAAAGGTCGGCAATGTCCGCCGCATGCAGCGGCTCCATCAGCGTGGTCAGCTGCGCCCGGTCCTCGATATCCACCGCATAAAGAATGGCAGAGACATCTTTGCGGCCCAACTCATAGCCGCTGTCCTCTGCTGCCGGTTCGGCCACGTCGACTTCATTTGACATGTAAATCCTCCGACCAGACCGCACATTTGCGTCAAACCATAGGCATGGTTCCCACAAGTGACAATGGCCCCACTTTCGCTTTGCGCAACCTCTTGCACGGGGCCATAAACACCGGATGACACAGCGCGATCTTATCACCGGACATGTCCTGCAATTTCGCGGCAATCCGTTCACCCAACACTGGGCCGAAGCGGTCTCTATCGCCGAAAACAGCGCGGTCCTGATCGAAAACGGCACGATTGTTGCTGTTGGCGAGGCCGCGCGTGTCAGCGGCCCCGATGTCACACTCCATGACCACAGCGGCCGGCTTGTCTGTCCGGGGTTTGTGGACGCGCATGTTCACTATCCGCAAACCGCCATCATCGCGTCCTGGGGCAAGCGGCTGATCGACTGGCTCAACACCTACACCTTTCCCGAAGAGATGCGCCTGGCCGATCCCGCCTATGCCCGCACCATCGCGGACAGGTATCTGGACCTTGCACTGGATCATGGCACCACAAGCGTGGCGAGCTATGCCACCATCCACCCCACAAGCGTCGACGCCCTGTTCGAGGCAGCCGCTGTGCGTGGCATGGCCATAGTGGCGGGTAAGACCTGTATGGATCGCAATGCGCCCGATGGGCTGCGTGACACAGCACAAAGCGCCTATGACGACAGCAAAGGCTTGCTGGACAGGTGGCACGGCAAGGGGCGCGCGCAATATGCGATCACGCCGCGCTTTTCCCCCACATCGACGCCTGAACAACTGACGGCCCTCGGCGCGCTCTGGTCCGAACGCCCTGACGTGCTGATGCAAACGCATCTCAGCGAGCAGGTGGATGAAATCGCCTGGGTGCAGGACCTGTTCCCAGAGGCACGCGACTATCTCGACACCTACGAGGCCACGGGCCTCTTGGGTGCGCGCGGTGTTTACGGTCACTCGATTCACCTGACCCCGCGCGAGGTGGCACGGCTGTCCGAAGTGGGCGCAAGCGTCGTACACTGCCCCACATCCAACACGTTTATCGGATCCGGCCTGTTTGACCTGATGGGACTGGCCCGCGCGGGCCAATGCGTTGGCCTGGCCACGGATACAGGCGGCGGATCGTCGTTTTCCATGCTGCGCACTATGGCCGCCGCCTACGAAGTAGCGCAGCTGCGCGGCGCGGCTGTCCATGCCGCTCAACTGCTTTGGCTGGCCACAGCAGGTTCGGCGCGCGCGCTGCACCGGCACGATCATCTGGGGGTAATCGCCGCCGGTATGGACGCGGACCTGTGCATCCTCGACCTGACATCAACACCTGCGATCACACAGCGGGCCGCGCAGGCCGATCATATCTGGGATGCTGTGTTCCCAACCATCATGATGGGCGATGACCGCGCCGTCGCTCAGGTCTGGGTGGGGGGAAAACCGCGCCCCACCTGACGGTCAAAGCGCGTCGTTCAAGTCGCGCGCCAGTTGGTTCTGCCGATCTATGGTCGATTGCAGGTCAATGGTGACGACATGCCCGTCGCGCACGACCTGACGGCCCTCAACCAACAAATCACGCACCGTCACAGGGCCCGCCAGCAACAGAGCCGCCGGATCCCAACTGCCAGCGCTTTGCACGCCAGACACATCCCACAACGCAATGTCCGCCCGCGCGCCCACGGCAATCCGACCGCAATCGGGGCGACCCAACACGTCTGCCCCACCACGGGTTGCGATCTCCAGCGCCTCCATCGGCGACATCGCATCAGCTCCAAAGGCCACCCGTTGCAACAGCATGGCCTGCCGCGCCTCGGCGACCAGATTGCCCGCATCATTGCTGGCCGATCCGTCAACACCCAGGCCCACCGACACACCCGCATCCCGCATTGCACGGACCGGCGCGATGCCCGATCCCAGACGGCAATTGGAACAGGGGCAATGCGCAATCCCGGTGCCCGTCTCGGCAAAAAGAGAAATCTCGGCAGGGTCAAGTTTGACACAATGCGCGTGCCAGACGTCCGGCCCAACCCAGCCCAGATCCTGCGCATACTGCCCCGGACGGCAGCCGAACTGTTCCATGGAATAGGCTATATCTTCGTCATTCTCGGCCAAATGCGTGTGCATCATCACACCCTTGTCGCGCGCCAGCACCGCGGCATCACGCATCAGATCGCGGCTGACCGAAAACGGTGAACAAGGGGCCACTCCTACACGGCACATCGATCCGTCGTTTGGGTCGTAGAACGCGTCAATCACACGGATACAATCGTCAAGAATGGCGGCCTCGTCCTCGACCAGACTGTCCGGAGGCAGACCACCGTCGCGGACACCAATGCTCATCGCGCCCCGTGTCGGATGAAACCGCAGGCCCACGTCCCGCGCCGCCTCGATCGTATCGTCCAGCCGCGCACCGTTGGGAAAGAGATACAGGTGGTCCGAGGTCAGCGTGCAGCCGGACAAAGCCAGTTCCGCCAGCCCAATCTGCGCCGAGACATACATATGATCCGGCGTAAACCGCGCCCAGATCGGGTACAGCGTCTGCAGCCAGCCAAACAGCAATGCGTTTTGCGCGGCAGGCACGGCGCGTGTCAGGGTCTGGTACAGATGGTGATGCGTGTTGACGAGGCCCGGTGTCACCACACAGTCTTGCGCGGCGATAACCTCACCTGTCGTGCGCAGACCCGCGCCGATTGCAGCCACAACGCCGTCGCGGATCAGAATGTCACAGGCCTGCAGAACCCGGCGCGTATCATCCATAGTCACCAGATGACGCGCACCGCGGATCAGCAGCTCGGTCACGACACGTCTCGCAGGATCGCCAGCGCCTCGGCGTGGATGTCGGCGTTTGCAGCGGCCAACGCCCGCCCACCCGCATAGGCCGGACGCCCCGCCCAATCGGTGACAATACCGCCCGCAGCCTCGATCAGGGCAATCGGCGCCTGAATGTCGTAATTGTTCAGCCCCGCCTCGATCACCAGATCCGCCTGGCCCGCAGCAACCAGCGCATAGGCGTAGCAGTCCATCCCGTATCGCACCAACCTGGCCTTGCCCGCCACGGCGTCAAAACCCGCGCGCTCCTGCGCAGTGCCAACTTCGGGGAAGGTGGTGAACACAGTTGCATCCGCCAGCGGACGCGGCGCGCGCGTGGTGATCTGCATCTCGCCGTGCGGACCGGACAAATGCGCCTGCCCGCCTGCACCCACAAACCGCTCGCCAATATAGGGCTGGTCAATCACGCCGAGCACCGGGCCGCTGTCAGGGCCCACAGCGATCAAAACCCCCCAGGTGGGCGTGCCCGCGACAAACCCGCGTGTGCCGTCAATCGGGTCCAGAACCCAAGTCAGCCCGGAGGTCCCCGCCTGTGCGCCAAATTCCTCGCCCATGATAGCATCCTGCGGACGCAACCGCGCCAAAACCGCGCGCATCGCCTCTTCGGCGGCGCGGTCGGCCACGGTAACCGGATCAAACCCGCCGGCCAGCTTGTTCTCAGCCGTCAAATCGGGTGTGCGGAAATAGGGGAGGATCGCCAGACGCGCCGCGTCGGCCATCTTGTGGGCCACGGCGGTCAGTTCGGATAGGGAATAGGTCATACACATCGGGTGCCAGACCACGCGGGCCAAGGCAAGCCCCCGCCGTGGCGGAGGCCGTTCGCAGTCACATCAGATGGTCAGGCGACGTCGCTCAGCACGCGTGCCAGTTCAAACAGGCGGCGCCGCTGATTTTCGGGGATGGCATAATAGGTACGCACCAGCTCCATCGCTTCCTTATCGCCCAGCATGTCAGGCGGTACATCGCTGCCTGTGTGGTCAAACCGTGACGCGCCTTCCTTGACGCCTTCAAAGAAAAACGCCACCGGCACACCCATAGCATCACCGATATCCCAAAGCCGCGATGCGCTCACGCGATTGGCCCCGGTTTCGTATTTCTGGATCTGCTGAAACTTGATCCCGACGAGGTCAGCAAGCTTTTGCTGGGTCATCCCAATCAGCCATCGCCGCTGCCGAATACGCTTACCAACGTGAACGTCGACCATATGTGCCATGGGGTCTCCCAACTGTTGTGGTGCGCCGCGCCTGAGTGGCCTCGCGCTTTGTATATCCCAGACACATCTCAAAACACCGCGCCAGAGTTACGCCACACTAAGCGGACATCGCTCGTTTTTCAACGTAAACTACCCGCATGACGTGCGCGGACCCCAGTTGGGGTGCAAGATTGAGTGACGTGAACGGCAACTACAGTTCTTGATATATTTCAAACGCTTGCCAGATCGGTCGATTTATCCAGAGCGGCGCCATCCCGTTTGTTCGACTGCTATCAACACCTTAGCGCAAGTTACTCACATTCAACCCCTAGGAGAACGGGCGCGTTAACTATTTGCCACCCGACACCCCCGGCACAACTACGAAAACCTTAGTTCATTTGCGCGTTTTTTTGCTCAAAACCCGGCATAAATCGTCAAAACTGGGGCGAATCGTTTCAATCCTACACCCGCGACACGGCGCGCAACTGAACGGTTTCGGGCGCGGAAAAGGCACGTCTCAGCATCGAAACCAGCGCATCATGGACTTCGTTCGCCGCACCAGTGGCCCCATAGAGGTTGATCCGCTGCGCTGGCAAATCCGGCAGGACACCGCCGTGATCAATCCGGTCGAGATGGGGCGGTTCGGTTCCTTCGATCATCGTATGGACAGCCAAATCCGCGCTTACGGTGGCTTCGATGGTCCGGTCGCTTTCGGTCTCTACCACCACGTCCCAAGGGATACTCGCATTGTCCAGATGTTCGACCACGCGGGGCCGGAACGTGCACTGCCGACCAAAGGCAAGTTTGAGCGGACGCTGCCGCCATGCCGATCCCCCCGGCGCACCGACCCAGCACAGCGGCTTGACGCATAGTTCTTCGCCGCCACTGTCCAGACCGGTTTCGGTGGTGAGAATGATGTCGCAGGCGCCTTTGGCAAACTCGGCTTTCAGCCGCCGCGTATATGAACTGTCGAGCTGTACCTTGACCCGTGGAAAGGCCGCGTGAAACTGTTTCAGCACACGCGGGATCGCCGGATAGACAATGTCATGTGGCACGCCCAGCGTGATTTCACCCTCATAGGCCTGATCGGTCAGCCGGGTGATCACCTCATCGTTCAACGCAACCATGCGCCGCGCATAGACCAGCAATTGCTCGCCAGAGGCCGTCAGGGCAATGGACCGCCCCGACCGGTCAAACAGATCAAGGTCCAACACTTCTTCCAGACGTTTAAGCTGCATTGAGACCGCGGACTGGGTCAAATGCAGAAACCCGGCCGCCCGCGTGACGCCCCCGCTCTCGGCAACTGCGACAAAAGACCGAAGCGTGGTGATGTCCAAATTTCTCATATCAATTTCCCTGATGCGTCATCTCACAAACATTCGTTTTCAAAATGTGTCATGCTTTGCCATATACATCAAGAGAATTGATGAAACGCCAAGCAACCATCACAATTGACCAAGGAGACTAAAGACATGGCACTGATCGACACCACCGCCCGCCACACCCGCGTTGCCGCTCCTGCGGCCAAGCCCTTTTCCCTGAGCGCCCTGTTGAACGTATGGCGTTCACGCCGTGCGCTGGCCAAGCTGGATGCGCACCGTTTGGATGATATCGGCGTCACCGCCAAAACCGCCGCCCAAGAAGCTCGCAAGCCAATCTGGGACGTGCCCGCAACCTGGCGCGACTGATCGGCAAAGCGCCCCGGCAGCCCCATGGAGCCGCATCGCCGACGATTTATGACAAAAATGGTCGGAATGTCGCAGCCATGGGCCTGCCGCAAGGCGAAAAAGCCTTGAAACACAGCCCCGCGCACCCGATATTTGACGCAATGCGGGCGTAAATCCGCGACCGCCGGATCACCCGGCGGAAATTTGTATCAATTTGGAGGTCATAATGGCTGAGTTGAATACGATCCGGTCCGCGGCCGGTACACGCGCCGCCCAGATCGACGCCGGGCTACGTGCCCACATGAACAAAGTCTACGGCACGATGTCCGTGGGCATGCTGATCACGGCGCTGGCCGCATGGGCCATTGCCGATCTTGCTGTCACATCCGATCCAACCAACGCGACCATCGCCCTGCGCGAGGGCCAGTACCTGACGCCGCTGGGCAACCTGCTCTATGCAACGCCGCTGCGCTGGGTTGTGATGTTCGCACCACTCGCCTTCCTGCTGTTCGGCTGGGGCGCGCTGATGCGTCGTGGTTCTTCGGCTGCAGTACAACTGGGCTTCTTCATCTTCGCGGCCGTCATGGGCGTGTCGATGAGCTCGATCTTCCTGGTCTACACCCCCTACTCGATCACTCAGACCTTCCTGGTCACGGCGATCGCTTTCGCAGGCCTCAGCCTGTGGGGTTATACCACGAAAAAAGACCTGTCCGGCATGGGCACCTTCCTGATGATGGGCGTTATCGGCCTGATCGTCGCCATGGTGATCAACCTGTTCCTGCAGTCTGGCCCGATGATGTACGCGATCTCGATGATCGGTATCCTGATCTTTGCTGGCCTGACCGCGTTCTACACGCAGGACATCAAGAACACCTATGTGGCGCACGCCGCACATGGCGATCAGGAATGGCTGGACAAAGCGGCCATCGACGGCGCGCTGAGCCTCTACATCTCCTTCCTGAACATGTTCCAGTTCCTGCTGATGTTCATGGGCCAGCAAGAGTAGCCTGTACCAGGTTCCGAAACACGACAAAGGCCGGTCCCAGCGACCGGCCTTTTTCTTTTCAGCAAGGGGGGGTCGGCAATGACCGTGATCAAAGCAGGCACCGCACAAACAGAAACCGGTGGTGCCGACAGCACGTTGGGACCCTACCGGGCAGAGCTGCTCAGCGACACCGGCGGTCTTAGCCAATTCGGCGCATTCATCGAGGAATTGCCACCCGGTTCGCGCAGTTCCTTTGCACATTGGCACATGACCGAGGATGAGATGGTGGTGATCCTGTCCGGCTCTGTCACCCTGACCGAAAACGGGTCCGAGACGGTGCTACGCCCCGGCGACGCTGCGTGTTGGCGCGCGGGTGATCCCGTGGCCCATACGATGCACAACCACAGCGACGCTCCCGTGCGCTACATGGTCATCGGAACACGCGCGGCTGACGATACGGTCACCTATCCCGACCATGACCGTGTCCTGACCTATGACCGCACAACCGACACCCGCAGTTACACCACCCTCAGCGGAGAACCCGCCGAACGCCCCACCTAGCGGCGCATCACAAGGCTTGTGTCATCCGCACAGAGGGAAAGATGACACCGCCCGCCAGTGGTACGTCAATCGGGCCAATGTCCTCGAACCCCATCGCAGTATAGAACGGCACCGCTGTCCGCGTGGCCCAACACTCCATACGGCCGATATCTGCGCCCCGCGCCACGTCCAGCGCATGGCCGATCAACCGCCGCCCCACGCCACGCCGCAATGCACGCATGTCGGTCACCACATGCCGGATATGCCCCAGATCGGGCGTTTTGGCGTCGGGCGTCCAGCCGCCAGCGCCCAGGACGATCCCATCCTCTTCGACCACGTAGTAGGTGCCGCAGGTCAGCAGTTCGGGCCGCGCCCGGCTGATGATCGGCAGCGCATGATCAAGGATTTCGGGCGCATAATCCGCCTTGAGCAAACTGGGATAGGTCCGCGCCAAGAGGGCGTCGACAGCACCCCGATCTGCATCCGTGGTGGGGCGTATGATCATCACAGATCCTCCAGAAATCGGCCAACATCTGAGCGTGACTGCAAATGGTGGATGGTGACATGATCCGGCGCCTCAGCCAGCAATTGTGTCAACCGGATGCGCCCGGTTTGGCGCGTGTCCCATATCCAGCGGTAGAACGCCCAAGTCTCGCTGTGGATGCCCTCGGCGCAGCCGTCGGCCATGTCGGGCCTGCTCTGCCCCCAGTGGGCAAACAGCCGGCGCGTAACGCGCCACAGGCGCAACGCCACTGGCAGGTCCAGCCAGATCAATGTATCGGCACGCGATATCCGGTGGTCATAGGTGGTCGAAAAACCACCCTCAAAGATCCACGCCGCGGACCGCTCCACCTCCAGCGCCATCGCGCGCCGCAGATCACGCGGGCGTTGCTGCCATCCCGGCATCCAATGGATGTGGTCCATGTGGTGCACCGGCAATCCGGTGCGCGCGCCCAGTGCGCGGGCCAGCGTGCTTTTGCCCGATCCAGACCCACCCACGATCATCACACGTTGCATCACAGTCCATCCCAAAACGAAAAAAGCCGCGTCCCGGAGGCGCGGCCTTTGAAATTCGAAAGAGGGGCGATCTTACTTGATCTTGCCTTCTTTGTATTCCACGTGCTTGCGCGCAACGGGATCATATTTCCGGACGACCATTTTCTCGGTCATGGTGCGCGCGTTTTTCTTGGTCACATAGAAGTGGCCGGTGCCTGCTGTCGAGTTCAGGCGGATCTTGATCGTGGTTGGCTTGGCCATCGGATACTCCTCGGGGCAGCGCGGCGGTTCGCCGACCGTGCAACATGGTGAAGCCGCGTTCTACCGCGCGCGCAGCCCGTGTCAACGGCAAAAGGGGTACGAGGCCCGGAAAATCTTGCGCGTGTCGCGGTCCCTGACTAGCCTGCGTGGCATTTTACACGTCATATTCAGGAAAACACCAGATGCACATCTATATACGCCCCTTCACCTTTGCCGCCGCCCTGTTCGCAACGCTCGCCGTCACGGCACCGCCCGCCACCGCGCAGGACTTTGAGGTGATCAAGACCGAAGACGCGTTTCGCAGCCTGATTGTGGGCAAGCGGCTGACCATCGGCGACGACCATTTCGTGATCCGGCGCAACGGCTCGCTGCGCGGCAGTTTTGGCGGCGCAGCCCTGCGCGGCGCTTGGGAGTGGCGCGATGGTTATTGGTGCCGGACATTGACCTCTCATGCCAAGAACACCGATTGCCAATTGTGGGAAGTGGCCGGGTCCCAAGTGCGCGTCACGCGCAACTTCGGCAAGGGCCGGAGTTTTATCTATAGCAAGTGAAACGCGCGGAAAGGCTATAAGCCGGATTCTGTCTAGGGCGGTTGCCCGCCCCGAGATGACCATTCCTCTCGCGACACTGTTGCCAGTGCCGCTCTAGCTGCCAACCCGGACCTGCTGGGGCAGAAGCAGCCCCGCCGATTGCCCGAAGACAAACCGGCACGCGGTCCCTATTTGGCATTGCTCCCGGTGGGGCTTGCCATGCCCGGTCTGTTGCCAGCCCGGCGGTGGGCTCTTACCCCACCGTTTCACCCTTACCTCTGCGTCCGCAAGCGGGCGCGTCAGGCGGTCTGTTTTCTGTGGCGCTGTCCGTCGGGTTGCCCCGCCCGGGTGTTACCCGGCACCGCTGCTTCCTGGAGTCCGGACTTTCCTCTCGGGGTGTTAGTCCCCAAGCGGCCATCCGCCCTTCCGCGCCTGCTGCCCATACGTGTGGCAACGGGGGCGCGTCAATGGGGCCGTTTTGCCTGCGGCACCTGCGGGAGCCTCCGGCGGGAGTTTATTTGGCAAAGTGACAATACGGAGTAGGCTATTGGCCCTGATCGTCATGCTGTCCCAGTGGGGCGTAGTCGGCCGGTTCAAGAGGGCCGGTCACAAAGGGCCGGTATCGCAGCCGTGTTGCGGCCAGCAGCGTTTCCGCATCCACGTCCGCAGTGTAGCCCGCGGCGCGCGCCATTGCGGCAAAGCTGTCGAGGTTCGGCGTGTCTGGACCCGCGTTCTGACTGCGCGGTCCTGCCAGCCCCTGCGCCTCCAGCCGTGTCCAATCGAACCATGGGCCTGGATCAAACTTGCGCCCCGGAGCCATGTCGGAATGGCCGATCACATTGTTGGGCGGGATTGACCACGCCTGCAACAGCCCTTGCAAAAGGGCCTCAAGGCTTTGCATCAGGGGTTCGGTGAACGGCCCCTGCCCGTCATTGTCCAGTTCAATTCCGATCGAACGCGAGTTGATGTCGTCGAGGCCTTGCCATTGCCCTCTGCCCGCATGCCACGCGCGCAGCCCTTCGGGCACCAATTGCGTGACACGCCCGGTTTTGCAGATGACGTAGTGCGCGGACACTTCGGCCTGCGGATCGCACAACCGATCAATCGCGGCCGCCGCAGTGGCCATTGACGTATAGTGCAGCACGACAAATCGCGGGATCAGCCCGTCACGACGGGGCCCGCAATTGGGTGACGGGTGTTGGTGCGGGGTCAGTTTCCAGCCGCCCGGCGGAACGGTGCCGGGTCCCAGCCGCAGGCAAAGCCGTCGCCATCCGGGTCGAGGCCACGGCGGTCACGTTCCGGCCCGCCACGCGCGAGAAAATCAATCTGTGCCTCGTCGGCGGAATTGTATTCGGCACAGTTGCGCTGGAATTTCGCGGACGCATTCACGCTGAACCGGCGGTACACTTGGGTGCCGCGCGCGTGGTTGGTCTGCAACGCGTATTGCACCACATTGGGTTGCGCGCTGCCATTGCGTGACGGCAAGGCGGTGGGCTGTACCACTTGGTACTGCTGGCGGTTGGCCTGGATACGCGCGGCATCGCTTTCGATGGATTGCCGCGACGAAACTGCGCCAAAGTCATTTTCGTCCGAGATGCCCGGATTGTTCAGGATCACAGGTGCCGCGTTGGACGGGCTGGCGTTGACCACGGCCTCGCCGGAGTTGGAGCGTGCAGCGGCAGTGTCGTTTTGCGCCGCGATCTGCGCCAGTTCGGCGTCGAGACCTTGCGGGTCAGACACGGCGCGCGCGCTGGTGCTGGGCTGTGCCGACGTCACGGTGGCCGCAGTTGCGTCCGACGTGCGGACAGGGCGTGCGGTGGCGGGCGGAAGCGTCTGCGCGCCGACCGTTGGTGCCGCTGGCACTGTGCCGGTTGACAGCTCAGCGGCGCGGGCCTCGCGTTGGGTCAATGTGTTGGGGTTGTCGAACCCAACCCCACGACCCGGATCAACGATCCCGGCACCACTGTCAGGGATCGCGGGCTGGCACGCGGCCAGACCGGCCATCGCGCCCATAAACACGAAACTGCGGATACTCATCTCTGCTCTGCCCTTTTTGGGTGCCGTTTTACCGGTTTTACCACCATTTCTGCGGCTTGGCCACAAACCCGGCGCGTGCCTCGAGCGCATAGGCGGTGTTCAGCAAATCGCCTTCTTCCCACGGACGCCCGATCAGTTGCAGCCCCAGTGGCAGCCCATTGGCGTCTGTCCCCGCGGGGACAGCGATGCCCGGCAGGCCCGCCATGTTGACCGTGACGGTGAACACGTCGTTGAGATACATCTGCACCGGATCGTCCGACGCCTCACCCAGTCCAAAGGCCGCCGACGGCGTGGCAGGCGTCAGGATGGCGTCGATCCCTTGGGCGAACACGTCCTCAAAGTCCTTCTTGATCAGCGTCCGCACCTTGCGCGCGCGGTTGTAGTAGGCGTCGTAGAACCCGGCGCTCAGCACGTAGGTGCCGATCATCACGCGGCGCTGTACTTCGGCCCCAAACCCTTCGGCGCGGGTCTTTTCGTACATCTCGGTGATGCCGTCGCCCTGATCCAGCGTGGCGCGGTGGCCATAGCGCACACCGTCATAGCGCGCGAGGTTCGAGGACGCCTCGGCAGGGGCAATCACGTAATAGGCCGGCAGCGCGTATTTCGTATGCGGCAGGGAGATGTCGACAATCTCGGCGCCTGCATCGCGCAGCATCTCGGTGCCGGAGGCCCAGAGCGTTTCGATCTCTTCCGGCATGCCGTCCATGCGGTATTCCTTGGGAATGCCGATCTTCTTGCCTTTGATGTCGCCGGTCAGCATTGCCTCGAAATTCGGCACGGGCAGATCGGCGGATGTGGAATCCTTGGGGTCGTGGCTGCACATCGCCTCGAGCATGATGGCGGCATCGCGCACCGATTTGGTCATCGGCCCGGCCTGATCCAGCGACGAGGCAAAGGCCACCACACCCCAACGCGAGCAGCGCCCGTAGGTCGGCTTGATGCCCGTGATGCCGGTAAAGGCCGCAGGCTGGCGGATCGACCCGCCGGTGTCAGTGCCGGTGGCCGCAAGGCACAGATCCGCCGCCACAGCAGACGCCGAACCACCCGAGGACCCGCCGGGGGTCAGATCGCGGTCATCGACTTTCCACGGGTTCACCGCATTGCCATAGACGGAGGTTTCGTTGCTGCTGCCCATGGCAAACTCGTCCATGTTCAGCTTGCCCAGCATGACCGCACCTGCGTCCAGCAGGTTGCCGCTGACCGTGCTTTCATATTCGGGTAGGAACCCTTCGAGGATCCGGCTCCCCGCTTGGGACGGCACGCCCTTGGTGCAGAACAGATCCTTGATCCCGATGGGCAGGCCGCACATCGCGGGCGCATCCCCGGCCTTGATCCGGTCGTCAGCCGCCGCCGCTTGGGCGCGCGCAATCTCGGGCGTGTTGTGGACAAAGGCGTTGAGCGCGCCTGCGCCCTCGATCTCGGTCAGGCATGCCTCGGTCAGCTCGACAGAGGTGACATCGCCCGCACGCAGCGCATCGCGCGCCTCGGCAAGGCCCAGTTTGTTCAGCTCACCCATTATTCAACCACCTTCGGCACGGCAAAAAATCCTTCGCGCGCGTCGGGCGCATTGGCCAGGACACGGTCCTGCTGGCTTCCATCGGTCACTTCGTCCACACGACGCTTCAGACGCTGGGGCGTGACAGAGGTCATCGGCTCCACGCCGTCCACGTCCACTTCGCCCAGCTGTTCGATAAATCCGAGGATGGTGTTGAACTCGGCCGCCAGCGCAGGCAGGCGATCGGCCTCGACCTTGATCCGGGCCAGTTTCGCCACGCGGGCGGCGGTGTTTTCGTCGATGGACATCAAAACCCTCTGCGTCTGTTTCCAACGGGCTTTAGCGCGGGCGTCGAACGCCTTCAAGCCTCCGGCCTTGCCGTGCGTCCCGCTTTGGCCCAGATTTGACCGGAGGAGCATGCAAATGAAGCTGAAACTGCATCACGTCAACCTGGTCACCGACGATGTGGCGCGCATGGACGCGTTCTATCGCGACGTGCTGGGGCTGGTCACGGAGACGGACGGCCTGCCGACGCTGGAAAAGCGCAAGGGGTACGCAGGCGACGTGGCCTTTGTCACCGATGGCGCGGTGCAGACGCATCTGGCGCAAAAGGATCCGCTGGCCGGGTTCAACGCGGGCCAGATGGTGAACCCGGTCAGCCATGGGCATATCGCCTACCGGACGGACGATCTGGCCGCATTTCGCGCGCATCTTGAGGCGCAGGGCGTGCCTTATGCCGATTGGGGCAACCGGGCCGTGGCGGGGTGGGACCAGATCTTTTTCTACGACCCGGACGGCAACGTGATCGAAGTGCATCAGGTGTCAGAGACGTAGCGGCGGTAGACCTCGATCATCCAGCCGAGCATGACCGCGTTCAGGATGTGCCACAGGAAATGCGTGCCCAGCGGCAACTGTGTGCACAGCGCCTCGTCCACCGACCGCGCGGTCAGCGACACCAACAGGATCGTAGCCCCGATAACAAAGCCACGCGCCAGCCGTGGCGCGCGCCGCCAGAGCAGGACCGCATAGATCAGGATCAAAACCGGCACCGGCACATAGCCCGCCGACACGCCCAGCACCGGCAGGTATTGAAACAGCGGTATCGTCAGCGCTGCATAAGGCACGAAGAGCGCCGTGGCCCCCACCGCCCATACCGTCCGCATCCCCCAGACGTCGCGGTTGATCGCAAAGATATAGATCAGGATAAACGCCCCGATGGGTGCGACATCGGCGATGGCCGACCAGACCTGTGCATGGGTGTGGAAGAGGTAACTGCCGATCCCGATCAGGCCGAGGACAACGCTCAGCACCCGCGCCATGGGCACGCCTGCGTTACGCCCCCACATCCAGAGTGCGACAAGGACAAACGCCGCATTGGTCACCGCATTCACTGGCTCGGCCCAATAGTCCGGCCCGACCCGTTCGCAATAGCCGTCGATCTGGCGCAGCAGTTCCATTCACATCACCCCCGGCGGTCCGCAAAGAACCGGCGCAGCAGCGTCTCGGCCTCTGCGCTGGCCAAGCCATCGTAGACCTCGGGCGTGTGGTGGGATTGCGGATGGGTGAACACACGCGCACCATCGAGCACCCCGCCCGATTTGGGATCACTGGCCCCAAAGTAAAGACGCGCCACACGCGCCGCCGCAATGGCCGCCGCGCACATCGCGCAGGGTTCCAGAGTGACATAGAGGTCATGGCCGGGCAGACGCTCGGACCCAAGTGCAGCACAGGCGGCGCGGATGGCCAGCATCTCGGCATGGGCGGAGGGGTCGGACAGCTCACGGGTGCGGTTGCCAGCCCGCGCCACGATCTGTCCCCGCGGGGACACCACCACGGCACCAACCGGCACCTCGCCCCGCGCGGCAGCCGCACGCGCCTCGTCCAGCGCCTCTTGCATGAAAGACCGAAACTCCATCCCCCGTCCCTGCCACGCCGCTTGCCCCGGACGCAAGCCACGGCTATTGCCCGTCCCATGAGCAATGACACAAAACCCGGCGCGCGCATCGCCAAGGTGCTGGCCCGTGCCGGTATCGCCAGCCGTCGCGGTGCCGAAGAGATCATCACCGCAGGCCGCGTGGCCGTGAACGGCACGGTCATCGACAGCCCCGCGCTGAACGTGACGGATGCCGACCGGATCACCGTGGACGGCAAGCCGCTGGCGGCACCGGAGCCGGAGCGGCTGTGGCTCTATCACAAGCCCATCGGGCTGGTCACGACCGACCGGGACGAGAAAGACCGCAAGACGATCTATGACGCCCTGCCCGAAGATTTGCCGCGGGTGATGTCGGTCGGACGGCTCGACATCAACTCAGAGGGGCTGTTGCTGCTGACCAATGACGGGGGTGTCAAACGCAAGCTGGAGCTGCCCTCGACCGGGTGGATGCGGCGTTACCGCGTGCGGATCAACGGGCGGCCTACGGACGCCACACTGGAGCCGCTGCGCCGGGGTGTCACGCTGGAGGATGGCGACAGGTTCCAGCCAATGCAGATCACGCTGGACCGCCAGCAGGGTGCCAACGCGTGGCTGACCGTGGGTCTGCGCGAGGGCAAGAACCGCGAAATCCGCCGCGCGATGGAAACCGTGGGGTTGGTGGTGAATCGGTTGATCCGGGTCAGCTATGGCCCCTTCCAACTGGGCGATCTAAAACCCGGCGCGGTCGAAGAAGTGCGGCGCCGCATTGTGCGCGACCAGCTGGGTCTGGAACCCGAAGTCAAGCCCACCGGCACTGCCACCAAAACCCGCCCGCAACGCCGTCGCCCGCGCCGCTAGGCCCAGATTTGCGCCCTTTGGCGCAGAATTCCCCCTTGCCCGCGCGGACGCACTGTCACATTCCTGTACCGGGGAACTGACACGCTGCGTGCGTATGGAACTGGGGAACGATCCATGGCCGACCTTTTGACACTTGAAAACCTTGGCAACCTGCTGATGCTCTGCTTTTTGCAGGCGGTGCTGGGGTTCGACAACCTTTTGTATATCTCGATCGAGAGCCAGCGCGCGCCGGTCGCGCAACAGGCCGCCGTGCGACGCTGGGGCATCATTCTGGCCGTTGTGCTGCGGGTTGTGCTGCTGTTCACGATGATCCAGCTGATCGACGCCATGGCCGAACCCTTTGTGGTGCTGGATTGGGAGGGCGTGATCACGGGCGGTGTGAACTTTGCCACCTGCGTGTTCATCTTTGGCGGCATTTTCATCATGTACACAGCCGTCAAGGAAATCGGCCACATGCTGACCATCGAACATCTGGACACGGATGTGGAGGCCAAGTCAGGCAAGTCCGCAGCCCAGGTGGTGATGCTGATCGTGTTGATGAACCTGATTTTCTCGTTTGATTCCGTGCTGTCGGCACTGGCCATTACGGATGTGTTCATCATCCTCGCCACCGCGATCCTGCTGTCGGGGCTGGCGATGCTGCTGCTTGCCGACGGGGTGACGCGGTTTCTGGAAAAAAACCGCATGTACGAGGTGCTGGGCCTGTTCATCCTGCTGATTGTCGGCGTGGTCCTCTTGGGCGAGGCCGGACAGGCCGCGGCCCATGCGATGCATGACGAGACGCTGGCGTTGCGCGTCTTTGGCTACGAAGTCATTCCGATGTCCAAAACGACCTTCTATTTCTCGGTTCTGGTGCTGGTCGCGGTCGAGGTGATCCAGTCGGGCTATACCCGCAAGTTGAACGCCGAACGCCGCACCGGCGCGCGCCACTAGTGCAGCACCGCCAAAGCACCTATACTTGAGTGATCTGTTCGGGGGACACGATGGAAACAACGGCTTTTCAAAAGATCGCGTTTGCGGTGCTGTTCGCGCTGATGCTTGGTGTGACCACCGGCTTGCTCGGAGGGCTTTGACGCAATGGCCAAACGCTTTGGCGGAAAATTCAGCCCCGACGGGGCCGCAACAGACACACAGGAACGGCCGGCCTATGACCGGGCGCGGGTCGATCCGGTGGGCGCGCGCGCGAACCTGATGTTCCTGCCAGCGGTGCCGATGGTGTTTCTGGCGCTGAATGACGGGGCCATTGGTCTGACGCTTGGGCTGGTCTCTGCGGGCATCCTGACGCTGGGCGCATGGCTGTTGCGCGGCGGCTTGCTGGCCGAGGCCGCCTATCACGACCGCAAGGTCGCGCGACGCCCTGCGATCCCGCGCAAACTGTTTTCCGCCGTGCTGACAGGTGTGGGCATCGCCATCGCCGCCTACAGGTCCGAGCCGGGGCTGGTGGCGCCGATCCTCTTTGGCGCGGCAAGCCTGGGGCTGCATATCGCAGCCTTTGGTCTGGACCCGATGCGTGACAAGGGCATGGAAGGCATCGACACCTTTCAACAAGACCGCGTGGCCCGTGTGGTCGACGAGGCGGAGGCGCATCTGCGCGGCATGACCGATGCGATCAAACGCGCCGAAGATCGCCAGATGGAGCGCAAGCTGGAGCAATTCCAGACCGTGGCCCGCGACCTGATCCGCACGGTCGAAGAAGACCCCCGCGACCTGACGGCGGCGCGCAAATATCTGGGCGTGTACCTGATGGGTGCGCGCGACGCGACGATCAAGTTTGCCGACATCTACGGCCGCAGCCGCGATGACAAGGCCCGCACGGATTACGCCACTTTGCTGGATGATCTGAGCGACAACTTTGCGGCACGCACGCGCAATCTGCTGATCGAAGACCGCAGCGATCTGAATATCGAAATCGACGTGTTGCGCGACCGGCTGCAACGCGAAGGGGTGCGCATTGCCCCCGACGACAACTCTTGAACAGTAAGGTGACCCATCATGTCTGATACCATCCGTCAAAAGGCCGAAAGCGCGCTGGCGCAAGTCGAGGAAGTGACCGCCGTGGTCCTGCCAGAACCCAAGGACGCGAACGCGATTGTCCCGCTGGAGCAGGCAGACGCACCCGTCGGCGCCGAAATCCGTGCCCGCATGGACGAGATCGACATGGGCGACACCCAGTCCATCGTGGCCTTCGGCTCCGCCGCGCAGGCGGAATTGCAGACGATTTCGCAAGCCATGCTGCAGGACGTGCGCAACAAGGATGTAGGCCCTGCCGGTGACAGCCTGCGCAGCATCGTGACGACGATCCGCGGCTTTTCGATCTCCGAGCTGGACGTGCGCCGCGAGCGGTCGTTCTGGGAAAAGCTGATTGGCCGGGCCGCACCCTTTGCCAAGTTCACGGCCAAGTTCGAGACTGTGCAGGGGCAGATCGACAAGATCACCGACAACCTGCTGGCGCATGAGCACACGCTGCTCAAGGACATCAAGTCACTCGATCTGCTCTATGAAAAGACCCTGCAGTTCTACGATGAACTCGCCCTCTACATCGCTGCGGGCGAAGAGAAAATCTCTGAGTTGGATGCAACGGTTATCCCTGCCAAGGAGGCTGACGTCGAGGCCGCGGCCGAGGATGATAAGGTCATGGTGGCGCAAGAGCTGCGTGATCTGCGTGCCGCGCGCGACGATCTGGAGCGCCGGGTGCATGACCTGAAACTGACGCGTCAGGTGACAATGCAGTCGCTGCCTTCGATCCGGTTGGTTCAGGAAAACGACAAGAGCCTGGTGACCAAGATCAACTCGACCCTCGTGAACACCGTACCGCTGTGGGAAACACAACTGGCACAGGCCGTCACGATCCAGCGCAGCGCCGAGGCCGCCGCGGCCGTGCGCGACGCAAACGACCTGACCAACGAGTTGCTGACCGCCAACGCCGCCAACCTGCGCGAAAGCAACAAGGCGATCCGCACCGAGATGGAGCGCGGCGTGTTCGACATCGAGGCGGTGAAACAGGCCAACGCCGATCTGATCGGCACCATCGAGGACAGCTTGCGCATCGCCGACGAGGGCAAGGCCAAGCGCGCCGCCGCCGAAGAGGACCTCAAAAAGATGGAAGCCGATCTGCGCGACACGCTGGCCTCGGCCAAGGCGCGCAAGGACGGTGTAGGCGACACCGCCGACACGGCCGTGCCGGGCTGAGCCAGACAGGTGACGGGCAGCCGGGTCAAACGCAAAGGTCTGATGTGGGGCGGTCTGGCCGCCCTGCTGTCTCTGGCTGCCTGTGACCTCTTTATGCCGGTTGAGCCTGTTTTGACGCCGCGTGTGCGGCCTGCGGGTCTGGCGCCACCGCCGCCCGCCCCCGTGGTACAGGCCACGTCAGAGCAAAGTGCCGCCCTGCGCAGTTATCTGTCCCAGGTGCAGTCGAGCCAGCTGACCGCAGGTCTGTTGCGGCAGGATGGCGGCGGGCCGGATACGCCCTTTACCGCCGACATGTTGGCGCGAAATTTCGAACAGATCGTCTTTTTCAACGAATACGCCAGTGCTGGCGCGCGCGCAGGATCCGCCAGCGCCCTGCGCCGCTGGTCAGAACCCGTGCGCATCGGGATCAGGTTCGGGCCGTCCGTCCCGCCCAGCCAACGGACGCGCGACACCAATGACGTCATCGCCTATGCGCGGCGATTGGCCACCGTCACGGGTCATCCCGTATCCGTGTCCTCCAACCCGAATTTTCTGGTCTTCTTCGTGTCGGAGGACGACCGCGCCGCGACCCTGAACGCAGGCGCGCCCGCGCTGGCCGGCGTCAACCGCACCAATATTGCGGCTGTGCGCGACCTGCCCCAGGACGCCTATTGCGCCGTGGCCGCCTATGCAGGCGGTGCACAACAGTCGACATATACCGCAGCGGTTGCCGTGATCCGATCCGAGAACCCGGATCTGCTGCGCCTGAGTTGCATCCACGAAGAGTTGGCGCAAGGGCTCGGCCTTGCCAATGACAGCCCCGGTGCGCGGCCATCGATCTTTAACGACGACGACGAATTTGCACTGTTGACCGATCACGACGAACATCTGCTCGCCATGCTCTATGACACGCGGCTCAGCCCCGGCGTGTCACTCGAACAGGCGCGACCCGTCATCCGTATTCTTGCGCGCGAGGCCACCCAAGGCCCGCTCTGACTCGACCAAAGGAGACCCATATGGGCATTTTCGATTTTCTCTCCGGTGAATTCATCGACGTCATTCACTGGGTGGACGACAGCCGTGACACGATGGTATGGCGGTTCGAACGCGAGGCGCACGAAATCAAGTACGGTGCCAAGCTGACAGTGCGCGAGGGGCAGGCCGCTGTCTTTGTTCACGAAGGGCAGTTGGCGGACGTGTTCACCCCCGGTCTCTACATGCTCGAGACCAACAATATGCCGATCATGACGACGTTGCAGCACTGGGATCACGGGTTCAAAAGCCCGTTCAAATCCGAGGTCTATTTCGTCAACACCACGCGGTTCAATGACCTCAAATGGGGCACCAAGAACCCGATCATCTGCCGCGATCCCGAGTTTGGTCCCGTGCGCCTGCGTGCCTTTGGCACCTATTCGGTCAAGGTCGCGGACCCGGCCCGTTTTCTGGTCGAAATCGTGGGCACTGATGGTGAATTCACCATGGACGAGATCAGCTATCAGATCCGCAACATCATCGTACAAGAGATGTCGCGGTCGCTGGCCAAATCGGGCATTCCGGTGCTGGACATGGCGGCCAACACCCGTGAATTGGGTCAGCTTGTCGCCAAAGAGATCAGCGCGCAGATTGCCGAATATGGCCTGACCCTGCCCGAGCTTTACATCGAGAACATCTCGCTGCCGCCTGCGGTCGAAGAGGTGATGGACAAGCGGTCGTCCATGGGTGTGATCGGAAATCTGAACGAATACATGCAGTTCCAGGCCGCCGAGGCCATTGGCCGCGAAGGTGGCGGCGCGTCGGATGCGATGCAGGCCGGTCTGGGTGCTGCAATGGGCCTGCAGATGGGTCAGGCCGCTGCCGGGCCGTGGGGGCGTGGTGCCACACCGCAGCCCGCCGCTGCCGCCCCCCCACCGCCCCCGGTCGAACATGTCTGGCACGTGGCCGAAAATGGCGCGACCAAGGGGCCGTTTTCCAAGGCGCAATTGGGGCGCATGGCTGCCTCCGGCGAGTTGTCGCGCGAAAGCTATGTGTGGACCGCTGGGCAAGACGGCTGGATGAAAGCCGAGGACGTAACCGAGTTGGCGCAACTGTTCACCATCATGCCGCCGCCACCACCTCCGGGCATCTGACCAATAGGCCTGCGACGGTTTATGGCACCTGCGCAGGGATGCGCGGGTGCAGGTGTTCTGCCATGGTTGTGACCTGAGGACAGGTTTACGGAGACGGCCATGACAGAAGCTGTGCGATTGCTGGTGCGCGCCGATGATGCGGGGGCAAGCTGGTCGTCGAACATTGGCTGTATGCAAGCCTGCAGGGATGGCATTGCCCGCAGCGTCGAAGTGATGATCCCCGGCCCCTGGGTCACACATGCCGGGCGGGTGTTGAACGCCTGTCCCGACATTGACGTGGGCATTCACCTCACTCTGACAAGCGAGTGGGACGCTGTTCGTTGGCGGCCCCTGACCCATGCGCCCAGCCTCGTGGATGCTGACGGCTATTTTCTACCGTTGCTCATGCCGCGCGACGGCGATGCGCGGCCCTGTCTTGCCCATCACGACTGGTCCTTCGAAGAGATCGCGGCGGAGTGCGTGGCGCAGATTGAGCTGGGTCGCCGGATGTTCCGCAACGCAACGCATATCAGTTGTCACATGACCCAACATTTCAAACTGTTGGACCCGCGATTGGGCAGTGTCATCGCCGAGCTATGTGCGAAATATGGGTTGCGCGATGATGCTTTTGGTTATGGGCTACCGCGGTTTCAGGGCTATCCACCGCAACCCCGCGAAACGGATGCACGTGTCCACGCCTTTCTCGCTCAACTAGAGGCGCTGACCCCCGGCACATACGTCTTTATCGACCACCCGGCCGTCGCCTCACCCGAGCTTGCCGCGACGGGCCACGCTGGATACCGCGACGTATTGGCGGACCGGACCACCTGCCTTCAGGTGTTGACGGACAGGGCCGTGAAAGAGCGGATTGAGGCGCTGGGCATCGAATTGATCAGCTATGCGGACCTTTAGCGCGGGTTGACAGCCAGCGCGCATGGCGCACCAATACGTGCTATGACACGACGCTCCGCCACCATCACGCTGCACTGGCTGACCTTTGTTTTGCTGATATTGCTGGTTGCGGGTGGCCCGCTGCCGGTGCTGGCCTCGGCATTTGGCGTGACCGGATTGGGCATGTGCACCTTGGCGGCAGTGCGCGGCCTGATGAACGGCCCCGGCCCTGCACTGACCGGCGGTTTGCGGCGCGCGCACCCCTGGATGTCGCGCGCGATGTATGTTGCACTGGGGGTCACGGCGACCATCACGATATGGGTGACCTCGGGCGGTGCATGGACCGGCCCAAGCCTGCCGGAACTGCACTTTTACCTGTTGTCAGCATCGTCATTGCACGCCATTTTCCACCTGTGGCGACACACCGCGCTGGGGGACGGCGCGCTGCGCCGGATCACGCCCAAAATCATGCACGGAAGCCTATGACCGATTTGCCCGACCTTACCGGCCCGCAGGACGAGGCCGACCACCGCTTTCCCTGTGACAATTGCGGGGCGGATTTCCGGTTTGACCCCGCTGCCGGCACGCTGACGTGCGATCACTGCGGCAACACCAGCGCCATTGACGGGATGCAGGGTGCCGCGATTGCGCCGATCGCAGAGCTGGACTACCGCGCGGCCCTCACCGCGGACCTGCCCGCCGCCGAGATCGAGGAAACCCGCGTTTCGACCTGCCCCAATTGTGCAGCGCAGGTCGAGTTTGACGCCGACATCCACGCCACCGAGTGCCCGTTCTGCGCCACACCTGTCGTGACCGACACCGGCGCGCATCGGCATATCAAACCGCGTGGGGTCCTGCCCTTTGCCCTCACGCAAGAGGCTGCGCGCTCTGCCATGACCGACTGGCTGGGCGGATTGTGGTTCGCCCCGTCCGGTCTGCAGGACTATGCCCGCAAGGGGCGCGCGATGCAGGGGATATACGTCCCCTACTGGACCTTCGACGCCGACACACGCAGCGCATATTCGGGTGAGCGTGGTACCGTCTACTATGAAACCCGCACCGTGATGCGCGACGGCAAACGCGAACAGGTCCGCGTGGCCAAGGTCCGCTGGCGCCCAGCACGTGGCAAGGTCGCCCGCTTTTTCGACGACGTCCTTGTTTTGGCCTCAAAATCCCTGCCCAAGCGGTTCACTGACGCGTTGGAACCCTGGGATCTGAGTGCGCTTGAGCCCTACACACCCGAATTTCTCGCAGGCTTTCGCGCCGAAGGATACGGCGTCGAACTCGAGACCGGCTTTGAAGAGGCGCGCGCGCATATGGACCGCATCATCGCCCGCGACATCAAGTTCGACATTGGCGGCGACCGCCAGCGGATCCACTCGGTCGACACCAAACTGGGCGCCATCACGTTCAAACACGTGCTGCTGCCCGTGTGGCTCGCGGCGTACAAATACCGCGGTGAAACCTATCGCTTTGTCGTGAATGGACGCACCGGCCGCGTGCAGGGCGAACGCCCATGGTCCGCAGTCAAGATTGCCATTGCGGTGGTGCTGGGCCTGATTGTTGCGGCAGCGATTGGCTTTGTTGTGGCGACACAGCAATGACTGCATATGACACGCTCTATGACACGTTGCGTGCCCGGTTCTCGTGCCGCGCCTTTCGGCCGGACCCGGTGGACGCCGATACGATCACGCGCATCGTTGACGCCGCCCGCCATGTGCCAAGCTGGTGCAACGCGCAGCCCTGGCAACTGATCCTCACCAGCGGCGCTGCCACCGAACGGTTCCGCGCAGCGCTATATGACAGCGCCCAATCCACCGCCCCTGCCCCCGACTTGCCCTGGCCCGAGAGCTATCCCGGCGTCTACGGCGACCGCCGCCGCGCCTGCGGGTTCCAGCTGTATGACGCGGTGAGCATCGAAAAAGGTGACCGCGTGGCATCCGCCGGGCAGATGATGGAAAACTACAACCTGTTTGGCGCGCCCCATGTGGCCATCGTAACTGCGCCTCAGGCATTGGGGCCCTACGGCGCAATGGACACAGGCGGCTTTGTCACGGCCTTTTGCCTCGCGGCACAAGCCCTTGGCGTGGCCACCATCCCGCAGGCGGCCATCGCGGCGCAAGCCCCCTTTGTGCGCCAGCATTTCGACATCGCCCAAGACCGCCTGATCCTCTGCGCCATTTCTTTTGGCTATGCCGATGCCGACCACCCGGCCAATGGCTTTCGCACCGACCGTGCCACCGCTGACGACATCATCGACTGGCGCAAGAGATGAGAGCGCTGGTGCAACGGGTCACCGAAGCGCAAGTGCAGGTCGATGGAAAGACAGTCGGCGCATGTGGGCCGGGCCTGCTGACTCTCGTCTGTGCCATGCCCGGTGACACCCCGGATACCGCGTCCACACTGGCCACCAAACTGTCCAAAATCCGACTGTTCAAGGATGAGGCGGGCCGCATGAACCTGTCCGTTCTGCAAACGGGCGGTGCTGCACTTGTGGTCAGCCAATTCACCCTCGCCGCCGACACATCACGCGGCAACAGGCCCGGCTTTTCCAACGCCGCTAACCCACAAGAGGCCGAGGCACTGTATCTCCACTTTGCGCAAGCCCTGCGCGATCTGGGGATCGATACACAAACCGGTGTCTTTGGTGCAGACATGGCCGTCAGCCTCGTCAACGACGGCCCTGTCACGATCTGGCTCGACACCGAACACAAGTGACAACGAAGGGTCGGCGGGTGGGCGCCTTTTGCGCCGCAGGGCGCAAAACAGACCAGCCCCGTCCCTACGGCTCGCGGAACGCCTCGCGCGATTTATAGAGCGGTTTCATCAGGTATTGCAGCACGGTTTTAGCGCCCGTGTGCAACTCGACCTCCGCCTGCATGCCCGGACGCATGGAAATCCCACGCTGGCGATCGGTCAATGCATCCATATCCACGCGCACTGTCACCTTGTAATGCGCATCGCCATCAGGCTTGCGCTCGTCCTTGAACGTATCGGCCGAGATCAGCTTTACTTCACCCTTCAGCGCCCCATAGATGGTGTAGTCATAGGCATTCAGCTTGATCGTCGCCTCCTGCCCCGGCCGCACTCCTGCGATGTCCTTGGGCGCCACGCGCGCCTCGACAAACAGCTCTTCGTCCAGCGGGATGATCTGCAGGATCTCTTCACCGGGCCGCACCACGCCACCGATGGTCGTCACGCTCAGATTGTTCACGATACCGCGCATCGGGCTGACCAGAACCGTCCGGTTCAACTGGTCCTGCGCAGACTTATAGGTCTGGCGCAGCGTGCCCAACTCCTTGAGCGTGTCGGAATAGGTCTGCGCCCGCTCCAGCTCGGTCTGGGTCATGATCTCGTCCAGCTTGATCCGCGCATCCGCATGGGCCTTACGCGCCCGCGTCACCTCGATCAGCGCCACGATCTTGCGATCCAGCAGATCTTCCAGCAGTGCCTTTTCCTTCTCCGCCTGATCCAGCACCCGCTGCGCACCCTCACGGCGGCTCAGGAAATCAGTCTGGCGCGCCTGCAACAGCGCGCGTTCACTGGCGACAAGGCCCGGCATCCGCGCCTCAAGCGCGCCCGGCACCACAAAATCGAACTGCCCCGCCAGTTCTGCCTCAAGCCGCAGCTGACGCACCGCCAGCGCGGTGATCTGGTCCTGAAGGTCGTCCGCTTGGCTCTGGAACTGGGTGCCTTGCAGGCGCGCCAATACGTCTCCCGTCTCCACCACGTCACCCTCCGCCACGGCCAGTTCAGCCAGAATGCCACCTTCGAGGTTCTGGATGATCTGCGGGCGCGAGGATGAGATCATCTCGCCCGATCCGCGCACGATCTCGTCCACCCAGGCGAAGGCCGCCCACAGCACAAACACCAGCACTGCCGCACCGCTCAGCCAGATGACCAGCGACGGCCCCCGCATCTCGGTGCCCAGTTGGTCGCTCAGATGCGTCGGCACATTGGTAGGTGCGGCACTCATGCGATCTTTCCTTTCAGCGGCACAGCCTTGCCGATATGGGCCAGCACCTCGTCGCGCGGTCCGTCAATCGTCATCCGTCCGTTTTGCAGGATCAGCGTGCGGTTGGTCAGCGACAGGATCGGCACACGGTGCGTGGCGATGATGGCCGTACGGCCCTCCATCCATGTCTCCAACCGGCTGACCAGCGTCGTCTCAAGCGTCTGATCCAGCGCCGCGGTCGGCTCATCCAGCAGGCACACCTGCGGGTCCTGCAACCACAGCCGCGCCCAGCCAATCGACTGCCGCTGCCCGATGCTCAGGCCCTGGCCGCCATCCAGAATGTCCAGATCCAGCCCCTTGTGGTGCCCTTTGACAAAGGGGCCAAGGCCCGCGAAATCCAGCGCGGCATAGAGTCGATCATCGTCGCGCTCCAGCATGGTCAGGTTCAGGTTGTCGCGCAATGTGCCCGAAAACAGCCGCACGTCCTGCCCCAGATAGCCGATCAACCGGCGCAGGTCGCGGGGTTCGATCTGGCTCATGTCGGTGCCGTCAATCAGCACCCGGCCCTTGGTCGGCGCATAGACGCCTGACAGGATTTTCAGCAGCGACGACTTGCCCGCCCCGTTCGATCCCAGAACGGCCACGCGTTGGCCCGGCATGATCTGCACACCCGGAATGTCCAGCGTCGGCGCGCCATCGTCCTCATATTGGAACTGGACCTCGCGCAGCTCGAAATGCCCCTTGAGCGTCTCGCGGCGCAGGTAAGTGCGGCTTTCATCCGTGTCCTGCGGGGCGTCAGCGATGGCATCGAGCCCGTCAAGCGCAGCCTTGACGTTGCCCCAGCGCGCCATGGTGCCCGCCAGTTGTGTCAGCGGCGCCAGTGTGCGGCTGGTCAAGATGCCCACAGCGATGATCGAACCCACAGTGAACTGACCGGCAAAGACCAGGTACGTACCCGCAATCACAGCGGCCACATAGGTCATTTGCTGCATGCCCTGGCTCCAGAACGTGAGCGCAGAGGCCAGACGACGTTGCTCGGAGGATTTCATAGCACTCAGCGTGGTCAACTCCTGCCAGATGCGCATCACGCGGTCTTCGGCGCGCTGGGTTTTCACCGTGTCGCGTTCAAAGATCGCCTCGTGCAGCAGGCGCGAGGATTTGGCGGAAGCCCCTTGGGTTTCCTGCGTCAGGCGCAACATGCGTTTCTGCATAAAGAACCCCGGCACCACCATCAGCACACCGCCCAGGATCAGCACCCAGACCACCGGCCCGGCGATGGACGCCACCAGCAGGAGAAAGACAAAGATAAACGGGATGTCGGCAATCGTACCGATTGTCGAGGCGGTAAAGAACTCTCGCACCGACCCAAACTCGCGCATCGCACTGAATGTCATGGACGGCGACTGGCCGCGCAGGTCGGACCGCATGCCCATCACGCGGCTCATCAACAGGCGCAGCACCGACAGTTCGATCTGCCGCCCGGCCCCGTCCATCAGGCGGGCGCGCGCGATCTTGATAAACGCCTCGAGCAGCAGGGCCAGACAGGCCCCCGCCGCCAGAACCCACAGCGTCGCCTCGGACTGGTGCGGGATCACACGGTCATAGACCTGAAGCGAGAACAGCGCGACGGCCACGGCCAACAGGTTGGCCACGAAGGACCCCAGCGCAATCTCGCCCAGTGCCTTGCGGAAATTGTAGAACTGGCCCCAGAACCAATGGGCGGGCTTGGCCTCGGTCTTGTGTGTTTCGGCCACGCGCGCCAAAGGTGCCTCGGCACGGACCACAAGCCCGGCAAAGAACGGCGCGAACTCGGCCATCGCAACCTGCGCGCGGTTATCGGTGCAGGTCTTGTCATAGATGATCAGATCGCCGCGCGTCTGACCGAGCACCAGCACAACCTGACCGCTGGTCATATAGGCCAGCGCGGGCCACTGATCGGCGGTCAGCGCCTCGATGGTGCGGACCTGCGCGATCAGGCCCGCCGCCTTGAGGCCGTTTGCAATGGCATCGGCCTCGACCGCGTCGCTGGCCCCTTGGGATGTGGAACCGCGCAGTGCCTCGTAGACATCCGTACGGGCGGTGTTCACGCCCAGAATGCCCGCCAGTGCCACCGACAGGTCGGCGCGTGCGCGCAAGCGATCCTCGAACCGGTTGGCGTTGTCGGCCTTGGGTGTTTCCTTGGTCGGCGCGGCCTTGATGCTGGCGCGGTTGCCGTTGGTGATCGTCAGGGTAAAGGGGCGCCGCTCGGTCAAATCTGATCTCCATCCGCCAGCACGCCCTGAACCCGGGCCAGTTCTACCTGCAAACGCAGGGCTTCGTATTTCAGGGCCACTTCGGCGTTCTGACGCTGGGCAAAGGTCTCATAGACCCCCACCACATCCATCACCTGACGCCGTCCGGCCTCGTATTGTTCCTGAAAGAGGTCGAGGTTCGCCTTGGCCTGCGCCGTCAATCCGCGCGCCTCGCCGGCCTGACGACCAGTGGCTGTCACGTCGCCCTCAAGGCGGCGCAATGTGCGGTTTGCGTCTTCATTGGCCTGCGCCACCTGACGACCCGCCGCCTCTTTGGCGGCCTCGATGGATTTCAGCCGCGCGGCGGTGCCAAGGCCAAAGTTTGCGCCGCCCACTGTCAGGCCTGCGCCACTGTTTTCGCCCACAGTGGCCTGCGCATTGATGCCAGGCAGCTGGCTGGCCCTGTCGATCTGGGCCTGCGCGATGCTGCGCTCTTTTTCGGCGTCGGCGCGCGTTACGGTCAGCGGTTGAGCCGCCTGGGCGCTGATCGCCAATGTCTCAAGCCCACGAACGTCATCCAAAGGCTGCGCCGCCATGGCGTTCAGCTCTGCAATCGCTGTGGCCGATGTCTCTTCGCTCGCGGCGATGGAGGCGCGGATCTCGGACAGTTTCTGGCGGATCACGTGCAGGTCGGACATGTCGGACACGCCGCCACGCACCCGTTCGGACATGATGTATTCAAAATGCTCCATCTCGCGCAGGGTCGTGCGGTGCAGAGCACCAACCTCGCGCGCTTCGGCGGCGGAGAGGTAGAGGCCAAGGCCAGTTGCCACACGGTCATTGGTGTCTTCGGCCAACGTGACAGCCGCCACTTCGACGTCCGCCTTGGCAAAGGCGCGTTCGCCTTTCTTGCGACCATTGTCGAAAATCACCTGATCCACGACGATCTGGGTGATGATGTCCCCCAGCGAATTCAACGAGATACGCGGGCCAATCGTGGGCAGCCAGTTCTTTGACGCCGCTTGGGCGCGCAGCCGTGCGGCACGCAATTCGGTTTCTGCTGCACGCGCGTTCGCGGCCAGCACAGCGGTCGAGACCCGGTCATAAGCACTGCCCGCAGGCAACACCGATCGACGCGCCAACAGGCCCGTGATCACCACGCTCTCCGCATTCAGAGTTTCGTCATTGGCCGTGGGCGTCTGCGCCAGTGCGGCCACTTTCGTGCCGTTGGCCCCTGCGGGCTGCACCTGCGCATCCGCTCCGCCACTTAACTTGGACACAAACGGAACGCCGCCCGTTTCTCCCAAACATCCCGCCGTGAGCGAGACAGCGGCGAACATCGCCGCAACCTTGATACCACCTTGCCCCATAGTCCTGCCCCGTTTCGGGTTTATCGTTTTTTGGAGGTGGGCGCGGTTGCGGAACCCGGTCCGCGCCTCTTGTCTTGCTGGAAAATGCTCGATTTGTTCTTGTTGTTGCTTGCCCAGTGAAAGTTTCGTTATCAGCCGATGGCTGTGTTGACCGTGATGTCGTCGTCCAGGATGACCGTGCCTTCGGTGCCCAGCGAATAGACATCGTAGGTCTGGCCATCGACGTTGGTGGTCCCGGTCAGGTTTGCACCTGCGATGGTCACCGTGTCGTCGCTGCCGCCGTGGATGGTCAGCGTGTTGGTGCTGTCCGACAGCCCGACAAGCTGCGCCTCGGTGATGGTCAGGTTGGCCTCTTCGGCGAATTGCAGTTCCACCGCTTCGATCTGGTAGTTGCCGAGCGCCGGGTTCGACAGGTCCACGCTGGAATTCGCGCTTTCATCGTCGAGCACCACGTAGGTGCCGCGGGTGTTGCCCGCCGCATCTTCGGAGGTGACAACCAGATGCGAGCCATCCGGCACGTTTGTCTGGAACTGGAAGTTCGTCTCGTTCAGCACGTCGATGTCGACTTGTGTCGCCGCCACTTCGGTGACGGAACCGTCGCCATTGACCTGCGCCACGGCAAGGTCGCCTTCGCTCTGATCGGTCGAGATGCCCCGGATGCCGTCGCCGTCGCGGGTAAAGCTGGCGATGACGGGACCTTCGGGTGCTTCGGTGTCGATGCGCAGCGTGTCGGCCAGTGTTTCGGTGTTGCCCACCGAGTCTGTTGCCATCACGGTGATCGCGGCATCGTATTCGCCGGGCGGAATGGCCGATGGCGGGATGTCCAGCGACCAGTTGCCTGCCGCGTCTACAGTGGCCGCAAGGACCGTGCCGTTGAAGTCGACCATGACGGTCGAACCCGGCTCTACCTGACCACCTAGTGCGATGCCGTCGCGTGCCTCTGGGCCGCTGATCACATCGTCGCTGGTCACCGTGTCCTGAATGTCGAGCTGGTTGACCAGCGTGTCGACGCGCACGGTGTCAGTCACAGTTGCCACGTTCCCGGCCACGTCGGTGGCTGTCACCGACACGTCAGTCACATATTCACCCTGTGGCACTTGGCTGGCCGCGAAGGGCGCTTGCCAGTTGCCATTGGCATCCACGATGGCCTGCACCGTTTCGGTCCCGAGTGTCACAGTGACGCTCGATCCGGGTTCAGTTGTGCCGGTCAGAACAACGCCGTCGACCCGCTCTGCTTCGGAGATGACATTGTCGCCTTCGATCACGTCAGCGGCGACCGACAGGTTGTCGACCCGTGTGTCCACGTGGACCGTGTCAGTCACTGTGGCCACGTTGCCAGCCGCATCCGTTGTGGTTGCGGTGATGTCGGCGTCATAGGTGCCGGGCGTGATTTCAGCGGCGGTGTAGAACGCCTGCCAGACGCCGTTGCCATTGGCGACCACCTGATGGGTGACACCGCCCAGCGTGACGCTGACGGTTGCACCCGGATCGGCGGTGCCGGACAGGACCACGCCGTCGCTGGCTTCGGCGCCGTTGATGATGTCGTCGCCTTCGACCGGACCGTCGAGGGTCAGAACGCTGGCTTCGGTATCGACGCTGACCGATTGGGTTGTCTCACGGGTGTTGCCCGCCGCATCCGTGGCCGAAGCCACCAATTCGGTGGTGTATGTCCCCTGCGGGATCGCACCGCTGGCAAAGCTGGCGGTCCATGTGCCGTCAGCGGCCACAATCGCGGTGCTGGTCGCATTACCAAGCTGCACGACGACGGTGGACCCCGGTTCAGTCACACCTGTGACCACCAGACCCGATGCCGCCTCGGTCGCGTTGAGCGTTGCATCCGCCCCACCTGCCGTTGAGGTAAAGCCAAGCGCGTTGACCAATGTGTCCACGTCGACCGTGCCGGTTGCTGTCGCGGTGTTGCCCGCCGCATCTGTGGCGACTGCAGTAACCGATGCCTGCGTTTCACCCGACGGGATCTCGCTGGCGAGGAAATCGGCAGTCCAGTTGCCGGACGCGTCCACGGTGGCTGTGCGTGTGACACCGTTAAAGGTGACCTCGACGCTGGAGCCGGGCTGCGCCGTGCCGGTCAGGCTGATGCCATCAGCGGCTTCGGCGGCGTTGACCACGCCGTCGCCTTCGACATTGGCCGTGTTCACGGTCACGTCTGTGACGGTGTCGATGTTGACTGTGCCGGCGGCTGTCGCGCTGTTGCCAGCCGCATCGGTGGAAACAGCCGTCACAGTGGCCTGCGTTTCGCCTGTCGGCACTTCGGCGGCAGTGTAGGTCGCGCTCCAGTTGCCATTGGCGTCAACGGTGGCGTCACGGGTGATCCCGTTGAACGTCACGGCCACAGTTGCACCCGCCTGAGCGGTGCCGGTCAGCGTGATGCCGTCCGCCGCCTCGGCTGCGTTCACCGTGCCGTCCCCTTCGACCGCGCCGGTGGCGATGGTCACTTCGGTGACTGTGTCGACCATGACGATGCCGGTGGCCGTGGCGGTGTTGCCTGCCAGATCGGTTGCCACAGCGGTGATTGTCACGTCTGTTTCACCGGTTGGAATTTCGGCTGCGGTGAAATCCGCGCTCCAGTTGCCGTCGGCATCTGCAGTCGTGGTCCGTGTCACACCGTTGAATGTAACGTCAACGCTGGCCCCGGCCTGCGCCGTGCCTGTCAGCGTCACACCATCGGCAGCCTCAGCCGCGTTGATCACGCCGTCGCCTTCGATGCCCGCCGTGTTGATGGTCACCTCGGTCACGGTATCGACCATGATCGTACCAGACGCGGTGGTTGTGTTACCCGCAGCATCCGTGGCCACCGCAGAAACGGTCACCTCGGTTTCGCCCGACGGGATGTCACCCGCAGCGAAATCCACGGTCCAGCTGCCGTCCGCGGCCACTGTCGCGGTTTGCGTCACACCGTTGAACGTCACTTCGACGCTCGATCCGGCCTGTGCCGTGCCGGTCAGCGTAATGCCATCCGATGCCTCGGCTGCGTTGACTGTACCGTCGCCCTCGACAGTCGCCGTGTTGATCGTCAGTTCGGCAATTGTGTCGACAACCAGCTGGTCGGTCACGGTGGTTGTGTTGCCAAAGCTGTCAGAGGCCACGATTGTCACACCGGTGCCGTACTCACCCTCGGGCAGCGTTCCCGGCTCCCAGGTGGCGGCCCATGTGCCGTCGTCTTCGACGATTGTGGTCTGCGTCACACCTTCAATGGTGATTTCCAGCGTTGCACCCGCCTCGCCCGTGCCTGTCAGCGTAACACCACCGGCAAGCTCTTCTTCGTTGACCACGTGGCCCACGCTTTCGACGCCTGTGTCGATGGACACGGCGGGACCGACGGTGTCGATCACGAATTCAGGGCCAGTCAGCGTTGTTTCGGTGCCATCAGGATGCGTGACAACCACAACAGGAACAATTGTGCCGTCCGGCGGGAAGGTGTCGCCTTCGAACACGGTTTCCCATGTGCCGTCATCGCCAATCACTGTGGTGACGGTTTCGCCGCCTGCGTCCACTTCGACGGTGTCGCCGGGCTCGCCCGTGCCTGTCACCGTTACGGTGTGGGTTGTTGTATCATCGCCGCCAACGTCAGTTGTCGTACCCACGCCGTCCACGGTGGGATCTGCGGGCGGAGCGGGCGGATTACCACCGCCTCCACCACCGCCGCCGCCACCAGCGACCAGCGCGGCACCACCGACTGCCGCAGCACCCGCGCCCAGACCGGCCAGACCGCCGCCCCCGAGCAGGGCAGCGCCCAACATCGACACCTCTTCGTCGCCACCGACCGGCGCGCCAATTTGCGCGACCTCGGTGCGGCCAAGATAGATCAGATCATCCGACGGGCTCCACTTGCCCCACTGCTCGGTCGGCCCGAACTGTGCAAACAACTCACCATCCGTCGTTTCAACAAAGGCCACCTCGTTCAGGTAGCCGTCTGCCGAAATGAACAACCGGTTCGTCTCGCCCACGTCGTTGAAATAGTTTTCGAGCGTCACTGTGCGCCCATCGACCAACGTAATGACCAGATCGTTTCCGATCCGCTGCTGGCCCGCCAGATCAATCTGGCGCAAATTCAATGAGATTTCCTGTCCGCTGGTCAGCCCGATCGAGGTGTTTCCATCCTCTGGCACGACTCCACGCTGCAATGCGCCCGCACCATCGCGGACGACGAAATCAATCGCCTTCATAATAACACCACCACTCTCGCCTCAGGCCGCGTTTTCGCGGTCCCTTTGATTACGCTGTCGCCGGCCTTGTTTCGCCGTGCTGACCACTCTTTGTGACCACAGTGATACGCGAATCACGAATCCAGGGCTAGAGTCTTTTTCGCCAGCTATCACAATTTCCTGCAATTACCGGTACATATTGTGGCGAATCGGACTCAGTCCGAGTGGTGTGACAGGGGAACATGACGATGTCGGAAGCGGTCGATCTGCTGAAACTTTGGTGGGCTGGTGTGGATGCCGTGCGTGGTGACAGGGCCGTGGCGCGCAGCCTCAACAGCGATCCGTTGCCTGCGCCCGACCGCATCATCGCCGTCGGCAAGGCCGCCGTGGCCATGGCAAAACCGGCGGCACAGACCTGGCCAAACGCCCCGTGCCTGATTGTGACCAAGTACCACCACGGCGCGGATGCCCCCGCCCATGCGCATGTGATCGAGGCCGCGCACCCCGTGCCGGATGATGCCTCGATGGTGGCAGGTCGCGCATTGCAAGAGGCCGTGGCGAGCGCACAGCCGGGGTCCAACCTCTTGATGCTTGTGTCCGGCGGTGCCTCTGCCCTCGCCGAAGTGCTGCCGGATGGCATGACCCTCGACACACTCAAGGCTGACACCAATGCGCTGTTGGCCTCTGGCGCGCCTATCGGAGAGATGAACACGCTGCGCACCCAAAGGTCACAGATCAAGGGCGGCAAGCTGTTGGCGGGCTTTGGCGGTGCAACAGTCACCACGCTGGCGCTGTCGGATGTCGAAGGGGACAGGTTGGCAACCATCGGGTCAGGGATCGGTGATGCACCGGCAGATGCGCCATTTGACTTTGCCGCCCGCATTGTCGCCAGCAACGCCATTGCCCGCGATGCCGTGGCCGCCGCCAGCCCCATTACGACGCAGACCAACGCCGAAACCCTCTATGATGATGTCACCGTATTGGCCCCACGCATCGCCGCCGCACTCAAGGCGGGTGCGCCCGGCCTGCACGTCATGGGCGGTGAACCCGTTGTCCAGTTGCCCGAAGCGCCCGGCATGGGTGGCCGCAACATGGCGCTGGCCCTCGGGCTTGCACGCGAGATCGCGGGCACATCCGGTCTGCGCATCCTCGTTGCGGGGACGGACGGCACCGACGGACCAACAGACGCCGCCGGTGCATTGATCGACGGCGACACCTGGACCGACAGCGGCCATGACGCGCTGGCACGTGCGGATGCCTACCCTTGGCTGGCCAATCGGGGCGCTCTGATCAAAACCGGTCCAACCGGCACCAATGTCATGGACCTGCTGATCGCGCACAAGGCGGACTGAGCATCGCCCGTTACGCCGCTTGACAGGGGCGGTGGGGCGTTCAACGCTGCGGGCATGACACAAGACACCCTCCGCGACATCGAAGAAGAGGCCGATCTGGGCATCATCATGCCCGACGGCACCCGTCTGTCCGCCCGCATGTGGCGGCCCGTGGATGCGACGGACGATCCGGTGCCGGTGATCCTCGAACACCTGCCCTATCGCAAACGCGACGGCACCTGCGGCCGCGATGCGCTCACCCATCCCTATTTCGCGGCGCGCGGCTATGCCTGCCTGCGCGTGGACATGCGCGGCAATGGCGACAGCCACGGGTTGATGGCGGATGAATACACCCAGACCGAACTGGACGACGCCGTATCGGTGATCAAATGGGCCGCTGCTCAGCCGTGGTGCAACGGCCACGTGGGTATGATGGGGATCAGCTGGGGCGGGTTCAACAGCCTTCAGGTCGCAGCCATGGCACCCGATGCGCTCAAGGCGATCATTACGCTGTGTTCGACCGTCGACCGCTTTGCCGACGACATCCACTACAAGGGCGGCTGCCTGCTGAATGAAAACCTCGGCTGGGGCGCCACGATGTGGAGCTACTCGTCCCGCGCGCCCGACCCTGCCCTGCGCCCCGACTGGCGCGAGATGTGGCTGGAGCGGTTGGAGAACGAGCCATTCCTGCCAAGCACATGGCTGCGCCACCAGACCCGCGACGCCTATTGGCAACATGGCTCGGTGATCGAAAGCTACGACACGATCAAGGCCAAAGTGATGGCCGTGGGCGGCTGGGGTGACGCCTACAAGAACGCCGTGCCGCAATTGGTCAACGCGCTGCCGGGTGCCAAGGGTATCATCGGACCTTGGGTCCACAAATACCCGCACTTTGCCGTGCCCGAACCGCGCATCGGTTTTCTGCAAGAGGCGTTGCGTTGGTGGGATCGCTGGCTCAAGGGCGTGGACACTGGCGTCGAAGACGACCCGGACCTGCGCGCCTATGTGATGGACGGCGTACGCCCGGCGCGGTGGTACACCGAACGTGCGGGCCATTGGGTCGGGCAGGCGCAGAACGCGCAGCAGTCAGGCACCACAATGCATCTGAAAGATGGCGGCACACTGGGACCCGACGCGCCGATGCGGACCCCGACGACAGTGGCCTCACCCGCCGATACGGGACGCGCTGCCGGTGAATACTGCGCCATATGGCTGGGCCCGGAACTGCCGGGCGACCAGCGCACAGATGATGCGATGTCGGCCTGCTGGACGAGCGAGGTGCTGGATCAGGATCTGAGCATCCTTGGCGCGCCCAAGGTGCAACTGACCCTGTCGTCGGAGCAGCCGCAGGGACAAATCGCGGTCCGCCTGAACCACATCCATCCCGATGGTGCCAGCACGCGCATCACCTATGGCGTGCTGAACCTCAGCCATCGCGACGGGTCGGCCAACCCCGCGCCAATGCCCGTGGATACACCCGTGGACATCGCACTGGCACTCGACCACATCGGGTATACCGTACCAGCCGGTCACCGCGTCGCGATCGCGATCAGCACGGCCTACTGGCCACTTGTCTGGCCCGCCCCACAGGCCGCAACTCTGCAAATCAATGCCGGTTCACTGTCGATCCCGCATCCCACGGGCGACCAGCCACGGCCAACCTTTCCACCGCCCGATGCGGCCCCGCCATGGCAGACGGAAACCCTGCGCCCCGAGGCCCACACCCGCCGCGAAGAAACGGATATGACCACCGGGATGGTGACGCTGGTGATCGAAGACGACTTCGGCAAGGTCCGCGATCTGGACCATGGTCTGATTTCGGGATCAGTGGCCCGCGAACGCTGGTCCATCCACCCCGACGACCCGCTGTCGGCCCGTGGCACCTGTCACTGGACCGACGAGCTGGAGCGCGACGGGGTCCGTCTGCGCACCGAGACCCACAGCGAGATGTGGTCCGACGCCACCCATTTCCATCTGCGCGCAAGTCTCGAAGCCTTCGAGAACGACAAACGCATCCATCTCCGAGAGATCACCGACGCCATTCCACGCAATGAAATCTAGGTGATACCGCGACAGCCCCGGCCACAACGGGGGGATTAGCCCTTGCGAGCAGGCGGCAAATGCTTAACCTTCGGGCATCACCACTCATAATCCGCGCAAAGACGCGGGACGCCAACCGGGAGACCACAATGTCGAAAGAACTCGAAACCCTGTCCGCACGCGTTGCGGCAGGCACGATGTCACGTCGTGAATTTATGACCAAGGCCGCCGCCTTGGGTGTCACCGCCGCTGTCGCCACGTCGATGCTGGCCGGGACGGCGCAGGCCGCGACGCCTGTTGCGGGCGGCACTTTCAAAATGGGTGTGCAGGGGGGCGAATCCACCAACAGCCAAGACCCCGCCACATGGGCATCCGATGTGCCGATCGCCGGTGGCCAGCTTTGGGGCGAAGGCCTCGTTGAGGTCGAAGCCGACGGCTCTCTCTCTGGTCTCGTCGCAGAAAGCTGGGAAGGCTCCGCCGACGCCAAGACATGGCGCTTCAAGATCCGCCAGGGCATCACATTCTCCAACGGTCAGGCCGTCACATCCGAAGACGTGATGAAGACCATGGAGCGCCACTCCAACGAAGATTCCAAATCCGGCGCTCTGGGCATCGTTCAGGGCATCGAAAGCATGCGCACCGACGGTGACGTGTTCGAGGTTACGCTGGGTGTCGGCAACGCTGACCTGCCCTATCTGATGGCCGACTACCACCTGATGATCCAACCCGGCGGTGGCTTTGACGACCCGACGGCAGCCATCGGCACCGGCGCCTACGTCCTCGAAAGCGACGAGCCCGGCGTGCGCATGGTGGCCAAGCGCCGCGACGACTACTGGGGTGGCGATCAGTCGACCATTGCCCACTACGACACGGTCGAAGTCATCGTTCTGAACGACGCCACCGCCCGGACGGCAGCCCTGCAATCGGGTCAGGTCGACACGATCAACCGGGTCGAGCCCAAGATCGCCAAACTGCTGGACCGCGCGCCCACCATCGACGTGCTGTCGACAGCAGGTCGCGGCCACTATGTGTTCATCGCGCATATCGACACCGCACCTTTCGACAACCAGGAACTGCGTCTGGCGCTGAAATACGCGCTCAACCGTCAGGAAATGGTCGACAAGATCCTGCAAGGCTACGGCTCTGTCGGGAACGATATTCCTATCAACGCGGCGTACCCGCTCTTTGACGAAACCATCCCGCAGCGCGCGTTCGACCTGGAAAAAGCGGCCGAGCACTACAAGAAGTCAGGCCACGATGGCTCGCCTATCATCCTGCGCACCGCTGACGGTGCCTTCCCCGGTGCGGTCGATGCCGCCGCCCTGTTCCAGCAGTCGGCCCAAGCCGCCGGCATCCCGCTGGAAATCAAGCGTGAGCCGAACGATGGATACTGGTCCGAAGTGTGGAACGTGCAACCCTTCTGCTGCTCCTACTGGGGCGGTCGCCCGGTGCAGGACCAGATGTACACCACGGCCTATCTGTCCACTGCCGACTGGAACGACACGCGCTGGAAACGTCCCGAGTTCGACGAGATGCTGCTCGCAGCCCGCGCCGAACTGGACGAAGGCAAGCGCAAGAAAATCTACTCCAAGATGGGTCGCATGCTGAACGAAGAAGGCGGCCTGATCGTCCCGATGTTCAATGACTTCGTCGATGCGGTCTCGACCAAGGTACAGGGCTGGTCCAGTGATCCGAACGGCCCCCAGATGAACTGGTACGCCTTCAAAAAGACCTGGAAAGCCTAAAACGACCACACCGCGCCCGAACATCTTCGGGCGCGGTTTTCGTTTGATCCCTTTCGCGTCCGCACCCCACCGCGCTTGCGGTTGGCCCGGTGCCATCAGGACCCGCACATATGCACCCGATTTTGAAACTTGTCGCAGAACGCCTCGCCCTTGGGGTTCTTCTGCTGCTCGCCGCCTCCGCGCTGATCTTCGGTCTGACCGAAATTTTGCCCGGCGACGCCGCGCAGGCCATCCTTGGCCAATCCGCCACCCCCGAAAGCCTCGCCAACCTGCGCGAGGAAATGGGCCTGAACCGCTCTGCCCTGACCCGCTATTTCGAGTGGCTGGGCGGGATCGTCACCGGCGACATGGGCACCGCCCTGACCAACAAGCTGCCCATCGGCGAACAGGTCGCGCGGCGCATGTCCTCGACCCTGTTCCTCGCCTTCTGGGCTGCCATCATCTCGGTCCCGCTGGCCATCCTGCTGGGCCTGATCGCGGTGCGCTACCAGAACCGCTGGCCGGACAAGCTGATCTCCGGCATCACGCTGGCCTCGATCTCGCTGCCCGAATTCATGATCGCCTATATCCTGGTGTTCTTCTTCGCGGTGAAACTGTTCTGGGCCCCGTCCTTTGCCTCCGTCTCGCCGGGCATGCCGCTGCTGGATCAACTGCACGCCATCTCGCTGCCCGTTGCCGTGCTGACGCTGGTGGTGCTGGCCCACATGATGCGCATGACGCGTGCGGCCATCCTCAACGTGATGCAATCGGCCTATATCGAAACCGCCGAGCTCAAGGGCCTCACGACCTTCACCGTGATCCGCAAACACGCATTCCCCAACGCCATCGCCCCCATCGTGAACGTGGTGATGATCAACCTCGCCTACCTCGTCGTGGGCGTCGTGGTGGTCGAGGTGGTGTTCGCCTACCCAGGCATGGGCCAATACCTCGTGGATGCCGTGGTCAAACGAGATGTGCCCGTGGTGCTCGCCTGCGGCGTGATCTTCGCCGCTGTCTACATCATCCTCAATATCGTGGCGGACGTGGTGTCGATCCTCGCCAACCCGAGACTGAGGCACCCAAAATGAGTTTTGTGGAACAAAACTCATTTCGTGCGGATGAGAGTCTTTGCGCAGCAAAGGCGCGGTCCGGCACCCATTCGCAAATCTGGGCGCACATCAAATGCTAAAAAACATCCCCCTCTCCGCCGCCATCGGCCTGATCATCACCGGCACCTATTTCCTCGCCGCCATCTTCGCGGGGCTGATCGCCCCCTACGGCATGGCCGAGGCCGTGGGCGACGTGTGGGAGCCAAGCTCGGCGCAACACTGGCTCGGCACCGACCAGATCGGGCGCGACCTGCTCACTCGGATGATCTACGGCGGGCAGACCACCATCTTCATCGCCACCGCCGCCACGATCCTCAGCTTCACCACAGGCGCGGTCCTTGGCTTCATCGCCGCCGTCTCAGGCGGCTGGATCGACCAGGTGATGAGCCGCCTCGTCGACCTCTTCATGTCGATCCCCTCACTGATCCTGGCCCTCGTGATCCTCAGCTCGATCGAGGCCACGGTACTGACCCTCATCGTCATCATGGGCCTCCTGGACAGCACCCGCGTCTACCGCCTCGCCCGCGCCGTCGCCGTCGACATCTCCGTCATGGACTATGTCGAAGCGGCCCGCCTGCGCGGCGAAAAACTCGCCTGGATCATCTTCCGCGAAATCCTGCCCAACGCGCTCTCACCGCTGGTCGCCGAAATGGGCCTGCGCTTCATCTTCATGGTGCTCTTCATCTCGACCCTGTCCTTCCTCGGCATCGGTGTCCAACCACCGCTGGCCGATTGGGGCGGCATCGTGAAAGAGAACAAGGAAGGCATCAATTTCGGCATCGGCGCGGCCCTCTACCCAGCTGTCGCCATCGCCACGCTGGCCATCAGCGTGAACCTGATCGCCGACTGGATCCTCAACCGTACCACCTCGCTGAAAGGAGGCCGCGGATGATCCGGCGCTCTTTCATCTTGCCAAATAAACTCCGGGGGTCCGGGGGCAGCGCCACCGGGGGATTGCCACAATGACCACACCTCTTCTCCAAGTCCGCGGCCTGAAAATCGGCGCAACAGTCTACCCGCCCGGTGAAAAACCCCATGACATCGAAATCGTGCACGGCGTCGACTTCGACGTCGAAGCCGGCAAGGTGCTGGGCCTCATCGGCGAATCCGGTGCGGGCAAATCCACCATCGGTCTGGCCTCAATGGCCTACGGACGAGGCGGCGTCGAACTGACAGGTGGCACCGTCCACGTCAACGGACGCGACATCCTGCAAGCCAAGGCGGGCGACATCCGCAAGCTGCGCGGGGCCGAAGTCACTTACGTCTCCCAATCCGCCGCCGCCTCTTTCAACCCGGCCAAGCGGATCATGGAACAAGTGATCGAAGCCGCCGTGCTTCAGGGCAAATTCTCCAAATCAGACGCCGAACAGCGCGCGCGGGACCTCTTTGCCAAGCTGGGCCTGCCCGACCCGGACAATATCGGCAACCGTTACCCCCACCAGGTCTCGGGCGGCCAGCTGCAACGCTGCATGACGGCGCTCGCGCTCTGCCCTGAACCTGACCTCGTGGTCTTCGACGAACCTACAACTGCGCTGGACGTGACCACCCAGATCGACGTCCTGAAGGCGATCAAGGACGCCATACGCGACACCGGCGTGGCGGCACTTTACATCACCCACGACCTCGCCGTGGTGGCACAGGTCAGCGATCACATCATGGTCCTGCGCATGGGCGAGATGGTCGAATACGGCACCACCAACCAGATCATCAACGCGCCCAAGGAAGAGTACACCCAAGCCCTCGTCTCGGTCCGCTCCATCACCCACGAGGAAAAACAACCAACCGAACCGGTGCTGCGCGTCGAAAACATCACCGCCCGCTACAAGGGCACAAGTTTCGACGTCCTGCACAATGTCAGCGTTGATCTCAGCCCGGGCCAGACCCTCGCCGTGGTGGGCGAAAGCGGCTCGGGCAAATCGACCCTGGCCCGCGTGATCACCGGCCTCCTGCCCCCCCGCGACGGGACCATCACCTTTGCAGGCCGCACCCTGACGCCGGATCAACCCTCCCGCAACCTCGAAGACCTGCGCGAGCTCCAGATGATCTACCAGATGGCCGACACGGCGATGAACCCGCGCCAGACCGTGGGCACGATCATCGGGCGGCCACTGGAATTCTACTTCGGCCTCAAGGGCGCGGAAAAACAGAAACGCATCCAGGAACTGCTGGACGAAATCGAACTGGGCAGCGGCTTTCAGGATCGCTACCCTGCCGAACTGTCCGGCGGCCAGAAACAGCGGGTCTGCATCGCCCGCGCGCTGGCGGCCAAGCCCAAGCTGATCATCTGCGACGAGGTCACTTCCGCTCTCGACCCGCTGGTGGCCGACGGCATCCTCAAACTGCTCCTCAACCTGCAAAAGGTCGAGGACGTGGCCTATCTCTTCATCACCCATGACCTCGCCACAGTGCGGGCCATCGCCGACAGCATCGCCGTGATGTACCAGGGCCGCGTGCAACGCTACGGCACCAAGTCCGAAGTGCTCACACCGCCATTCGACGACTATACCGACCTGCTGCTCAGCTCGGTGCCGGAAATGAAACTCGGCTGGCTCGAGGATGTGATCGCCAACCGCAAGATGGAAAGTGCCGGCAACTAAGCGCCTGCGGGACGGCGGGTGGGGCGAATTTGGCGCAGCCAAAGAGCGTCACCCCGCCGTCCCCGCACCCCCATTTGCACATCTGCACAGGTGACCCCGTTCCGGAACACCGCTAGGCTTGGCCCAGAAACCGGGACCCAAATGCCATGACCACGAAACTTCTCCTGATCATCCTCGACGGCGTGCCGCTGCGCAATTTCCGCCGCCTCTTCGGCAACCTCGAAGGGTGGGTCGACAGCGGCGATGCCCAGACCTGGACCCACCGCAGCGTGATCCCCTCGATCTCGGCCTCCTGCTATGCATCCATCCACACCGGCGTCGCACCCGCAGAGCATGGCTGCACCGGCAACGGCAACGTCTTTCGCCTCTCACACCCGGACGTCTTTGCCCAGATCCGCAAGGGCGGCGGCACAACGGGCGCGGTCGCACACTCCTTCTGGTCGGAGTTTTTCAACCGCGCGCCCTTCGACGTGGTCCGCGACATCGAATATGACGAACCGGACAGCGCCTCGATCAACCACGGACGCTTCCACACAATGACGGGTTACGGCCACGCCAACCAGATGACACCGTCGGATGTTGACCTCTTCGGCACGCTCACCAATCTCTGCGGTCGCTTCGATCTCACCTACGGGCTGCTGCACACCTGCACCCTCGACAGCATGGGCCACCGCTTCTTTCACGACTGTCAGGACATGGATGCCGCCTGTTTCGTCATGGATGAAATGCTCGCCCCTTTCATCCCGCGCTGGCGCGACATGGGCTACGATGTCATTGTGACCGCCGATCATGGACAGGACGACCGCGGCCACCACGGCGGGCGCGGCGCGCTGCAACAGGATACCGCACTCTACTATTTCGGGGATGCCCGCGGGCCGGACCCCAGCACGATCATCGACCAGCGCCAACTGGCGCCCACAATCCTCACACTGCTGGGTGCACCGGTGCCGGACACCATGCGCGCGGCATCCTTCCTAACTTGATCCCGCGTCAGGTCAACGCGGCTTTGTGGGCCGAGAATACCTCTTCCAATGCGGCGGCCTGTTGCAGGCCCTGTACCCGCCGGTGCAACCCACCTTGCCCATCAAACAGCAACAGCGTGACATGCGGCGCATTGAATCGCCGGGCAAAGGCCGCACCTTCGGGCGTCTTGATATCCGCCACCAGATAGGTCAGCCCGCAGCCGTCAAAGGCCCGCAACGCGCGGCGCGTCTGCTTTTGCAACGCGGTGCAGGTCGGACATTGCGGATCGTGGATCTGGACCACCGCCAGCGTCCCGTCGCCCACCCGGCTGAGATCATGTTCAGCGGCATAGGTTCGGAACGAACTGATCCCCCAGAACCCGCCACCCAACACCAGCGCCGACCCGATCGCACCGCCGCCCAGAACGGAACGCCGTGACAAACCTGTTTGCGCAGCAGTGGCTTTGGACGCAGGGGCGGCCTTGGCCCGTTTCTTGGATTTTGGCATAGGGCCTCCGATGGAACTGTTGAGGCGCAGTCTACCACCTCAACTGCGCACATCCGCTCACATCTGCGTCAGAACAGGCGTTCCCCGCCCATACGCAAAAGGGCGCGCCCAAAGCGCACCCTTTCTATCGTCTCACAGGTTCCGCACGGATGCGGACGCGGATCACTCAGCGGCAATTGCCGCCGTCGCAGGTTCCCACGGGCGAACGAAATCGCCCAACACCGTCTGGATCGCCGTGTCGCCGTCGCCATTGGCTTCGACCTGAGCCACGAGCCCACGCTTCTTGTCGTCAATCACCGCAACAACCTTGGCGTTCAAACCGGCTTGGGCCAGCGTTGCGTTGTAGATGCGCGTGATCGCCTCTTTGCGCAGGTCAGGCTTGAACACCTTGCCCACCGCCGTCTTGGGCAGTTCATCCATGATGGTCACATGCTTGGGCTGCGCGGCGCGCTCGTGCACGTGCTGCTTGGCATAGGCCATCAGCTCGTCCGGCGTCACAGATGCCCCATCGACCAGTTCCACATAGGCGCAAGGCACCTCGCCCGAATGCTGATCCGGTTGCCCAATGGCGCCAGCAAAGGCCACAGCCTCGTGGCCCAGCAACGCCTCTTCGATCTCGGCAGGGTCGATGTTGTGGCCACCCCGAATGATGAGGTCCTTGGCGCGGCCCGTGATCCACAGATACCCATCCGCATCCACCCGGCCCAGATCGCCTGTGCGCAGGTATTTGTCGTTGTAATAGAGGTCCTTGTTCTTGTCGGCCTCGGTGTAGGTGTTGCCCGGCCAGACACCCGGATTGCTGACACAGATCTCGCCAACCTCTTCCAGATCCGCCTCGATGGGACCCTCGGGCGTGCCTTTGTAGATCTTCACGTCCGTGTAGGGGAACGGAATGCCCACCGACCCGATCTTCTTTTCGCCGTCGATGGGGTTGCCCGACACAAGGCACGTCGCCTCGGTCATGCCGTAGCCTTCGACAATGTCGACACCGGCGGCTGTCTCATACCGCTTGAACAGCTCTTGAGGCAGCGGCGCAGAACCCGAGAACGTCGACTTGACCGTGCCAATGTCAGCATCAATGGGCCGCTGCATCATCGCGGCAATCGCCGTGGGCACAGAGGCGATAAAGGTGATCTTCCAGCGTTCGGTCAGCTTCCAGATGTTGTCGAACACACCCTCGCCCCGATAGCCCTGCGGTGTCGGGAAAATACAGTGCGCGCCCGATGCAACCGCACCCATCAACAGCACTTGCGCCGCCATCACGTGGAACAGCGGCAGAGGGGCCAGAATGTTGTCCTCGGCACTCAATAGCACCGTCGCCCCGACCCAGCCGTTGTAAACGATGCCCGAATACTTGTGCTGCGCGACCTTGGGCATGCCCGTGGTGCCACCGGTATGGAAATAGGCGGCCACCCGGTCTTCCTGCACGTCCTCAAAGGTCAGCGTGGTGGGCTGCTTGGCAACCTCGGCGCTAAAGTCCTTGTAGGTGACGCCAGGCGCTTTCTCCATCTTGGGGCGGATCAGCGGGATGATGAACGATTTCAGCCCCGACACATGGGTCAGCAGATCGACCTCGAGCACGGTTTTGACATTGGGTGCGAGGCTAACCGCCTTGGCGGTCTTTTCGGCGACGTCTGTCTTGGGAAAGGCGCGCAGGGTCACGACAACCTTGGCATTTGTCTCGCGCAGGATCGCACCGATCTGTTCGGCGTCCAGCAGCGGGTTGATCGGGTTCACAATGCCCGCAACCTCACCCCCCAGCAGGGTCAGAACCGTCTCGGTCGCATTGGGCAGGATAAAGGCCACAACGTCCGTCGGTCCGATCCCCATGCTGCGGAACAGGTTGGCCGTTTGCGCCGTGCGGTCGCGCAACTGCGTCCATGTCAGCGTTTCCGCCTTCGACTTGGGGTCCGAAAAGATCTGGTAACTGATCGCATTGTGCGTCGGATACTTCGCCGCCGTGTCGCTCAGCATACCGAAAACGGTCTTGGCAACGTCGCGTTCTTCCCACGGCATTTCGTTCTGAATTGCGTCGCGGTCCGCGATTCCTGCAAACGTCATAGTGATCCTCCCTGATGCGCCTTGAGTGTCTGGCGTCATGTCTCTTCCTTGCGGGACAAGATGCGGTGGATTGACGCAATGTTCAAGGATTCCAAGGCGCGCCCGCGCCGCCCGACGCCGCGTCAGATGCCGTGACCTAAGGTCACAAAAAAGGCGGCAGGCCAATTTGGCCCACCGCCCCACACCGCCATTTTCTGGCGTATTGGGTCAGTCCTGCGGAATACGCAGCACCTGACCGGGATAGATTTTGTCCGGGTGAGACAGCATCGGCTTGTTCGCTTCGAAAATCTCTTCGTAGCGCGCACCGTTGCCAAGCGTCGACGCCGAAATCCCCCACAACGTGTCACCGGGCACCACGGTGTGAAATACCGGGTCCGTTGCACTTGGCACGGCGTCCTCGACCGCGGCCACGCCTTCGACGTTGCCCACGGCAAGGATCACCTTTTCCTTCATCTCCTGGCTGACAGCCTCACCTGTGACCTTGACCGTGTCGCCTTCGACCACGATGTCCAGGCCGCTGTCATCCAGACCCAATTCCTTGATTTCGTCCTTCAGCGCACCGCCGTTCAGCTCCGCGTCATCCGCGCCACCAAACAGCTTCTTGCCCTTGCCTTTGACAAAACTCCACAAACCCATAGCCAACCCCTTTTTCATACATGTTGCCTCGTCCGTGGATCACGGATCGAACATGTGGGTTAAGGGGAATTATTCGGCTGCGATGCCATCTGTGAACTGCAAGCGTGCCAAACGGGCATAAAGCCCGTCTTCGGCTACCAATTCATCGTGTGACCCATGGGCAACGACCCGGCCCTGGTCCAAAACGATGATCCGGTCGGCTTTCTTCACCGTGGCCAAACGGTGCGCCACGATCAATGTCGTGCGCCCCTGTGCCAAGGCATCCACGGCCTCCTGCACGGCCCGCTCGCTTTCGGCATCCAATGCGCTGGTCGCCTCATCCAACAGCAACACCGGCGAATCCCGCAGGATCGCGCGCGCAATGGCGATGCGCTGCTTTTGACCACCCGACAGCATCACGCCGCGCTCTCCCAGCGGGCTGTCATAACCCTGCGGCAGCCCCACGATAAAGTCATGAGCCGCAGCCGCACGTGCCGCCGCTTCGATCTGGGCCTGCGTGGCACCGGGACGGCCGAAGGCAATGTTTTCCGCCGCCGACGCAGCAAAGATCATCGGATCCTGCGGCACCAGTGCGATGTGCTGACGGAACGCCTCGCGCGCCATCTGCGCCACGTCCACACCGTCCAGACAGATACGCCCCGCCTGAGGATCATAGAACCGCAAGAGCATCTGGATGATCGTCGTCTTGCCCGCACCGGACGGCCCGACAAAGGCCACCGTTTCACCGGGCTGAATGTCCAGCGTCACACCGTCCAGCGCATTGATCCCCGGACGCGCCGGATAGGCAAAGCGGACGTCTTCGAACGCGATATGCCCCCGCACCGGCGACGGCAGCGCCAACGGGGCCGCCTGATCCCGCACCGCATCATCCGTCTGCAACAGTTCAACCAGCCGTTCGGTCGCACCTGCTGCCCGCTGCAATTCACCGATGATCTCGGACAGGGCTGCAACCGCGCCCGCCACCATGACCGCATAGATCACAAACTGGATCAGCGCGCCCATGGTCATCAGGTTCGACCGCACGTCATTGGCCCCAATCCACAACACACCCACGATGCCCGCAAACACGAGGAAAATGACAATCACAGTCATCGCCGCCCGCGTGGTGATGCGGCGCTTGGCCGACCCATAGCTGGCCTCGGTCACGTCCGAGAACATCGCCCGGCTGGCCGCCTCATGGGTAAAGGCCTGCACCGTCTGCACCGCGCTCAACTGCTCCGACGCACGCCCGGACGAGGCCGCAATCCAGTCCTGATTTTCCCGGCTCAGCACCCGCAAACGCCGCCCCAGTACAAGGATCGGCACCACAACCGCCGGCACAATCAGCAACACCAGCCCCGTCAACTTGGCCGAAGTCAGCAACATCAGCACCAGACCACCGAAAAAGATCAGCACATTGCGCAAGGCGATGGAAATGGACGAGCCCACCACACTCAGGATCAGCGTCGTGTCGGTGGTAATCCGGCTTAGCACTTCACCAGTCATGATGTTTTCGTAGAAACTGGGCGACATGCCGATCACGCGGTTGAACACCGCCTTGCGGATGTCCGCGACCACACGTTCGCCCAACCGCGTCACCAGCGCGTAGCGCAGGCCGGTGCCAATCGCCAGCAGGCCCGCGATGCCAATGGCCGCGAGAAAATAGAGGTCCAGAACCGCCGCCTCTGCCGTGTCGAAATTGTCCACAACACGGCGCACCGCCAGCGGCAGGGTCAGCGATATGATCGCCGTCGCAATCAGGGCGGCCAGGGCCGCAGCCATCAGCTTCCAATAGGGCAGCAAAAACGGGAACAGCGCGCGCAAGGCTCCGATCCGCTTGGATTTCTCACGCTCCTTGTCACCGGCATTCGGTGGCGGCGGGGCGGTCGTCTGATCAGTCATGCGGTCTCCGTGCGATGCGCGTGGATTGCACTTGGACGCAACGCCGCTGTCAGGTCAAGTGGACAGGGCCGCGCAGGTCGATCAAAGAAACGGGATTTTGGAGCGGGCGGCGGGAATCGAACCCGCGTCATTAGCTTGGAAGGCTAAGGTCTTACCACTACACAACGCCCGCGCAGTGCGCGTTCCATAAGCCAGCCGTGGCACAGGGTCAAGAATGACCGACACGCCTTTTGCGCGGTTGCCGCGTCATTCCTCCGCGGCAAAGTCGACATGGATATGGTTGCCATCCGGATCCCAGATGTTGAACGCAATCATGCCCGTGTCCCCGATCGGCGACTTGCGGAATGTCTCGCCACGATCCGTCAGACGCTGTTCAAACGTCGCCGCACCGCGCGCCGTCAGGGCAAAGTGCTCCATCTTGAGCGCGGTTTCAGACCCCGCGCCGGGATCACCCTCAACCCCAACCAGATGCACCACCACCGTGTCTCCGGCATATAGCCACACACCCGGCACATCGAAGTCAGGCCGGTGTCCGTTCCGCAGTCCCAGTACATCCACGTACCACGCCGTCATGTGGTCCAGTTGCGACGTGCGCAGGTTCACATGGTCCAGTCGTTCGATCTGCATGGGGCCGTTTCCTTTGATCCGGGGATGTGCGCCATCTTGGAACCTGCGCCCCGAGGCGTCAAACCGATATCCCCGCGCGCAGACCCTGTGGCGCTCTGGCTGCGCGGCGGGCGGTCTTCGAGCAGGATGCGTTCGGCATCACCCGCAGGATCGTCGTATTGGTCGTGGCGCAGGGTCCAGACAAACGCGGCCAGCGCGCCCAGCCCCAGGCACAGCGAACACGGCACCAGAATGATCAGGATATTCATCGTTTCACCTCGTTCTCAGCGCGTTCAATGTGACCGTCAGCGAGCTTGAGGACATCGCAAGGGCTGCCATCAGTGGTGACGCAAAACCCATAAGAGATAACGGAATGGCCACGGCATTGTACCCCGCCGCCAGCGCAAAGTTCTCCAGAATGCGCCGCCGCGCACTGCGCGCGATGCGCAGGACCAGCGGCACGCCCAGCATCTTTTGACCCAACAGGACCACATCCGCCGCGTTCTGGCTCGCCTCCAGCGCGGTGCCCGGCGCGATGGACGCCCACGCCTCGGTCAAAGCCAGCGTGTCGTTCAACCCGTCGCCGATCATCAGAACCTTGGCGCCACCCGCCTGTAGCGACTGGATCAGCGCCTGTTTGTCCTCTGGCCCGACACCGGCATGCACCTGCCTCACCTCAAGCGTCGCGGCGACACGTTGCGCGTTGCGCGCTGTGTCACCCGTCAGGATATGCACGTCCAACCCCATCGCCCGCAGCGCGTCCAGCGCCTGTGCGGCATCCGTCACCGCCTGCTCGCGCCGCGCCAGCGGATAGATGCAGTCCCCAACCTGCAGCACGGTGCCTTGCCCGTCTCCGGTCAGCCAATCGGCGGCACCCAGCCCCACGGGCTGACCCCGCCACACGCCGCGCAGGCCGCGCCCTCGTGTCTCGTCCACGTCCTCGATGGCGGCGGCGCGCACATCCGACAGCGGCCCCAACACGCTACGGCTGAGCGGGTGACGGGATGCCTCGGCCAACCCCTTCAGCACCGCGCGCGCCTCATCGGACAGGTCCACCGGCGGCACCAACGCGCTGTCACTCAGCGTGCCGGTCTTGTCGAAAACCACCGTGTCGACCTCTGCCAACCGCTCCAGCGCGGTCTCGGATTTCACCAGAACGCCCGCCCGGAAAAGCCGCCCCGTGGCCACCGTCGCCACCGCAGGCACCGCAAGACCCAGCGCGCAGGGGCACGTGATGATCAGCGTCGCAATCGCAATGGTCAGCGCGTGATAGGCATCCCCCGACCCCCACCACCAGCCCAGAAACGCCGCCAGCGAAAGCCCGTGGACCAGCGGCGCATAGACCCCGGCCGCACGGGTGGCGAGGCTGGTGTAGCGGCTGCGCGCACCCTCCGCCGACGCCGCCAATTCCACCAAACGGCGCAGCGTGGACCCCTTGGCATCCACCCGCGCCTGCATGGTGACCGGGCCAGTCAACACAACCTCCCCCGCCGTCAGCACAGCCCGCTGCCCCACGGCCACCGGATCGCTTTCGCCGGTCAGCGCACTGCGATCCACCTGCGCAGTTGCCGCCTGTAGCACACCATCGACCGGCACCCGGCTGCCCGCCGCCAACCACAACACGTCACCCACGCGGACCTCTTCGACCGACGCACTTTGGTGGCCCTGACCCGTGACCCGCGTCACACGGTGCGGCTCCAGCGCGGCCAGATCCGCCGCTGCCGAGCGCGCCGCCCGCCGCATCCGAGTCTCAAGCACCCGCCCCCCCAGCAGGAAAAACGTCAGCGACAGCGCCGCATCGAAATAGGCATGCGCCCCCCCCGTCATCGTCTCATAGAGCGACAGACCACAGGCCAGCACAATCGCCAGCGAGATCGGCACATCCATGTTCAGCCGCCCCACCCGTAGCGCCCGCCAGGCCGAGCGGAAAAACGGGTCGGCACAATAAATCGCAGCAGGCATCGCAATGGTGGCGGCGATCCAGTGCATGAAATCCCGCGTGCTGTCGCTGGCCCCCGACCACACCGCAACGGACAACAACATCACGTTCATCATCGCAAACCCCGCCACCCCAAGGCGCAGGATTAGCCCATCGTCCTCTGTCTGGACCTCACCGGGCCGGGCCTCATGCGCCTCGAATCCGATGTTTGCAAGGGCCGAGATCCACGGTGTGGGATCGGCCCCCGGTGTCGCAGTGATGGCGACCCGTCTGGCACTCAGGTTCACACGTGCCGCGACGATGTCGTCACGCGCGCCCAGCGCCTGTTCCACCGCCTGAATACAGGCCGAACAATGGATCGTCGGCAGCACAAGCATATGCGTAGGCATGCCCGCAGGCGCGCGATTCTCGGCCATGGGCGCACCCGCAATGCAGCCCGGACAGGCGGCCATGGTCATGCCGGCACCCGCAACACGATGCGCTGACGAAACCGCGTGCCATCCGGCGCCACGGCCTCAAGCCGCAGGTTCCAGTTGCCGGGCGCCAGTTCTGGAATATCGGCCACGAACCGCAGGCCATCATGGCGGAAGACCGGCGTGATATCGGCCCCCACATGGGTCGCGCGCCCCAGCGTGGCCGCCGTCACATGCGGCACCACCGGCCCCACTGCATCATCGATAGACAGCAGCAGCGCACCGCCCCCGACCTCGGCCCGCACGTCCCAGCCCAGCGCCTCTTGCGCGGCGCGGTCCGCCTCGAACGCCTGGCTCACCACATAGGAATTGCGCGTCTCCAATCCCGGAAAGGTTGCGACCGCCTGAAAGGCCAGCGTCAGGTTGACCCCGATGATCACCGCAAACGCGCTGCCAAAAATCGCCAGCACATGCCAGCCGTTAAGCTCCCGGATCATCTCTCAGCCCTTTCCGTTGAAAATGGTGGCCACACCGGCCCGGTCGTCCGTTTCCACATCCTCGACCCACAACCGCAGGTCGGTCGTGGCTTGCGCGGCGGCGGCATCCTGCGGGCGGGCGATGACATACACACGCGCCTGCAATGTCTCGTTGGCGGGCACGGCCACATGGTTGGGCACCCGGCCCTCTGCCTCCACATCGATGCGCAGGATCTCGTCCGAGGTCAGCATGACGCGAAACTCCCGGTCCTCCGCCGTCAGGTTGCGGATGCGCAGCGTGTAGGTGTTGCGCACCGACCCGTCCGACAGGGTCACGAATTGCGGGTTCCGCACCGGCTCCACCGTCATGTCGATGTCCGACCGGATAAACAGCGCATAGACCAGCGCCACCCCGATCAGCGCCCACATCGCGGTATAAAGGACCGTGCGCGGGCGCAGCACGTGCTGCCAGATCGGGCGCGGCTGCGCCCCTTGGGTCTCTGCCGCCTCGTCCGACAGTGCGAGATAATCGATCAGGCCACGCGGCTTGCCGATCCGCGCCATCACCTCGTCGCAGGCGTCAATGCACAGCGCGCAGGTGATACACTCCATCTGCTGCCCGTCGCGGATGTCGATGCCCGCCGGGCAAACATTCACGCAGGCCATACAGTCGATGCAGTCGCCAAGCTTGTCCGCCCCTTCGGCCTTGCGGTGTTTGCCCCGCGGCTCTCCCCGCCAGTGGCGATAGGCGACAGTCAGCGTGCTTTCGTCCATCATCGCCGCCTGAATGCGCGGCCACGGGCACATGTAGTTGCAGACCTGCTCGCGCATGAACCCGCCGAACACAAAGGTGGTCGCGGTCAGCACGAGGATGGTGGAATAGGCCACCAGCGGCGCATCAAACGTCACCAGATCGCGCGCCAGCGTCGGCGCATCCGCGAAATAGAACACCCAGGCCCCGCCCGTGGCCATGGCAATCACGAACCACACGGCCCACTTGGTCACCCGCAGGCGCAGCTTGCGCGCTGACCAGCCTGCATTCCACAGGCGCACCCGCGCATTGCGGTCGCCCTCGATCCAGCGTTCCACGAGGATGAAAAGGTCGGTCCACACCGTCTGCGGACAGGCATAGCCGCACCAGACCCGGCCCAGCGCGGACGTAAAGAGGAACAGGCCCAGCCCCGCCATGATCAAGAGACCGGCCACGAAATAGAACTCATGTGGCCAGATCTCGATCCAGAAGAAATAGAACCGCCGCCCGGCCATATCGATCAGCACCGCCTGATCCGGCAGGTTCGGCCCCCGGTCCCAGCGGATCCACGGGGTCAGGTAGTAGATCGCGAGGGTCACCCCCATGATCCACCATTTCAGCGTGCGGAATGTGCCCTTGACCCGGCGCGGAAAGATAGGCTCGCGCGGGGCATAGAGCGGCGGAGGGGCTGCGTCTTGTGGCATGTCATTTGTCCTGTTCGTGGCCCGACCATGGGCCGACACGCCGCCCGCGTCCTTGATCTGGATCAACGGCACGACGCAAATCAGAGAATTCCGGCCCCCGCTAGGTACGAACAGGACGGGGACCGGAACCGGGGCGCGCCCTCCTCCGAACGCGCGCCACGCAGGGGCGGGGCTATTCGCCGCCGCCCAACTGGTGCAGATACAAGGTCACCGCCTTGATCTCGTCTTCGTCCAGACGCGCGCCCCAGGGGGGCATCACACCAAAGCGGGAATAGGTGATGGTCTGCGTCAGCGTCTCGCGGTCCCCGCCATAAAGCCAGATCGCATCGCTCAGGCGCGGCGCACCCAGATCACGGATCCCCTCGCCCGCCTCACCGTGGCACGCGCTGCACTGTTCCTCGAACAGCACCGCGCCCTGCCCGGCCAGACCCGCATCATGGTCCTGCCCCGACAATTGCAGCACGTATTCCACCGTGGCCGCGATCTCTGCGTCCTCCAGGATCTCGCCAAAGGCCGGCATCTCGGACCAGCGCGCATCGGCGTCCACCTCGTTGCGGATGCCATGGCGCACCGTGTACTCGATCGCCTCCAGATCGCCGCCCCACAGCCAATCGTCATCCAGCAGGTTGGGATAGCCCTTGGCCCCCGCCGCCCCCGATCCATGGCACTGCGAACAATGCGAGGCGAACACCGACGCGCCACCCGCAACCCCGTAGCGATGCGCCGGGTCATCAGGCGCAAGCGTCGCCAGATCCGCCGTGGCCAAACGCCCCGCCACTTGGGCATTCTGCGCATCCACCGCGGCAATCTGCTCGGCCACCTCGGCCCGCGTGGAATAGCCCAAGAGGCCCGCCGTCGCCGAATTGACCAACGGCCAGGCCGGGAACGCCACCGTATAGACCAACCCCCACGCAACCGTCCCGTAGAACGTCCACAGCCACCAGCGCGGCAAAGGGTTGTTCAGCTCCTTGATGCCGTCCCATTCGTGGCCGGTGGTGTCGGTGCCAGTCACCTGATCGATATCCTTGTCCGCCATCACTTGGCCTCCGGGTCCTGGGGCTGGGCCGGGGCCGCAGCGTCATGTCGAAAGGGGATGCGCGCGGCCTCTTCGTTGGCGGGCCGTGCACCGGGGCGGAACGCCCAAAGGCAAGCGGTGACATAGAAAATCACCATGGCCAGCAGCACCCAGCTGTCCGCCAGCTCACGCAGAAAGGTATAGGTTTCCATCTTTGCCTCCTATCGGCTGGCATCGGGGGTGAAGGTCGAAAAATCGACCAGCGTGCCCAGCATTTGCAAATACGCAATCAGCGCGTCCATCTCGGTCAGTTCGGGCTGCCCATCGAAGTTGGCGACCACCGCACCGGGATAGCGTTCGATCACCCCGTCCCAATCCGCATCCGGATCGGCCTGCGCCCGGAAATCGGCCTCTGCCGCGTCGATCATCGCATCCGTGTAAGGCACGCCCACAAAGCGGTGCGTTTTCAGCAGCGCCGCGATCTGGTCGCCGTCGATCACCGTCCGGCCCAGAAAGGCGTATTTCGGCATGATCGATTCCGGCACCACCGATTGCGGGTCGTTCAGGTGGTCCACATGCCAGGCATCCGAATACCGCCCGCCCACACGAGCCAGGTCCGGCCCCGTCCGTTTTGACCCCCACTGAAACGGGTGGTCGTATTTCGACTCTGCGGCCAAGGAATAATGCCCGTACCGTTCCACCTCGTCCCGCATCGGGCGGATCATCTGGCTGTGGCACACATAACACCCCTCGCGGATGTAGATGTCGCGCCCGGCCAGCTCCAGCGGGCTATAGGGCCGCACGCCGTCCACCTCTTCGATGGTGTTCTCAAGGTAGAACAGCGGCGCGATCTCCACGATGCCGCCAATGGTCACCACCAGCAGCGAAAAGATGAACAAAAGCGTCGGGCTGCGTTCCAGCACCTGGTGTTTTTGAAGAAATCCCATGATCTCTCTCCTTTATGCGGCTTGGGGGGTGGGGGTGGTGACGGCCACGGGCTTGCCGCCCCGGATGGTCATCCACATGTTCCACACCATGATCACACCGCCCGCGAGGTAGAGAACCCCGCCCAGCCCGCGCACCACGTACATCGGGAACTTGGCGCTGACCGTGTCGGCGAAAGAGTTCACGAGGAAGCCCTGCGCATCCACTTCGCGCCACATCAGGCCCTCCATGATGCCGGTCACCCACATGGACGCGGCGTAAAGAACGATGCCGATGGTCGCGAGCCAGAAGTGCCAGTCGATCGCCTTCATCGAATACATCTGCGCCCGGCCCCACAGGCGCGGCGTCAGGAAATAGAGCGCGCCAAAGGTGATCATCCCGTTCCAGCCAAGCGCGCCGGAATGCACGTGCCCAATGGTCCAGTCGGTGTAATGCGACAGCGAGTTCACCGCCCGGATCGACATCATCGGCCCCTCAAAAGTGGACATGCCGTAGAAGGCCAGCGAAATCACCATCATCCGGATGATCGGATCGGTGCGCAGCTTGTCCCACGCGCCTTGCAGCGTCATCAGGCCGTTGATCATCCCGCCCCACGAGGGCATCCACAGGATGATCGAGAACACCATGCCCAGGGTGGATGCCCAGTCCGGCAGCGCAGTGTAGTGCAAGTGGTGCGGACCCGCCCAGATATAGAGAAAGATCAGCGCCCAGAAGTGGATGATGCTGAGTTTATAGCTGTAAACCGGCCGCTCGGCCTGCTTCGGGACAAAGTAATACATCATGCCGAGGAACCCGGCAGTCAGGAAAAAGCCGACGGCATTGTGGCCGTACCACCACTGCGTCATCGCATCCTGCACGCCCGAAAACACCTGCACGGATTTCGACCCCAGCAGAGACACCGGAATGCTCAGGTTGTTCACGATATGCAGCATCGCAACCGTGATGATGAAACTCAGTAGGAACCAGTTCGCCACATAGATATGCTTTTCCTGCCGGCGAAAGATCGTGCCCAGATAGACGGCGAGGAACGCGACCCAAACGATGGTCAGCCAGATGTCCACATACCATTCCGGCTCCGCATATTCCTTGGACTGCGTGGCCCCCAGAACATAACCGGTCGCGGCCAGCACGATGAACAGCTGATAGCCCCAGAACACGAACCACGCGAGGTTCCCGCCCCAAAGGCGCGCGCCACAGGTCCGCTGCACGATATAGAACGACGACATGATCAGCGCGTTGCCGCCAAAGGCAAAGATCACCGCACTTGTGTGCAGCGGGCGCAGGCGGCCAAAGTTGGTAAACGGCTGGCCCCAGTCGAAATTCAGCGCCGGAAAGGCCAGTTGGAACGCGATCACCACGCCCACAAGAAAGCCCACGACGCCCCAGAACCCCGTGGCGATCACGCCTGCGCGGATCACCCCGTCCATATAGCCGCTGGTGTCTGCCGTGCTGGGCGCGGTGTCGAGCTGGCGCACCTGCCAGATGAACATCGCCGCCGCGATCACCATGATCAGCGCCGCGTGCACCTTATAGGCCAGGTCATGTCCCCAATCCGCGCCAATGGCGGCCAAAACGGCGACAAGGCCCAGCAAAATGAGTTTAACGTAGTCCCACATCGTCTGTCCTTTGCATATGCGCACAGCGTTAACCTCGCTGTGCGCTTCCTGCGCGTCTTCGCACTGTCCCCGCGGGGACAGCGCACCTGTTCGCAGTTTGGGTGATAGGGTGGCCTGACCCGGCCCGCGTTGATCTGGATCAAGCGGCGGCGATTATCGGATCACATGCACCGCGCATTGCGCATGCCGCACGACCCAGGCCGCGGTGGATCCCAACAGCAGGTCAGACATCACGGGCCGATGCGAGGCGATGATGATGCAATCGGCACCGTTCTCTTCGGCCCAGTTGGTGATGCCCCGCCCCGAGGGCCCTTCGGTCACGGCTGTGCGCGCGCCCTCCAGCGTCTCCGCCAACTCGCGCAGACGCGCGCCAACCTTGTCCTTGGTTTGCGCCATCATATCGACGGGCACAAACTCAGTCGCATAAACGGGCATCTGCTCCATCACATGCAGAAAGGTGATGTGCGCGCCCGTCGCGGCCAGCGTGCGCGCCACGGTGACGGCGCCGTCGACATCGCGCCCTTCCTCGAACGCAACCGGGATCAGGATATTGGTATACATGATGGTCCTCCTTCTTGGTGTCCAAGAGGAGGTCTAGCCGCCCGCGCGCGCCTTCGCGTTGATGTGGGTCAATCCCGCCTAGATCAGCGGTCCGCCGTCGCTGTCATCGCCGGTTTCCATCAGCAATGTCTCAAGATCGGGAATGTGCACCACCCGGTTGCCATCCAGCGCAATCACCCCGTCCTTGCGCAGCCCGGTGAACTGACGGCTCACCGTCTCAATCGTCAGGCCAAGGAAATTCGCCATCGTCTCGCGGCTGATCGGCAGCTCGAGCCGCGAGGTGTCCCCCATCACCTGACCGTCGGGGTGCATCGTCCGCTTGGCCATCAGCATCAGCAGGCTCGCAATCTTTTCCCGCGCGGTCTTGCGCCCCAACAAAAGCATCCAGTCGCGCGCCGCGTCCAGCTCGTCCAGCGCCATCTCGAGCAAGCGTTCCTGCACATGCGGGATCTCGATCAGCAGCGCCTCGAACGGTTTGCGTTGGAAACAGCAGAGCGTCACGTCAGACACCGCCGTCACATCATATTGCAACGTCGCCCGCCCCGGCCTGCCGATGAAATCCGACGGCAGCAACAGGCCCACCATCTGCGTGCGCCCATCCTCGATCGCGCGTTCCAGCGTGGCAGTCCCCGACACCACCGACGCCACCACGTCCAGCGCGTCGCCGCGCATCGCGATGGTCTGTCCGGCGGCATAGGTCTTGTAGAACTTGATCTCGTTCAGCCGCACCAATTCGTCGTCATCACAGCGCGCACAAACCGCGCGGTGCCGGATCGGACAACTGGAACAAGAGGGTGCCGCAGCCAATGACACAGTCATCGCGCGCCCCTTTGATCTGGGTCAAAGCGCAGGGCGCCGCATAAGGGCACGATGGGCATATGAAACATGTATCCGACCTATCCCGATTTGGGCTGTTTGACGCTAAGGTGCCGCGATTTACCAGCTATCCGCCCGCCAATTGGTTCAGCGAGGACATCACCGCGGATCACGTGCGCACCTGGCAATCCACTGCCCCCGAGGATGCAGAGATTTCGCTTTATGTCCACATTCCGTTTTGCCGCAGACTGTGCTGGTTCTGCGCCTGCCGGACCCAAGGCACCCGCAACGACGCACCGCTGTCGCCTTACGTCGACCGCGTTCTGGCAGAGGCTGCGCGCGTGCGCAGGGGCTTTGGCGCGGGCGTGCGGGTGCGGCGGCTGCATCTGGGTGGCGGCACGCCGACGATCCTGTCCGCGCCGCTCCTTGACCGGCTCTTGACCGGGCTGCGCGCGGTCTGGGGCTTTGACCACATCGACGAATTCTCGGTCGAGGTAGACCCGACGGATGTGGGGCCAGCGCGGCTGGCGATGCTGGCTCGACATGGTCTGTCACGCGCGAGCCTCGGCATTCAGGATTTCGACCCGCAGGTTCAGGCCGCCATCGGGCGCGAACAGTCGCAGGCGCTGACCCAAGGGGTCGTCGATGACCTGCGCGGGCTCGGCATCGGCGCGCTGAACTTTGATCTGCTCTATGGGTTGCCGTTCCAGACGGCGCAGACGCTGGACGCGACACTGCGCGCGGCGCTTGCCATGGCGCCCGCGCGCATCGCGCTTTTTGGCTATGCCCACGTGCCGTGGATGTCGAAACGGCAATCGCTGATCCCCACCGATGCGCTGCCCAAGCCGCAGGCGCGGCTGGCGCTGTTCGATCAGGCGCGGCGCACGCTGCTGGGTCAGGGGTACGTTCAGATTGGCATTGATCACTTTGCCAGACCAGACGACCCGCTGGCGCGGGCCTTTCACGCGCGCACCCTGCGGCGGTCGTTTCAGGGCTATACCGACGACACCGCGCCCTGGCTGGTGGGACTGGGGGCTTCGGCGATCTCGACCTACCCGCAGGGCTTTGCCCAGAACATCCCCATGACCGGGAAATACGCGGCCCAGGTGGACGCAGCCGCGCCCGCGATCTGGCGGGGATATGGGCTGAGTACGCATGACCGGCGCAAGGCCGATCTAGTCGAACAATTGATGTGCTATCACGCCGCGACACTGGATGCAGAACAACGGGCGGATGCGGGCATCATGGCCGACATCGCCCGCATTGCCGACCGATTTGAGGGGGCCGTGACATGGGACGGCGCGCGGCTGGAGATTGCGCGGTGGGCGCAGCCACTGGTGCGGCTGATCACCGTGCAACTGGTCACGCCCGCGCAGGACACACAAGCCGAGCGCACCTATTCCGCCGCGATCTGAGCGTCAGTCGAAGACCAGCACCTGCGGCTTGCCCGTCTCATGGGACGCTTGTGCGGCGTCGGCCATCACCTGCGCCTTGAACCCGTCGATGCCGCTGGGGTTGGTCTGGGTGCCTGCCTTGAGCACGTCGATGAAATGCAGCATCTCGGCGGTGTAGGCAGCGGCGTAGCGTTCGAGAAAGAACGGCTCGGTCGGGGCGCGGCGGAAGCCGTCGGCGTTCGAAACCTCGACCGTGGTGGTCAGCACATTGTCGGCGCGCAGCATGCCGCCTGAGCCGTGCACCTCGACCCGCTGGTCGTAGCCATAGGTGGCGCGGCGCGAGTTGGAGATCTGGCACAGTTTACCGCTGGCGGTGCGCAAGGACACCATCGCCGTGTCGACGTCGCCCGCCTTGCCGATCTCTGGGTCCACAAGGCAGGAGGCGTGGGCGAAGACCTCCACCGGGTCCTCGCCCAGCATGAAGCGCGCCATGTCAAAGTCGTGGATCATCATGTCGCGGAAAAGTCCCCCGGAAGTCTTGATGTAGCCGATGGGCGGCGGGGACGGATCGCGCGACAGGATCGTGACCATTTCCACATCACCGATGGCCCCGGCGGTGATCTGCGCCTGAAGGGCGGCAAAGTTCGGGTCAAAGCGGCGGTTGAACGCGATGAAGAAGGGCACGCCGGTTTCGTTGACCACTTTGAGGCAGTCGCGGATGCGGGCCGACGACAGGTCGATCGGCTTTTCGCAAAAGATCGCCTTGCCCGCGCGGGCGGCGGCGTGGATCAGGTCGTAATGGGTGGTCGTGGGTGTGCCGATCACCACTGCGTCGATGCCGGGATCGGCGAGGATGGCGTCGGTGTCCATGGCCTGCGCGCCGGTGCGTTTGGCAAGCGCCTCTGCGGCGTCGGGCATGGCGTCGGAAACGGCGGCGACGCGTGCGCCGTCGATGCCGATCAGGCTGCGGGCGTGGACCTGTCCGATGCGGCCACAGCCCAGAAGTGCGATGTTAATCAATGTCTTAAACCTTCATCGTTTTTAGGACGGTGCGGGTGGCGGCGACCAGTGGGTCATGGGTGTCCTTGAGAATCTGCACCCGGTCAAAGCGGTCGGGATCGCTGTTTACGGCGGTGCGGAGCGCATGGCCAAAGGCCTGGCGCAGTTCCGTGCCGATGTTGAATTTGCAGATGTTGGTGCCGGTGGCCAGCGCGCGGCGCTGTGCGGCGGGCACGCCGGATCCGCCGTGGATCACGAGGGGGACGTCGGTGAGTGCCTGAATGGCGGCGATGCGCGCCTCGTCCAGCCCGCCGGACTGGTCGGTTTGCAGGTGCACGTTGCCCACGGAGATCGCCATGGCGTCCACGCCCGTCTCTGCGGCGAACTGCGCGGCCTCGGCGGGGTCGGTGCCTGCCGACGCCTCGCCATTGTCGTAGCCGACAAACCCGATCTCGCCCTCGCAGGAGATACCGGCGGCGTGGGCCATGTCGGCGATAGCTTTGGTTTCGGCGATGTTCTCGGCCAGCGGTTTGCGCGAGCCGTCGAACATGAGCGAGGTAAAGCCGCTGCCGAGCGCCTCGCGGCATTCATCAAAGGTGTAGCCGTGGTCAAGATGGGCGACGACGGGCACGGAGGCGTGTTCGGCGAGGTGGCGGAACATTTTGCCCAGCACGGGCAGCGGGGTGTGCGCGCGGCAGGACGGCCCGGCCTGAAGGATGACCGCGCAGTTTTCGGCCTCGGCGGCGGCGACATAGGCGCGCATGTCCTCCCACCCGAGGGTGACGAGGCCCGCGACAGCGTGGCCGTTGGCGAGGGCGGGTTTGAGGACGTCAGAGAGTGTTGCGAGTGGCATTTTCAGGACCCCGATTTGAACATATGTCTTGCACGGCGGGCACCGCCGGGCACCGCCCGTCCGCCCCCACGCGCGGGCGCTTTGCGCGACGCCTGCGGACGGGCGCTGCCCTCATTTCTGCAAACAGGGCGGGCGTCATTTGAACTTGGCGATCATGTCTTTGATGCCGGGGATCGTTTCGATCTGGTAGGCGTGGCTGGGCTGGAAGTATTGCACCAGGCTGCGCTGGCTCAGGCCACCGAGGATGGTGAAATAGTACATCTCGTAACCCGGTAGCGCCGCGCAGGGGTGGTAGCCATTGTCGAGACAGATCGTGGAGCCGTCGACGATGTGGTAGGCGTCGCCCGCCGTCCCGTCCGCGCGTTGCAGCATCTGCACGCCCGAGCCGTGATTGGGCCGGAAGCGGAAATTGTAGGTCTCGTCGTGGCGGGTTTCGATGATCTCGCCGCCCTCGGAGCGGTCGGTGTCGTGCTTGTGGCTGGGAAAGCCGGACCAGCCGCCAGCACCCACGGTGAAAAGCTCGGAGACCAGCAGGCGACCGACCTTGTCGTGGTACTTGGTGCCGAGGATGTGCTTGATCTTGCGGTGGGTTTTGGTGTCGTCGGAGCCGTATTGCACGAGGTCCAATTCGTCCGAACGCACGGCGAAGGCGTCGAGCACCTTGTCGTATTTGGCCCCGGCCACGAAGACTTCGGCCTCGTCCGAGGTGCAGACCATTTCGGCCCGTGCGGCCGTGGGGACGTAAACCCCCTCGGGCTCGCCATCCCAGACGTCGACGCCACGCCCGCCGATGCCTGCGGCCTTGAACCCCTCGACATTGATGTCGACGGCGCCGGTGGCGGGCACGATGCAGGTTTCAAACCCCGGCACGGCATATTCAAACGCCTGACCCTTCTTGAGCTTGACGATGTTGAAATAGTTGAGCGGCACGGTGGCGTCGCCCACATCCACGATGGGTTTGTTCTGGTTGTCGTAAGGCGCTATATGCATCGATGGCCTCCCCCTTGATTATGATGTTGGACCGGGATGATTGGTCAGGAAATCATCCAGCAGGTCAGGTGTGGGCATGGCGGGCGCGCAGCCCGGTTGCGACACGGTGATTGAGGCGCAGGCCGATCCGCGCAGGATGGCGGTGCGCAGGTCGCGCCCCTCGGCGATCGAGGTCATCAGACCCGCCATGAACGCGTCCCCTGCCCCGTTGGGTTTGACGGCGGTGACGGGGTAGATGCCGGTGGTGATCTCGTCCCCGCCCGCGTAGGTGACAGCGCCGTGTTCGCCCATCTTGTAGACAACGATTTCAGCGGTGGTTTCCGACAGCGCGCGCGCCTTGGCCTGCCCCTTGTCCATGCCACCGGCCATGAAGCCGAACTCTTCGTCATTGCCGACGATCATGTCGGAGGCCTCTGCCGCGCGGCTGAGCACGTCGGCGGCAACCTGCGGCGAGGGCCAGGAATAGGGGCGGTAATCCACGTCAAAGATGATGGGCAAGCCCGCCTGTTTTGCCAGCTCGAACGCGCGGAAGGTGGCCGCGCGCGAGGGTTCGGCGGCAAACACCGTGCCTGCGGTGATGAGCGCGCCGTATTTGGTGTAATCCACCGCTTCGACATCCGCGACCGTCATTTGGAAATCCGCGGCCCCGTTGCGGTAAATCACGTTGCGGTGCTCTTCGAGGACGCTTTCGTAGAAGGCGAGCGAGTTGCGATATTCACCGCCCACACGTTGCACGTGGTCGGTGTTCACGCCGTAGTGCTGGAGCCGGTTCACGCAGTAGCTGCCGACGGAATCGTCGCTGACGGAGGTGACCAGCGCCGCCTTGCCGCCCAGTTTGCAGATGCCTGCGCCGATATTCGCCGCAGAGCCGCCAAGGTCGACAGTCAGCCGTTCGGCATCTTCAGCGCGCACGCCCACATCGGTGAAGAAGTCGATCCCCGCGCGGCCTACGATGACAAAGTCATTGGCTTTGATCCCGTCCAGCAGCGCGCTCACGCAGTGGCCCCTGTGTTGACCATGCCCTCGGCGTTTTCGGCGTCGGCCTGATCGAGGATTTCGGGGTATTTGTAGTTGAAACCCAAAAGCTGGCGCATGTCCGGGCTGGCCGCGTCGAGGAAGGCGCGCGGCAGTGCGCCGGGCATATCCTCGAGCGGTTTGACGAATTTGGGGATGTAGTTGATCAGCACCGCGTTGCGGTCGTGATCGGCGTTGTTGGGCATCGCACAGTGCCATGCGGCCCCGTAAAAGATCACGACATCGCCCGGCTCGCCCGTCATGCGGGCGCAGTTGGCATAGAAGCCGTCGTGGTCGTCGGGCGTGGGATAGCGCATGTTTTTCTGGCTGCCTGGCAGATAGGCGGTGGCACCACTTTCATTGGTGAAGTGATCGAGTGCCACGGTGACCTGTGCGTTCATCGGAAAGCTGGAGTTCAGCCCCATCGGGTGGCTGTCTGGTTTGTAGAAATCCCAGTAGGGAAAGTCGATATGCGGCTCCTGCCCCGGTCCGCCGGGCAGGATGCGGTTGGCGGCGATGGAGCCCATGATGAACTCGTTGCCCAGCCAACGGCCGAGGATCTGCATCAGCACCGGGTGCGCGGCCATTTCGGAAAAGACCGGGCCCTTGGCCAGCAGGTTCCAGACGCGGCGTTGCAGGTTGGCCTTGCCGTCTTCCATCGCGGCACCTTGGAAATGGGTGACCTTGTCGCCCTCGTTGTCGGAGTGCTGCATGATGATGGCGCGGGCATCGGCGATCTGGTCGGGTGAAAAGAGGCCGGTGATGCGCACGGCACCGGGGCCGTTCATCAACTCTTCGCAGATGGCGGCGGGATCGGCGGTTTCAGCGGTGAATGTGCGCATCGTTCAAACTCCTTTGCGTTGTTTAGGCCGGGTGGATTCCCAGTCGGTGTGAGCGGCGGCGACCTTGGGGTTGTCGGTCACGTGGGGTGTGCCGACCTCCCACCATGTGTGTCCTTCGGTTGTCCAGCCCTCGTAGGCGTCGACCTTCATGCAGATGACATAGGTTTTGTCGCTGGCCTTGGCGCGTTTGAAAGCCGCGCCCAGTTCGCTTGCATTTTCGACGGTTTCGGCGGTGGCACCCATGGCGGCGGCGTGGGCCTCGAAATCCACGGCAAAGGCCTGCGGGATTGTGGGCGCATCGGCCAGCAGGTTGTTGAAGCTTTCGTTGCCGGTGTTGTTTTGCAGCTTGTTGATGACGGCAAAGCCGCCGTTGTCGAGGACCAGCACAATCAGTTTCTTCTGGCTGAGGACCGAGGAATAGATGTCGGAGTTCATCAGCAGGTAGGAGCCGTCGCCGCAGAAGGTGATAACGTCCTGATCGGGTTCACGTTCGGCCTGTGCGATGCGCGCGCCCCATGCGCCCGCGATCTCGTAACCCATGCAGGAAAAGCCGAACTCGACGTCCACGGTGCCGATGTTCAGCGTGCGCCAGTTGGCGGTGACCTCGGCGGGCAGGCCGCCTGCGGCAGCGACCACGCGGTCGCGCGGGTCGCAGAGCGCGTTCACGGCCCCGATGGCCTGGGCATATGAGTTGGGGCGGTTGCCGGTGGCGACGTTTTCCGCAACGTAGTCCACCCATTTGGCGCGTTCACCAGCGGCGCGGTCGGTCCAGCCGGACGGGGCCGTATAGTCGCCCATCGCGGCGGCCAGCGCCGTCAGGCCAAGTTTGGCGTCCCCCACCACGGGCAGGGACCGGTGTTTGCCCGCGTCATGGCGGCCCGCGTTCAGGCCGATGATCTGTGCGTCCTGGGCAAAGGCGGTCCACGACCCGGTGGTGAAGTCCTGCAACCGGCAGCCAACGGAGAGGATCACATCCGCCTCTTCGGCGATGGTGTTGGCGCTGTCCGATCCGGTGACGCCGATGGGCCCGGTGTTGAGCGGGTGCGTGTCGAGCAAGTTGGCGCGGCCCGCGATGGTTTCGACGACGGGGATCTTGTGCGCCTCGGCAAAGGCGGTGAGTTCGGCCACGGCGCCGGAATACTGCACCCCGCCGCCTGCGATGATCATGGGCCGTTTGGCCGCGCACAGGGCGGCGGCGGCATCGGCCACTTCGGCGGCGTCGGGTGTCTGGCGGCGGATGCGGTGCACGACCTTGTCGAACATCGCGACGGGGTAGTCGTAAGCCCAGCCCTGTACGTCCTGCGGCAGCCCGAGGAAGGCCGGGCCGCAATCGGCGGGGTCCAGCATGGTGGCGATGGCATTGGGCAGCGACTGGATGATCTGGGCGGGGTGCGTGATCCGGTCCCAATAGCGGGTCACGGATTTGAACGCGTCGTTTACGCCAAACGTCGGATCGCCAAAATGTTCGAGCTGTTGCAGCACGGGATCGGGCAAACGCGTGATGAACGTATCGCCGCACAGCATCAGCATTGGCAGACGGTTGGCATGGGCCAACGCCGACGCCGTCAGCAGGTTCGCCGTGCCCGGCCCCGCGGACGCGGTGCAGAACATGAACCGCTGGCGCAGCCACTGCTTTCCATAAGCCGCAGCCGCAAACCCCATGCCCTGTTCGTTCTGTCCGCGATAGAGCGGCAGCACGTCCTTGTGATCATAGAGCGCCTCGCCCAAGCAGCTGACATTGCCGTGGCCAAAGATGCCAAAGCCACCGCCACACAAGCGCCATTCCTGCCCGTCGATCTGGATATATTGCGCCGCAAGATAGCGGATGATCGCCTGCGCCGTTGTCAGACGCACCGTGTCCGAACCTGCCATTTTGTTCCTCCCGAGGACGTGCGAACCCTAGTATTGACGATTCTGTATTGACCCGTCCATGAGAATGACGATAGCAAACTTGCAACCGGTTGCAACAGCTTTTGGGAGGAGCCCCGCACATGTCCGAAAATGGGCCGGAAATTGGAATAGGAATTGTCGGCGGCGGTTACATGGGCAAGGCCCATGCGGCAGCTTTTGCCAGCGTTGCGACGCTGTTTGACACCACCTTGCGTCCCCGTCTGGAAATGGTGTGCGCAACCAGCACGGCCTCTGCCGAACGGTACCGTGCGGCCTATGGCTTTGCGCGGGCGACGGATGACTGGCGGGTGCTGGTCGAGGACCCGAAGGTCGAGGCCATCGTGATCGCCTCGCCGCAGGAGACGCACAAGGACATTGCGCTCGCCGCCTTTGCCCTGGGCAAGCCGGTGCTGTGTGAAAAGCCGCTGGCCGAGACGCCGGATGACGCGCGCGCCATGGTCGAGGCGGCAGAGGCGGCGGGCGTCGCCAATGCCATCGGGTTCAACTATATGCGCACCCCTGCCACGCAATTTGCCCGCAAGCTGATTGCCGAGGGACGGATTGGGGATGTCACATCCTTTCGGGGTGAGATGACCGAGGATTTCTATGCCGACCCGGACGCGCCCGCATCCTGGCGCACAAGCGGCGATGCCAACGGCTGCATGGGGGATCTGGCACCGCATCCGATCAACTGCGCCCATGCGCTGATTGGACCGATCACGCGGCTGCATGCGGTGGTCGAAACGGTCCATGCCGAGCGCGGTGGCGTGGCGGTGACCAATGACGATCAGGCCCATTTGCAGGTCGAGTTCGAGAACGGCGTGTCAGGCAGCATCTTTGTCAGTCGCATCGCGACCGGGCGCAAGATGGGCTATGCCTATGACATCTATGGCACCAAGGGCGCGATCCGCTTTGACGGCGAGGACCAGAATGCGCTGTGGCTCTATCTGGCTGAGGGGCCGGAGGCAGAGCGCGGGTTCCGCAAGATATTGACCGGCCCGGAGCATCCCGACTACTTGCCGTTTTGTCAGGGGCCGGGACACGGCACCGGGTATCAGGACCAGATCATCATCGAGGCCAAGGATTTCCTGAACGCCATTGCCAGCGGCACAGCCGTCTGGCCGACGTTTGAAGAAGGGTTGGCGGTGAACAAAGTTGTGGCTGCGTGCCTTGCGTCGTCCCGGATGGGCGCGTGGGTCAGCGTGGCGGATTTTTGAACGAAGGCGAAGTGACATGATCAAGATTGGCAATGCCCCCTGTTCGTGGGGTGTGGAATTTGCGGACGATCCGCGCAACCCATCGTGGCGCAAGGTGCTGCAGGAAAACGCGGATGCGGGATACACGGGGATCGAGTTGGGGCCCGTGGGGTTCATGCCCGAGGACCCCGCGGTTCTGGGTGACGCGCTGGAGGAATTCGGTCAGGAGCTGGTGGGCGGTGTGGTCTTTCGCCCGTTCCATGACCCTGATGCCTGGGACGACGTGATGGACGGCGCGGTGCGCACGTGCAAGGCGCTGAAAGCACACGGCGCGGAGCATCTGGTGCTGATCGACAGCATCTCGGAACGCCGCGCGCCCACAGCGGGCCGCGCCTCGGAAGCCGAGCAGATGGACAAGGCCGAGTGGACCGCATACCGCGACCGCATTGCCACCGTCGCGCGGATCGGTGCCGAGGAGTACGGCCTGACCGTGGGCATGCACGCCCATGCCGCCGGGTTCATCGACTTTGAACCCGAGCTGGAGCGTTTGCTGGACGAAGTGGATGAGAACATTCTCAAGATCTGCTTTGACACAGGCCACCATTCCTATGCGGGCTTTGACCCGGTTGCCTTTATGAAGCGGCATATCGGGCGCATCAGCTACATGCACTTCAAGGATATCGACCCCAAGGTGAAGGCCGATGTGATTGCCAAGCGGACCGGGTTTTACGACGCGTGTGGGCAGGGCATCTTTTGCAACCTCGGCGATGGCGACGTGGATTTCCCGGCTGTTCGGCAAGTGCTGCTCGACAATGGGTTCGACGGCTGGTGCACGGTAGAACAGGATTGCGATCCGGCGGGCGACACGTCCCCCATCGACGATTCCAAACTGAACCGGGGCTATCTGCAATCCATCGGGTTCTAGGGCACCCGCGACACCAAGAGCGAGAGCGGCGCGCCCGAGTGCGCCGTTCTAGTCCGGCACCGGGCGTAGCGTACCGCGTTCGATGACCGGACAGGCAAAGGCGATGGACTGGGTTGGTATATCCTCGCCATCGAGCATCGCGGCCACCAGATCGACGGACCCGCGCGCGATCTCGTCTACGGGGTTGTGGATTGTGGTCAGGTCGATCAACTCCCACCCCGCCATTTCCATGTTGTTGAGCCCGAGGATGCCCACATCCTGCGGCACCGACAGGCCCGCATCCCGGATTGCCGACAAGGCCCCGATCGACAGCACGTCGTCGCCGCAGAAATAGGCCTCGGCCGGTCCCATGGACAGCAGGCGCGCCATCTCGGCGCGGCCCGCGTGAAACGTGTAAGCCTCGGCATAGGACACAGAGAGAGACACGTCCGGATGCCGCCCCAGTTCCTCGGCAAAGCCGGTGTGGCGGTCGCGTGTCGACGTGGCCGAAAGCGGGCCCGCCAGAAAGCCGACACGCCGGTAGCCGCGGCGCAACAGTTCGCGCGCGGCCACACGCCCGGCCTCGACGTTGTCGATGCCTAGCACGTGGATCTTGGGGCTGTCCGACAGGCGGCCAAAGGAGTGTACAACCCGCATCCCAGCCTCGACATAGCTGGTGGCAAAGCTGACCGGCAGGGTGGACGAGGCCACGATCACCGCGTCCACGGAATACTGTTGCAGCATGCGCATGGATTGGGTCGGGTCGGTTTCATCCGACAGGTTCACCAGCAGCGGGCGCAGGCCGCGCGCCTGCAACTCGCGGGTGACCAGATCAAAGAATTCGAGAAAGACGGGGTTGTGAAAGTTGTTGGACACGACGCCGACCAGTTTGGTGCGCCCGGTCGTCAGGGACGACGCCAACGCGTTTGGGCTGTAGCCCAGATCGCCCGCCGCCTTTTCAACCTTGGCCCGTGTCTTGTCACTGATCGAGGCACCGGGGGTGAAACACCGCGACACCGCAGAGCGTGACACCCCGGCCCGTTCGGCCACATCGCGCAGGGTTACGGGCATTGTCTATTCTCCGGCATCGTATTTGGACCAGTCAACCAGGCCAAACTGGCGCTGTGCAAACATCCCGATGCACAGGAACAAAATGCCCCACAGCACGGTGCCGTTCCACAACTCGAACAGGCCCCACAGGATGCAGACCGCAACAGTCGCGTACCGGCGCCAGGGCGGCGCAAAGAACGGGTGGTCAAACTGATCCATATGCCTCGCCCAACAAAGCCGCCTGCGTCATGTTTCGTTCCCTGTTGCCATCAGAAAGTCATGTCCGGATCAGGCCGTGCCAGATGCTGCATCGGAGGCTCAGCGGGGCTGGAGATGCGGTGCATCAACGCGCGGGCCAGGAAATTTCCGGCATGGTCGATATCTTCGTCCACGATCATGATGCCCGCACGGTACCGGCGTAAAAAGGTGATCGCCTCTTTGGCGACCATGTCGAAATCCTGGGTCAGTTGGTTGCCCAGCGCCTCGACGCTGGAAATCATGGTGACGCAGCCGCCGATGCTGGAGGCGATCAAACCGTCGGGCGGCGTGTCGCTGGTATAGAGCGGCCCCATCGCCTGTTCGATGACCGGGTTGTCGCAATGGGCGTCCGCGCCCGGTATCACCTGAAACGATACGCCCAGTTCTGCGGCGGCCTGCGTGGCACCGCCGACCATGTTCTGGCCGTAGGTCTGGGTCAGCGGTGGTGCCAGCATCGCGATCCGCGTGCGGCCACGTGCCGCCAGTGCGCGCACCGCCAGCGCCCCGAATGCGGTGTTGTCGTAGTCGAAATAGGCGTGCTGATCACACATCGCGGTCCGGCCATGGGTGACAAATGGAAACTTGTTTTCCATCAGGTATTTCACGCGCGGATCTTCGGGTTCGATCTGGTTGATGATCAGCCCGTCGGCAGAGCCAGTTTCGACGATGTAGCGGATCGGGACCATCGGGTCTTCGTCCGGGAAATAGGGCGTGATGATCATGTGGTAGGGCGTGTGGCGGATGCCCGACGACACCGACGAAATCAGCCGCGCCGTGTGGTTCATCATGTCATGTTCGGTCGACATGACCATGCTGATCACGTTCGTACGCCCCGTGCGCAGGCGCACCCCTGCGCGGTTGGGCCGGTAACCAATCTGACGTGCGATATCGCGGATCCGCGCCTTGGTGTCCTTGCCAATATCCGGCGCGTCAGCGAGCGCACGCGACACAGTTGGCACAGCAAGACCAGACAGGCGCGCAATGGTCTTGAGCGTCGGGCGTTCGCCTGATTCCAGCGTAGGGCCGGTGGGTGTGTCCGGGGTCCCGGATTTGGTCATATCAGCCCCTTTCGGGCAAAAATCGGTACAAGGCACGCTATGGGGTCCGCCATGAATACCAACGGAATCAGCGCGTTGCACCTCCCTTCACAATTAATTCGACTCTCGGCAAAATTCTAGCTTGATCGAGAAATCTAAATCGTTGTAGCAATTTCTATAACGATTTAGAAGTCAGGGAGGACTCAAAATGAAGACAATGACACATCTGCTGGCCTCGGCCGCGCTGGTTGGCGCGACTGCGGCACATGCCACGGACCTGGAGGTCACGCATTGGTGGACATCCGGGGGCGAAGCCGCCGCGGTGGCCGAATTTGCCAAGGCGTTCGACGCCACGGGCAACACATGGGTGGACGGCGCCATCGCCGGGTCTGGCGGCACAGCGCGCCCCATCATCATCAGCCGTATTCTGGGCGGTGACCCGATGGGCGCCACACAGCTGAACCACGGTCGCCAGGCCGAAGAGCTGATCAAAGCCGGTCTGATGACCGACCTCACCGAACTGGCCGAGGCGCAGGGTTGGAAAGACATCGTGAACCCGCCATCGCTGCTGGACGCCTGTACGCTGGACGGCCGCGTCTATTGCGTGCCGGTCAACATCCATTCCGGCCAGTGGATCTGGCTGAGCCATGGTGCATTTGAAAAGGTCGGCCTTGATGTGCCCGCCGACTGGAACGAATTCGTTGCCGCCGCCCCCAAGCTCGAAGAAGCAGGCATCACGCCGCTGGCCATGGGTCAGCAGGGTTGGCAGCAAAACCTCGCCTTTGGCACGATCACCATCGCGATTGCGGGCATTGATGCCTGGCGCGAAGTGTCGGTCGAGCGCAATGCCGACACCGCCGCTGGCCCCGCCTATAAGGCCGTGTTCGAAGCGGTCGCAAATGCCCGCGAACTGGCGCGCAATTCCAATGTTCAGGACTGGAACCTGGCCACCAACCTCGTCATCACCGATCAGGCCGCGGGCCAGATCATGGGCGACTGGGCGCAGGGTGAATTCCAGGTCGCGGGCGAAGTGGCCGGCGTTGATTACACCTGCCTGCCCGGTCTGGGAGTGAACGAGGTGCTCGATACCGGGGGCGACGCATTCTATTTCCCCGTGATCGACGACGAAGCCACCAAGAAGGCGCAGATGGAGCTGGCCTCCACCCTGATTTCGCCCGAGGTGCAGGTTGCGTTCAACCTAAAAAAAGGGTCGCTGCCGGTGCGTGGTGACATCGATATGTCGTCGGCCAACGACTGCATGCAAAAGGGTCTTTCGATCCTTGCGGATGGCAACATCCTGCCGTCGGGCGACATGAACCTGACCGCCGACACCCAGACCCAGATCGAGGACCTGATGGCCGAGTTCTGGACGTCGGACATGTCCGCCGGTGACGCGCAGGCGCGTTACGTCGACATCATCGCGTCCGCCGAATAAGGGCGCGCCTCCCAGTCACCTGCCCGGGGTCATTTGCGGCCCCGGACAGGTGCAGTGCGACATGTAACGGGGTGGTGTCATGTCTTCTTCTTCCAAATCGCGGAAGCCTTCGGGGCTGTTCCGCAATATGTCGGCCAAGATCGCCTCGGTGCCCATGGTGCTTACCGCTTTGGTGGTCTTTGTCGGTGGCACGGCGTGGACGGTTCTGTATTCCTTTACCTCGTCCAAACTGTTGCCCAAGTTGAATTTTGTGGGCCTTGATCAATACGAGCGGCTGTGGAGTACGCGGCGCTGGATCATCTCGATCGAAAACCTGGCTGTGTACGGCTTTTTCTCGATGATCTTTACGCTGGTGATCGGGTTCACGCTTGCCGCCATGCTGGATCGCAAGATCCGCGGCGAGAGCATCTTTCGCACGATCTTTCTCTATCCCTTTGCGCTGAGTTTCGTGGTGACGGGGCTGGCGTGGCAGTGGATTCTGAACCCCGATCTGGGCATTCAGAACGTGGTGCGGCAGATGGGGTGGGAGAGTTTCACCTTCAACCCGCTGAACGACCCGGACATCGTGATCTACGGCATTCTCATCGCGGGGCTGTGGCAAGGTACGGGGCTGATCATGGTGATCATGCTGGCGGGTCTGCGCGGCATCGACGAAGACATCTGGAAGGCCGCGCGCGTCGACGGGATCGGCACGGTCAAGACCTATATCCGCGTGATCATCCCGATGATGCGCCCCGTCTTTGTGACTGCCCTCGTGTTGATCGCGTCGGGTATCATCAAGATCTACGACCTTGTCGTCGCCCAGACCAATGGCGGGCCGGGCATCGCGTCCGAAGTGCCCGCAAAATACGTCATCAACTACATGTTCCGCGCCCAGAACCTCGCCCAGGGGTTCGCGGCCTCGACCATGATGCTGCTCAGCGTGGTGATCATCCTGATCCCGTGGGCCTATCTCGAATTCGGAGGCAAGAAACGTGGTTGATGCCGTCACACCCCGCGGGCCGAAACCCCGCCGCCGCTTTTCGCGCGCCAATGTCATGCTCTATGGCACGCTGATCGTGGTCGCGCTGTACTATGCCCTGCCGCTCTATGTGATGATTGTCACATCGCTCAAGGGCATGCCGGAAATCCGGTTGGGCAACATCTTTTCCCCCCCGGTTGAGATCACGTTTCAACCCTGGGTCAAAGCCTGGGCCGAGGCCTGTACTGGTATCAACTGCGAAGGGCTGTCCCGCGGTTTCTGGAACTCGGTCCAGATCCTGATCCCCTCGGTGATCCTGTCCATCGCGATTGCGTCAGTGAACGGATATGCGCTGGCCAACTGGAAGTTCAAAGGGTCGGAGGTGTTCTTTACCATCCTGATCGTGGGCGCGTTTATCCCCTATCAGGTGATGCTCTATCCGCTGGTGATCATCCTGCGCGAGCTGGGCCTATACGGCAACGTCTGGGGGCTGGTGCTGGTGCACACGGTGTTCGGCATGCCGATCCTGACGCTGCTCTTCCGCAACTACTTCACGTCCGTTCCGGAAGAGCTGTTCAAGGCCGCACGCGTCGATGGCGCCGGGTTCTGGGGCATCTACTTCCGCATCATGTTACCCATGTCCCTGCCCATCTTTGTGGTGGCGATCATCCTGCAAGTCACTGGGATCTGGAACGATTTCCTGTTTGGCGTGATCTATACCAAGCCCGCCGATTACCCGATGACCGTGCAGTTGAACAACATCGTCAACTCGGTGCAGGGCATCAAGGAATACAACGTCAACATGGCCGCCACGCTGCTGACCGGTCTTGTCCCCCTCATCATCTACTTCGCTTCCGGCAAGCTGTTTGTCCGGGGCATCGCCGCCGGCGCGGTGAAAGGCTGACCCATGACTTCCGTACTTGTCAAAGACCTGACCCTGAAATTCGGCGCGCTGACCGTGCTGGACAACCTGACCATCGACATCCCCGAGGGCGAATTCCTTGTCCTGCTGGGCGCATCGGGCTGTGGGAAATCCACGCTGCTCAACTGTATCGCTGGCCTGCTCGATCCCACGGATGGTGAGATCCACATCAACGACCGCAATGTCACCTGGGAGGAGCCGTCGGGCCGTGGCATCGGCATGGTGTTCCAGTCCTATGCGCTGTACCCGCAGATGACCGTGGCCGGGAACCTGTCATTTGGTCTGAAAAACGCGCGTATGCCCAAGGCCGAGATCGAGAAACGCGTGGCCCGTGCCGCCGAGATCCTGCAAATCGAGCCGCTTTTGGATCGCAAGCCTGCGGCCCTGTCCGGGGGTCAGCGTCAGCGGGTTGCCATTGGGCGCGCGCTGGTGCGGGATGTGGATGTGTTTTTGTTCGACGAGCCGCTGTCGAACCTCGATGCAAAGCTGCGCGCCGACCTGCGGGTCGAGATCAAGCGCCTGCATCACAACCTCAAGAACACAATGATCTACGTGACGCACGACCAGGTCGAGGCGATGACGCTGGCCGACCGGATCGCGATCATGAAAGGCGGGGTGATCCAGCAGCTGGACAGCCCGACCGAGATCTACAACCGCCCCGTCAACAAATACGTGGCCGGGTTCATCGGCAGCCCCGAGATCAACTTTTTCGAAGGGACGCTGGACGGTCAGACCTTTGTCACCGATGGGCATGAATTCCCGCTGGCGGGCTATGCGTTCCAAGGGCCGGTGCCAACGAAAGGGGCCGCGTGGCTGGGCATCCGGCCCGAGCATATCGTGACGGGTGAGGCCGCGGCGTCACTGCCGGTCACGGCCGAGGCCGAGATCGACATCGTCGAGCCGATGGGGTCCGACACGCTGGCCTGGGCCAAACTGGCGGGGCAGTCCGTTCGCATCCGTATGGATGGGCAGGCCGCCGTGCGCACCGGTGATCGCATCACCATCGGCTTTGACCCTGCGCGCGCGTCCCTGTTCGACCGGGCCAGCGAAGACCGTCTGTAACCATGATCGACCTCGCAGGATTTTGGCATCTGACCGATGCGGCGGGTGACTATGCCGCCCCCATGCCGCTGCCCGGCGACGGGATCAGCGCGCTGCGGGATGCTGGCCTGATCACTGATCCGTATGTGGGTCAGAACGAATATGACCTGCGCTGGATTTGCGAACGGGATTGGTTGGCGACGCGGACGTTCGAGGCCGAGGAGACGGACGCCGAGTTGGTGATCGAGATGCTCGACACCGTGGCGGAGGTCGCGATCAACGGGGTCAGCGTCTTGCACGCCGACAGCATGTTTCGCACCCACCGTGTGGATGCTAGCGGCGCTTTGCGGCAGGGTGAAAATACCATCGCGATCCGCTTTGCGTCCCCGGTGGCGGAGGCAACCGCGCGCGCCCAGGCGCAACCGTTTCCCGTGCCGTTTCAACGGGATAACTGTCCGATCCCGCACGGCAACATGCTGCGCAAACCCGAATGTGATTTCGGCTGGGACTGGAACATCGCGCTGGCCCCGTTCGGCATCTATGGCGCGATCCGGTTGGAGCCGAAACTCGCGCGCGTTGCCGATCTGATCGTGGAACAGGTGCACGGCGATGGGGCAGTGTCCGTGACCGTCACCGCCCGGACCGAGCGCGCGACGGACGGCACGCCTGTCACCTTTGCGCTGGCGGATCAGGAGGTACAGGCAAAGGTGCAAAACGGCGTGGCCGTGGCCACGATAGAGATCGACGCGCCGGACCTGTGGTGGCCAGTGGGTCAGGGGGCGCAGCCGCTCCATACGCTCACCGTCGCCCTGCCCGGCCACAGCACCACGCGGCGCATCGGATTGCGTGACATCGCACTGATCACCGCGCCGGATGACACGGGCAGCGGGTTCGCCTTTCACATCAACGGACGGCCTGTGTTCATGAAGGGTGCCAACTGGATCCCGGCAGATGCGCTGGCGTCGGCCATCACGCCCGACGTCGTGCGCGACCTGCTGCAATCGGCGGTCGATGCCAATATGAACATGATCCGCGTCTGGGGCGGTGGGCGGTACGAGCCGGACTGGTTCTATGACATCTGCGACGAACTGGGCCTCATGGTCTGGCACGATTTCATGTTCGCCTGCCACCTTTATCCGTCTGACGATGCGTTTCTGGCCGAGGTCGACGCCGAGGTCCGCGCACAGGTCGCCCGCCTCAACCACCGTGCCTGCATTGCGCTCTGGTGCGGCGACAACGAACTTTTGGGCGCGCTGACCTGGTACGAGGAAAGCCGCGCCAACCGCGACACGTACCTTGTGGCCTATGACCGGCTGAACCGCACGATCGAGACCGCGCTGCGTGCCACCGCCCCCACTGCGCACTGGTGGCCGTCGAGCCCGTCGCCCGGGCCCATGCGCTTTGGTGATGCGTGGCATGACGACCGGTCGGGCGACATGCATTTCTGGTCCGTCTGGCACGAGGGCCGCGATTTCGACCACTACCGCGACGTATCCCCGCGGTTTTGCTCCGAATTCGGGTTTCAATCCTATCCGTCCATGGACGTGATCCGCCGCTTTGCCGATCCGGGTGATTTCAACATCGCCGCCCCGGTGATGGAGAGCCACCAGAAGAACGCGGGCGGCAATGCGCGCATCGCCGAGACGATGTTCCGCTATTTCCGCTTCCCGGTCGATTTCGAGAATTTCGTGTATCTCAGCCAGGTGCAGCAGGGGCTGGCCATCAAGACGGCGGTCACCCATTGGCGCAGCCTGAAACCCCATTGCATGGGCACGCTGATCTGGCAGTTGAACGACACATGGCCCGTCTGTTCGTGGTCGTCGCTGGACCATGGCGGGGGTTGGAAGCTGCTGCACCACATGGCGCGGGCGTTCTATGCGCCAATGCATGTGAGTGCCGTGCCGGGGCCAGACGGGATCGCGCTGCGCGCCATCAACGACACGGCCCAGCGCACAACGCTGGCGGTCGAGGCCGAGGCCGTGGACATGTCCGGCGCGCGCCGCACCCTCACCACAGGCACAAAAGTGGTCTCACCCGACGCGGCGGTCACCCTGTTGACCCTGCCCGCCGATGCGCTGCGCGACGATGAGATCCTGCTGTTCACATGGGAGGCCCCGGACGGCACCCATGGGCAGGACCATTTCGCCCCCCGTCCCTACAAGGCCTACGATCTCCAACCGGCAGCGGTGCAGCACAGCGCCACGCAAGCGGGCGATGGGTGGGACATCACGCTGCGGGCGGATGCGCTGGCGCTCTATGTTGCGGTCGAAGCGGATCAGCCGGGCCGCTTTTCCGGCAATGCCATCACGCTGCTGCCGGGCCAGCCGGTCACCTTGCATTTCACCCCCGATACGCCGGACGCGCCACAGCGCTTTGTGCTGCGCGATCTGCATTCTGCCACTTACAACACCTGAAAGGTTCGCCCCATGACTGCCTTCTCTTATCAGCTCTACAGCTCGCGCAATTTCCCCCCCTTGGGCGACACCCTGACCATGCTGGCGGGCCTTGGTTACGCGCAGGTTGAGGGATACGGCGCGCTGGTGGCCGACCCCGATGCCGTCACTGCGTTGGAGGTAGCGCTCAAGGACGCGGGCCTCGAGATGCCCACCAGCCATGTGGGCCTCGACATGATCCAGAGCGACCCGGCAGGCGTGGCACAGATAGCCAAACGGCTGGGGATGCGTACCGCCATTGTGCCTTACATCATGCCGGACGTGCGGCCCACGGATGCGGCGGGCTGGTCGGCCTATGGCGCGGGGCTGGAGAGTGCGGCAAAGGCGCTGGCGGGACATGGCGTGGGTCTGGGATATCACAACCACGACTTTGAATACGCGACCTTGGCCGACGGCTCGTTGCCCATCGACCATCTGCTGCGCAATGCGCCATCGGTTGTGTACGAGTTCGACGTTGCCTGGGCCGTGCGTGCCGGTGCCGACCCGATGGACACGGTTGCGCAGCACGGGTCGCGCATCCTGTCGGTGCACCTCAAGGATATCGCCGCACCGGGCGAGAACGAAGATGAGGACGGGTGGGCCGATGTGGGCCACGGCACGATGGATTGGGCCGCACTGTTTGCGGCGTTCAAGGCGGCAGGCACCCAGTATTTCGTGGCCGAACACGACAATCCCAGCGATCACCAACGGTTTGCCAGACGCGCGCTTGCGTCGGCACAGTCATTCTGAAGGAGAGACACATGCAAGGTATCGGCATCATCGGCTGCGGCAACATTTCCGCAGCCTACCTGCGGCTTGCACCACTGTTCAAAGGGCTGGAGGTCCGTGCCGTCGCAGATATGAACCTCGACGCGGCCAAGGCGCGGGCGGATGAGTTCAACGTGCGTGCCGAGACGGTCGATGGACTGCTGGGCGCGGATGACATCGACATCATCGTGAACCTGACCATTCCGGATGCGCATTTCGCTGTGACCAAGAGCATCCTGGAGGCGGGCAAGCATGCCTATACCGAAAAGCCCATCGTGCTGACACTGGCCGAGGGTGAGGAATTGCGCGCGCTGGCGGACGCAAAGGGGCTGCGCATCGGGTCGGCCCCCGACACGTTTCTGGGCGGCGCGCATCAGGCGGCCCGCACGGCGATTGACGCGGGCCAGATCGGCAAGGTCATTGCCGGCACCGCCCATGTCATGTCGCATGGGATGGAACACTGGCACCCCAACCCCGACTTCTTCTTTTTGCCCGGCGCGGGGCCGATGCTGGACATTGGGCCGTACTACATCACGAACCTGATCCAGCTTCTGGGGCCGGTCAAACGGGTCAGCGCGCTGACCTCGATGGCGTCGGACACGCGCACCATCCTGTCCGAGCCGCGCAAGGGCGAGGTGATCCCGGTCAAGACACCAACCAACATCCACGCGCTGCTGGATTTTACATCCGGTGCCACGATCACCCTGTCGACGTCCTGGGATGTCTGGGCACACCGGCACGGGCATATGGAGCTTTATGGCACAGACGGTACCATGTTCATGCCCGACCCAAACTGGTTCTCCGGCACGGTTGAGGTGACGGGGGCGGATGGGACAACCACAGCGCTGGATACCGCGTCGCACCCGCTGGGTGTGCCCAATCAGGATCACGGCGGCACGCCGATGGCGAACTACCGCACCGCTGGGCTGGCCGAGATGGCCGTAGCGATGAACGAGGGCCGCCCGCACCGCTGCGCGCTGGAACTGGCCATTCACGCCGTAGACGTCATGACCTCAATCCTGACTGCCGGGGAAAGGGGCGAGGTTGTAACGTTGACCACCACATGCGACCGCCCCACCCCCTTGCCCGCTGATGCCGCGCAGGCGTTGCTGGTCTAAGCCGCAATGATCCGCAATCCGATCCTGCCCGGCTTCAACCCCGACCCGTCAATCTGCCGGGTCGGGGAAGATTACTATATCGCGACATCCACCTTTGAATGGTACCCCGGCGTCCAGATCCACCACTCACGCGACCTTGCCAACTGGACGCTGGCGACGCGGCCGTTGACCCGTGCCGCGCAGTTGGATATGCGAGGCAATCCAGACAGTTGCGGCATATGGGCTCCCTGCCTCAGTCATGCCGATGGGCTCTTCTGGCTGGTCTATACGGATGTGAAGCGGCTGGACGGGGCATTCAAGGATGCGCACAACTATGTCGTGACCGCGCCCGCGATCGACGGCCCTTGGTCGGACCCGATCTATGTCAATTCCTCCGGCTTTGACCCGTCGCTGTTTCACGACGCGGATGGGCGCAAGTACTTTATGAACGTCCGCTGGAACCACCGCGGCAAAGGTACGGGCGGCAACCCGGCGCATGCGTCCTTTGACGGGATCCTGTTGCAGGAATGGTCGCCTGAGGACGGGCTGACCGGCCCGGTGCGCAACATCTTTGACGGCACGGCGCGCGGGCTGACCGAGGCCCCGCATATCTTCAAACGCGACGGCTGGTACTACCTGACCACCGCCGAGGGCGGCACCGGCTATGACCACGCCGTCACCACCGCCCGCGCGCGCGACATCTGGGGGCCATACGAGGTACAGCCCGGCGATCACCTGATGACCTGTCGGGACGCCCCGGATCATCCAGTACAGCGCAGCGGCCACGGCCAATATGTCGAGGCACCAGACGGCACCGGCTATCACACGTTCCTGATGGGGCGGCCCCTGCCCGGTCGGTTCTGCCCCATGGGACGCGAAACGGGGATCGAACGCGTGGTCTGGCAAGACGGTTGGCCTGTGCTGGAGGCGGGTGGCACCCTGCCACGCAGCGCCGTGCCACATCACAGCAGCACGCAAGCGTCGGAGCCCATCACCTACGACCTCAACGCGCCGACGCTGCACCCCGACTTTCAATGGTTGCGCACGCCCGACAGTGACCGGATCTTTGCCGCGACACCCCTTGGCCTGACCCTGATTGGTCGCGAAAGCATCGGCAGTTGGTTTGAACAGGCGTTGGTTGCACGCAGGCAAGAACATGCAGCCTATTCCGCCAGCACCGTGATGTCCTTTGACCCCGTTAACTATCAACAGGCCGCGGGCCTCACGACCTACTACAACCGATCCAAATTTCACGCCCTGATGGTCAGCCATGACCCCACACTTGGCCGCGTTCTGACCATCCTGTCCTGTCCGGGGGACTGGCCCGAAGGCGCACTGACCCACCCCATCGCACCTGTTCCGCTGAACGACGGCCCCGTCGCACTGCGCGTGGATGTCGATCACGAAACCCAAAAGTTCTACTGGCGACAGACAGGCGCGTGGACCCCGATTGGCCCCACTCTGGACGCATCCGCCATCTCGGACGAGGGCGGGCGCGGCGAGCACGCCAGCTTTACCGGAGCATTCGTCGGCATGGCCGCTTTTGACACATCCGGTGGTGCGCGGCAGGCCACGTTTACACAGTTCACCTACGTAGGACATGACGTATAGTGCCAGAAACCCGCAAAAAAATATCCATCCATCGCAATACGTTAAATTGAAATTCAGCGGTTTTGAGGTACGCACCTCAAAAAGAAGGTAGACTTGAGGTGCGTACCTCAAATAGCGTTTAGAAGTCACAACGACGATTCGGCAAAAAGACATAAAACAGCCGTTCTCAAACTGGGAGGAATATCCATGAAGACCTTTAAACTGGCATCCGTCAGTGCGCTCAGCCTTGTGGCTGCGTCCATGGCCAGCACCGCACAGGCCGATGACCTGACCCTGTGCTGGGCCGCCTGGGACCCCGCAAACGCGCTGGTGGAACTGTCCAAGGAATTTGAGGCACAGTCCGGCCACAACATGAGCTTTGAGTTCATCCCGTGGCCCAACTTCGCCGACCGGATGCTGAACGAGCTGAACTCGGGCGGCAAGCTCTGCGACCTGCTGATCGGCGACAGCCAGTGGATTGGCGGCGGCGCGGAAAACGGCCACTACGTGAAACTGAACGACTTCTTTGACGCCGAAGGCATCTCGATGTCCGATTTCGCGGATGCGACGGTCTATGCCTATTCGACATGGCCCAAAGGCACGCCAAACTACTACGCCCTGCCCGCGATGGGCGACGCAAACGGCTGGTTCTATCGCAAGGACTGGTTTGGCCGCGAAGACATCCAGGCCGCCTACAAAGAAGCCACAGGCCAGGACCTGCGCGAGCCGCAAAGCCAGAAAGAAATGCTGCAGATCGCGCAATTCTTCCAGGGCCGCGAGATTGACGGCCAGACCGTCTATGGCGCCTCGATCTTTACCGAGCGCGGGTCCGAAGGCATCACGATGGGTGTGACGTCCGCGCTGTATCCGTGGGGTTTCAAATACGAGAACACGCCCGGCTCCTACGACATGGACGGCGCTGTGAACTCTGCCGAAGCGGTCGAAGCGCTGGAATTCTATAAAGAGTTCTACGAGACAGCGACACCACCTGGCTACACCAACTCCTACATGGGTGAGAGCCTCGACGCCTTCAAATCGGGTCAGGTCGCCATGGCGATGAACTGGTTCGCGTTCTTCCCCGGCCTTTATGCCGATCCGAACACCGGTGGCGACAAGATCGACTTCTTCGTGAACCCCCCACAGAACCAGGCCGGCTCCACACTGGGCGGTCAGGGTATCTCGGTTGTGGCCTATTCGGACAAGCAGGACGCGGCCCTTGAGTACATCAAGTGGTTCGCCAACCCCGATGTTCAGGCCAAGTGGTGGTCGCTGGGCGGCTATTCAGCGCACAACTCGGTGCTGAACGACCCCGGTTTCAAGGACAGCGCACCGTTCGCCGGTGACTTCCTCGAGGCGATGGGCGGCGTGCAGGACTTCTGGCAGGAACCGGCTTATGCCGAACTGCTGCTGGCGATGCAGAAACGCCTGCACGACTACATCGTGGCCGATCAGGGCACGGCACAAGAAGCACTCGACAAGCTGGTCGAGGACTGGACCGAAGTCTTCGAAGACGAAGGCAAGCTCTAGTCAGCAACCTGAGGTGCGCCGAGACGGCGCACCCTACCCCTCTCGACAATCAATCCCGTAGGGTGCGCCGTCCCGGCGCACCACACCCCCTCTTTGCCCGATGGTGCCCATGCCCCAAGATCCTGCTACATATGCCGCAACCGCCACACCACCGCGTGTCGCCCGCAAGATCAAAGGTCTGAGCGACCGCGCCATCGCGTGGATCTTTGTCGGCCCCACCATCTTCCTGTTGCTGGCGATCAACATCTTCCCGCTGATCTGGACGATCCGCCTGTCGTTTACGAACTTCAAGGCGAACCGCAACCGCGAGGTCGAGTGGATCGGCACCCGCAATTACGAGCGCATCCTGACCGACAGCGACATCTGGCTGAACATGCAGGCCACGGCGCATTTCCTGTTCTGGACGATCTTCTTTCAGGTCCTGATCGGCTTTACCCTCGCCTACCTGATCAACAAGAAGTTCAAGGGCAACGACCTGTGGACCACGATCATCGTGCTGCCCATGATGCTGTCTCCGGCGGTGGTCGGCAACTTCTGGAAATTCCTCTACCAGCCGCAAATCGGCCTCTTCAACTACATCGTCGCCTTCTTCACCGGCAAGGATCCCTCCAGCTTCGAAATGCTCGGCTCGGTCCAGCTTGCGCCCTGGTCCATCGTCATCGTCGACACGTGGATGTGGACGCCCTTCGTGATGCTCATCTGTCTCGCCGGGCTGAGGTCGATCCCCGACTACATCTATGAGGCCGCCGAGGTCGACCGGGCCTCCAAGCTGCGCCAGTTCTTCACGATCACCATCCCAATGGTGCTGCCCTTCCTGATGCTCGCCGTCCTCTTTCGCGGTATCGAGAACTTCAAGATGTTTGACCTCGTCGTGCAACTCACCGGCGGCGGCCCCGGCTCCACCACTGAACTCACCTCGATCAACCTCAAACGCGAGGCGTTCGAGAAATGGCGCACCGGCTACGCCAGCGCCTACGCGATCATCCTCTTTGTCACCGTTTTTGGCCTGGCCAGCATCTACGTCAAGGCCCTGAACAAGGTCAAAGAACGATGACCAACCCCACCCTTCCTTTCGCCCAAAATACCTTCGGGGGACGCGCGCCAGCGCGGGGGGCAGACAGCCCCCACCCCAAGGCCCGCCCAGCAGAAAGACGCCCACAATGAGCAGCTTTTCCGTCACCGAACCGACCAAACGCACCAAGTGGTTCGCCGGCACAATGGTCATCGTCTATGCGCTGATCACCATGCTGCCGCTGGCCTGGATCATGATGACCGGGTTCAAATCCCCCGCCGACGCCATCAGCTACCCGCCCAAAGTGGTGTTCGAACCCACGCTCGAAGGCTACGTGAACCTCTTCACCACACGCACTCGGCAAACCGACGAATTCCTCGCCGCCAACCCGCCCGAAACCTGGTACGAAGAGATCGTGCGCGAATACGACATGGTCATCGCAGGCCCCTCGAAATTTGGCGAACGCTTCCTCAACTCGGTGATCATCGGCTTCGGTTCGACCTTCCTCAGCATTGTGCTCGGCACCCTTGCGGCCTACGCCTTTTCACGGTTCAAAATCCCGCTGGCAGATGACCTGCTGTTCTTCATCCTCAGCACGCGGATGATGCCGCCCATCGCCGTGGCCATCCCCATCTTCCTGATGTACCGGCAACTGGGCCTCTCCGACACGCATCTGGGCATGATCCTGCTCTACACGGCCGTCAATATCTCCCTCGCGGTCTGGCTACTCAAAGGGTTCATCGACGAAATCCCCCGCGAATACGAAGAAGCGGCCCTGATCGACGGCTACACACGGTTCCAGGCCTTCTACAAGGTCGTGCTGCCCCAGGCCGCCACCGGCATCGCCTCCACCGCGATCTTCTGCCTGATCTTTGCCTGGAACGAATACGCCTTCGCCGTCCTGTTGACCTCCGGCACGGCCCAGACCGCACCGCCCTTCATCCCGACCATCATCGGCGTGGGTGGCCTCGACTGGCCCGCGGTCGCCGCTGGCGCGACGATCTTCCTGCTGCCGGTCATGATCTTCACCATCCTGCTGCGCAAACACCTGCTGCGGGGCATCACCTTCGGAGCAGTGCGCAAATGATCCCTTCATTGTTCCAAAAATATGCACATCCCACCCTGTCGGAGGCGCTGACATGAGCAATTTCTTCACCGGTCTCCTGCGCCTCAAGCGCGGCCCATGGGAGATGCTGGCCACCATCCTGATCGGCCTTGGCGTCTTCATGCTGATGCAACCCTTCGTGCTCTGGGCCTTCACCTATTCGTTCGTCACCACGCTGGTGGGCACGGTCATGTTCATCATCGTCTCTCATTTCAAGGACTGACCCAGTGGCGCAAATCATCATCAAGAATGTCCGCAAGGAATTCGGAGACTTCACCGCCGTGAAGGAATCGAGCTTTACCATCGAAGACGGCGAGTTCTTCATGCTGCTGGGCCCCTCGGGCTGCGGCAAGACCACGACCCTGCGCATGATTGCAGGCCTCGAACTGCCCACCTCCGGCGAGATCTATCTCGACGGCGAAGAGATCAGCCAGAAACCACCCAGCCAGCGCGACATCGCCTTTGTCTTCCAGATGTTCGCCCTCTACCCGCATATGAACGTGCGCAAGAACCTCAGCTATCCGCTGGTCAGCCAAGGCATGGCCCGGCGCGACGTCAAGGCCAAGGTCGAGGAGGTCGCGGGCATCCTGGGCATCACCGACATCCTGAACAAACCCGTGGGCGGCCTTTCGGGCGGCGACCGCCAGCGTGTGGCCCTGGGCCGCGCCATCGTGCGGGACCCCAAGGCGTTCATGATGGACGAACCGCTGGGCGCGCTCGATGCCGAGTTCCGCGAGCACATGTCCGAAGAGCTGCGCGCCCTGCACGACCGCATGGGGGCCACCACCGTCTACGTGACCCATGATCAGCTCGAGGCGATGCAGATGGGCGACAAGATCGTGGTGATGAACAACGCCGTCGTCGAACAGTTCGGCACGCCGCAGGAAATCTATGACAAACCTGCCACGATGTTCGTGGCCGACTTTATCGGATCGCCGTCCATGAACTTTCTCGATTTCAGCGGCAAGGTCGCGGATGGGGCGACCTCGGTCGACCTTGGCGGTCAGGCCCACGGTATCCCGCGCCAGATGCAAGGCGCGTCCGGCGATCTGGTCTTTGGTGTGCGGCCCGAACATATCAAACTGTCCGATGACGGGGCGTACCGGGGCGAGATCCTCGCCACGGAATACCTTGGCACGACACAGATCATCACCCTTGCCACCCCCAACGGCGAGGCCAAGGCCCGTATCGACAGCGCTCAGGTGGCCAAGGTGGGCGAAAAGGTCGGGCTCAGCTTTGAAGCGCCCAAGGTCACGCTGTTTGACCGCGCGGGTGGACAGGCCTTGCGATCAGAACTGAACGACGGGGTGTTGTCCAATGGCTGAAGTCATACTCAAAAACCTGAGCAAATCCTTTGGCGACCAGATCGGTGTCGAAGACATCTCGATGACCATCCCGGATGGCGCGTTTGTCGTGCTGCTTGGACCAACTGGTGCGGGCAAAACCACGACACTGCGCCTGATCTCAGGGCTGGAAAAGGCCGATCGGGGCGAGGTCTGGATCGGGGGTCGCAACGTGGCCAACGAAACGCCGGCCCAGCGCGACGTGGCGATGGTGTTCCAGCAATATTCGCTCTACCCCCACCTGACGGTGCGCGAAAACCTCGCCTTTCCGCTAAAATCCCCGATCCTCAACACGCCCGCGGACGAGATCACGGCCAAGGTCGACGAGGTCGCCCGCGTGCTCCAGATCAGCCACAAACTCGACAACAAGGCCACAGCCCTGTCGGGCGGCGAGATGCAGCGCGTGTCCATCGGCCGCGCACTGGTGCGCGAGCCGTCGATCTACCTGATGGATGAACCGCTCAGCTCTCTGGATGCAAAACTGCGCACCGATCTGCGGGTGGAGCTGAAACGCATTCAAGCCAGCCTTGGCGCAACATTGCTCTATGTGACGCACGACCAGATCGAGGCGATGACCATGGCGACCCACGTGGGCGTTCTGAACGACGGGCACCTCGTACAGTTCGGCACCCCCCGCGAAATCTACGAAAACCCCAACTCGCTTTACGTCGCCTCGCGCCTCGGGCTGCCGCGCATCAACGTGTTGCCTGCGGATGTGTTTGGCGGTGTCCCCGCGGGGACAACCCAGATCGGTCTGCGCCCCGAACACATCCAGCAGGGCGAAGGACAGGAGGCACAGGTGCAAAGGGTTGAACATCTGGGCGACCAGAACCGCCTGCACCTGACCCTGCGTGGGCATCCGCTCATTACCATCGCAGACCCCGCAACTGACTACGCCGCTGGCACAACGCTCAAGGTTTCGCCCCGCAATCCCTTGTGTTTTGACGCCGACGGCAACCGCATTCGCTAAAGGAGGTGACGCATGCCCCAGTTTATCAACGCCAAAGACACCCTGGTGACCGACGCCATCGACGGGTTGTTGCAAACCACCGGTGGCACGCTGACGCGGCTGGATGGGTATCCGCATATCAAGGTGGTGTGCCGCACCGATCTGGATAAATCCAAGGTGGCCCTGATTTCGGGCGGCGGATCGGGTCACGAACCTGCGCACGCCGGTTTTGTCGGGCGCGGCATGCTGACCGCTGCGGTCTGCGGTGAAGTGTTCGCCTCGCCTTCTGTGGATGCCGTGCTGGCCGCGATCCTAGCCGTGACAGGCACCGCAGGCTGTTTGCTGATCGTCAAAAACTACACCGGTGACCGTCTGAATTTTGGCCTCGCTGCCGAACGGGCGCGGGCCTTTGGGCTAGATGTGGCGATGGTGGTGGTCGATGATGACATCGCACTGCCCGATCTGCCACAGGCGCGCGGCGTGGCCGGAACCTTGTTCGTGCACAAGATCTCGGGCGCGCTGGCCGAGGACGGCGCTGATCTGGAAACCGTCACCGCAGCGGCGAAACGCACAATCGAGCAAATGGCCTCTATCGGGACGTCGCTGGACACTTGCACAGTGCCAGGGTCGGCCAAAGAAGCGCGCATTGCCCCCGGCATGGCCGAGCTGGGCCTCGGTATCCACGGCGAAGCAGGCGTGCAGCAGGTGCCGTTTCAGGACGCGACAACCGCGATGGATCAGGTGCTGGACAAGCTCACGCCGCATATGGGGGATGGTGAATACGTTGCAATCCTGAACAACCTCGGCGCGACCACGCCGCTCGAAATGAGTGTGTTGGCCCAAGCGCTTGCCGCATCGGACAAAGCGTCCCGGATCAAACATGTGATCGGCCCGGCACCGATGATGACATCCCTCGATATGCACGGGTTCTCGGTCTCTGTCCTGCCGGTCGATGACACCAACCGCGCACAGTTGGACTATGCCGTCGATCTGCCTGCATGGCCCGGTATGCACAGCATCGCGCCGGTCAAGACGCGCCCCCTGCCCGATGGGCTGAGCCCGATCCGCCCTGTGCCTTCGGCCAAACCCGCGACCCGCGCGTTGCTCGAGCAGTGCTGTGATCTGCTGATCGCGGCAGAACCGGACCTGAACACGCTGGATGCCAAATCCGGCGACGGCGATACAGGCAGCACGCTGGCCACCGCGTCACACGCGCTCAAGGGGACGCTGGACACCTTGCCGCTGGCCGATCCAACGCAATTGTTCCGTGCGATTGGCAACGAGCTGAGCCAGACCATGGGCGGGTCTTCGGGCGTGATCCTCGCCATCTTCTTTGGTGCGACGGGGGATGCCTGCGCGAATGGCAAGCCTACGACCATGGCGTTGATGGCCGGGCTGGACCGTATCCGTCAGGTCGGCGGTGCGGCCAAGGGTGACCGGACCATGATCGACGCGCTGGAACCAGCGCTGGCCGCCCTGCCCAACGGGGTCGCGGCTGCGGCGGCTGCGGCACGGGCCGGGGCAGACGCAACAGCAACCATAGGACGGGCCAAAGCCGGGCGCGCATCATATGTGCCGTCAGAAAATCTGATTGGACATAATGATCCCGGCGCAGAAGCGGTTGCGCGCCTGTTCGAGGGCTTGGCCAAGGCCATGTGACAGCGCATAAGACACCGATGAAGCACGGACAGCCCCCCCTTTCAAACCCGACGATCAACGACATTGCCCGTGTCGCCAAAGTCAGCCTTGCGACGGTTGACAGGGTTCTGAACGCACGTCCCGGTGTCCGTGAAACAACGGTCAAAAAGGTGAACCGCGCCATTGCGGAACTGGGTTACGTGCGTGATGCGGCGGCGGCGAACCTGGCACGGGGGCGGACCTACAACTTTGTCTTTATCCTGCCTGCCAACAGCAACGAGTTCCTGACAGCGCTCGAAGCGGAGATCGCGCAGCTGGGGCGCGACATCCGGCACGAACGCACGCGGCTCAGCTTTGTGCGGGTGGCGGCGTTTGACCCTGTGGCGCTGGCCGAGGCGATTGACGCCATCGACACCAAATCCGTCGATGGCGTTGCCATCTTTGGTCCAGAGACCCCATCCGTCCGCGACAGCATTGCGCACCTCAAGGACAACGGCGTGACGGTTGTGTCATTGGTCGCCGACATCCCGTCATCAGAGCGCGACCACTATGTGGGCGTGGACAACATCGCAGCAGGGCGCACCGCCGCGCAGTTGTTGGGCAAATTCATCGGCCCCCGGCCTGGCAAGATCCTGGTTCTGACCGGGTCGATGCTGGCCCGTGATCACCTGGAACGGCGATTGGGGTTTGACGCGGTGATGGCGCGGGATTTCGGGCATTTGGATGTGCTGGCCTCGCTTGAGGGGCGCGACGACCCGGACTTGATCGCGCGGCTGCTGCCCGATGCGCTGGCGTCCAACACGGGCGTGATCGGAATCTATTCCTCTGCGGCTGGTAACGAAGGACTGTTGCGTTTCTTTGAAACACAACCTGTGGGCAGCCGCCCTGTGGTCGTCGCGCACGAGTTGACGCAACTGTCGCGGCAGGCCCTGTCCAATGGCATTTTCGATGCGGTCATCAGCCAGGATACCGGCCATCTGGTGCGCAGTGCCGTGCGCATCATGCGCGCCGAGCGGGATCGTTTGCCGATACAGGCCGCCCAGGAACGCATTCGCATCGACGTCTATCTCAAGGAAAACATGCCGCCCTAGCGGCACCACCAATCAGGGAGGATCACTCATGAAAACCATCAAGGGACCGGCGCTGTTTCTGGCGCAATTTGCAGGCGACGACGCGCCGTTCAATAGCTGGGACAGCATCACCAAATGGGCCGCCGATTGCGGTTACAAAGGTGTGCAGGTGCCAAGCTGGGACGGGCGTCTGATCGATCTGGACGCCGCGGCCAGCAGCAAGGATTACTGCGACACGTTCAAGGGCCAGGCGGCCGAGAACGGGGTCGAGGTGACCGAGCTGTCGACCCATTTGCAGGGCCAGTTGGTGGCGGTGCATCCGGCCTATGACGACGCCTTTGACGGGTTTGCGGCCCCCGAGGTGCGCGGCAATCCCAAAGCGCGGCAGGCCTGGGCCGTGGAACAGGTGAAAAAGGCAATCAGCGCGTCGGCCCATATGGGCATCGGCGCGCACGCGACGTTTTCGGGCGCGCTGGCCTGGCCCTATATCTATCCCTGGCCGCAGCGCCCTGCGGGTCTGGTCGAGACGGCGTTTGACGAATTGGCGGCACGCTGGCGGCCCATCCTGGATCACGCCGAGGACAATGGCGTGGACATCTGCTACGAAATCCACCCCGGTGAGGATCTGCATGACGGCGTGACATTCGAGATGTTCCTGGAGCGGGTGGACAACCACGCGCGCTGCAACATGCTGTATGATCCCAGCCACTATGTGCTGCAATGCCTTGATTACCTTGACAATATCGACATCTACAAAGATCGGATCAGAATGTTCCACGTCAAGGATGCGGAATTCAATCCGACGGGGCGGCAGGGTGTCTATTCGGGCTATCAGTCCTGGGTTGACCGCGCGGGCCGGTTCCGCAGCCTTGGCGACGGGCAGGTCGATTTCGGGGCGGTGTTCTCGAAAATGGCGGCGATTGATTTTGACGGCTGGGCGGTTGTGGAGTGGGAATGCTGCCTCAAGCATCCCGAGGACGGCGCGCGCGAAGGGGCGCAGTTTGTGTCCGATCACATCATCCGCGTGACCGAACGCGCCTTTGACGATTTTGCCGATGGTGGCACCGATGAGGCGGCCAACCGGAAGATGCTGGGGATCGACTAGGCCGGGACCGCCTCCGGCGGGCATATTTTTGGAACAATGAAGGGCGGGGGCATCCCCGGAGAGGAGAAGCGATGGCACGTATCAAACTGGGCATGGTGGGGGGCGGCAATGACGCCTTTATCGGCGGTGTGCACCGCATTGCCGCGCGGATCGATGACCGGTTCGAGCTGGTGGCGGGGGCGTTGTCGTCCACGCCCGAGAAGGCGCGCGCCAGCGGTGAGGCGCTGGGCTTGCCGCGCATCTACGATGATTTCAAGGCGATGGCGATCCGCGAGGCGCGCCTGAAGGACGGGATCGATGCGGTGAGCATCGTGACGCCCAATCACATGCACTATGCCGCCGCCAACGAGTTCCTGAAACGCGGGATCCACGTGATCTGTGACAAGCCGCTGACCTCGACCCTGGCGGATGCCAAGAAGCTGGTGAAGGCGGTGGAGAAGTCGGATGCGCTGTTTGTGCTGACCCACAATTACACCGGCTATCCCATGGTCCGGCAGGCGCGCGAGATGGTGGCCGCCGGGGAGATCGGCAAGGTGCGCGTGGTGCAGGTCGAGTATCCGCAGGACTGGCTGACCGTGGAGCAGGATTTCAAGCAAGCGGAGTGGCGCACCGATCCGAAACGCTCAGGCGCGGGCGGGTCGACCGGTGACATCGGCACCCATGCGCACAACCTTGCCTGTTTTGTCACCGGCCTGACGGTCGAGGCGCTGGCCGCCGATCTGGATGCGTTTGTGCCGGGCCGGCAGGTGGATGACAACGGCCACGTGATGCTGCGCTTTGCCGGCGGGGCCAAGGGGATGCTGTGGTGCAGCCAGGTCGCACCGGGCAATGAAAACGCGCTGCGGCTGCGGGTTTATGGGGACAAAGGCGGTCTGGAGTGGGCGCAGGAGGATCCGAACTATCTGTGGCACACGCCCTTTGGCGAACCCAAGCGGTTGATCACGCGCAACGGTGCGGGTGCCGGTGACGCCGCCGCCAAGATGAGCCGCATTCCGCCCGGTCACCCCGAGGGGTATCTGGAAGGCTTTGCCAATATCTACAGCGAGGCTGCGGACGCCATTGAGGCCCATCGTGACGGGGCCACGTCGGATGCGCTTTATCCCGATATTCAGGACGGGTTGCGGGGGGTGCAGTTCGTGGATGCCTGCGTGCGATCCTCGGCGCGCAATGCGGCCTGGGTTACGCTTTGATCCACATATGGCTGGCACAGGTTTCATGTGCCAGCCTGTGAGGTCCGGGGCCTTATCACTACAATCAGGCCGATGCAGCACAGCGAATGGACGCTCTAGTCGGCGTCGCGTTCCATGATCCATTCCACATCCGGTGACGGCACAAACCGCCACTTGCGCAACGGGCCGGCCATGACGTTCAGATAGTACATCTCGAACCCGTAGGGTGCGCCGCAGGGATGATGCCCGCGCGGCACAAGAACGACGTCACCGTCCCGCACCGCCATGGTCTCGTCCAACTGTCCGTCATCGGTATAGACCCGTTGAACACCAAACCCGTTGGCGGGGTTCAGGCGGTGGTAATAGGTTTCTTCGAGATAGGTGATACGGGGATAGTCGTCTTCGTCGTGGCGGTGGCTGGGATAGCTGGACCAGTGGCCCGCAGGGGTGAACACTTCGGTCACCAGCAGGCTGTCGGCATAGTCTTCGTGCTCCATCGCGATGTTGTTGATGTAGCGGGTGTTGGTGCCCTTGCCGCGTTTGGTCAGGGAAATGCCGTCCGGGCCAATGCGCCGGGCCGGATGCGCACCTTTGCCCGGTGCGGCACAGACGGCGATCACACAATCGGTTGTAGCGGTGGCGGACCATTCGGAGCCGTTGGGCAGATACAGGCAGTGCGGCGGCGACTTTTCAAACACGCTCATCCGGTCGCCCAGAACGCCCCAGTCCTGTCCCGCGCCTGTCAGGTGCGCCTTGCCCTCGACCATCACGAGGATGACCTCATTCGCCCCGGTGATCTCGGCGACTGTATCTCCCGCGCGCAACCGGTGAACGGCAAAACCGACGTAGCGCCAGCCGGCACTTGCCGGTGTGATGTCGTGCACTTTGCCGTGGGTGCCAAACGGTTTTCTCAACAGGTCTTGCATAGGTCGTTCCCTTTTGGGGGTGGAGGGCGCGTTACCCCGGCTTGTAGGCGCGGTTGGCTTCGGGGTCTTCGGTCGAAAAGGGCAATGCGCCCAGTGCGGTCCACGCCGCATCGCCCAATGTCGCGTCCGCCCATTCCAGCGTTTGCGCGACACGCGCCGCCGAGGTTACGCCGACAATCGTGGACGTGATGCGCGGATCGCGCATGGAAAACTGCAACGCCGCAGCGCCGGGCGCGACCCCGTGGTTGTTGCACAGCTGTTCGATAGCCCGAACGGGTGCCAGATCGGCTTCGGTCGCGGGCTGATAAGTGACGCGCGGCATGGCGGCGCTGCCCTTGGCCAACACGCCGCCCGCATAGGGTGCGGCGTTCAGAACGGCGATGCCGCGCTCATGTGCGTGGGAAAATATTGCATCTGCCGACCGGTTCAACAGCGTGTACCGGTTGTGACTGATGATCGCGTCGAACGGGCGGTCGCGCAGGATCGGAAACATGATGTCGAGACGTCCCATCGCCAGACCAACCGCATCGACGACCTCCTCGTCCCGGAGCGCAAAGAGCGCGTCCAAAGCGCCCCCCGTTCCGGTGATTTCATCGAGATCACGTGCATGTTCGGGGTCGTGCAGATGCAAGAGCGGAACCCGGTCCACACCCAGACGGGACAGGCTTTCCTCGACCGATTGTTTGACGCGGTCAGCATCGAGCCGCCCGGTGTCCATGTCGCGGTCCACCTTGGTCGACAGGACAAAACCGTCCGGCAAGCCACCGCGCTCGCGGATGGCGTCACCGATGCGTGCTTCGCTACGGCCAAAGCCATAATTGTTTGAAGTGTCGAGGAAATTCACCGGACCGTCAAAGATCGCGTGCAGCGTCGCGCGGGCGGTTTCATCCGACACTTCGTAGCCGTAGGTGTCGGGCATGTTGCCCAGCCCCGAAGCACCAAAGCAGATGGAGGATACGGTCAGTCCGGATGTTCCGATTGGTTTGAAATCCATGGCGCGGCGGGCTCCGGGTGCAAGAGGGGTCACATGGATTTGGACACGATGTGCCATCTGCGCACAAGAGGGGCCGCCGAATTTCGTCAAACGGCGTCGGGCGCCGGGCCCCAAAGGTGCGGGACCCGGCAACAGTCACGGGATCAGGACGAGGGAGGGCGTCCAAATCCCGGAATAGGAATGTCGATGCCACCCACACCCGCGCGCTCTGGCGTGGTTGTATCCGCAAGCGGGAACGGCGACTGGGCCGCCGCATGCGCCGACCAGTCACGACCACCGCCAGCGGCATCACAAATCCCGTCAGACGCAGCACGGGCCACACGCGGCGCAGCCACGCTGGTGCCCGACAACCGCACCCAAGAGCCGCTGCGCGAGCCTGCGTTGATCACGCCACGCAACGCATAGCTGTCGTCGCCTTTGGCCGCGAGGTCCGGACCGTCGCGCGTTGGCACGGGCGGCACATCGCGGCGCGCCAGTGGTCCACTGCCGGAATAGAGCGACACTTGCGCGTCCCGTTCGGTGTAGGCGGCCACGACGATGGGGGCTTCGCCACCGGCAAACCCGCTGAGCGTGGTGTGACGGCGCACCGGGCAATCGGTGCCTGTGGGATCTGTGGCCAGCGGCACGCCAAAGCGGTCAAACCGCACGTAGTCTGGGTTGCTGAACCACGCCTGACGACCACCCGACCGCGTTCCCGGCAGCGTTTCGTCGCGGCGCACCCAAAAGTGGATGGCTGCTTCGGACGGGCCGTCATCGCGGGTGACATCAATCGCCCACATCCCATGCGGGGCATTCGGCCCCGGCGTATCCAGATGCGCGGTAGGATTGATCGAAACGGTCACAAGATCGCGGTGGATCACGCCCCCACCCGCCTGACAGGCCAGGCGCGCAATCTCGGCGCCAGCCTCATTGACAAGGGACGCCACCTGCCCCGGCACGGTCGGGATCACGGCGCTTTGCCCGCCCGGTGTGGTGACTGCAATCTGCGCCAGCCCTGGTGCGCTGTCGGCGGTGCCGGTGGGCATCCAAATCTGCACAACGGTTGGCGTCTGGTCATTGGGCAGTACGGACAGGTCAAAATGTGTTGGTCCGGCCTCCTCGGCCACGCCGTGCAGGCGGCCCAGGTTGATGTTGCCCGCAGGCAGGGTCAGCCACGCTTTTTGATCCGGGCCGGGCCATTGGCGATTGTCGCCAAAGTAGTGTTCAAACAGGGTCGCAAAGAGGCCCGTGCCATCGTGCGGCCCGCCCGAATTGCCAAAGGAAAAGTTGAACACAACCGGCACCAGCGATCCGTCCGCCCGGCAGAACCGCTGGGCCTGTTTGGCGAGGATATGGAATGCGAGGTAAAGGATCGGCAGGGAATCGAGCCCGGTTGTGTCCTCGACCGCGGGGTTCGGAAGGGCAACGCAGATCACCGGCCGATTGTCACAGGCGGCCTCCATCGGATAGCCCGCAGCCAGCCCCGAGACATGGGTGCCATGCGACGTACGCGCGGCCACTGTCGACACCGCCGTCGCAGCCCAATCCACGATGCCAACGGAACGGTAGAACAGGTCCTCGTCCAGCAGATCGTTGAATGTCGCCGCATCCAGTGCCGCGTCGATTGCCTCGCTGTCGAGGCCCCGGCCGACGGAACTGTGCCCACCAAGCACGGGCTGTGCTTCGAGGATCGAGGCATGGGCGACGCGCGTGGTGACGCGCCCTTTGCGCAAAAGGTCATGGGCGATTGCGATGCCGTCATCCACAACCGCCATGACCACAGCGTCGTCCGAAACCGTGACCGGGGTCAATTCCGGCGAAGTCGCATCAAAGTCCAGGTAGGTGTCAGAGGTCTGTGCACCGAGGTGCAGAGACACCACGTGGTGCGGGTTGTCCGCCTGGTTCAGCGTGTCGATCAAGCGCTTGCGGGCGTAGATTGTGATGGGCTGCCGCGCCATTTCGCGTGACCGATCCGCCGCATCATAGGCCGCCGGGATCAGCAGATCGCTGCCATAGTCCACCACCGATGCCTCGAACTCATCGATGGACACATTGGCCACTTCGATCAGCACAGACCACCATATTTCATCCACAAATTCTGACACTTGCGCCTGGGCGAGGGTGAGCCGGAAATCGGTCACCTCGTCAAGAAGCGGCGCGTCATCCCGGGTTTGGGTATCGGTCCAGTTGTACATGGTCCCGCTCCTCAACCCGCACCGGTTTCGATGTCCTGCCATTCAGCCACAGCCTTGGACCAGAGCCAGGCCAGGATCGGGGATGGTTCAAACCTTGGGTCACCGCTCTGGGTTTCACCCTGCATCCATTCGCCCGCGCTGGGTTCCATCGTATCTGTAGCCGCGTCGTAAAGAAGGTGCCAATTCAGATCATCGTTGGGATCGAATTTGGTCCCGTCAAAGGACGTGGACCACCAGTCGCCACCGCAGCATTGGGTAAAGACATGCTCGGCCAGTGTTGAACCCAGGATGGCACCTGCCACGCTGTCCACGGGGAAGTGGACGCCCGCCACAGTCCGGTTGGTGGCAATACGCGCGGCCAGCCGCATCAGCATCTCACCCCAATAGGCCGTGTCGCTGTATTGCGGTGCGTTACTGTGGCGCAAAAGTTTCCAGATCAAGCGGGCCATCAGGAATGCTTCGGTCGCATGGCCGCTGGGCAGCGAGCCGTGCGTCGGCGTCGGGATCATCGGTTGCAGTTGCGGCGAGAACTCGATCGGGCGCTTGACCGCCAGAGTGTATTTCATCCGCTGATAGGCCGAGGAGGCAAAGGCCAGTGCAGCATAGAGGAATTCAAGCGTATACGGCGTGCGCGCTGGATCCATAAAGCCGATGGTCGAAAAGAACGGTGCCGGGACGGACACCTGCGTCAGGATCTCGCTCGACCGGTCAGGGCGGATCTGAGCATAGCCCCACACCTGTTTCATTTGCGCCTGCAACTGCCCGACTTCGGGCGCGATCATCTGGACCATCTTTTCCTGCTTGATCACAGTGCCGCCGCGCTTTTCCTTGCCACGACGCCAAAGCACCGCCTGAGGGAAATCACCATCGGCGTCAAAATTCACGTCGACTGTGGGCGTCAGTTCGGCCTGATAGAGCGCTGCGCGTACGCCGGCCGACAGGCGGGTCAGGTTTTCGGTGCTGTCTGCTGCGCCGGGGTTGACGGTGCCCACGTGATCCAATTGTGCACCGGTGATGCCGTCATGGGTGGTGATGAACGCGTTCGCCAGCATCGGGTTTTCCGAACCACCGCCATATGCCCCGTAGGCGCCATAGGCCCCGTATGCCCCCGCACCTGCATAGGCGCCATACGCCCCGTAGGCGCCGTACGCTCCATATGCTCCATACGCGCCATAGGCACCTTGTGGGAAAATGCTCATCGGAAGTCCTCCAGTCTTTGTAGGTTGTCTATCAATCCGGCACGCCAGCGCTTTTCAGCAGCTCGGCGAACCTGCGTCCGTTTTCAAAATTTCGGCTGGGTGCATTGCGTTGCCAGGTGCTGACCCGCAGATCAGGTTGCAGCCGCATCAACTCGCGCACTGTCTTTTGGGATGCGTCTGCCTGACCGGCCCCCATTTGCGCAGCCGCCAGTGTTCGCAACGTCGACACATGGGTTCGGTTCAGGCGGAGCGATTCCTGGGCCAACGTCACGGCCCGTGTGTAGTCCCCTGCCGACAGGTTCGCGCCCGCGGCCAGGATCAAATAGAAAAACCGGTGCGGGTCTCTTGGCGTCAGATGCAAAGCACGCTCTACGTCGCGTTTGCCATCGTCGGCATGATCCGTGAATGCCTGCAACATACCGCGCAGCGCACGGGCTTGAGCGTCGTTTGGATTGATCACAAGCGCGCTGTCATAGTAGCCGCGCGCATCATCCAACTGGTGCAGCAGGTTGGTCATCACAAAGCCGAGGCTGGTCAGCGCCAACGTGTTTTCGGAATCGATGTCGAGCGCCCGTTCAGCGCACTCGATCGCGGCCTGTGCTTCTTTCTGAACGTCCTGCGACCAGCCCTGCATCGCGCGCAACACGTGCCAGCGCGCCATCCAGGCCAGTGGCGACGGATTGTTGGGTGCACGTTCAATCAGATAGGTGAGCAGGTCCCGCGCTTCGTTGAAATAGCGTGGCGACAAGCGGTGCATGAGGCCCACGGCACCGTGCAGTACGCTGAACAGTTTCAGATCAGCCAGTGGGCGCGTGCGCAAGCGGCGCACCTCATTCACCATGATGGCGTTGCGCACGTGCGACGCGATATGCGCGACCCAATCCGTGTCAGTCAGCAACGGCCCCAACGGCAAACTCACCCGTTCGGACCAAAGGATGTATTGCGTGTCCGTTTCCACGAATTCGACCGACAGCATGGCGCGGTCGCCTTCGGTCAGAACATGGCCTGACACGACAAAATCGGCATTCAGGACGCGCCGCAGGTCGCTGACGCCACCCGGTGTATCGGTCACCTGTGCCGTGGACAGCCGCGAGATCACGTTGACGTCCTCGGACCGTCCAAGCGCGCCTGCGATTTCATCTGCAATGAAAATGCCCAGCGGTTCCTGCTTGCCCTCCAGCGCGCTGCGCATCGGCATCACGGCGAGTGTCGGCAAGACGTCGCGCGGGTCCAGTTGGGCGGTAATGGTGCCTTCGGGCTCTATAATGGCATGGTCTGTCGGCGCATCTACGGGCGCGGCAGCGGTTGCGGCGGCGACCTCCAACACGACACCGTTGAGGACATAGCCGCGTTTCGGCATCGTTCGCAGGAGCGCGCGGTCATGGTCAGCCAAGGCGCGGCGGATGTCGGCCACGCATTGTGTGAGGCTGTCATCGGTCACCGACACATCGCCCCAGATACGTTCAATCAGATCATCACGCGCCACGAGCACGCCCGGCGTTTCCGCCAGCACCTGCAGCACGCGCGCGGATTGCGCACGCAACAGGATTTCACGACCTGTCGCATCGCTCAGGCGTTGGTTCGTCCTGTCATACGTCGTTTCACCAAGACGGATGCGGTCTGGTGTTTGGCGCTCATTGCCGAAAATGTCCGTCTCTCGCCCCTTTTGCAGAACACTTGGTTCATGCAGCACCGGGCGTTGCGCTGGCACATGTTCCGTTCTGGCAGCCGGAAAACGGCCTGCCAGTTTTTTCCATGCCATGCCAACAACCGGCGATCCACCTAACCCATTGGCAGCGTAACAGGCATTCCCGTTTGACGATAGACCCTGCGTCATCTGGCAAACTCAGAACAACGTGCGCGGCAAAATACCGGCCGAGATGTCGTGGGAGCGTCAAGTGTGCAAGGCAGGCGCACACTGGGGACCGGAATGCCCGCGGGATAAGCTTGGTGGACCGCGCGGTGTGTCGGGTGATGCAGTATGGCAAACGGCATGCGCGCCCACGGAACGTACGCGCGCGCGCACAGCGCCGCCTCGTCCCGTGCACGAATTGATCCCGTCATGTCACCCCATCCTGCATTTGTCCGATCCGTCACTGCGGATCTTGCACCCGAATACCTTAGACTCTGCCCCGAAATCCGACCGTCCGCCTGAAACAAATCCGAAATCCTTCCGAAATCGGACGCGTTCGGTTTCGCCCAGATTTCAAGGAAGTTTCGGACGGGTTTCAGGACACTGCCGCCGCTCACAGGCAGGCTGCAATCGTGGGTTGGTCAACCGCCAGCTCCGCAGGAAGTCAAAAAATCTTAAAGATAGGACATATTACAATGGCTGATCTCGACACCGCCAAGGCACAGATTCTCAAGCAATTTCAATCCAGCCTGCCCCCCGGCATGCCCAACCCACAACAGTTCACAATCCCCGAAATGATCGCACGTCCGGTGCTGAACATGGGTGTTCTGGACCACGGCGCACACGACATCATCGCAGGCACCTTTGTGCCCGGCACCAACGGCGCTCTGAACACATGGTCCACTGCGGACATGTTCACCTCTGCCTACCTGCAGATGGTCCAGGACATGGCATACGGTCTTTCGCAGGCCGACCAGAACCAGATCACACAGATCAAGACGCAGAACGCTGTTGTCCTGAACAACCTCGTCACCACCTGGGAGCAAACCTTTGCCCCCATCACGCAGGCCGAAATGACTGCGGCGGGCGTCCACTCCAAGATCGACTATGTGACTGCGCAATTCACGCCGCAATTCAAACAGTCGCTGAACTGGGCCCGGTTCGCATCGGACTACAACCAGGCCAAGGCGGCCATCGACATCATGTCGAACATCAACTCCGCCATGGTCGAATTTGGTCGCCAGATCACCGCGGTCAAAGGCAATATCGCCACGCCGTCGCAAACCAACGGCGGCCTTCAGGCCTATGACCGCAACAACGCCAAGGTCTGGTTCCCCGGCTACAACGTCGACCCGAACTTCCCCACGGCATTTGCCAACGGTCAGACCGTGAACATCACTGTCGAATTGACGGATGTGGGTCAGTCGTCTTCCAGCTTCTCCATCGAAGGTGGCGCGGGCGGTTCGTTCCCGATCGACTTCCTCAACATCGCCGGTGCGACCAGCGCCCAGTACAGCCAGAGCGATTTCCAAAGCCTGATGTCCAAGGCCAAGATCCAGCTGGAGTTCACCAATGTCAGCTATCTCGCGGCCTCGCCGTCGAACCTGACCGCCAACAACACCATCGGCTGGTATCTGGCGACCATCCTCAAGCAGGCGTTCAACAACACCGCCGGTGACACCGGACCGTACTTCATCTCGAACGAGGCAACGCACAAGGCTGTCCTCAAGGGCGGCGGGTTGCAATCCCTGCGCGGGCTGTTGGTGTCGACCATGCCAACGGGCAAGATGTTCTTTGCCTCGGACGACTACTCCTCGTTCCAAAAATACTTCCACACGCAGTCGCATGCTTCGGTCAGCCTGTTTGGCATCATCCCGATTGCATCGTCGAGCACGTCGTTCACCAAGTCGTCGTCCGGCTCTTCGGACAAGAACTACAAGATGGAAGTCGACATCAATCCGGCGGGCGACAAGAACAACATGGTTGTGCATGGCGCGTTCCTTGAGAACCCGACGGACTGATCCCCGTGATTTTCGATAACCAACGACCGGCCCCGTTCGCGGGACCGGTCAACTTTCGTTCTGACCCACCGTCTCAAGAAAAAGGGCACATGCTTTGAGCGATTATCTGGAAACCCTGGTTGCCGCAAAACTGTCGCAACACGTACAGGCCTCGCCGGCACTAGCGGCCGGTGCCACGCCGGAATTTACCAATTCAGTGCGGTACTTTCCGCTGGTTCCCATCAGTGGGGACACCATGAACGCCGATGCCTGGCCGCTGATCGACGGTCAGTTGTCGAGCAAGCAACCGGTCACTGTCACATCCAACAGCTTTTCCGCGGCCTACGCGCGATACCTGTCCGCGACGATCCTGCGCGGCGGGTCCGGCCAGTCCATTGCCACGCTCGCCAACAAGCAGACACAGGCCCGGATCAACACCACGCACAGCAACGACATCAATGGCGGGTTGCACCTGAACCCGTTTTCCGCCCTGCCCTCCGGGGATGGGTTTGTGCCGCGCTACGACGCCCATTGGGATACTTCGCCCAGCATTCCGACGTTGACCGTCGATATAGATGTCTGGCGGCCCAACGACGCAGCACCATGGCAAAAGGCGACGATCCAACCCGGCGGCTACCGGTTGAAGGCCAAACTGATCTATAGCGATTTCCGCATCGTGTACCTAACTCCGCAACAGCTTGGCGACACAACGGGATGGTATTCCCAGCCGCTGATGTCGGGGATGCGCGACGGCACGTATGATGGGGTGACCTTCATGCGGCAGTCGAACTTTGGCGACACCGCCGATTTCGCCCGTGCCACCGCCTATGTGATGGTGGGGCGCGTCCAGTTTGACCGCGATGTCGGCAGCGAAATCGACATCACAGAACTGGTTGCGGAACCCGAAGTTGCCCTGTTGGAACGCATGACGACCAAAGCCACGCGCAAAGGGCGTCTTGTTCTGTCCCGCAACATCGTTTTCCCCTTTGGAACCTTCAAACCCAACGATAACCTGCTCGAAGGGCTATCATTTTCGTCGTCATGGGACAGCGGCGACCTCTATCAATCTGCAAATGCCGGATTTCTGGTCTGCGCCGTCAAGGACACCCCGCTTGCTTGAAACGCGGTGAGCACCACGGCCCGCCGCATATTTTCCATGCAACCCAATTTTCCAAACAGGGAACCACAATGAACACAATCACGATCACGCTCAAAGATCTCTCCAAGCTGCCTGAAACGGATGGCGCCATTTACGTCGCTGGCTGGATCAACGGGGGAAGTTCGGGTTTCAAGACGATGAACGACAAGGGTAAATTTGTCCCGCTGGGCAGCACGGACACGAAACTGAAGTTCCACAAGCTGTCCAACATCGAAGCTGTCACCCTGTCGGAAAGCACAAATGGCAACGACCGTCTGTTGTTCACGGCCACGCCAACGACGCCCAGCGGGTTGTCACTGCTCAAGAACAAAGCGGGTGTTTATGACGACGTACAGATGTACACTCAATCCCCCTACTCCGCCGCGCCTGGGGTGGCACCCGAAGGTCCCTATGACGTTTTTGAATTCGGCATGAACGCCGCGTTTGATCTGTCGGCGGTGAACGGTTTTGCCCTGAACCTGCGGTTCGCAGTGCCAGAGAACGGTGATCAGCCCGCACAGGAATTTGGTGTGCACGGCAAGGTCAGCCGCGCACAGGTCGGCGCCGCCTTTAGCAGCTTTCTGACCAACCAATCGGGTGTGCCCGGTGCGGATGCCTTTGGTGACCTGCTCTATGATGGCCCGATGTCGGGCAGCACCTATACGCCCCCAATGATCGGCGGGCAGTATTTCTCGATCGCGGACCCCAATGACTATCTGGCGGCCATCACCGGGAACTACGTCAACGACACCACCAGCGGTCTAAAGACCTATTGGACATCCACCCTGCAAAAATTCTTTGTCGCCGGGAACACGTTGGCCATTAGCATCCCGGTCTCCGAAAACCCGAACAACATCTATTCAGGGTCTTGCATCACCTACACCAACCCCACCACCAAGACCGACATGCTGGCCTACCGGCTGGTGAATTCGACGGGTGACAGGACCTATTACTATTTCAACCCGCTGGGGGCGGACCCGATCACTGCGCCCAATGACCTGCAAGGCGCACAATATGTGTTCCAACAGGCGTTCACCGATACCTTGACCCCCGGCATTGTCGGCGTGAGTGAGGCGCAACTGGTTCAGGACGCGATCTGGGAAGCGATCTGTCGCGGCGTGGTGCTGGACGGCACATTCGTCGCTGGAGAGATCAGCGAAGACCCCCAATTCAGCACAACGGCCTGGAACAACCCCGCGACATGGTACGGCGATAAAAAGATCAGCCACCTTTTTGCAAAGTTCCTGCATTGCAGCGACGTGGACGGCAACGATTACCGCAGCGCAGGCACCGATCCGATCATGATTGGTGGCGCGGCCTATGGGTTTTCCATGGATGAAGCACCGATGGGCGCCTATTCCGGCCCGCAAGTGCCGTCGAAGACGACCTACAACATCGGTTCGGGCACTGTTGCCGTCGCCATTGGCCCCTGGACCTGATTGGCAAATCAAATATGGGCCACACCACACGCCGGTGTGGCCCGTTTCTTTCGGTTCCGGTCTGGGCTAGGCCGCTTGACCACGGCTCATGATCACCTCGCGGATGATCTGCCATCGACCGTCTTCCAACACGAAATCAATGCTCAGCGTCAGCACTTCCATGCGCCCGGTCACACCGTTCCTGCGGCTGATCAGGATGTGACCGTGCGTGTCGTTCGCCTCGACCAGATGAAACTGCGCCCACGGATCGGGGTCTGGCATATCCGCCAGCGCCGTCTGAATGTGAGAGATAAAGCCCGCCTTGTCATTCTGCATCAGCGCGTCACCACCGGGCAGCAGATATGTACGCATATCCGCGTGATACACTTGGTCCAGCACGTCCAGCGCGTGACCGGCAACGCCGGAGATCAAGGCATCCAGCGCCGCCTTGACGGCAGGCACGTTAGGGTGGTCAGGGGTCATCGTCATAGGGTGTCCTTTCGGCAAAATCTTGGGGTTCGGGGTCATTCGGAGGGGTGGCGGTTGTACATGTCCAACACGACCTGCCAGGGCGCGTCCGTATCGGCGCGGGTCAGCACGTAGACATAGGTGCCTGTCAGCTCGAACCCGGCACTGGCGACTGCGGCATCGGTGACGCCCATCATCACAGCCTGCAATCCATCAGGCGACACAAAGAGGTCGTCCACCGTATGTGACAGCTCGCCTTTGTTCTCGCTCATGAACGTGATCGTCTGGCGTGGCACACCGTCCCGCCCCTTGGCCGGGAGCGCATCCGGGGCGATCCAATATGCGTCCTCGTGGTAGAGCGACACCAGACCCTCGATGTCATGGTTTGCCGCGTAGCTGTTAAAGGTGGCGTTGAAATCCAGCAGACTCTGGCGGGTGTCCGCATCCACCGGATCGGCGGTTGCCCCACCGGCCATCACCGCAAGCGCGGCCACAGTGGAAATGAGAATATGGCGTCGGATCATTTTTCTGTCCTTTCGTTGATCAGCTGTGTCACGCAAAGGTGCCATTGGCGGGCACATCCTCGGGCCGCCCCCGCATAAAGCGCAGCCCACCAACCAGCGCGCTCAACTGGGGCCGCATGAACGGCACGTTCGAGATGTCGACCATCCTCAAATCCCCGGCGCTGCCGACGACGAACAGACCCGGTTCAGCAAACGGCCCCTCGACATCGACACCGTGCCGGGGCCCGGACACGTACAGGCCAAGGTCCCGCATCTGATCGACAGCCAATCCGTAGCCAACGGGCAATGTCACTCCGGCCTCGGCAACCTGATGCGCTGCGCGATCCTCGGCATCTGCCGATACTGCAACCACGTCGATACCCAACTCTGCCAGCGGTTCAACGATGCTTTGCAGTTCGGACAGGTAGCGGGTGCAAAGCGGGCAATGCTTGCCCCGATACACAACAACAAGTTGCCAGTCATGGCCCCCTTGTGGCTGTCCCAGGGCGAGCGTCCCGCCCCCGAGTTGCGGCACTGTGATCGACGGAAACGGCGCGCCGGGGCGCGGAAGAGTATGTGGCATGATGTGCTCCTTGACTTTGATATTGATCGTTACATAAATAGAGCAACCAGATGCGGTCAAGGACTTTTATAATGAACAATCCAAAAAAAATGGGGCGCCCCCGGACCTTCGATGAAAAAACCGCGCTCGAAGCGGCGATGAACGCGTTCTGGGCCAAAGGCTATGACGGGACATCCATCAAGGATCTGACCTCCGCCATGGGCATCAGCGGACCGAGCCTCTACTCGACCTTCGGGGACAAAAGAGAGCTGTACCTGAAAACCATCGACTTTTACGCGGATGTGGACGGCTGCGCCCCTGTCGTCGCGTTTGAGGCGGAACCGAACGTGCGCAAGGCGGTGCGCGACTTCCTGACGACCGTCGTGTCCTATTCAACCCAGGCCGAGGACGGTCCCAAGGGGTGTTTCCTGGCCTCCTGCGTCGCCACCACCGTGGGCGAAGTCGAAGGCGTTGCCGAGCGCATGGAGAAAGCCATCAACGACACAGACGCGCGATTGGCCCAGAAGTTCCAGAACGCGGTGGACGACGGCACATTGCCCCCCGATTTCCCAGCCTACCAGCGAGGGTGCCTACTCCACGACATGCGCCAGGGCCTCGTCCACCGCAGCCGCGCCGGCTGGTCCGCCGATGCGCTGCTCAAAGACCTCGATGACCGCGTAGCCATGGTGTTTAGCTAGAGGCGAGTTCATTCATGAGTCAGAGCTGAAATGACTGCCAACAGGATTGAACGAAAAGTGCGGGTGGCGGAGACGAAGGGATTCGAACCCTCGAGACCCTTCCGGGCCTACTCCCTTAGCAGGGGAGCGCCTTCGACCACTCGGCCACGTCTCCGTCGACCCGTCTAATCACTTCGCAACATCAGGACAAGCAGAATTCAACCAGCCGACCATCAAAGTCCAAGCGCGCATCTCTGCCGCTCTGACGCCCAGACCCATCAGTGTGTTTCGGGGCACACCTGCGATGCCGCCTGCACATCCGACACATTGGTATAGTCGCGTCGACCAAACACACTGTCCGTCCAGTTGCGGACCGCGGCAAGGGTCTGATCAAGACGCCTGCTTTCGTGGATCACGCTCCACACCTCGCGGGTGACGCCTTCGACCTCAGTCCATGCACGCAACTCTGGGCACCGGGCCATGACGGCATCCGGCCCAACAGTTGCATAACCCATTGTTGCCGCTGCGCGCCTCGCGGCGGCATAGGAACTGGCCCGGAGGATGGGTGGTTTGCCAAACACCGTGAACCCCAACACCATGTCAGGGGTCCAATCCAGGTCGTCCGTCATACCGACCCACTCATGCGCCTCGCCCATGGCGGGCTGCCACAACCGAAACTGTACGTCCGCGACCTTATGCGCGACCAACTGCCCCTCCATAGGTCGGCCGAACCGCAGCGCGATGTCCGCCTCACGAAAGGCAAGCGACAAGCGCTTGTCACTGCCAGCCAGAATGAGGCTGATATTCGGGTGTAGACGCGTCAATTCATGCACACGCGGCGCCAGGTAATATGTCGTCAGAAAATCCAGGGATGTGATTGTGACAACTTCCTCAGATTCACCGGGTGCAGCACTGGAGAATTCATCCATTTTTCGAGCGAATTCCTCGGCCATTTCCGCCAGCTTTCGCCCGGCCGCCGTCATGCGCCAGCCTTCGCCTTTGTATTGGCTGAACAGCATTTGACCGTGCTTTTTCGATAGCCGCTTGATGTGGCGCGACACGGTTGTCGGGTTTGTTTCCAACAACTCGGCCGCACGTTTCATCGTACCCCCTTCTTTCAAGGCGAGCAGATACTGCAGGTCGTTCCAGTCACGCATTTTGCGCCGCCTTGTTTCTTGGGCGCGTTTACACCGCCGGCTTTGTCCTGCGCCTCACGTATCAACGCAGCAAAAGCGGCTCTATCGACCAAAAGGACAGGGAAAAGGGCATCGGTATACAGACCTATACTTTTGGATACAGACAAACGCGCCTCGCCCATCAGAACAGAAACACAACCAGACACCAAAAATTGCCATTAAAACAAAAAGATAGGTAGGATTGATCCAATGAAAACCGAACGACAGGGCCGAAGTAAACGCGCATTTTTGCAGTTTCGGGGCTGCAAGAAGCGCGCTATCGGATGATGCAGAGCCTCGTATACGCTTAAAAAGTGAGCAAAAAAGAGGTTAGCAATGTACTCCTCGTCAAACAGGCAAGTTTCCGAAACACCAAGCCAAATCAACGCAACGCTTTTCGTTTCACTCGTTCTTTCGCATTCAGTTGCATGCGGCAGTCTTTGCGATGAATTGGATTTGTGGATCAACGCGGCGGTCTATTTTTTGTGCCTGACCGTCCCGTTTGTCGCCCGTTTCCTCGTCATGGGGTCGGGTAGCAACATGCCGCCGGCCCGCATTCCGCGGCTGCCTCGGAACACACATTGAATTGGCCCGCTCGAGAGCGATAGGTGAAGCCACCACCACGAACATCTGTCGTGCGGCGTCTCGGGCCAAGTTGGTGGCAGGGTGCGCGTACCCTGCCACCCTTTTTCACCGTGTCAGGTGTTGAACAGGAAGTGCAGTACGTCGCCGTCCTTGACGATGTAGCCCTTGCCTTCGGCGCGCATCTTGCCCGCCTCTTTGGCCGGTTGTTCGCCGCCCAAGCTGACAAAATCGTCGTAGGCGATGGTTTCCGCGCGGATGAAGCCCTTTTCGAAATCGCCGTGGATCACGCCTGCGGCCCTGGGGGCTGAGGTGCCAGTGGGGATCGTCCACGCCCGCGCCTCTTTGGGGCCAACCGTGAAATAGGTCTCAAGGTGCAACAGCTCGTAGCCTGCGCGGATCAACCGGTCGAGGCCCGCCTCGGCCAGCCCCATCTCTTCGAGGAACATCTGCGCCTCGTCGGGTTCAAGCTGGCTGATTTCTTCCTCGATCTGGGCCGAGATCACCACGTGGCTGTTGCCCTGTGCGGCCGCCATGTCGGCCACGGCCGCAGAATGGGCGTTGCCCTCTGCCGCCTCAGATTCGCCCACGTTGCAAACATAAAGCACCGGCTTGGTGGTCAGCAGTTGCAGCATCGCCCAGGCCTTGGCGTCTTCATCGTCCACATCCACGACCCGCGCCGGTTGACCGTCCTCCAGCGCCGCCAGAGCCGCGCGCATCAGGCGTTCCTGCTGCACTGCTTCCTTGTCGCCACCGCGCACCTTGCGCACGATGTTCTGCAGGCGCTTCTCGATGCTCTCGATATCGGCCAGCATCAACTCCGTCTCGATGGTTTCGGCGTCGGCCACGGGGTCAACGCGCCCCTCCACGTGGGTCACATCACCGTCCTCGAAACAGCGCAGCACGTGGGCAATCGCGTCCACCTCGCGGATGTTCGCCAGAAACTGGTTGCCCAGCCCTTCACCCTTGGAGGCACCCTTGACCAGACCCGCGATGTCCACAAACGTCATGCGGGTCGGGATGATCTGCTTGGACGCCGCAATCGCGGCCAGCTTGTCCAGACGCGTATCCGGCACGGCCACTTCACCGACATTCGGCTCAATGGTGCAAAAAGGAAAGTTCGCAGCCTGCGCCGCCGCCGTCTTGGTCAACGCATTGAACAAGGTCGATTTGCCCACATTCGGCAGACCGACAATTCCCATCTTGAAACCCATAGCACCCTCTCCGCGTCGCTTGGCCCGCTTCTAGCAGGACCGCCCGCAGGCGCAAGTCGGCGACTTCAACGCAACACTTTGCTGCAACCCACGCTTGCCGACAGGGAAGGACTCGCCTCCGGCCAGTCGCTTGGCTATATCGGTGGATGCGTCTGCCACGCCTTTCTTTGACCACATGCAGGAGCAACCGCATGACCCGCTTTCGTGTTGCCGTTTATTCATTTGTTCTGTTTCTCACGACGTCCCTGTTTGCCAATGCGCAGGAATTGACCTTTGGCCTCGGCACCACCGACTATGGCGATGCAGGCGAGGACAGCGTCGCGTTTGACCTCGAATACCGCCACACACCCTTTGTCCAACGGCGCGTGATGTCCGTGGCATGGGGGGCAAACGCCAGCGTATCGGGCGAGGGCGACTTTTTCATCGGTGGCGGCATCTGGACCCGCTGGCAGTGGGACAGCGGCTGGTTCATCGACAACTCGATCATGCCCGGCCTCTACGAGGAAGGCATCCCCGGCAACGACCTCGGCTCGACCTTTGAAATCCGGTCCTTGCTGGGCGTCGGCTACCAGTTCGACAACGGTCACGCCATCTCGGCTGCGTTCTCGCACAAATCCAACGCCAGCTTGGCCACGGACAACCCCGGCATGAACATGTACACGATCCGCTACCACATCTCGTTCTGACGACGCTTGCCTTTCGCCCGCCTCTGAGGCAGTCAAGGCCCAGCCAAAGGAGAGCGACAATGACGACCCGGATCGACGCCAAATTTGCCGAGCTGCAACAGCAAGGGCGCAAGGCATTTGTGTCCTATGTTATGGCCGGTGACCCCGACTATGACCGGTCGCTCGAAATCGTGCGCGGCCTGCCTGGGGCCGGTGTCGACATCATCGAACTGGGCCTGCCCTTCACCGATCCCATGGCCGACGGTCCAACCATCCAGCTCGCCGGTCAACGCGCCCTCGAGGGCGGCATGACCCTCAACAAGACACTTGCGCTGGCACGGGCCTTTCGCGAGGGCGACGACACAACGCCCATCGTGCTCATGGGCTACTACAACCCGATCTATTCGCACGGCGTGGACAAGTTTCTGGCCGACGCCAAGGCTGCGGGCATCGACGGTCTGATCGTCGTCGACCTGCCCCCCGAAGAAGACAGCGAGTTGTGCATCCCGGCGCAAGCGGCGGGCCTCAACTTTATCCGCCTCGCCACGCCCACCACTGATGACAAACGCCTGCCGCGCGTGCTGCAAAACACGTCCGGCTTTGTCTACTATGTGTCGATCACCGGCATCACCGGCGCGGCCGAGGCCGAAGCAACCGATGTGGGCCCCGAAGTGGCGCGGATCAAATCCGCCAGCAACCTGCCTGTCATCGTGGGCTTTGGGATCAACACACCGGCCAAATCCAAGGCGATTGCATCCGTCGCGGACGGTGCCGTGGTCGGCTCCGCCATCGTCAGCAAAATCGCAGACGGCAACAGCGTGTCGGATGTTCTGGCCTTTGTGAAAACACTGTCGGACGGCGCACACAGCGCCTGAGCTAGCGGCGCGCTGCCTCAACCAGACCCACGGCCCGCGCCACAGCGGCCTCAATTGTCATGTCGGATGTGTCCAGCACGTGTGCCGTGTCTGCCGGGCGCAAGGGCGCCTCTGCACGGTCGCTGTCACGGGCATCCCGCGCTTTGACATCCGCCAGAACCGTTTCAAAGTCCGTGGTATCGCCCCGCGCCTGCAATTCGGCCAGACGGCGGCCTGCGCGCACCTCTGCGGAGGCGGTGACAAACAGTTTCACTTCCGCCTGCGGGCAAATGACCGTGCCAATGTCGCGCCCATCCAGAACCGCACCACCCGCCCTGCGAGCAAAGGCGCGCTGAAAATCCAACAGGGCGGCCCGCACGTCTGCAATCACGGCCACCTTGCTTGCGGCTTGTGCCACCTCTGCCGTGCGCAAGGCCGGATCTTCCAACGCCTCCCGGTCCAGTGACCGCGCGGCCTCGACCGCGTCGCGCCCGCTCAGCACTTGTGCGCCCACCGCCCGGTACAGCAGTCCGGTGTCCAGATGCCCAAAGCCGAACCGCGCCGCAACGGCCCGCGACAATGTCCCTTTGCCCGCTGCCGCTGGCCCGTCAATGGCCACGGTAAAGGGTGCCGTCTCCATGGCTCAGGCCGTCGTACGCCGCACGTCCGCCCCCAGGGCGGCCATCAACGGCTCGAAAATCGGGAAAGACGTCGCAATCGGCCCGCCGTCGTCCACAGACATCGGCTTTTGCGTGGCCATACCCATCACGAGGAACGCCATTGCGATGCGGTGATCCAGGTGGCTGGCGCAAGTGGCCCCACCTGGCACATTGCCGTGGCCCAGACCCGTCACGGTCCACCAATCCGGCCCATCCTCAACCGTGACACCAGCGGCCCGCAGGCCTACGGCCATTGCGTCGATGCGGTCGCTTTCCTTGACGCGCAATTCCTTGACGCCGGGCATATGAGTCTTGCCTTGGGCAAAGGACGCAACCACCGACAGCACCGGGTATTCGTCGATCATGCTCGCCGCACGGTCCGCAGGCACCTCGATGCCCTTCAAATCAGGCGAGAACCGCGCGCGCAGATCGGCGACCGGCTCGCCCCCCTCTTCGCGCAGGTTCTCATAGGTCAGGTCCGCGCCCATCTCGCGCAACGTCTCATACAGCCCCGCCCGCGTCGGGTTCAGCCCGATCGTCGGCACCAGCACATCCGACCCCGGCACGATCAGCGCCGCACAGACCGGAAACGCTGCCGAGGATGGATCGCGCGGCACCTCGATATGCTGCGGCACCAGCTCGGGCTGGCCCTTCAAGGTGATGACGCGGCCCTCGTCCGTCACTTCGGTCGAAATCTCCGCGCCAAACCCGGCCAACATCCGCTCCGTGTGATCGCGCGTCGCCTCTGCCTCAATCACCACAGTCTCACCGGGGGCATTCAGCCCCGCCAGCAACACCGCCGACTTCACCTGCGCCGACGGCACCGGCACGACGTAACGCACCGGCACTGGATCCGCCGCACCCACCAGCGTCATGGGCAACCGCCCGCCCGCTCGGCCAACCGCCGCACAGCCAAACAGCGCCAAAGGGTCCGTGACCCGCGCCATGGGTCGCTTGTTCAAACTCGCATCGCCCGTGAACGTGGCCGATATGGGCGAGGTCGCCATCGCCCCCATGATCAACCGCACACCAGTGCCAGAATTGCCACAATCGATCACCTGCTCAGGTTCAGCAAAACCGCCAACGCCCACACCGTGCACCGACCAGTTGCCCCCGCCCTGATCCGTCACCTCGGCCCCGAACGCCCGCATCGCACGCGCCGTGTCCAGCACGTCCTGACCTTCCAGCAACCCGGTGATCGTGGTTTCACCCACCGACAGCGCACCCAAAATCAACGACCGGTGCGAAATCGACTTGTCCCCCGGCACTTCCGCCGTGCCGGACAAGGCCCCGCAGGCCAAAGAGGTCATAGGTATCGGGTCACCGTGGCTGGACATGTTTGCGCTCGCATCTTTCCGTGTTCGCCGCACACCTACCCCGGCGCGTCAAAGCCGTCCAGACACCGCCCCTTCCTTTCGCGACAAATACCTCGGGGGAGGCGCAAAGCGCCGGGGGCAGCGCCCCCAAACCCGCCTATCCCAAACGGCGAAACGTCAGGTAATGCGGCACACGGCCCTCACGCAGGGCCTTTTGCTCGTAGCGGGTACTGATCCAGTCGTCCCACGGCGCGCGCCAGTCCTCGGCCCGCTCCGCCAACCACTCAAACCCCGCACGCGGCACCTCTTCCAGCGTCTGGCGGACGTAATCAGGGATATCCGTCGCGACCCGCAGGATCGCACCAGGCTGCATCACACGGGCCAAAGGCTCCAGATGTTCGGGCGTGACAAACCGGCGGCGGTGATGGCGCGCCTTGGGCCACGGATCAGGGTACAGCAGGAACGCCCGCGCAATCGACGCCTCGGGCAGCACGTCCATCAGATCGCGGGCATCGCCCGGATGCACGGCCAGGTTTGACACCCCCGCCCGTCGGATCTTGCCCAACAGCATCGCAACGCCGTTGATGTAAGGCTCCGCCCCGATGATCCCAACCTCCGGATTTGCGCTGGCCTGATGCACCAAATGCTCACCACCGCCAAATCCGACCTCCAGCCACACCGGCCGCCCACCAAAGAGCGCACCCAGATCCAGAGGCGTGCGCGCGGGGTTGTCCTCCCACGACACGGCACCGGGCGACAGATCGGCCAGATCCTCGGCGATATAGCGTTTCTGACTGTCCTTCAGGGTCTTGCCCTTGAGACGTCCGTAAAAATTGCGATGGGGGCGTTCGGTCATGGCGCGCCGTTTAGCCCGCGCGCCACCGGCTTGGCAAGCCGCCGCACCTCAGGGATCGCGCGCCGCATCCATGAACACCCGCAGGTCGGTCAGCACCGGCTTGATCTCCAACAGCCGCTCGATGTCAAACCCCGCCGCCAGCTCCGCCATCACGGGCGCAAGGCTTGCGATGGTCTGGGCGCGCACATCCCGCCCCTCGTCGGTCAGCCACACCCGCTTTGACCGCCCGTCCTCGGGGTTGGCGCGTGTCTCGACCAACCCCTGCGCCTCCAACACCTTGAGCGTGTGGGTCATCGACGTCTTGGGGATCTGAAAGGCGCGCGCCATCTCCATCGGCGTGCGCCCATCCGCCACCCGCGTCAGGTGGTTCAGCACCGTGAAATGCGGTGCAATCAATCCCGCCGGCAGCTGCGCCTCCAGCAAGGCGCGGCTCAACTGTTCGATGATGCCAATCTCGGTGAACACCTCGAAAAATACGGCGGGATTGGGCTCAGCCATGCACGATCTTGCTCTCTATGGGCCATCTGGGGCTTTGCGCCACGGTCTCACCATAGCCCACCCGCGCAAACATTTGCACAGTTCCCCCCTCCGGGGCCAGCCTGTCATGCAATTCGGCATAAAGCCCCGACATCTCCGGATACTCCTGCAACGCCTGGCTCAACGGTTGCATGCCCAAGCCCGCTTGGGCGGTGGCCAGGTTCAGGCGCAGCCAGTCCTGCCCTGCCGCAATCTGATCGGCGCGGGTGTTGGTCGGCGTGATCTGCCACAGATGCCCCATGGCCGTGTCTGTATTGGCAAAAACGGCCTTCAGCCCCTCGGTATAGGCCAGGGAACTTCGATCCAGCGCCGCTTCGCGACTGAACGTGCCGGTCAGGGCCATGGCCTCGAACATCGGCCCGGTGAAATCAATCCCATCGGGATTGGCATCCACCTCGCGGCTGCCGATGCGGAACAGATCAACGCTTTCCTTATAGGTGTGCGGCGTCTCGATCTCGATCCGCAGCGCCTCGTGGCTGAGCACACGCAGCTCTGCAATATCCTTGGGATCAACCGAACCTGCAACGCTGGTGCGGGTGGCCGCCCCCAGCACTGCATCGAGCGTTGCACGATCCACCGTGCGTTCAGTGTCAAAAGGCTCTTTCAACGACCGGCGGTGCATCACCTGACCAAAAAGGCCCGGCGCAGGCGTGCCCGCCCCCTCGACAAACCGCGCCACCGCGACCCGGCGCGCGTCCAGCGCGGTGGGATCTTCGCCATCGGGAAAGAGGTCCAGCTCAACCCCGTATCCATCTTGCGCCGCCGCCAGCGTCATCAGTTCCAGAAAACATCCAAGGCCAATCACGATCTGGCGGCTGAACGGATCGGTGTGCGGCAGCAGCCGGTCGGTGTCCACGCGCAGCGTCACCTCGCCGTCCGTGCGCAGATCCACCTGCCACGGCTGCCGGTTGTGCGGATTGGGCGCGAGGATCGCATAGCTGAGCGCACGCATCCGCGGATCAGAGTAACCACCCGCAGCAGCCCAGGGCGCATGCGCGCTGCGCGGCATACGGGTCACGGTATAGGCGCCAGCACCACCAGCGGCGAGAATGGCACCCCCACCCAGCAGGGCGAGCGTTTTGCGACGGGACAGGGACATGAGAACCTCCAATAAAGTACGAATTCGAATTACTTCACTCAATATAGTTCCATTTCACACCAAACAAGTCCCATTTCGCACTTTATTGATACGAGAAAAAGAATTCTTGAACCGAACGGGTCAAATTGGTAACCAAACCTGACCAATATACGAGGTAAGCCCGTGCCCACCATCACCACCATCGACGATCTCAAGCGTATCTACGCCCGGCGCGTGCCCCGCATGTTCTACGATTACTGCGAATCCGGCAGCTGGACCGAGCAGACATTCCGCGACAACAGCTCGGATTTTGACGACATTCGCCTGCGCCAGCGCGTGGCCGTGGACATGACCGGGCGCAGCACGACGAGCCAGATGATCGGGCAGGATGTGGCGATGCCGGTGGCGCTGGCCCCGGTGGGCCTGACCGGCATGCAGCACGCTGATGGCGAGATGAAGGCCGCGCGGGCGGCCGAGAAATTCGGCGTGCCCTTCACCCTGTCGACCATGTCGATCAACTCGATCGAGGACGTGGCCGGGTTCACAGACGCGCCCTTCTGGTTCCAGCTCTATACGATGAAGGATGAGGATTTTGTCAGCCGCCTGATCCAGCGGGCCAAGGATGCAAACTGTTCCGCGCTGGTGATCACGCTGGATTTGCAGATCCTCGGTCAGCGGCACAAAGACATCAAGAACGGGTTGTCCGCACCGCCCAAGATGACCCCCAAGACCATCGCGAACCTGGCCACCAAATGGGGTTGGGGGATCGAAATGCTGTCCGCCAAGCGGCGCGAGTTCGGCAACATCGTCGGCCACGTGCACGGCGTGTCCGACATGTCGCAACTGGGCGCGTGGACGGCAGAGCAGTTCGATCCCAGCCTCGATTGGAACAAGGTGGCCAAGCTGAAAGAGGCCTGGGGCGGCAAGGTGATCCTCAAGGGGATCCTGGACGCTGAGGACGCGAAGATGGCGCTGAAGGTCGGGGCGGATGCGATCATCGTGTCGAACCACGGTGGTCGGCAGCTGGATGGCGCACTGTCGTCGATCCGCGCGCTGCCTGCGATCCTGGATGCGGTGGGTGATCAGGTCGAAGTGCATCTGGATGGCGGTATCCGGTCCGGTCAGGACGTGTTGAAGGCCGTCGCGATGGGCGCCAAGGGTACCTATATCGGGCGCGCATTCATCTATGGGCTGGGGGCCATGGGCCAGCAGGGCGTGACCGAGGCGCTGAACGTGATCCACAAGGAGCTGGACACGACCATGGCCTTGTGTGGCGAGACGCAGGTGAGCGATCTGGGGCGGCACAATCTGTTGGTGCCCGAAGGGTTCGAGGGGCGTTGGCAGTAGGGATTTCGCCGCAGTATCCTGCGGCGACCAACCGGGGGCGCTGCCCCCGGACCCCCGAGGTATTTGCCGCGAAAGGAAGGGGTCAGCGGCGGGACAGCATGCGGGCCCAGGTTGGGACCAACAGGGCCGCCACGCCAAGCAGGATTGCCGCGACCACATAGAATGACATGTGCAGGCCGAAGCCGTCCGAGACGAAGCCCATCAGCACAGGTCCAAGCAGGAACGCGGCATGGCCAAGGGCAATGGATTGGCTGATCGCGACCAGGCGGTACTTTGGGCGCACGGCCTGTCCCACGAGGCCTAGGGCCAGTGGCCCCACCACCGAGACACCCAGCCCACCAAGCAGAAAGCCGACATAGGCCGTTGTGACACCGGGGGCCGCCGCCGCCAGCGCCAGCCCGATCCCCGCCATGCAAGAGGCCAGCATCATCACCCGCATCGCGGGCCAGCGCGCACCTGCCAGATGCGCCCCGAGACGCCCCACCGCCATGCCGATGCCCAGCAGTGCAGGGCCCATCGCGCCCTCGGCCGGACCTGCACCCAGGGTGCGTTCGATATGCAGGGCGGACCAGCCTTCGATGGCGGCCTCGCCCAGAAAGGCGGACAGCACGATCAGCCCCCCGACCCAGACGATAGCGCGCGGCATGCCTGCGCTGTCCTGCATGTCGTCCTCGTCCACGCGGTGACGCACCAGCATCCACGGCGTCACCAGCACCACAAGGCCCGCGATGGCCACAAAGATCGTCACTGGCCCCAAACCGCCTGCCCGCGCCGCCCCAACGGCAATCGCAGACACCGCATACCCCACGGAGAACATGCCGTGATTCAGGTTCATCAGGCTGCGCCCGGTTTCGGCCTCGGCCTCACTGACCTCGGCGTTGGAAAAGACGTCGGCGATGCCCGCGCCCGCAGACACAGCGCACAGGGACAGCCCCAGCGCCAATGGCCCCTGCGCCAACCCCGCAGCCACCAACCCGCCCAGCATCACCGCAATGCCCAGCACCATCGACCACCGACCGGCGGCGCGCTCGACCACCGGGGCCAGCCACATCGACGTCAAACCACCCGCCGACCCCAACAACGCCAGCGTCCCCCACAGGCTGTCGCTCACGCCCACCTGCGCCTTGATCACAGGCATCTGCGCCCAGAACGCAGCCCAGCCCAAACCGATCACCACAAAACCGGCCAACGCCCGACGCGACGCGAAAAGATCATCCAACAGTCTCATGGCGCATGCGGTACACAATCCCCAGCCACCGTCCAGCCCCCGGCGGCGCATTTTGCACCTTTCCAAGGCGCATAAACCGGTCTAAGAGGCAGCCTTCACGCGGGGTGACAGCCTTGGAGGCACCCTGCCCTAACTTTGGAGAAATATTATGGCTGGAGAGATTCCTGATCTCGAAGCCCTGGAACGCACGGGGACAGGCAAGGGCGCCGCTCGTCAGGCCCGCCGCGACGGCATGGTTCCAGGGATTGTTTTTGGTGGCGACGCAGATCCGCTGCCGATCAATCTGCCCTTTAACAAACTGTTCAAAATGCTGAAGGCCGGTCGGTTCAAATCGACACTCTTCAACATGAAAGTCGACGGCCACGACGACGTCCGCGTCATCTGCCGCGACGTGCAGCGCGATGTGGTCAAAGACCTGCCCACACACGTGGACTTCATGCGCCTGCGCCGCACCACCAAGATCAACCTGTTCATCGGTGTTGAAGTGGTTGGCGAAGACGTATCGCCCGGCCTGAAAAAGGGCGGCGTGCTGTCTCTGGTCCGCCCCGAGGTGGAACTGGTTGTGACCGCTGGCGACATTCCCGAAAACATCACGATCGACGTGTCCGAGGCCGAAGTCGGCGACAGCATCACCATTTCTTCGGTGACACTGCCCGCAGGGTCCAAAGCGACCATCGACCGTGACTTTGTGATCGCGACGATCTCTGCGCCGTCCGGCCTGCGGTCTTCGGAGAACGAAGAAGGTGACAGCGAAGAAGCTGAAGCCGAAGAGGGCGGCGAGGAGTAATCCTCCGCCCCCGCGCAACAGATCAAAGGCCGCCCTGCATCGGGGCGGCCTTTTTCATGTGTACCGTGCCGGCATCCCCCCCTCAGCCGCAATCAAACGCCCCGATGTCGCGCAGAACCGCATAGGCAACGTCCTTGCGCTTGGCGAGGTGCGAGCGGTTCGGGATGTCCATGTTCAGGGCAAAGACATAAGTCTCGTCCGCACAGTCCAACCAGCCCACGAACCACCCGATGTCCATCTCTGTGTCGCTGTGCCGCCAACCGGTTTTGGACCGCATCACCCATGCGTCACCCCGGTCGCTCACCATAATACCCAGCGCCGCCGCGTAGGTGGACGGGGACAGCGCAAAGTCCTGTTGCGCAAGTCGTTTGAGAAAGGCCACCTGCTCGACCGCCGATATCTGCAACGTGCCGTCCAGCCAGTAACGTGTCAGGTGGTCCGCTGTGCCAATCGCTTGATTGCCGTAGTCAAACTGCGCCAGCCCTTGCGACATTGTGTGTTGCCCGGCGGTGCGCGTAATCTGCTGATAGACCCACACGGCTGAACGCTCAAACGCCGAGGCCAGTGTCTGATCCTGGTTCCACGCCGCGGCTCCCTTGGGGAAGCCATCCCAGGCAAACACCGTATCCGTGGTTGCGATACCGTTCTCAAGCGCGATCAATGTGTGCGGGATTTTGGAGGTTGAGGCCGGGGAAAACCTCTGCTCTGCGCGGGTGGGGTTGCTGATCCACACCTGCCCGTCGGACTGGCGTTCAACCACAACAGTTGTCTGGTTGCCCTCAGCCTTGATGATATGCCTCACATCGATGGTCTCTGCCGACGCCTGCGCGCCAAAACCAAGCAACATCAACGCAGTGGCCGCAACAAGGCGGCGCAAATGCCATTCAGGTCTGCGGATCTCACGCACCAGATGTCCCAACTGTTCTGTCCCTGCCTGCATCATCATCGCACTGTTCCACCTGTCGATTTTGACCTCGGCATAGCACAGCCGTCGGGCGCTGCGTCAGGTCTCTTTCAAATTGCCGCGCGCAGCACCCGCATCGGTGAAAACCCGCCGCTGCCGCCTCGTTTTGCGCGGTCCTTGTTCGCCCCCGCTCCACACTTTATGCTGCATGGCAGAAACACGGGCGGAGGACCTCCATGAAACTGATCGTAGGCCTCGGCAATCCGGGTGCGAAATACGCGCGCAATCGGCACAATATCGGCTTTATGGCGCTGGATGAGATCGCCGCGGATCACGGGTTTCCTGCGTGGAAGTCCAAACATCAGGGTGTCGTGTCCGAAGGGCGGTTCGGGTCGGACCGGGCCGTGTTGCTGAAACCCGAAACCTTTATGAACAAATCCGGCGACAGCGTTGGCGCGGCCATGCGGTTCTACAAGCTGGAACCCGAGGACGTCATTGTCCTGCACGACGAGATTGACCTCGCGCCGGGCAAGGTGCGCTGGAAGGTGGGCGGCGGCCATGCCGGTCACAACGGGCTGCGTTCAATCCACGCTCATATCGGCGCCGACTATGCCCGCGTGCGGCTGGGCGTGGGCCATCCGGGTCACAAGGACGCCGTGCCGGGATATGTCTTGCGCGATTTCCCCAAGGTCGATGCTGGGTGGCTCGACGATGTGCTGCGCGGCTGTGCGGACGGCGCGCCGCATCTGGCGCGCGGCGATGGGCCCAAGTTCATGAACGCGGTCGCCTTGCGCGTGGCCCCGCCCCGCTCCGGCACGGGTGACAAGGCCCCGAAACCGGCCAAGGTTACGGCCACACCACCAGCCGATGACCGCTCTGCCATGCAAAAGCTGATGGACAAGTTCAAATGACCCTCATCACCGCCTTCCGCGATCAGGCCGGGACATGCGCGCGCATGGGCTCACCGCTCATGGGCCGTGTCCTCACCATCCTCGCCGACCATTGGGACCCCAACAGCCGTCTGGGCCAGGCGATGGGGGAATATGCCGGTGACATCGGTCCCGCAGGTCACTCTCTGCCGCTGCGCATCGCGGGCGGGCTGCACGCGCTGGTGCTGCAAGGCGCCGATACCGCCCTCATCGCCGCCTACCCGCCCAACACGGTGGATGACGCAACGCTTGAACATACGGTGCTTAACGCGTTGACCACGCACGAGGACTTCTTGCTCGACTGGACAACCAGCCCACCCCAAACCAACGAAGTCCGCCGCAGTGCCGCGCTGATCGCCATGGCGCGCACCGCATGCACCCATTTTGACCGGCCCATCGTACTGTCCGAGCTGGGCGCAAGCGGCGGCCTGAACCTGATGTGGGACCAGTTTGCCCTCGACACCGGCACGCAAACCTACGGACCAAAGACACCCGCGCTGACCCTCACACCGGAGTGGACCGGGCCACAGCCCCCCGCAAACAATCCACAGGTTGTGGATAGATCAGGCGTCGACCTTAACCCACTGAATCCAAACGACACCGACGACCTCCTCCGGCTGACTGCTTATCTCTGGGCGGATCAACCCCACCGGCTCGCTCTCACCCGTGCCGCCGCCTCTGTCATGCAGGCCAATGTGGAAAAAGGCGATGCAATCAACTGGTTGGAACACCGTCTTACAGCGGCACCCCAAGGCCACATGCACATGATCCAACACACCGTCGCGTGGCAGTATTTCCCGGCAGACGCACAGGCCCGCGGCACTGCCCTGATCGAGGCCGCAGGCGCACGCGCAACGCCCCAAACGCCGCTCGCGTGGATGCAGATGGAAACCGATGGCGACACGACGGGCGCAGTTGGGGCGGCACTGACCCTCCGCCTCTGGCCCGGCGACCTGACCCTGCACCTGGGCCGCGCCGACTTCCACGGCCGCTGGATCAACTGGACCGCATGACGCACCGTCAGTGTTGCCGCATATCCCGACGCTGTGGATAGCTTGGCACAACAAGGGGAAAGACCATGCATATTGTACTGAAATGGACGCTGCGCGCTGTGCTAGCGTTGATAATTGCCGCACTTGTGGTCGGATTCTACAAGCGCGAAGAAATCACCAGATTGCTCGCGGTGAACTCCCTCTTCGACCAGGATCGCATTGTGTCGAATTTCTCCAATATGGACGGCGCATTTCTCCACAGGGAAATCCCCAACGGCGCAGGCCCGGTCAGCCCCCTGCCCGAGGGCGCGCCGATGGTCATGCCCGACGCCTACGCCCAATGGGTCACCGACCGCAGCGTCACCTCGACCCTTGTACTCAAGGACGGTCAGATCGTGCACGAGGCCTATTACCTCGGCACCACCCCAGATGATCGCCGGATCAGCTGGTCTGTCGCCAAAAGCTACCTGTCCGCCCTGTTCGGCATCCTCGTGGACGAGGGCGCAATCGCGTCCCTCGACGCGCCTGTCACCGACTATGTGCCCACGCTCAAGGGCGGGGCCTATGACGGCGCCACGATCCTCGATGTCCTGCAAATGTCGAGCGGCATCACCTTTGACGAGGACTATCTGGATTACGACAGCGATATCAACCGGATGGGACGCGTCATTGCCCTGGGCGGCAAGATGGATGACTTTGCCACAGGCCTCACCGAACGTTTTGCCGCGCCGGGGTCCGAATGGAAATACACCTCGATCGACACCCATATCGTCGGCATGGTCGCCCGTGCCGCCACGGGCCGCGACGTGCCGGACCTGATGGCCGAAAAACTGATTGCACCGCTTGGCCTCGAACAGCCCCCCTACTACCTGACCGACGGGGTCGGGGTGGCCTTTGTGCTGGGCGGGCTGAACATCACGACCCGCGACTATGCCCGGTTTGGCCAGATGATCCTGCAAAACGGCATGTGGCAGGGCCAACAGATCGTGCCCGCAGACTGGGTTGCCGCCTCAACCGCGCCAACCGCGCGCACGAAACCGGGCAAGATCGGTTATGGCTATCAGTGGTGGATCCCCGTTGGCGCAGGCCCGGGTGAATTCATGGGACGTGGCATTTACGGCCAGTACCTCTATGTTGACCAACAGGCGGGGGTCGTCATCGTGTCCACCGCCGCCGACCGCCAGTTCCGGGAACAGGGCGTAAGCGCAAGCAACATCAGCATGTTCCGGGACATCGTTGACGCAACGCAGGAGTAAAACAGTGGAGCCAGAAGACAGCGTCAACGTCCTCGGTGACCCTCTTGCCCTGTGTGGCACGGACCCGGTGACAGGCTTTTTCCGCGACGGCCACTGCAACACCTGCGCCGCCGATCAAGGCAGCCACACAGTCTGCGCCGTGATGACGGCCGAGTTCCTGGCATTTTCCAAATATGTCGGCAACGACCTCAGCACCCCCCGGCCCGAGTTCCGCTTCGCCGGTCTGAAACCGGGCGACAGCTGGTGCCTCTGCGCCTCCCGTTTCCTCCAGGCCCACGACGAAGGCTGCGCCCCCAAGGTCAACCTCGCCGCCACCCACCGCCGCGCACTTGAGATCGTGTCACTGGAAGTGCTGCGCGATCACGCTGCATAGAATATAGTAAAGCGCTACTGCGGCGAAACCTAAGTCTGTCGGGAGCAAACACTAAGGCAGCGGTTCCAATGCTGCCTTGGCTTTTTCAAACTCACCGAAAGACTGGCTCTCATCGCTTTCGAGATACCAAGACGCAGTGCCAGACGCGGGCCGCCCAGTGACCACAGATGCCGCGGCACTGGAACTTGAAAATCCATAGCTTTCCAAGAAAACAAAACGCGTTCCCTGCCAGCCAATCACGCCCTGTTTGACAAGTTCACTATAAAGGCGACCGTACCCCGAATTTTTCGTTGTGGTTCCGACCCAAGTTTCTCTAACTTCAGACCCCTGTTCCACAACGAATGCATCAGCATTTTGATGCGCGCGGGCTTTGACGTGTTTCGTTGTCAGGACAAAATAGGTCTTGTCTTCAGTGATGTTTCCGCTGTCTTCAGAATTGTCCTGTCTGGATTGGTTCGACAAGAAGTCAAAACGCAATGCCGGCAAAACCAATCGAAGATTGCTTAGAAAGTCTTCCATGTGCGCCACGGCCGCTTTGCTCAAGGGGCTTGCCGTCGGTGCTTTGTTGTTGTCGAGTGACACCTTTTTGATACTTTTCGCGGTCTCGAAGATCCTGTGCTCCAAATACCGTGCGTGTGCCTTGTTCAGGGGCTCTCCACCTTGGGCAGAAACGAAAATCGCTCTTTCCCACCAATCCTTCGTACCCTCTTGTAGATGTTGCTTAATCCGTGTCCGGATTTCGTCGGTTTCGCCAACATATATGGTGTCATTTCCATCTTTGACGCCAACCAAGAGATAGATTCCGGGGCTCATCGTTTCCGGTTCTTTCAGAGCCTCGAACACTTGTGCCCGATTGGTACTTAAGACATGCCCAGTCCACTGGAACGGCACGGTTGCCGCTGTCATTCCTGACGGCGTGCCATCATAAAAAAATAACTCGATGGATCGGCCATTCTTCACAGTATCACTCGACGTTGCGTCCCTCAGGCCCCGACATGTCAAAGTCCAGAGCGCGCGCAACGGTAAAGATATCCTTGTCACCCCGCCCGCACATGTTCATGCAGATGATGTGATCGGACGGCAGCTCCGGTGCGATCTTCATCACATGGGCCAGCGCATGGCTGGGCTCAAGCGCCGGGATGATCCCTTCGAGCGTACAGCACAGCTGGAACGCCTCCAGCGCCTCGCGGTCGGTGATCGACACATATTCGGCCCGGCCAATGTCGTGCAGCCACGCGTGTTCCGGCCCAATGCCAGGGTAATCCAGCCCCGCCGAGATCGAGAACCCTTCGAGGATCTGCCCGTCATCGTCCTGTAACAGATACGTCCGGTTGCCATGCAGCACGCCGGGACGCCCGCCCGTCAGGGACGCGCAATGCTCCATCTTGGCATTCACACCCTTGCCACCGGCCTCGACACCGATGATGCCGACCTCTTTGTCGTCAAGGAAGGGGAAGAACAGCCCCATCGCGTTCGACCCACCGCCGATGGCGGCGATAACAGTGTCTGGGAAACGGCCCTCGGCCTCCACCATCTGCTCGCGGACTTCCTTGCCGATGATGCTCTGGAAATCGCGCACCATGGCGGGGTACGGGTGCGGCCCCGCCACCGTGCCGATGCAGTAGAATGTGTCGCGCACATTGGTCACCCAGTCGCGCAGCGCGTCGTTCATTGCGTCTTTCAAAGTCCCACGACCAGAGGTCACCGGGATCACCTCGGCACCCAAGAGCTTCATCCGGAACACGTTGGGGGCCTGACGCTCCACATCATGCGCGCCCATGTAAACCACGCACTTCAAACCGAATTTCGCACAGACCGTCGCCGTGGCCACCCCGTGCTGACCGGCACCTGTCTCGGCAATGATCCGCGTCTTGCCCATACGCCGCGCCAGGATGATCTGGCCCAACACATTGTTGATCTTGTGCGCACCGGTGTGGTTCAGCTCGTCGCGCTTCATATAGATCTTGGCACCGCCCAGATGCTCTGTCAGGCGCTCAGCATGGTACAGCGGGCTAGGACGGCCGACATAATGCTTCCACAGGAAATCCATCTCGGCCCAGAAACTGTCGTCGGTCTTGGCCTTTTCGTACTCTTCCTCAAGGCTCAGGATCAGCGGCATCAGCGTCTCGGACACGAACCGCCCGCCAAAATCGCCAAACCGGCCATTCTCGTCAGGGCCAGTCATGAAAGAGTTGAAAAGATCGTTTGCCATTCCCGGCCTCCGCGTTCAGGTCAGATCGCGTTTATACCCGATGTGCGAAGGGGTAAAGCCAAGGCGCTGGTAGAACCGCGCGCTATCGGTGCGACTTTTGTTCATGGTCAGCTGCAACAGGGTGCAGCCCGCCGCCCGCGCCCGCGCCTCGGCATCCGCGATCATCAGCGCGCCGATCCCCTGCCCACGCAGATCACTGGCCACACGCACGGTCTCGACCTGCGCCCGCCGGGCCGCGCGCAGCGACAGGCCAGAGATGAACGTGATCTGATAGGTCGCCATCACCCGCGCCCCGCGGACACCGACGATCACATGGTTGTTGCCCTCGGCCACCATCGCCCGGAACGCAGCAACATAATGCCCAAGGTCCTGCCCCTCTCGGGTCGCACCCAGTGCATCGTCCTGCATCAATGTCAAAATGTCCGGCACGTCCGCCTCGGTGGCTGTGCGAAAGGCAACCATCAGATCGCCTTGACCGTATCCAGAAATGCGTGGATCAAACCACTGTCCTTCTGCCCCGGCGCGGTCTCGACGGCGCTGCTCAGGTCCACCTGACGCGCGCCGGTGATGCGCACCGCCTCGGCCACGTTGTCACGGCTCAGCCCCCCAGCCAGCATCCACGGCACCGGCCAACGCCGCCCCGCAATCAACCTCCAGTCAAAGGCCACACCGTTCCCGCCGGGCAGGTTGGCGTCCTTGGGTGGTTTGGCATCGACAAGGATCTGATCGGCCACACGCATATAAGTATCCAGCTTGGCCAGGTCCTCTGGCCCCGCAACGCCCACCGCCTTCATCACCGGCAGACCATAGCGCGCCTTGACCTCGGCCACCCGCTCCGGGCTTTCCTGCCCATGCAATTGCAGGAAATCGAGCGGCACCTCGGCCACCAGCCTGTCCAGAAACGCATCATCCGCATTCACCACCAGCGCAACCTTGGCCACGCCTACTGGCACCTCCAAAGCCAGCGCACGCGCGGTTTCAATCGACACATTGCGCGGCGATTTCGGAAAGAACACAAAGCCCACGTAACCCGCCCCCGCAGCCACAGCCGCAGACACGTGTTCAGGGTGGCTGAGGCCACAGATTTTGACGGAAACGCCGGACATGATGTGGCTTAGCTGGCTTCGTCCAAAAGCGCCAGAACCTCGTCCTGACCTTCGTGCTTTTCGGATTTCATGCGTTTGACTTCACGCTCCAGCCGACGCACCTCGCGGGCATTGCGGCTGTTTTCGGACCGGATCGCATGTTCGCGCATCCACTCCCAGACAAAACCGATCAGCAAACCGGCGATGATACCGCCAAAGATCACGACAAACAGGGGCAGTTGAATGCTGGGTGCCACGGCGAACAGGTTCGCAATCTCCGCAGGCAACAGGTTGACGGTGACCATGCCACGATTGGCCAGTGCCACAGCAATCAGGGCAATCGCAAACACAGCGATGCAGGCATAGCGAATGTAACGCATCAGACTTTCCCGTTCAGGCGGTCACGCAGCAATTTGCCGGTCTTGAAGAACGGCACGTGCTTTTCCTCGACATCGACGGTTTCACCGGTGCGCGGGTTGCGGCCCACGCGGGCATCACGCTTCTTGACGGAAAACGCACCAAAGCCGCGCAGCTCGACGCGGTCACCGCGCGCCATAGCGCCCGTCACTTCGTCAAAGATGGTGTTCACGATCCGCTCCACATCGCGTTGATACAGATGCGGATTTTCGTCGGCGATCTTTTGGATCAGCTCTGACCGGATCATGATGTTTCCCCCCGAATAGGCACGGGCGAGTGCGGCCCGTTTTTGGCAATGCTGTCCGTGACTATAGGAACTTAAATGCATCTCGTGAATAGGAAGCCGTTGGCCTGAGCGGTTTTTTACAAGCCCAGAGGGCGGTTAGCACACGGAAAACTAAGGTTTTGTCCGTGCCTTGCGGCGGACAGAGTACAACCCATGGTCGAAGCGCTGCAGTCACGACGTTGTGATTCGGAGCGTATCGCGCCCGGTGCGCGCAGCAAAAAGGGGGCCATGCGGCCCCCTTTTCATGTCGTGATCCTGGCAGAGTGCCTGATCTTATTCGTCGCCTTTCAGCGCAGCACCAAGGATATCGCCCAGCGATGCACCGCTGTCGGACGAACCGTACTGTTCCACGGCTTCTTTCTCTTCGGCGATTTCACGCGCCTTGATCGAGACGCCCAGACGACGTGTCTTGCTGTCGATGTTGGTGATGCGGACGTCCACCTTGTCACCGACCGAGAAACGCTCGGGGCGCTGTTCGGCACGGTCACGCGACAGGTCGGAGCGGCGGATGAAGGACTTCATGCCTTCGTATTCCACTTCGACGCCGCCATCTTCGATGGCTGTCACTTCCACAGTCACGATCGAGCCGCGCTTCACGCCGCCCACGGCTTCGGCAAACTTGTCGCCACCAACCGCTTTGATCGAGAGCGAGATACGCTCTTTCTCGACGTCCACTTCGGACACAACCGCGCCGACCATGTCGCCCTTGCGGTAGTCCTGAATGGCTTCTTCGCCACGCTGGTCCCAAGACAGGTCCGACAGGTGAACCATGCCGTCGATGTCGCCTTCGAGGCCAACAAACAGACCGAACTCGGTGATGTTCTTGACTTCGCCTTCGACCTCGGTGCCCTCGGGATGTGTTTCTGCAAACACTTCCCATGGGTTGCGCATGGTCTGTTTCAGACCCAGAGACACGCGACGCTTGGCGCCGTCGATTTCCAGAACCATGACTTCGACCTCTTGCGAGGTGGACACGATCTTGCCGGGGTGCACGTTCTTCTTGGTCCAGGACATCTCGGAGACGTGGACCAGACCTTCGACACCGGGCTCCAGCTCCACAAAGGCACCGTAGTCCGTGATGTTGGTCACGCGGCCTGTGTGTGTGGATTCCAGCGGGTATTTCGCGGCCACCAGATCCCATGGATCTTCTTGCAGCTGCTTCATACCGAGCGAGATGCGGTGCGTCTCTTTGTTGATCTTGATCACCTGCACCTTGATTGTCTCACCGATGGTGAGGATCTCGGACGGGTGGTTCACGCGGCGCCATGCCATGTCTGTGACGTGCAGCAGACCGTCAACACCGCCCAGGTCAACAAACGCACCGTATTCGGTGATGTTCTTGACCACGCCGTCTACTGTCTGACCTTCGGTCAGGTTGCCGATAACTTCGGCGCGCTGTTCGGCACGCGATTCTTCGAGGATCGCACGACGCGACACAACGATGTTGCCCCGGCGACGGTCCATCTTGAGGATCTGGAACGGCTGTTTCAGACCCATCAGAGGGCCCGCGTCACGCACGGGGCGGACGTCAACCTGAGAGCCGGGCAGGAACGCAACAGCGCCGCCCAGATCAACGGTAAAGCCACCTTTGACACGGCCAAAGATCGCGCCTTCGACGCGCGCTTCGCCAGCGTAGGCAGTTTCCAGACGATCCCATGCTTCTTCGCGGCGGGCCATCTCGCGGGAGATGACGGCTTCACCACGGGCGTTCTCGGCCGAGCGCAGGAACACTTCGACTTCGTCACCGACCGAAATTTCGGGCGCTTCACCGGGATTTGCGAATTCTTTGAGCTCGACGCGGCCTTCCATCTTGTAGCCTACGTCGATGATGGCTTGGCCCGCTTCGATCGCGAGAACCTTACCTTTGACAACAGACCCTTCCTCGGGTGTGTCCATTTCGAAGCTTTCTTGCAGGAGGGCTTCGAATTCCTCCATCAATTTATCAGCCATGTGGCGTGCGTTTCCTAACTATGTTCAGTTTTGCGGGCCGCGCGGTTGTCTCCGCCGGTCTTGGTTTCATGCCCACCAAGTGGTGGAACGGATTTCATTGGTCAGGTGCAACCAAAACAAAGAGGGCCGGAGATGTCCGACCCTGCCCGTCTCGATGTCTTTGTGGTGTTTACACCTTGGCGACGTGCGCGCGTATAGCGGTTGCTGACGCGTAGGGCAAGACTGTCTGTCGCATCACCGCCGATTGGCGCTGTCCCCGCGGGGACAAGGCGCACGGTGGTGTCACGGGATCTTAGCCCCTCCGACATTCGCACGCGACACCAAAGAGATAGACCACCGCGCGCCTTGGTAGCCGGTGTTAACCAAACGGACCGCATACTGCCCCCTGAAGGCGGGCGGTCGTAGCATTCTACAATCACCTGCGACGAAGCCTATGTTCCGTTTTGATGCAAACACTCTGCCGGTTTGAGATATCATGGCTGTTCTTGGTGCTTTGACAGGAAGGTCAGGGCAATGACTGCAAGCACTTGGTCGTGACCCATCATATCGAACAGAAACGACGCTCCTTCTGCATTGGTCCGGGAGCAGGCCAAACCAGACGTTGGCCCGGATGACTTACTCGTCTGTTCAGCGGGACAAACCTGCCTTATGCAGATGCAGCTATTGCTGACGCAGCATTGCTTCGCAGTCACAGCACACACGCCGCTGCGATCCAGCTGATGTCATCGAAGCCGTCATTCAAACCTTCGGTATTGAGCTGATCGGCATTTTGCCTTTCAATGCGACTGCGCCACCGGTCGCTTTTCTCATGAACTCGTCCCATGGTCGTGGGTTGCCCTGTGGAAAACCCTCTACAAAAATCGTAGTTCTAAAGATCGTCGGTTTCCGGGACATTTCCAAGTCTGATAAGAAAGCTTGGGGGGCCGACTTCGCCACTGTTTGGGTCTTCACTGATCATATAGGCATCAGCCCCAGAGCAATCCTCGTTCTGGGCTTCGCGTTCCGCTCTGTTTTGGGCTTCTGCTGCTGTTGAATATTGGAATTGCTTGCCAATTTTCAGGCCTGCCTGCCCATCACGCCCGGGCTTCTGTTCCAAATATGTCTGACAGATATAGTGAACTTTTGTTGTGCTCTCGCCTGAGTCTGTCATGGGTAGTTCCTTCAGATGTGTTTGGTCAGCCCGCTGATGGAAAGGCACGGGCGGAGTGTGCTTTGTCGCTATTTGGCACCCTTGGATGAAGTTGCTTTTCCCCCACGCAACGGCTTCATCGGCGTGTTCGCTTCTCGTTCGAGGCGCGCCTTGCGCAGACGGTTGTTCTTGGTTTCCCGTTGTTCGGCCTCTTCTTCGACCATTTTTCTAACGATGCGAGTGGTCTTGTCCATCGGTGTTTCGGCACTGGGACCTTGTGCTTTGAAAACGCTTGCTTTTGTGAGCTTTGCCAAGAGTCAATCTCCTCTTTGAATTTGCTGCGGCACGTCGGATTGACGTTGTTCAAACCAACGCCAGGTGGGTGCTTGGATCTTGGGCATCGCGTGGGTCTGACACCGGTCGGTCATTGCGTATGGTTAACTGGGTGTCTGGCGCTGCCATGGCCCGCATCAAAGCGCTGTAATTCATCTGAAACCGCATTTCTGATCCCACGCAGAGCGTCGGATCTTTTGTCCCAATGATAAGATGATCGCTTGTTGCACCGACGAAAGTATGGTCCGGCGGCATTGTCAGCCCGGTCGCGTCCGTGTCCCGATGCCCAATCGCAAAGATCAATCGGATGGTTCCTGTTGTGTCTGAGACGAGGTGGATCTTTCCAAGGGGCGGATCAGTGCGGCCGACCAGTGGACCGAGAGACTTTGCGTCCGTCTCAATCACTTCAGCGACGAGCGTGAAGGCGTCCCGATACAGACCACCAATCTGACCCCCTGTGACCGGATCGACCCCCAGCAATATTGCCTCTCCAATGCGCAGATCGTTGATCCGACCCGTAGGAGAACCGTTGAGAGCCATAGTCAGGTTTGCAGAATTGCCGCCAGATACTGTCTGAAGGAACGGGCCACATTGCCCCTCAACTTCATTGGCAAGATCAGACAGGGCCTGTATCTTTGCCGCTGTCGGGGCAATACCGCTCAGACACGCGAAGTTGGCGCCAATGCCCTTCAACTGCACCCCGGACATCGCCACGACGCGCTGCGCCATGCCGACAACGTGCCTCGGCAAAATCCCTTCACGCTGATCACCCATTTCGACCATCAGGATAATGCCGTGGACCGTCTTTTGCCGGAGAGCCGCTGCCGCAAGAGCAGTGATCACAGTCATCTCTGTGTTGTAGCTTGCTTCACAGACTTGAACGACATCATCGACCTGGCTCAACATCGGTGTGCGGATCAACGTGATCGGACAGGCCACTCCAGCCTCGCGTAACCGCCGAACATGGCTCAACCGCGCCTCAGCTAGACCCTCTGCGCCACCGTCCACCATCGCCCGCGCGATTGCCGGATGTCCGCACGTGGCTTTGGTCACGGCGGTCACCTGGATGCCACGCACATTTAGCCTGTCGACAATTGTTCTTGTGTTCTCGCGTATCTTCCGCAGATCAACATCGATGCGCGGGCAGGTCATACCGCAACCTTGGGTCGACCCTGCTGGACGCCGGGATAGGCTGCAACGACCATTGCCATCAAATGGGCCACTGGTCGGCTGAGCGCATCAGTGACAGGCAGCCCGAGTTTCGCACTTTGTGCCGCAATTGTGCTTGTGATCTCGGCTTCGGACATGCCCTCGTGGTTGAGCGTCACGCCAATGACCTTGGTATCCGAGAAGGCCTCAATCAGTGCAATCTCACTTGCCGGGGTAGGTATTGGCATGTCGGGAAAATCGCAGCGATGGGCGCGTTTGGGAGCGTGTTGAAGGATGACTGCGTCCGGCTGGCCGCCGCGCAGGATAAAGGCTGAGGTACAGAAAGCAGGGTGGCTGAGTGCACCTTGGCCCTCGATCAAAATAACGTCTGGTTGCTCTGCCTCCGAGGCCGCTACAATCGCGCCCTCAAGTTCGCCGCAGCAGAATTGAGGCGGGACAGCATCCATGGCCACACCGTATTTTGCACCCTGCATTAGGCCAGTCTGGCCTGTACCCACCAGCACGGTCTTGATACCTTTTGCGTTCAAGGCACGTGCCAAAACCGTCGCCGTGGTCCGCTTTCCGATGGCGCAATCCGTTCCAAGAACGGCTATGCGCAGCGCATGGACATGTGCGACGCTGCCGTCGAACAAGCGCATGTCTTTGCCAAGCTTGGGTTTGCGAATGTCGCGGATGGTGACCTGTTTCGTCGATGCCGCGTGTGCAATTTCGGTGTCGTCGCTTAGATATTCGTGCAACCCGCTGACGATGTTCATACCGCGCTCGATTGCATGCAGTACGACACCACGATCAGCCATCGAAAGTCGCCCTGTTGAGGGAGCCATTCCGTAGATGAAAGTATCAGGCGTCGCGGTTTCGCGGGCGACAGCGGCATCCAGATCTTCGAGAATTGGTATTTCGTTCATCACGTTATCTAGGACGTCCCCGGCGTTCTCCCCGCTCTGGGTGCTGTCGATGACTGAGACGATCCTGTAGGCCTCAGAATGACGCACAAGGCCGTTTGCTGTTTTGCCATCAATTCTGGCAAAATTGCCTTCGCAATAGACAACCGCTGTTGGCTGTGCGGCAATCTCGGCGAGCGAAGCCAAGTGTGTTGTGGTGTCTTTGGTCAAGGGCGGCGCCTGCGCACCTCTGGCTGGACGACGAAGGGTATCAGCAGTTTGAAGTTCGGATTTCATACTATTTTCCTTTTGAGAGCAGCAGGCCGTAGCCAGTGACTTTGGAAATCGAGACACTGTTGTTGGGCCTAGTTCTTAAGAACGCAAAGCCCCTTGGACTTCTGGAAATTCCGGTTGCATTCCCAACGGTTGCCAGGCCTGTCGAGATGGGCGTTAGCTGGGATATCGATTGCTTCGCAATCCGTACCGGAAGCTTCGTACCCCCTCTCACACTTCCATCCCTTACCGTAGGCAGCATCATCAAAATATGCGAATTCCGGGATAACAACGGCCTCGCAGCGATCGTCCCGTTCAAGGAAGCCACGTTCACATGTCCACGGCTGACCATAACCGGCTGTGTTCAGATAGCCGTTGATAGGAACTGCAATTGCAGAACAAAGGTCATCCACCTGCTCGTACCCGCGGTCGCACTCCCATCCAGACCCATAGGTCGAGTCCACCAGATAGCCATTTTCAGGCACGACGATTTCTTGACAGGTATCATCAACTTTCAGAAATCCACGCAGACAGTGCCAGCGTTCGCCAGAAGGATCGAGGACGCCGTAATTCGGGACCACCACGGCGACACAATCTGTTCCATCGACCTTGCGATAGCCACGCAGACACTCCCATCCGGAACCATAGGTGCGGTTCGTCACAAACCCATTTTCCGGTGCCACAACGGTAGCGCAAGTATCGCCGTTGAGCCGATACCCGACATTGCATTCCCAACCGTCACCATAGCTCTTTGCGCTGGCGTTTTCCGGCATGGTTTGAGCAAGCGCGGGCATTGACAATAGAATGAGAGAAAAAATGGGACCCATGAAAACGACCCAAAGAATTCGGGCGTCCGCCGACATAGGTGCCCCGCAAACTGCTTTTGACGATTGCAGCGAAGCTTTTGAATTATGATCCATCCAATTCAAGCCTCGCGAGACAAGCCTCTGCAAGGTCTCGGTCGGGAGCGTCTGAACCGGGGCGGGTGGCCCAGCCGGTTTCCATCATTGCATTGCGGCGCCCAAAGCCAGAAATTTCTTGTAGAACTGCGAGCTTCGCTGTGCGTTCTGGATCAGCCGTTGACATGTTGAGGCATATCGGAACCATGGCCAACGTCACCTCTGCAGATACCATCTCCTTTGCCATGGTTTCGGCGCTGTTGTTGGTCATCCAGCCACCCCAAGTGAAGCCAAGTATGGAAACCGCAATTGCGCCACCCAAAGCACCGTAGAGGCCGGGTTTCGTCCATTCTGGAAAAGTCATTTTTGATCCTTTGACGGAGAAAGCGCCGCCTCACTTTTTTGCACTGGCAAAGCATTTTGTCAGAGCCATTTCGAGGCCGATTGATCGGCAACGCGCAATCAATGTCTGGGCGTAAATCGCTGCCCCTTCCTTCCGCCTATGCGGAAAAATATGACGCATGGGCGATGCGGTCGTGCGCGATAACATCGCGTACCTTCCCAAACGTCAGAGTCCTGTTATGGCATGCGACAATCGAATTTTGATGATAGGCAACTGCGGTTGGCTCTGGCAGGCGATGCGCCTTTGCCGAAGACGGCCACAACTTTGTACTGTGTATGTAGTCGCCTAGCGCCTAATTTGCAATGCTAGGTAATCTGAACATCTTTCCAACACGGCCCATGGCTCAGAAAAAGGGCGCGAACGGAGCGCCAATCTTGTGTGTCAGCAGCTAGTCCCCCCGCATGATATGCCTATGGTGATAGCGGACCCAGGTTTTTGTTGAGGTTGTAGCGCGGGCGTTCGTCATGAGGTATGGAACTGCCAGAAAATTTGATGATTTCGATCACCTTGGCCGCTTCGATCTGCCTTCAGCGAAATGGGGGGCCATGCGCCCAGACGGTCAGCGAACGCCGGGTGCCCCGCTTGATTGGCGTTACTTGGTGCAGTGCAAAGCTCGGAAACACACTTACAGACCCCTGCGCCCGATTGGCCAAGAGGATGTGAGCACTTGGCCTGATTTCCAAGTCACCGCCGTCGTAGGTGTCCGGATTGCTCAATTGCAGCACAAGGGTAAGCTTTCTTTTACCAGCAGTGGGACCATTGCCAATGTCAGAGTGCCAAGCAAAATGGCCCCCTTTGGCCGCATCATAGCTGGCAATTTGCGGGCTCTCCGCAAATTCGCGTACATCGAAATCAAACTGTTGGTTGTTAGAATGACTAACAACCTCGATCAATCGGGTCATCACCCAGCTGAGGTCTCCGACATCGTCCATCCAAACGAGTTCCGCATGACGCAGATTGTGATCCCGATTGCGGCCCACAAGCCGCGCGTCGTCGGCGGGCATTTTGGCGATTGCCGCAACAATGCGGTCACATTCCCACGTCGTAAACGCATCGGGCACTGAGTGCACACCCTTCATTCCGTTCACCATTTGACAGTGGTGGATCGAGCTTGCGTCGATGCGCAAAGGGGTTGCATCAATTCGCAACCAATTTTTCGGAACGTTCCGATAGGCCTTTGAATACCTTTATGATTTCTTCGGGCTCGGCACAATCAAGTGCCGCGTTTGCGATTTCTGCTTCCGTCCAGATCCACGTTTTTGCAGGATCATGAAGCATCGCCCAATTTGCAAAAAACCGGGAGTTTATCTTGCGATTCAGGAGTTCTTTGACCCCAGCATGACGATCATCGCAACAAATCCGTGCATAGGCTGCGCGTACTGCATCTTCTGGACCTTCCAGTAGTTGAAGGTAGATGTCATGTCGACAAACCAACGCGCCGGTCACGTCATCGCGCTTATTGCAGCGTCTGGCATCCAACAAAATTCCTGCCAGTGTCGGCTCGTCGAACCCAAACGGCTGCGATACATAAACGATCTGCATGAGATTTGTGATGATTTGGCCCCCTGCGGGATTGAGCGATGCATGAACATGCAGTGATAGACGCACAATCACATCGCTTCAGAGAAAGACCGTAGAGGTTAGACGACGCTGAGTCTCGGCCAAAGCAAGCGAAAGGCAAATTTGTAGAAAGATGTCTCAACATTGAGGGTCTTGCGTCGTCACCGCGCCTGTTCCCTGCTTGCGCTTATATGGCAAGGATACAATCCGTTTTGTCTTGAGGCGGCGGGTCCGCGTGGTTGGCCTCGTCGCACATTTTTCTGGATGGCCGGTTTTTCCGCCGAAACGCGGCGCAATCGGTCAAGCAAATCCCGCCACTTTTGCGCTGCGTGCGCGCGCAGCATGAAAATCAAATGACCACCTTGGGCTCGGAGTCGACTTTCGCCGCATCCACCTTGAATGTCCGCCACTAGAATAGAAGCGATGCGTCGCAACCTCCGCTTCTTGCGCTTCTTCTTTCGGACACTTGTCCGGTTTTAGGCTGCCATCAACGGCGGCACAGGTCGCATGCTCTATTGCCCGGAACCTATCTCAGATTTCTTCGCCGCGTTTCTGGAGGTCTTCGAGCAATTCTTGGTAGATGCCATTGCTGTCACCGCCGCCAAAGACCGTGGCGCCGCCGGAGTAGGTTTGGCCGTAGGTGCGGGCGACGTTGATGGTTTGGACGAAAGCGGAGAGCAGTTGGTCTTTTTCAAGGGAACTGAGCGGGTGGATGAACACGCCCCAGAGCCGCCCTTGCGCCACCGCGTAGCGGGCATCAAGTGCCGTGTCGAAGTTGGCCTGCATGAGCCGCATCAGTTCGGCACTGGTCAAGCCGCCGGCGGAGCGGATGGGCACCATCGCGCGCATCCGGTTGGCCGCTGCGTCGGCGATCACGACCACCGGGATGTCGTCAATGGTGAACTGGATGGCGCCGCCTGCGGGCTGCGCTTCGGGGTCGATGGCGCGGATGATCTCGGCCATGCGTTGCAGCGTCATGGGCGGTTCGGCTGCGGCCTCTGGCGGTGCTTCGGGCGCGTCGGTTTGTTGCGCGGTGGCAAAGGGCACGGCGAGGCACAGAGCAAGGGCTGGCAAGAGGGCAGGCAGAAAGCGGGGCATGGGCAAAACCTTTCGTCACATGACAAAAAGCTAGGCCACCCCGCTTTCAATTTCCACGCACCGTTTGGTGATGAGGGGATCGTGGGGGTCAGAGACCTGCGCGCAATGCGTCGGCCAGATCCGTGCGTTCCCAGCTGAAACCGCCATCGGCATCGGGCGCGCGGCCAAAGTGGCCGTAGGCGGCGGTGCGCTGGTACACGGGTTTGTTCAGTTGCAGGTGCTCGCGGATGCCGCGCGGCGTGAGGTCCATGGCGCGGGCCACAGCGGCCTCGATGGCGGCGTCGGCGACCTCTCCGGTACCGAAGGTGTCGCAGTAGATCGACAGCGGTTTGGACACGCCGATGGCATAGCTGAGCTGGATCGTGCATTTGTCAGCAAGGCCAGCGGCCACGACGTTCTTGGCCAGATAGCGCGCGGCATAGGCCGCCGAGCGGTCCACCTTGGTCGGGTCCTTGCCCGAGAACGCGCCGCCGCCGTGGGGGGCGGCCCCGCCGTAGGTGTCCACGATGATCTTGCGGCCTGTGAGGCCCGCATCGCCGTCCGGGCCGCCGATCACGAATTTGCCGGTGGGGTTCACGTGCCATTCGGTGGCATCGGTCAGCCAGCCGTCGGGCAGGACCTCGTTGATGTAGGGGGCGACCATGGCGCGGATGTCTTCGCTGGTCAGGCTTTCGTCGAGGTGCTGGGTCGACAGCACAACCGAGCTGACGCCGACGGGTTTGCCGTCGCGGTAAATCACCGACAGCTGCGATTTGGCGTCGGGGCCAAGGGCGGGTTCGGTGCCGTCCTTGCGGACCTCGGCCAGACGGCGCAGGATCGCGTGGGCGTATTGGATCGGTGCGGGCATGAGCGCGGGCGTTTCGTTGGTGGCATAGCCGAACATGATGCCCTGATCACCTGCGCCCTCGTCCTTGTCCGCCGCGGCGTCGACCCCTTGGGCGATGTGGGCGGATTGTTCGTGCAGCAGGTTCGTGATCTCGCAGGTGTTCCAGTGGAACTTGTCCTGTTCGTAGCCGATGTCCTTGATGCAGGCGCGGGCGATGTCGTCGATGCGGCCCATGTAGTCGTGCAGCTTTTCCTGATCGCTCAGCCCGACCTCACCGCCGATGACGACGCGGTTGGTGGTGGCGAATGTCTCGCAGGCGACGCGGGCCTCGGGCTCTTCGGCCAGAAAGGCGTCGAGAACGGCGTCGGAAATGCGGTCACAGACCTTGTCGGGGTGGCCCTCGGAAACGGATTCCGAAGTGAAGGTGTAATTGCTGCGGGACATGGGCGCTCCATTGCTTTGATCCCCGCCACGTCAGGAAGCCGTTGTGACAGGTCCGATCCGACTTACGCGCCGGTTTCGCCCGCGTCAATGGCATGCGTGCGCCTGAACCGCGCACGGCGCAACACGGACGCGACAAGACCCGCGAGGATCAGCAGAACCCACGGCAAGTCCCCAGTACGGGCGTAGAGCGTAGGGGGTGCCGCGGCGGGCAGGCGTTCGTCAAGATATCCGGCCGTGTTGAGCGGCAAGGCCGACACAATGCGCCCGCGCGGGTCGATCACGGCAGAGATGCCGGTGTTGGCCGCGCGGATCATCGGCAGACCCTGTTCAATCGCACGCATACGGGCCTGCGCGAGGTGTTGTTGCGGGCCAGAGCGCATGCCGAACCACGCGTCATTGGTCAGCTGCATCAAAAAGGCCGGGCGCTGCGGTGCGCGGCCCACATCATGTGCAAAGACCGCCTCGTAGCAAATCAGTGGCAGTGCGGTGCCCAGCGCGCCAAAGTCGAGCAACCGTGGCCCCGGTCCGGCGGCATAGCCCCCATCGGCCCGGTCGGCGAGCGCCTTTATGCCAAGGCTGCGAAACAGGGCGGGGAATGGCATGTATTCACCAAAGGGGACGAGGTGGTGCTTGTCATAGCTTTGCGTCACCTGACCCGCGCCGTCCAGAACAACGAGGCCGTTATAATAACCGGCATCATCCGCGCGTTGAATACCAAGCGCCACGGGCGCGCCGCGCGCAGCTGCGCCAATGGCGTCGAACACGGGTTGGGCGTATTCCTGCAAATAGGGCAGCGCAGTTTCGGGCCAGACGATTAGGTCTGGCACCGTGTCCCCTGCCCCGGTGAATTCGATCTGGCGGTTAACGAAAACGGGGATCTTTTCGGGATCCCATTTTTCGTGCTGCGGTGCGTTGGGCTGGATGAGGCGGACGGTGTGGTCGGTGACGGGGGACAGGACAGTCTCAAGAGGCCGCAGCAACAAAGCGCCCAGAAGGACCGCGGGAATGGCCGCCCACGGCGCTCTGACCGGACGGGTGACGGCGATGGCGCAGACGGCGCACATGGTCAGCATGAGCCCATGCGGACCCAGCCACGCAAGCCCTTGTCCGGCAAGCGTGTCGACAAGTGTTTGGGGCGGTGCGGCCCATGGAAAGCCGGTGAACACGTAGGCGCGCAACAGCTCTGCCCCGGCCCATGCCACAGCCAGCATCCAGGGACGTCCCCCGGCCCAGCGGGCAAAGGACATAGCCGCGGCCCAGAACGCACCCAGCAAAAGCGCCAACAGAACCACGGCAAAGGGCGCCATCCACCCGGTTTCTGCCGCATCCACCTGAAACGGTTCCGTGATCCACGACAGGGTCAGTCCAAAATACCCAAACCCCAGCGCCCAGCCATAGAACAGCGCCTGACGTGGCGTGCGGGCCATGTAGAGAAAGACAAAGCCCGCGATCATCGGCACCGCAATGGCCATCGGGAGATCAAACGGCGGGTGGCCCAGCGCGCCACAGGCCCCGGCGAGAGCGGCAAAGAAGGCCACGCCCCAAGCCGGCACCGCCCCGGCAGGCGCGGCGGCTTGGGTCATTCGGCGGCGTCCCGCCCGTGCATGCGCACGCGCAGGCGTTTGATCCGGCGTGGGTCTGCGTCGATCACTTCGAACTCTGGGCCATCCGGGTGCGGGACAACTTCGCCGCGTGCGGGGACCCGGCCAGCAAGCATAAAGACCAGACCGCCCAGCGTTTCGATCTCTTCTTCGTCGACATCATCATGGGTGGTGAGGGACAGGCCCGTTTCCGCCTCAAACTCCGCCAGCGGGGTTTTGGCCAGAGCCAAGTAGCATCCGCTCTTTTCGCGGGTGAAGAACACGCCTTCGTCCACATCGTGCTCGTCCTCGATCTCGCCGATGACCTGTTCGATCAGGTCCTCGATGGTGACGAGGCCGTCAACACCGCCATATTCATCGATCACCAGCGCCATGTGACGGCGTTCGGTCTGCATCTTGGTGAGCAGCACGCCAATGGTCATGGAAGGCGGCACAAAGAGGAGCGGCCGAAGGCGCGCGCGCAGGTCGAAATCGGTGCCGCCGCCATTGAAGCCATGTTGCAGGGCGATGTCCTTGAGGTGCGCAAAGCCAATGGGGGTGTCGAGCGTGCCCTCGAAAACCGGCAGTCGCGTCAGCCCGCTTTCGCGGAAGAGCGCCACGAGTTCATCCAGTGTCACCGTGTCCGGAACAGCGGTGATCTCCGCCTTGGGGACGGCCACGTCCTCGACGCGCATCCGGCGCAGGTTGATCATGCCGTGGATTTGCGGGCGTGACACCTGCGTTTCGGTGGGGGTGTCGGGGGCCTCGGACGGGCTGAGCGCGCCAATCACGCGCGCCAGAAAACCGCCATTTGGTGTTGTGTCTGTCGTGTCATTGTCTGACTGCGCGCGTTGCGCCGCGTCAGACGATCCGTCGTTTTCGCCCATTGGCTCCAGTCCAGTTCATACAGGGCGTCGCACCCTGACGCCCCTAATATGGGTCAGGCACGCCCAGCTTGCCAAGTATTTTGACTTCGAGGGCCTCCATCCGCGTGGCGTCGGCGTCACGGATGTGGTCATAGCCCAGCAAATGCAGGGTTCCGTGAACAATCAAATGCGTCACATGGTCCTGCATGGGTTTGTTTTGTTCGGCGGCCTCGGCCGCGCAGGTGTCGTAGGCGATGGCGATGTCACCCAGCGCCAGCGTGCCGCCCGGATCGGGGGTGGGCGCGTGGGGGGCTGCGCCGTCTTGCTCCGGGCTGAGGTCCTCTTCGGGCCAGCTGAGCACGTTGGTGGGGGCGGGTTTGTCGCGGAAGTCGGCGTTGAGCGCCGTGATGCGGCTGTCGTCGCAGGCCAGCAGGGACAGTTCGGCATGGTCTATGCCGCACGTTGCGAGCGTGGCGTCGATGGCCGCGCGCGCGGTGACATCAAGCGCCTGCCAGCGGGGGTCTTCGATCAGGATGTCGATATCGTGTGGTATCTGTCTGAACCGGGGGCCTGCCCCCGGACCCCCGGCATATTTCTGGAACAATGAAGGATCAGGACGGTGTTGTGTCGGCCTCGTAGGCTTCGATGATGGCGGCCACAAGGGGGTGGCGGACGACGTCCTTGGAGGTGAAGTAGTTGAAGCTGATCTTGGGCACCGATTTGAGCAGGCGTTCGGCATCCGACAGGCCCGATGGCACGCCGCGTGGCAGGTCGATCTGAGTGCGGTCGCCGGTGATCACCATGCGCGAGCCTTCGCCGAGGCGGGTCAGGAACATTTTCATCTGCATGGTGGTGGCGTTTTGCGCCTCGTCCAGCACGACAAAGGCGCGTGACAGGGTGCGGCCGCGCATGAAGGCGAGCGGGGCGATTTCGATGGTTTTTTCCTCTTTGAGTTTCGCCAGTTGCTTGCCCGGAAGGAAGTCGTTCAGCGCGTCATAGAGCGGCTGCATGTAGGGATCGACCTTTTCCTCTTGGGTGCCGGGCAGGAAGCCCAGACGTTCGCCCGCCTCAACGGCGGGGCGGCAGAGGATGATGCGATCGACATGGCCGGAGATGAACATGGACACCCCCACGGCCACGGCGAGATAGGTTTTGCCGGTGCCTGCGGGGCCGATGCCAAAGGCCATTTCATTGTCAAAGAGCGACTGCACATAGGCCTTTTGCGCGTCGGTGCGCGGCTCGACCAGTTTCTTGCGGGTCTTGATTTCGATCCGGTTGCCCACCGGCATCTCGAGCTGGTCGCCTGCGCGGCTGCCGGTATCGGCCTCGGTGTTGCCCATGCGCAATTCGCGGTCCACGTCTGCGGGTTCGACCTCTTTTCCGGTCTCAAGCCGGAGGTAGAGCGCGTTCAGCACGTCAGCCGCGCGTTTCTGGGCATCCTCTTCGCCAAGGATAGCCAGCACGTTGCCGCGCCGGATGATCTGGACTTCGAGCGCCGATTCGACGGCTGTCAGGTGGCTGTCATAGGGCCCGCAGAGGTCAATCAGCAGACGGTTGTCGGGGAATTCCAGAACCACTTCTTTGGCCGGTTGGTCTAGGGTCAAATCCTGCTCCGTTCATCTCGGGTTTGGTTGAGCGTGGCAAGTTCCCGGTGGGGGTGCAACGGGCGGCGGGCCATTTTCATCAAATTGAAACAAAAAAGGCCGGAGCGTGCCACACGCTCCGGCCTTTCTGCATGGATTTTGCGGGGATCAGTTGGGGTCACGGATGCTGGAACCGCCTTTGAAGTCACCCACGGTCTGTGTCGGCGGTGCGACGCCCGAGCAAACCGGCTTGCCGTACTTGTCCAGCCGGGCGGAGAGATAGCCCTCGACACCGTCGTCAATGATCCAGTGGTCACAGCCGTTGGGATCAACCCAGATCCCGGCCTGAAGCTGGCTGAGGTCCTTGCGGTCGGTGCCGCGGTCGATGGTTTTGTCCGGCGGCAGGCCATCACCACAAGCGGCAACACCGAGACCGGCAATCAGGAGCGGGACGAATTTCAACTTGGTCATGGTCATGTCCCTCACTGGATACAGATGATTTCGACGCGGCGGTTCTTGGCCATGCCGCGTGCTGTGCCGTTGGAGGCCGCAGGCTGGCGTTCGCCATAGCCGCGTACGTCCGCAATCCGTGCGCCCGACTGTTGGGCAACGGCGGCAACGGCGTTGGCGCGGTTCAGCGAGAGGCGCAGGTTATACGCATCGCTGGCGCGGCTGTCCGTGTGGCCGGTGATGATAAAGCTGGTGGCCGTCGATTCCTGGAAGAACTGCATCAGGCGCTGTTTGCCAGCGGCATGGATGCGGAAGCTGTCAGTCTTGAAGAACTGGTCCGACTGCATCACGCCACACAGGTTGCCACGGCGGCAGACCGGGATGCCCTTGCGGTTGACGTGCGGGGTCATATAGCCCTCGGCGCCGTCATCCATGACCCAGTGTTCGCACCCGTCCGGGTCGACCCAGATCGTAGGGATGTACTGGCCCTTGTCACGTCCCTGTTGCGACCGCGTCTGGCCAAAGGCCTGCGCGGACACGTCCGACACCATCAATGATGTCAATGCAACGGCGGTGACAGCCGCGGTTGCCAAAAGTCTATTCACTGTTCGGGAAAACAAATTCGCCACAGCTCTGTCCCTTTTTATTGTTAGTCCCCCGCAAAGGTCGAAACACACCCCATAGGGCAGACCCTCACCATTCTGCGGGAAAGCGTAGGCAAATTTTAACGGTCTGTGAACCCGTTTTCACCAGATATTGTGGCTATATTTAGCGCACTTACCACTGCTGAGGCTGTTTTCACCCGAGAATGCGGTGGCCGGTGCGCGGGTCAGAGCAATTCGCCGGTCAGGGAATTGGTGCCAGCGGCCACGATTCTCACCGGAGCGATGTCACCGATATTCACCTGTGCGTTGTCGACGTGCACCGCGTGCAAGTAGTCGCTCTTGCCGCCCATCTGGCCGGGAAGGCGACCGGACTTTTCAAACAGGACGTTAACCGTACGCCCGACCATGCTGTCCTGAATGGCGCGCTGTTGCCGGGTGATCAGCGCCTGAAGGCGTTGCAGGCGGTCGTCGGCCTCGGCCGGGTCGACCTGGGGCCGCTCGGCAGCGGGCGTGCCGGGGCGGGTCGAGTATTTGAAGCTGTAGGCATAGCCGTAGTTCACGGCCTCGACCAGATCCAGCGTGGCCTGAAAATCGGCCTCGGTCTCTTCGGGGAAGCCCACGATGAAATCGCCGGACATCAGGATGTCGGGGCGCGCGGCGCGGATGCGTTCGATCAGGCGCAGATAGCTTTCGGCGGTGTGGCTGCGGTTCATCCGTTTCAGGATGCGGTCGCTGCCCGATTGCACAGGCAGGTGCAGGTAGGGCATCAGTTTGGAACAGGTGCCATGCGCCTCGATCAGGTCGTCGCCCATGTCATTGGGATGGCTGGTGGTAAAGCGGATGCGTTCCAGCCCGTCCACCTTGTCCAGATCCCAGATCAGTTGCGCCAGCGTATAGTCCGCGCCGTCCGGCCCTGCGCCGTGATAGGCGTTGACGTTCTGGCCCAGCAGGGTGATTTCGCGCACGCCGCGTTCGACCAGATCGCGCGCCTCATCGAGGATGCGGGTGGCGGGGCGGCTGACTTCGGCGCCACGGGTGTAGGGCACCACGCAGAACGCGCAGAACTTGTCGCAGCCCTCTTGAACGGTCAGGAACGCGGTGGGGCCGCGCTTGGCCTTGGGGCGCGACTTGAGGCGTTCGAATTTGTCCTCTTCGGGGAAATCGGTGTCGAGCGCCTTGTCACCCTGACGGGTCTTGGCCTCCAACTCGGGCAGGCGGTGATAGCTTTGGGGGCCGACCACCAGATCGACCATGGGCTGACGGCGCATGATTTCAGCACCTTCAGCTTGGGCCACGCATCCGGCCACACCGATCTTGAGGTCCGGTTTGTCGGCCTTGAGCCCCCGATACCGCCCCAGTTCGGAATAGATCTTTTCCGCCGCTTTTTCGCGGATATGGCAGGTGTTGAGCAGGATCATGTCCGCATCATCGGGGGTGTCGGTCTGTTCATAGCCCTGCCCGCCCAGCGTTTCGGCCATGCGTTCGCTGTCGTAGACGTTCATCTGGCAGCCATAGGTCTTGATGAAGAGCTTTTTCGGCGTCGTCATGGGGGCATCCACAGGGCTAGGGAGATCAGTTGCGCGATCTATCAGCCTCGCCTGCATCTTGCAATGGAGCGCCGTTTATCCCAATGAAAGGGTTATGGATTACGTCACGGTGTGCCTATGCAGTTCAACAGCCTGACCGATTTGATCAAAGACAGCGACGCCCTGCCCGCCAAGGGGCCGGTGGCGGTGGTTCTGGTCGAGGACGATATCGAGGTGGCCACGACGCTGCGCCATCACCAGCAGGCCGGGTTCAAACACGTCATCGCGCTGATGCCTGCCGAGTTCGCCTTGCCTCCTGATCTGCATGAAACGGTGTTGCGCGTTGACTATGACTTGTCGCGGGAAGGTGCGGCAGAGGATGGGGTGAACCAGTTGATCGCCGCTGTCCCCGCGGGGACATGGATGTACTACTGTTACAACGCGGAATACCTTTTCCATCCGTTCTGCGAGACGCGGACGGTAGGTGAAATGCTGGCCTTTCATACCGAAGAGCGGCGCGATGCGATGCTGACCTATGTGATCGACCTATATTCGGACGATCTTTGGGCGCATCCGAACGCGGTGGCACTGGACCGGGCGCATCTGGATCGGTCGGGATATTACGCCCTGGCCCGCAAGGACACGCATGGGCATCCAAAGGACCGGCAGTTGGATTTCTTTGGCGGTTTGCGTTGGCGCTATGAAGAACACGTGCCGTCGGTGCGTCGCAAAATTGACCGGATTGCGCTGTTCAAGACCAAGCCGGGCCTGAAATTGCGGGCCGATCACACGTTCAGCGACGAAGAATACAACACCTACGCTTGCCAATGGCACCACAACCTGACGGCGGCGATCTGTTCGTTCCGCACGGCCAAAGCGCTCAAGCTGAACCCCGGCAGCACCTATGACATCGAGACGTTCAAGTGGCACAACTCTGCCCCGTTCGAATGGCATTCGCGGCAGTTGCTGGATCTGGGTCTAATGGAGCCGGGGCAGTGGTTCTGACCACCTGACGCGCGCCGCTACAGCCGGTCGGTCAGGGAATGTACGGTTGTGGTGACTTTGCCCGCGGATTCGCGGATCGCTTCGGACAGCGCTTTGACCTCGTGGGCGATGACACCGAAGGCTTTGCCCGTCTCACCGGCGCGCGCGGCCTCGACCGAGGCATTCAAAGAGATCAGGCGCACCATTTTGCTGATGGACTGGATGCGCCCCACGGCGGTGTCCGCCTCGCGGCGTTGCTGTTCGGCCCAGGCCTTGCGCTGAATTTCCTGCGCCTCCATCGCCTGTCGCAGGATGTCGAGCACGGCCGAAATCTCAGGCGCGAGGGTGTCGACGATGTAGCACGAAATCTCTCGTTGTGCGGGCAATGAGCGGGTCGGGTCCGTCTCGACCACGTGATGAAGGGCATGCAACATGCGCGCGGTCTGCACAAACGGGGCGCATTGGCCGGGCGAGCGGCGCAAGCAGTCACGGAACCATGCCACCGCGTCAGGGTGATAATCCGGCAGGTTTGCGTTGAAATCGAAGTACGGCATCACCTCGTCCAGCGCGGCGCGTGCCAGTTTCGCATCATCGAGCATCTTTTGACGTTCGGTGTCGTCGTCCAGATGCGGGATCATGGCGCAATTGTAATTGAGCCAGGTGCCCACGGCGCGAAATTCGTGCGGCACCGCCGCCAGCGCACGGCATTGCAATTGCAACGCGCGCGACAGTGGCACGTCACGGTCGTCGGCTGAGGTCTCGACTTGGGCGGGCGATGCATCAAACATGCAGAAAATAACCTAAAACAACCACGGATCACAAAGTGGTTACGGCAATTTCCTTGCTGTGCGGTAAAGAGGCGGCGGACCGGGAGGTCAGTTTTTGCGGCGCAGCCGGATCACAACATCCACAGAGGCGATTTCCGCCCCCTCAGGCGCATCGGGCAGTTGTGCGATCACCAGTTGGTCCGACGGGGCATCCGTCAGCTTGGCCTCGTCTTCCCAGAAGAAATGCGGGTGATCGTGTGTGTTCGTGTCAAAATAGCTCTTGGAGCCATCAACCGTGACCTCTTGCATCAGCCCGGCATCACAAAAGGCGCGCAAGGTGTTGTAGACGGTTGCGAGCGACACGGCCTCGCCCTGATCCTTGGCGGCCTCGAACAGGCTTTCGGCGGTGACGTGGCGGTGTTGACCGTCCCCGATCAACAATGCAGCCAGCGTCACGCGCTGGCGTGTGGGGCGTAGACCGGCACCTGCCAGCCATGTGCTTCCAACCTGATGTTGATCCTGGGTCATCGCGTCCTCGGTTCTGTCCCCACATATAAAAGCGCATTTTCCTGCAATTCAATCGCAAAAGGGGAAAAGCGCATTATGCCACACGACCAAAGAAGCCCATGCGTTCGCTATCCGAAAACCGGCGGCCCGGTGTGTCGTAGTGCGACAGCACGGCAACGATGCGCGAGGTGTCCCCCGCAACAGTCGACACGCGGTGGGCCGTGTTCACGCCCAAAAACACGTTCAGCGTACCCGCCGACTGCGCCAGTTGGGTGGGCGACAGCTCTCCGCGCAGCAGTTGTGCAATGCCTGCGTGGTTCGGATCGTCATCTGACCGCAGGTTCTGGGCGTATTCAAACACGCCGCCCTCAGATGGCTCTTGCAAGAGCAGCGTGGTGGTAAAGATTGATCGGTCAAAGTGCCAGTTGAGCGCCTCGCCCGCGCGGTATTCCAGCACGTTCAGCCCCGCCAGCGGGTCGTCCATGATGTGCAATTCCGGCTTGTCCATGACGGCGGCGAGGAACGTGGCAAAGGCGGGCCATTTGTAGATCCGGTCCAGCGGCGTGTCCTGCATCTGGTCATGGCAGAGCGTGTGATTGGCGGTCTCGACCTTGGCCAGCGCGGGATCGTCGGGTGCGACGCCCTCGACCTCGTCCTTGAAATAGATGTTGTGGCTGCGGCTGTGGTGGAACGACGCCGTCGTCATCAGCGGATGAACATGCGCAAGCGTCTGGTCCAGTGCCGCAGGCCGCATAAAGCCCACAAAATTGAAAAGCCCGTCGCGGCGCAGCCCGTCTTGGGCCTCGTGCACCAGAGCGTTCCAGCGGTCGCTGCCGGGGGTGTCGAGCGGGTATCTGTCGAGATCAATAATGTCTTTCATGCCCGGACTGTGGATCAAGCCGCTGATCCTGACAAGGCATGAGCGCATTGGGGTGCACCACTTGCACCTGTTGGCCTGCCGATGCTAGACGGGCGCGATCCCGGCACGCCGGGCATGTGCGCGACAACAAGAGGCCAACCATGTCGGAATACCCAAGCAGCTTTGACAAGGACGACCTTTTGAAATGCGCGCGAGGCGAACTTTTCGGCCCCGGAAACGCGCAACTGCCCGAGCCACCGATGCTGATGATGGACCGGATCACCGACATCTCTGGTGACGGTGGCGCGCACGGCAAGGGCCATGTTCTGGCCGAGTTCGACATCACCCCGGACCTTTGGTTTTTCGACTGCCATTTCCCCGGCAACCCCATCATGCCCGGCTGTCTGGGTCTGGACGGGCTGTGGCAGCTGACCGGGTTCAATCTGGGTTGGCGTGGCTGGACCGGGCGCGGCTATGCGCTGGGTGTGGGCGAGGTCAAACTCAAGGGCATGGTGCGGCCCGACCGCAAGTTGCTGACCTACAAGATCGACTTTACCAAGGCCGTGCAGACGCGCCGCCTGACCATGGGTGTGGCCGACGGCATCGTCGAAGCCGATGGCGAGGTCATCTATGAGGTCAAGGACATGAAAGTCGCGCTCAGCGAGAGCTGAGGCGGCACAGGTCTAGTATTCCCCGCAGGTGTGATCCGCATTCAGGGTGCGCGTCAGAAACGGCTCGGTCATCCAGTGGATGCAGACTTTATCCATTTCAGCCAATGTCGTTAGCCGCGCGCGCGTTGCAGCAAAATCTTCGATAATTGCGGGCGGGCTGCGAAAGCGGACACCGGGTGTCAGCGGCACAAAGAAGTTGTCCCAGTGGATCGGCACAACCGTTTTGGCCCCAACCGCCTGCACCGTCTCGCGCCAGTAATCCGCGATGAAATCAGGATCACCCCGGCCCGCCGCGCGCTGTGCGGCGCCGTTTAGGCCTCCGATCCCCAGAAACACGGTCTGCGCGTCATAGCCATTCAGCTTGGCCGACAGGTAGTTGCCCCCCGGCACCACCAGCGCCGTGGTTTGCCCGTTGCGGATGTGGAACGAATAGTTCTCGTTGGCGCGAAAATCCTTCATCCGTGCGGGCGTTTTGAACCCCGGTCGCAATTCGCCCGGAAAGCGGTTGGGATCGCCATGTGGCGTGTAGATCGCCGTGACTGTGAAATTGCCGATCTGGTAGCGGCGCTCATCGTGCAGGACGGTGATTCTATGGTCGGGGACGTCCCCCGCCAGCGCCACGGCACGTGTGGACCGTGACCCGAAAACTCGTGCATCGAACCTGTTTGCGACATGAGCCACATCCATGGCGTGGTCGAAATGCGCATGGGCCACAAAGATGGCGGCGGTGTCATCCACCTTTGCCTGCCGCAGCGCGCGTGTCACGGCGTCCTCATCGGTTTCGATTTTGATGCCCAACAGCAGCTTGCGCAGCGGCAGCCGCGACAGGAAACCATCGGTCATGATCCGTGTGTGACCGTCGTCAAAAACCAGCGTGGTATTGCCCAGGAATTGAAAGGCCACATCCCCGTCGGCCTCAGCCCGGTGCGCCTGTCCCATAAGGAGGGTCAGGCACAGTGCCATCAAGCACGTGACGTTGAACCTGCGCCGCATTTGAACCTCCCCCTTACCTGTCTGCCCTGCCACAACAGCGAACAATGCGCCGTGACGCAACATGAACCGGGCGCGCGCGGAAATAAATTTCGGTGTCAAATTTCCCACATGGGCGTTGCCGGACCGCGTGGCAGTGGCCGTGGACATGCCATACCACCTTGCACCCCACTCCCCCCCTGTCCTACATACCCATGACCTAAACCAAGGAGTGCGCGCATGCGACGCGTCGTCGTGACGGGCCTCGGCATCGTCTCATCCATCGGAAACAACGCCACCGAAGTGCTGGCTTCGCTCAAATCCGGGACGTCCGGTATTGTTGCCAGCGAAGAGATGGCTGAACACGGCTTTCGCAGCCAGGTTGCCGGAACGCTGAAACTGGACGTCAAAGAGCACGTTGAGAAACGCGCCCTGCGGTTCATGGGACCGGGTGCCGCCTATGCCCATATCGCGATGAGCCAGGCGATTGCGGATGCGGGCCTGGAGGAAAGCGACATCGTGAACCCGCGAACCGGGTTGGTTGCCGGATCCGGGGGTCCCTCCACATCCGCCATGCTGGCCGCGCACCAGACGGTTCTCAAGACCGGTGCGACCAAGCGGATTGGCCCCTTTGCCGTGCCGAAATGCATGTCATCCACGATCAGCGCGAACCTCGCCACGGGGTTCAAGATCAAGGGTATCAACTATTCCATCACCAGTGCCTGTTCGACGTCGCTGCACTGTATCGGCAATGCGGCCGAACAGATCATGCTGGGCAAACAGGACGTGATGTTTGCAGGCGGCGCCGAAGAACTCGACTGGACGCTCTCGTGCCTCTTTGACGCGATGGGCGCGATGTCGTCGAAATACAACGACACGCCCGACCGGGCCAGCCGCGCCTTTGACGCCGACCGCGACGGGTTCGTGATTTCGGGCGGCGGCGGCATGGTTGTGCTCGAAGAGCTGGAGCACGCCCGCGCCCGTGGGGCCAAGATCTATGCCGAGGTCACCGGTTATGCTGCAACCTCGGACGGTCACGACATGGTGGCCCCGTCTGGCGAAGGCGGCGAACGCGCCATGCGCGCAGCCCTCGAAACACTGCCCGAAGGCCGCGCGGTCAGCTATATCAACGCGCACGGCACATCGACCCCCGTGGGCGATGTGGGCGAGATCGAAGCCGTACGCCGCGTCTTTGGACAAGGCACGACGCCGCCCGTCAGTTCGACCAAGTCGATGACGGGCCACGCACAGGGTGCGGCAGGCGCGCTCGAGGCGATCTTCAGCCTGCTGATGCTGGAGCATGATTTCATCACGCCGTCGATCAACGTCGAAACGCTTGACCCCGCGCTCGATCCAGCCGAGATCGCGACGCAGATGCGGGCCGATGCGGGGCTTGATTCCGTTATGACAAATTCATTTGGCTTTGGCGGTACAAACGGGTCGATGATCCTGTCCAGATTTCACGGGTAAGAGTTTCATATGTCAGAATTGCTTAAGGGAAAACGCGGCCTCGTAATGGGGGTTGCCAATGATCGGTCCATCGCGTGGGGCATCGCCAAGGCGTTGTCAGAAGCGGGGGCCGAGCTGGCCTTTACTTACCAGGGTGAGGCGTTTGGCAAGCGGCTGGAGCCGCTGGCGGCCAGCGTCGGGTCGGATTTCATGGTCGATGTGGACGTCACCGATGACGCTTCGCTTGATGCGGCCTTTGAGGCCCTTGGCGCGCGCTGGCCCACGATCGACTTTGTCGTGCACGCCATCGCCTTTTCCGACAAGGCAGAACTGACAGGCCGGTTCCTCAACACCAGCCGCGCCAACTTCAAGCATTCGATGGACATCTCGGCCTACTCCTTCATCGAGGTGGCGCGCCGCGCGCATCCCCTGATGATCGAGAACGGCGGCACGCTTCTGACGCTGACCTATCAAGGCTCGAACCGCGTGGTGCCGAACTATAACGTGATGGGTGTGGCCAAGGCCGCACTGGAATCGGCCACGCGCTATCTGGCCAATGATCTGGGTCCGGAAGGCATCCGCGTGAACGCGATCTCGCCCGGCCCCATGAAAACGCTGGCCGGCGCGGCCATCGGCGGCGCGCGCAAGACCTACAAGCACACCGATCAGAACGCGCCGCTGCGCTCGAACGCGACCCTTGAGGCCGTAGGCGGGACGGCGGTCTATCTGTGTTCGGATGCGGGCGCCTGTACAACCGGCGAAATCATCCGCGTCGACGGTGGGTTCCACGTGCTGGGCATGCCCCAGCCTGACCACCTCTAGGCCGCAATCCTGCCCGATCCGTCTGCCATATCTGCAACATGCAGATGGCAGACGACACCCATGCACGCAAAGTGAAACGCCGCGACGCGCGGGCGCGCAGATCCGCGTGGCTCGGGCGTTTGCTGTTTTCGCTGACCGGGATGGGTCTGTTGCTGACCTTGCGCCTCTACCCCGGCACCATAGAGGCGACGGTGCTATGGTTCCACGATGTGCCAACGCGCAGCGCGGTGCACCAACTGGATGCCCCCGTCGACGTCAATGTGCGCCGTATGCCCACCGATGTGGTGCCCGTCCGCAGAGGCGGCGCACTTGCGTCACACCAGGGGCAAAGCGGCGAAAACGCGCACCTTCAACAGGCGCGCGCCGTGCAAAACCAGCTGCAATCGCTTGATCCGGGGCGCTAAGGGACGGTGGGCGGGGCGCCTTTGCCCAAAGGGCAAACAGCGTCCGCACAGCGTCACGCCGCGTCGAAGGACACGATCTCGAAATCGAATTTCAGGTCTTTGCCCGCCAGCGGATGATTGGCGTCCAACGTCACTTCCGCATCGCGGATCTCTGCCACAGTCACCGGCATGGGCTGGCCCTGCGGCGTTTGCATCTGCAACTGCAACCCAACCTCCAGCGGGATCTCATCCGGGATCGCATCGCGCGGCACGTCCTGACGCAAGGCCGGGTTCACCGGGCCATATGCGTCGTCCGAGGCAATGTTGACCGTCTTTTTCTCACCCTGCGCCATGCCGGGCAAGGCCACGTCTAGACCTGGGATAATCTGGCCCGATCCCACCACAAATTCCAGCGGTTCACGCCCGTCAGAGCTGTCAAACACCGTGCCGTCCAGCAATGTGCCCGTATAGTGGATCCGAACGGTATCCCCATCCTTGATTTCAGCCATGTCTTCCTCTCCCAACACTGCCTGTTTGATCCACAGGTGCCACACCCTGCCTGCCATTGGCAGTCGGGTAAACCCCACCTGCCCCCTTTTCGTTCGCCCGGACCCGTGACAGTCTGCACCCAGAAGGAGCCAGCCAATGCCCATCACAACCTGTATCTTTGACGCCTACGGGACACTGTTCGATGTGGCCGCCGCCGCACGCCAGGCCGCCGCAGAGCCTGACTTTGCCGCGCTGCGCGACACGTGGCCCGTTCTTGCCGAACATTGGCGGCTCAAACAGCTGCAATACACCTGGCTGCGCGCCATCACGGATGCGCATACCGACTTTTGGCAGGTCACCCAGGACGGGCTCGACTGGGCCCTGGACAAGTCCGGCCACGCAGGTGACCCAGCCCTGCGCGCGCGCCTTCTGGCGCTCTATTGGGAACTGCAGGCCTACCCCGAGGTTCCGACCATGCTGCGCGCGCTCAAGGCCGCGGGTCTGAACACTGCGATCCTGTCCAATGGATCGCCCGACATGCTCAACGGCGCCGTTGCATCCGCAGGGATCGGGGACGTGCTGGACGCCTGCCTGTCCGTGGAAAGCGTCGGCATCTTCAAACCCGATGCCCGCGTCTACGACTTGGTGGGCCAACGGTTTGACTGCGCCCGTGACGAGGTGCTGTTCGTGTCCTCCAACGGGTGGGACGCCGCGGGGGCTGCGGGCTACGGCTTTGTCACGGCTTGGGTCAATCGTGCAGGCGACCCGGTCGACCGCCTGCCTTGGACACCTCCGCACATCCTGCCCGACCTGACGGGCATCCCAGCCCTGGCGGGCGTATGAGCCGGTTCACCACATCGGACGGCCTGTCGCTTTATTTCGAAGACACGGGCGCGGGTCTGCCGCTGCTGTGCCTGCCGGGACTGACGCGCACGACCCAGGATTTTCAGTACATCGCGCCGCATCTACCCCCGTGCCGTATGATCCGCATGGACTATCGTGGGCGCGGACAATCAGACCATGATCCCACTTGGGCCAACTACATCCTGCCCATTGAGATCCGCGATGTGAAGGAGCTGATGGATCACCTGTCACTGTCCTCGGTCGCCATCCTCGGCACATCGCGCGGGGGGTTGAACGCCATGGGGCTGGCCGCCACCGCCCCGGATCGTTTGTTGGGGGCCGCATTGAACGACGTAGGCCCCGAACTGAACCCCGCCGGATTGGCGGACATCATGACATATCTGGGCCGACGGCCCGCCGCCCGCACGATCGAAGAGGCCGCCGCCGCCCTGCCCCACGTGCTCAAGGGTTTTGCCAACGTCCCGGCAGACCGTTGGCTGCACGAGGCACGCACCCATTTTGTGCAAACGGACGCGGGCCTCGACATCACCTATGACCCGCATTTGCGGGACGCGGTCGCGGCCGGTGGCGCCGTGCCGGACCTGTGGCCCTTTTTCGACGCGCTGGCGGGCAAACCGCTGTGCCTGATCCGGGGCGCGGGTTCCGACCTGCTGAGCGCTGAGACCGCCCAAAAGATGCAGGCGCGACGACCCGATATGATCCTTGCCGAAGTCCCGGATCGGGGCCACATCCCCTTCCTTGATGAACCCGAGGCTGTTGCCGCCATACGCAAGTGGATGGAGAGCATGACATGAACATCGAAATGATCCGCGCTGCCGCCAAACGGCTCGACGGTCATGCACGTCTGACCCCGCTGCTGACCTCACCCTTTCTGGATGAGATTGCCGGGCGTCGGGTCTGGATCAAACCGGAATGCCTGCAACATACCGGCAGTTTCAAGTTTCGGGGCGCATGGTCGGCGCTGTCTGCGCTTGACCCGGATGTCAGACGCGCGGGCGTCATTGCCTTTTCCAGCGGCAACCACGCGCAGGGCGTCGCACTGGCCGCTCGCATGCACGGTGTTGCGGCCGTCATTGTCATGCCCCGTGACGCGCCTGCGTTGAAAATCGCAAACACGCGCGCGCTCGGGGCCGAAGTCGTCCTCTATGAGCGGGGATCGCAAGACCGCGACATCATCGGCGCAGAGCTGGCGCAGTCCCGTGGCCTGACCCTGATCAAACCCTTTGACGCGCCGCAAGTGATCGCGGGACAGGGCACTGTCGGCCTCGAGATTGCCGCCCAGGCCCAAGCCGCCGGTGTTGAACAGGCGGACGTTCTTGTGTGTTGCGGTGGCGGTGGGCTGACCAGCGGCATCGCACTGGCGCTGGATACGGATGCCCCCGGCCTGCGGGTACGGCCCGTGGAGCCGCAGGGTTTTGACGACGTGGCCCGGTCGCTTGCCTCCGGCCAGATTGAGCGCAACGCGGCCACCTCTGGCAACCTGTGCGATGCGATCATCACGCCGCAACCGGGTGACCTGACCTTTCCGATCATGCACCGTTTGTGCGGGCCCGGCCTGACCGTGTCCGAGGACGAGGCGCTCTATGCGATGGCGCAAGCGTTCCTGCGGCTCAAGCTGGTGGCGGAACCGGGTGGTGCTGTTGCCCTTGCTGCCGCATTGTGTCGGCAGGATGCCATAGATGGGGACGACGTGATCGTCACGATTTCGGGCGGTAACGTGGACCCTCATCTCTTTGCTCAAAGTCTGGAAAGCCTGACATGACCGAATTCACAATCGCCAGTTTCAACGTCAAGAACCTGATTGGACCGGAACAGGAATACTACCGGTTTCAGAAATACACCCCCGAGGAATATGCGTGGAAAGCCGATTGGCTGGCCGAGCAGATCCAGACAATGGATGCGGATATTGTCGGATTTCAGGAGATTTTCGAGGAAAGCGCGTTGCGCGACGTGATTGCGCAAGCGGACGCCGAAGGGGTCGAGGACAACGCGGCCCACATCCCCGGCCCCAACAAACGCTACCGGCGCAAGGCGATCTTTCGCAAGTTGGCTTACCGCCCCTACACTGATGCTGCGTTGGCGGTGGCACCCAATGTGAACGACGGCGGCCCAGGCCAGCGCAGACCCGGTGTCGCGATCCTGTCGCGTTTCGGCTTTGTCGGTACGCCCGAGATCATCCAGGACCTGCCCGAACCGGTGGACATTGATTTTGGCCCCATGGGGCCGGATGGCGGGGGCAGTTTTCGCCTGACCCGTCTCAGCCGCCCGATCCTGATGGCGCGGGTGCCAGTGGGCAAGCACGTCATCACCGTGTTCAACTGCCACCTGAAATCCAAGCTGGGCGAGTTTGTGCGCCCCGACGGTGCGCCCTTTCCGCCCGAGGTGGACCTGACGCAATACGACCCGGTGGCGCGGGCGCTGGGGGGTGTGCGGTCGTCGCTGCGCCGCATGGCCGAGGCCTGGGTGTTGCGCCGGGCCATCGTCGCAGAGTTGCAGGCGGGAAATCCCGTGATGGTGATGGGCGATTTCAACGACGGCGAACATGCGGTCAGCTCCGAAATCATCAGCGGCGAACATCCGTTCAAGAACTATGCCTGGATGCTGCGCCATGACGCAGAGACCCCGCGCGACCGCTACAGCGTCGAGGAAGACGCGCAAATCCGCGAGGACATAGAGGCCGTGCGCCTGCATTCGGCCGAGCGGCAGTTTGTGCGCAAATCCGCGCGTGACATGGTCTATACGGCAGCGTTTGGCGGCGTCTATGAAAGCATCGACCAGATTTACATGTCGCGCCACCTGATCGAGGGTGCACCGGGCAGCATCGGGCATATGGATTATTTCAGCGTGCTGAATGATCATTTGACCGATGGCAGTCACGCCGAAGCCCCCTATAACAAGCTGGCATCCGACCACGGGCAGATCATCGCCCACATGCGACTGAAGGACTGACGACTATGCATATGGCTGATCTGGGCGACGTGCGCCTGCACTACCGTATCGACGGCCCCGAAGACGGCGCGCCGGTGGTGTTTGCCAACTCGCTGGGCACGGATATGCGGCTTTGGGATCCGATCCTGCCGCTGTTGCCTGCGGGTTTGCGCATTCTCCGCTATGACAAGCGGGGCCACGGCCTGTCCACCTGTCCGCCAGCGCCCTACGCCATGGGCACGCTGGTCAGTGATGTGGAGCGGTTGATGGACATGACCGGTTTTGCAGATGCCTGTTTTGTCGGTCTGTCGATTGGCGGGCTGATTGCACAAGGCCTCGCGGTCAAGCGGCTGGATCTGGTGCGGTCGATGGTGCTGTCCAACACAAGCGCCAAGATCGGGACCAAGGACATGTGGGCCGACCGTATCGCGGCGGTCGAGACTGGCGGCATCGAGGCTTTGGCCGACGCCACCATGACGCGGTGGTTTTCCAAGGCGTTTCTGGACACGCCCGAGTTGGAGCTGTGGCGCAATCTGTTGGTCCGGCAACCGGACGCGGGCTATGCGGGGTGTTCAGCCGCCATTTCGGGGTCGGATTTCTACGCCACGACAGCCACCCTGCGCCTGCCGACGCTGGGCATTGCCGGGTCCGAAGACGGCGCAACCCCGCCCGATCTGGTGCGCGAGACCGCCGCACTGGTGCCGGGCAGCACGTTCAAGCTGATCCGCAAGGCCGGGCATCTGCCCTGCGTCGAGCAACCGCAGGAATATGCCGATATCCTGACCGAATTTCTGACCGGCACGGGGCATATCTGATCCATGGCGGCGAGCGTGTTTTCGTCGGCTCTTTATGGGCCGCTCTTTGCCACGGGTGAGGTTGGACGCCTGTGGTCCGACAGCGCCGAAGTGCGCGCGATGCTGCTCGTCGAAGGGGCGCTGGCCAAGGTGCAGGGCGCCCAAGGTGTCATCCCCGAACTGAGCGCCGCCTTTATTCACCGGTCCAGCCTCGAGGTGCAGATCGACCCGGCGGGTCTGGCACGCGATGCCGCGCGCAACGGTGTCGCCGTTCCGGGCCTCGTGACGGCCTTTCGCACCGCGATGGAGGCGCCGGAACACGCGCAATTCGCCCATTGGGGGGCGACAAGTCAGGACATCATCGACACTGGCCTGATGCTGCGCATGCGTCAGACCCTGGCCGCGATCGAGGCCCGCTTGGGCGCGCTGTTGCAGCATCTGGGCAACGCCGCCGAAGCGCACGCAGAGACCCCCATGGCCGCGCGAACCTATGGGCAACACGCGACCGTCACATCCTGGGGCGCGGTTCTGGCGCAATGGGGCGCACCGTTGCTTGAGGCGTTGGGCCAGCTTGACCAAGTGCGCGCCGGGGCGTTGTGGGTATCCCTGGGTGGTGCGGCAGGCACCAGTGCCGCCCTTGGCGCGGACGCACCGGCCACACGTGCCGCATTGGCAGAGGCATTGAACCTGAAGGATCCGGGGCGCAGTTGGCACACCGACCGCACGCCCATCCTAAAGATCGCAAGTTGGATGGCGCAGGTCGTGGCCGCTTTGGCCGCGATGGGTCAGGGTCTGATTGGACATGTGTCATCGGACGCGGGCGAGGTGACGTTGGGCACCGCCGGTGGCTCATCAACCATGCCGCAAAAGCAAAACCCCGTGGCGCCATCGGTCCTTGTCGCGTTGAACAACCACATGACCGGGCTTCAGGCGACGCTGCAACAGGCCGCACCACATCAGTATCAACGCGACGGGGCGGCGTGGTTCACCGAATGGATGGTGGTGCCGCAAATCGCCCTTTGTGCCGCGAGTGCCGTTGAGACAGCTGCGACCCTCGCCCCGAACATCGCACCGGTTCCTGCGCGGATGCGCGAACATCTGGGAGGTGCGGGACTGATCTATGCCGAACCGCTGAGCTTTGCGCTGGCATCCAGAATGTCACGCCCGGACGCCCAAGCCGCAACCAAAGCACTGGTGACAGAGGCCATTGCGCAGGGCCTGCCCCTGTCGACCGTCGCCCGGACCACATATTCCGATCTGCCTGCGTCGCTGTTTGAGGCCACGGACCAGATGGGCCACGCGCCCAACGACGCGCGCGCCTTTGCCCGCGCAGTTGCCGCGCTGTGAGGCTGCCGGTCCTTTTCATCCTGTTGACGGTGATGATCGACGCCATGGGCATCGGTTTGATCGTGCCGGTGATGCCCGACCTGATCCAAGAGGTCCAAGGCGCGGGTCTGGGGACGGCTGCGCTTTGGGGTGGTATTCTGTCGACCATCTTTGCGGCGATGCAGTTCCTTTTCAGCCCGCTGCTGGGGGCGTTGTCGGATCGGTTCGGGCGGCGGCCGATCCTGTTGATCTCGCTGGTGGTGCTGTGCGCCGACTATCTTGTGATGGCGGTGGCCGGGTCTATCTGGCTGCTGATCCTTGGGCGTGTGGTGGGCGGCATCACTGCGGCCACCCAATCCACGGCCAATGCCTATATGGCGGACATCTCGGAACCGGGCGAAAAGGCCGCGAATTTCGGCCTGATCGGCGCGGCCTTTGGCATGGGGTTTGTGCTGGGTCCCGTTGTCGGTGGGTTGTTGGCCGAATATGGAACGCGCGCACCGTTTTATGCCGCCGCCGCGCTGGCCGCCGCCAATGGCATTTTCGGCTATTTCGTCCTGAAAGAGACCGTGGATGAACGTATTCGACGCCCAATGAGCTGGTGGCGCGCCAATCCGCTGGGGGTGTTCTGGCAATTGGGGCGGCTACCGGGTCTTGGCCCCCTGTTGCTGGTGTATTTCATCTATCAGGTGGCTTTTGTCGTCTATCCGTCGATCTGGGCCTATTACACCGCCGAACGGTTCGACTGGACACCGGGTATGGTTGGCCTGTCGCTGGGCCTCTTCGGGATCGCCATGGCCGTCGTACAGGGCGGGTTGATCCGCCCCATCCTGCGCCTGCTGGGTGAACGCGGGGCCGTGATCTATGGGCATTTTGCGGACATTGGTGTGTTTCTCTTGATCGGCGTGGTCAGTTCCGGGACCTGGTTGCTGATCCTGACGCCCTTGGCGGCGTTGCCGGCCGTCATCACCCCGGCCCTGCAGGGCATCATGTCCAAAGCCGTGGGCGACGATCAACAGGGCGAATTGCAAGGCACGCTGACCTCTATCGCGGCCCTCGCGACAATTGTGTCGCCACTGATGATGACCAGCGCGTTTTACACGTTCACGGACAGCGAGGCGGTGATCTACCTGCCGGGCGCGCCGTTCTTTTTGGCGGGTGCTCTTGTCGCTTTGGCGCTCGCCGTCTTTCTGAGCATCGGCAAAACCCCACGCGGCCCCAACGTCAGCGACACGCCAGAGGCCTAATCGGTCGGAAACCGTCTTGCGAATGGGCATGTCCTGCGTCACCGTCTGGGAAACGCGCCGTCAGGCCCGACTGACGGGGATGGCGCACGAGACAAGGCAAGGGACAGATATGCAAACCATCAAAGCGGCCGTGTGCCACGAATTCGGCGCACCACTTGTCGTCGAGGACATCCTGCTGCGTGCGCCCGACATGGGCGAGGTCGAGGTGACACTGGACGCCGTGGCGATCTGTCATTCGGACATTTCCTATGCGGGCGGGGCCTGGGGCGGCAGCCTGCCTGCGGTTTACGGCCATGAGGCGGCAGGCATCATCAGCGCCGTAGGCCCCGGAGTGACCGGGCTGACGCCCGGCGACAGCGTGGTTGTGACGCTGATCAGGTCCTGTGGCACCTGCCCGTCCTGCGCAGGCGGCAAGCCCACGATCTGCGAGACGCCCTATGACGGCGACAAGGGACCGATCCGCACCAAGGACGATACCAAGCTGCATCAGGCCATGGCCTGTGGCGCCTTTGCCGAAAAGGTTGTGGTGGACCAGAAACAACTGGTCAAAATCCCCGGCGACATGGCCAAAGACGCCGCATCGTTGATTGCCTGCGGTGTGATCACTGGCGTGGGCGCGGTGGTGAATGCGGCCGGGTTGCGCGCGGGACAGGACGTTGTGGTTATTGGTGCGGGCGGCGTCGGCCTGAACGCCATTCAAGGCGCGCGGATTGCCGGTGCGCGGCGCATCGTGGCCGTGGACATGACCGAGGACAAGCTGGAAGACGCCAAGGCCTTTGGTGCGACACACGGCGTGCTGGCCACGCAGAAATCGCCGTGGCGGGCCAGCTACAAGGCGCTTGGGGGCAAGGGGGCCGAGGCGGTGATCGTCACTGTGGGCGCCATCCCTGCCTACGAGCAGGCGCCGCGTTACCTGGGCCGGGGCGGCAAAGTCATCATGGTGGGCATGCCCCATTCGGGTGCCATGACGGAATACGAACCGGTGATGCTGGCCGCGACGGGTCAGGGCATGGTGGGCTCCAAGATGGGGGATGTGGTGATCCAGCGCGACATTCCGTGGATGGTCGACCTGTACCAACAGGGGCGGTTGCAGCTCGACAGTTTGATTTCGGGCCGTTGGTCGCTGGATCAGATCAACGAGGCCATCGAAGACACCAAATCCGGCACGGCGCGGCGAAACGTGATCCTGTTTGACAGGTAGGAGGGGGCCAGCCCCCGCCCTTCGGGCCCCCCGGAGTTTATTTGGCAAGATGAAGGAGCCTGTGCGGTGAAATTGAAAGATCTGGATATCATCGTGACCGCTCCGCCTGCGCCGGGTTGGGGCGGGCGCTATTGGATCCTGGTCAAGCTGACCACGGATGACGGCATTGTCGGTTGGGGCGAGTGTTATGCTGCGTCGGTGGGGCCGGAGGCGATGCGCGGCGTGATCGAGGATGTGTTCGACCGGCACATGGCGGGTGAGAACCCGGAAAACATCGAGCTGATGTTCCGCCGCGCCTATTCGTCGGGGTTCACGCAGCGGCCCGACCTGACGGTGATGGGCGCGTTTTCTGGGTTGGAGATTGCCTGTTGGGATATTCTCGGCAAGGCGCACGGGCGGCCAGTGCATGCGCTGCTGGGCGGGCGGATGAACGACCGGATTCGGGCGTACACCTACCTTTATCCGTTGCCGCACCATGATCTGAATGCGTTCTGGACATCGCCCGAGATGGCGGCAGAGGCGGCGCTGGACTGTGTCGCGCGCGGCTATACCGCGGTGAAGTTCGACCCTGCGGGGCCCTATACGATGCGGGGCGGGCATATGCCGGGGATGCGCGACATCACGATGTCGGTGGCGTTCTGCAAGGCGATCCGCGAGGCCGTGGGGGACCGGGCCGATCTGCTCTTTGGCACGCACGGGCAGTTCACCACCGCCGGGGCCATTCGGTTGGGACAGGCGCTGGAACCCTACAGCCCTTTGTGGTTCGAGGAGCCCATTCCGCCGGATGCGGTCGAAGAGATGGCCAAGGTGGCGCGCGCGGTGCGCATCCCTGTGGCCACGGGCGAGCGGCTGACGACCAAGGCCGAGTTTGCGCCTGTGCTGCGCAGCGGGGCGGCGTCCATCGTGCAGCCCGCACTGGGCCGGGCCGGTGGCATCTGGGAGATGAAGAAGGTCGCCGCCATTGCTGAGGTCTATAACGCGCAGATGGCGCCGCATCTTTATGCCGGGCCGGTGGAGTGGGCCGCGAACATCCATCTGGCGGCCTCGATCCCGAACATCCTGATGTGCGAGACAATCGAGACACCGTTCCATGATCAGCTCATCAAGGGCAGCATTCGGGTCGAGGACGGGTTCATAACGCCGCCCAATACGCCCGGTCTGGGCATCGAGGTGGACGAGGATCTGGCGCGCGCGCATCCCTTTACCGGGGACGGGCTGCATTTGCAGATGCAGGAGCCGCCCTGCGACTACGCCAATGGCAACAATTTCGAAGGAGGCGCACCCGCGCCGCGCGACTAGCGGTAAAGGCGCACGCCAGACACGGCGATGTCGGCCTGCATCTCGCGGCCGATGGCGAGGATACCGATGCGGCGCAGGCGGGACGGATCGAATGTGGCGTCGGTGCGGTGTGGCACAAAGCTGTCAAACGGCAGGCGCAGCGTTGTCCACGCGGGCGGCACCGTCACGCTGGTGCGAAAGGATTGCCAGGACCGGGTCAGCGCATCGGTGCGCAAGCGGATGTCATAGTCCGCACCGTTGCCGCGCAGATCGAGGGCGATGCCGGTATAGCCGGACGCATCGAACACCGCGCCACCCGCCAGATCAAACGCGATCTGGACAAAGCCACCATTGTTGTCGAGCGACACCGTACCGGTCAGGCGTGTGGCCTGCCGCCCGTCCACCGTCTCAAGGCGCGCAGCACCTTGCGAGACGCCGCCCATGACCGTGTCGGCCACATATTCCCAGTCGGGTTCCAGTTCCATCGTCTGCCCCATCAACATAGAAGGCAGACATAGCAGCATCAGCGCCGCTGCCCAGCGGGTCACGTGCGCGCGGCCTCGAACGCGGCCCAGATGCTTTCGAACTCGTCGAAGGTCACGCGCTTGCCCTTGACCCCGTCGAACACGATGGCCTCGGAGCGCATGAGGGTTGCGATGGCATCGGCAAGGCCCGCAATCACATCCTCGGGCACCACAACGGCACCATGGCCGTCCGCGTGGACCAGATCACCGGGTCGGATGTCGAGGCCGTGGATGCGCACAGGCGTGTCGTAGTCCACCACATGCACAAATCCGTGGCTTGGCCCAACGGACCCCGCGACCACAGGATACCCCTCGGCCACGTCGCCCAGATCGCGCATCACCCCGTCGGTCAGCGTTCCGGACAGGCCAAATGCCTTGTGGATGTTGGTGTTCACCTCACCCCAATAGGCACCGATGGCGTTCGGCACGTCCAGATCCTGCACCACGCAGACCGACGGACGGTCCCCCTCGGACATGTATTTGTAGTAGGCCATGCGCCGCGCCTTGATCACCTCTGGTGCCTCGGTCGGCGGGGCCACGGCGCGGATGCGCGCGGTGCGGGCATAGCCGACCATCACGCCGTCCGGGTCAGAGGCCAGCATCGTGCCACGGGTAAAGCCGTTGAACCCACGCTTGCCCTGTGCCACTTCGATGGCGTTGCAGACGGTGGGTGTGTCGACCGATTTCAGCAGGTCATGCAGGGCGGCATCCATGGTCTACCCCTTGGCCCGTGCGGCGCCTTCGGCCATCACGCTCAGTTTCGCATAGGCGATCTCGGGGTCGACCGACCCAAAGCCCGCAAAGGTGCCGAACCCGCAATCGCTGCCCGCGATCACGCGGTCCGCGCCGACGATGTCGGCAAACCGGTCGACCCGCTGGGTCACAACGTCGGGGTGTTCGACAAAGTTGGTGGTGGTGTCCACCACACCCGGCACCAGCACCTTGTCATCGGGGATCTCGGATTTGCGGTCGCGGAACACCGTCCATTCATGCGCATGGCGCGGGTTCGACGTCTCGAACAGCAGGTACTGCGCCTTGGTCGACATCAGGGTCGGGAACACGGTCGCCATGTCGATGTCGCAGGTGTGCGGACCCTCGTAGTTGCCCCAGCAGATGTGGACCCGCACCCGGTCCTGCGGCACATTCGACAGCGCATGGTTCATCGCCTCGACATGGGCATCCGCGATCTTGACGAACTCCGCATCCGACAGATCCGCAAAAAGCATGTGACGGCTGAGGGCGAGGTCCGGGCAATCGAGTTGCAGATCGAGACCGGCGGCCACGATGGTCTCGTATTCCTCTTTCATCGCATCAGCGAGTGCCGCCAGATAGGCGTCGCGTGTGGGATAGAAATCGTTCTGCAGAAAGAGCGAGATCACGCCGGGTGACGCTGCATTCATGAAACCACGCTCGACCCCATGCTTCGCCATGGCGGCCTTGAGGTTGGCGATGTCCTTTTGCAGCTCGCCCTGCCCCTTACTGCGCACCTCGCCGGTGCACATGGGGCGTGCGTATTGCGGTGTGCCACCGGCATCGGCCAGACGTTTGAGGAACGTGGGAAACTGTTTCAGATCGGCAGGCGCGTTGCGCGGGCTGTCGCCGGAGAATCCGGTATAGCGATCCTTGACGTAGGTGGCATAGCTGATCTTGGACGTCTCGCCGTCGCTGACAATGTCCACACCAACAGCGGCCTGACGGGCCACCGTGGCATCCACGGCTTCGGTCATCGCCGCGTCAAATGCGGCCGCGTCATAGTCCTCTTGCCGCTCGCGGGCGAAAATGAAATCGACGACCTCCTGGGTGCGGGGAAGGCTGCCGGCATGGGTTGTCAGAACGGGCAATGGATGTCTCCTGAATTAGTCTTTGCGCGCCATCAGCACGCTGGCCTTGTCGGTGTCCGGGTCTTCGGCCAGAAACCCGGTCAGGCGCAGGCCGTGCTCTTCGAGGCAGGTGGCATAGCCCGCAGGCGACAGAGAAGCGTGATACACGGGCTCTCCCCCTACGGTGCCGGATACTTCGCCCGCCTTTGGCCCCACGGTTAGCAGCAGTGAGCCGCCCGGCACAAGGTGTCGGGCCATGTGGGCAATGCAGGTGCGCTGTTCATCGGGCCGCAGGTGAAAGAAGCTGTTCCACGCAACGATGCCTTCAAACCGGTCCGGCAGATCAAGCGTGCGCATGTCGCCCAAACGCCAATCCCCCTCGGGCCACCGCCCACGGGCAAGGTCCAGCATCGGCTGCACAAAATCGACACCGGTGACGCGGAACCCTTCGGCAATGAACCACCGCGCGATGGGATCACCACTGCCACAGCCCAGGTCCAGCACCCGCGCGCCCGCAGGCAGGCAGGCCGTGAACCGCGCCAACCACCGCGCCTCGAACAGCGCGCGTGACCGGCCCGCATCAAAGGCTTCGGCCTGGCGCTCATAGACCTGCTGCGTGTCATCCGGAGAGGCGTCTACCCCTGCCATGTGGGCCCTGCGGGATCATCCGTGCCAACGATGTGATACAGCGACGCCTCGCCTGTCATCGACGGCACCGCGCTGTGGGGCATGTTTTCCGGCACACTCATCGTGTCACCCGGCGCCAGCGTGGTGGTACCGCCCTCCCATGTGACCCGCCAATGACCGCGCATCGGCATCAGAACAGAGGGGCGGTCATGGCTGTGCATCTCGTCAGACGCGCTGCTGCGGGTGATGAGATCCACCTCAAAGCCCGGTTTATCCCGGATGATGCCCCTCTCACCAATCACCTTGCATGGCGCGTGTTGCGCAAGCGCCACCATGTCCCAATAACGGCGCACGCCCATGCCCACGACCTGCATCGGGGACATCTCGGGATAGGCTTGCAGCTCTTCATCCGTCAGCACTGTCATCGGCGCAACGCCATCAGGCAGGCTTTGACCCTGTTTGGTGTCATAGAGGCTGCCGTTGTCGCCCAGAACGAGGCCATGCGCCGTTGCATCCTCGATCACCTGCGGCGCCCAGATCACGCCACCACCCGCGTCGTCCCCACCAAGGATTGCCATGATCATCCCATAGTCGGTGCCAATGTTCTCGAACCCACGGAAAATGCCGGTGGGAATGTTGATGATATCGCCCTCTTCCAACACGACCTCGCCTGCATCCCCCCAACGGCCCCAGAAAAACCGCCAGCGCCCCGACAGGACAAAGAACACCTCGGCCGTGCGGTGACTGTGCAGTGAGTTCCGGCACTTCGGCGGTTGCCCCGCCGCACCGATGTTGAACCCGTGCGGGATGCCGATATGCACGTGCTGATCTGGGGATTCCGACACACCACCGCCGATGATGGTAAAGTTTTCCTTTTGGTCCGACCCCGGCGTATGCGCGTCGATAAACGCAGTCTTGCAGGGCATCAGGTCACCGTAACGCACGATGCGCGGCTCCATCTCGGCGGGGGTCATTGGGGGATCCTTTCATGTGGAAGTGTGGGGTCGGGCAACGCTTGGCCCGGAATGGTGTGTGTCACGTCGGCGTGGAGCCAGACCATGCGGTCCACGAACCAGACCTTTGGCAGGATGATGGCCACAAGGCCCAGCAAAGTGGCCCAGGGGTTCAACGCAATCAGCCCATAGACCAGCGGCCCCAGTCCCAGCACCGACAGACCGGTCAACACGTGGGCCACCCGAATGTGTTGCGGGTTCAGATCATATTGGTCACGGGCCAGAAACACCCGCTCCCCCAGGGTTCCGCGCGCGCCCCATGACCCAAAGTCAGCGGGCGATGGAAAGGCACGCGGGTTCACCCATGTCCAGAAGCAGGCGAGAACAACACATGGCACTGCCCACCAGCCGATCCACTGGCGCGCATAGATGGCCAGCACGATCAGCGGCAAACAGGAAAACCGCGTCCACACGCTGACCGGGTTCGCGTGACGGCGCCAATCGGCATCGCGCATCCCCATCAGACGTTCGGCGGCACGGTAGATGTCCATCAGGAACGAACCCTCAGCGCGGCGTTCTCAGCCTCAAGTGCAGAAATGCGCGCGTTCAGCTTGTCCATTTCGGGTCCGACCAACTGCGCAATCTCGGCTGCATCGAAACGCGGCGTGATGAACTGCGGGCAATTCCAGTCAAACGCCTCAAGCGCGATGGTCACAACCCGCTCAACCCGGCCCTGCCCCTCAACGGCCAACTGGCTGGCCAATGCGGCATCATCCGACGCCGCGCGCACAGCGGCCCGCCCCTGCAGCTTCAGCCGCGCCTTGCGCGGATAGTCCATCAGGAACAGCGAGACCCTGTCGTCACCCGCCAGATTGCCCTCAGAGATATGCTGTCGGTTGCCGCGATAGTCCGCAAACGCCAGCGTGTGATCATCCAGCACCCTGAGAAACCCCGCAGGCCCGCCCCGGTGCTGGATGTAGGGCCAGCCCGTCGCCGACACCGTCGCCATGTAAAACGACGTGCGCGACGCGACAAAGGCCACCTCATCCGCGTTCAGGGCATGGGTGCGCGCGCCATAACTGTTGGCGTACATGTCCGCAGACCCGTCCACCGACTGCAACGCCCGTACCGCATCCGTGAACATCAGATGATCATAGCGTTGCATCGCGCGAGACCTTCATTGTTCCAAAAATATGCATATCCAACCCTAACCGGTCTGGAGCAGGATCTGCTTCCAGATCGCCGTCTCATCAAAGAGCGCATATTCCCGACGCAGGCCCCATGGGCCAAACTCGGCATGGCTGATCCCCAGCACATAGACTTCGGCCCCCGTGGGTGCGCCGAAATAGCCCCAACCGTCGTGCTTGCCATGCAACGCCCAACGGATCGCGGCGCGCGGCGGCATTGCGTCGTCATCGCGCCCGATCTGGTGGTCGATGGTAAACGTCGCATCCGGGAACGATGCCCGCAGCCCCATCCAGAACCGGTCGACCGGTCCAGTGCCGTGGCCCGTCACACCACCGGGATACTCCGACTGCACCGCACGGTCATAGGCTGCCGGGATCGCTGCCATGTCGGCCCCCATGATGCGGGTCAGGATGTCCGCATATTGGGCACCCCACGCGTTGTCATTGCCGCGCCCTTTGTAGGGGCCGGGCTGATCCGTTGCCGGGGTCAGCGGGCGCACCGCCTGTTCCATCCCGCCCTCGCGTGCGATCAGGTCGGCGGCATAGGCCTTGGCCTCCCAGCCGATCTGGTTCACGATGGCCGTCTGATCCCGGATCAACCACTCGTCGTTGATCTGGTCGTTGATGGCGTGACAATCCGCGATGATCCGGTACTGCAACCGCTTGCCCGACGCAGGCCCATAAACACCATCCGCCGTGTGCGTCGCCGTCGACAGGATGCGGTGCGACGACAGCATCCCCTCCTCCGGTGTCCCGCTCCAGATCACGTCCTCACCCAACAGCGTCCGGTCCGGGAACTCGGCGAGCGTGGCCATGGTCGCCCCGATGACCTTTTCATTGCCGATGACCACCGACCCCGGCGACCGCACAACGATGTCCGGGCTGTAGTAGTGATGCAGAGTCGCGATGCCGCGATCTTCCCAGATCTCCTTGGTGATGCCGATGATATAGTCGGGGAAGTCTTTCCACCGGTTCGAAAAACCCTTCATGAGGTCCATCCTTTGGGTATGCGGGCCGATCCGCGCAGGACCAGCGGTCCATCCAGCGCGACGCGGCGGGGTTTGGTTTCGGGATCGTTCAGGCGATCCATCAATATCTCGACCGTGGCATCGGCCATCTGGCCCGCAGGCTGGCGCACGGTCGTCAGGTCATAGGACGGCCAGGCCGCCAGCGTGACGTCGTCATAGCCCACAACCGACACGTCGCCCGGCACCTTCAGGCCCAGTTCAAACCGCAGCACATCCATCACGGCAAAGGCCATGTGGTCATTGGCGCAAAACACCGCATCCGGGCGGTCCGGTCCGGCGAACATCTCGCGGGCGACGGCCTTGGCTTGGTCAAATTTGAAGTCACTCACGCCCCGCGCGTACAGGGCCTGTCCCGCCGCATTCAGCCCCGCGACAAAGCCCGCCTCGCGGTCGCGCTGGGTCGAGGCGCCCTCCCATCCCGCGATATGGGCGATGCGGGTATAGCCGCCCGCCACCAGAAACTCGGCCAGCTTGCGGCCACCGTGATAGTTATCGGACGTGACCGAAGACAGCCGGTCGTCATCCTGCGCCCGGTTGAACAGGACAATCGGGATTCCCGCCGCCTCGCACCGTTGCGTCAGGTCATTGGACATGCCGACGCTGGCGGCGATGATGCCATCAACCTGATAGTCTAGCAGTTCCTCCATCACCTCGTCGGCCTCTTCGCCCGAGTTGGACGACAGGAAAACCAGCACGTGATAGCCCTGTTCCTGCAACTTGCGGCTCAGCCGTTCGATGGCTTCGGGGTAAAAGTGGTTCTCCAGATAGGCCACAACCAAACCGATGATGCGGCTGCGCCCGGTGATCAGACTGCGCGCCAACACGTTGGGCCGGTAGCCCAGCGCATCCGCCGCCTGCCGCACCTTGTCCGCCGTGCGCTTGGACACGGACGCACCGGGCGTGAACACCCGGCTGACCGCAGACCGGGATACCCCGGCGCGTTCCGCCACGTCCAGTGCTGTCACCTTGTCCGGCATCAGTCCGCTGTCCAGCCTCCGTCGATCAGCATCGACGTGCCCGTCACCATCGCCGACGCATCAGACGCCAGAAACAGGACCGCGCCCATGATGTCTTCGACCTCGGCCACGCGGGGCAGTTTGATCTTGTCCATGATCCAGGCGTAACGCTCCGGGTCTTCAAACGACTTTTCCGTGAACGCCGTGCGCACAAAGGTCGGGCAGACCGTGTTGATGCGTACGCTCGCCTTGCCCCACTCGATGGCCATGGCCTTTACCATGCCCTCGACGCCATGTTTCGTGGCGCAATAGACGGCGCGGTCGATCCCGCCCACATGACCCATCTGGGACGAGATGTGGATGATGGACCCACCTTTGCCCGCCTTGGTCAGCGCGCGCGCAGCCGCGGTGGACAGAAAATAAGCCCCCTTGAGGTTGATCGCGACAACGGCGTCGAAATCCTCGGGCTGTGTGTCCATCGACGGGCCGTGGCGGGCCAGACCGGCAGAGTTCAAAACGATGTCAAAGGGCTGTTCAAAGGCCGCGTTCACAGCGTCGATGTCGGACGCATCCAGCGGCATGGCTTCGGCGCTCCATCCTTGTGTGGTCATGGCATCCACAACTTCGGCCAGCGCGTCGGCCCGCCGTGCGGCACACACCACGTGCGCGCCCGCTTCGGCCAGCGCCACGGCACAGCCAAGGCCAATGCCAGAAGACGCGCCAGTGACCAGTGCCCGTTTGCCGGAAAGATCAAAGGACGGAGTGCGGGGCAGATCGGTCATGCCGCACGTCCTGTCTCGGGGTCAAAGCCCACCCGCGCCTTGTTGAACTCGCGCATCCGCGCCAGCACGTCGACCCCGATCTGGTCATACATCTGCAACATATCCACCATCACCCAATTCTCCCGTATCCGTCCATTTTCCAGCCGCCAAAAGTCCAGAGACCGCATTTCCACCCGTGTGTTGGTGGGCGGCAGGCCAAGCCAACCGCCATGCGTGATCGTCTGGTACATGTCCGGCCAGCCCGTGACCGCAGCATAGGGTCCGTCACCGAAGAAATGATAGACTATCTCGTCCACATATTGTCCCCGGTCCGGCATGCCGTTCAGAAACGGGATCTGGTGCCAGTTGCGAAAACCCGCGATGCCGCGCCCGGACCCGATGCCGCTGGGGCCGTACCACATCATCTTCGGATGCCAGAACCGTTCCATCTCCATCACTTCGGGGCCGCCCTGACTGGGGTGTTTCTTGAGATGTGCCAGCATGTCGATGATGTGCAGACAGGACGCGGCACTTGCCTGCGGATCATGAGGCCCCGGCACCAGCCCATCACAGGTTGCTGGCCCCGGAACGTGCCACTCGCGGCCAAGCGATGGCACCATGGGCCAGGAACCGGCCTGCATCATCACTTCGGGGATGTCCCACAGCGCCTGCATCTCGGTGACCTTACCGTCCGCCACGCGGTAGAATTCGTGGAACCGCATGTGCACGATGTGGCCCGTGGCGGGAATGTCCAGCCAGGGCGCGGTTGCGGTCGCGGTGTAATAGCCACCGCAGCCCACCCAATCCGCACCTTCGGGCGTGGGGCCTGCCATCACGATGTGATCGCGGCGCTCCATGTCAGGCCACGCGCGCGCCAGCGGCACAAAGACCTTGTCAACAAATGCATCAACGCCCTGCGTGCTCTCAAAAGGAAAGGCGAGCCGGAACACCACGTCCGGCGCGCAAATCGCGTGCAAACACCGCCGCGCTTCTGCGAGGTCACCGTCATAGAGTGCGGCCCGAAACGGCGCGATCAGCGCCTTGTTTGCTGTGGGAATGTCCATGGTCATAGCTGATCCCGCATGCGCGCAAACAGGTCGACACCCATTTGTTCGAACAGATGCACCATGTCCACAAAGACCCAGTTTTCCGTGAATTGCCCATCCGTGCGCAGCCAGAAATCAAGGCCGGACACCTCAATCGGCGCACCTGTAGCCGCATGGCCCAGATAGGTGCCGCCATGTGTGCCAACCACGCCGCGCGGCCCGGATGCCGCCAGCATTCGGTCCTCGGCAAACAGGCTTTCAAGATGCATCACCTTGCGGTCCGGAAAGGCGACAAGCCATGGCTGCTGGTGCAGCGTCTCGAACTCGCTCAGGGACAGGCACGCCCCGATGCCACCCGGCCCGTACCATTTGACGTTGGGATGAAAGAACCGCGCCATGCCCATGCTGGACAGGTCCGTCGTGTCAAAACTGTTGAGCCCGCCAAAGATCAGTCCGCGACCCAGTTGCATCGTGTCCGCCGAAGCTTGGTCATCGCCCGGATCAGTGAGGACGCCGTCATAGGCCGTGGGCGCGGGATACACATGTGCGGCCCCGCGTGGCTTTGGCAGGACCGGCAGACCGATCTGGTCGAACCAGTCGACAAAATCCCAAATGGTCTGCGCGTGCGTGATCCGGCCCTGGTCGTCAAAGCGCAGGAACTCGCCCCAGCGCACCCGCAGATCATGCCCGGTGGCCGGGATGCCAAAGACCGACTGCACTGCCCGCCCGGTGTAGTAACCCGTACCGGCCACCCAGGACGCGCCGTCGCCTTGCCCGTTTTCATTGGCCGACGATGTTCCAGCCATAAAGATATGTGTCTGGCGGCGCAGGTTCGGCACCGCATCGCGCAGCGGTGCAAAAAGGGCTGTGACCACATCGGCGCCCGAGGTCTGCACGCCAATGGGCGCAGGCCCCTGCCAGTGCTGCACATGATCCAGCAGCGGCACCGCCTCTGCCGGGGCGCGGTCAAGCGCAGACCACAGCGTCAGCGCCGTGGCCTTGTTGCGTTGGTTCTGGTCGATCACTGGCTACTCCGCGGCGTCGCGCGCAGGCGCGCCCTCACCGTAAGGGACATTGATGCCGCCATAGCGCCGGACCCGCAGGTTGCACTGTTCGGCGTGGCCCACGAACCCTTCGAGCATGCACAGCCGCGAGCCATAGGCCCCGATCTCGGCGGCAGCCTCGTCGGTGGTGACCTTTTGATAGCTGTGTGTCTTGAGGTATTTGCCAACCCACAGACCGCCCGTATAGCGCCCCGCCTTCTTGGTGGGCAGGGTGTGGTTGGTGCCGATCACCTTGTCCCCATTGGCAACATTGGTGCGCGGTCCAAGGAACAGCGCGCCGTAGCAGGTCATGTGCTCCAGGAACCAGTCGTCGCGGTCGGTCATCACCTGTACGTGCTCGGAGGCGACATCATCCGCCACGGCCAGCATTTCGTCATAGGTGTCGCACAGGATGATCTCGCCATAGTCCTCCCAGCTTTTGCGCGCTGTGTCGGCGGTGGGCAGGATGGTCAGGATGCGCTCGATCTCTGCCGCCGTGTCATCGGCCAGCTTGCGCGAATTGGTCAGCAGGACGGCGGGTGAGTTGTAACCGTGCTCGGCCTGTCCCAGCAGATCGGTGGCGCACATCTCGGCGTCCACCGTGTCGTCCGCGATCACCATCGTCTCGGTGGGGCCGGCAAAGAGGTCGATGCCCACGCGACCAAACAGCTGGCGCTTGGCCTCGGCGACAAAGGCGTTGCCGGGCCCCACAAGCATGTGCACGGGGTCAATCGTCTCGGTGCCGATGGCCATGGCCCCCACGGCCTGAATGCCGCCCATCACGTAAATCTCATGCGCGCCACCGAGGTGCATGGCGGCGATCACCGCCGCGTTGGGCTTGCCCTGCCAGGGCGGCGTGCAGGCGATGATGCGCGGGACACCCGCGACGGATGCGGTGGCGACGGACATGTGGGCGCTGGCGACCATGGGGAACTTGCCCCCCGGCACGTAGCAGCCCACGGACTGCACGGGGATGTTCTTGTGCCCAAGGATCACACCCGGCATCGTCTCAACCTCGATATCCAGCATCGAGTCGCGCTGCGCCTGCGCAAAGTCGCGCACCTGCTGTTGCGCGAACTTGATATCCTCCAGCTCGCGCGGGGTCAGCTCGTCGATCAGCGCCTCGATTTCCGCGAGGCTCAGCCGAAAGCTGTCGGGGCTGTAGCTGTCGAATTTCTCCGACAGATCGCGCACCGCCGCGTCGCCGCGCGCCTCGATATCGGCAAGCGTTGCCTCGACGATGGCCCGTGTCTTGGCGTCGTCTTCGGCCCGCTCCGCCTCTGGCTTGCCGCGCTTCAAATACTCAATTGTCATCTCGTCACCTCAGTTATCGGGACGCGGCGGGGTCTTCTCGCCGCGATCGAAGGCCTCCCAGCCCTCGCCATCAAAAACGTCCCGCCCCAGCTGGGCGAGCACGTGGGGAAAATCGACCATCACGTAGTTGTCGGTGATGCGGTCCTCTTCGACTTTCCAAAAGTCCATGTAGCGGATCTCGATCCGCTTGCCGGTGGGCGCGATGCCCATGAATGTGCCGGAATGCGTGGCCTCCTGACGGCCAAAGGCCGCGGCCCACTCGCCCATGTAAAGGCGCGCCTCGTCCACGCAGACCTTGTCGGAAAACGCCGCCTGAAAGGGGCGCTGCCAATTGTCCTGGAACTCTTGCAGCCCCGTCTTGGTGCCGCAGCCGGTGTTGCCCATCCAGCGGAAGGATTGGGCAAAGAACTGGCCAATGTCGTCAATACGGTGGTCATTCAGTCCGTCGACCATGCCTTCGATCACCGCGCGGGTGGCGTCGGTCTTGGTCATGTCGGTGTCGCGGGTCAGAACCGCTTGTTCGGGTCGGGATCCTTTCATGGGATCATCCTTTCATCTGGAATGTCATCTGCGTTGGCGAAGCAACGCAGATGCAGATGAAATCCCGAGGCATCCGGTTCAATGCCGGATGCCGCTGCATCCGGCCGGATCGTGACGCGCTGCTCATCAGCCCTTGACCGCGCCGGCGGTCAGGCCGCTGACGATCTGGCGCTGGAACACCATCACGAGCAGGAACAGGGGTGCTGTGATCGACACCGCCGCCGCCACCGCTTCGACCTGATCGGTCGTGGTGGTTTCACGGTTGAAGTACCCTGCAATGGCCGGAACCATCGTCTGGTTCTGCGCATCCAGCAACAGCGACGTCACAAGGAAATCGTTATACCCCAACAGGAAGGAAAAGAGCCCCGTTGTGATCACCCCCGGCCACATGACCGGCATGATCACCCGGCGGAAAGCCTGAAAGTGCGAACAGCCATCGACGCGCGCGGCCTCATCCAGTTCAGCCGGGATGTTCTGAAAGAACGACCGCAGCATCCAGATCGTAAAGGGCTGGTTGATCGACACCAGCACGGCAATCACCGCCCAGGGCTGACCATAGAGTGTCGGCGACAGTTCACCGAAGATCGGGCGCAGGATTTCAGCCGAGTTGATGAACCACGGCAGATAGCCCGCCACCAGCACCGAGTGCGGCAGTGCGCGGAACACAAGCGCGAGGATCAGCAGCCAGAACGCGAGGTTCGACCCGGACCGCGCCAGACCGTAGCCCGCCAGCGTCCCCACGGTGAGCGAGATGGTCACAACACCCGCCGTCACGATCATCGAGTTCATGAAGTTGCGGTAAAACTGGTTCTCACCCCAAACGGCGACATAGTGTTCAGTCGTAAGGCCCAGCACGGGCGTGCCCAGCGGCCCCGCGATGCCATTGATGACGTCCATCACGGCAGGCAGCACGCCAAAGAACAGCAGCACAAACACCAGGCCATAGGCCGCGGCCCCCACCAGCCACCCCAGCACGATCAGTCCGGGCGGCGCAAAGCGCGCGACCAGCCCCGGCAGGCGGGTAAAGGCCCAGCGGATCGCAAAGTAGAGGAACGCGAGCCCGACAATGATGTCCAGAACACTTAGCCCGTTGCCCGCTGCGCGCGTGGCTGGCCCGGTGATCACATCCCACGCGCTGGCCGCAAAGGCGTCGCGCGGGGATTTCACACTCATCACGGCAATCCACACGATGGGAAAGGCCGCAAGCACGCACCAAAAGGCGAGAAACGCGCCGGATGCAATTTTCAGCGACAATGGCTGTGCGGTGGCTTTACTCGACATGGTCAACGCTCCCTTGGAGATACCGCATCAGTGCGCCCCTCCCTTGTGGTCGCGCCAGGTGCGGCGCAGTGGCAGGACCAGCAGGACCACAATGCCAATCATGGTGAGCATGGCGCTGGCCGATGCCCGGCTGATGGCACGGTTGCCCGCATCGTCCGGTGTCAGGAAATCAAAGGTCAGCCACTGAAGCGAGATCACATGCGCCTGGCTGCGGAAGCCGACGATTTCCTCGAACACGCGGTAGCAGTCCATCAGGTGAATAAGCGCGATAAAAATGATCAACGGCATCAGATGCGGCACGATCACATAGCGCAGCCGCTCGAACCGGTTGGCCCCGTCGATGATCGCAGATTCCAGCGTGTCCATGTTCACCGTCTGCAGGCCCGCATAGAAGATCACAAAGGCAAAGGGCGCCACGTGCCAGACCCTGTAGAAATACATCAGCATCTCGATGGTCCAGCTTTGGGCGAACATCGCGATGTCCTGACCCGTCCAGCGTTCCAGCGTCGCCGTCAGAATACCGTCGCCGACAAACAGCCAGTAGATCGACAGTGACCCGATCACCGGCGTGATGATGAATGGCAAGAGCGAGATAAAGATCACCGGCCCGCGCAGGCTGCGCGCGGCGTTGTTCACCGCCAGCGCAATCAACAGGCCCACCCCAATCACGAGCGGCAGCGTGAACAGCGTAAAGCTGAGCGTGAACCGCAGCGCCTTCCAAAAGTCGATTTGCAGGATATCGCCCCAGTTGCCCGACCCCAGTGCGGCCCAGACCTTGTCCATTTGCAGGACGTTGCGATAGCTCTGCAAACCCACCCATTCGGTGGTGGTCTGCGTCTTGCCGGTTACCTCGTCGATGACCGGCACTGTTTTGACCTCGGTTGTACAGGTCTGCGTCAGGAAACCCGGCGTGCAAGTCTCGACCTCGATCTGCTGCATGATCGGTTGCGTGACCTGAAACGACTGGATGAACACCGACACCAGCGGGGCGGCGATGAACAGCAACATCATGAAGACCGACGGGCCAACGAACCAGAAGAAGGTTTTGAACTTCATGCGGCGTTCCTTTTTGCGTGGGCGGCAACGTGGCCACCGATCTGCCAGCCGATCATCATCGACGGGGCATTGGTGTTGGCGCTGGTGATGCGTGGCATAACACTGGCATCGGCAACCCACAGGTTGCTGACCCCTTTGACAGCGCCAAGCGCATCCAGCGGCCCGCCCAGGGCAACAGTGCCCACGGGGTGATAGGCGGTTCCGGCGCGGGTGCGGATCGTCTCGCGCAGGGCTTCGCCGGTGACATCTGGGCCGGGAAACATCTCTGGCGCGCGGCGGGATCCAAATGCGGCCCGCTCCAACAACGTGCGCAGCCGCGCAACAGCGGCCGTCATCATGTCGAGGTCCCGTTCGTCGCCAAAGAGGTTCAGATCAATCAGCGGTGCGTGTGTATCCGGCCCGATGCGCAAGCGCCCGCGCGATCGTGGTTGGCACAGGCAGACATCGGCGAAATACCCCGCACCCCAGATGATCGACCTCCCCTGCCAACCCATCAGAAACGGCAGGAAATGTGTCTGGACTTCAGGCACCGCGCTGTCGGTCACACTATAGAACGCGCCCGCCTCAACCGTGTTGGAGGCCAGCCGCCCCGACCGCGTCATAAGCCACTGCAGCGGCGACACCGCCCAGGCAGGCAACTGGCCCAGCGTCAGGCCATAGCCCGACCCGCGCCCTTTGAAATGCAGGCCAAAGCCCGGATGGTCATGCAGGTTATCACCCACGCCGGGTGCATCGACTTGAACTTCGATCCCGGCGGCTTTGAGGTCTGCGGCGGGGCCAATACCCGACCGCATCAGGATCATCGGGCTCTCGATACTGCCCGCTGACAGGACAACACCCGCAAGCGCGCGCAGGGTGCGGCCATCGCGCAGCACCACACCCGTGGCACGCGCCCCGTCAAAGGTCACATGGTCCACCTCAGCGCCGGTCAGGACATCGGCACCAGACGGACGCAGGAACCCGTCCGCAGCCGACCACCGCGCGCCATTGCGCATGTTGGTGTGAAAGACGCCCGCGCTCTGGCGTTCGGGTGTGGGTGGCGCGCCCGGATCGTTGGCGGCAAACAACTCACCAAACGCATTAGACAGGCTGTGGGGATGCGGCAAACGGGTGGGCGTCATGCGCGCCTCGACGGCATCAAAGGCGTCCCACACAGTGTCGGCATCCCAGCCGGGCAAGGCCCAGGCGTCAAAATCTGCGCGGGTCCCGCGAAACCAGACCATCGAGTTGATCGACCCCGACCCGCCCAGCATCCGCCCGCGTGGCACCGACACACGACGCCCGCCCGCTGCGGCCATCGGCACCGTCTGGCGTTTCCAGTTGCGCCGGTCCGACCCCAGCAAATGCACCAGACCAAATGGCACCTTGACCCGGATGTCAGCATCCGACGGCCCCGCCTCGATCACACAGACGCGTGCGCCCGGTCGTTCGGCAAGACGCGCAGCCACCGCGCATCCAGCAGAGCCACCGCCCACAACAATATGGTCAAATTCGGTTTGCATCTTGTCCCCGCAACATCGGGCTGGCCGGGTGTTTCCCCGGCCAGCCCTGCGTGTGCCTTACTCGAGCACACCGGCCTCTTTGGCCGACGTGGTATAGGCTTCTTCGACGGCGACCAGCGTGGCGGCCGCGTCGCGGTCACCTGTCAGGAACGCAGGCAGTTCGTTGCCCAGCGCCGTGTGCAACAGACCCATCTGAGTGGTCGACGGGTATGGCGGTGCGGACGGAGTGGCCGTTGCAGTGGCAATGGCACCTGCGGCCAGCGGGCCGGGCTCATAGCCTTTGACCAGCCAGATCGCGGCTTCGTTGTTGGCCTTGACCATCTCTTCGTCCAGACCTTCCATCGCCAGACGGAACGCGGCATCAGCCTCTTCGTCGGTGATGTTCGCGGCGATCACGATACCGTCCCACCACAGGGTCGTCGCAGGCGCGCCGCCGTCCATGGCAATGGGGGCTGCGGCCATCTTGACCTTGCCCACAACCGAGCTTTCGTTTTCGTCGTTCATGGCACCGGCACGGCTGGCCCACAGGTTCGACATGGCGATCTTGCCCTGCTGGAACTGCTGCTGCACGTAGGTGGAGTCGCTTACCAGCACTTCAGGATCGGTGTACGCCAGCGTTTTCGCCATTGTTTCCAGCGCCTTGACACCCGCGTCGGAATTGACCGCCGTGGTGTTGTCCGCGTTGAAGAACGCACCGCCAAAGCCGGGGTACATGTTCACGAATTCCTGCGCGAGGTTCCAGCCGGACTTCATCGTGGCGCCAATGGCGTGGTCCACGACACCTGCCGCCTTGATCTTTTCAGCGGCGGCGAACACTTCGTCCCAGGACGTAGGTGTCGCGATGCCCAGATCGGCAAAGATGTCTTCGCGGTACATCAGGTGCTGTGTGTTCACCATCATGGCGATGGCCATTGTCTTGCCGTCAACCTTGATCAACTGGTTGGGCGAGAGGTTCTGACCATACTTGGCGACCAGATCGTCCAGCGGACGGATGGTGCCCGCGTTCAACAGCGGCGTCACAGTGCCGTTGGACACGCCACCAATGTGGTAGAGCGACGGGTTCGCCTCAAATGCGGCGGGCTGTTTGGTGCGGAATTCCTGATCCAGCTCGGCCTGGAAATTGCCGCACTCCGCCATAGCGTCCGTGACGGCTTTCCATGCTTCAAAGCCCGCGCTCAGCGACTTCAGCGGCACATCGTTCTCATAGGCGCAGGCGGCAAAAGCCGACGTGCCCATCAACGAGACAACGCCCGCCAGTGCCAGTTTCTTCAAGTACATATGCAAACTCCCTGTTGCGTTTGACGCCAGTGCATCTTGCAAGCCTGCACCGGCTTGATTGGCCCGGCCCCGTGGGTGCCCCCGCGCGGCTGGGCGGTTTTCCTCAGGCGATGCGCTCGCCGGTGGAGGAAGAGAAGGCGTGGCAGATGCCCGCCGGTACGCGGAACGAGACGGGGTCCCCGATCTCGGCCCGGTATTCCTTGTGTGCCTTGACCGAAACCAACTGGCCGCCTGCGCGCACGGTCAACATTGTCGCGTCACCGAGCAGCTCGATCGTGTAGATCGGCGCAGAGACTTCACCACCTGTTTCGGCCAGTTCGGCATCTTCGGCGCGGAAGCCCATGGTGACCGGTCCGTCCGGCACTGACAGCCCCGAGATCGAGACGTTGTCGCCGGTGAATGTGCCGCCTGACATGGTGCCTTCCATCAGGTTCATCGCTGGTGATCCGATAAAGGACGCGACAAAGGTATTGGCCGGGTGATCGTAAATTTCTGTAGGCGTTCCAACCTGTTGCACCTTGCCCTGCTTCATCACCACCACACGGTCGGCGAGTGTCATCGCCTCGATCTGGTCGTGGGTCACGTAGACGGTGGTGACTTTCAGTTCGTGGCTGAGGTTTTTGATCTGCGCCCGTGTGGACACGCGCAGTTTCGCATCGAGGTTCGACAGCGGCTCGTCCATCAGGAACACGTTGGGTTCGCGCACAATGGCGCGGGCCAGTGCCACACGCTGACGTTGGCCACCCGACAGTTCCGCCGGTTTGCGGTGCAGGAAATCGTCGAGTTCCACCATCGCGCTGGCGCGGCGCACCCGTTCGTCATGGGTCGCCGGATCGACCTTGCGCACCTTGAGCGGGAAGCGGATGTTCTCGTAGACGTTGAGGTGCGGATAGAGCCCGTAGGACTGGAACACCATCGCCACATCGCGGTCCTTGGGGTCGAGATCGTTAACCCGTTTGCCGTCGATCATGATGTCGCCATCTGTCGCGTCTTCGAGCCCGGCGATCATCCGCATCGTCGTCGTTTTGCCGCAACCTGACGGACCCAGCAGGACCAGAAATTCCTCGTCCGCGATGGTCAGATCAAAGTTGTCGACGCCCACAAAGGAGCCCCACCGCTTGTTGATATTGCGCAATTGGATTTCGGCCATTGGGTCCCCCGTCACGGCGTGTTGATTGAGGCTAGACATCCGCACCGCGGCTTGGCAACTGTTTTTTGCACACGTGTGCAAAATCAGGGAGCTTTGAAACGATGAGCGATGATATCGGGCGCATCCACGCCGCATTGACCGGGATTTGGGCAGAGGATGATGCCGCAGCGCAGCGAGCGCTGGAGGACGCATTTTCGGACGATTGCGCCTTTTATTTCTCGCATCCCGTGAATGAGGTGGCCGGGCGCGCGGCGGCGTGGGAGACGGTTTTTGCACCACTTCGCGCTGCACTGCGGCACGCACGGCGGCGTGATGAGATTTTCATCACCGGGGCCAATCGGCGCGCGGAGGGGGGCAACTGGATTGCGGCAGTGACGCATTATGTGGGCACGTTTGCGGGGCCGCTCTTGGGGATTGCGCCATCGAATCGGTTGGCGTTTTTGCGGTCGGGTGAATTTTACCGCATAGAGCACGGGCGCATCGTCGAGGCACGGGTGATCCTGGACCTGCCGGACCTGATGCGGCAGGCGGGGCGGGATCCGTTTGGCGGGCTTTTGGGGACAGAGATGCTGTTCCCCGGCCCGGCCACCCATGATGGCATTCTGCCCGGCGGGGATGGGACGGCGAGCCTTGATCTGATCGAGGCGATGCTGGGGGATTTGCACGTCTATGACCCCAACACCGGCACGTCCAAGGGGCAGACCGGTGAGGGCGGATATTGGGCCGACGACATGCTGTGGTACGGGCCCGGCGGAGTGGGATCGAACTACCGCTGGGACGGGTTCGTGCAGGACCACCGCGCGCCGTTTCTGGCGGCCTTTCCGGACCGCAAGGGGGGCAATCACTATGCCCGGATCGGACAGGGGAATTACGCCGCGATCTCGGGCTGGCCGTCGATGACGATGACACATCGCGGCGCCTATCTGGGGGTGCCTGCGACGGGCAAGGCGCTGACGCTGCGGGTGATGGATTTCTATCGCTGCGCGGGTGGGCAGATCGCGGAGAACTGGGTTTGCCTCGACTACATGGACCTGATGGCGCAGATGGGGGTGGACCTGATTGCGCGGTCGAACGCGATGGAGCGTACGGTGGGGTAAACGCAGCGTGCGGTGCCTGTTTGCGGGCGAAATGTACGGAATTGGTGGGGAACTGTACGTTTTTGCAGGCGTCTATCCGGCGTGATCCGTGGTTTTGGGGCAAAACGTACAGTTTTGCGCCTGGACTGTACGTTTTGCGCGGCCCGCCCACGTTAACGCCCCATTCATGTTCCCACGTTGTTAAGGTTTTCGAGGCTCCGGTAACTCTTCTTTAACCCTTGGCGCGCAGGGCGGCGGCGGCGGTGCGGATGCCCTCGGCTGAGGGCAGCGTCGCGGCATAGGCGCGGCCTGTGGCGATGAAACTGTCATCGGCGGTGTAGCGCGCGATGCGGGTGTGCCCGGCCTCGAACAGCGCCGTCATCACGGCCTCGGCCACGCCGCCGGATTTGCGGGTCTCGTCCACGACGAGGATGTGGCGCGCATCGCCCACGGCGACCAACAGGCTGTCGAGCGGCAGGGGGGCCAGCCAGCGCAGGTCGATCAGGCGGGCGTTCTCCACATCGGCCTGTTCGGCGAGATAGCGGCCATTGCCGAAGGTCACGATGGCGAGGTCGCCGGCGCCGTCCACGCCGACCTCGCCCATGGGAAGTGTCGCGCCGGGCGCGGGATAGCTGCGCATCCATGCGCCGTCGCCGGGCGTGACGTCCCGCATGGGATAGAGCGCGATGGGTTCGACAAAGACGCAGAGCCGGTTTTCTTCGCGCGCCAGCCGGTGACATTCGCGCAGCATCTGCACCGCATCGGCGCCGTTCGACGGGCAGGCCAGCACGAGGCCGGGGATGTCGCGCAGCACGGCGAGCGCGTTGTCGTTGTGGAAATGCCCGCCGAAGCCCTTTTGGTAGCCGAGGCCTGCAATGCGCAGCACCATCGGGTTGGTCCACTGGCCGTTGGAGAAGAAGGGCAGCGTTGCCGCCTCGCCGCGCAGCTGATCCTCGGCATTGTGGAGATAGGCGAGGAACTGAATTTCGGGCATCGGGACAAAGCCGTTGTGGCCCATGCCGATGGCGAGCCCGAGGATGGACTGTTCGTCGAGCAGCGTGTCGATCACGCGGGCGGGGCCAAAGCGGGCGTGCAATTTCTGGGTGACGCCATAGACGCCGCCCTTGCGGCCCACATCCTCGCCCATGATCACGGTTTCGGGGTGGGCCAGCATCAGGTCGGTGAGCGCCCAGTTGATCAGGCGCGACATCGGCTGGGGCTGGTCCATCTGGGCGTGGTCACTGCCGAAGGTGGAGCGGCGCTGGTCCGCGTCGGGGCCGTTGGTGGGGGCGGCCGCGCGGGGTGGCGGCACGATGGCGGCCATGACGGCGCGTGCGTCGGGCAGTGCGGGGGCTTTGGCGACCTCGGCGGCCTCGGCGCGGGTGCGGTCGAGGGCGGAGTGGTAGATGTGCAGGATGTCGTCCGGTGCCATGCCCTGGGCCATGAGGCCAGCGGCGGTCATCAGCAGCGGGTCGTTGGCCTCGTCGGCCTCGACCTCCGCGCGCGGCAGGTAGCTGGTGGCGACATCCGCGCCCGCGTGGCCATAGAGGCGGACGGTGCGCAGGTGCAGCACGGCGGGTTTACGGTGGGTGCGGACAAAGGCGGCGGCCTCGGTCGCGGCGCGGTGCGCGTCCCAGAGGTCGCAGCCGTCGCCGGTGAAATAGGTCAGGCCCGGACGGTGCGCGAGGCTGGCCGCGACCCAACCGGTGGGCGTTTTGGTCGAGATGCCGATGCCGTTGTCCTCGCAGATCAGGAGGAGCGGCAGCGGCACGCCCTGAACGGAGGTCCACCCGGCGGCGTTGATCGCGCCCTGGGCGGTGGAGTGGTTGAGCGAGGCGTCGCCAAAGGAGGCCACCGCAATGCCGTCGCGCGGCAGGATCGCGAGATCGGGGCGCCCCCGCCGTGCAAGGCCCAGACCGTAGGCCGCGCCCAGTGCCTTGGGCAGGTGGCTGGCGATGGTCGAGGTTTGCGGCGGGATGAAGAGATCGCGGCTGCCCAGCACCTTGTGGCGTCCGCCGCTGGCGGGGTCGTCCGCGGCACAGGCAAAGGACAGCAGCATGTCGCGGCACATGTCCTGGCCCTTTTGCGCGGCGCGGGCGACCTGAAACGCGCCGTCGCGGTAGTGCAAAAAGGCGATGTCGTCGGGGCGCAGCGCGTGGGCCACGGCGGCCATGCCTTCGTGCCCCGAAGAGCCGATGGTGTAGAACCCCTGCCCCGCCTTTTGCATCTCGCGGCTGACGATATCGAGCGCGCGGGTCAGGCATTGCGCGTCAAAGAGCGCGCGGCTGGTGTCTGCGTCCAGCCCGTGCGGGGACGCCTCGGGCAGATCCCGCGCCGCCACACGGCGCAGGAAATTGTCATGTACGATCGAGACGCGGTCCATACCCGTGCGGTCAGAAGAAGGCCTGAAGGCCCGTCTGGGCGCGGCCCAGGATCAGGGCGTGCACGTCATGGGTGCCTTCGTAGGTGTTGACGGTTTCGAGGTTCATCATGTGGCGCATCACCTGAAATTCGCCCGAGATGCCGTTGCCGCCGTGCATGTCGCGGGACATGCGCGCGATGTCCAGCGCCTTGCCGCAGTTGTTGCGTTTGACGATAGAGATCATCTCGGGGGCGGCCTGGGCTGCGTCCAACAGGCGGCCCACTTGCAGCGCGCCTTGCAGGCCCAGCGTGATCTCGGTCTGCATGTCGGCGAGTTTTTTCTGGAAGAGCTGGGTCTGCGCCAGCGGTTTGCCGAATTGCTTGCGGTCGAGCCCGTATTGGCGTGCGGCGTGCCAGCAGAATTCGGCCGCCCCCATGGCCCCCCACGCGATGCCGTAGCGCGCGCGGTTGAGACAGCCGAACGGCCCCTTGAGGCCCTGCACATCCGGCAAGAGCGCGGTGTCGGGGATTTCGACGTTCTCCATCACGATCTCGCCGGTGATCGAGGCGCGCAGGCTGAGTTTGTTCTGGATCTTAGGCGCGGAGAGGCCCTTGGTACCCTTGTCGAGGACAAAGCCGCGGATCTTGCCGTCGTGGGCGTCGGATTTGGCCCAGACCACGAAGACATCGGCGATGGGCGCGTTGGAGATCCACATCTTGGCCCCGTTGAGCACGTAGCCGCCATCGACCTTTTTGGCGGTGGTTTTCATGCCTGCGGGGTCGGAGCCTGCGTCGGGTTCGGTCAGGCCAAAGCAGCCGATCCATTCACCCGAGGCCAGTTTGGGCAGGTAGCGGCGGCGCTGGTCTTCGGAGCCGTAGGCATAGATCGGGTACATCACGAGGCTGGATTGCACGGACATCATCGACCGGTAACCCGAATCGATGCGTTCGATTTCGCGAGCGATGAGGCCGTAGGAGACGTAAGAGCCGCCCAAGCCGCCGTATTCCTCGGGCAGGGTTGCGCCGAGGAGGCCCATCGCGCCCATTTCGGCGAAAATTTCGGGGTCGGAGGTTTCATCGGCAAAGGCGCTGACGACGCGGGGGGCCAGCTTTTCCTGGGCGTAGGCGGCGGCGGAGGCCTGGATCATCCGCTCGTCCTCGGACAACTGCTGGGACAGGCGGAAGGGGTCGGACCAGTCAAAGCTGCCGAGATCGGGCGCGTCCTTGGCCTTGAGAACTTTGGTTTCTGCGTTCATGGCGGCATTCCTCGGGTTGTCACGGTTTGGCGGCAGTATTGCAGAACTCGGCGGGAACATCTAACGACGGCTTGTCCTGCAATCCATGAGGAAAACTCATATGTTCGCGCATCGCCGTTATCTGCCATCGACCCCGGCGCTGTTGGCGTTCGAGGCGGTGGCGCGGCTGGGGTCGGCCACGGATGCGGCGCTGGAGCTGTCGTTGACGCAGAGTGCTGTCAGCCGTCAGCTCAAGACGCTGGAGGAACAGATCGACGCCAAGCTCTTTGTACGGCAGGGCCGTGCGCTGGTGCTGACGCCTGCGGGGCGGCGCTATGCCGAGCAGGTGCGCGATGTGCTGCACCGGTTGGGGTCGGCGTCGGTGACGGCGGGGGCGAACCCGGAAGGTGGCGCGTTGAACCTGGCCATTCTGCCCGCCTTTGGCATGCACTGGCTGGCCCCCCGGCTTGCCGATTTTGCCCGCGCCCATCCGGAGGTGACGGTCAACCTGTCGACGCGGCTGGCGCCCTTTGACTTTCGCAGCCAGCCCTTTGATGCGGCGATCCATTTCGGGCGTCGGGACTGGCCCGGTGCGGGGTATCAGCCGTTGATGCCTGAAACGGTCGTGGCGGTTGCGGCACCGGGCAACGTGCCTGAGGGCGCGGATGTGGCGGAGATTGCCCGCCTGCCCCTGCTGCATCTGGACACCCGTCCGCGCGCCTGGGCGCGGTGGTGTGCGGCACATGCCGTGCCTGCGCCAACGGCACCGGGCATGGTGTTCGACCAGTTTTCCACCATGGCACAGGCGGCAATTCACGGGCTGGGCATTGCGCTGTTGCCCACATTTGTCGCCGCGCCGCATCTGGAGAGCGGTGCGCTGGTCCCGGCGGCGGGTGGTGCGGGGCAGAGCATCGGTGACTACTATCTGGTGTGGCCTGAGGAGCGCCCCGCCCCGCCCAGCCTACGGTCATTTCGTGCCTGGCTTTTGACGCAACTGCCTGATGCATGACCCACACCCGCCGCATTTCCGCCCCAATCCCACGCGATAACCTGCACAGATGATTCTGTCTTTCGGGTGGGGCCGAAACAACCAAGGAGTGCGGCCATGAAGCGCGCGATTTCTCTTGTGGCGACCGTTGCCACGCTGGCTTCGGCCACAGCGGCCCAGGCGGCTGAACACACCATCCTGATCCTGCCCGACGCCTATTTCCCGGCTGTCACCTACATCGATTCCGGCGACACCGTGCGGTTTCACAACATCTCGGGCAACGACCACAACATCATCGCCAAGAACGGCGCATGGGAAATCGGCCCCATCTCGCATGGCGGCGAGTATTTCATGGTGATGGAACAGGGCATCCAGAACACGTTCTTTGACAAGGACGCCACGGATGGCGACGGCGCGTACCTGACACAGGGCAACGTCAGCTTTTCCGACGCACCGCTGGATTGATCTTCAGTCTTCGATCACATCGCCCAGCGGTGTGATCAGATCGGGGCCGGACGCGCGGTTTGAGTTCACATCGCGCGCGACCCGGTGCCATGTCAGCGCATCATCAGGGGCAGCCCGCATCAGCGTGGCGGCCCCTTTTCCCGCTTCGCCAAGCCACAGCGCCACATCATCCGGTGTCAGGATGACAGGCATCCGGTGATGGATGGCCGACATGGGCGCATTGGCCCCCGTTGTCACAATCGCTGCGGTGCGTATGGGTGGGTCGTCCTGCCCCTTGGCCGCCCAGGATTGCCAGATCGCGGCAAAGGCCAGCGGCGCGCCGTCCGTGCGGGTGATGTACCACGGCAGGCGTGTGTCGCCATCGCGTGTCCATTCGTAAAAGCCGGTGGCCAGGATGATGCCGCGCCGTTCACGGCAGGCCGCACGAAAGGCCGGTTTTTCCGCGATGGTTTCCGCCCGTGCGTTGATCAGCAGCGGGCCGTCGGAGGTCGTTTTGTACCAGTGCGGCACAAACCCCCAGCGCATCGCACCAAGCTGGCGCTGCCCGTCCTGTGCCGTCACCACATGCACCGCATTGGTCGGGCAGACGTTGTAATTTGGCACATCGGGCAAGTCGTTGGCCGGCACCGCTGCAAAGAGCTGTGCCATGGCGTCCGGCGGCAGGGTTACGGCAAATCGTCCACACATGGCATCCACGCTAGCGCAACCCGCCGCGCCGCGTAAGTCCGCCCCCCTTGCAGACATGAAAAAGGCAGGGGTGTGCCCCCTGCCTTTTGTCGTCTGTATGTGCGGTTTGGTGGCTTACTTCACCGTGATGCGCCCATCGGTATAGGGCGTGAATGGCCCTTGGGCCGCCAGGTATTCCGCCAGCACGTCCGCCAGGTCGGGCCCGAAGTCATAGGCATTTTCAGCCGTCGTGAACATCGCGTAGCCGTCGCCGCCGTTGCGCACGTAGTTGTTGGACACCACGCCGTAGACCTTGGCCGGGTCAATGGGCGCGCCGCCCACCATCACGTCGCTGATGCGCTCGCCCACGGGCTTGGCCGCGTCAAAGGCAAAGGACATGCCCGCGACCTGCGGGAAGCGGCCTTTGACCTCTTCGATCTGGCTCACGCCGTTTTCGAGGGCTGCCACCATCGCCTCACCCGAGACCTGGAAGGTCGACAGGGTGTTCTGGAACGGCAGCACGGTCAGCACTTCGCCCATGGTCACTTCGCCGGCGTCGATCGAGGCGCGGATGCCGCCGCCGTTCTGGATCGCAATCTCGATGCCCTGATCCTTGACCCGGTCCAGCATCGCGTCGGCAATGAGCGAGCCCATGGGGCATTCCTGAACCCGGCAGACCGAACGGTCACCTTCGATGGCATCTGCCGCTTCGGCGACAATGCGTGTTTTCATCTCTTCGATGGGGGCACCCATTTCAGCGATGCGCGCGGCAAAGGCGGCGTTGGGTTCGACCGAGGCGTCCAGCACCATCGGGTCACCCGATGCCGCGGTGACATTGCCCGCATCGTCAAAGGTGACGGTCAGGTGGCCCAGATATTTGGTGTAGGCATAGGCCTGTGCCACAGCTGCGTCGCCCACCATGGTCGGATAGGCTGGTGTGCCGTCGTCGTCGTTGGACATCAGCGTGTGGCTGTGCCCGCCGATCACCACGTCGATGCCGTCCACGGCTTCGGCAATCGCCAGATCCTTGGCCAGGCCCACGTGGTTGAGCGCGATGATGATGTCGACACCCTCACCCTGTAGCACGGCCACGTCAGCTTTGAGCGCCTCGATCTCGTCCTGGAACACAACGTCGGGGCCGGGCGAGGATGTCTCGACCGTGTCGGTGGCCAGCGCAGAGATCACGCCGATTTTCTTGCCGCCCACCTCGAGCACGACGTGGTTGTCGACCTTGCCCTTGAGCTCGGCTGAGGACGACAGGTCAAGGTTGCCGGAGATGACGGGGAAGCTGACCTTGCCGATGAAATCCGCCAGACCCTGCGGGCCGTCGTCGAATTCGTGGTTGCCGACGGCCATGGCGTCATAGCCCATCTGTTCCATGAACTCGGCCTCGGCGGCCCCTTTGTAGGTGGTGTAGAACAGCGAGCCCTGGAACGGGTCGCCCGCGTCCAGCACCACGACGTTCTGGTTGTCCAGCGCGGCCTTTTTGGCGTCGATCGCCGATTTGACCCGTGCGACACCGCCAAAGCATTTGCCCTCGGCCTCGCCCTCGGCGTTGCAGGTCGAATCGTATTTGTTGATCGATTCGATGCGGCTGTGCATGTCGTTGGTGTGCAGAATGTGCAGCGTATATTCGGCCGATGCCATGCCTGCGCTCAGCGCCAACACAGCTGTACCCATCAGAAATCGCGTCATCTGGTGTCTCCCGTTTTGGTTATGACAGCAACGTGACAGCAATCGCCGCCACGAGTCAAAGAGGTTCCTACGGAAGGGAGACGACAAAAGGACGACAACGCCCACTTGACCAGCAGACGGGCAATGGGCATGACCGCCCCATGTTGATTTACAAGATTTTCCGCGCCCCCGAATGGGCCGCGCTGCGTGAAAACGGTGCAACACCCGGCGCGCCGATCGATGTGGCGGATGGGTATGTCCATTTTTCCACCGCCACACAGGCCGCCGAGACTGCGGCCAAGCACTTTGCCAGTGAGGAAAACCTGTTCCTGATCGCCGTTGAGACCGACGCTCTGGGTGACGCGCTCAAGTGGGAGGTGTCACGCGGCGGCGCTGAATTTCCCCACCTCTACCGCGAAATGCGGCTGAGTGACGTGCACTGGGCGCAACCGCTGCCGCTGGTGGATGGCGCGCATGTGTTTCCCGCAGGGGCCGGGTTCGACACATGAGCGGGGCGGAGGCGTTCATTGATCCGGATCGCGCCCAGTTCGAGGCGTTCAAGGACCTGCCCCGCGACACGCCCATCGAGATGCTGAACCTGGTTCGGTTCAACGATCTGGCGAATTATCCCGGTGATCACGTGTTGGCCCGAGATGGGCTGACCGGCGCGCAGGCCTATGCGCGCTATGGCAAACAGTCCGGCCCGGTGCTGGCCCGCGTGGGCGGGTCGATCCTGTGGCGCGGCGGCTTTGACACCGTGCTGATCGGCCCCGCAGACGAGGCGTGGGATGCGATGTTCATCGCGCGCTACCCCGATGCGGGCGCCTTTCTGGCGATGGTCACGGACCCCGAATACCAACGCGCTGTGGTGCACCGGCAAGCGGCGGTGAAAACCTCGCGGCTGATCCGCTGCGCCCCGGCCCAAGGGGGTGCTGTATTCGGATGAAACAGACGCTCGAACGGATCGGCACACAGGCGCTGCGCCGCCTTGACCCGGAACTGGCGCATGGTCTGGCGCTCAAGGCGCTGCACACACCGCTGGCCGCCCTGCCCGGCCCTTTGACCAGCCCGCGCCTGCGCACGCATCTGGCAGGCATGGACCTGCCCAACCCCGTGGGCCTCGCCGCCGGGTTCGACAAGAACGCCACCGCCATCGCCCCGCTGTCCCGCGCCGGTTTCGGCTGGATCGAAGTGGGGGCTGCCACGCCCTTGCCACAGCCCGGCAATCCCAAGCCGCGCCTGTTCCGCCTGACCGAGGACGCCGCCGCCATCAACCGCTTTGGCTTCAACAATGACGGGATGCAGGCCATCGGTGCACGGCTGGCCAAACGGCCCAAGGGCGTGCCCGTGGGCCTGAACCTCGGCGCCAACAAGGACAGCGCCAACCGGGCCGAGGATTTCGCCCGCGTGCTGCAACACTGTGCGGCGCATATCGACTTTGCCACGGTCAATGTCTCAAGCCCCAACACCGAAAAACTGCGCGACCTGCAGGGGCCAATGGCGCTGGCCGCCCTGCTGGACGGGGTGATGCAGGTGCGGGGCGACATCCCAGTCTTTCTGAAAATTGCACCCGACCTGACCGATCAGGATCTGGCCGACATCGCCAAGGTGGCCGAAGACGCGCGCGTCGCCGCGATCATCACCACCAACACCACGTTGGACCGCAGCGGCCTGCGCAGCGCCCACGCCCCGGAAAAAGGCGGGCTGTCCGGCGCGCCACTCTTTGAGAAATCCACCCGCGTGCTGGCAAAGCTGCACAGCCTCACCAAAGTGCCGCTGATCGGCGTGGGCGGTATCTCTTCGGCCCGCGACGCCTATGCCAAGATCCGCGCAGGCGCGTCAGCCGTGCAGCTGTATACCGGGCTTGTCTACGGCGGTCTCAGCCTTGGCGCGCGCATCGCGCGGGGCCTCGAAACCCAGTTGAAACAGGACGGTTTCCAATCGGTCGCCGAGGCCACGGGAACAAACGCCAAGGACTGGCTCTAGCTCCCTGTCATCTTGCCAGATAAACTCCGGGGGTCTGGGGGCTGGCCCCCAGGGTCACACACCCGCAGCCCGCGTTAGCCTATATTCCGAGAGTCCCGCTCGAGCCTCTATCCCGAGCGTCCCGCACTATCCTCTATGCCGAGCGTCCCGCTCGAGCGCCGGATAGCGCAGCCCCAGCGTCACGCCCCGCGCCACAAAGGACACCAGCAACGCTGCCCAAAGCCCGTGATTGCCCATCAGCGGCAACAGCGCCAGCACCGCCAGCCAATAGAGCACAAATGAAATCGCCATCATGTTGCGCATGTCCCGCCCCCGGCCTGCGCCGATGAAGATCCCGTCGAACATCCACGCCGCACAGCCCACCAGTGGCGCCGCCACCATCCACCACAGATAGGCGCGCGCGGTGGCCTGCACCTCGGCGTCCTTGGCCATCACGTCAATCAGCCACGGCCCCGCCAGCAGAAAGCCAAGCGCGGTCGTCGCACAGACCACCATCCCCCACATGCCCGTCATCAGTGCCGAACGCCGCACCCGCATCGGGTCGCGCCGCCCGTAGGCGCGCGCAATCAGCGTCTCGGCGGCAAAGGCAAACCCGTCCATCGCGTGGGCCGTGATATACATGAACTGGATCAGCACCTCGTTCGCGGCCAGCGTCACGTCCCCGAACCGCGCGCCCAGAAACACAAAGCTGGAAAAGATCACCATCAGCATCGCCGAGCGCAGCAGGATATCCGTATTGAGCAGCGCCATCCGTACCAAGGCTGCGCGGCGCAGCACGCGGGCCCGGTCGCGCCAGGCGGGCCGCAAAAATGCCGCGCGGCAGAACCACAGGCCCAGGCCCGCCCCGATCACCTCGGCGATCACGGTGGCAATTGCCACCCCCGGCACGCCCCAGCCGAACCCCAACACAAAGACGAAGTTCAGGATGATGTTCACCCCGTTCATCACCAGCTGGACCCAGAACACGCCGCCTGTCCGCTCCATCGCCACCAGCCACCCGGTCAGCGCATAGACGGCGATGGCGGCGGGTGCAGTCCAGATGCGGATAAAGAGGTAGTCGCGGGTCAGGCCCTCGACCTCGGCGCTGGCGGGTGACAGCCAGAACGCACCCCAAAAGAGCGGCACTTGCAGCGCGATCAACCCCACGCCGCCCACGACAGCCACCAGCAGTGCGCGGGTCAGCCAGGCCGACACCTCGTCGTCGTCGCCCGCGCCCGCCGCCTGCCCCACAAGGCTGACTGTGCCCATGCGCAAAAACCCGAAAATCCAGTACATCGTGGTCAGGATGATCGCGCCCATGGCCACGGCCCCAATCGGTGCGGCTTCGCCCAACTGGCCCACCACGCCTACGTCCACCGCGCCCAGGATCGGCACGGTGGCATTGGACAGCACGATGGGCAGCGCGATTTTCAGCACCCGGCGGTGGGTCAGCGGCGCGGGGGGCGCGGTGGGGGCTTTGGCCTCCATCTAGCGCCGTTGGGGCATGACGAAATGCCCCGTGGCCTGGGCAAAGAGCTTGTCGCGGTTGTCCTGCCAGCCTTCGACATGCACCGAGGCGTAGCGCCGCCCGGCCCGGTTGATCCGCGCCCGCGCATAGGCGTCGCGGGGCAGGCCAGAACGCAGGTAGTCGACCGAAAAGTCCACCGTCTTGGGCAGGCGCGGCAGGCGCACATCGCCGCCCGGATCGAAGTCGAGGCTGCCGCTTTCGATGTCTTCCCACAGGTAGGACCAGGACAAGGTGATGATCGCCGTCACCTCGAGAAAGGCCGCCGTCACCCCGCCGTGCAGCGCGGGCAGCATCGGGTTGCCGATCAGCTTTTCGTCAAAGGGCAGCACGCCGGTCAGCTCGTCCCCGCGCCGGTCGAAGGTGAGGCCGAGATATTTGATGTAGGGCACGTGATCGACCAGCGCGTGCAGGGCCGCGTCGCGCCGTTGTTTGACCACCTGAACGGGTTCGGGGCGTTTCATCGTTTGCCCTCCACGGTGAAGGCCCCGGTGGCGGAGGCCACGGGGTTGTCAGTGTCGTCGTCCCACGCGGTCGCACGCACAAAGGCCACGGAGCGGGTGACGTGGTAGCATTCGGCGCGTGTGGTGATCGCCTGACCCGGTGTGGCACCGCGCATGTAGTCGATGCGCAGATCCAGCGTCGCGGTCCCGCCGCCATTGTCAGGGTGGCTCATCACGGCCGCGCCGCAGCAGGTGTCCATCAGCGCCGATACCGCCCCGCCCGAAATCACGCCCGTCTCCGGGTCCCCCACCAGACGGGGGTCAAAGGGCATGGTGATCACCGCCACGCCATCCTCGATGGACGACACCGTCATGCCCAGATCGCGGCTGTGGGGGAGCGCCTCGATGAACTGGCGGGCGCGGGTCAACAGGTCGGACATGGCTGGGTTTCCCTTGCAAGTCTGCGATTACTTTATGAGGGGGGTGCGCCTGCGGGGCAAGGCACCTGTTGCGCAAGCGCCGGTTGCAGCCTAGGCTTTGACACAGGGAGTGAGACACGGCCATGGCAGACGACCGCTTTAGCTTTAAGGAAATGTGCGCCGCCTTTGATGTGACGCCGCGCACCTTGCGCTATTACGAGTATATTGAGCTGTTGCAGCCCGACCGCGAAGGCCGGTCGCGCTATTACGGCCCGCGCGAACGCGCCCGGATGAAGCTGATCCTGCGGGGCCGCAAGTTTGGCTTTCAGCTCGAAGACATTCGCCAGTGGCTGTTGATCTACGAACACGAAGGCACCGAGGCCCAGATGCGCGCGTGGATCGAATTGGCCGATGGGCAGCTCAAGGAGCTGGACGAGCAGCGCCGCCAGTTGGACGAGGCGCGCGATGAACTGCGCGGCCTGCGTGACAGCGTGGCGGGCGAATTGGGCGACTGATCCGGGCCAGGCCACGCATAGCCCAGATTTTACACATATTCCGCGGCCCCTGCCCCCACCACATTATACCGACATTAACGCCACACACGTTCTAAGGTGCGCAAGTGGCAAAGGGTTGGTATACAATGGTGTATAATGCGTCCGACATCACAGAATGACGTGGCGCGCAGTCTCCGGGATGCCCGCCAATCTGACGGGTGTGCATGCGATCTGTTTTCAAGCGCGGACGGCTGCCATTGGTTCAAAATCGCGGAGGTCGCGGGTATAGTACGTTCCTTGTTCCAGGTTATCGCACGCACAGGCGTTTGCATGCTGCTGGCCCTTTGTGTGCTGGTGTCATCCCAGGTTCGCGCATCCGCCGAAACCGTCACCGTCTGGGTCTATCACAACTTTCCCCCCTTCGTGATTGACGAGGACGCCCGCACCGGAATGAGCTTTGACCTGGCCGAAATGCTGACGCGCCAGTCCGGGGGACGCTATCAGTTCGACGTGGTGGTCTTGCCGCGGCAACGGTTGAATGACCAACTGGCCTTTGGTGCGCCGGGCATTGTGCTGTGGGCCAATCCGCTGTGGTTCGGGGATGCGGACCGGGTCAACTATCGCTGGTCAAACCCGCTGTTGAACGACAGCAATGATGTGATTTCGCCCCGCTCGGACCCGTTCACCTATGCAGGCCCGACTTCGCTGGATGGCAGCATGCTGGTCGGGGTCAAAGGCCACCGCTATCCGGATGTGGACCACCTTGTGACCGAGGGGCGCGTGGAGCGCATGGATGTCAGTTCAGAGGCGGCGCTGGTGCAGTTCATTGCCAGCGGGCGCGGCAACATCGGTATCGTCGCCCATTCGGCGGCCGTGTATTACGTGCAATCCTATGGCCTCAGGGATCAGGTGCATTTCGCCCCTGCCCCCCATTCGACCTATCAACGGTTCATTCTGGTGCAGCCAAAACTGACCGACGTCCACGCCTATATCCAGGAAACGCTGCCCATGATTGCGCAGTCCGAGGACTGGCGCGCGTTGCTGGATCTGCACGAGTTTGTCGGGGCACCGACACAGTAGCGCGCGCGCCTTTCGGCCCGCGTACGGGGTCAAACGGCCCACGCGCCGCCGCGAAAATCCGCTTGACGCAACTCACAACAACGTCAACCATCAAAGTGACGCAACGTAGAACTTACGTCAACGTCAGCTACCCGTTGCATCGAATCCAAGCCTCCCCCATGTCGTGGTCGCAACACGAGATGTGAGTAGACCGATGAGTGAGAACATGATGACGATCCGCGAGATGTGCGACGCCTTTGACGTCACGCCGCGGACCCTGCGTTTCTACGAAGCCAAGGAACTGCTGTTCCCGGTGCGCGAAGGCCAGAAGCGTCTGTTTACCAAGCGCGACCGCGCCCGGCTCAAGCTGATCCTGCGCGGCAAGCGGTTCGGCTTTAGCCTCGAAGAAATCCGTCAGTTGCTGGACCTCTATGACATGGGCGACCAGCAACAGACCCAGTTGGCACGCACCTATGACATCGCACGCGCCCGGCTTGCCGATATGGAGCTGCAGCGCGACGAGCTGACCGAAGCCATCGATGATCTGAAAAACCAGTTGAAGTGGGGGGAGCGCATGCTTGCCTCGATGAACACCCCCAAACGGGCCGCCGAATAGCGCGCCACAGAAAACGGTCGCGCGCCGGTCGCGTGGCCCCAAGATGCGCCGCCCCTGTTGCGGCAACAGACCAAGGGAGAGAGACCAATGCCCAGTTACACGCCCCCCACCAAGGACATGCAATTCATCCTGCACGACGTGCTGAACGTCACAGGTTCTGACATCCCCGGCTATGACGAGCTGGAGGCTGATTTCACCTCTGCCATTCTCGACGAGGCAGGCAAGCTGACCTCCGAAGTGCTCGCCCCGCTGAACGTCGTGGGTGACAAGGAAGGCTGCCGCCTGGAAAACGGTGTTGTCTACACCCCCACCGGGTTCAAGGACGCATTTGAGCAAGTGAAAGAAGGCGGCTGGCCCGGTCTGGACATGCCCGAAGAGTTCGGCGGCCAGAACATGCCATACGTGATCGGCACTGCCGTGGGCGAGATGTTCTCGTCCTCGAACATGGCGTTCACGATGTACCAGGGTCTGACCCACGGTGCGGCGTCGGCGATCCTTGCGCACGGCTCTCAGGCGCAGAAGGAAACCTATCTGCCCAAGATGGTGTCCTGTGAGTGGACCGGCACCATGAACCTGACCGAGCCGCATTGCGGCACCGATCTGGGCCTGATGCGCACCAAGGCCGAACCGCAAGACGACGGCACCTACAAAATCTCCGGCCAGAAGATCTTTATCTCTGCCGGTGAGCACGACATGGCCGACAACATCATCCATCTGGTGCTGGCAAAGATCGTTGGCGGGCCTGAGGGGATCAAAGGCGTGTCGCTGTTTATCGTGCCCAAGTTCCTCGTGAACGAAGATGGCAGCCTCGGCGCGCGCAACGGCGTGGCCGTGGGCAACATCGAAGAGAAGATGGGCATCCACGGCAACTCCACCTGCGTGATGAACTATGACGGGGCCGTGGGTTACCTGATTGGCGAGGAGCACAAGGGCATGCGTGCGATGTTCACCATGATGAACGAGGCGCGTATCGGCGTGGGCATGCAGGGTCTGAGCCAGGCCGAAGTCGCCTATCAGAACGCGCTGGACTATGCCAAGGACCGCCTGCAAGGGCGCGATGTGACGGGTGACAAGAACCCCGATGGCCCTGCCGATCCGCTGATCGTGCACCCCGACATCCGCCGGTCGCTGATGGACCAGAAGAGCTTTGCCGAGGGCGCGCGTGCCTTCATCCTGTGGAGTGCCACGATGATCGACGCGGCCCACCGCGCAGGTGACAAGGATGCGGACGGTCTGGTGTCGCTGCTGACCCCGATCATCAAGGGTTTCCTGACCGATGTGGGCTATGACAACACCATCAAGGCCCAGCAGGTTTACGGCGGTCACGGCTACATCGAGGAATGGGGCATGTCGCAATACACCCGCGACGCCCGCATCGCGATGATCTACGAAGGGGCCAATGGCGTGCAGGCGCTGGACCTCGTGGGCCGCAAGCTGGCGCAGGACGGCGGCAAGCACGTGATGGCTTTCTTTGATCTGGTCAAAGGGTTCATCAAGGACAATGCCGGGCAGGACGAGGCCTATGACGCCGAGTTCCTGGAACCGCTGAAAACCGCGTCCAAGGACCTGCAAGCGGCGGGCATGTATTTCATGCAGAACGGCATGACCAACCCGAACAACGCGCTGTCCGGCTCCTATGACTTCATGCACATGTTCGGTCATGTCTGCCTGGGCCTGATGTGGGCCAAGATGGGCAAGGCATCGCGCGCCGCATTGGCGGATGGCACGTCCGACCCTGCGTTCCACGAGACCAAGCTGGCCACCGGGCGCTACTACATGGCACGGCAGTTGCCGTCGACAGCGCTGCACCTGACGCGCATCCAATCCGGTGCGGACACGGTTATGGCGCTGGACGCTGCGAACTTCTAAGGTGGCGGTGCGCGGGAGACCGCGCACCCTACGCCCGGAGGTCCAATGCCCAAACGTTTTCGCCTGACCCGACGATTTCCAGTCGCCATGACCGAGGACGGGTATCGCCGTCTCAAACGATTTGCCAATGAGGCGGGGCTGGACGAGGGTGAGGCGCTTTCCTTTTTGTTTGAAAATTTCGAGAGCGTGACACACGAGGAAAACCTCACCGCACGCCTGCGCCTGTTCAATTCCGAGCTGGAGGCGCGCAAACGCTGACACATCTCCTGGGGAGGAGAGATATGAAAGACGTCGCTTCGGGTGCATCCCTGTGGATGACCGACGAACACCGCATGATCGCCGACATGACGGCGCAGTTCATCACCAATGAGTGGGTGCCGCATTTCGAGCGCTGGCGCAAGCAGGGCGAGATGGACCGCGAGACCTGGGGCCAGGCGGGTGAGCTGGGATTGCTGTGCCCGTCGATCCCCGAAGAATACGGCGGGGCGGGCGGCGATTTCGGGCACGAGGCCGCCATCCTCATCGAAGGGGCGCGGGCCAATTTGGCGTCCTGGGGCCACGGCATTCATTCCGGAATCGTGGCGCATTACATCCTGAACTACGGCACCGATGATCAGAAACAGCGCTGGCTGCCCAAGATGGTGTCGGGCGAGATGGTGGGCGCGCTGGCCATGACCGAGCCCTCTACCGGGTCGGACGTGCAGGCGATCAAAACGCGCGCCATCCGCGACGGCAATGCCTACAGGCTGACGGGATCCAAGACGTTCATCACCAACGGACAACATGCGAACCTGATCGTGGTCGCGGCCAAGACGGACCCGGCGCTGGGGTCCAAGGGCGTGTCGCTGGTGGTGGTCGAGACCGACGGTGCGGCGGGGTTCAGCCGAGGGCGCAACCTCGACAAGATCGGGATGCATGCGTCGGACACGTCCGAGCTGTTCTTTGACAACGTGGAGATCGCGCCGGAGAACATCCTTGGCGGGGCCGAGGGTCAGGGGTTTTATCAACTGATGCAGCAACTGCCGCAGGAGCGGCTGATCATCGCCTGTTCGGCGGTGGGGGCGATGGAAGGTGCTGTGGCGCGCACGGTTGACTATTGCCGGGAACGCGAGGCCTTTGGCGGCCCGCTCATGCAGTTCCAGAACACGCGGTTCAAACTGGCCGAGGCCAAGACCAAAACGATGGTCAGCCGCGCGTTTTTTGATGAATGTATGGCAGAGCATTTGCGCGGAGACCTGAGCGTCGACAAGGCCGCGATGTGCAAATACTGGACCACCGATACGCAGGCCTGGGTGCTGGATGAGTGCCTTCAGCTGCATGGCGGATATGGGTTCACGCAGGACTATGACATCGGCGGCATGTGGACAGATGCGCGGGTGCAGCGGATTTACGGCGGCACCAACGAGATCATGAAAGAGCTGATTGCGAGGGCGTTTTGATGCGCCCCTGCGCAGCGCTTTGGGCAACCCGGCCCTCCGGGGGGAGTTTTTTGGGCAAGATGAAAGAGCAGCTCCGCTCTGCTTTCCACCGGCGGCATCCGCCAAAGCCGGGAAAACAGAGCGTCACCTTGCACATCGCTCAGCTCTCCAGCCTGCCATGCCGTGACAGGGTAGGTGCGTTAACCTTAATACTTGGTGAAGAAAGCTCTCTTCATCTTGCCAGATAAACTCCACGGGGGTCCGGGGGTGTGAAACCCCCGGTCCGGCCGGATCAACTCAAGCGACCGGAAAGGCCTGCGTAAATGACCCTGAAACTGCACTGCTTTGGTGAAAGCGGAAACTCGTACAAGGCGGCACTGGCGCTGGAGCTGTCCGGGCTTGAATGGGAACCCGTCTATGTCGACTTTTTTGGCGGGGCGGCGCGCACAGAGGAATACCGCGCCCTCAACACCATGGGTGAGGCGCCTTTGCTCATAGACGGCGACCGCAGGATCAGCCAGTCCGGCGTGATCCAGCAATACATCTCTGACAAGACCGGCAAGTTCGGCGGCGACGGGGATGACCGCTATGAGGTGCTGCGTTGGGTGTTGTGGGACAATCACAAGCTCAGCTCGATGGCCGGGGTTGCGCGGTTTCTCATGAACTTCCTGCCCGAAGAAAAGCGCCCGCAAGAGGTCATTGCCTTTTACCAGGGCCGTCTCAAGGGCGCATACACCGTGCTGAACACGCATCTTGCCGGGCGTGACTGGATTGTGGGCGATGGCCTCACCAATGCGGACTTCAGCTGTTGCAGCTATCTCTATTATCCCGAGCCATTTGGGTTTGACCGCGCCGACTGGCCCCATATCGACCGCTGGTTGGACAACATCGCGCAGACACCGGGGTGGAAGGGTCCCTATGATCTCATGCCCGGCTCTCCGGCGGACCGGGCCTGAGCCATGCTGAGCCGTGCCGCCTTGTCGGGGATCTGGGCGTATCAACGCTTTGTCTCGCCGCGCAAAGGGTTCAGTTGCGCCTACCGCGTGGCACATGGCGGCACGGGGTGTTCAGGGTTTGCCAAGGCGCATATCCGCGATCACGGCCTGCTGGCTTCCTTGCCCGCCATACGCAGGCGTTTTGCGGCCTGCAAGGCGGCGGCTCTGCATCTGCGCACCGAAGACGACCCGCAAGAGCGCAGCCGCAAACCCAAAAAATCCCGTTGGTACGACAAATGCGACCCGTCGCTCTGTTGTGGTTGCGACCCATCGCCCTGCGGCAGGGGCAAATCGGATGCGGCGGACGGGTGCGGAGGCTGTGATGCTTGCGCGTGCAGCCCCTGACCCAACCAAAGTTTACGTAAACCGCCGCAACGTCACGCTTGATTAGACCATCCGGTCTACCCCACCTAGGACTTAACGCACACGCCCCTGGCAAAAGGACGAACACGATGACCGAAGCCTATATCTACGACGCCATCCGCACGCCGCGCGGCAAGGGCCGCAAGGACGGCGCTTTGCACGAAGTGACATCGCTGCGCCTGAGCGCGCAGACCCTGAACGCCCTCAAGGAACGCAACAACCTCGACGGTCACGCGGTCGAGGACGTGATCTGGGGCAACGTCACGCAGGTGATGGAACAGGGCGGCAACCTGGCGCGCAGCGCGGTTCTGGCCTCGGATCTGGACGAAGCGATCCCCGGTCTGGCGATCAACCGGTTCTGTGCCAGCGGGCTTGAGGCCGTCAACCTGTCGGCCAACCAGGTGCGCGGCGGGGCCGGTGACGCCTATATCGCGGGCGGGGTCGAGATGATGGGCCGCGTGCCCATGGGCTCGGACGGGGCCGCGATTGCCGCCGATCCGTCGCTGGCGATGGAGACATACTTTGTGCCGCAGGGCATCAGCGCCGACATCATTGCCACCGAATACGGATTCAGCCGTGATGACGTCGACACCTATTCCGTCGAAAGCCAGCGCCGTGCCAAGGCCGCGTGGGACGACCGCCGGTTTGACGGCTCGGTCCTGACGGTGCGCGACATCAACGGGCTGTCGATCCTGGATCACGATGAATACATGCGCCCCCAGACCGACATGCAGAGCCTGGGCAGCCTGAACCCCGCCTTTCAGGCGATGGGCGAGGTCATGCCCGGCTTCGACAAGGTCGCGCTGATGAAATACCCGCATCTGGAGCGGATCAACCACGTGCACCACGCCGGCAACTCGTCTGGTATCGTGGACGGCGCTGCGGCGATCCTGATCGGCAACAAGGAATTTGGCGAGAAGTGGGGCCTGAAACCCCGCGCGCGCATCCGTGCCACGGCCAAGATCGGCACCGATCCTACCATCAACCTGACCGGCCCTGTGCCCGTCACCGAAAAGATCCTGGCCGACAACGGCATGAACATCAAAGACATCGACCTCTTTGAGGTGAACGAGGCCTTTGCCGCCGTGGTTCTGCGTTTCATGCAGGCGTTTGACGTGGACCATGATAAGGTCAACGTGAATGGCGGTGCCATTGCGATGGGTCACCCGCTGGGCGCGACCGGTGCCATGATCCTTGGCACGCTGCTGGACGAGATGGAGCGTGCAGACAAGGAGACCGGTCTGGCGACGCTCTGTGTGGCCTCCGGCATGGGTGCCGCCACCATCATTGAACGCGTCTGACGCGGACAGCAGGTGAGGACCGAACCGATGCTCAAGGACGCCATGACACTTCTTCAGGATGTGCTCGACACCCAGTCGCGCGCGCTGCTGGCGGGGGATGTGGCGACCTTGCGCAAAACGGTTCTGTTGCCGTGCCGTCAGGTGCTGGTCGGGTCCGAGATGATTGTCGAAACCGAGGCGGATTTTGAACGCGGTGTGACGGCCTTTACCGGGTCGTTGCACAGTCTGGGCGTCAACCAGTTCATCCGGCTGGTGACCGAGGCGGAGTTCCTGAGCGACGACTACATTCAGGGCTATTACGTCACCCATGCGTTGCGCAATGCCGCCGCCATGGTGCCCAGCTACGACAACCGCATCGTCTTGCAACAGAACCAGGGCACCTGGCGTGTGATCGAAGAGGAAAGCACGCTGTCGGCGGTGAGCTGGCCGATTGACCTGTTGCGGGTCGCGGATCACGGCAACCTGCCTGCACATGCGCCCCGCAATGACGTGCGCCGGACGGCGGCGACGCCGATGTCGCTTTACCAGTCCTTTCTGGACCGGTTGACCGGGGCCACAGCGCAGAACGACTTTGCCGCCTACTGTGCGCTGTGCGACATGCCCTATACCTCACACAGCGACCACGTCGACACCCAGATCCGCGCGCCCGAGGACATCCGCCCGTTCTTTGACATGACGGTGGACATCATCTCGGGTGACAAGGCCGACGCCATGGCGCGGCTGGCCACATCGGCGCAGTTCCTTGGGGCTGACCTGATCTGTGGCTACCACGACACCGTGTTCCGCAAGGGCGGCGAAGAAAGCCTGCCGCCCATCAAATCCCGCATGATCCTGCGTCGGGACGGCGTGCAATGGAAGCTCAAGCACGTCACCAACGCCCTATCAAACCCAACATATCCCTATAACGCGCCAGAGCCAACCGAGGCCCTGCTGACGCATCGCGAAATCCAGGAAAGGACCAAATCATGGCCGACTTTACACTGAGCAAGGACGCCGACGGCGTCGCCACGATCACATGGGACGTCACCGACAAATCCATGAACGTGATGTCCTTTGAGGGGTTGGAGACCCTGAATGACCTGATCGACGACGTGCTGGCCGATGACGCGGTCAAAGGTGTCGTGATCACCAGCGGCAAGGACACATTTGCCGGGGGCATGGACCTGAACCTGTTGGCCAAGATGAAGGCCGACGCAGGCGACGACCCGGCGCGCGGCCTGTTCGAGGGCACGATGAAAATGCACGGCCTGCTGCGCAAGATCGAACGCGCGGGCATGGATCCCAAGACCAACAAGGGCGGCAAGCCGATTGCCGCCGCCCTGCCCGGCACCGCCGCTGGCATCGGGCTGGAGCTGCCGCTGGCCACGCACCGCATTTTCATGGCCAACAACCCCAAGGCCAAGGTGGGCCTGCCCGAGATCATGGTCGGCATCTTCCCCGGCGCGGGTGGCACAACCCGTCTGGCGCGCAAACTGGGCGCGATGGAGGCCTCGCCCTTCCTGCTTGAGGGGCGGATGGTTTCCCCTGACAAGGCCAAGGGCAAGCTGGTCGACGAAGTGGTCGATGATCCGGTTGCAGCCGCGCGCGAATGGGTGCTGAACGCCACCGATGCCGACATTCTCAAACCCTGGGACGCCAAAGGCTACAAGATGCCCGGCGGCGCGCCCTACCACCCTGCGGGATTCATGACATTTGTCGGTGCTGCCGCGATGGTGCACGGCAAGACGCAGGGCGTGTACCCGGCGGCCAAGGCGCTGCTGTCGGCCGTCTATGAGGGCGCGCTGGTGCCCTTTGACACCGCGCTCAAGATCGAGGCGCGCTGGTTCACCAACGTGCTGATGAACCCCTCGTCCGGGGCGATGATCCGGTCGCTGTTCCTGAACAAGGAAGCATTGGAAAAAGGCGCTGTGCGCCCCGCCGGTGTGCCCGATCAACGGGTGCAGAAACTGGGCGTGCTGGGCGCGGGCCTGATGGGTGCGGGCATCGCGCTGGTGTCGGCGCAGGCGGGCATCGACGTCGTGCTGATCGACCGCGACCAAGAGGCCGCCGACAAGGGCAAAGCCTATGCCGCGAAATACGTCGAAGGCGGGATCAAGCGCCGCAAGACCACGCAGGAAAAGGGCGACGCCCTGCTGGCGCGGATCAACGCGACATCCGATCTGCAGGCGCTGGCGGGCTGTGACCTGATCATCGAGGCGGTGTTCGAGGACCCAGCCGTCAAGGCCGAGATCACCGCAAAGGTCGAGGCGATCATCCCCGACACCTGCATCTTTGCCTCCAACACCTCGACCCTGCCGATCTCGGAGCTGGCCAAGGCGTCGGGCAATCAGGATCAGTTCATCGGCATCCACTTCTTTTCGCCGGTCGAAAAGATGGCGCTGGTCGAAATCATCAAGGGTGCCAACACCGGCGACCGTGCGGTGGCTAAGGCGCTGGACTACGTGCGTCAGATCCGCAAGACGCCCATCGTGGTCAACGACGCGCGGTTCTTCTATGCCAACCGCTGCATCATTCCTTACGTCAACGAAGGCGCGCGGATGGTGACCGAGGGCATCGAGCCTGCGCTGATCGAGAACGCGGCCAAGCTGGTGGGCATGCCACTGGGTCCGCTGCAACTGACCGACGAGACGGCCATCGATCTGGGTGCCAAGATCGCGCGTGCGACCATGGCCGCGATGGGCGACGCCTATCCCAAGTCGGGCGCGGATGATCTGATCTTTTGGCTCGAAGCCGAGGGGCGTTTGGGCCGCAAGGCCAACGCGGGGTTCTATGCCTATGACGACAAGGGCAAGCGCGTGGGCCTCTGGGACGGTCTGAACGACAAGTACCCGGCGATGGACGACCAGCCCGAGGTGACCGAAGTGCAGCACCGCCTGTTGTTCAGCCAGGTGCTTGAGGCTGTGCGTGCGCTCGAAGAGGGTGTGCTGATGGACATCCGCGAAGGCGACGTGGGCGCGATCCTAGGCTGGGGCTTTGCCCCGTGGTCGGGCGGTCCGTTCAGCTGGCTGGACATCATCGGCGCGCCCTATGCGGCGGAACGCTGCGACCAGTTGGAGGCGACCTACGGCGAACGGTTCAAATGCCCCGCCCTGCTGCGCGAGATGGCCGACAAGAACCAGACGTTCTATGGCCGCTTTGGCCCCGAGGCATCAGCGGCGGCCTAAGGCCCGCAAGGTGCGCGTTCATCGCGCACCTTCCCAAATCGCTGGTGCGCGTTCAACGCGCACCTTGCCCTGACCCAGAGGTGCGCGGGAACCGCGCACCCTACACCCACAACGCACCATGCGCCCCTATTTCGGCGGCACACCCGCCTCAAGCAGGCGTTCGCGGAACTTGGCCGTGACCTTGGCAAAGCCGCGCGATGTGCCGTGGATCTCGTCGATCCAGTCCGACACATGCGGCATCGCCCCCCGGCAATCCACCACCCAGACCTGACTGGTTTGCGGATCGCCCGCCAGACCGTTCAGCATGTCGTAGAGATCGTCGATGAACACCTTGATGATCTCGCGCCGCAGCGTCTTGTCGTGGATGTCGCGCGCCGTAAACGGTGTGCCCAGCCACTTGTCCTTGGCCGCGTGGACCGGATTGCGTTTGTCCCCGATCCAGGGATAGGGGAACGGATAGTCATAGCCGTGCACAAAGATCGGCAGTTGCTTGAAATCAGCATCCGCGCGGATCTTGCCGATGACCTCTGTGTACATGTCGCGCAGCATGTTCAGCTTTTCCCGCAAAAGCGCGTGGTTGATATGGCCATCCACGTCCCCCGCGTCACCGTTGAACGGCAGGATCAGGTCAAACAGCGCCGCGCGCCCGGTGTCCGGGTCTTCGCCGATGATGTCATTGCCCGCCGCCGAAAAGACAAAGCCCTGTACCTCGTCCCGCTGTTTGTCGAGCGCCAGCATGTATTCCTGACCCCGATCCTGGATCGGTCCGCGCACCATGTTTTTCGCGGTGTCCCCCGCCGCGCCCACGGAATAGACGTTGTACCCCTTGTTCAGGTGATCCACGATTTCGTCGATGAGGATGGGGAACTGCCCCCAACTGTCCATTTCCGACACCAGCACCGGCGCATTGCCAAAGGTCTTGCGCAAGTCGAACTTGGTCGCGCGCCGTGAGCGGGCCAGATCATTGCCCACCGCCATCGCGTTTTCCGTGCCGGGTGCATCGCCGGACATGTCGACAAAGTCGGGGTTGGGCACGATGCGAAAGTCAAAGCCCCCCTCGCCCGGCATGATCAGCGACACGTCGAGGATTTCCTGATCGGTGGTGTCCTCGTCCTGCACGAGGTCGGACCATTCCTGCGGGGACATCTTTTCGTTGCCCTCATCCGCCAGGTGCGGAAAACGAACCGTGCCCAGCAGGTCTTCGAGCGCGCGGGGGTCGACCTCGTGATCGACCCAGTCGCCCGCGCGTGCAAATTCGAACTGCACGTCGTCCAGATCCTGTTCCAGCAGGTAGGCGTGCGTGCGCAGGCCAACCCCGTCCCAGGTGATGATCATCTTCCAAAAGCGCTGGGGGATTTGCACCACGGTGTCGCCATCCAGATCACGGCCATGAAATTCCGGGTCCGTTTCGTCAAAGACCGGGCCGCTGAACACAACGCAGCGTTCGTCTTCGGCGGCATCCAGCACGTCATTCTCGAGCTTGCCCCAGATGCCGCGCAGATTGGAGCGGTTGAACCCTTTGACCTGCGGCGCACAGTTCGTGGAATGGAACGTGTCGCCATTGGCCATCTGCACATCACCAAAGCTGCTGCCAAAGGCCACGGCCTCGCGGCGCACCATGTGCCCTTTGTCAAAGGCGGTGCGGTCGCGGTTGTAAAAGACGTCCGGCAACTGGTCGCGCGCGGGGATGCGCGGATCGAGAAACCACTTTTCCCGGTCATGTTTGCGGGTGAAACCGTTCAGCGACGTGCGGGTGTAGACAAAGCCTGGCTCCGGCTCTTTGGCGGCGTCACTGGCATCCACATTGGCCGCCGTGATCTGCGCCAGACGGCGCTTGGCGTTCATCACCAGCGAGAAGTTGTGGTAGTGCAGCACCGTCTCGCCCGACGCCTGCACCGACAGATCGCCGGTGTTCAGCGCCTCGGGCATCGGGACCGGCACGCCGAGGAACATCGGATCATAGCCTGTCCGCGTGCTGTAGTCGGGGTCGTGCGCGGGCTCGACCGCGCGTTCGGTGGCATCCGCTGCGGGTGTGGCCGCCGCACCGCCGCCGCCCGTGCCTGCGGCGACTTGCACACCGGTTCCGTCAAATCCGACGCTCAGAGTGACCGGCACATTGATCGTCATCGTGTTGGGCCCGGTCGACACCACCTGCACGCCATTGGTTGCCCCGGCATCCGCGCCTGCATCCGGCGTCTGGTGATCGTGGGACGTGTCCTCGGGCGCATCGGGTTCGATGGCGGCCCAGTGCGCGCGCCATGGGCTTGGCCCCGGCCGGGGACGCGCCCCGGCAAAGCACACGCCCGCCCGCGTCACATGCCGGTCCCGCGCCAGCGCGGATGTGGGCACGGCAAAGTTCGATTTCCCCTCGAGCCCGGCAAAATGCAGACCCACCACAAGCCCTGTCTCAAGATCGACAACCGCGCTGCCGGAATTGCCGCCCAGCGTCGACGCATCATGCCCCACGGCCCCGACGACATTGCCGAAACTGCGCACATTCGCGCGGTTGGTATAAAGCCCCGGCTGCATCCGTTTGACGTTGTAAATGCGGTTGAACAGGCGGTGCTGCACCTCGCGGTCGTTGCGTGGGTCAAAGGCGGGATAGCCCATCACCGCCACCTCGCGGTTGCGCAGCGACGACGGATCGGCCTGCGACAGCTCCAGCACAGTGGCGTCGCTGGCCAGCCCCTCAACCTCGAGCAGCGCCATGTCCCAGAACGGGTGGATCATGCGCACACTCACCACCTGCAGTCGCTGCACAGCACCCGACCCGTGTTCGGCCAGAAAATCAATGTTGACCGACGCGCCGGGCTTGAGCGCCACATCCGACTGGCCCAGCCCATCAGCAAAAAGCTCGGCCACATGGCGGTTGGTCATCAACAGCCCCTGCCCGACCACAAAACCAGTCCCCGCATAGGGAATGGCCGCGTTGCTGGGCACGTTGATGCGCCCCACGGCGGGCAAGGCATTCAGGATATGCCGCCGCGCCGGACCCGCCGCATCGTTGAGATGCAGCCAGGCATCATGCACCACCCGGTAGTCGTTGTCCTGCACCAGAACGGCCGGCCGCTTGAGCGGCAGGATAAGCGCCTCGACCTGTAGCACATCGTCAAAGGTCAGCGTCTCGCCCGCCTCGAACTTCTGGATCGTGTCGCGGATGGCTGTGGGCGGCATAATGGCGCGCCCGCCACCAATCGGCCCACCCCCAATTGGCCCGCGCATCGGCGCAGCACCCATACGCATTTCCGGCTCTGGTACGGCGACACCCTCGACGGCGTCCCCGCCAAAAGCCCCCGGATCGTCCAACAGTTGCGCCAGCTCGTCGGCGCTCAGCAGGGATTTCAAATGGTTCAAATAGTCATTTGGCGTGTCCATAACGGCACCTCGCGTTTGAAAATGGTCAGACCCCACTCAGGTCCTTGATCGGGTGTGGCGTGGCACCCGCGATGTGGAAAATGGCCCAGTTCATAACCGTCAGATCGTTGTCGACGGTGCCATGGGCCGTGGGCAGGAAACCGTCGTCATTGGTGGCCTCGCGGACTTTGACCTGCGGGGCCTGCACGATGCGGTAGGGAAATTCCGACCGCGCCTTGAACGCGCGCCACTGCAATATGTCCTGCACACCGCGCAACTTGGTCTTTTGCACCTCAGAGATCGTCGAGGCGTCTTTCTTGCCGGCCAGCGCGTAGAAATACTGCAACTCGTCAAAGATCTGTCGCGCGTGGGCCGCCGGGTCATCCAGCACCGCCTTGTCGATCTTGGGGTATGTGTCCTCTCCCTCCGCCACTTCGGAGGGGAGGATCCAACTGTCGTCCAGCCCCAAAAGCGGTGACTTCCGGGGGCTTTCGAGGGCGCGACTGACAAGATAGAGCAGCGATTTGTGATAAAGACCCACCCGGTCCGCGCGCTCGTTGCTGCGGCTGAGGTTTACCACATAGAACTTGTCACGCGGCAGCGACCCCGTTTCGACCAGCGGTTTGAACATGCGGTTGGCAAAGGACAGCGTGCAGGCCGGAGCCAGCAACCCCAGCGACCCGATGGGCGAAAACCGCGCCAGATCCTGCGCGAAATGGCCCAGAATGATGGCGCCCGCCGAATGGCCCAGCAGGTGAATGCGCACCGGGTTGTCGACCTTTTTCTGCACGTCGCGGATCACGTTGGCTAGAATGCGCATCCCGCCGGTGATGCCCTCGGCGCTGTTGACCTGACAGGCGGCCTCGGCGTTTTGCTTGATCTGTGACCACACCGCCTTGCCCAGCACCTTTTCGGCGATGGCCTCAAAGGCGATGTCAAAGCTCTTGTTCAGTTTGCGCCGTGCGGCGGCGGCGATGTTGACCAGCCCGGTGCGTTCGATCCGCTCCTGTTCGGCGCGGTACTGGTCCAGCATGTCCTCGCCGATGTTGGCCACCGCCTCGATGAAACCGGTGCGCCAGATGACAAAGATGGGCGTGATGTTGTTGGCCTCGAACCACGGCCCCAGCACCTGCGCGCGCTTGATCGCAACCTCTTCGGAATTCAGCCCGCCATGGGCATAGATCACAACGTCGCGGCCCGCGCTGGCCTCGAGGATGCCGCCGATGGTGGTGCGCAGCTCGGTCGGGCCGTCCTTCATGTCGACACGGCGGCGCACCAGCTTGCCGTTGTTGCCCATCACGATCGAATGTTCATAGGCCTTTTGTTCGCTCCAGGGGCGCGGCGCGTCGGGGTCGATGCCCAGCTCCAGCTTGCGCTGCGCACCGGTCAGCGACATCTTTTCCAACAGGCTGTGGCGCGACCGGGCGGGCGTCACCTGATCCAGGTTCGACACCCGTACAGGGGCGGCCAGCGCCGCAACCCAGGCGTCATGCCCGTTGATCACCCAATCCTCGTAGGTCATCAGGGCAAAGCCGCCCACCGCATTCGCGATGGGTGTCTGGGCCGCCCCCCAGCTCTTGGCCCAAGCGCCCCCCCACGAGTTCTGGACGATGAACCCCTGATCGGTATAGCCGACAATGCAGAACGCGTGCCCGCCGGTCCGATCCCCGGACACCGGCATCACCGGCAGCGACATCCGCCGCGCGGCCCCACCATCCGGGTCCGCATAGTCGAAATTCTGCGTCTCAGGTGTTGCGGTCATGGTGTCGAAGTTCCAGCCCGCGTGCACCTTGGCCGAGCAATAGATCGCGCCGACCTCGTAGATGGCCGATTGCATGTCGGTGATCGACATGGCGTTGACCCGGTAATACGCGCCCAGCGGGTTGGACGCCGCATCGCGCAACCACTCGGCATTCGGCACCGCATTGGCCGTGGACGTGGCCCACAGCGCGTCGCTGCACACGCCATGTTTGTGCCAGCCCTTCATCGCGCCCCGGCAACTGGACCCGGAATAATCCTCGCCCTCCCACTCATCATAGAGCTGGGCCACAGAATAGAGCATCCACGCGCTGACACAGGCCGGACGGTTCGGCAGGTTCTCGGCCGCCAGATCAAGGCCCGCGTCGTGATGCCCTTTTAACCACTTGATCCAATTGAGGTAATTGACCACCGCCGCCAGGCCGTATCCGGTACAGGCCCCTTCGGACCCCTGATCAAGGATCATCTCACCATCGGCATATTGGCGGAAAAACCTGTGCATTTCCCGGTTCGACGGGTACTGCGCGGGTTGCGACACCAGGCGCGCGCGGTACTCGCGGTCACGGAAATCCATCCTGTCGGGACGTGCATCTAACAACATGCGAAATAGCTTTCTTCAAATTATGTGAAAAAGCTGTCGCGCGGATTGAGTCGTGTCAATCATCAACTTCAGGTTACGTCAGATGCTCTGACCCTGCAGCCATGGTCAAGCCCCTGCACCCGGTCACCGCTCCGATGTTGGGGGCGGAGCGGCCGGAACACCGCATGACCGGGTGCAGAGAAGGTGAGGCACACGCCAATGCAGGCGCGCGCCAATTCGAATTCAGGCGGCGGCGGTCAGGCGATCCTCGGCCGCCATACACTCCACCAAAAAGGCCGCATCCCGCGCCGGGATCACGTCATAGTCGTTGCCCGTCTGGCCCAGTTGCGCCAGCGACATCGTCGCCCGTGGGCAGTGGACCAAACCGCCACCCTCGGCGTAGGCGACCTGATCATCGGCAAACACCAGGGTGATCACCTCGACCTGGGCGCGCGGGGCCACACGTTCGATGCCGCGAAATCCAACCAGTGCAGCGGCGGGGACCACGGCAAAGGGATCACCATGGGCGTCGCAGGCCGCCTCGGTCTCGACCAGAACCCCTTGATCCGGCAGCAGCTCGAGGGGCTGACCGTTGCCCAAGGCACCCGCCGGCACCATGATCGACGCAAAGGTCGCGGGGGCCATCATCTCTGCGACCCAGAACGTGTCGCGCCGCACTTCGACGAGGGGCTGCAACCCATGATCAAACGTCAGGACCAGATCACCTGCGGTCAGCGCCTCGACGGGGCGCCATCCCAGCGCCGTCGCCAGCCGCGTGCCGGACAAAAGGCCCCGTGTGTGCATCACGCCACCGTCACAAGCACCTGACATCTCGGGCATGCGGTGCGTCGCGGTTTTCGTCGTCCATCCAAACATTTCATCCATCCCCATGGTGACGGTGCGTTGATCAGCACCTGCTTGCGTTTCGATGTCCTCAATTGGAGTGATTCCCGCGGCAGAGACGGGCCATGATCTGGGCAGAAATCGGGCACTGTCGCGGGGCGACCATGCAATTCTCACCGAACGACGGGATTTAACGAAAATTGGAAACAGTTTTTAGGAAAATGCCGCGCAAATCCGGTCAGTCAAATCTGTAGCCGAATCTTTCGATGTCCTCGGCGCAGGCGGCGGCGACGGCTGTGCGCGCGGCATCGGTATAGTATGTCCGGTGATCGGCATCGCGCTCAGAGGCGTTGGCATGGGGCATATCCAGCACAAAGCCCAGGTGATCCCACAGCGGAGCGGCATCTGTGTCGACCGCTTCGAGCCGGATATAGAGATCGCAGCGTTCCTGGCCGTTGGCATCCGTCATGTAGTGGCGCGCGGGGCTGGCCTGCATCGAGGCCATGATCTGTGCGGCGCAGGCGAAGTCGGCAAAATCCATCTGACCGGCCAATGCGACCGCCGGGTGGTCAAAGTCCTGGGCGCGCAGCCAGTGGTAATAGCTGACCATCCGGTCCCACGGGTTGCGCACAAGCGTAAAGGCAAAGAGGCCGTCGAGGCTGGGCACCAGCCCGTCGATATCGGCGAGGGTCGAGTGTTTCCAAAGCCGCCCGCGCGTCTGCGCGTCCTTGACCCGGCGGCGGCGTTTGATCGCTTTGGGCGTGTCGCCCAGCATGATGTCGTCTTTCATCGCGCGCGCCTCGAGCGCCAGCGCCATCGCGGTGCCACCCGTCTTGGGGGCGTGAACAAAGACGTATGAGCGGCCGGGGCTGAGGATCATGGTCGCCACAGTACCCGCGCGCGGCGCCAAGTCCAGAGGTCCACGCGGCTCAGGCCCCGCGCTGGCTGCGCACGGCGATGATCAGCCCGGCGACCACAATCAGGACCACGCCCACGACCTGCACCGGGGTGATCTGTTGGCCCAAAAGCCACCAGCCGAAAAACGGGCCAAACACCATCACGGAATATTCGAACACGGTCACGTGGCTCGCCTCTCCGATCTGGTAGGCGCGGTTCAACAGGCCAACGCCCAGCACCGATCCCACGGCCTGCAACACGAGGTAGGGCAACAGATCTGTGATCGGCCAGACCCAGCCACGGGTCAGAAAGGCCATGCCGCCTGCGCCCACCTCAACCCCGGTCGCGGCCAGCAGCGCCAGCGCACACAGGCTGAGCACCGTCTGGCCCACGAATATCCCCAAGAGCAGGGTCAGCGTGCTTTCCCCTTCGCAGAGCGCGCGAGTGGCCACGACGCCAGCGGCATAGAGCACGCCGCCACAGACCGGCAGCACGATGATCCACCCCAGCGCGCCGCCCGAGGGGCCAAGCACCACAAGGATGCCCAGAAAACCCAGTGCCACAGCGAGGATGCGCCACGGCCCGATCCGCTGTCGCAGCCCGTAAGCGGTGAACAGCAGCACAAAGATCGGCGCGGTGAACAGCCCTGCCAGCGCCATCGCAATGGGCATGAAAGCCAGCGCGCCGAAATAAAATGTCATGCCCAGCGCGATCAGCATGCTGCGGAATGCGACAGCGCCAAAGCGGCGCGGCCACACCCGCCCCCAGCCCAGCCAGGACGCGCCGAGGATCAGTGGCAGGGCCAGCACCAGCCGCACCGCAAAGAACTGCCAGACCGAAATCGTCTGGGCGAGGATTGCCACGTAGATGTCGATGAAACCGATGATCGCCATGGCGCCCACCATGCTGGCCGCCGCCGCCACGGGCCGTGTGTCAGAAGATCGGTCAGGGGCCGTGGTCATCTCAAGCATTCCATGTCTTGCGCCGCGCGGCCGAACAGCGCAACAATCGCGCCGCCAAACAGGGGAGACGCGTAATGGGTTGGATGGCAGATGAAACCGGTCTGGGCAAGACAAGAGCGAATTATGTGCCGCTGACCCCGCTGTCGCATTTGCGGCGCGCGTCGCATGTGTTCGCGCAGCGCACCGCCGTGATCTATGGCGATCACCGCGTCACTTATGCCGAATATCATGACCGCTGCACGCGTCTGGCCTCGGCCATGGCTGCGATGGGTGTGGCCCCCGGCGATGTGGTTGCCACGCTGATCCCCAACCTGCCCGCGCAGGCCGAAGCGCATTTCGGCATTCCCGCCTGTGGCGCAGTTCTGAACACGATCAACACGCGGCTCGATGTGGATACGGTGGCGTATATCCTTGAGCACGGCGGGGCCAAGGTTGTGCTGGTCGATCCGCAATTTGTCGAGCTAACCGAGGCGGCGGTGGCCGCGATGGACGGCCCCGCCCCCCAGATCATCGAAGTGGCCGACGCCGCGCATGGCTGGCCCGCCACCGGGCGGCATGATGAATACGAGGATGTGCTGGCACAGGCCGACCCGGCTTTTGACTGGATCATGCCCGAGGACGAGTGGGAGAGCCTCGCGCTGTCCTATACCTCGGGCACCACGGGGCGGCCCAAGGGCGTGGTGCATCACCACCGTGGTGCTTACCTGATGACGATGGGCACGGTGATCAGCTGGCGGATGCAGCTTTATCCCGTGTTCATGGCGATTGTGCCGCTGTTTCACTGCAACGGCTGGAACCACACGTGGATGATGCCGGTGCTGGGCGGCACGCTGGTGTGTTGCCGCGACATCGCGGCCAAGCCGATCTATGACGCGATTGCCGACGAGGGTGTGACGCATTTCGGCGGCGCGCCCATCGTGTTGAACATGCTGGTCAATGCAGCGGACGATGAACGCCGCGCCTTTGACCACACGGTCGAGGTGTTCACCGCAGGCGCGCCCCCTGCCCCCGCCACGCTGGGCAAGATCGAAACGCTGGGGTTCAACGTCACGCAGGTCTATGGGCTGACCGAGACCTACGGCCACGTGACCGAATGCGTCTGGCGCGGCGAAGACTGGGACGACCTGCCCCAGGACGAAAAGGCCGCGATCAAGGCGCGGCAGGGCGTCGCCTTTCCGATGATGGAGGACATCACGGTCATGGACGCGGACATGGTGCAGGTGCCGATGGATGCTACGGCCCAGGGCGAGATCATGATCCGGGGCAATTCGGTGATGAAAGGGTATCTCAAGAACCCGGAGGCCACCGAAGAGGCTTTTGCCGGTGGGTATTTCCATTCGGGCGACATCGCGATCCAGCATGGCGACGGGTATATCCAGATCGCGGACCGGGCCAAGGACATCATCATCTCGGGCGGCGAGAACATCTCGAGCGTCGAGGTCGAGGGCGTTCTGATGGCGCATGAGGACGTGAACCTGGCCGCCGTGGTGGCCAAGCCGGATGACAAGTGGGGCGAGGTGCCATGCGCCTTTGTCGAACTGAAGCCCGGTGCCAGCCCGTCGGAGGCCGACCTGATCGCCTTTGCCCGCGCGACATTGGCCGGGTTCAAGGCACCCAAACAGGTGGTGTTCCAGGAGTTGCCCAAGACATCCACGGGCAAGATCCAGAAATTCGAGCTGCGCAAACTGGCCAAAACACTTTGAGGTGATCCATGCCCTACACGCCGACCGACATCGTCACCAGTGAGGCAGAGATCCGCGCGGTCCTGCCCGGTGAACGGGCCGCGCAGCAGGGCAAGATCCTGGATCATATCGACCCGCTGTGTGCCGCGTGGATCGAACGGTCGCCTTATGTGGCACTGTCGACCATCGATGCGGGTGGGCGCATCGACGTCTCCCCCAAGGGGGACCCTGCGGGCTTTGTCAAAATCCTCGACCCCCACACGCTCGCCATTCCGGATCGTCCGGGCAATCACCGGTTCGACAGTTTCAAGAACATCCTTGAGACAGGCCATATCGGGCTGATGTTTCTGGTGCCAAACCGCACCGAGGTTGTGCGGGTCAGTGGCACGGCGCAGGTGGTGCGGGACCTTGAGTTGCGCGAGCGGATGGCGATCAAGGGGCGGGTCCCGGACTTTGCCATTGTGGTGCAAGTGCGCGAGGCGTTCTACAACTGCGGCAAGGCGGCGATCCGGTCGGGCCTGTGGCACCCGGACAAGGCCGCGCCAACCGAGGGGCTGCCGACTTACGGCGAGGCGCTGCTGGCCCATTCGCAGGTGGACGAAACGCTGGAGCAGATCGACGCGCGGCTGACGTTCAACGATGAAAAGCGGCTGTACGACGAGTGACGGTGTGAGGTGTCCCCGCGGGGACAGGGCGCGCGGTGTGGTAACGCGATGGTCAGACCTTTCATTTTGTCGCGTTGTTTGAACCACTTGAACCAGCGCGCGGCGGGGTAAGGCCACGTTCATTCAAATCGGGCACGCTGACAGCCGAGCGGCTGCACGGTGTTGCCTGTGTCTGGCTGACACAAACGAAAACGCGCGCCTCGTGCGTTTTGCCGTGCCCAAGTGCAGATTGCAGAGTGTTGCGCGGGTCGAGGTCAAAAGGCCCGGTGCCTTGTCCGGTCATTGGTGCTTTTTCCCAAAAATGCTTGCCTTGCCCGGCCTCTTTCCGCGATGTGATCCCACGGGTCGGCGATGGCGTCGCCAGCAGTGACATGCACACCCGTTTTCCCTTCCTGAATGCCGGGATTTTTTTTTGCTGTGGTGCAGCCGAGGAAGGTCGTCTTCTTCGGACCGTGCTGCGGCATGATGATGAAGGAACCAGAAATGGATCGTCCGGAATATTACCGTTTCCATCAGGGTGACAAGACCATGCCGTTTGCACCACAAGAGTACAAAGACCGTCTGACCCGTTTGCGGGCGGATATGCAGGCCAAGGGTGTTGATGCCTGTGTTTTCACCTCGATGCACAACGTCGCCTACTATTCGGGGTTTTTGTACTGCGCGTTTGGTCGGCCCTATGGGCTGGTTGTGACGCAGACCGAAGATGTGACCATCAGCGCCGGGATTGAAGCGGCACACGGGTTCGGCTAAGCAGGTATCTGACCCACGCACTGCTGCACCATTTCGCGCGGCGCGTGTGTCAATTGTTTTGCGTACCACACCATTTGATCCACAGTTCAGTTTTTGACGAACGGAGCCGTTCATGTCCCAGATCTTGCAGATCGCCGCGATTGCCGCCGCCACCTTTGGCACGGGGGCGGCCACCCTGTCGGTCATGAACCAGGACATCCCGGACCTGGCGGTGCCCGAGGGAGACTGGGCCGCAACCGGTGCGCTGGATGGCAGGACGTTCAAGATTTATGGCGAGGACCCGGCCAGCGGGTCAGTGCTGGATGACAATATCCTGTTTCGCGACGGCACATTCATGTCGGTCGATTGCGAGGACTACTGCAACTTTGGCTGGACCGACTACCAAACCAAAGAGGTCGACGGGGTGATCCACTTTACCACCACGGCGATCTGCCCGGATGCCCCGCATACGGTCGTATGGTACGGCACGGTCACCGGGGACACGGTGTCGATTGACGTGACCTGGACCACCCGGCGCTGGTACTGGACCAATCAGATCGCGGAACGGGTTGTGGGTGAGGCCGTCCCGTCCGAACCGGTGTCAGGCTGAGCCGCGCATGACGTCCAAAGGGCTGACATGGCCCGGCCTGATCCTGAAAATTGTGCTGCTGATCGGCGTTATCGCGCTGGCCACCTGGGGTGTGCACATCATCCGAGACGCGCTGGACCTTCAGATCCGGCCCAGCAACGAGCAGCAGGTCCACAGGGCCATCATGTTCGGCGTAGTGGCCTATGTCGTGCTGCTTGCCATTCCTTTTGTGCCGGGTGCCGAGATAGGGATTGCCCTGCTGGCGGGGCTTGGTGCGGCGATTGCGCCGCTTATCTACGTCTGTACGGTCGCGGCGATGATGCTGGCCTTTACCGTGGGTCGGTTCCTGCCCATCCATGTGCTGGAGCGTCTCTTGCAGATGTTGCGGATGCGGCGTGCTGCGGATCTGGTGGCACGCGCCGCGCCGCTGTCGCAGGATGACCGTGTCGCGATGTTGCTTGACGGGCAGTCAAAGCGGATTCTGCGCCTCGCCTTGCGGTATCGCTATGTCGCGTTGGCGGTCGCGGTGAACACGCCTGGCAACGCGATCATCGGGGGTGGCGGCGGCATCATGATGGTCGCGGGCCTGAGCGGCATATTCTCACCGCTCGCGACCCTGCTGACCGTGGTTTTGGCGGTGTCGCCTGTGCCATTGGCCGTGATTTTCTTCGGGCTTCGGTTCTAGGCAGAGGCCTCCCCCTTGGCGTAGCCGATGGATTGCAGCGCTTCCTTGATCTCGTCGAGGATCGCCGGGTCGTCGATGGTGGCGGGCATCTTGAAGGCTTCGTTGTCGGCGATCTTGACCACCGTGCCGCGCAGGATCTTGCCCGAGCGGGTTTTGGGCAGGCGGTCCACCACGACGGCCTGTTTGAAGGCGGCGACCGGGCCGATCTGGTCGCGGACACGTTTGACGCATTCGCCCACGATTTCGTCATGCGGGCGGTTCACGCCGGTGGTCAGGCACAGAAGGCCGACGGGTGCCTGGCCCTTGAGTGCGTCCGACACGCCCACAACGGCACATTCGGCGACGTCGGGGTGTCCGGCGAGGACTTCTTCCATGGCACCGGTGGACAGGCGGTGGCCTGCCACGTTGATCACGTCATCGGTGCGCGCCATGATGTAGAGGTATCCATCCTCGTCCATCATGCCCGCATCCCCGGTTTCGTAGTAGCCGGGGAAAGCGTTGAGGTAGGAGGATTTGAACCGTTCGCCCGCATTCCACAGGGTTGGCAGGGTGCCGGGGGGCAGCGGCAGCTTGATCGCGATGGCACCCAGTTCGCCCGCCGCGACCGGGTGGCCCGCATCGTCAAGGATTTGCACGTCATAGCCGGGCATTGGCACGGTGGGGGAGCCGATCTTGACCGGCAGCGCCTCGAGGCCCGCGGGGTTGCCCGCGATGGTGTAGCCGGTTTCGGTCTGCCACCAGTGGTCATAGACCGGCACGCCGAGGCTGTCCTGTGCCCATTCGATGGTGTCGGGGTCGGCGCGTTCACCGGCGAGATACAGCGCGCGCAAGCCGCTCAGGTCGTATTTGGCGCGTTCGATGCCTTTGGGATCCTCGCGTTTCACGGCGCGGATGGCGGTGGGCGCGGTAAAGAACGATTTGACGTCATGTTCGGCGATCACGCGCCAGAAGGTGCCTGCGTCGGGGGTGCCGATGGGTTTGCCTTCGAACACGATGGTGGTGTTGCCGTGGATTAGGGGGGCGTAGCAGATGTAGGAATGGCCCACGACCCAGCCCACGTCGGAGGCGGCCCAGAAGACCTCGCCCGGTTCCATCTGGTAGATGTTCTTCATCGTCCAGTTGAGCGCCACGAGGTGCCCGGCGGTGGGGCGCACGACGCCCTTGGGTGCGCCGGTGGTGCCGGAGGTATAGAGGATGTAGGCGGGGTGGTCGCCGCGCACGGGCACGCAATCGGCAGGCGTTGTGCCTTCTTGGCACGCGTACCAGTCGACATCGCGGTCGGTCAGGTCGCAGGGGCCCTGTTCGCGTTGCAGGATCACGCAGAAGTCGGGCGTATGGTCGGCCAGCTCGATGGCCCCGTCGAGGAGCGGTTTGTAAGCCACGGTGCGGCCCGGTTCGAGACCGCAGGACGCGGCGATGATGGCCGATGGCGTGCAGTCGTCGATGCGCACCGCCAGTTCGTTGGCGGCGAACCCGCCAAAGACAACCGAGTGCACGGCACCGAGGCGCGCGCAGGCCAGCATCGCCACAAGCGCCTCGGGCACCATGGGCATGTAGATGATGACGCGGTCGCCGGACGTGATCCCCTTGGCGGCCAGCGCACCGGCGAGCGATGCGACTTGGGTCAGCAATTCGGCATAGGTGGTTTTCGACTGCGCGCCGGTGATCGGGCTGTCGTAGATGATCGCGACCTGATCGCTGCGCCCGTTCTGCACGTGGCGGTCCACGGCGTTCCAGCAGGTGTTCACCTGCGCGTCCGAGAACCATTCATAGAGGTGATCGCCCCGGTCAAAGAGCGCTTGCGTGGGGGCCTCGACCCAGTCGATGGCCTCTGCCGCCTTCATCCACCAGCCTTCGGGATCGGCCTTCCAGCTGTCGTATTCGGCGCGATATCCCATGGCATTCTCCTCCGTCTAGCCTTGGGCGACAGAGTTACGCCCGGTCAACGGCACACGGCAAGGGGGCGCTGCGTGAACTGCGGCGGTAAGGCGCAGAATTTTGCAAAACTGCGGGATTTTGGCCTGCAAATATTTGCAAAGCCTGCGTTTCTACGCATGAAACTGGAAATCAGGCCTGAGTTTGCAAAGTCGCAGTCACGCAATCTGCAAAGCGGGTCTGTGGCAGATTGGGGCGTGGCCCTAGTTGGTGCGGTCGCGCACGAAGGCATCGGTGAGGGCCAGCTCGCAATCGCGCTGGTCGCCCGCGCGGCAACTGACACGCTCGCCGCCCACGAGGATCGTCTTGCGGCGGTAGGTGGAGCCGTCGCCGCGCTGGAACTCGCGGGTGACGGATGAATAGGTGCGCCCCGTCTCGGAATCCGTGAACGTACCGCGCGTCTCGCTGAGGGTGTCGACGCAGGCGCCGAGGGTGAAAAGAGCAAGCAGCAGCAAGGCGTGTTTCATCGTGGCGGTCCCCGTGAATGGCGTGTCCATACCCAGATAGGCGCGATGGCCCCCATGTCACCCCCAGCCCGGTGCGACATGGGGACAGATGCGCCGAAATCAGCCGTATTGCGCCACAGGCGTGCCTGCGACTGCTGACATATTGAGCAGACCGCGCGCCGTGATCGAGGGCGACACGATGTGGGCGCGGTTGCCCATGCCCATGAGGATCGGGCCAACTTCGAGGCCGCCGCCCTTCATCTTGAGGATGTTGCGCACGCCGGACGCCGCGTCGGCGTGGGCAAAGACCAGCACATTGGCCGGACCCGCCATGCGGTTGCCCGGAAAGAGGCGCGCGCGCAATTCGGGGTCCAGAGCGGTGTCGATGTTCATCTCGCCCTCGTAGCAAAAGTCGTGACCGGCGGCGTCGAGCATGCGCAGCGCCTCGCGTAGACGCCAGCCTGAGCCGTCACCCTGATTGCCAAATTGGCTTTGGGAACAGAAGGCAATCTGGGGTTCGACCCCGAAACGGCGCACGTGGCGCGCGGCCCCCACGGCGATCTCGGCGATTTCCTCGGGTGTGGGGTGCAGGTGCACCTGCGTGTCGGTGATAAAGAGCGGGCCGTCTTCGAGGATCATCATCGACAGCGCGCCGACGGGGTGGTGCCCTTCGCGGCCCAGCACCTGACTGATGTAGTTCAGGTGCCAGCGAAATTCGCCAAAGGTGCCGCAGATCAGGCTATCTGCCTCTTCCCTGTGGACCATGACCGCGCCGATGGCGGTGGTGTTGGTGCGCATGATGGCGCGGGCCAGATCGGGGGTGACGCCCTGCCGGCACATCAGCTCGTGATAGGTGCCCCAGTAATCGCGGTAGCGGGGGTCGTTTTCGGGGTTCACCAGATCGACCGTGTCGCCCAGTTTAATCGTCAGGCCCGCGCGTTCGATGCGGGCGTTGATCACGTCGGGACGGCCGATGAGGATCGGGCGTTCGGTGGTTTCCTCGACCATGGCCTGAGCCGCGCGCAGCACGCGCTCGTCCTCTCCCTCGGCAAAGACGATGCGGCGCGAGGTGACGCGGGCGGCGTCAAAGACGGGGCGCATCAGGAGGGCGGATTTGAAGACCGAGCCGTCGAGTTTGGTCTTGTAGGCGTCGAGATCGGCGATGGGGCGTTTGGCAACGCCCGTTTCCATCGCAGCCCGTGCCACGGCGGAGCTGACGATGCCCACAAGGCGCGGATCGAAGGGTTTGGGGATCAAGTAGTCGGCCCCGAATGTCAGCTGTTCGCCTTGATAGGCGGCGGCGGCCTCGGCGCTGGTGGTTTCGCGGGCAAGGGCCGCGATGCCGTCGATGCAGGCGAGTTGCATTTCGTCGTTGATGGTCGTGGCCCCCACATCCAGCGCACCACGGAAGATGAAGGGGAAACAGAGCACGTTGTTGACCTGATTGGGAAAATCGCTGCGACCTGTGGCGATGATCGCGTCAGGGGCCACGGCGCGCGCGTCATCGGGCAGGATTTCGGGCGTGGGGTTGGCGAGGGCAAAGATGATCGGACGTTTGGCCATTTTGCCGACATTCTCGGCGCTGAGCACACCGGGCCCCGAGAGGCCAAGAAAGAGGTCCGCCCCGTCGATCACATCGTCCAGCGTGCGGTGGTCGCTGGCTTGGGCAAAGGCGGCCTTGGCCGGGTTCATGTCGATCTCGCGCCCCTCGTAGACCAGCCCGTGGATGTCGCAGAGCCAGACATTCTCGCGTTTGACCCCCAGTTTGAGCAGCATGTTGAGGCAGGCGATGCCCGCCGCACCGCCGCCCGTCGAGACGATCTTGATATCCTCGAAGGATTTTCCGGCCACGTGCAGCGCGTTCTTGGCCGCGGCCCCCACCACGATGGCGGTGCCGTGCTGGTCGTCGTGGAAGACGGGGATGTTCATCCGTTCGCGGCAGAGCTTTTCGACGACAAAGCAGTCGGGGGCTTTGATGTCCTCGAGGTTTATTGCGCCGAAAGTGGGTTCGAGGGCGCAGACGATGTCGGCGAGTTTTTCGGGGTCAGTTTCATTCACCTCGATGTCGAAACAGTCGATGGAGGCGAATTTCTTGAAGAGGACGGCCTTGCCCTCCATCACCGGTTTGGAGGCGAGCGCGCCGATATTGCCCAGCCCCAGCACGGCGGAGCCGTTGGAGACCACCGCCACGAGGTTGCCACGGGCGGTGAAGCGGGCGGCGTTTTCGGGGTCGTCCTTAATCTCAAGGCAGGCCTCGGCCACGCCGGGGGAGTAGGCGCGGGCCAGATCGCGGCCATTGGCCATGGGTTTGGTGGCGCGGATTTCGAGTTTTCCGGGTTTGGGGAATTCGTGATAGGCGAGCGCGGCCTCGCGCAGGTTCGGTGTATCGGACATGGATTCCCCTTGGGTCTGCGGATTTGGTTTAGCGTTAAACTATTTTTCAGGCTGCGCCAATTGACGTTTGGTCACGGGGGGCAAACGTGATCCAAAGGCGCGCGTTCCGCGCACGCTAAGTTTTAGGGGGCCAGCCCCCATTGCATTACAATTCCCCCGAAGTTTATTTGGCAAGATGAGGGGAGCAGCTATGGCCGAGATACGCGCTGAGATACGGTTGCCGACGCAGGAGTTGCGGGATGACATTCCGTTTTTCACCAAGACGTTGGGGATGCGGATGGACATGATCTATCCTGCGGATGATCCGTCGGTGGCGGTGTTTTCAGGCCATGGGCTGCGGGTGCGGATTGAGGCCGGGGCCAGTGAGCCGCCCGGGACGTTGCGCATTTTGACCGACGATCCGGATGGGTTTGCAGATGGGGCGCGTGTGTTGACCGCACCCAACGGCACGCGGGTCGAGATTGATGTGTTGCATCCGCCGATGGTGATGCCGGAGACGGTACATTCCTTTGTCGTGCGGCGTCTGGCGGATCAGGCGCCATGGGTGATTGGCCGGGCAGGGATGTATTACCGCGATCTGATCCCGGACCGGTTGGGCGGGTCGATCATTGCCAGTCATATCCGCATTCCCGACGGCGGGCCGGTGCCGGATATGGTGCATTACCATACGGTCGGGTTTCAGTTGATCTATTGTTATCGGGGCTGGGTTGATCTGGTCTATGAGGATCAGGGGGAGCCGTTTCGCTTGGAGGCGGGGTGTTGCGTGATCCAGCCGCCCGAGATCCGGCATCGCGTGCTTTTTGCCAGCGACAATATCGAGGTGATCGAGATCGGTGTGCCGGCGGAACATGTGACAACGATTGATCACGAAATGGCACTGCCCAACGGGCCTGCGAACCCCGCGCGGCGGTTTCAGGGGCAGGCGTTTGTGCATCACAGGGTGGATGAGGCGGTTTGGCAGCCATTTCGCATGGCCGGGTTCGAGGGGCGGGACACCGGGATTGCCACGGGCACAGACGGGGTTGCGGGTGTGCAGGTGGCGCGGCGCAGCGCGGGCGAGACCGCATGGACTGCCCATGACAGCGATATCCTTTTCACCTTTGTGATGGAGGGGCGCATGGTGCTGCACGGGGAAGGCCGCGATCCTTTCCCCCTTGAGCCGGGTGACGCCTTTGTTATTCCACCGGGGATGGCGGTGCGCTATGCAGAGCCTTCGGATGATTTGGAGCTGCTTGAGGTGTCGCTGCCGGGTGTGTTTGCGACGCGGACCCTGGACAGGTGAGCCGGGGACAAAAGAGGACGTGATGACCGATTTGAAATCCGCCGCCATTGCCGTGCGCGAGAATGCGCACGCGCCCTATTCCAACTTTCAGGTTGGGGCCGCGTTGCGCACGACCTCGGGCGCTGTGTTCGCGGGCTGCAATGTCGAGAACGTCGCCTATCCGCAGGGCACCTGTGCCGAGGCGGGGGCGATTGCCGCCATGGTGGCCGCAGGTGAGCGCGAGATTGCGGAAGTGTACGTGGTGGCGGGCAGTCCGATGCCGGTGACACCCTGTGGCGGGTGCCGTCAGAAGCTGGCCGAGTTTGGCGGTGGCGATGTTCCGGTGACCATGGCCACGGTGGCTGGCGTGGAGCAGCGGACCACCTTGGGCGAATTGCTGCCCGGTGCGTTCAGCCAGGCCTTTCTGGAAACAGACACATGAGCCAGGCGCGCACGATCATTGCCAAGCTACGCCAGCGCCAGACGCCCAGCCGGGATGAGTTGAGCTGGTTTGCGACCGGGTTGGCGGATGGCACGGTGACGGATGCGCAGGCCGGGGCCTTTGCCATGGCGGTCTGTCTGAACGGATTGGGCGATGTGGGCCGCGTGGCGCTGACCATTGCGATGCGCGATTCCGGGCAGGTGCTGGATTGGGACCTGCCGGGGCCGGTGTTGGACAAGCATTCCACGGGCGGCGTGGGCGATTGCGTGAGCCTGATCCTTGCGCCTGCGCTGGCCGCCTGCGGGGCCTATGTGCCGATGATTTCGGGGCGCGGGTTGGGTCACACGGGCGGCACGCTGGACAAGCTGGACTGTATTCCCGGTCTGTCGACACAGTTGAGCGAAGCGCGGTTGCGCGACGTGGTGGCGCGGGCGGGCTGTGCCATTGTGGGCGCAACCGGGGACATCGCCCCGGCGGACAAGCGGCTCTATGCGGTGCGGGATGTCACATCGACGGTGGACAGTCTGGATCTGATCACGGCGTCGATCCTGTCCAAGAAGCTGGCGGCGGGGCTGGCGGGGCTGGTGCTGGACGTCAAGGTCGGCTCTGGCGCGTTCATGAAGGACATGGCGGCGGCGCGCGGGCTGGCGGATGCGTTGGTCAAGACGGCCAATGCGTCGGGCTGCAAGACGACGGCGCTGATCACGGATATGAACCAGCCGCTGGCCCCGGCCCTTGGCAATGCGCTGGAGGTGGCCGAGGTGATGCGGGTGCTGACCGGGCAGACCAAGGGGCCGCTGGTCGAGATTTCCGTGGCGTTGGGGGGTGTTCTGCTGGCCAATGGTGGCTTGGCCAAGGACGTTCAGGCCGGTGCAGATGCTGTGGCTGCGGCGATTGCCGATGGGCGCGCGGCGGAGCGGTTTGGCACCATGGTTGCCGCGATGGGTGGCCCGGTGCAGTTTGTCGAGAACTGGTCGCGGTTCCTGCCCGAGGCGACGGTGATCCGCGAGATTGCAGCACCACGTACGAGCTATGTCACAGCCATTGACGGTGAGGCGCTGGGTCTGGCCGTTGTCGATCTGGGCGGTGGGCGCAAGGTCGAGGGGGATCGGTTGAACCTGGCGGTGGGCCTGTCGGATGTGGCCCGGTTGGGTGCGCGTGTGACCAAGGGTCAGGCGCTGGCCGTGGTGCATGCGGCGCGTGCCGCCGATGCGGACCGGGCCGAGGCCGCGGTGCGCGCCGCGATCACGCTGGGCACGGCGCAGGCACCGGTGCCGGACCTGATCGCCGAGCGGATTGGCTGATGGGCCGGGCGTTTCTGGTTGTGATGGATTCCGTGGGGATCGGCGGTGCGCCAGATGCGCATGCCTATTTCAACGGGGATGTGCCGGACACAGGCGCAAACACGTTGGGCCATATTATAGACGCCTGTGCGGCGGGCCATGCGGATGAGGGGCGGCGCGGCGCGTTGCGTGTCCCGACCCTGATGGACCTAGGCCTGTCTGATGCCATGGCGCTGGCCGCTGGTGAGACAGTTGCGGTGCCGCGTGCAGGTGCCGCCACGGAGACATCGCAGGGCAAGGACACGCCGTCGGGGCATTGGGAGCTTGCCGGGTTGCCGGTGCCGTGGGCCTGGCACTATTTTCCGGACAGAACGCCCGCCTTTCCCGAGACCGTGGTGCAGGCGGTATGTGAGGCGGCGGGTGTCGCGGGCATATTGGGCAACTGCCACGCGTCGGGCACAGAGATCATCGCGCGGCACGGGGCCGCGCACATGCAGTCCGGGCAGCCGATTTGCTATACCTCGGCAGACAGCGTGTTTCAGATTGCGGCGCATGAAGAGACCTTTGGGTTGGAGCGTTTGTTGGAGTTGTGCGCGGCGGTGGCGCCGATGCTGCATGAAATGCGGGTTGGTCGGGTGATTGCGCGGCCTTTTGTTGGCACGGACGGCGCTTTTGAGCGGACGACCAACCGGCGCGACTTTGCCATTATGCCGCCCGCGCCGATCCTGACCAATTGGGTGCAGGACGCTGGGCGCGCGGTTTACGGTGTGGGCAAGGTGGGCGACATCTTTTCCATGCAGGGGTTCGATGAGGTGCGCAAGGGCGATGACCGGGTGTTGATGGGGCATCTGTCGGATCTGGTGGACGAGGCTGCGGACGGCAGTCTGACATTCGCCAATTTCGTGGAGTTCGACAGCCTCTATGGGCATCGGCGGGATGTGGCGGGCTATGCCCGGCATCTGGAGTGGTTTGATGCGGAGATCGGGCGGCTGCGCGCGCGGTTGCGGCCTGGCGATCTGTTGGTGCTGACGGCAGATCATGGCAATGACCCCACTTGGGTTGGTACGGATCATACGCGCGAGCGGGTGCCGGTTCTGGTGGAGGGGGCCGCAGCACCGGGTCTGATCGGGTTTGCGGATGTGGCCCATCTGGTCGCGCGGCACCTGGGCGTTTCAGCAAAATGAGCGCCTGACGGCGCGCGCGATGTTTTTGCGCTGGCGCGCATTGGGGCGCTGCCCCAAACCCCGAGGTATTTTACGGCGAAAGGAAGGGGGGATTGTTCCCGGCGCCTGCGCGTTGCAGAAGGAGGGCAAAAGAGGAGCTGCCCCATGTCCGACCATTTGACCGTCGTCGATCATCCTTTGGTACAGCACAAGCTGACCATCATGCGCGACCGCGACACGCCCACAGCGGTGTTCCGGCAGTTGCTGCGCGAGATCAGCCAGTTGTTGGCTTATGAGGTCACCCGCGGCTTGCCGATGACAACCAAGCGGATCGAGACACCCATGCAGGCGATGGATGCGCCGACGCTGGCGGGCAAGAAGCTGGCCTTGATCTCGATCCTGCGGGCGGGCAACGGGTTGCTGGACGGCGTGCTGGAGCTGATCCCGTCGGCGCGGGTTGGGTTTGTCGGTCTTTACCGGGACGAAGAGACGCTGAAGCCGGTGCAATATTACTTCAAGGCACCCGAGGGGTTGGATGATCGGTTGGTGATTGCGGTGGATCCTATGCTGGCCACGGGCAATTCATCGGCGGCGGCGATTGACCTGCTGAAAGAGGCCGGGGCCACCAATATCCGGTTCCTGTGTCTGCTGGCGGCACCTGAGGGAATCGCCCGGATGCAGGAGGCGCACCCGGATGTTCCGATTGTCACAGCGGCAGTGGATGACCGTTTGAACGAGGTTGGATACATCGTTCCGGGCCTTGGTGATGCGGGAGACCGCATGTTTGGGACCAAATAGCGGGCGCGGCCTTTACTCTGGCAGGCAGTTGGGGCATCGTTTCTTCCATATCTTGTGGGGGATATGATGAAAGTTACAAGAGTTGTCGCGCTTGCTGTGATTGCCGCGTCCATGGGCGTTGGTGCGTTGCATGCCCAGAACCTGCGCAATGCGCAGGCACCGGCGGAGTTTCCGCCTGCGTCCTTCAAGGGGTCGCAATATGTGGACAGCAAGGGGTGTGTGTTTATCCGTGCGGGCATTGACGGCAATGTCACATGGGTGCCGCGGGTCAATCGGCAACGGCAGTTGGTGTGCGGCCAGTCGCCGTCGCTGAGTGCAAATGCGGCCGCCGCCGTGCGCACGCAGCCCGCGCAGACCGCGCGCAATGTCGAGCAGATCACCGTTGCCCCCCCTGCGGCCACACCGGCGCCTGCGCCGCGTGCAGCAGCGCCCGCCGCGACGCGCCCTGCCCCGACCGCCGCACCGAAATCGCCAACCGTCACAGCCGCGCGTCCAGCGCCTGCGCCCGCGCCGCGCCGCGTGACTGTGGCCAAGCCACCGGCCCCCAAGCCTGCGCCACGTGTCACAGTGCGTCGCCCTGCAGCACCCACAGTGGCCGTTGCGACCCCACGTGCAGCACCAAAACCAGTTGTCGTTCAGCCCGCAGCGCCCGCGCAGCGTAAGGTTGTGACTGCGCCGCGCACAGCCCCCGCGCCACGCACGGCAGCAGCCGTACCGACACGGCAACCGGCCTGCACCGGCGCGTCGCCTGTGAGCTCGCGCTATATCAACTCTGGTGCGATTGCGCCCGTGCGCTGCGGCCCGCAGCCATTGGCGAACCGCACGGCACCGGCCCCTCGGGTCACAGCCCCTGCGCCACGGGTTGCAACCGCAGCCCCGACCATTCGCCGCGTTCCGGCGCGCACAGTAACATCTGCACAATCCGGCACAGTGGGTCCGCAGACCCGTGTGGTGCCGCGCCAGGTGTTTGACGCGCGCCAGCCCGACAATGCCTACCGCGTGCCCAAAGGCTATCGCCCGGTTTGGGAAGATGACCGCCTGAACCCGCGCCGTGCGGAGCAATCCCTGGCCGGTGTGGCCCGGACGCGGTTGATCTGGACAAACACGGTGCCACGCCGCCTGATTGATCGTGAAACCGGGCGCGATGTGACCACAACGGTGGCGCTGGTTTACCCCTACACGGACACGGCGACCCAGCAGCGCGAGCTTGGCACCGTAACGCTGGTGCAGCGCGACGGTGTGCTGGGCAAGCGGATCGTGCGCAATAAGGCCAAGGCGCGCCAGCCCACCGTGTCAACGCGGTCAGCCCCTGCCCCGGTTGTCAAAGCGCCCGTGCGCGCCAAGCCCAAGGTGGCTGCCAAGCCTGCGCCCAAAGCTGTGACCAAGGGACGTTATGTTCAGGTTGGCACCTTTGGCCAGCCCGCGAACGCACAAGCCGCGGCACAGCGCATCATCCGCGCCGGGTTGCCCGCGCGCATCGGCAAGGTGACACGCGGCGGCAAGACCTATCAGGTGGTTGTTGCTGGCCCCTTTGCGCAGGCTGATTTGGGCCGGGCGCTGGCGCGCAGCCGGTCGGCCGGGTTTGGGGACGCCTTCGTCCGCTAAGCGGGGGCTGTCGTCAGCTTTCGCAGATGGCCTGAAGTTGCAGCCAATCGCGATCCGGCATGATCGGGTCGCCCTGTTTGCCCGCCATCGGGTCCGCTTCGATCAATTCCAGCGTTTCCTCGCCCGAGATATCGCGGGCGCGGGCGTAGGGTGTGCTGCGCACCTCTGCAGCGGCAAAGGCGGGCAGGATCATGTCGGGCGACAGCACAGGCACCAGCGTGGACAATTGCGCCTCGGTATAGGTGTCGAGCGTTTGCGGCGGCAGGGCCCCGGTGGTCAACAGCGTCGCGACGGCCCTTGTGCCGGCGTGTTCGAGCAAGCCGCGCAGGGGCGGATGGGCGGCGGACCGCACCTCTTCGACCAGCACGTAGCCTGCGGCGACGTCCGGTTCCTCGAAATCCTCGACCAATGCGCGGTTCAGCAGGACCGTCCCGCCGGGCAGTGACAGCGCCTCGCGGACGCCACCGGGCAGGATCATCACGCGGGCGGCCCCGGTTCGTCCCGCGAGTGCCGTCAGTGCCGCCGTGGCTTCGGGTGTGCGGCAGGGGGTGCCGGAGACACGCGCGATGCGGGCGAGCAGCGCGCCGCCGATTTCCGCCTGTTTGACCGGTGGCACAACGCGCATGGCGTGATCGACCAGAGCGCCGGGCAGCCACAACACGCCAAGTGCCACGACAGCGGACAACGACAGTCCCACGCCCAGCCAGCGCAGGCGGCCCGGATGGGGGCGCGCGCGGGCCACCGCGTGACGCAGGGTGTCGATGGCACCAATCATCTCCGCTTCGTCGGGGCCAAGTTCCAGCGTCTCGTCAGGATCGCCATCGGGGTGGAACACGGCCTTGCCCGTGCTCGCCTGTCCGCGTTCGACAGCGGCCAGGGACCAATGGGTGATTGCGCGGTCGTTGAGGTCGGAAATCACCAGTGTGGCATCGCCGATGGACACCACAACTTCGCGGCGCTGCGCCTCGGAGGAGGCGCGCCACAGGCCCGTTGCTTCGAGCCGGTCGTATTTGCTGAGTGCCGTCATGCCTGTCTTGTCCGGGCGTTGGATGCCCCTGTGGTTGGCGTTCAACCTAGCACGGCGGCCCGCGCGGGCCAAGCGATCACAAATTCGCCGAAAACCCAAAGCGTGATTTGACCCGTGGCACAGGCGCGGTAGGCTGACGTAACGACACCAGATGAAGGACAGACAAACATGCGATCACTGTTACTGGGCGCACTTGCCGCGCTCGCCTTGCCTGTGACGGGGTATGCCGCCGAAGGCACCCGTGTTCAGGTCACCGGCGAGATCATCGACACCTGGTGCTACTATTCCGGCGTGATGGGCAGCCCGGATGCGGTGGTTGGGTCGGCGCACCACACCTGCGCACTGTGGTGCAGCGCGGGCGGCATCCCCGTGGGGCTGCTGGCCGAGGACGGCACGGTTTATACGATCCTCAAGGTGGACAATGACGCAGAGGCCGCAGGCGGCGACACGCTGTTGCGGTTGGCCGCGCATACGGTCGAGGCGGACGGCATGCTGTATGAGCGGGACGGGCTGAACTATCTCGTCGTGTCCGATGTCGTGTCCGATCAGGACATCACCAATGTGAACCACAACGATTACGGCAACGTGCCGTCGTTCTCTATTCCGGATCCGAACAAATGAAGCATTTGATTGCCATTCTGGCCCTGGCGGCCAGCCCGCTCGCCGCGCAGGATTTCTCGGAAGGGTCCGAGGCGCGCAGTTGGAACCTCTATGCCGAGGTGCCTGCCAAGTTTGACGCCGAGGTCGTGGATGTGCTGTGCACGCTCACCGGCGATTGCCCCGATGATTGCGGCGCGGGCAAGCGGCAGTTGGGTCTGGTGCGTGCCGCCGACGGTGTGCTGGTCCTGCCGATGAAGAACAGCCAGCCTGCGTTCACCGGTGCCGCCGTGGAACTTGCCCCGTTTTGCGGCCAGCAGGTCACGGTGGATGGGCTGATGCTGGATGACCCGGAACTGGGTGCCAATAACGTCTATCTGGTGCAGACGATCCAGGCGGCCGGTGCCGACAAGATCAAGGCCAACAAGTGGACCAAGAATTGGGCCAAGGAACATCCCGAGGCCAAGGGCAAAGGCCCGTGGTTCCGCCGTGATCCCCGCATCAAGGAGATCATCGCGACCGAAGGCTATCTGGGTCTGGGCCTCGAAGAGGACGCCACGTTCATCGCCGAGAATTTCTGAGCGATGCGGCGTTTGATGGCCCTATTGTGTCTGGCCGCGATTCCCGCGGCCGCACAAAGCCCGTTTCCGGTCGCGATCGGCGGGCCCTATAGCCTGACTGACCAGTTCGGCCAGACACGGACCCAGGCGGATCCGGACGGGCGCGCGCAGCTGGTGTTCTTTGGCTATGCCAATTGTCTCAACATCTGTTCGGCGGCCCTGCCGCTGATGGCGCAGGTGGTGGATGATCTGGCCACTGACGGTATCGCGGTGACGCCGGTGATGATCACGGTGGCGCCCGATCAGGACACGGTCGAGACGATGGGCGCGCCACTGGCCGCGATCCACCCGGATTTTATCGGGCTGACCGGCGATACGGATGCGCTACAGGTGGCCTATGACGCCTTCAGTGTCGAGGTCGAGCCGCTGTTTCAGGACCCGGAATATGGCTGGATCTATTCCCACGGCAGCTTCCTGCACCTGCTCGACGGGGACGGCGACACGCTGACCCTTTTGCCGCCGGTGCTGGATGTGACGCAGGCCGCGCAGATCGCGCGGTCATACTTGGCGCCGCAAGGTTAGTCTCAGGGTTTATCGCGGGGCGGCGTTTCGCCGTCCTGCGGCGTCAGGTCATAGGGTGCCGCGATGCGCCAGACGTGGTCGGGGATCATATTCTTCATCTTAGCGGGCATGGCCTGTCGCAGGTGCAGGATGGTCTCCGCCGCCTTCATCTCGACCCGTGTGCGCGCAAATTCGAGGCCGCGCGGCCCGGTGCGCGGTTGCAGCCAGCTGACAATGGGGCGCACCCACTCGGGCATCCGCCGCAGCGGCAGACCACCGGCGGCCCGCGCGGTGTTGGCGATGAACCCCTTGACCGCCGCGTGCCGCTTGCCCTTCGACCCCGGCGCGGACAGCACGACCCGGTCGCCCAGCCCCGCCAGCATTTCCGCCCCGCGCGCATTGCGCACCACCAGCCATTGCGCCCCCTCGCCCGCCATGTAGCCCACGGTGATGTCCGCCAGCGCGTTGGTGTAATCCACGCACGTTCGACACGTCAGAGGAAAGAAATCCCCCGGCAGGTCCGAGATCGGCAAGCTGAGAAACGGGATCAGCCGCGTGCGCCCATCGTCAAAGCGCAGCTCGACCTTGTAGTCGGCGCGGAACTCCAGATAGCTGATCGTGTCCGGTGCTTCGTCCAGCAGCGACAGGAACGTATGGAAATTCTCGGTCGTCGTGTTGTCGGAACAGGGCGTGCCGATCACGTAAATCCGGTCGAACCCCAGCGACGCCTCGAGCCTCCGCAGCGCATAGACCTGACAGGGGATGCCCACTACGGCAAGGCGCGTGTGTCCCGCCGCCTGCGCGTCCTCCAGCAGCGCCAGCAGGGGCGCATAGCCCATGCGCATCCCGCGCGCGCGCACCATATCGGCGGCCTCGGTGATCAACGCAGGCTGCGGTTTCCAGCGGTCATGCGCATCCGGCACCATGGTCAGCACCGCATCCACCTTGCCCCGCGCCAACAGGTCCGCGGCCAGCGCGGTGGTGATGCCCGTCCACTGTGCGCCCTGCGCCGCTGAGGTCAGCGCGGCGCGGTACATCGCCTCAAAAGGGCCAAAGAACTGCTCGTCCCCCTGCCCCCGTGCGCGCCCATGCACGGCGCGTTCCATCGCGGGGTAGTCAGGTTTGATGAACTGGCAGGCCGTGCCGCACGCAGACGGGTCCGCCATCCGCGACACGCCACAATCGGTGCACAGGCTGCGCGGCACCGCATCGCGCAAAGTCAATTGAACTGTTCCGAAATCAGCCGTTCTTCGAGCCCGTGACCGGGATCAAAGAGGATACGGTGTTCCACGGTGGGATCGGACTGGATCTCGACCGAGGTGACATAGCGGATCGAACGGGAATCCGCCTCGGCCATGACGGGGCGTTTTTCATGCTCCTGCACGTCAAATCGCACCTTGGCAATTTTCGGCAAAAGCGCGCCACGCCAGCGGCGCGGACGGAACGCGGCCACCGCCGTGAGGGCCAGCACATCCGACCCGATGGGCAACACCGGACCGTGTGCGGAATAGTTGTAGGCCGTGGACCCGGCAGGTGTGGCCACCAGTGCGCCGTCACAGACCAATTCCTCCATCCGCAGACGTCCATCGACGGTGATCCGCAGTTTGGCCGCCTGTGGGCCTGCGCGCAGCAACGACACTTCGTTGATCGCGAGGGCGTGGTGTTCGCGCCCATCGCGGTCCCAGGCCGTCATGGACAAGGGGTTGAGGTCCGCCTCTTCGGCGGCTTCCAGACGCGCCTCGAGGCCCGTTTCGCTGTATTCGTTCATCAGAAAGCCGATGGTGCCACGGTTCATGCCATAAACGGGCGCGGCCAGGCCTTGCGTCCCATGCAGGGTCTGCAACATGAACCCATCGCCGCCCAGTGCTACGATGATGTCCGCCTCGACCATGGGCACGTCGCCATACCGGGCAATGAGGGCGGCCCGCGCCGTTTGCGCCACGGGTGCGCGGCTGGCGGCAAAGGCGATCTTGAGCGGCATACATGTTTCCTATGGCGGACGTTCGACGTCAAAAGAACCATATATTTTCACCCCTTACCAGTATTGCCGCGGCAAACTGCCGTTTCGTCGCTTTACATCCTTTGCCATTGCTGCCGTTTCCGATAGGAAACCACCCAAATCAGCCACCGACTCGATCCCAAGGAGAGTGTTTATGAACGCCCCACATCGCACCGACGGTTTTTTCAGCCAGTCCCTCGCCGACCGTGATCCTGAGCTCTTTGGCTCGAT